>NZ_JBHMET010000061.1:0-5342 GCF_042430365.1 Bradyrhizobium erythrophlei
CCAGACCTCTTCGACCCTCTCAAAAAAACTGAAGGTGTAGTATGACGCAACATCCAAGAACGACCGGATGTCGGCGTCCAGAATGAAGCTCACCTTCTTGCTGTGGATCCCCACGCAGAGCGCGTCCGTTGCATCATGGGCGCTGCGGCCAGGTCGAAATCCGTAACTGAACCCGAGGAAGTCTTCCTCATAGATCGCGTTCAGCAGTGCGGTCACCGCCCGTTGGACAATCTTGTCCTCCAGGGCTGCGACCGCGAGCGGACGCTGTCGGCCATCCGGCTTGGGGATGTAGACCCGTCGGCTCGGCAGTGCCCGATACGCTCCCCGTTGGACCCGTGCGTGCAAGTCCTTGAGATTGCGCTCAAGGTCTGCCTCGTAGTCCTTCCACGTCAGCCGATCCACGCCGGATGCTGCGTTCTTCTTGAGTTCGAAGAACGCCTCTTCGAGTAGATCAATGTTGATGTGGTGGAGGAGCGCGGTGAACTTCTCCTTGTTCCTTTCTCTCGCGACTTTCCGTATGCGTTCCAGCGCCTGTGACACGCTTTCCCGACTCTGTGTCCGGCGCGTGCTTTGCTGGCCCGCATTCCCCTTGGTCCCCGCCCTTCGCTCCACCGGCTCCGCTGCGTAGGGCTCCCCTGCAGATCGCTCCGCAGAGGGCTCCGCTTTGTTCGCCGGCTTCGTCGCTACTATGGCGGAGTCCGACTTCTCGGGTCCGTTCATCATCGGCTATGGCTCCTCACCTTCCCGATGCGGGCCGGCAACGGCTATGCCGTTCCGGTCAGACCCGAGACCTCCCAGCTTCCGATGCGATCCTTTTGCACGTGATGTGGCCTTAGACCCCGGCAGGGCGTCAGCACCTCGCATGACGGTGCCGCACATGTTGCCTTCGAGCGAATAGAAACCCTCGGCCCCTGCGACATCTGATCTTTCGTGGCTCAATCCCACACCCCATGCAATCGCTGTGTACGCTTCGCAACCACTGTCGCCAGTGGCCACGCAACACTCGCTACCAAGCGGACGCTACGCCTTACTTGGGCCGGACTTTCACCGGCTGGATCGCACCAGCTTGCGGCTGGCGCACCTATTCGATCACCCGGTCGGCGCGCAGCAGGAAGGCTTCGGAGATCGTCAAGCCCAGTGCCCTCGCGGTCTTCAGGTTGACGATCAGCTCAAATTTTGTCGGCCGCTCGACTGGGATCTCGCCCGGACGTTTGCCTTTGAGAATTCTTTCGGTCAACGCGGCGGCGCGCTGGTAGTTCTCGCCATTGCTGGGCCCATAAAACATCAAGCCGACATCCTCGACCTCCGGAGGAAAGGAGTGAATGGTGGGGAGGCGCTGCTGAAGCGCGAGTTCTGCGACTCGCTTCCGGTTTCCGAACATCACGTTGTCAGCCATGAAGACACCGGCTTGTGCCTTCGATCGTACGGCATCGTCGAACGCCGCCTCGAGGTCCTCCAAGCCTTTGATCTCACATGAAAAGACTTCTATGCGGCGCGCCGAAGCCGCTGCACGGATATTCTCCAGGGCGTCAGCATGCCCAGGAAACGAAGGGTTCCAAGATACGGCGACTTTTGTCGTCCCGGCAACAGCTTCAAGAAGCAACTCAAGCCGCTTTCCCCCCAGCGCGGACTCGCTATAGGTCACTCCGGTGAAGTTACCGCCGGGCTGCGCGAGACTTTCCACGATCCCAAGCCCGACCGGATCAGGCACGAAGGCAAACACGACCGGGATCGTCAGCTTGGCCTCCTTGAGTGCGACCACGGCCGGCGAAGTGATCGCAATGATCACATCCGGCTTTTGTGCTCCGATCTGTGCGACGAGAGCCCTCAGCCGATTGGTGTCTCCTTCCCCGCCCAGCAGATCGATTGTCGCGGTGCGGCCGTCCTCCAGGCCAAGCTTGCTGAGAGCCTCGAAGAGGTAGTGGATCGGCGTTCGGTTCGGGAAACCGCTGTGAAGTATGGAAATCCGCACGCGCTTGGGCACGCCCCCCAGTCACAATCAGCCCGGCCAACCAGTCACAATCAGCCCGGCCAACAGCCCGGCAAGAAAATTGCGTCGCTTCATTGCCGTCTCAAATGTTGTCGAATGAAACCAACCTCTGAATGCTGTGAGATACCGGTCGTTTACAACAAGCTCTTCGTCAAGCGAGTGATCGCGCTCACAGAGCCGAAGCCTGGCTCGACAGGTTGAGACACGCTGGGATCGCTACGAGCAGAGCAATTCTGAGTTGAGCAATAAATTCTAGTCATCGCATCATGGCTCACCCGCCGGGTGAGCCTCACCAAGCGGTATCACATCTCGCGTCGGCGGTCTTGGCTTTCTGTTCGACCAGGGCCGATTGGCCTACTTCGATAGGGTGACTCGACACGGCTTTGCCGACTTGCGATGGTTTTCGGCCACGTCAGGACAGTGATGCAGGACCGAGGTGACCCAGTGAGCACCGATCAATCACCGCCCTCGCATTGGCGAACGCCGCGGCGTTCGTTGTTCCTGAAATACTTCGTCACGTTGCTTATTGCCGTTGTAGCCCCGCTATTGCTGGGCGCAACCAGCGAAGCCTGGTTCGGTTACCGCGCTCAACGCGCCGCCCTCAACGAACTTTTGCAAGCCGAGTCTCGCTCGGCCGCCGAGCGCATCCAGACCTTCATTGATGGCATTCGTGATCAGCTCGGCTGGGTTGTCCAGTTGCCTTGGATGGCTGGTGACGAGGAGCGCCATCGCATTGATGCCTTACGCCTGTTACGCCAGGTCACGGCGATATCGTCCATTACATTGGTCGACGGAATGGATAGAGAGCGCGCCTTCATCTCTCGACAGGATGTGAACCGGATAGGGCTCGGCGCCTCCATGGCGTCCGATCCAGCAGTCAAGGGCGCACACGCCAGTAAGGTCTGGTTCGGCCCCGTGCGATATGAGCATGATTCCGAGCCATATATGACCATCGCAGTGGCGGGCAATCGCGCTGCCGCTGGAATCGTCATTGCCGACATCAACCTGAAATTGATTCAGGAAGTGATTGCTGCAATCAAGATCGGCGAAACCGGCCATGCCTTCGTAATCGACGATTCAGGCCGGCTGATCGCTCACCCGGACATCAGCCAAGTGCTACGCGGCAATGCCGCCTCCGAGGGCTTCGGATCGCTAAGGGCTGCTGTGGCTGCCGCCAACGGAGCCGCAGTGGTCACCAGCGATGCCGACGGCAGGTCGGCGATTGCCACCTCGGCCAGAACGGCAGGTGTCGATTGGACAGTGATCGCGCAGCAACCGGTGGCAGAAGCCTTCGCGCCGATTCGCGCGGCTCTGTGGCGCTCGCTCGCGCTGCTGGTAGTCGGCACGCTCTTTGCGATATCCCTCGCCTGGTGGTTGGCCCGTCGAATGTCCGGGCCCATCCGTCAACTTGAGGAAGGCGTGCAACGCATCGGCGCGGGTCAGTTCGAGCACCGGATCGAGATGACCAGTGGCGACGAGTTAGAACACCTCGCCAACCGGTTCAACGATATGGCGGCAGAACTCGCAGTCTCGAAGGAAAAGTCCGAACGCATCAACCGGTTGAAGCGGTTTCTGGCGCCCCAAGTGGCAGAGCTTGTCGAGGATAGGGGAAACCAGGGATTGCTCGACGGACAGCGCCGCGAAGTCGTTGCCATCTTCGGCGATCTGCGCGGTTTCACGGCGTTTTCAGCCCAGGCCGACCCTGAGACTATCATGGGCGTGCTGAGTGAATATTATACCGCACTGGGATCGGTGATTACCCGACACCAAGCGACGCTCACGGGCTTCGCCGGAGACGGATTAATGGTCCTGGTCAATGCGCCCATTGAGTGCGATGAACCCGCGACGCGGGGTGTGCGTCTCGCCATCGATATGCAGTCTGCCGTGCAATCGCTGATTATCAGTTGGCGGGGCGCAGGGCACAAAATCGGTTTCGGCGTCGGCGCGGCGATGGGTCCGGCGACGGTTGGCACGGTGGGTTACGAAGGTCGCATCGACTACACCGCGATCGGCAGCGTCATCAACGTTGCGTCACGCCTTTGCGGCTTGGCTGTTGACGCACAGATCTTGCTTGATCCTGTTCTTGCCGAAGCCGTGAGGAAATCTTTCGTAGTCGACAGTGTCGGCGAACGAACTATCAAAGGTTACGACAGGCCGATGCGCGTTTTTTCGGTATCATGACTTCAGCAAAGCCCTTCCGTGTCAAACGTCCGATTCGGATCGTCTTGGACCGATTCAGCAAGCTTTGCTGCTGCACGTGATCGTGGCGGGCGCCTCTGGTGCTACTTGCCCTTCCAGTTCGGCGTCCGTTTGTTGAGGAAGGCGTCCATCCCCTCGCGGAAATCCTCGCTCATATAGGCGCGCAGGATCAAATCCTCGCCCTCGTCGCGCGACAGCGTGCGGCGGATGTGGCGCACGGTCACTTCGAGGGTGATCGGCGCGTGGTCGGCGCCGGTCTCCCCCTGACGGCCGACATGTTGATCAGCGATGGGGCTGGTCGAAATGGGCCACTTGCATCAGCGATCCGGTAACCTGCGCTCGGCCTGACGAAGAAGCACAATTTCATATCGCCGAATGATGATCGAAAGTGCGGATCCAACGGCAACAAACAATCCCAGTGACACCAGGGTCAACGCTTCAGAAATCTTGTGGATTTCGGTTCCGACTGCGTAGGCACCGAAGCCGAAGAGACACGCCCAGCAGATGCCCCCAGTGATGTTGAAGAAGAAAAAGCGAGCCGCCGGCATGCTATTGGCGCCAGCAAGCAAAGCTGCAAACATTCGCAGCACCGCGACAAAGCGGCCAAAAAACACGACAGCGTTCCCATACCGAAAAAACAGATATCGACCGATCAACAATCGGTTTTCATCGAGATGAATGTATCGCCCGTGTTTGCGAAGAAGCGGCGGTCCGAAGCGGCGCCCGACTATGTATCCGATCCCGTCTCCGACGATCGCACCTGCAGCCGCCGCGGCTACAACGACAGCGATGTCGATCTGATTGGTGGTGGCGGCCAAGAGAGCAGCAGCAACAAGGATTGTCTCTCCGGGAAGGGGCACGCCGGCGCTTTCTAGCGCGACAACGACGGCGATGATCCAAGGTCCATGCACATGGACCAAGCCAATCAGATAACTCGAGAAAGAGGCAAGGTCCATTTCCTAAGACTGCCTGCTGCAGATTGCATAACTGAAATTGGAAAAGGCGGGAAGCAAAATTAAGCTCTCAACCAAGCTTAGGGCGCAAGTCGCCGCGCGCGATATCGCATCAATCTCATCTTCCCTCCCAGTCTCTTGCAGGGCTATCGCATGTGGCCGAGGAGTTCGAAGAGGAAGGCATCGTTCCACCCGGCGCG
>NZ_JBHMET010000062.1:0-12832 GCF_042430365.1 Bradyrhizobium erythrophlei
CCCATGCCGGCGAACGTGGTGATCCGCACTCAGCTACACCACGCCACGGGGCACGATCGCCCCAGTGGTTGGTGTCTCCTCGCAAGACGCGAAACGTCCTGCGAAGACGGTGGGAAGACGGTGGCAAACAAGCCCGGTCTCGCCGGGGAGAGCACGAAGGAAACCGTAAAACCATTGTGCAGGGAAAGCCGGTGTGTATCCGGTTTCACCTGTGGTCCTACCCCCGTGCTTTTTGTTGCACGGGACCCATGGGTGCGAACCCGGCTTTCCCTGCGCCCTCTACTTGCAGAGCGGCGGATGTTTTGAGAAACCTCGGACACATCGTGCCGCGAGAACGCGTGTGTGTGGCTAGCAGCCCGCGCAACAAACTCGCCGTCGTCCCGGCGAAGGCCGGGACCCATAACCACAAATGTTGATTGGTGCGCGATGCCGAACGACGAGTCCCACCTACAACAGCTGCCGCGGAGTATCGGTCCCGGCCCCCGTGCGCAATTGCGCACTAGGCCGGGACGACGGCGCTGTTGCTGCGCCCTACTCGCAACAGTCGAAGAACGCGAAGCCGCGCTCCCGATCCAAATCATGTGAACACGACATTTTGTCATGCCTGTCACCGTTGCATTTTTTGCGTCGAATCATATGATGCATATAATTCAATAGAATCTCCGACCTCCAAAGGAGTCCTGTCATGGCCGATCCCGTCGTCATCCTGTCCGCCGCCCGCACTCCGCTCGGCCGCTTCATGGGCGAGCTCTCGCCGTTGTCGGCGCACAAGCTTGGGTCGCACGTGATCGGCGCGGCGCTGGACCGGGCGAAACTCGCGCCTGAAAGAATCGACGAGGTGTTCATGGGCAACGTGCTGCCGGCCGGCCAGGGCCAGGCCCCAGCCCGGCAAGCCGCGCGCGGCGCAAAACTGCCTGACGCCACCGGTGCCACCACGGTCAACAAGGTTTGCGGCTCCGGCATGAAGGCGACGATGCTCGCCCACGACATCATCAAGGCCGGCTCGGCCGAGATCGTGGTGTCCGGCGGCATGGAGAGCATGAGCAACGCGCCCTATCTGCTGCAAAAGGCGCGCGGCGGCTACCGCGCCGGCCACGATCGCATCATCGACCACATGATGATGGACGGGCTCGAGGACGCCTACGAGACCGGCCGCTCGATGGGCGATTTCGGCGAGGCGACCGCCGAGGCCTACCAGTTCACCCGCGCCGACCAGGACACTTTCGCGATGGAGACGCTGAGCCGCGCCCGCAAGGCGGTCGAGGGCGGCGCCTTCAAGGCCGAGATCGCGCCGATCACGCTTGCCGAGAAGGCCGGCCCCCGCGTCATCGCCAATGACGAGCACCCGCTGAAGGTCGATCCGGCCAAGATCCCCGGTCTGAAGCCGGCGTTCCGCGCCAACGGCACCATCACGCCGGCCGCCTCCTCCGCCAATGCCGACGGCGCCGCGGCGCTGATCCTGAGCCGGCGCTCGCTGGCGGATCGCGACGGGCTGCCGGTGCTCGCGGAGATCAAGGGCCACGCCACCCACAGCCAGGAACCGCAATGGTTCACGACAGCGCCGATCCCGGCGATCAGAAAGCTGCTCGACAAGGTCGGCTGGAGCGTCGGCGATGTCGACCTGTTCGAGATCAATGAAGCATTTGCGGTGGTCGCGATGGCCGCGCAACGCGACCTCGGGATTCCCCGCGACCGGCTCAACATCAATGGCGGCGCCTGCGCGCTCGGTCACCCGATCGGCGCCACCGGCGCCCGGCTGATCGTGACGCTGCTGCACGCGCTCGAAGCGCAGAACCTCAAGCGCGGCGTCGCCGCGCTGTGCATCGGCGGCGGCGAGGCCACCGCGATCGCGGTCGAGCGCGTCACGCACTAGCGCGACGACAGAGTCCGAAATTGAGGGAACTATGTCATTTTAGACATAGTTCCCTCATGTCATTATATCCACCAAACTCATTCTCATCGAAGTCAACTGGGGCCCCATGATCTCGAACTGGCTTGCTGCAACCCTCGCCCGCCGCAACATCCATTATGGCTGGGTGATGGTCGGCGTGACTTTCCTCGCCACGCTGATCTCGGCCGGCACCGTCGGCGCGCCCGGCGTCTTCATCGTGCCGCTGCAGAAGGAATTCGGCTGGACCACCGCGGAGATTTCCTCCGCGCTGTCGATCCGCTTCATCCTGTTCGGGCTGATGGCGCCCTTCGCCGCCGCGCTGATGAACCGCTACGGGCTGCGCAACGTGACGCTGGCCGCCCAACTGATCGTCGTCTCCGGATTGCTGGCGTCGCTGTTCATGACGCAGGTCTGGCAGCTCATGCTGCTGTGGGGCGTCGTGATCGGGATCGGCACCGGCATGACCGCGCTGGTGCTCGGCGCCACGATCGCCGCGCGCTGGTTCGTGGCGCGGCGCGGCCTCGTGGTCGGCATCCTCACCGCGAGCGTTGCGACCGGGCAGCTCGCCTTCCTGCCGTTACTGGCGACGCTCACCGAGCGCTACGGCTGGCGGGTCGCGCTGGCGCTGGTCTGCGTCATGCTCGGTGTCGCGGCGTTTGCCGTGCTGATGGTGATGCGCGACCGGCCGAGCGATGTCGGGCAGCGTCCGTTCGGCGATGAGGGCACGGCGCCGCTGTCGGCGCCGCCGCCCGCCAACGCGCCGATCATGGCGGCCGCGCTCGGCACGCTGCGCGACTCCTCGAAGTCGTCGGTGTTCTGGATCCTGTTCGCGACCTTCTTCATCTGCGGCGCCTCGACCAACGGCCTGGTCCAGGTCCACCTCATCCCGATGTGCCTCGATTTCGGCATCCCGCAGGTGCAGGCCGCAAGCCTGCTCGCGGCGATGGGCATCTTCGATTTCTTCGGCACCATCATCTCGGGCTGGCTGTCCGACCGCTACGATAATCGCTGGCTGTTGTTCTGGTATTACGGCCTGCGCGGGCTGTCGCTGGTGTTCCTGCCGTTCTCCGACTTCTCGTTCTACGGCCTGTCGTTGTTTGCGATGTTCTACGGGCTCGACTGGATCGCGACGGTACCGCCGACGGTGCGCCTCACCGCGCAGCGCTTCGGCGCCGAGCGCGCCAATCTGGTCTTCGGCTGGATCTTCGCCGGCCACCAGCTCGGCGCCGGCACCGCGGCGTTCGGCGCGGGCCTGTCGCGGACGATCTATGCGAGCTACCTGCCCGCCTTCTTCATAGCCGGCGCACTGTGCGTGATCGCATCGCTGATTGTGCTGGCGATCTCGCGGCCGAAGCCAGCGGTCCAGGCGAATCCGGTCGCGGCGTGACGAAGCGAATGGGGAATAGCGAATGGCGAATGGCGCAGCGTATTTCGCTCCTCGCCATTCGCCACTCGTCTCGTTACGGCCGCGTCGACATGTTGCGCGGCGGCCCGGCGGTGCGGATCGGTTCGGCCAGACGCGCGAACTCGCAGAGCAGCGAGCGCGTCTTGCGCGGATCGATCACCTCCTCGACCCAGAACTTCTCGGCCGAGCGGAACGGCGACCGCAGCTTGTTGAGGCGGTCCTCGATCTCGCGCAGCTTTGCCGCAGGATCTTCGGCGGCGTCGATCTCGGCGCGGTAGGCCGCCTCGATGCCGCCTTCCAGCGGCAGCGAGCCCCAATAGGCCGACGGCCAGGCGTAGCGCATCGAGAAGCGGTTGGCCGGCTGGTGCACCACGCCGGCGACGCCGAAGGCGTTGCGGATGATGATGGTGCACCAGGGCACCGTGCTCTGGTTGACCGCCGCCATCGCCCGCACGCCGTGCCGGATGGTGGCGGTCTTCTCCGCCTCGAGCCCGATCATGAAGCCGGGGCAATCCATCAGGTAGACCACCGGCAGATGGAAGGTCTCGGCGAAGTCGACCCAGCGGATCACCTTCTGGCAGGCGTCCGCGGTCCACGAACCACCGTAGTGGAAGGGATCGCTGGCGAGCAGCAGCACGGCCCTGCCCTCGATCCGCGCCAGGCCCGTGATGACGGGACGGCCGAAATTCGCGGCGACCTCGAAGAACGAGCCCTTGTCGACGACGGCCTCGATGATCGGGCGCATCTTGTAGACCTGCCGGCGATTGCGCGGCACCGCCTTCAAGAGCGACTCCTCGGCGCGTTCAGGATCGTCAGTGCAGGGAATGGTCGGCGGCAGGTCGTAGACCGACGACGGCAGATAGGACAGGAAGCGCCTGGCGTATTCGAACGCCTCCTCTTCCGTCTCGACGGCCTGGTCGATCCCGCCGGCGCGGGTCTGGATATCAGCGCCGCCGAGCTCCTGTTTGGTCAGATCCTGGCCCAGCCGCTTCACCACCGGCGGCCCGGCGACGAACATCGCCGAGTTCTTCGTCATGACAGAATAATGCGTCGCGGCCAGTCGCGCAGCGCCAAGGCCCGCCACCGAGCCGAGGCCGAGGCCGACGACCGGCACGCGCGCCAGATTGGCGAGCGTGAACCAGTAGGCGCGCGTGCCGCCGACGCCGCCGGGCAGATTGGCCGCCCCCCTGGTCTCGATGGTCTTCACCGAGCCGCCGCCGCCGGAGCCTTCGATCACGCGGATGATCGGCAGGCGGAAATCGTGCGCCATCTCCTCTGCCATCAGCGGCTTGGCGGAGATCGACGCGTCGGCCGAGCCGCCGCGCACGGTGAAGTCGTCGCCGACCACGACCACGGTGCGGCCGTCGACCCTGGCGCGGCCGAACACGCAGTTCGCCGGCGTCAGGTGCTTGAGCTCGTTATTCTCGTCATATTCGGCGATGCCGGAGATGGCACCGACCTCGTGGAAGCTTGTCGGGTCAACGAGCTTGTCGATGCGCTCGCGGACGGTCAGCCGGCCCTGGTCGCGTTGTCGCTTGACCTTGTCAACGCCTCCCATCTCCCGCGCGAACGCTTCGCGCCGGGCGAGGTCGTCGAGTTCCGGCTTCCAGGTCATTCATTGCCTCCGTCCTGATGATTTTGTTGTTGTTATGAGCGGTCACCGGAAGCGATTTGCGATCGAGCCGGTTGGTGAAAATATCGCCATCGGCGCCTTCGAGCAGGCTGCCCAGCGCGGCGCCGAGCTCGACCATCTGCGGCGCGACTTCCCGATGCAGCCGCTTCTCGTCATACATCGCAGACAAGAGGCCGATCGTGGTGACGACATAGGTCTGGTACTGCGGCGACCACAGCGGCACCGCGACGCCGTTGATGTGCGGGCTCCACAGGCCGCAGGCGACGACATAGCCGTGCTCGCGCAGATGCTGCCGGTTGGCCTCGATGCGCGGCGTCAACAGCTTCGCGCCGTCGGGCATCTCGCGCTCCATCTCCGCGATCAGCGCGTCACCGACGGCGGGATCGAGCGCAGCGGTATAGGCGTGGCCGGCGGCCGTGGTCGCCATCGAGATCCGGCTGCCGGTGGTCTCGTGCAGGCCGAGCGCATTCGCCGCGCGCGCGAATTCGAGATAGACCATCTGAAAGCGGTCGGGGATCACGAAGCCGACCGTGCCCGGCAACAGGTCGGCGACTTCCTGCAGCCGCATCCGGATCAGGTTGCGAAGCTGCAGCCCCTTCATCATCGTGGTGCTCATCGCCACCGCGCTCGGGCCGATGCGATATTTCTGATCGCGCGGCAGATAGACGAGCTGTCCCATCCGCGTCAGCGTGTGCGTCAGTCGCGACACCGTCGAGCGCGGCAATCCGCAGCGGTTCGAGATCTCAAGATTGCCGAGCCGCGCCTCGTGCCCTTCAAAGCACCGCAACACGTCAAACGCGCGCGACACCACCTGGATGACATCGCCATCGCCAGTCTCACTGGCGAGCATTCCCTGCCTGCTAAGCCGTTCCGAGCGCCGTCCCATATCTTTTGGCTCCATTCCGCCATACGGAATAAAATTCCGCTTGCAGAACAAGCTACCTCAGGCAATCTGTCGCCACAACAAAAAGCCGTTCGCCGGATGAAATTTCCGCAAGACGGTATCGGAGAGTGGAATGCCAGAGATCAAGGTCGTGACCGAAGTTGCCGGGCGCGTGTGCGCGCTTCCTGTTCAAGCCGGCAGCAGCATCGGCGATGGCGACGACATCGCGTTCGTCGAAGCCATGAAGATGGAAATCCCCGTCACATCGACGACAGCAGGCAAAATCAAGTCGATTCTGGTCAAAATCGACGACGTCATCGCCGAAGGCCAGGCGATCGCGATCGTCGAGACCTGACGCGCCTGCTCAATCTTTCACCCGCGACAATCTGTCTGGTGACGCAACGGCTCATATCGCCGGCATGCGCCGGAGGTAGCGTTGCCATCGCAATTTCGCGATGCGATCATCCCGGACACGAAAAGTTTCGCACAGCGAAACAAAGGGAGGAAATATGATTCATCGGCTGATGGCGCTTGCGCCCGCCGCGCTTGCCGGCCTTTCCGCACTCGCAGCCCTGCCCGCCTCGGCCGAGGACATCAAGCTGCCGCCGACCATGGCGGTGACCGCCTACGATACCGGCACCGCCGGCTTCAACATCGCGGTCGGCGTCGGCAAGATGATGAAGGACAAATACGGCACCGACGTCCGTGTGCTGCCGGCCGGCAACGACGTCGCGCGCCTGGCGCCGCTGCGCGCCAAGCGCGCGATCTCGTCCGCGATGGGATCGGGCACCTATTTCGCGCAGGAAGGCGTGTTTGAATTCGGCGCCAAGGAATGGGGTCCGCAGCCGCTGCAACTCTTGCTGTCGTCGGTCGACTGCAATTCCGCCGCGCTCGGCGTCGCGGCCGATGCCGGCGTCAAGGAGATCAAGGATCTCAAGGGCAAGCGCGTCGGCTTCGTGGTCGGCTCGCCCGCGCTCAACCAGAACTCGCTCGCGATGCTCGCCTTCGGCGGCCTGACGCAGAACGACGTCAAGGTCGTCGAGTTCGCAAGCTACGGCGCGATGTGGAAAGGCCTGATCAACAACGACACCGACGCCGCCTTCGGCACCACCATCACCGGCCCCGCCAAGGAGGCCGAAACCTCGCCGCGCGGCCTGATCTGGCCGCCGCTGCCCGCCAACGACAAGGACGGCTGGGCGCGGGTGCAAAAGGTCGGCTCGTTCTTCTTCCCGCAGACCGCGACCTGCGGCGCCGGCATCTCGCCGGAGAAACCGGTCGAACTCGGCAACTACCCCTATCCGATCTTCGTCGCCTACGCCGCGCAGCCGGCCGACCAGATCTATGCGATCACGAAGGCGATGATCGCGAACTACGATGCCTACAAGGACGCAGCCCCTGGTGCCGCCGGCCTTGGCGCCGACCGGCAGACCAAGAACTGGGTGGTGCCGGTGCATCCGGGCGCGGTGAAGGCGCTGAAGGAAGCCGGGCAATGGACGGCCGAGCAGGATGCCCACAACAACGCGCTCTTCAAGCGCCAGGAGGTGCTGATCGCGGCCTGGGCGGACTATGGCAAGTCCAATCCGCCGTCCGATGACAAGGCCTTCCTCGACGGCTGGATGAAGGCGCGCGGCGCGGCGCTGGCGAAAGCCAACATGCCGAACGGTTTTGAGTGACGGCCGCCGGGCCACCGCGAAAACGAACAGCATTGGGGGATGCGTGATGTCCGATAGCGCGACGGCCCTGCCGGCGAAGAAGGTCGAGTTCGACGATCCGCATCTCTCCGCCGCGGCGGACTTGCAGGAGTCCGAAGTCACCCGCGTGCGCACGTTGCGGGGCGCGTGGCGTTGGGCCTTGATCGTTGTCACGGCCGCCACCATCCTGCTGTGCGTCAACCAGCAATTCTCGCTGCGCTTCTTCATCGACTACACGCAGCTGAATACAGAGTATTTCTACCTGCTGATCGCATTGATGTTGCCTTTCACGTTCCTGATCTTCCCGGGAACGGAGACCGCCCCGCTCGACCGCATTCCCTGGTACGACCTCGTCCTGTTCGCAGCGACCTTCGGCTCGGCGATCTGGCTGATGCTCAACATCCGCAAGGCCGCGCAGTTCGGCTGGGAGTTCGATGGCGCACCGACCAATGTCGTCGCCGCCGGGCTTGTCATGTGGTTCGTATTGATGGAGGCGTTGCGCCGCACCGGCGGCTGGAGCCTGCTGCTCAGCGTATTGCCGTTCACCCTCTATCCGCTGTTTGCTGATGCCAAATGGCTCGGCCCCTTCCGCGGCACGCAGTCGACGCTGCAGCAGACCACCGCCTATCACATGCTCTCGGGCGAAAGCCTGCTGGGAATCCCGATCCAGGCCTTTGCCGACACGGTGATCGGCTTCCTGGTGTTCGGCACCGCGCTGATGATGACCGGCGCCGGAAAGTTCTTCATTAACATCGCCTTCGCGATGTGCGGCACCTTCCGCGGCGGTGCCGCCAAGGTCTGCGTCTTCGCCTCCGGCCTGCTCGGCACCGTCGGCGGCAGCATCGTCTCCAACGTGCTCACCGCCGGCACCATGACCATTCCCGCGATGAAAAAGACGGGATTCACGCCGTCCTATTCCGGCGCGATCGAGGCCTGCGCCTCGACCGGAGCCGTGCTCGCGCCGCCGGTGCTCGGCGCGACCGCCTTCGTGATGGCGCAGTTCATGAACACGAGCTATGCCGATGTCGCGCTCGCCGCGACCATTCCGTCGGTGCTCTACTATGTCGGCCTGTTCGCCCAGGTCGACGCCTACGCCGCGCGCCACAAGCTGCGGGGCATTCCGCGCGCCGAGCTGCCGCGGCTCTGGGACGCGTTCAAGGACGGCTGGTATTACCTGTTCGTCATCGTCGTGCTGGTGGTGATGCTGCTCTACTTCAAGCGCGAGAGCCACGCCCCGTTCTATGCCTCCGTGCTGCTCGTGATCCTGCACCAATGGTCGGGACCGGCGCCGTGGCGGCTCGGTAATTCGCTGGTCCTGGCCGTTTCAATCGCAGTGACGGCGCTCATGTTCTGGTTCGGCGTGCTCAACGCCATCCTCTGGGGCATGTGCCTGCTCGCGGCGCTCAACGAGTTCTTTCCGGGCAAGAATTGGAGCGGCGCCCGCTGGCTGCAATTCCTGGAGCTGAACGGCAAGACCTTCGTCGAGCTGATTGCGATCCTCGCCGGCTGCGGCCTCCTGATCGGGGCATTCTCGCTGACCGGCGTGATCTCGAGCCTCGCCAACGATCTGCTCAGCATCGCCGGCGGCGACGCCTTCCTGCTCCTGATCATGTGCGCCGTCACCAGCCTGATCCTCGGGCTCGGGCTGACGACGACGTCCTGCTACATTTTCCTCGCCATTCTGGTGGCGCCGGCGCTGGAGAAGCTCGGGCTGAACAAGATGGCCGTGCACATGTTCATCTTCTACTGGGGCATGCTGTCCTCGATCACGCCTCCGGTCGCGATCGCCTCCTTTGCCGCGGCCGGCATCGCCGGTGCGCCGGCGATGAAAACGGGATGGGAGAGCATGTGGGTTGGCAGCATCATCTATTTCATTCCGTTCTTCTTTGTGCTGAACCCCGCGCTCCTGCTCCAGGGCAGCAATCCCTATCTCGATGCGCTCGGCCTCACCGGGCTTGCATGCCTTGGCATTGTCTTCATCTGCGGCGGCATCCAAGGCTATCAGGCTTTCGTCGGCGATCTCCGCGGCGCCGGGCCGCTGGAATGGCCGCTGCGGGTGTTGCTCGTGATCGGCGGCTTCGTGGTGGCGACGCCCGGCGGCGGCATCAACCCGCTGTCGCAGATGCAGGTGACGCTGCTCGGCCTTGCGATCCTCGCACCGACACTCCTGATCGCGCGGCTCATGGTGCGCCGCCAGTCCCTGGTTCCGAACCAGTTGCGCGCGCCTTGATTGCGTTGCACAACAGAAGGCGATGAAACAGTCGCCTCCTCCCGTCACCGCCAGCACCATCAACTGGACCGGTTCGCAGCCGCCATTGCTGCGATTCCTGCACCAATGCCACGCAGAGTTCTTGCCCGAGACCGGCGGCGCCGTCGCCGATTACATCCCCGAGCTCGGCAAGGCCGACCCTGCCCATTTTGGCATCAGCCTGGCCACGCTCGATGGGCATGTCTACGAGGTCGGCGACACCAAGGTGCCGTTCACCATCCAGTCGATGTCGAAGCCGTTCGTGTTTGCGCTGGCGCTCGACACGCTGGGTGCCGAACGGGTCGAGAGCGTGATCGGCGTCGAACCGTCAGGCGATCCCTTCAACTCGATCCGGCTGAATGCGGAAAACCACCCGTTCAACCCGATGGTCAACGCCGGCGCGATCGCCTGCTCCGGCCTGATCCACGCCGCCAAGGACGATGGCGCGTTCGAGTACATCCGCCAGGCGCTGAGCCGCTTCGCTGGCCGCGAGCTCGGCGCCGACGAGGCGGTCTATGCCTCCGAGAGCGCGACTGGGGACCGCAACCGCGCCATCGGCTATCTGCTGCGCACCAACAGCGTCATCACCGACAATGTGCCGGCGGTGCTGGACGTCTATTTCCGGCAATGCGCCATCCTTGTCACCGCGCGTGACACTGCGGTCATGGCGGCCACCCTTGCCAACCGCGGCATCAACCCGGTGTCCGGCGAGCAGGTGGTGACGCCGTATGCGATCGCGCGCACGCTGTCGGTGATGACGTCGTCGGGCATGTACGACTATGCCGGCGAATGGATCTACCGCGTCGGCATCCCCGCCAAGAGCGGCGTCGGCGGCGGCATTTTGGCGGCGCTCCCGGCGCGGCTCGGGCTTGGCAGCTATTCGCCGAAGCTCGACAAGCACGGCAACAGCGTGCGCGGCATCGAGGTCTGCGAGGCGCTGTCGGCGCACTACGACCTGCACATGCTGAACCGCAGCGACGACGCGCGCCACAGCATCATCGCCGATTACAATATCGGCAAGAACCCGTCACGGCGCGTGCGGCGGCCGCAGGAGCAGGAGATCCTGGCGAAGCATTTCCAGGAGGTCCGCGTGATCGAGCTGGTCGGCACGCTGTCGCTTTCCAATGTCGACTACGTCTCGCGGCGCCTCGCCGGCGGGCCGCGCCCGCAATTCGTGATCTTCGACCTGCGCCGCGTCACGGCCACGACCCGCGCCGGCGCCCGCCTCGTCGCCGAAGCGTTCAAGGAACTCGCCGAGCTCGGCGTCACCGTGGTGCTGTCCGGCATCAAGCGGACCTCGCGGGAATGGACTGGTATCAGCGAGTGGACCAGCCGGCTCGGCAATATCAGAGATTTCTACCTGCTCGACACCGCGATCGAATGGGCCGAGGACCAGATCGTCTACCGCTACGGCGGTTCGATCGATTTCCTCGAAACCACCGAGCTCTCTGAGCAGCCGCTGCTCGCCGGATTAAGCGCGGAGGAACTGACCGACCTCGCCTCGCTCTGCACCGTCAGGACCTATCGGCCGAACGAGAAGATCGTCGCCACCGGCGACGAGGCGACCTCGCTGTTCTTCCTGCGCAGCGGTGTCGTCCACGTCACCCTGCCCGACGGCATCCGCCTCGCGACGCTGACCGCCGGCACGGCGTTCGGCGAGATGGCGCTGCTCGAGCCGCGGCGGTCGGCCGACGTGCTGGCGGACATGTCGGCGACTGCCTACGAGGTGGCGATCCCTGACTTCGAGCGCTTCCGCAAGCAGCACCCGCGCGCCGGCGAGTGCATCATGCGCAACCTGGCGCAGATCCTGGCCGACCGCCTGATCGTGGCGAATGCCAAGGTGGATTTGCTGACGTCGGGCTAGATTTTTCCTCTCCCTCTCCCCGTTCTTACAGGGCCGCCGCAAACTCGTCATGCCCGGGCTTGTCCCGGGTATCCACGTCTTCGTTTCCGCGTGAAGAAAAGACGTGGATAGCCGGGTCACGCCCGGCCATGACGATGCGGAAATGCCAGCGCCAATGGACCCGCACGCGCGACTACCCGAGGGAACGGAGGGCAGCCAGCTTGCCCGAAACCTAGCTCACCACCTCGGTCACCGGCTGCATGTCGATCTCGAACGTCTCGAGGAATTTCGAGGTCATGATGTAGAAGCCGACCGAGAGCTGCAGCTCGATCAGCGCCGCCGGCGAGAGCTTCGCGGCGATCGCCTTGAAGGTCGCATCTGTCGGCTTCTTCAGCTTGACGATCTCGTCGGTGAAGGCGAGCGCCGCGCGCTGCACCTCGTTGAAGCAGGCTGCGGCCTGCCAGTTCTCCAGCGCCTCGTTCTGCTCGTCGGTGACGCCGACATTCTTGCCGATCCGCTTGTGCGCGACGATCTCGTACGGCGCTTCGCAGAGGATGCCGGTGCGCGTGATCGCTAGTTCGCGCACGACGGGATCGAGTTCGCCCTTGTGGCGGATCG
This sequence comes from Bradyrhizobium erythrophlei, assembly GCF_042430365.1. Taxonomy (GTDB): domain Bacteria; phylum Pseudomonadota; class Alphaproteobacteria; order Rhizobiales; family Xanthobacteraceae; genus Bradyrhizobium; species Bradyrhizobium erythrophlei. The sequence continues at coordinate 12,213 of NZ_JBHMET010000062.1, forward strand.
CACCGCCGAGCCGGCAGTACTGCTCGAAGTAGCTCGGCGAATGCGCCATCATGCGAAAGATGTTGGCGTTGCGGTTCTTGTCGAGAATTTCGCGGGTGCGCGGGCTCGCGCTTGCGGGATCGGAGTAGTTGATGCGGGCCATTTCCTAACCTTGCTTGTGCTGTTCATTCGCGTTGGGTTCCAAAACACTATCCGGCACCCGTCTCGGGAGCAACACGTCCGAGCCAAAATGCCGCCGCATTGATGATCGACCTTCAAGACGTCGATATTCGCTGAGTGGGGACTCAATCAAAGCGAATACTCGTCGCGGGGTGTTCCGAGTAAAAATCTGGCCGTCTTGTGCGCGGTTCGCGCAACGATGAGTCACGCCCGAAGTCTAGGGAGAACGCATGAAGGAAGCCACCAAGAGGGCGGCCTCGGAAGCGCTTGCGCAAATGCTGGCGGTGACGGCCATGCTCGTCATCGCCAGCGTCATCTTCTACTGGCGCTAGTCAGAGTTCCAGGGAGGAAAGCGCCGAGGGCAATCCAGTTTTGTATCGCGTCCTGGATTGCTTCCCTGCCCTCTAGCAGTCTGCTGAAAAGCCCAGAAATTGAAGCATTGCTGTGTGTTTGGGCAGGTG
>NZ_JBHMET010000063.1:0-32362 GCF_042430365.1 Bradyrhizobium erythrophlei
CGCCGCGCATGCGCCCCCCCACCGATTCGTGATAAAAAATTGAATCAGCAAATTCTCGCTGCGGCGAGAGGTTTTTCAGCAGACTGTTAGAGGGCGTCAAGTCCCGCGTCGTTACCATTTGGGGAAACGCAGGAATGTACGTCGTCACTCTGGTCACGCAAAAGGGCGGAAGCGGCAAGAGCACGCTCACCGTGGGCCTTGCTGTCGCTGCGATGGAGGACGCAAACCGTGTTGCCGTGATTGAAGCAGATCCGCAAGGCACGGTATCAAGTTGGCGCCGACGGCGCACCAACCCCTATCCGCGCGTTGATCGGGTGGCCGATCGCGTTGAAATGGAGCACGCAATACCTCGCCTCAGGGCCGAGGGGGTCAGGCTCGCAATTGTCGACACTGCAGCCACGAACAACAACTTGAGCAGCTGCGCCATTTCGGTGGCGGATTTTTGTCTCATCCCGGCCCGTCCGAGTCCGGCAGATATAGAAGCTGCGCTGCCCACGCTTACCACCATTCGCAGGTTCAACCGCCGATTTGCCTTCGTCCTCAACCAAACGCCGCCTCGCGGCTATCGGCTGAGCGAAGCTGCGACGGCACTGAATTCGCTCGGAGTACTCGCGCTGCCCTTCATCGTCCAGCGCAACGACTACCAGGACGCGCTCGGGGCGGGTTTGGGCGTCACAGAATTTGCGCCCGAAGGAAAGGCCTCAGAGGAAATTCGCGCGTTGTGGGGCTGGGTTTCGAAACAACTCAACAGGGAGGCGGTCGTTCATGGGTAAACCGCGGTCAAGGCAGCCTGCTCATGCGCGCCCCGTTCGTCGCTCGCTCGTGGAGCTCACGGCCGCCGCAGTGAGCAGTGCCGCACGTGATGGAGTGCGAGTGACGTCGCCCGCTCCGATCGCGACTTTTTTCGAGGACCTGAAAGCGGGTGAAACCGCAGCTGAGAACTCTGACCAGCTCACCACGAGCATCACGGTTGCCCCTCCGGCCGCGGGGCATGCGGGCTCCTCGGCCGTGATCCAATTGCCTCATCCGGCCGACGTGCTCACCTCGAGCGCTCGCGCGATCTCGAATTCCGCCGACGGTACCACCGATATGGCCGTGGAGGCTGTGGAAGATCATCGGGCCCCTGTCCTGCAAAACCCGAAAGTCTGTGTGAGTGCCTCACCAGGTGATGTGAAGGACGTTGCCAGCCCAGAGTTTCCGAGCGGTCCAGCGCTGGAACCGTCGACCCAGGAGGCGAACAGCAGCCATGGTGCTGTAAGCTCGGAGAAGACGATCCCGGCGGCCACCATTGCTGCGACCGTTGCTGATTATCAGGCCAAGGCGTTTGGACTCACGGAGGCGAACATGAGCGCCGCACTGGATTACGCGCAGCAGCTGGTCAATCTAAGGTCGGCCTCCGATTTCATCAAATTGTCGAGCACGCATGCGCGAATACAGATCGAGTTGATGATCAAGCAGTCCAGCGAATTGCGGTCGCTTGCAATGAACTTGATGCCGTCCTACGACACCCACACCGCTGCTGATCCCCAGGTGTTGACAAAATCCACCGACCGGCCGTAGCGCGCGTTGGTTCCGAGCGTGATGACGAAAGGAAGTCATCACGCTCTCGTCTAACTCCCTGATCCATCCGTGATCACACGCGAGCTGTGGCTCTCTAGTGTCCCGAGTCACAAGTTCGCAATCATAGATTGCGCAGTAGATTCGCGTCGCTGTGCCAAGGATGGAGGCAAACGGCGACGGAGTCTCCAATGGCTGTCCAGCAACTTGCCCCCCTGATATTGAGCGATGATGAGCGGGCCGAACTGACGTCGCTGACGATGCGGCGGAAGACGGCGCAGGCGCTGGCTCTGAGAGCCCGGATCGTGCTGACCTGTGCGGAAGGTGGTCAGAACACGGAAGTGGCGGCCAAGCTCGGGCTGGACCGGGAGTTCCGCAAGTTCCTGGACGAGATCGAGGCTGCCGTACCGCGCGAACTCGACGTTCATCTCGTCATGGACAATTACGTCACGCACAAGACCCCAATGATCCGGAGATGGTTGGCCAAAAGGCCGCGTTGGCACGTGCACCTGACCCCGACCAGTTCGTCATGGCTCAACCAAGTCGAGCGCTTCTTCGCGCTCCTCACCGATAAGAAGATCAGGCGCGGCGTCTATCGCAGCGTCGCCGCCCTCAAGGCGGACATCGCCTTGTTCATCGAACGACACAACGCCGATCCCAAACCGTTCAGATGGACCAAATCCGCCGATGACATCCTTGCTTCCATCGAGCGCTTCTGCCGTTACAATGCCCCGGCAAAACACGACGCAATGCTGCGAACTTCTGGTTCAGGACACTAGATGCTGTCCTGCTAGTCCACCTTCGAGGCGCCAGCCCCGGAGATACGGCATGTCGGCTAATTCAGCTTGCCCTTTTGGATATCGGATGACGGATGTGTGGCCTTTGCCGAATTGCGCGCCTCCATCCGGTCAGCCATCATCCGAAGCTCATCCGCAAGAGCGGTTCCTTTCGGAACCGGATAATCGTGGGAAATGCGATCATTCATATAAACGCGGAAAAAGACTTCTTCCGCAGTCTCAACGATCTGCACTCGTTCGATGCCGGGAAGGCCCATGCTGTTTGCGGCCGGACTTCCAACCGCCTCCTCTAGCGAGGTCCTCAACGCGCCGATAAGGTCGGCCGTCTCTATTGTGCTTAGGGCGATTTCGTGTTCTCCGCGCTCATCGGTGAACCCAATAAGCACCATTCCATCGCGTGAATCCGTATAGGTTATTTTCATAATCTTGGCCCTCATTGGACCCTACTGCGATACGCGCCGCTGCCAACAGCCGGTGAAGTCCACGAACTTCCTGCGCCTCAGCGCCATACCCAATGGCGAAGGGGCGCCGACCAACTGCGGCTCAAATTACCTTCTCCGCTTTGCCAACGGGCATCCGCGAGCAAAGCCAATGGCTACGTTTCCCAAAAATCAAAAAGGGGCGACTTCAACGTGCGGCCATTGCGACTGCCGCCTTCAAATCCCCGAGCGCGAGCGAGATGCGAGCAACCCGTTCGGACTGTATGTCTATGCTTTCGCCTGCGCTTCCAACCGCGTAACTGCTAGGGCTCTATGACAAGGGCTCGGTTTTATGCGTCCTTCCATTTGATCGAGCAGCCAATGGACGGCTTTTGATCAGCCGGCGCTACACCGGTGGTCGCAATCGCGCGCATGGCCTCGACAAGCTCTCGGGGCGCCCCAGCGCGGGGCGGAGTTGTGCGGCCTTCGTCGAGCCGGCCGCGGTACTTGAGCTTGCGGTTGGCGCTGTAACCGAAGAAGTCCGGCGTACACACCGCCCCATACGCCCGCGCGACTGTCTGGGTCTCGTCGTGCAGATAGGGAAACGGGAAACCATGAGCCTTCGCGAAATGCTTCATATTCTCAAATGAATCTTCAGGATAGCTCGCCGCATCGTTCGAGCAAATCGCCGCAAAAGCCTACGCCCTCCGACATCAGCACCCGGGCGTCCGCAACCATGCGGTCGATCACCGCTTTGACATAGGGGCAATGGTTGCAGATGAAGACGACGACGGTGCCCTTTTCGCCCGCAAGGTCGTCCAGTGCGTAAGTCTTGCCGTCGGTCGCCGGAAGCCGAAACTCCGCCGCCGGCGTATCGAGAGTGACCTGGGTGGCGGTCATCGCCATCTCGCACCTCCTTGTGTCCGAAATATATGCCTGCACGACGTTGGCGCTAGCCGTCGGAAGGCGCGACCGCCGTGCAACTACTATTCGCAACCCGCGATGGCCGCTATGGCTCGAGCACGTTCCTATTGCTAGGAACAAGCGCAGCTAGTTTTTCTAAACGAGGTGGCTTCGGCCTTCTATGCTCCCTACGCCCTGCCGTGGCGAATGCATGAGCAGTTGGCTTGAGAAAAGAAGTTTACCGCATAAAGAGACGATAAGAAACATCCCATCGAGGTTTAGTTTTGAAATACCTCCTGACCTTTTGCATATGAACCATTACTTCCGGTATTCCCGGAGAAGCGAACATTCTCAGAGTCTGTCGGCATGTCTCAAAGGGGCCCATAAGCAGGCATTCTTATTGGATCAGCACTAAGATTCCCATCGCCTTGCATCCAAGCTAGGACGTCGTCGCGAGCGCCTGTTCAACCTGTTCGATTGCGTATTCGTACATTTCGTGCAGGGCCATGGCAGCGCCAAGCCGATTGGCCGCGTCGAAACGCGCGCTGCCCAGCACATCGCGCAAACGCGTCAGTGTCTCGGCAAGGTCGGGCACAAAGGGGTTGTGCTCAAAGGTTTTGGATAACGTGCCATTCAGCGTCGCCGCTTCGTCAGCGCGTCCGAGCCGGGCGAACAGCACAATGAGGTTTCCAAGTCCGTGCGAGATGAACATCAGTTCGGTCGAACGTCGGCCCACGCTCAACATCTTTTTGAAGCTCTGCAGCGCGCTGACTGGATGTCCGACTCGTGCCTGCAGCGCTGCGATCTCAAAAATGATCATGGTTTCCCAGAAGCGGTTGCCGGATTCGTTGGCGACGGCGAGGCCGCGGTCGAAGGCCGTCAGCGCAACCGTCGGTGCCGCCGCGGCGAAGGCCTTTCCCTTGGCCCAAAGTGCAATGCTTATCGAGGCGGGAACGCCGGTCGCCTCGACCCTGTTCAGGCTCTCCTCGGCCGCCGCCATTGCCTCGGCGTCGCGGCCGGCGACGGAGAGGAAATAGGGACGCATTGCGAGGCAGAAGCGATCCAACCGATCTGCCGCGTGACCGGCGCCGGCGTCCGCCGTCGCAACGGCCTCTTCCACCTTGCCTTCGTAGGACGCGACCATTGCCAGGTCGGTGAAGGCCCACGCGAACGGATCGAAATCTGAGCTACCGGCAAGCGCTATGGCCTCCAGTGCGTAGCGCCTCGCCTCGTCCATGCGGGCGAAGCTCCATGCGCTACTGGCGGCCCAAGTGAGCAGAACCGCAAGGCGCCGATGTCGCATCGCGCGGGCCGCATTTACGATTTCGGAAGCCCAATTGGCGGCTTCGTCGCGCACGCGAAAGCGCGCCATGTCGCCAATGTTGGAGGCGATCCGCCCTGCGATATCGATCTCGCCATGTTCCTTCGCCCATCGGAAGGCGACGCGCAGATTGCCCATTTCGCGATCGAGCCATTCATAGGCGTCGCGCTGCAGTGGGCTTAGCCAGATCTTGAAATGTGCGTCGGAGTCCCCTGCGAAATATTGCGCGTGGCGAAACCGAGCCGCCTCGCTTCCTCCCATCGCGGCGCATTGCGCCTCGCCGAACTGGCGTATGGTTTCCAGCATGCCATAACGGACTACGCCGCCAGAGCGTTCGACCGTCACCAGCGATTTGCGCACCAACGCGTCTAGCAAGTCGAGAGTATCATCTCCCGCTGCGCGTACCGCCTCTGCGGCCTCAAGCATGAAGCCGCCGGCGAACACTGACGCCCATGCGAGAACGGCCCGCTCCGGCGGCGACAGCAGGTCGTAGGACCATTGCACCGCGTGCCACAGAGTCTGATGGCGTTCGATGCCGCGGCGCAATCCGCCGCTCAGTAGTCGGAAGCGCTCGTCGAGCCGCTCGCGCAACTGTGACGGGCTGATCGCCTGCATTCGAGCGGCGGCAAGCTCGATGGCCAAAGGGATACCATCGAGCCGGCGGCAGATTTCGGTGACGACTGCGTCGTCGTCCCCGAGCGAGAACCTTGGTGCGACGGCGCGCGCACGTTCCACGAACAACTGCACCGCCGGAGAACCGGTGCCTTCGACATCGAGTGGCGCAACGGGCCAGGTCTGCTCACCATCGATCGCCAGCGCTTCTCGGCTGGTCGCAAACACTGTAACGTGCGGGCAATTCGCCATGATTTGCTGAACCAGCGACGCAATCGTTTCGATCAAATGCTCGCAATTGTCGAACACCAGTAGGAGATGACGGCCGCGAAGTGCATCCATGACGCTCTGTTCGATCGACCGGCCCGGCCGTTGCGTTACGCCCAGCACGCCGGCGACCGCATGACCGACCGCTCCGGGATCGGTGAGCGCCGCGAACTCGATGAGCCACGCGCCATCCGGATGTTTCGAAGCGACCCGATCCGCGACTTGGATTGCGAGCCGCGTCTTGCCGACCCCGCCGACACCAGTGAGAGTGAGGAGCCGGACATTCGACAGAAGCGCCATGACATCGGCTGTTTCCCGCTCTCGACCCAGGAAGCTCGTCGCGCGTGCCGGGAGGTTAGTCAGGACCTCCTCGGCGGCGGACTGTAAGATGCGTTCCTCGACCGCGCCGCAGAACCTGAAGCCGCGCCGCGCTATGGTCCGCAAATAGGTTTGCCGTTCGCCGCTGTCGCCAATTGCTTTTCGCGCTGCGCTAATCCGGCTGATCAACGTCGCTTCAGACACGATCCGGCCATTCCAGACCTGCTCGTACAGCTCGTCCTTACCCACGACCCGGTTGCGGTGCCTGACGAGATAAAGGAGGACTTCGAAAACCTGCGGCTCGACGTGCACCGATGCGCGATGGCGACGCAGCTCTCGCCGCTCGACGTCGAGTTCGCAGTCCGCAAACGCGTAGATCATCGGAAGCCCCGGACCCCAAGATTACCTGATATCGGGCGCTTCTCCAGCAAAAATGCAGGTCGTCTCAAGGACATTCGGGGCCGGTCTACTCATGATGCCGACGTTCGGAGCGGAGACTTCACCATGAACGACAAGCGGAACGACAGCGAGCGGACCTTCGCGGCCATCCGGCGCGGTAAGATCAAACCCGGAACGGCGGAGGAATTCGCCGTCCGCGTCAAAGCAGGGGCATTGCCGGTGATGAAAAAGATGGAGGGCTTCAAGGCGTATTTTCTCGTCGCCGGAGCCGACGACACGATTATCGCGGTGTCGCTGTTCACAAACAAAGCCACTGCCGAGACGTCGACCCAGACCCTGATGCCCTGGATCAAGGAAAATCTCGGTCCGCTTTTGGCATCGCCGACCGAGGCGATCGATGGCGAAGTTGTCGTCAGCGATTTGGCGTAGCCGGACGAGTTGTTCCACACCAGCAGCAGGCGGTCGAATTGGCGCAGCGGCTTGACGGCACAGGCGATCCGCGCCGCCGCGAACGAAGCCGCGGTGGTTTACGTGCGCGACCTGCAGCGAAACGTCTGTTCTGGGTCCAATCGCTACCGAAATCGGCTGTCCGCGCCACGTCCGCTTTCCTCATGATAGCGACCGAAGATCGGACATCGCGGGATGTCTGAAACGTGCCAAGCGGACCGGTTGTCTCAAGCGGCGACCTGAGTGTGAAAGGAACAAGAAGATCCCACTCCTTACGGTTGCCCGGCTTTCGCGCGAGGTCCTAGCCATCAACGCCCGTCGGCTCGCGCCACACTCGAAAGCAGCGCCGCGAGACAGCCCATCAGCAGAATCGCGCCTGCCACCAGTGGCACATCCGGCATCAGGATGGCCACCATGCCGGCGAGAGCGACAACTGCAAGGATCGCAAGTGCGAGTGCGCCGTCGTCGACGAACAGCCCGGCTAATTCGCGCAGCAGCATGGTCATGACAGGACCTCCCCCTTGGGACGGCGCACCAGCGCGACGGCCGCGCCGCTGACCGCCAGAAATATCGCCGCAAATGCAACGATCGCGAGATCCGCACCCGGCCAGGCCACGCCAAGCCCTTCACCAGTCCAGAACAGGCCGAACGCGGACAGCATCACGCCGACGGCGAATTTGAGCGTGTTTTCCGGGACCCGCGCCAGCGGCCGGTGCACGACCAGCCCGACCGCCGCGACCGCCAGACACGCCGCAACGGCGCCGACGCTGGCCGGAATGAGCATGCCGCGGCCGCTACCCAGCGCAATCACGATGAACACCACTTCAAACCCTTCCAGAAGCACCGCCTTGAAGGTCGTCAGCGTGGCGATCCAGTCGAGCCGCGTTTCATGGCGGCGGGCCTGCTCGCGCAACTCGGCCGTCTCGGTCGCGAACGCCTTCGCTTCATCGTGAAGCGGGATGATGCCTGCCGCGCGCAGGATCGCCTTTCGCAGCCACCGCATGCCGAACAGCAGGAGCAGGATGCCAATGACGAGTTGCAGCAGGTGCAGCGGCACATGATCGAGCAGCGGTCCGAGCGCCACGACGATGAGCGCCAGTACCATCAGGCCGGCGAGGACACCAAGCCCGGCCGGCCGCCAGCCGCGGACAAGGGCGACGGCGAGCACGATCGTCAGCGCTTCGACGGCCTCGACCAGCGAGGCCAGGAACGCGGCCGCCACGACCGGCCAAATGAGGGGTAGACTGCCTGTCATGCGAGCTCTCCAATTCGAACCGGCGACGCGAGGACGGGGTCGCGTTGTCTGGACGAAGTCCAGCAATACGCGACGGCTGTCATGAGCAGTATGCCTGCCCCACCGACGAGAAACTGAACCCACAGCGAATCGCGGCTCAATTCGATCGCGGCATGGGCGCAAAACGACAGGAGGATTCCAACGCAGAACACCTGAAGCGAGCTTTGGCCACACTTGATCAGCGGCGCCAGCGCGCGCCATTTTAGAATAGGCGAATCCGCCGGCGTGAACCTGACAACGACGACAGCAAGAGCCACGAAGTGAACGACCCGATAAGGCGCGAGATTGGTCTTGTCGTTGGGATCGAACGGCTCCAGCAGCCAATGTGGAAAATGCCCGCCGAAATCCGGTGCACAAATTGCGATCGTCACCACTAAGGCAAATACAAGATAGGCGATCGCCAGCCAGAACGCAGCCCTGGTTCGAACTAGCGGGTGAAGGGCACGGGCGCCGCCAAGTGCGCTCCAGGCGCCAAGGAAAAACAGCAGCTGCCAGGCAAACGGATTGAAATACCACAAGCCCGTCGGCGCCGCCGGCAGATTCCAGCCAAAATGCCTTGCGCCAAGATAGACGACGACCGAGCCGGCCAATGTCAAATTCGCATTGCGAACCATCAGCCACAAAGCCGGAGCAAACGTGCCCAACAACAGAACATAGAGCGGAAGTACGTCCAGATTAACGGGCTTGTATATCAAGGCCAGAGCCTGGATAAATTCCCGGAATGGCGCGCTCATGAAAAGCGCGACATTGAACTGGTTCAGGTCATCCGGATCGTGAAACTCGCGCGAGACGCTCGCAACAAGGGCGATATAGGTGACCACGACCACGATATGCGCGGCATACAGCTTGAGAGCGCGTTTTGCGAGCCGTAACGCGGCTGGCGTGTAGCCGCGCTCCACCATCAGTCGCGCGAACACCAAGGCCGCCGTGTAACCGGATATGAACACAAACAGGTCGGCGGCATCGCTGAAGCCGTAGTTCCTGATCGTGATCCAACTCAGCGCTTCATGCGGAATATGGTCCAAAAAGATTGCCCAGTTGGCCAGGCCGCGGAACAGGTCCAGCCTGACGTCTCGACCGGAGAAAGGAAGTCCCGCGCGGGCCTGCATGGGACGCCTTCTTCAGCGCGGCTGTGTCGTCGAAGGCGCTGCTGGTCCGGCTATCTTCGGTGTCGCGGCGGCGACTCGCACTGTGTCGCCGGCCGCCAGCGTTTCCGGGGGCTTGTTGATGATGCGGTCGGATGGCGACAGGCCGGCAAGGACCTCCACGCTGTCACCGAGATCGCGGCCGAGCTGAACGCCTTTGAGCGCCACCTTGCCGTTGCTGTCAACGGTCGCGACCTGCGTACCCTGACTGCCGGTGACCAGCGCGGTTGACGGGATATTCACTAAGTTCCCATCGGCCGGAATTTCGAAGTGCACATTGCAGTAGCTGCCGCCGAAGAATTTTCCGGCCGAATTGTCGGCCTGAAGCTCGACCTGCATGCTGTGCGAAGTCGGATTGATGGCTTTGGAAATATGGGTGACCGTGGCGCCGAATTGCATGCCGGGGTACTGCGGCATCTCGAACGTCGCCTTCATTCCCGGTGTCAGCCCGGCGGAGAACGATTGCGGCACCTGCACGTAGATCCGGACCCGATGCAGGTCGGAGACCTCGAACAGCGGCTGGCCCGAGCCGCCCGAGTTGATCAGCATCCCGAGCTCCACATTCCGGGCGGTCACCACCCCGTCAAAGGGAGCGGCCAGCGTCTTGAACGACTGCATCGCCTCGAGCTGCCGGACATTCGCTTCATTGGCGTCCACGACCGCCTCCTTCGCTTTCTCGTCGGCGGCGGTCTGATCCGCGAGCTGCTGCGCCACGATCTGCTTTTGCACCAGGATGTTGTTGCGGCTGGCGGTGAGCGAAGCAATTTGATAATTCGCCTTCACGCTTGCCAGCGTCGCCTTGGCCTGGCTCAGCTGCTGGTCGAGATCGGGAGCATCGATGGTGGCCAACACCTGCCCCGCCTTCACCGGCGAGCCGATGTCGTGATCCCAGCTCTTCACATAGCCGTTCACGCGCGCGAAAATCGCGGCCCTGTTGAAGGGCTGAATATTGCCCGGGAGCGTCAGCGTCTGGTGCGGGCTGCCGGGGATCAGTTGAGCGAGAGCAACGGTCGGGATTGCCTGCGCGTGGGTCCAATCCACGACTTCCTGCTTGCTCTGCGCGCGGTTGACGAAGCCATAGCCCACCACGATGGCCGCGAGCAACGCCGCCGCACTCGCGACCGTCAGGAGGCTCCGCCGACTCGGAACTTTGATGTCTTTTTCGGTAGCCATTTTTCCTCGTTCTCCAATCAATGCGACGGCGCGGCTTCGGCGTCGGACTTGTTTGCAGCGCCATGCTGCCGTCCATGCACCAGGCTGAAGATCGTGGGCACCAGAAACAGCGTGGCGCAGGTGGCGAAGATCAGTCCGCCGATCACGGCGCGCCCCAACGGGGTGTTCTGCCCGGGCTCGATCGCCATCGGCAGCATGCCGATCACCATGGCAAGCGCCGTCATCAGCACCGGGCGGAACCGGGCGCCGCCGGCCTCGAACGCGGCCTGCACGGCACTGGCGCCCGCCGCCATCCGCTCACGGGCAAAGCTGATCACCAAAATGCTGTTGGCGGTCGCCACGCCCATGCACATGATGGCGCCGGTCAGCGCCGGAACGGAAAGCGTCGTGCCGGTGCCAAACAGGACCCAGACGATGCCGGCCAGCGCGGTCGGCAAGGCCGTCACGATGACGAAGGGATCGACCCAGGACTGAAAATTGATGACGATCAGCAGATAGATCAGCACGATCGCCGCCGCGAGACCGACCAAGAGCTGCTGATAGGCGCTCGTCATCGTGCTCACCTGACCGCGCAGCGCGACGCTCGCGCCCTTCGGCAGATCCTTGGCGGTAGCGTGGATCGCACTCTGGATGTCGGCGGCGAGCGCGCCGAGATCGCGCCCCTGCGGCGTCGCGTAGATGTCGATCACCGGCTGCACATTGTAGTGTGACACCACGGCGTTGCTGTTGCTGCGGTGCACCTGCGCCAAACCCCCAAGCAGCTGGGTGTTGGCGGCGGTCGCGGACGTCACCGGAATGTTCTTCAGGCCGGTCATGGTGTTGATGTCGCGCTGCGGGGTCTGCACCGAGACCGCGTAGGACACGCCATTGGTCGGGTTCAGCCAGTAGGTGGGCGCCGACTGCGAGCTTCCCGACAAGGTCGTCAGCATCGCCGTCGCGACATCCTTTTCGGTGAGGCCGGCAAGCGAAGTGAGCGAGCGGTCGACATTGACGTCGAGGGTCGGCTGCTGGAACGCCTGCTGGATGCGCGCATCGGCGATGCCGGGAATGGCCCTGATCCTTGTCAGCAGTGCATTTGCATATTTGCGATCCGCCACCAGATCCCTGCCCGCGACCTGCAGATCGATGGGCGCCGGGACGCCGAAATTCAAGACCTGGCTGACAATGTCCGCCGGGAGGAAGGCAAAGCTCGTACCGGGGAACTGCTGCGGCAGCTTTTCGCGCAAGGTCTTGATGTAGTCGTCGGTCGGCGCGTGATTGGGCTTGAGGCTGATCAGGATATCGGCATCGCCGACGCCGATGGTGCCGGAGTTGTTGTAGGCCATGTTGATGCCGCTGACGCTGAGCCCGATATTGCTCACGATGCCGTCGAGCTCGCTGGCCGGAATGACGCCGTGGATCGCCGTCGCGATCCGGTCGGTCAGGCTCGTCGTTTCCTCGATCCGCGTTCCGGTGGGGGCGCGGATATGCAGCTTGATCTGGCCGCCATCGACGGTCGGGAAAAAGTCCTGCCCGAGATAGGGCGCCAGCCCAAACGACAGGATGCTGAAGACCAGAAATCCAGCGATCACCTTGACCCGGTTGCGCAGGCAGAGCTGCAGCAGGCCCTGATAGGCCTTGCGCACACTTTCGAACATGCGCTCAAAGCCGCGCTGGAAACGGGCGAGCGGATTGCGCCTGGGCTTGGTTCCGTCGACCCCATCAGCCGAGCCGTGGACGTGCTGATTGCGCAGGAGATAGTTCGCCAGTGTCGGCACCAGCGTGCGCGACAGCACATAGGAAGCTGCCAGTGCGAGCATCACCGCTTCGGCGAGTGGCCGGAACAGGTAACCGGCCACGCCGCCAAGCCCGAACATCGGCACGAAGGCGATGCAGATGCAGAGCAGCGATACGGTGGCCGGCACCACGATCTGCTGTGCACCGTCGAGGATGGCGGGCTCGATCGCCTTGCCCTGCTCCAGATGCCAATTGATGTTCTCGATCGTGACGGTCGCGTCATCGACCAGGATGCCGACCGCGAGGGCCAGGCCGCCGAGCGTCATGACGTTGATGGTCTCGCCCAAGAGCGAAAGGCCGGTCAGCGCCGCCAGGATCGCCAGCGGGATCGAGAGCGTGATGATCAGGGTCGAGCGCCAGCTGCCCAGGAACAGCAGGATCATCGCCCCCGTCAGCGCCGCTGCGATCACGCCTTCCCGGACGACGCTGGAGACCGCGTCGGTCACAAACACCGACTGATCGCCGACTGCGGTCAGCTTCAGGCTATCCGGCAGCGTCTGCGATACCGACGGCAGCAGGCTCTTGACGCCATTGATGATGTCGAGCGTCGAGCTTGCGCCCGCCTTCATGATGGTCAAGAGCACGGCGCTGGCGCCGTTGACGTGGACGGCGTTGGTCTGCGGCGGACTGCCGTCATGCACATAGGCGACGTCGCGCATATAGATAACGGTGCCGTTGACGGTCTTGATCGGAAGGTCATTGAAGGCTTCGACCGCTTTGGGCGAGTCGTTCAGGTTCACGGTATATTCGTAGGAGCCGATCTTCTGGGTTCCGACCGGGGTGATCAAATTCTGCAATGAAAGCGCGTTGATCACGTCGTTCGCCGACACGCCGTATTGATGCAGCGCCTGCTGGTTGAGGTCGGCCTGGACCTGGCGCACTTTGCCGCCGAACGGAAGCGGCAGCGCGGCAGCTGGAACCGGGGCCAGCGCCGGGCGAATGAAATTCAGCGCTGAATCGAAGATTTGCGTCTCGGACATCTGATCGCTCGACAGCGCAAGCTGCAGAATCGGCACGCTAGAGGCGTTGAAGCTCAGGATCAGTGGCGGGGTGATGCCGGGCGGCATCTGCTTCAGGACGGTCTGCGACATGCCGTTGACCTGCGCCAGCGCGGCATTGATGTTCACGGTCGGCTGGAAGAAGATCTTGATGATCCCGTAGTTCACAATCGACTGCGATTCGATATGCTCGATATCGTTGACGCTGTTGGGTAGCGAGCGTTCGTAGAACGTGACGATGCGGCCGGCCATGTCGTCGGCCGGCAGGCCGGTATAGCTGAACACCACGCTGATAACGGGGATGTTGATGTTCGGAAAGATGTCGGTTGGCGTGCGCAGCGCTGATGCCGTGCCGAAGAGCAGGATCAGCACCGCCATAACGATGAACGTATACGGCCGCTGCAGGGCGAGCCGGACGATTCCGATCATGTGCTTCTCCCACGTGAACCGATGCCTCGCGGCCGCTCCTCAGGCGGCCGCCCCAACGCCGGCATCCCTGTCTCGAAGCCCGCGAGGTGCAGTTCTCCGATCAAGAATGGGAATCTAGGATTGAGTTTTGCATGCGTAAAATGCATTCTCTTCATCCTCACATGCGCACTTTGAATTCTGATGGAGTTCTAGTCGCTTGACCAAGACGCCCAGGCTGGCTGCACTTGATCTGAACCTGCTGGTGGTGTTCGACGCCATCATGCGGGAGCGATCCGTCACGCGGGCAGGCCAACGACTTGGCCTCAGCCAGCCTGCGATGAGTCACGCGCTGACGCGGTTGCGTCACATGCTGAAGGACGAATTGTTCGTCCGCAGCCCGGACGGGATGACGCCGACGCCGCGGGCCGAGCAGCTCGCCACGCCGATCAGGATCGCGCTCGACGGGTTGCAGCAATCGCTGGAGCCCGACCAGTTCGATCCATCAAAGGCGACGACAACGTTTAGCATTGCCGTCGACAACTATGCGGCGATCGTCCTGGTCGCTCCGATCGCAGCCTACGTCGCCAGGACTGCTCCTGGGGTGAGACTGGATTTTCGGCCGAGCGGCACCTTGGACATTCTCGAACAGCTTGATCGAAACGAACTGCATCTGGCGATCGGGCCATCGGCCGCTCAAGGCGAGCGCTTCTCGCGCAGGCGGCTATTGCAGGATCAATTCGTCGTGGTGCATCGCAAGGGGCATCCAGCGGCGAAAGCACGGGAATTCTCGACCGAGAAGCTGGCAACGCTGCCCCAGCTGGAAATCTCGTCTGCCCGGTTCGGCCCCGATTTTATCGAAAACGGACCTGCCAGATCAAAGCCGCCTCAAGGAGCCGCGATGCGTGCGCCATTTCTGGCGGCGGCGCAAATTCTGTCGACATCGGATTTGGTGTCGGTGCTGCCCCTCAACGTAGCCAAAAGCATGACGAGGTCTCACCACCTGGTTTTCCGTCGACTCTCGCGCTCGCCCAAGCCGATCGAAGCTGCCATGATCTGGCTGCGGCGGCTTGACAACCAGCCTGCGCATGCATGGCTACGCGATGTCATCAGCCGCGTGACCAGCGAGGTTCGGGATAGCTGAAGGTCATTTCTCCGCGGTTCCTACTGTAGCGGGATGCCGTCACACGCTCCCGCCCTTACTATTCTTTAGGGCAGTGAGTGATCAATGCTGCGGCCCTTGCCCGAAGACCGAGCTGGCCCAACCGGTCGGCAGGTCGCCGAGCTCGACCCAGATAACACGTGGAAAAGTCGAAGGCTTCAATTCGGGCTCCTGCCCTGTGTTAGCAGATCGACGGGGGGCGGGCCGGAAGGTTGCGTCTCGCGCGGGAACCAAGTCGATGCTGGTGACGACGGAGCGGCGGGCCGCGATCAGGGCGCTGCGTGGACGGATTTCGATGCTGCGGGAGGCGGGCGCCTTACGCGAGGGTGAGAAGCACGCCTGGATGGGCCATGCCGACCCGCACAGCCGCGACTGCGCTCTGCTCAAAGGGAGACGTTTAGCCAACTTCATCGAACAGGACTTGCTCGCTAGTTCGAAGGTATTTAGCGGCCTCGTCACGCGCGCGAATGAACGTAGGCTGTTAGCATTGCGGACCCGCTTGTCCTTTCGGACAGAGTTACCTGCACGACAGCTGACTCTACTATTTGTTTTGGGATACCCGCTGTAGTTGATCATCGAGCGCGACGGATCATGGCGCTCGATGAGCTGGGGGGCGATGCGGGCAACGACGATGAGCAGCGTCGGTGAGAATCTTGCGCATCGGGGGCATCCGGACTACTTCGCGGCGGGCGGCAGGAGCTTGTGGTCGATCAGGGACTGCAGCGCATTGCGGAACGATTCCTCGGTGTCAATCGTCTTTGTGAACCCAGCCTGGCGCAGCTTGACGGTGCTCACGAACGCCCGCGGTCCTTCCGGGGCGCCGTAGGCGAACGCGAAATCCGCGTGCTGGTCGCCCTGGCCCACCAGCTCCCGTAGGTTCCGCGAGCGAAGATTGTACTTCGCGACGATCTGGTCCCAGATATCCGCGTTTTCCTTGAGGTAGGCTGCCACGCTCGTTGGCATGTCCGGCCCGATTTCGACACCAAGGGTTCCGGCCAGCGCCGGCCACACATTGCGCCACTCGAACACGTCGCCGTTAGTGATATTGAACGCCTGGTTTGCCGCCTGGGACGATTGCGCAGCCCAGACCATCACGTCGGCGACGAGGTCTGCATCGGCGGCTTCCCAGACGAACGACGGACCGCCAGGAAAGCCGAATGGTTCACCCTTCTCGCGCCGGATTGCCGCGTAGACACCGATAGCAGGCACTACGTTCAACGCGCCTGGGGTGGGACCGGTGACGAGCTGTGGACGTAGAGCCGTGTAGTTGAAGCCGTGCCGGGCGCCCATCTCACGAACATAGGCTTCCTGGTCGAAGAAGAAGTTCTGGTGATCCTTACGCGCATCACGTTCGCGGGCCGGGATCGGGATCGGGTGCAGGTGCACGCCGTAGATCTTCGTTCCCTGGAGAATGCTGACGTGTTGGAAATTGAAGGCGGTGCCCACGATCGGCTCGACCACGTTGCGCAGCATGGTGTTGTTGGTCTCAATCTGTTCCTTGCTCGACCAGCCGGCGACCAGCTCGGGTTTCTCGTGCAGAGCGGTATAGGCGATGTGCGTGATGTCAGTCAGCGACTCGAACGCGGCGCGAGACGCTTTCTCGTCCCGGAGATCGACCGATAGAAACTCAACATCCCGGCCGCTGGGTAGCTCGGGCTTGCGGCGCGAGACACCGACCACCTCCCAGCCGGCGGAAAGAAACTTCTCAATCGCGGCGACCCCCAACAGGCCACTTGCACCCGTGACCAGCACCTTGTTCGGAACGATCTTGCTTTGATTGATCGCGCTCATGATTCTGAACTCCTTGTTTAACGAGGAGGTTTACTCGTCGCAGGTGTCTATGCGGACGTCGCGTTGACCTCGAGCCACTTCGCCATGTTGGCCGCGGCATCGCCATAGAAAGTCCGATAAAGATCTTCGGTGACGTAGCCGATGTGAGGTGTCGCGAGGACGTTGTCCAGCTTCCGGAAGGGGTGATCAGGAGGCAACGGCTCCACGTCGAATACGTCGACCGCTGCGCCGGCGATCCTGCGCGTCTGCAGCGCCTCGATCAGGGCCGCGTCATCGATGATTGGACCCCGTGATGTGTTCACGAACCTGGCGGTCGGCTTCATGAGGGCGAACTCGGGCGCCCCGATCAGGCCTCTAGTGCGGCCGCTCAGGACGAGATGCACCGTGACGACATCCGCCTCGCGGAACAGCGTCTGCTTGTCGACGAGGGTGGCACCGGCGGCGCTGGCCTTCTCCTCGGTCAGGTTCTGGCTCCAGGCGATCACCTTCATGCCGAAGGCGAGACCGATGCGCGCGACTTCTCTTCCGATGTTGCCCAACCCGACGACCCCGAGGCTTTTGCCGCGCAAGTTCGAGCCGAGCCCGGTCTGCCACCCACCCGCCTTCAGCGAGGCGGCCTCCCGGTCGATGCCCCGCATGCTTGCCAGGATCAGCGACCAGGCGAACTCGATGGTCGGAGTGGAATCGTAGCCCGTCGCGGTGACAGCGATACCGAGATCGGTCGCGGCCTGGGTGTCGATGGAGGCGTTTCGCGGTCCTGTGGAAGCTATCAGCTTCAGGTTCGGCAGCTGCTGCAGGACCTCCCTTGCAAGCGGCGTGCGTTCGCGCATGACGCATACCACCTCGAATGGCCGCAACCGTTCGACGACTGCCGAGGGATCGGCGACATGGTCGTTGAACACGGTGATCTCGGCGTGCCGCCGGACGTTAGACCAATCGGCAAGTCGCAGCGCCACGTTCTGGTAGTCGTCGAGGATCGCAACCTTCATGGGCCCTTCCTTCACTGCTTGGCGACAAAGAACTCGGCCAGAGCTCCCGCAACGGCTTTGGGATCGTTTTCCATCGGAATGTGGCCTGCCGACTTGATCCGGACGAGCCTCGTCTCCGGAATCTCGCGTGCGTAGCGTTCGGCATAATCAACCGTTTGGAATCCGTCGTCTTCACCCCAGACGAGAAGCTTGGGCTTCTTCGACTGTAGCAGAGCTGGCAGCATCTCCATGGTGTAGCGGTGGTCGGCAGCGCCGGCGAGCGCCAGCCAGGACCGGGCGACCCTGGGGTCTGTCCAGGGATCAAGATATTCGGTGATCTCGGCTTCGCTTGCGGGGCGGCCGAGCGCCTTCACGACGGACACTCGGCGCGCGGCCAGAACGTCATCCCGCGTCGTCGCGGCAGCCACTGCCGGATCCCGGAAGCGGGCAACGCCAGGCACCGGCCAGGAATCGTACATGATGCCGTTCACCACGGCTACGCGCGGTACCTCCACCTTCCCGGCGAGCATCAGATGCTGCGCGACGCCTCCACCGATGTCGTGGCCGGCGACCATGACCGGTCCCTTGTGCCCGAGCGCTTCGAGGAAACGCAGCAGCCAGGCGGAGAGTCGCGGGACCGAAGCCTCGCTCACGGTGAGCTCGCCGCCGGAGCGGCCGAAGCCGGGGAAATCGACCGCCACCGGGCGAAGGCCCGCGGCAGCGATGCCGTCGAGCACAGGCTGCCAGACGCGGCTCCAATAGGTGCCGTGAAGCAGGAGCACCAGGGGGCCGCCCTCACCGGCGGTGAGGTAGCTGATCGCAACGCCGCCTACATCGACTGTCTCGCGCCTCGTCATCGGACGATCCTCCTCACATGGTCCTTGTCGAGCCCGATGGCCTCATAGGGCCTAACCGCGTGCTCCAGCTTCGCGAAAACGTCTTCGTATCCGAGCGCCTCGCCGTAGGGATCGACGTAGGTGTACCCGCCGGTCACGTGAAAGAGCGTGGCCATTTCCTTGACGTCATCCGGAACGACGAGGGTGTGCGCCTCGCCGGGCGGCTCGAATGCGTAGTCGCCTGGGGTCGCGCCCCAGTCGTGCTCGAGGTAGCGCCATCTTCCGCGCAGCGTGAAGGCATGCACCCGTCCGGAATGGCGGTGGCGCGACAGCACGCCGGAGGACCGAACCCGAAGGATGTTGATATAGTAGCCCTGACTCACGTTCAGGACGAGCGGCCTGAACGCAACTGTCGGCGACTGCGGGACCAATTCGCGTTCGTCCTCGTCAAGTTCCAGCGCGGAGCCGATGAAGACATCCGGCACCATGCCTGCGGGCTGAGGTTTCTGGTACGCGATCTTGCTCTGATCGATCGACCGGCGCTCGGGCGCCTGGTGTTGCTCCGATGAAGACGTGGCCGTCTTTTTACCCTCCAACATGCAAATGGGACGTCGGGAGACTTGCGGCTCTTTCCCGTCAAACTGCCAACGCCTTTGCGGCGGTCTGTCCGAACAGGATCTTCTTCCCTTCTTCCGTGACGGTTGGACGGTTTGAATACGGCTCGCCTCTGGCGTAGGCCCGCTGCGTCCCGGAACGCTGGCGTACCGTGTCGAACCAGCGCCGAAGGTTCGGGAAGTCGTCCAGATTCTGCTGCTGGCGTTTCCAGGGAACGATCCAGGGATAGGAAGCCATGTCGGCGATGCTATAGCCGTCGCCACCGACGAACGTGCGGTTTTCGAGATGACGATCGAGAACACCGTAAAGACGGTTCGTCTCCTTCGTGTAGCGGTCGACTGCGTAAGGAATTTTGGTCGGGGCGTAGAGCCCGAAGTGGTGGTTCTGTCCGGCCATCGGCCCCAGCCCGCCCACTTGCCAGAACAGCCACTCAGTCGCGGTCTTGCGGCCGCGGACGTCCTTCGGCAGGAAGCGACCGGTCTTCTCGGCCAGGTACAACAGGATGGCGCCCGACTCGAACACACTAACCGGTTCGCCGCCGTCGGCCGGGGCGGTATCGATGATCGCCGGCATGCGGTTGTTTGGCGAGATGGCGAGGAAGTCTGGCTTGAACTGATCGCCGGCGCTGATGTCGACCGGGTGGATCGTGTAGTCCAGTCCCGCTTCCTCCAGGAACATCGTGATCTTGTGGCCATTCGGCGTGGGCCAGTAGTAGAGGTCGATCATTTCGGTCTCCTTGACTTGTTCGCCAAATGCGAAGCTGCAAACGCTGCCCCCGGGCTAAAAAGGCCAACTCGCAACAGTGACGGACGTTGGTACGCCAGCCTCAAGGCAACACCTTCTGATGCTTCAAAGCGCACTCAGGCCACCATCGACGACGAGATCGGCGCCAGCAACGTAACTGCCCTCGTCCGAAGCCAGGAACAGCGCTGCGGCCGCAATCTCCTCAGGCCGGCCGAGGCGACCTAGCGGTGTAGCAGCCTTAAAGCTGGCCCGGATCGCGTCTGCGCCTTCTTTCGTGGCCGACTGGGCATCGATGATGGGCGTGTCGATTGCTCCCGGGCTGATGGCATTGACGCGGATTCCGCGGTCCTTGAGTTCTGCCGTCCAAGTGCGCACAAACGAGCGCACGGCAGCCTTGGTTGCGCTATAGCTAGTGTAGTTGGGAATGCCCTTGAACGCAGCGATGGAGGAGGTGAGAACGATGGCGCCGCCGTCGCTGATCAGGGGAAGCGCTTTCTGGACGGTGAAGAGAAGTCCGCGCACGTTAGTGCCGAAAGTCTTGTCGAAATTCTCTTCCGTCGTGTCGACCAGCGACTGCGGATCTATGAAACCCGAGTTGGCGACCAGGACATCGATGCTCCCCTTCTCTTCCCTGATTCTTACAAAG
Source organism: Bradyrhizobium erythrophlei (assembly GCF_042430365.1). Lineage (GTDB taxonomy): Bacteria > Pseudomonadota > Alphaproteobacteria > Rhizobiales > Xanthobacteraceae > Bradyrhizobium > Bradyrhizobium erythrophlei. The sequence goes on from NZ_JBHMET010000063.1 coordinate 20,594, forward strand.
AGACGATCGAGATCACGAGTGTTTTGAACGTCGCCCTGCACGGCCGCCACGCGCGGTCCGATCAGGGCGGCGGCCAGGTCGAGCTCGCTCTGTCGACGGCCAAAAATGTAGACGAAGGCCCCCTCTCTCACGAAACGCTGAGCCGTCGCCAGTCCGATGCCGCTACTGCCGCCCGTGATGACGGCGACTTTGCCTTGCAACCTCGACATCGCTTTACTCCTTGTCATCCTGCGTTCGTCGAATTCATGCGAAGAACCTAACGAAGACCCCGGTGACGGCTAGTTAGGTGGGTGGATTAGGTTTTATTCCGTCGGGGAATGAACATGCGGACGAGCGGACTGACGGCCGTGTTGACAAGCGCATTCACCTTCGCAACTCGTCATTTTGATACTTCGACCAACGCAGTGGCTTGCGCGACCACGAGGAAGCCGATTCAGTGTCGGACGCCGCCCGCGCCGCGAAGCGAGGGCGGCTTATTGGCGACGGTCAGGCGGCGGGCCTGAGCTTGCCGGGCGCAGTCCATTCGGCGCCTTTCATGAAGGAGTCGTTCGGCGTCTGCGCAAGATGGTTGGTGTAGTTGGAGATGAGCTTTGTCGCGGCGAGCACGAGCACGTCGAGCACCGCCTGATTGTCGTAGCCCGCGGCCTTGAAGGCGGCGACGTCGGCTGCGCTCACCGCACCGCGCTGACGGGTGACCTTGGCGGCAAACTGGCGCAACGCCTCGAGCTTCGCATCGGCGATCGGGCGGCCTTCGCGGACCGCCGCGATCGCCTCGTTGTCGACCTTTGCCATGCGCGACAGGTTGGTGTGACCGGCCATGCAATAGGTGCACTCGTTCTCGTAGATGATGGCGAGATAGACGATGTTGCGCTCCTGCGGCGTGAAACTCGTCTTCTCGGCGATGCCCCAGAGCGTGCTGTAGGCCTCGAGCGCCGCCGGGCTCTCGGCGAGGACGCGGTGCAGGTTGGGCACGAAGCCCCACGCCTTTTGGACGCCGTTCAGGATGTCGGCAGAAGCCGCCGGCGCGGTGGTAGTTTCGTGAAGCGTGAATCCGTTGATCATTTCTCTTCTTCCTTTTTGAACACTGAACGATGTGGCCGCAGCATCATCCATTCCCCGACCCTGCGGCAGACGCGACGTAGCGATATCATTCATTCCGGCAGGGAATGGACCTCGTTGCGGCAGATCAGCCGCCGACTCCGTCAAGTGTCGCTGCGCGTGGGGGCCGTCTCCCTATTCCGTGCAGGAATATGTGTTATTGCGAGGATCGGTCTGCCGAGGTCGTCCCTTGCACAGCACTTAGCTGCTCACCCCGTTTTTCTTGCTCGGAGGTCTTTCCATGACATCGAAGCATCCGGTCGTGATTGCCGAACCGGTTCGTACAGCCATCGGAACATTCGGCGGCACGTTGAAGGATATTCCGGCCGTTGAGCTTGGAGCGACAGCCATCAGCGCCGCTCTTCAACGATCTGGCCTGCGGACGGACGAGATCGGAACAGTGGTGATGGGAAACGCCGTGCAAGCCGGTAACAAGATGAATCCCGCACGGCAGGCCGCGATCCACGCGGGGCTGCCGGTCCAAGTCCCCGGCATGACCGTGAATCGGGTCTGTGGCTCCGGTGCACAAGCGATCGTCTCCGCAGCGCAAGAAATTCTGATGGGTTCTGTGGATACGGCCATCGCGGGCGGCATGGAGAACATGGATGCAGCGCCGTATCTGGTACAGCGTGGCCGGTGGGGTCACCGCATGGGCGACGCGGTCCTCTACGACAGCGTGCTGCGTGACGGGCTCAACGACGCGTTTTCGGATGCACACTCGGGTTGGCATACGGAAGATCTGGTAACGAAATTTCAGATCAGTCGCGCAGCCCAAGACGAATGGGCGCTGCGCTCACATCGGCGCTTCTCCGCCGCGCAGGCGGCCGGAAAGTTCGCTGGCGAAATCGCACCCGTTGAAGTTCCTGGGCGGAAGGGCCCGAGCACGTTCGAAGCGGACGAGCATAACCGGCCGGACACGACAATCGAGGCGCTGAGCAAGCTGAAGCCGGTCTTCCGCGATGGTGGCACGATCACGGCAGGCAATGCCCCAGGGCTGAACACGGGCGCGGCGGCCATGGTGCTGGCGAGCGAAGCTCATGCAGATAGACGTGGTCTGACGCCCGTCGCGCGTCTCGTGGCGTACGGCATCGCTGCGGTCGAGCCGGGTCTATTCGGCCTCGGGCCGATCCCCGCTGTCAAACAGGCGCTGACGCGCGCCGCCTGGAGCAACGGCGACGTCGAGCGCATCGAAATCAACGAGGCCTTCGCCGCCATAGCGCTCGCAGTCATCCGAGAACTGGGACTGCCGCCCGACATCGTGAATGTCGAGGGTGGCGCGATCGCACATGGTCATCCGATCGGTGCGACAGGCGCTGTGCTAACAGCCCGACTTCTCCATTCGATGCGTCGGGACGGCCTCAAGAGAGGTGTCGTGACGATGTGCATCGGCGGTGGCCAGGGAATCGCACTGGCCCTCGAGATGATCGCTTAGCGGCTTGCCAGAATTATCAACGCAGCGGCCGCGCCTCATGAGGAGAATCGATATGAACGCCGAACCAGGTGAGACGCAAAAATCACCTTCACGCTTCACGCACCCGGAATGGCCTTACCAACCGAAGTTCAAGCGGGTCAACGGCTGGCGCATGCATTACATCGACGAGGGCGCCGGCGATCCGGTAGTTCTCCTGCACGGCAACCCGGCATGGGGCTTTCTGTACCGCAGGTTCGTGGGGCCGCTGACGGCGGCGGGCCGGCGCGTCATCGTTCCTGACATGATTGGGTTTGGCCTGTCTGAGAAGCCCGTCCGGGAACAGGCGCACACGCTCGATGGCCATATCGCGAACCTAACGGGATTGCTGAGGCAGCTCAATTTGCGCAACGCCACAATGGTCTGCCACGACTGGGGCGGACCAACCGGTCTCGGGTTCGCGCTCTCGAATCCCGGCCGCGTCCGCGCTCTGGTTATCATGAGCACGTGGGCATGGCCCCTTCCTCCGGCCGAATTCCACAAGCGGATATTCCCTTGGCGCATGATGCACGCGCCCGTCGTGGGTCCGTTTCTCCTCGGACGCCACAACGCCCTCGCTGGCCGCGGCATGTATTTGTCGGTGGTCGACCGGAAGAAATTCGCGGCCGAGGCTCAACGCATCTACGAAGACATACTGCCGGATCCGGGATCGCGTCTCCTGACGTGGACCTGGCCGCGCTGGATCCCGCTTGAAGATAGCGCGCGGGGCTTTTCGCGCTTCGAATGGCTCGAGCGCGAGCTGAGAAAGGCGAAATTCCCGACGCTTCTTGTGTGGGGCAGAGAGGATGAAGTGTTCGATCACAAGACGTTCGCGACGCGCTTCAAGGAGCTCTTGCCGCATGCCGAGGGACCCGAACTCGTGACGGGTCGACATTTCCTGCAAGAGGATTCCGGTACCGAGATCGCCGAGAGGATCAACCGTTTCCTCGACCGCATCGAGGGGAGATAGTCATGACGCGGATCGAAATCATCGATAATCCTGAGCTCCACGGAACAAGAAGGGCGCTGGTGCTGACCGAGGATCGGGTCGGGCACTACCCCGAATTCCGGGATTTCTTCGTGCGCCGCTTCGCTCTGGATTCCGCAGGTTTGTCGCGGCCTGGCTACGTGCGGGCACCTTCTGGAATGATCTACGCGCTCGTGTTCATTGGGCGGAGCGGTGAGCCGTTTCCGGACGGGCTCGAGATCTACGCCCTGCCCTATGCGCTGGAGACCTTGGACGACACCAATGTCGATAGCGATTTGTGGGCGCTGCTCAGGTGGATCATCGAAGGCGTCGGCGGCGAATGGCGCGTCGAGGACCTGGACGCAACCGGGCGACTCTATCAGCTGAGCGCCGCAGGTGCCGGATAAAGAGTGCGGCGCTCGCCTCTCCTCATTCGGCGGCGAGCGCCGTGAACTCTCCGGCCTCGTGCAGGATCACGCCCGACAGCGGATCGAACTGCCCCACCCAGGGCTCGCGCGCGAGCACTGCTTTGGTGTGGGCGTAGCCCGCGTCCCAGCGCTGTTTGATGCTGGCGTGGCTGAAATCGACGTCCTTGGTGTGGTCCTCGTAGTCGAGTTGCGGAGCCAGAAGCTGCACCACATGCATCCGGGTCTGGCAGCCGTAGCTCATCAGTTCGCGCACCTCAGGCCTGACGCGCTCAGCGTCCGGCAACCGTGCGGCGAGCTCGTTGATCACGTGGCGCAACCGGTGCGCCTGCTGGTGCCGGGTGATCTGGCTTGCGATCCGGCTGGAGTATTGGACGTCCTTGTGGCGGTTGAGAACCTCCGCCATCGTGCTCGGCTCGGCCCCCACCGGATTCCAGAGATGGACCGTGAAGATGAGCGAGTCCCTGCGCGGGTTGTCGTCAAACACCACCTCGGTTGGGGTGTTGGAGAGGATGCCGCCGTCCCAGTAGAGCTCGCCGTCGACACGCACCGCCGGGAATGCCGGCGGTAGCGCACCGGACGCCATGATGTGCTTCACATCCAACCTGCAGCGGCGGCTGTCGAAATACGTCATCTGGCTGGTGCGCACATGCGCCGCCCCGATCGTGAGGCGCGGCGTGCCTTTGTTGATCAGATTGAAATCGACGAGTTCGGAGAGAGTGGCCTCAAGCGGCGCCGTCGAATAGTAACCGGCGTGATCTGCGCCGAGCGGGTAGAAATCGCCGACATGGGCGAGCGGATTGGGCGTGAAGAAGCCGGGAATGCCGCGCGCCAGCGTCGTCCAGTAGGACCATTTATCGCCGAACCCCGGCAAGACGCCGCGCATGTCCCAGAGCGGCGCACGCTGCACCCTGCCCCAGAACTCGACGAGGCGAGCCAACCGATCCTGCGGCGCATTGCCGGCTATCAGGCTCGCGTTGATCGCCCCGATGGACGTCCCGACGATCCAGTCCGGCCCGATGCCGGCTTCCTGCAGCGCCTGGTACACGCCGGCCTGGTAGGATCCCAATGCGCCGCCGCCCTGCAGCACGAGTACGACCTGGCCCGGGAGGCTGGCCCGGTCCGATGTGCGGCTTTGCGAGGTAGCCGCCGTCCGACCTTCGATCGGTTGCTCCATTCGAGACATCCTGTTCCGCTTGTTCGGATTTGGTTGACCGAGCTCGATTCAATGTCTTGGCAAGGCCCTGTCAACTCCGCAGGGTGCACAGGCGGCCTTCGCTTTCATCCCCTGCCGTGGAAGACGCAGCGTAGCAGCATCTCGAGATGCGGCGCGGCGATAATGGCGAGGCTCGCCACGGCGCTGCCCGTCATCGCATACGCGAACAGCGCATCCCTTGCCGTTCCGCTCAGGGTCTGAATCAGTTCGATCGCGGCGGCTTTCGCGCGAGTCGTACCACTCACGCCCGCACCGGCGCTCCGGACCCGCATCGCGATCGAGTGTTCATGGCTGCTCATTGCCTGCTCTCCTTTGCCGGACAACCGCTTGGATGGCTGGAGAGATGGCCAATTCTCGCGCGGCATGGCAGATAGGGCAGAGCGATAGCGCTCATTCCTGCGGAGAATAGGATGGATCGTCTGGCTTCAATGGAGACGTTCGTGCGGGTCGTCGAAACGGGGTCCTTCTCGGGGGCGGCCCGGCAGCTTCGGGTGGGACAACCGGCGGTCTCGAAGTCGGTCGCACAGCTCGAGGAGTATCTCGGCGTCAAGCTGCTGACGCGCTCGACGCGCGGCCTCACTCCGACGGAAGCCGGGCTCGGCTATCTCGAGCGCGCCAGGCGCGCCCTTGAGGAAGCCGCCGAAGCGGAGCTCGCCGCACGCGGAGCCGGTGCCGGGCTGAAGGGCAGATTGCGCATCTGCGCCGCGGTGACCTTCGCCCGCATCCATCTCATTCCGCTCTTGCCGAAATTCCTGGCGCAGCATCCGGAGCTGGAGCTGGAGGTCGTCTTGGACGACCGCCAGATCGATCTCGTCCAGGAGGGGATCGACGTGGCGCTTCGGATGGGGAAGATGACGGATTCGACGCTGACCGCCCGCCGTATCGCAAGATGCAAGCGCCTCGTGTTGGGCACCCCGGCCTATTTCGATCGCGCGGGCACGCCGTCGACCCCTAGTGAACTCAGCAAACATCAGGCCGTCATTTACCTCCAAGAAGGCAGCATCTGGTCGTTTCGGCGCGAAAGCTCCGAATTGGCCGTCACCGTTCAAAGCAGACTGCGGGTGACTGCTGCGGAAGGCGTCAGGGCTGCGGTGCTCGCCGACGTCGGCCTCTCGATTGCGTCGGAATGGATGTTCAGCCCTGAACTACGATCGGGCGCCGTGCGTGCGGTCCTATCGGAATGGACGCTTCCGGTCCTCGACCTGTGGGCCGTGCTTCCGACCGGGCGCTCCGCGACCGCCAAGGCGCGCGCGTTCGTGGACTTCTTCGAACGTACATTCAACGGATGACCGAGCAAGCCGGCTGCTGCAGCCATAAGCGCGGTCGATGAGACGAACGAGCATGTCTTCGATCCCGGGCGGCATTCAGCGCTTGAGGTGAGCGGGTACGGTGACACGCAAGGGAGTTGCTCATCCCGAGCCTCCTGCCAGGGAACGTCGCCATGACCCGCACATCGATCCTCGATCGTTCAATCCGCACCGCTGCCGCAGCTATCGTCTTTATCGGCCTGCTTTCGCCTGCAAACGCCGCCCATCAGCACGATGCTGCCAGCGTCTTCCCCGATCTGGCGATCAGCGCGACCGCAGATCATCCCGACGCCAAGGCGGCTGCAGGGAGCCGGTCGCTGATCCTGACCTCACGCCTGCCCTGGCTTGTTCCGGTCGGCCATCGGCAACCGCAACGGGCCGACGCCCCTCAATCGGAGGCCGTGTCGGCATGGGAGCGTCAGCAGCGGCAGTTCGACCAGGAGCTCGACCGCAAGCTGATCATTTGCCGCGGATGCTGAGCCCCCCGCGGTTATTCCCGGCGGGAATAATGGCTAGTCGAACGGCCCCGCTACCCGGCATGGCGGTCTCCTTTAGCTTGCTGCGTGTGAGTTCAACAAAGCGGACGGCGCCGCCGTCCTCCACGCAAAGGCCCAAAGGAGAACCGTCATGTCGCTTCAAGCCAAGCTTGATGCTTTCAAAGCCGATTTCGAGGCCGGAAAGCCGCCTTACAATGTTCCTCGCTCCGTCATCGAGACGATGCACCGCGCCACCGCAGAATTGATCGAGTCAGGGGCCGCCCAGCGCGCCAAGAAGGCCGGCGATGTCGCCCCGTCCTTCTCGCTGAAGGATCCGGAGGGCAACATCGTCAACTCGGCTGATCTCCTGAAACGCGGCCCGCTGGTCCTCAGCTTCTACCGCGGCGTCTGGTGCCCCTACTGCAACATGGAGCTGCAGGCGCTCGAAGCCGCCAAGCCGGAATTCGACAGATACGGCGCTTCGCTCGTCGCGATCTCGCCGCAGACCGCGCCGAACAGCCGCAAGTCCGTGCGCCAGAACAAGCTCAGCTTCCCGATCCTGTCGGACGCGAAGGGCAAGGTCGGCGCCGCGTTCGGACTGCGCTTCGACCTGCCCGACTACCTGGTCGAGCTCTACAAGCAGCTGAAGAACGATCTGCCGACGTTCAACGACGATCCGAGTTGGACGCTGCCGATGCCGGCCCGTTACGTCATCGGACAGGACGGCGTGATCCTCTACTCCGAAGTGAACCCCGACTACACCCGCCGGCCCGAGCCTGAAGACATGATCCCGGTCCTTCAGCGGGCGGCCGCCGTCAAGGCGTGACGGCATGAGGCGGCCGGTGGGGCGCAAGCTCTTCGCGACCATCGGCCGCTGTCTTTAACCCGATCTGTCCCAAAGGAAACGACGATGTCCAAGCTGTTCACGCCGGCCCAGGTCGGCCCCTATCGATTGTCCCATCGCGTGGTGATGGCGCCGCTGACGCGGATGCGCTCCGATCCCGGCGATATTCCGAGCGATCTCATGGTCGAATATTACACTCAGCGCACCTCCGAGGGCGGTCTGATCGTCTCCGAAGCCACCCCGGTCTCGATCCGCGGCAACGGCTATGCCGGGGCGCCGGGCATCTACTCGGATACTCAGATCGCCGGATGGCGGCGCGTCACCGACGCGGTCCACGCCAAGGGCGGCCGCATCTTTCAGCAGTTGTGGCATGTCGGCCGGCAGTCGCATGTCGACCTGCAGCCGAACGGGGAAGCGCCGGTCGCGCCTTCTGCGATTGCAGCCGAGGGCTACGCTTACACCAAGCGCGGCGAAGCCCCGTTCTCGATGCCGCGCGCCCTCGAACTGCATGAGATCCCTGATATCATCGAGGAGTTCCGATCCGGCGCCGAGCGCGCGCTGCATGCGGGTTTCGATGGCGTCGAGATTCACGGCGCGAACGGCTACCTGCCCGATCAATTCCTGCAGGATGGCACCAACAAGCGCGCGGACGAATATGGCGGCAGAATCGAGAATCGTGCCCGCTTCCTGCTCGAGGTGACGCAAGCGGCAATCTCCGCCTGGGGTGCCGATCGTGTGGGTGTCCGCATCTCGCCGAGCGGCACGTACGGATCCATGTCGGACAGCAATCCGCCCGCAACCTTCGGCTACGTCGCGAGAGAGCTGGATCGCCTCGGTATCGCTTACCTCCACGTCGTCGAGCCGCGCATCAAGGGCACCGAGGAGATCTCGCATGGCCAGGCGCCGATCGCCGCCCAGCATCTGCGGCCGAAATTCTCGCGGACCTTGATCGCGGCCGGCGGCTTCGCACCGCATTCAGGGGAGACCATCGTCGCGGCCGGGGACGCCGACCTCGTCGCATTCGGCCGTCACTTCATCTCCAACCCGGATCTGCCCGAGCGGCTACGGCTCAGCCTTCCGCTCAACCGCTACGATCGGTCGACCTTCTACGGCGGCGACGCGCGCGGCTACATCGACTACCCGGTGGCCGAGGTCGCGCCGGCGGACTGAACAGCACCTCGTCACGAAGCTTCGCTAGGCCAGCGACGGCGCATCACCGCGCCTCGCTGGCCTGGGCTCGACAGGAGGATCCACTTCGGACGTCTCCGCAGGCTTCGCATCGGCAGGTGCTGCAGGCCTGGCGAAGACCTCTCGGCCCGACGGCTCCTGCATCTTGCGCCATTGGGCCGGCGTGATGCCCATGTGGCTTTTGAAGGCGCGCTGGAAGGCCGCTTCCGATTGATATCCAACCGCCTCCGCCACCGCGCCGGTCGAGAGGGAAGATTTCCTCAGTTCGTTCGCTGCGAGCGTCATCCGGATGTCGGTCAGGAGATCGGTGGCCGACCGCCCCAGCTTCTCTTGGAATTGGCGGGCGAGCGTGGCTCGCGACATGTTGCACAGACGCGCGAGATCCGGCAGCGACCATGCGCGCGCAGGCTCGTTGAACAGAGCCGCCACCGCCGGCGCCAGGCGGGGATTACCGGCCAGAGCGAGGAGACCCCGAGGGGCGTCGTCCGTCTCGCTGGCGAGCCGCAGCACAAGCGTGAACATAGCGGTCGACAGCGCGTTCAACATCGCGCGTCCGCCCAGGTGATCGTCCGCGGACTCGCTTCGCATCAGCGCGACAAGGCCTGCGAGCTGCGCGGCCGTTTCCTTCTGTCCAGCGTGAGTGCCGGCGTGCACGATGAGGCGCGGCGGCAGATAGCTGCGCAGCAAGCGGTCGTGCGGCGGAGCGACGGCGAAGTGTCCGCACAACAGATCGAGCCGTTCGTCCGAACCGAGATTTTCGCTGATCGTGAAGTTGAGGGACGCGCGGTTACGGGCCGGCAGCGGCGCGGCCCCGCTGCCGTCGTGCATCACGTGCCGCGGGTTGCCGGGGAGCAGCAGGATGTCTCCGCGCTTCAGCTGCAGCGGTCGGCCCCCCGCCGGATCTTCCAGCGTCGCCGAGCCGGCGAGCACGGCGTGATACGGGATCTCGTTGGCCTCACCGGGCCCCTGATCGATGCGCCAGGGCGCGCCGTAGGAGCAGCGCAGGTCGAGCCGCCCGCGCATCGGCATCATCTCGAACAGCCGGCTAAGCCAGTCCATGGCTATCTCCTGAAGTGACGAGATATGAGACGATTGAGCATATAGGAGAGATCTTACGACATTCAACATCTCATTTCACGGCCATAGTGTCTCTCCGCAATCGTTCACCAACCCAACCAAGGAGTGCCACCATGTCCCGTCTTTCAGTCCCCAACCTCGAATACGCCGCTGGCGCATCCGGCCAGGTCTACGCGCAGATCAAGAAGGCGATCGGCAGCGTGCCGAACACCTTCGCGGCCATCGCTGCCCATGGTCCCGCCGCGCTCAAGTCGATCCTGGCCGCCGATGCGGTGCTCGCAGCGGGCAGCCTGACCAAGCGCGATCAGGAGGTCATCAAGCTCGTCATCAGTTCCGCCGGCGGCTGCGACTACTGCGTCGCCGCCCACAACCATCTCGCCAAGCTCGCAGGCGTGAAGCCGGAAGAGCTTAAGCAGATCCGCAAGGGGCAGCCCACCGGTGATGCCAAGCGCGACGCCCTGGTCGGCTTCGTCCGCAAGCTTGCGCTGTCCAGCGGCACCGTCCGCGACGAGGATTTCGCCGCGATCAAGGCCGCCGGCTACAGCGACGCGCAGCTGGTGGAGATCAGCCTGGCCTTCGCGACCACCGTCTTCACCAACGTCTTCAACCGCATCAACGACACCGAGATCGACTTTCCCGCAGTCGCGTGAAGCGACCGCGCGCCGTCAGATCATCTTGAATGAAAGGATCACGACCATGACCACGCTTGCCAACACCACTCACAATCCCCTTGTCCGCGCGCTCCACAGGTCCGGCCTGCTCGCGGAGGATCTCGACTACCACGTCGTCCGGGCCTCGATGGTGATCATGTTCCTCTTCTTCGGTTACCAGAAGTGGTTTCCGTACGAGTTCGAGAGACTGGTCCCGTTCATCAGCAACGGGCCGCTGATCTGGTGGCTGTATCCAGTGTTCGGCCACGCCGGCGCCAGCTACTTCCTGGGCCTGTCGGAGTGGACGTTCGGGGCCCTGCTGCTCGCGGGCTTCTGGGACAAGCGGCTCGGCGTTCTTGGCGCCCTCGGCTCGACCGGCACCTTCATCGCAACCGTCACCATCATTCCGCTCATGCCGGAGGGCTGGGACATCGCCGCGGGAGGCTTCCCTGCGATGACGGGCAACGTGCCCTTCCTGATGAAGGACGTCGTTCTGCTCGCCGTCTCGCTCTACCTCCTGAGGCAGGACGTAGTTCGCCTGACGCGGCAATAAGGTGGCACTCTGCTGATGGCGATGCGTCGCCGGCGAGCCTTCCGCTCGCCGGCGATTGCGCGTTCGGCAAAGCTGCACGGTGCGGCGGTCTCGGTCGGCGGCGTGTCGTCGTCGTCCATGGTCATCTCGAGCCAAATTCTGCGCAGCGGCGCCCGTCGGTGCTTGAGCCGGCTGCCTCCCTTGGAGATGACCTTGAAGCGTTCGCCGATCATCATCTGGACGGTCGGCGGAAGAGCAACCGTGGAGATCGAGATCATCCCGGCGATGCGATCTCCCTCGGCATCGAGTGACCCGACGCAGAGCGGAGCCGCAATGGTGTCGGGAGGATTGGGCGCCTTTCTCTCGCTTACCGCGTTTCGCGAGTGATCCATTTGATACGCAGCGTAGGGCCTCACTGATTCTCGCGGCCTCATCGATCTGAGCGGAGACCTCGTCGATGTCGCCCACAAGCTGTTGGCCTTGTTTGCCGGGAAGAGCTATCGACGGTTTTTGTCGCGACGAGGGATACCGGCACGCGATTG
>NZ_JBHMET010000064.1:0-2888 GCF_042430365.1 Bradyrhizobium erythrophlei
TGGGTTTTTCAGCAGACTGCTAGAGCGTTTTCAAGCGAAGTGGACACCGGTTCGCGTGAAAAAAACGCGTCACACCCAAGCCAAGACGGTCGGCCTGACGCCGTCGAATGGCTTCCTGGCGCTCTCTTTGGGGAGGGTTGCCGCTTAAGCCGCACGGAGTGAGATAGCGCGTCCCGCCGCTCTCGTGTTTCAAATGTCTGACCATTCCATGCAATGTACGCTTGATCCTTTGCCACGGCGCGGGCTATGGTCTGGACGTCGTCTCGCTGGCTCATGTTGGCGCAGTTCTGAGAGTCGACCTAAGCGATTGAGATCGCGGGCGTAGTTCAATGGTAGAACGGCAGCTTCCCAAGCTGCATACGAGGGTTCGATTCCCTTCGCCCGCTCCAGCGCAGCTACCGGCGCTGGTCGGCAGACCATTCGATGTCCACCTTTTTTCAGGCTCAGCTCTTGCGCCAGCATTAAGGCTGTTTCAGTTTGTTGCGTTAGGGCGCAATTTTGGACGAGCATTTCAAGCAACAGCGCATCAATATGGTGCGCGATCTGGCCGCAAGAGCCGATCCCTGTATCACGCGACGTTCTTCGGCCCTTGCAGTACGATACAGGGCCGCCGATCGTCGCGATACTTCCGTGATGGCAGTTGTGCTTCAGATCACGAGCGACCGGGTCATGGGGCGATAGCGTTGTCCAAATCGCGCGGCCGGCGGCGCGAGTTTCCGGACGGACCTGCCGGACGGGCGACCGCTCGTCAGCATGAATCCCTTGGGGGCGAACACGATGGCTGCATCCGAGTTCATCGACTATTACGAAATTCTGGAAATCAGCCCGAACGCCAATCGCGACACTGTCGAGCGAATGTTTCGCTATTTTGCCCAACGCTACCACCCCGACAATAAGCAGACCGGCGATCGTGACCGCTTCGATGTGATCATGGAAGCTCATCAAACGCTCGGTGATCCGGCCAGTCGCGCGCAATATGATGTCGAGCACAGGAATCAAGCGAGTGCGCGATCCAAACTGGTCGAGGAGTTTCGTGACGGCAAGGGCATCGCGCTTGGTGTCGAGATGCAAAACAAGCTGCTGTCGCTTCTATATCTGAAATGCCGACAAAACGTGCGCGAGCCCGGTATCGGTGATGCCGAACTCGAGCGCCTGTTGGGCTGTCCGGCCGAGCATCTGGAATTTCATCTTTGGTATCTGAAGGGAAAAGGCTGGATAAGAAAGACGGAGGACGGCACGTTCGCGATCACCGTGGAAGGTGTCGATCGCGCCAATGCCAAGCAATATCGTGATACTGCGAACGGTTTGCTGACCGACCAGAGGCAGGTTGACTAGCCGCCGTTTCGTTGCGTTTCGCGCGATCAAGGCAACGCATGGCTTGAGCGCGTAAAGCGGTTCAATGGTAGAACGGCAGCTTCGTCCGCGCGTTCCCTTGCCCAGCTTTGATACGGCTCGTGCGGCATCAAGCGAAACTATGCCGCGAAGGCACCGCGCTCTGATCGGCTCGATCAACGACAATGCAGATAGTTGCAGCAGACGCGATGCTCCCTCCTCTCTCAGTACATGGGCGGATCGGCGGACCTTTGCGGCGAGCTTTCCAGCTAGACTCTTCTTGACGGGTATTCCCAGATCAGGCGTCAAGGTCTGCATGATCGATACTCCGTTACAGTTGGGTGAACCTCAGCGTCACATGCGCTGGTCGCCAGGCGTCGCGATGTGCGGTTGCTAGCCATTATTCGCCTGCAGGATTGTTGCGAGACAACTCAGCGACTCCTCCCGAAACGGATCACAGCCTGATCAACCGCACATCGCCGCGTCGAAGGCGAAGTGACTTCCGGCTCAGCGTTAAACGACGCGTCGAGAGCGTGGCGGTATGGTTCGCGGGAAGCCTCATCGCGACTGTCCGCACGGCCTTGTCCTCGGGAACCGCCGCTACCCAAAGTGACTTGCGCCCGCTGGGCGTGACGACCTCGACGATCGGCAGTTGGAAAACCTGCATTGAAAGCGCACCATAGGGTTCGTGTGTGGGCAACTCGCAAACCGAATTGGAAAAAGCTACGTGAAGGTCATGTCACCGACGGCGGCCGGTTTCCCCGCTTGAACGTCATGACGGTCCGGGATCGGGCCGACGACAAGCAACGGCAATATGAGATCGCGAGCAATTCAGCTCTGCTCGGATAGCCGGTGAAATTCAGGCGCCGGACAACGAGGTGCGCCACCGCAGAGGTCGGCGCTAGCCGGCTTGCGCTATCTGGCTGACGATCTCCGCAGCACTCCGCGGGCGATCGGCATCGCCAGGGGTGTTGCGCACTTCGTATTCAAACGCTAAGCCCCCGGGGTCGTTCTGCTCCAACCAGGCTTCCGCCGCCTCTATGGACGCAAAGACCTTCGCGTGATTTTCGTCGGCAACATCCCGGTTGAAGTCAAAACAAATCCAGACAGCTTTCATGGCTCGACCCTGTATGTTTTGGTGAACCTAAATTCCGCGCAGCATGAACAACGTGCATTGCTGTCGTATGAGGCCGGACCATCCACCGCGCGAAAGGAGCGGCCTGCTTGCCACTTGCAATGTCCCTGCTCAATCGCTTGCAACAGGGCTGCGGCCAAGCGCGAAGATTAAAGCAAGCCAATTTTACAGACACATGACGCAAGACGACGCGTGGTATGCATCCTCGGGTTCTGCTCAATGATTGAGCGCGGAACCCCCTGGACATGACGAAACGTGGCTGATCGCATTTCCGGAACTTCCGTGCTGTTCGAGAGAGTGATCCTCGATGGTTGGTCCACACGTCGAACGGCAAGCACCTGCGACAGGAGGTTCTCAAAAAGCTCTAGCAGTCTGCTGAAAAACCTCTCGCCGTAGCGAGAATTTGCTGATTCAATTTTTT
>NZ_JBHMET010000065.1:0-111053 GCF_042430365.1 Bradyrhizobium erythrophlei
CTGCACGGCTTCGGCAATCGCTTCGGCATCATTGAAGTCGTTCTTCTGTCCCTTGCTATATTCCCACACTCTCACTTCAACAACTGGCATCGGCAGCCGTTCGCTTCTGCACAAAGGCGACACAACCCGACTCGGAGTCGATAAACAGAATTCAGCGAGCCATGATCAGCCATCCATGTATACTTGCCTGGCCTGCTCATTATTCGATTCCGCTTCTTGAGGTGATGAAGGGCAAGATGTTTGTGACCCGTGGGTCGCATTCAATTTGCATGGCGGCCCACCTTCCCTCCAGAACCGGTATCGCGTTCAAAATTCGCGATGGTGCAGAGCAACTCGATCTTACCTGTATTCTTATTCCGATCCTTAGACGTCTCGACCTCTTGACCGAGGCTGAGTGGCAGGGACTTGCCCCACTGGCCGAGCAAGATATTCGCAGCTTTAATGGAAGCAAAATCGGATCGATCAAGGCTAGCTTTAGCCAAGTTAATTCTCCGACTTCCGACACAAGGCATTAAATGGGACGAGCGCGAGCCTGGTTTGGTTGCGCTCATTCCACCCCCATGGTTAGGCAGCGTTGCTCGGCGCAGAGTCGAACGCCTTCGTCTCATTCGGATCCAGAGTGTCGCGTCGCGGCAAGCTCCGCTTGTGCGAACGTTCAATAGATGAAAGCGCATCGCGAAGACGGAAGCGTTCCACTGGTTCATGAATCGGGCAGCGCGTAGGGCATCTTGTCGCAGCATCCGGAGATACGTACGCAATGGTCAGCGAGGCGGCACTGAAAATCCCCGCGCCGTCCCGACGTAAATAATGTAAGAAATTGCACTGAGCTCTGTATGGAATTAAATTCACGTATGTATCGCGCGAGAGGAAATTTGCAATGGTGGCGGAACAGGTGGTCGTCGGCTTGCTATTTGGCGGGCGATCTGCTGAACGGGAGATCTCATTCCGTTCAGCTCAGTTCATTGACGCGGTGCTGAGAGATGGCGGTTATGAAGTTCTGCCGATCGAAATTGACAAGGATGGTCGATGGTACCGTCATGATCAGCTTCCAGTCTCTAATGATGCACCGACCAGGCGCGTCGAACTCGCACTTCTCCCCGGCGGGCGCGGCAAGATGCTGTGTCTTGGCGATAAATCCCGCGTATGCAAGATCGATGTGTTCTTTCCAATGCTGCACGGGCCCTTAGGGGAAGATGGCAGCATCCAGGGCTTATGCAGGTCGCTGGGGGTGCCGTTTGTAGGATCCGGCATTGCCGCTTCCGCCATAGGAATGGACAAGTCACTCACGAAGCGTCTGCTCGCGGCGGGAGGAATCTTGATCGTCCCGTACTTGGCGAGCAAATCGGAAGGCGAATACAGTTACGAGGAGGTTTCCGCGAAACTCGGCTCGCCATTCTTTATCAAACCTGCCTCACTTGGCTCCTCGATCGGCATCAGTAAGGTGACATCGCCGGCAGAATTTGCCCCAGCAGTGCGAGCTGCGCTCCAATACGACCACAAGATACTCTTCGAACGAGCTATAGTTGGTCGAGAGATTGAATGCGCGGTCTTGGAGGAGTCGGACCATACGTTTGCGGCCTCTCTGTTAGGCGAAATCGAAGTCAACTCTGAATTCTATTCTTACGAAGCAAAGTACCATGAGGAGAGTACGTCAGTGCTTCGCATTCCTGCAAAAACACCGGCTTCGACCGGAGAGAACATGCGTCGGACCGCAATTCAATGTGCCAAGATACTCGGTTGCGAGGGGATGGTGCGGGTCGACTTCTTCCTGCAAGCCGACGGCACGTTCTTTGTCAATGAAGTTAACACCATTCCTGGTTTCACATCGATCAGCATGTTTCCCAAGCTCTGGGCAGAGAGTGGTCGTTCGGCTACCGACATGGTCAGACTGCTTGTGACGCTAGCTAGCGAACGCTTAGTCAATGACGAGCGCCGAATATGACAGTGGCGGAGAGCTGGCCGCTAAATTGTTACTGACGAATTACTCCGGCGGCGCTTTCGCAAGGTCTCTCAGCCAATGCGCTTCAGGTAAGCTTTTACATAGCTCGACGGCATCAACTTCACTGTATGACCGATCGCCTCTAACTCGCGGGCCCAGTGATGGGCCGCCGGACAAGCCTCGATGCCAATGAGGCATCCCGGCAGACCTGCGAAAAACTCCAGCATATTCGCCCGCCTCACGCGCTTGCGGATCACCACCGCGCCGACGCCATCGACCCCATGTACCTGGAACACTGACTTCGCAATATCGAGACCAATCCTGATAACCTCGCCCATGGACGGCTCCCCTCAATGTGGTTTGCTCTAACGCAACCACCCTACGGCACTTCGATATTGCGCTTCCGCAGCGGGATGAGCACGATTTTCCTGCGATCAGCAGACTCGAAATCGATTTTCGGCTAGTACGCTTCCGGCGAGGCCACGAATTCTTCTACTTGAGAGCGCCATCACGCAGCAACCGGCTGTGACCGCGCTCTGTCATCCATTTTGCGCGGGCTAGATGGCTCTCAAATGCATTGCGTGCGCGTGCTGGCTCGCGATTCGGATCGATGTGCAACACTATCCGAGCAACTTCCTTCCAATCAGCACCCTCCGCCTCGGCATCCAACAGGCGCAGGTAGGTCACCAGATGCTCCTCATCATAAGGAGTCAGCGCCGGATCTGTGGGCGCCAGTTCCGCAACCTCCGGATCAATCGGCGGTGTTTGCATGAAAGTCCCTCATGAACGATAACAAATGCGTCCAACAACCGTACGCTCAGCCGACGCTTACTGAACGCCGCACTCCCGCTACGTTCCCAGCTCTTTCACAATCAAGAACGAGTTCGCGTGTGATCAAACCGTAGCTGAAAACGAAGCCGCCGCCATCGAGGCCATCTTCCCGACGATCACCTCCTCCGACTTGATTATCTGACTGCGATCGCCGAGATCCGTTGGTTCTTGCAAAGCCAGTGTTAGCTCAGATCTCAATAATTATCCAGTTATGGGATAATCCGTTTTCGGGATCAAATTGCCTGCCGCCGATTCACTCGCCCGGCGGTCCATGCAAAAGTCCCTCAGATCTGCGGAATATGCGCGCCTGATAGAGATCCTTGTCGCAGCGCGACATAAGGCCGGCATCCGCCAGCAGGCATTGGCTAAGAAGCTCGGCCGGCCCCAGTCCTTTATCGCCAAATATGAAGGCGGCGAACGGCGGATCGATCTCGTGGAGTTTGTTGCGATTGCTCGGGCGCTGGGCGCCAATCCGCTAAAACTATTCAGGGATTTTCTGACGGAAAGACCGGTCAAGGCGCCCAGGAAGAGCGTTATCGGCTGAGCCCCGGTCTAGCGAATTTTGAGCACACCATTCGCGTGCCTCCTCGGCTTCAAGGTCAGACTTACTCCGTCGTTGACGGTGGCCCGTTCGAGGGTGATTGGGTCAATGGCAAGGAGAACAAGAATTAGATGTCGTCAAGCTCTCGCTCGTTGATGGATCCCTTGAATGAGGGCATGTTGTTCTTGCCGTTTGTCACTGAGTCGATGAAGCGCGGCTTGTCCTCCGGAGATTTTCGGAGTAATCCCGCACAGATTGCGGCGTCGATCGTTATAACGCTAAAGTTAAACTTTTTCATTTCGAAATTCGTTCGTAAGTGATTGAGCTTCCTTATGCTCTCTATCCGATCTTTCGAAGCTAGGTCATTGAAATGATTTGGATTGCGATTGGACTCTTAATCAGCGGGTCCCAGGTTCGAGCCCTGGTGCGCCCACCACTCTCAAGAGACTGGCCCTGCGGGGCTTTTTTCATTACCAGCGATGGAACAAAGCGCGGCAGGCGTTCGTGGTCGCACCGCGTGCGACCGTTGACGTGGGTTCGCGATTTGGACGCGCTGGCGCGGCGACCGACGCGAACCGCACCGGCGATCATCGTTCGCCGGTGCCAAAGCGATCGGCGGTCAGAATTTGATCTGGTGCAGGTCGTGAACCGTCCCGGTTCTGCGGCGCGACGTCACTCTCAACGGACGACCACATGATCGATGCAGCGCCGCCCATGAAAGAGGTGATCTTGGGCTGAACCCGCGAGCCGTCGATCACCTCGAGCTGGCCGCAGCGGTTGAGCGTGTGCAGCTTCCTGCCGGGCCACAGCGGCCCTGGCGCAAGCGAGTGCCGCACGACCTGCCGGAACGTGGTCGGCGAAAGTTCGAGGACCTCCGCAAGACCGAGCGCGGCGCCGTACCCGTTGGCGCAATTCTGGACCGGTCGCCACAGCCGTCCATTGATGGTCACGAAGTTGCCGGCCGGCCGTGCGCTCGCGCGATCCATCAGGACCGGATTGCTCGCATGCGGCTGCCAGGGGCCAAACAGGTGCTCGGCATGGAAGATCGCCAGCGTATCGGAATATCCGCCGGTCCCGTCGCGCCATGCTCCGAACAGATAGTACAAGCCGTCATGCCGCGTGATGGTCGCGTCAGCCAGTTCCAGCCCCGACAGCAGCGTGCAGTGACGCTCCCATTTGTCCGGAAAGCGAACGCATCTGTAGACCGCGACGTCCCGATGCTCCGAGCTTTCCGGGATCATCCATAGTTCGCCGCCATCCTCCACCAGGAACGGGTACGACAGATGCCATGGCTCTTCCAGCACGGGGACCACGTTCCCAACCGGTCCGCTGGCGTCGAATTCGACCGCGGAGATGACGCCCTTGCCGACGCGATGGTCGAGATCCTCAAAGAAGACGAATGTCCTGCCCTGCCATTTGACCGGGAAGGGATCCGCGTAGAAGCGATTCCCCGGGTCTCCGAGCACCTTCCAGTCCGGCCCGGACAAGTCCCCGGTCCGCCAGACGTCCGCGTTGTCGCTGTACCGCCACCCAACATGCCAATGAGGCGCATAGCAGCAGAGATGATAGATTTCCCTCGCGATCGACACCGCCAGGCCGCGCGCAACATACGCCGCGGGGTGTCGTGGAGTGCCCCGTCCGTCAGTCGGGGTGAACTGCGGCAGCAGTCTTGGTGCGCCCGACAGGATCGCGGTCACCATGGTCAAGGTTCGCGCCATGACCGTGTCGAGCGCGCCGCTCAATCCGGCTGCGATTTCTCCGGATGGGTGGCCGCGGTCGAGAATCGTGCCGTTGCGCGCATTGACAATCTCGATAACCGGCAAATCACCGGCAAGAATGGCGGCAAGCGCCGCGTTCTCGCCTGCGACGCCGTTGAACAGTGGGCGAAGATAGAGCCGGGCCGAGCTATCGTGGGTGGGCGCGGCGCCGGTGAAATCGACAATCACGTCGGCCGTTCCGGCCGTGACGATTGAACGCTCGGGTGAGAGCCTCAGCTTGTCGGCGCCACCGCGCTGGCCCCTGCGCAACACCAAGCGCTCGAGTTCGAACAACGCCTCCAGGCCGGCAGGCCGGGGCTCCGCCGTTGCGGTCCAGGTGATTTGAATGGGAACGTCCTGGCCGTTGACGGACAGCGTCTCCCGGCACATCCAGAGCCGCGCGTGCTCTCGTTCGCAGCGAAACTCGACAATCATGACCAGCCCACCCGTCTTCTGCCCGCCCGATCACGCGAACTCGGTGAGGATTTCGACGTATTCCTCCACCATGGAGTCTAGCGAATAGCGCGATCTCAGGCCCAAGGCGTTTTGCCGTAGCTCCTCGCGCAAGGTCTTGTTCGTGAGAATGCTGGAAACGGCAGCCGACAATTGCGCGTTGTCGGAAGCATCGACAAAGAGCGCCGTGGGCTTTCCTTCGAAGGACAACACCTCACGCAAGACGGGGAGATCGTTGACGACGGAAGGAACGCCAGCGCTCGCGGCTTCCACCGCGGCGAGGCCGAAGGTTTCGGCCTGGGTCGGGAATACGAATACGTCCAGGCAGGCGAGAAAGTCCGCCATCCGTGTCGGCGGGATCTCGCCGACCATGTGCAGCCGGTCCGATACTTTTAGCTCATCTGCCAGGAGCCGGAGCCGCTCCTCGTCCGCTCCTTGCCCGGCCAGCGCGACGTGCCAGGACGGCTCGCCGGCCAACAGGCGGATTGCAGCGTCAAGCCGCTTGTGAGGATGCAATCGGGCTGCACAGCCGAGCAGCACGGCGTCGGCAGGCAATTTGAACCGTTGCCGCGCAACTTCCTTCGGCAGATCGAGGGACTTGACGTCAAAGCCGTGCGCGACGTGCCTCATGCGCGATCGATAGGGCGCGGGATACCGCGCATATTCGCGCTGCATGTCCAGCGAGTTGAGCGTGATGCAATTGAAGAAGCCGACGCTGCCCATGATGATGTCGGCGGTGCGTACCGGCCAGCTCATCGACATCGCGGACGATACCTGATTGGCAACAACCGGAGCGCGGCTGACGAGGCGCGATACGCCGCCACCGATCACGTTGCCGAAGTGCTGAAACGTGAGGACCGCGTCGGGCTTGATCGACCGGATGTGACCACCGAGCGCCCAGAGCATGCGCAGCAATGCCAGCGGATGTCCCGGCCGGCTCGGCGAGCAATAGAATGTATTCGGCGGCTCGTCGAAGGAATCCGATTTGCGGAAGAAGAAGATATTGAAGACCTCGTAGCCGCGCGCGGCGAGGCCTGCACCCAGCAGCCGCGTGATCTCCTGCGCGCCGGCGTTCTCTGCCTGGGTCTGCACCAGAACGACGCGCCCCTTTGGTTTGATCATCGCTAGCCGATCATGTGATGCAGTCGGCGATGGCGTCGGTCCGCGACCGCCTTCAATCATTGGCGTGCTGATCACGCGAGGCTCGGTGGGGGACCCATCAGCGCCTGACCGGATTAATACATCTGCTGTGTGGTCGGACATCGTCTTTGACAGGAGAGAGGCCATTTGCTCAGCGCAGAATACAGTCAGCTCGTTAACTAATTGGCATCGCGATCCGGCGAAGGGGTAACCCCCGATTAACCATAGCTATCTACCTTGAGGCTGGCGCTTGATCAGTGTTGCCGGTTGAATTCGAGTCAAAACCCATGGTGTTTGGTGGCCGCGCAGGCCCGAGGAGTTCCGATCAAACGGAGCCTACGGCGACGTGGGAAGATTCCGGTCTGCTGACGGGGAAGGCTGGCGGCAGTTCTGCCGGGCTGATTAGGAAATCGCTAACCATCGCAAGCGCCCGCGCTTTCCTGCGCGAAAACGGTCGACGGATCCTGGCGCTTGCGCTGGCCATTTTCGCCGTCGGTCTCGTCGTTCTGTTGATGCTTCCGGCCAGGTTTGCCGCGACCGCGCTGGTTGTCGTCGATCCCAGAGAGCAACGCGTCACCACGGAGCAGGACGTCCTGCCTGGCATCGGTCAGGATGCCGCAGCGCTTCAGAGTCTGGTGGAAATCGCCAAGTCCGATGGCTTTCTCCGGCCGTTGATCGAGCAACTCAACGTCCGCAACGACGAAGATATTGCCCACGGCGAGACTGACAGCTCGCGGTTGCTCGAGAAATTCCGCCGGCGTCTCGACATTTCCCGGCGCGGCCTGACCTACGTCATCGCCTTCACGTTCACGTCGGATCGCCCGCAGCAGGCCGCCACCTATGCCAATGCGCTCGCCGAGGCGTTCGTTGCCAACCAGACCCGCGCCCGTACCGTCGCAACGGACGAGGCTGCCGATTGGCTCAACGGCCGGCTCAAGACATTGAATGATCGGTTGCGCGCGTCCGAGGATGCGGTTGCGGCGTTCAAGCTCGAGCACAAGATCGTCAATGCCGGCAAGGATGCCACCACCCAGCAATTGCGGGTGACCGACCTGTCACAGCAAGTTTCCGCGGCCCGTGCCCGGAGCGAGGAAGCAAAGGTTCGCTACGAGCAGGCGCAACGCGACCTCAAGGCGAACGTCGATGGGCCGGTCAAGCAGGACCTGCTGAGTGCATTGCGCGCCCAGCGCTCGACGCTCAATGATCAGATTGCGCAGAAGCGCGCGGTGTTCGGTGATCGCCATCCCGATCTTGTGATTTCCTACAGCCAGCTGAATGACCTGAACCGGCAGATCGAGGTCGAGCGCAAGAAGAACATCGAGACCGCGAAGTCGGAATACGAGGCGCAGCTCGATCAGCAAAAGTCGCTGGAAAAGCAGTTGAAGGCGGTCGAGTCGCAGATATTGATCGACGGTCAAGCGCAGGTCAGGCTGCAGGAGCTGCAGCGCGACGCGGATGCCAACAGGAATATCTACGAACAGTTCCTGTCGCGATCCAAGACGACCAACGAACAGCGCCTCCTGCAGAGCTCGCAGACGAAGGTGGCCTCGCCCGCCATTCCGCCGCTGCGCTCGACCCTTCCACCGCTCGCCTTGCTCCTCGCCGCGCTCGCGATTGCCTCGATGCTGATATGCCTGGCGATCGTTGCCGCGATGAAGGGTACGTCGGACAATGCCGGCCGGAAAGTTCACCAACCAGCTTTGGTGTCGGCCCCGACCCTGGCTCCGACCTTGCCCCAGCCGGATTCACCGCCCACTCCACCGGTCTGGGCTCGCATACCCGAGCTGCAGCCTGGAGAGTTCAGCAGAAGTGTTTGGCAAAGACCTCTTGCCTCGACGGCGGAGCTCGATCTGAAACCTCATCTGCGTCCGCTGTTCGACAGGCTGGAAGCGTTAGCGGGACCCCAGGGCAAGGTCGTGCTCGTTTTGTCGATCGGGAAGGGAGCAGGTGGTAATACCGTCGCGCGATCGCTGAATCGGGCGGCCCTGGGCAAGGGTAGGCTGAGCGTCCTGATCCAGCTGCAGCCTCAACTCGGTGGTGCCGATGCCGCGCCCGCCGAGAGGCAAGAGGAAGGTGTCACGAGGGCCGACCTTCAATCGGTCGACGCTCTCCTGAGTGCCAGCAAGAAGATTGCTCCGCTGCCCGCGGACGATATTCGGTCGGAGTTCGACCTGATCATTGTCCATGCCACGTCTCTCGCTCTGCAACCCGAGGCGGTGGCCATGGCCGCTTATGCTGATGTCGTCCTCCTGGTGGTTCGCGCCGACGCGGTCGATTCGGCCGCAATGCGCCGGGCGAACGTTGCGCTGTCCAGGTTCGGCGCCGTGCCGATCGGGCTCGTGATCAATCACGCACCTGCCGCTTCGCCAGCGACTCCTCCCGAACGCGCGGTGTTGGGTTTGGTGGGGTGAGCAGGGGCGCGGTCGCGTAATCCCGCGATCTGCAAACCGCGTTCTAGTCGTTCGAGTTCGCCACGCGGACCGCATAGGCCCCCGTTTTCGGCGGCGCGGAACGCAGCAGCGCGAGCACAGAGGGATCGACGCCGGTTCGGCGGCGGCAGATGATGTTGAGCGCGATCGTTGCCAGCGCCAACGCGACCGTCGCCGAAATCGCAGCACCCAGCACACCGACCCAGGGAATGAGAATCAGAAATCCGACCAGTCGGAGCACCACGTTCGCGGCGAGGACGGGAACATAGTCACCTTCGTGACCCGTCACTTGCAGGATGGCCGCAGCCGGTCCTCCCGCCGCTTGAATGGCCGTACCGAGGGCGAGCACGATCAGCACCCACTGCTGTGCGGCGAAGTGCGACCCGAACAGGCCGAGGAGATAGGGCGCGCCGACCCAGGCGATGACGAGACCGACCGCGACACAGAGCGCGGTAACCTCCGCCATGAGACGCAGGGTATGTTCGAAGGTCTCCTGGTCCCTGCTGAAGTACAGCGAGGGAAGGCGGCGGGCGCCAAACGTATACAATGCGGCCGACAGCATGGCGAAGATGTTCGCCAGACGCGATGCTGCGAAATAGACGCCGGCGGTCGCTGGATCCAGCAGCCAGTACACCAGAATGACGTCGAAATACTGGTTCGCGGCTTCGAGGATCGAGGCAATCCAGAAATAGAGCGCGCTCGACTTCCAGCGGGAAGCCTCGGAACGGGGCGATACATGGCGCAGGCTCGGCAGCGCACGCACAATGGCGACGACTTGCACGGCCAGGCCTATCGACATGGCGGCTGCCATCACGGTAAGCAGTTCGGCGGGATCGAGCCGTCCATGACCGAAAATGACGGCGACCAGGAACAGGACGACGGCGACCCGCCAAAAGAACTCGCGATTGCCTTCTCCCATCAAGATGCTGACGACGGAGCGCGCGATCTGGCTGCCAAGCATCAGCCCGGCGTTCACGGCCGTATAGGCCGACACGGAGAGTATCAGCAGCCACCAGTCGCCCCTGATGCCTGCGGCCGCTGCGACCGCAGCGATCGCAATCAGCATTGCGATGGAGGAGAGCTTCAGGCTGTGCCGCAAGACGCCCTTGATGAGATCGGGCTGTCCCTTCACCTGATACTCGTTCAGGAACCGCACCAGCAGCAATTCCTGGCCGACCAGCCCTACCACGGAGGCGATCTGGGCTACCGAAAGCCAGGTTGCAAAGATGCCAAATCCATCGGCCGACATCGTTCGCGCCGCCAGCGAGAACATTGCGAACGCAAGCCCGCCGCTGCCGACCTTCAGGAGGATGGTGCCGGCAACACCGCGCGTGACGTCACGTCGTATCAATTGAACGATGGATTCGATCATGAGAGGATCAGGACATGTCTCCGTTCAGGGCGCATATGGCGATATCGGCGAAGAGCGTAGCACGCCGGTCTGCCGCGAGTGTTAATCGCCAGCTCCCGTGGGGCCGATGGCCGCATGGTTGCGACCCATTCCGGAGGTGCGCCGTGTTGCTTCATTCTGGAACGTCATCGTCGCAACTGTCTCCTGGCAGGACAGCGGCCGGATTTTCCGGAGTTACCGGAGCGGCAACATAGATCGCTGTCCGATCGATATCCATGTACCCGCCGTCCGCTTCAACGAGAAATGCCTTCATTGGGACTGGATTTCGAACCGCGACCTGAAGGTCAACAATCCGTTTACCATTCCGTTGAGCTGCCGGAGCACCGAATTCACGGAAGATATTGAGCAAAGCGCGTGCCACGGCGCCCCTGGTGGGCGCTCGGCCATTAACCTCGCCCGTCGAAAGGTCGCCATGCCGGCTCTGCCAGACGGGCATCAGGCGAGAAAATTGCAGTCGTGCTGCCATTGACCGTTGGAGCCGTGCCATGATGGTGAATGAGAGCGTGACCGAGCCGATCGAGAAAATTGGATCTGAGACGATTGTTGCCGACGTCGCCATCGTGGGCGGCGGGTTGGCGGGGTCGCTCGCGGCCGCCGTGCTCGCGCGGGCAGGGCATCGCGTTGTCCTGGTCGACAAGCGTGCGGTCTATCCCGACGAATTCCGGGTCGAAAAGATCGCGGGCCAGCAACTGGCTATTCTTCGCAGGCTCGGCTTTGTCCGCGAACTCCAGCGCGTCGCTTGTCCCTATGACCGCATCCTCAACATCAAGGAAGGCAAGTTGGTCGATGTCAGCGTCGGCCAGGCCTACGGGCTTCCCTACGCCGATCTCGTGGCCATGGCGCGGGGCCTGCTACCCGATCCATCCAGTTTCATTGTCGACCAAGTCACCGGCGTAACCTGCAGCGACGATACCCAGCATCTGTCCCTTGCGTCCGGCAGAAGCGTCAAGTCGCGCCTCGTCGTTCTGGCGACCGGTATGGCGGGCGTTCTCGGGTACAATCTCGGAATCACCCGGCGCGTGCTGGCCGCGGGTCACTCGGTCTCGTTCGGCTTCACAATCGCCCGCTCCGACAACAGGCCATTCGATTTCGAGGCGCTGACCTGCTATGGCGACCGCGCTGCCGATGGTGTCGATTATCTCAGCCTGTTTCCCGTGCCTGGGGGCATGCGGGCAAACCTCTTCATGTTTCGCGATCCCGCGGATCCGACCATGCGCGAGCTCCGTCGTGAGACCAAATCGACGCTGCTGCGGTTGCTGCCGGGATTGCAACCGTATCTCGGCGATTTCCGCGTGATCGATCAGGTCCGGAATTGGGTGATGGACCTGTCGGTGGTCGAGGGGCACCTGCAACCCGGTGTCGTGCTCATCGGCGATGCGTTCCAGACCAACTGTCCTGCCGCCGGCACTGGAGTGAGCCGCCTGCTCGTCGACGTCGAACGCCTCTGCACCGAGTATGTGCCGCGCTGGCTCGAGACCGACGGCATGGGCCAGGAGAAAATATCGCAGTTCTATCTCGACGGCGACAAGATCGCGGCCGACCAGCACTCACTGAAGTTGGCGTGGTTCCGCCAGGCGTTGACCTCAAGCAACGATATCAGGTGGGGTGTGCAGCGGCGGCTGCACTTCCTGCGCCGCAATCTCACTCATCGCGTCGACCAGATCCGGCCGGGTTGGGTCGCACGCGTTCGTGGTGCGTTGCGCGCCTAGAGCATGATCCGGAAACGTGTGAAGCGATTTTCCCTCGCGACAAACGCGGAACGCGTTTGCGCGGAGATCATGCTCAAACAGAGATCTAAAGCGCGATGACGACTCATCGCGCTTTAGAGCAATTTCGGATCTGATTGAATCAGAACCGAAGCTCCAGTTTATTGCTTTGACGCGTTCTCTTCACGCGAACCGGTATCCACCCCGGATCAAGTGCGGGCAGGCTTTCGCTCGAAAACGCGCAAGCGGCGCGTGTCGCGCCAGGCAGGCCGATCAACGCGTCGGGCTTGAAGCACGGCTCTGCGGCAGCCTGAGTTCGGTCATCTTCTTGGCGGCCGGCTTGATCCACGGTGCCTGCCGCAGGGCAAACAAGGCAAGGGAGCCCGCTGCGCTCCCGGCCTGGGTTACAGTCCACATCGGCGAGGGCTGGGCCCCGAACAGCTTCTTGTACGGTTCATCACCGATCGTGAAGTCGAGGATTTGGTCCCCGCGCTCGATACAGTCCCGGGCAGCCTGTTCAAACGTCAGCGCGCCGATCGACTGGCTCTTGTATCCCGCAATGTCGAACGCGCTCATGATGACGAGAAAGTTGCCGCTGTGGCACAAGCCGAGCACGGCCGCGATTACATTGCCATCCATCTTCATGACATAGAGCCGAGCGAGCGAGCCGAGGCCGCGGATTGCCACGTCGGAATAGAAGTCGAAATATTCGGGGCGTTGCAGCAGGTCGCCGTCGCCCTGCGCCTGAAACCGCGGGCCGCGAAACCCCTTCATCACCTCCAGCGCATCAAGGATGGAGGTTTTGTCGTCGCAGCATGCGAAATCCAGCGCTCCCTTCTTCTGGAGCTGCCGCAGCTTCTTTGCGAGCTCCTTCTGATACGACCGGTCCAGCGCACCGGCCCGCCATTGCTCAAAGGGGGTTGTCAACACGGTCGAGTACGCATTCGTTCCCATCGATGTCCGACGGGGGGCGCCCAGGAGAGCCTCGATCGGCAACCTCCCGTCGGGCAGCTTGTTCATTCGCAACAGATCGAAGGGGCGGATGAGGCGCCGAATGTCCCGGCACGCGCGCTCGTCCCGGAGCAGATCTGAAAAGACGTCCGCGCTGCAGACGGGCACGTGATAGTCGGAGACGCGGAGGTCAGCGAACTCGATCGCCCGGATCGGACCACGTCGCACGCGGACCAGTGGCAGCACCATCGCAAGCGCGCCCGTCGCGCGGTAGCGGACCACGACTACCAGCGGCTTCGCCGCGGCGCTCGGGGCAAGCTTATTGTAAAGGCGATCCAGCCACAGCGGATGCTGAAATGCGGTCGCCGCCGAGTTGTCAAACAGTTCGGCGTATTCCTGAGACAGAAAGTCGAAGGCGTTGTCGATGCTGACATCGAACGTGCCAATAGTGTTCTTATTCATGGGTGACCAAACAAACCAAGGTTGTTTTGGTGTGCCGGCCAGGCCGGAGCTGTGCTCTCATAGCAGAGCCGGCGCGGCCGAGACACAGGCGGATGCGAACTGTATTAATGCATTGCCTTGGTGCGTGTCGCGATCAGCGCTCGTCGACCGGGACATCGCCGGCGTCATGATGTTTCCGCGCTCGAGGCACCGTAGCCGGTCTCAGCGCCGGCCTGCCACCTTCACCGCGACACCATTAACCAAGTGGTAGAGCGCGCGATGCGACCGCGCCACGGCTGGCATGGAACTGGACCGCATATTGCAGTTCGAAACCGGCAAGCTTTGGAATGTCCGGTGAGCAGGTTGAGTGATGATCAAAGAGCAGATTTTCGGCCCGATTTCGATGTCGCGCCTCGACGGCGGACGTATTCGGCGTATCGAATCCGACGTAACTGTCTCGCCTGTCCGGATTTGCGACACTCCCAGCGCGCAGGCGTCAGCCTCAAGAGGCCCGATCCAGGGACGTCGGCACGGCGGGGCAGGCATGCGTGAACGACGGGCAAATGTCGTCGGCAGAGCCGCCACGGCGAGCGTGCCGCGGATCACCGTGGGCGGGCTCCGGCTCGCCGTGCTTGATATCGAGCAGACCGCGAGCTTCATGATCGACATGGTGTTTCCGCATCGCCGCGTCGATCGCCCGTTGTACTTGACCTCCGCCAACGGCGAGGTGCTGGCGCGTTGCTCGACCGAACCGATGACCGACCGGCTGTTCAGGGCGGCCGATCTCATCAGCGCCGACGGCCAGCCGCTCGTCACAGTGTCGCGCTTCAAGTCACCACGGCCGCTGCCGGAGCGCGTCGCGACCACGGACCTGTTCCATGAGGTGGCGCGAAAGGCGCAGGATGCGGGGTTGACGTTCTACATGTTCGGGGCCGACGAAGCGGAGAATGCCGCCGCGGTCGCCAATGTCCGGCGGCTCTACCCCGACCTGAAGATCGTCGGGCATTCGCACGGCTACCTGCGCGGTGAAGCGCTGCGTGCCAAGGTCGACGAGATCAATGCGCTGGCGCCGGACTATCTGTGGGTCGCGCTCGGCGTTCCCTACGAGCAGGCCTTTGTCGAGGAGTTCACGCCCCGGCTCACCAATGTCGGTGTCATCAAGACGTCGGGCGGGTTGTTCAACTTCCTCTCGGGGAGCCGTTCCCGCGCACCGCAGTGGATGCAGAACGTGGGTCTGGAATGGGCGTGGCGCGTCTATCTCGAGCCGCGCCGGCTGTTCTGGCGCTATCTGACCACCAATCCGCGCGCACTCTACCTGTTGTTCAACAACAGTTCGTCGACGCCGCAGCCCCGCGATTGACGGGGCGTGAGCAGATGCGGGAGCGCGTTCGAGGCCGCCCCGCGCGATAGCGGACCCTGACACTGGTGTTCGAGATATTGAACGAGCCCGGAGGTCTCGATAGATGAGCTCGTGTTGCTGCACACGCCCATCCCTGCCAAGCACTGAAGAAGTCGATCAATCAAGTTGAAGCGCCGAACAGCCTGCGCACGGCCGGGAGCCATTCGCCGGTCATGGTGAATTCGAGCCCGAGCCGCGCGCCGCAGGCGATTGCGAGCATCGCGATCGGGGCCGACACCGCTAGCGTGGAGAACGCGCTCAGGCCCTGGCCAATGGTGCATCCCATCGACATGATGCCGCCGACGCCCATCAGAAGCGCGCCGGTCATGTGGCGCTTCAATTCGTGCACGTCGTCGCAGGCTTCCCAGCGGAAGCCGCGCGCGAACAGGGCCGCGGCAAAGGAACCGGCGACGACACCAGCGACGGACCCGATCCCGAAATTCAGACGCGCGCCGGAAAAGGTGGCGATATAGAGAATGCTGTCGCCGAGCGGGGCAACGAAGGTCAGCGAACTGACGCGAGCGGGATCGAATTCGTCATCGGCGAGCCATCCTGTCGCAAACCAGCCGAACGCGATCGCAGCACCAACTGCGAGGCCTGAGGTCAGCAATCGGGGCGATCGGATCAGCTTGCCATCCGCGAGCGCCCAGAAGGCGAGGGCGATCGCGATCGATGCGACGAGCAGCGTGCGCGCCGCGAGGCCGGCGCCGGGGCCGCCGAGCAGCGAGGTCAGCGTCTGATTGGTGCCTTCAGGCAGTCGCAGGGACAACGGCTCGATCAACCGCACGCGGAGCATGCCGGTCACGCCGCGCATGGTCGCCAGGGCCGAAAGACCGAGAACGAGAAACACGACGATGGCGCGCAGGTCGCCGCCGCCGACGCGCACCAGGGTGCCGAAGCCGCACGTGCCGACCAGCGCCATTCCGACGCCGAACATCAGCCCGCCGATGATCGCACCGCCAAAGCCGATCGACGACGTCAGGTAGATCGACCGCGACAGATCGACGACGCCGAATTCGACCAGCGTCTGTGTTGCGAGCAATGCCACGGCCGCTGCAAGGGCAAAGGACTTCAGCCTGCGGAAATCCGATCCGAAGAACGCATCCTCGAGCATCGCGAGCGTGCAGAAACGGCCGGCCCGGCCCGCAACGCCGAGCACGGCGCCGGCGGCAAACCCGCACGCAAAGGCTATGGTCGATGGGTTCAGCATTCCTCCCGGACGTTACTTGTTCTGCTTGTAGGGCAGTCTGCGCCAGGCGGGTCTGAAAATCCAGAGCGGCAAACTACCGGCGGCGCCGTCGCACCGGCTCGCAGAACACATCGTAGATGGCGGTGAGAATCTTGCGCACGTCTTCGTTGGCGAGACTGTAGTAGATGGCCTTGCCGTCGCGGCGGGTCGTCACCAGCCGGTCGAGGCGCAGCCGCGCAAGCTGCTGGGACACCGTCGACTGACGTTCGCCGAGGAACTGCTCGAGCTCTGTCACCGATTTCTCGCCCTCAGCCAGGATGCAAAGCAGGAGCAATCGGGATTCATGCGACATTGCCTTCAGCATGTCGCTCGCTTCGCGCGCCTTCTCGATGATCTGGTCGAGCTCGGCGGAACTCTCGATCTCCTTCAGCTTCGGTAACGTCATCGCTTCACAATCCCCAAACAGCCGACGGTCACGACCGCCCGGGCGCTGATTCCGAACTGGTCAGGATCCTGTCCAGCAAGCCGAAGAAGAAGGCATCCCCCGGATAGCCGCGAATGCGCCCGATCTCGCGGCCCTCTTTTACCACGACGAAGGTCGGCGTGAAGGCGCCGGGGTCGATCCGGGCGAGATCGGCGGGCACGGGCCCCTTGAGATCGACACGCCGCAGCGGTGCGGCCCGGCCTTCCTCGGTCTTGCCATAGATCGG
This sequence comes from Bradyrhizobium erythrophlei, assembly GCF_042430365.1. Taxonomy (GTDB): domain Bacteria; phylum Pseudomonadota; class Alphaproteobacteria; order Rhizobiales; family Xanthobacteraceae; genus Bradyrhizobium; species Bradyrhizobium erythrophlei. The sequence continues at coordinate 16,898 of NZ_JBHMET010000065.1, forward strand.
CGCGATCTCGGCGTCGAAACGCGCGCACCAGACACAGCCGGCCCGTTCGAACATGATGAGCTCGGTGGCCCGCGAGGCCGCGGTCGAAAGCAGCGCGATGGCGGCAAGTGCTGCGAGGCGTGCGGTGAGCCGGCTCATCCTGGGCTGACACTCTCTGGACTTCTTCGCATCTTTATATCATTAAATTCATATATGTGCTAGGGATGAGGCGCAATGACCTTGGATGTCACGCTTGGTGCGGCCTTTGTCGCCGGCCTGCTGTCGTTTCTATCGCCGTGCATTCTCCCGCTGGTGCCGCCTTTCCTCTGCTATATGGCCGGCGTCTCGGTCACCGACCTGTCGGGCGATCGGCCGGATCTGCGGCCGCGTATTCTGGCCGCTGCGCTGGCCTTCGTGGCCGGCTTCTCCGTGGTCTTTATCGCGCTCGGCTCGACCGCATCGGTGGCGGGACGGTTCATTTCGCAGCATCTGGCGATGTTGAGCACGGCTGCGGGTGCCCTGATTGTCGTGATGGGGCTGCATTTTCTCGGGGTGATCCGGATTCCACTGCTCTATCGCAGCGCCACCGTGCAGCTTGAAAGCCGGCCGGCGGGCCTGGCCGGCGCCTTCGTCATGGGACTCGCTTTTGCGTTTGGCTGGACTCCCTGCGCGGGGCCGATTCTCGCCGCGGTTTTGATGATGGCCGGATCGGAGGATACGGCCGGACAAGGGGCCCTTCTGCTGCTGGCCTACTCAGCCGGGACCGGCATTCCCTTCCTGATCGCGGCCGCTTTCACCGGCCGCTTCATGGCGCTGCTTGGCCGCGCGCGTCGGCATCTTGGCGTGGTCGAGAAGACCATGGGTGCCTTCCTGGTCGCGACCGGACTGATGTTCCTGAGCGGGCTGATGCCCGCGGTCTCGGAATGGCTGCTGGAGCGCTTCCCGGGATTGACCAGTATCGGCTGACCTAGAGCCCCGTTCCGATGGGATCGGAACGGGGCTCTAGATTTTTGTTTTGACGCGTTTTCTTTACGCGAACCGGTTTCCACTTCGCTCGAAAACGCTCTAGCCGAACCGGAAATCAAGCAGTTGCGCATAGGACTGAAGCTCGATCAGGTAGCGGTGCACGAGCGGGCCGTCGCCGGCCATGGCGGCATGGGCGATTTCGCCAGCGCTCGTGATCGCGCCGTCGATCAGCCGGCGAAACTCCGGCTGCTTTGCGACGTCGGTGCTTGCCCAGCTATCACAGCGCTGCAGGCGATCGCGAAATGCGCTGGCTGCGGCAATGGTGTCCTCGGCACGTGGCGGCCCGGGTTGCTCGCCCAGGCGGATCGCCGCCGCACGCATCTTCTCCATCGCTGGCGCGATCTCGAAGATGCAATCGCCGAGATCGTAGAGGCCCGAGCGGCGTCTGAGATCGTGGAAGGATTGGCGGAGCGCAAGCAACTCGCGACCCGCTGCGTCATTGTCTCCGTTGCCGAGCCCGGCGGTTGCGGTCGCGAGCCGTTGGCGGCCCTTGTCGAGAAACTCGGCCACTGCAGCCGGTTGGTAGGTGGGCGAGGGGATGGTGGCGCTGGGCTGAAGGCTGTCCCACGCCGCCACGGCCGCTTCGGTCTCGATCTGCGCCAGCGCGATATTTCCGGTACGGGTATAGCTCGCGGCGGTGCGCAGGTTGGCCATGATCGACTGGATTGCCGATGGGAAATCGCCGGGTTTGCTGCCCTCCGCACTGAATCCGAGGCCAATGGAGGCAAACCACGTCAGCAGGATGATGATGCAACGCAAGATGGGAAGTCCTTGTCACATTCGAGTATTTGAATATCATAATGAAAATGTTCGACGCGCAAGATCTTCGAATGCAGCCATCCCTGACACTAGGTCCCGCGCCGACGCGGCGCGGTTTCCTTACGCTGGCCTCCGGTGCCGTGCTCGCGGCCGGCCATGGAGAGGCGCGGGCCGAAGCTGCGCTCGGGGATGACGGTCTTTATCACGAACCGTGGTTCCTGCAGAGCTTCCTTGATCTGCGCGAGGATCTCGAGGGGGCGGCCTCGAACGGCAAGCGCCTCGCCATCATGTGGGAGCTGCGCGGCTGTCCCTATTGCCGCGAGACGCATCTGGTGAATTTCGCAGATGCTGCGATCACCACCTACATCCGCGACAATTTCGAGATCTTGCAGCTCAATCTGGTCGGCTCCCGCGTCGTGACGGACTTCGATCGACAGGAGTTGTCCGAGAAGGATCTCGCCCAGAAATATGGGATCAGATTCACGCCGACCTTCCAGTTCTTTCCGCCGTCAACGAACGGCATCGAGGCGAAAGCGGCGATGGCGCGGGAGGTGGCGCGGGCACCCGGCTATCTCAAGCCGCAGCATTTCCTGGCGATGTTTCGTTTCGTGCGGGAGCGGGCCTATGAGCGCGGCTCGTTCAAGGATTTCCTGGCTGCAAACGGTTAGGTCGCGGCAGCGTGATTCGGCGTCTTGCGGATTCAGCTTGACGACGTCGATTACATCAACATATCATAATAACTGAATTTGATGGGCTGTTGAGTCCATCAGCGACAGTGCGGGCGTCACCCCGCCGTCAAGGGTAGGAAACATGCGGCGCTCGCTTGCGGCTGCGTTGGCATTATGTCTGTTGGCGGGACGCGCTTTTGCGCAGGAGCCGATCAAGCTCGACATTGTCGACGATTCCCTTCCCAAATCGCTGACCGGCACGCCCGGCAATCCGGATGCCGGCAAGAAGGTGTTTCTCACGCGCACGCTCGGCAACTGCCTTGCCTGCCACCAGGTCACCAGCCTGAAAGCCGAGGAATTTCATGGCGAGTTCGGCCCGTCGCTGGACGGCGTCGCCGGCCGCTACACTGAGGCGCAATTGCGCCTGATCGTCGCCGACCCCAAGCGCATCTTCACCGACACGGTCATGCCCGCGTTCTTCAGGAACGACGGATTGAACCGGGTGCGCCCGGAATTTGTCGGCAAATCGATTCTGACGGCCGCGCAAGTCGAAGACGTGGTCGCCTTTCTCAAGACGCTGAACTGACGACGGAAGGATCTGGGATGAAAGCCATAAGTCGAAGGCAGGCATTCGCGCTCGGAGGCGGCTTCGTCACGCTCGCGCTGATGCCGATGGCGGCCAATGCCGAAGTGACCAACGATGCCGCGAAGTGGATCGAGAAGTTCACAGGCGGCAAGCAGCCGGCCAAGGGCAAGATCTCGCTGGACCTGCCCGAGATCGCGGAGAACGGCAACACCGTGCCGCTGTCGCTCGTGGTGGAGAGCCCGATGACCGCGGAGTCCTACGTCAAGGACATCATGATCCTTGCCGACGGCAATCCGAACGCGGGCGTTGCGACGCTGTCCTTCACGCCGCTGTCGGGCAAGGCGGAGGCTTCGATTCGGATTCGGCTGGCAACCACCCAGAACGTGGTTGCGATTGCCAAGATGAGCGACGGTTCGCTGTTCATGGAGCAGAAGACCGTGAAAGTCACGATCGGCGGCTGCGGCGGCTAGGGCTCAAGGAGACGGACGATGGCAGACAAACCGCGTATCAAGCTTCCGAAGGAAGCGGCCAGGGGCGAGGTCATCCAGATCAAGACCCTGGTCTCGCACGTCATGGAATCGGGCCAGCGCAAGGATGCGCAAGGCAAAGCCATTCCGCGCAGGATCATCAACAAGTTCACCTGCGAGTTCAACGGCAAGCCGGTGTTCGCCTGCGCGCTGGAGCCTGCGATCTCGGCCAATCCCTACATCCAGTTCGACGCCAGGGTGGACGAGGCCGGGACCTTCAAGTTCTCCTGGACCGACGACGACGGCACCGTGATCACGGCTGAAGAGAAGGTCGCGCTCAAGGCGTGACACGCTTCGAGGGAGAGGACGGATGCTGCCGCGATATCTCGGACTCGCCGCTGCGATCATTGCCATCGCATCGGCTGCGACGTGGGCCTCCGCACAGGAGGCCGATCGCAGGGGTATCGCAGCCCCTCCCGGGCATGTCTTCAAGACCATCATCTCCGGCTACCAGTTCCGCAGCAAGGAGACGCGGGCGTTGCAGGACGACGATCTCGAAAACCCCGGCTTCCTCGCGGTCGAGCGTGCCGCCGATCTCTGGCAGAAGGTCGACGGCAGCGAAGGGAAGTCCTGTGTGAGCTGTCACGGTGACGCCGAGACCAGCATGAAGGGCGTCGGCGCCGCGATGCCGAAATGGGACGACAAACTCAAGAAGCCGGTCAATCTCGAGCAACGGATCAACATCTGTCGCAGCGAGCACATGAAGGCGGCGCCATGGGCATTCAAGTCCCAGGAGATGACCGACATGACGACCTTTGTGCGCTTCCAGTCGCGCGGCATGAAGGTGGCGCCGAAGACGGATGGACCGATGTCGCCGTGGTTCGAGCGCGGCAAGCAGCTCTACTACACGCGGGTTGGTCAGCTCGACATGGCCTGCGCGTCCTGCCACGAGCGCAACAACGGCAAGTTCATGCGCGCGGATTTCCTGAGCCAGGGCCAGACCAACGGCTTCCCGACCTACCGTTTGCGCGACCAGCGCCTGGTGCCGCTCCACGAGCGCTTCGAGGGCTGCATGTTCGACGTGCGCGCCGAGCCGTTCAAGCCGCTGTCGGACGAGTTTGTCGCGCTCGAGCTCTATGTCGCCTGGCGCGGGATCGGGCTGCCGGTGGAAACCCCCTCCGTCCGCAACTGAGCCATTCGACGAAAAACAGGGATAGCGCGCATGATCTCGCGTCGTGAATTTGTCCAGGTCGCCGCCGCGACGGCCGCGCTTTCGGCGGGGACGGGCATTGGCGGATGGGGCAGGGCGATGGCCCAGCAACGCCTGACGCAAAAGGAATTGCTGGCATTCGAGCCGCTCGGCAATGTCACGCTGGTGCATGTCGCTGACATCCACGGCCAGCTGATGCCGCTTTATTTCCGTGAACCGTCCACCAATCTTGGCGTCGGGGAGACGCGGGGCCTGCCACCGCATATCAGCGGCAAGGACTTCCTGGCGCGGTTCGGCATTCCCGCCGGCACGCCGTCGGCCTATGCGCTCACGTCCGAGGACTTCGAGGCCTTGGCGAAGACCTACGGCAAGATCGGCGGGTTGGATCGGGCGGCGACGGTGATCAAGGCCATCCGGGCCGAGCGAGACGACAAGGTCGTGTTCCTGGACGGCGGCGACACGTGGCAGGGGTCGTGGAGCTCGCTGAAGACGCGCGGCCAGGACATGATCGACTGCATGTCGCTGCTGAAGCCGGACGCGATGACCGGCCATTGGGAATTCACCTACGGCACGGAACGCGTCAATCAAGCCATCAAGGGCCTTGGCTTTCCGTTTCTCGGCCTCAACATCCGCGACACCGAGTGGAATGAGCCGGCGTTTGACGCATCGACCATGCTCGAGCGTGGCGGGGTCAAGATCGCGGTGCTGGGACAGGCGTTTCCCTACACGCCGGTCGCCAATCCCCGCTGGATGATTCCGAACTGGTCATTCGGTGTCCGTGAAGACGAAATCCAGGCGCAGGTCGACAAGGCGCGCAAAGCCGGCGCGCAGCTCGTCGTGTTGCTGTCGCACAACGGCTTCGATGTCGACCGCAAGTTGGCGAGCCGCGTCAAGGGCATCGACGTGATCCTGACGTCGCACACCCATGACGCGGTGCCGGAGGCGATCAAGGTCGGCAGCAGTCTGCTGATCGCGTCGGGCTCGTCCGGAAAATTCGTCTCGCGGCTCGACCTCGACGTCCGCGACGGCGAGGTCAAGGCGTTCCGTTACAAGCTCATTCCGTTGTTCTCCGACGTCATCGCGCCGGACGCGGAGATGGCGGCCAGGATTGCGGAGGTGCGGAAACCCTACGCGGCGGAATTGTCCCGCGTGCTCGGCAGGACCGACTCGCTGTTGTACCGGCGCGGCAATTTCAACGGCACGTTCGACGATCTGATCTGCCAGGCGCTGCTCCAGGAGCGCGATGCCGAGATCGCGCTGTCGCCGGGATTCCGCTGGGGCACCAGCGTGCTGCCGGGACAGGACATTACCTTCGAGGACGTCACCAACGCGACCGCGATCACCTATCCGGCCGTCTACCGCATGGGCATGACGGGGGCGCGGCTGAAGGAGATCCTCGAGGACGTCGCCGACAACCTTTTCAACGTCGATCCCTACTATCAGCAGGGCGGCGACATGGTGCGGATCGGCGGGCTTTCCTATGCGATCGATGTGGCAAAGCCGCAAGGACAGCGCATCTCCGACATGCGGCTGGTCAAGAGCGGCGCCGCGATCGACCCGTCCAGGGAATATCAGGTGGCTGGCTGGGCCAGCGTCAATGAAGGGACCGAGGGGCCGCCGATCTGGGAGGTCGTCGCCACCTATCTGACACGACAGAAGACGGTTCGCCTCGAGCCCAACCGAGCTGTCAAAGTGACCGGAGCGTGAGATCGATGTCGAAGACGGACCATCCCAGGCAATCCCGACGCGGCTTTCTGGCCGCCGGTGCCGGCGTTGCGGCCGCGATGCTCGCGCGGCCCGCCAGCGCCGGCGGAAACCCGGCGAACCAGCCGCCCAACGTACCGGAATGGACGAAGGCGCTCGGCGAGGGCGTCGCGGTGCGCCCCTACGGCAAGCCGTCGAAGTTCGAGAAGGATGTCATCCGGCGTGACGTCGAATGGCTGACGGCCTCGCGCGAATCCTCGGTCAGCTTCACTCCGTTGCATGAGCTCGAGGGCATCATCACGCCGAACGGCCTCTGCTTCGAGCGGCACCATGGCGGTATCGCCGAGATCGATCCTGCCGACCATCGCCTGATGATCCACGGGCTGGTGGACCGTCCGCTGATGCTGACGCTGGAGGAGCTGAAGCGCTATCCGCGCGTCAATCGCATCCACTTCATGGAATGCGCCGCCAATTCGGGCATGGAATGGCGCGGCGCCCAGCTCAATGGCTGCCAGTTCACCCACGGCATGATTCACTGCGTGCAATATACCGGCGTGTCGCTGCGGACGCTGCTTGAGGAAGCCGGCGTCAAGACCAACGGCAAATGGCTGCTTGTCGAGGGCGCGGATGCGGCTGCGATGGATCGCAGCCTGCCGATCGAAAAGGCGCTCGACGATTGCATCATCGCCTACAAGATGAACGGCGAGGCGCTCTATCCGGAGCAGGGCTATCCGATGCGGCTTGTCGTGCCGGGATGGCAGGGCAATCTCTGGATCAAGTGGCTGCGCCGGATCAAGGTGGGCGATCAGCCTTGGCACACCCGTGAGGAGACCTCGAAATACACCGACCTTCTGGCGAACGGCAAGGCGCGTCGCTTCACCTGGGCGATGGACGCGAAGTCGGTGATCACATGCCCGAGTCCGCAGGCGCCGATCAGGTACGGCAAGGGCTTTACGATCATCTCGGGCCTTGCCTGGAGCGGCAACGGCAAGGTCAAGCGGGTCGACGTCTCGCTCGACGGTGGGCGCAATTGGCGGCCGGCGCGGCTCGATGGGCCCGTTCTGGATAAGGCGCTGACCCGCTTCTATTACGAGTTCGACTGGAACGGCGAGCCGCTGCTTTTGCAATCGCGGGCGCAGGACGAAACCGGCTATGTGCAGCCGAGCAAGGCCGAGCTGCGCAAGATCCGCGGCGTCAATTCCATCTATCACAACAATGGCATCCAGACCTGGCACGTGCAGGCCAATGGTGAGGTCGAGAATGTCGAAGTCGCTTAAGCTGGTCGTCGCGGCGCTGCTCGCTTGCGCGGTGAGCGCGCCTGCGTTTGGGCAAGGCAAGCCGGAAAGCAAATCCGGCCCGCGCTACAATATCGGCCGCCCGCCGACCGCGGACGAGATCCGCGGTTGGGACATCGATGTGCGCCCCGATGGTCAGGGCCTGCCGGAAGGCAAGGGCACGGTCGCGCAAGGCGAAAAGCTGTTCATGGACAATTGCGCGGCATGCCACGGCGAATTCGGTGAAGGCAATGGCCGCTGGCCGGTGCTGGCCGGCGGCAAGAGCTCGCTCACCAGCGACAATCCCGTGAAGACGGTCGGCTCTTACTGGCCCTACGCTTCGACCGTGTTCGACTATGTTCGCCACGCCATGCCCTACGGCAACACGCAGTCGTTCTCGGTTGACGAATATTATGCACTGGTTGCCTATGTCCTGTATCTGAACGACATCATCTCCGACCAAAATTTCGAGCTGAACAGCAAGAACCTTGCGTCGATCAAGATGCCGAACGAGCAGGGTTTTGTCATGGATGATCGCGCAAGCGTCGAGAAGTCGTTCTGGCAGAAGGAGCCCTGCATGAAAGATTGCAGCGGCCCCGTGAAGATCACGAATCGCGCCGTTGCCCTCGACGTGACGCCTGATGACTCCAAGAGCGGGAAGTCGCGGGGCGTCGAGTGATCGGCCAGGGAGCGAGCCACGGCGCCTTATTGCGCGCGCTCGTCGCCGGCTTCGTCATTGCAGTTTGCACCGTCCGGGCCACAGCATCCGAGCCGCATCGGCTGGTGCTCCAGATCAGTGACGGCGAGCCGGCCAAGATGCGCGCCGTTCTCGACGTCGCTGCGAACGTCTCGCGCCATTATTCGGGGCAGGGTAAGGACGTCGATATCGTGGTGGTCGCCTTCAACGGCGGCCTTGATATGGTCCTCGAAGATCGTTCGCCGGTGAAGGAACGGCTGGCGAATTTCCTGAAGTCGATGCCGAATGTGAGCTTCGTGGCCTGTGGCAACACGATCGAAACGCTCGCCGCCAAGGAAGGCCGGCAGCCGCCGTTGCTGCCGGGTGTCACGGTGACCCAGGTCGGCGTCGCGGCGCTGATGGATCTTGCGGAAAAGCACTGGACGATCGTCCGTCCTTAGGGGGTGAGCTGCTGATGCGATGGCTGGTGGGAGTTCTGATCGCGCTTTCGTTCGTCTGCACCGCTGGTGCCGCCGATCAGGAGCTCGAATTGTCGGTGGCGGGCCGCACGGTCCTCGCCACGCTGCGCACGCCCGTATCGATGGGGGCCGATGCCCCGCTCGTGGTGATGACCCATGGCACGCTTGCCCACAAGGACATGGAGGTCATTCAAGGCGTCGCAAAGGCGCTTGAGCAGCGCGGCATCGCCTCGCTGGCCCACACGCTGTCGTTGGGGCTCGATCGCCGCAGGGGGATGTATGACTGCGCCACGCGCCACGATTATGTCGCGGAAGATGCGGTCGCGGAAATCGGCGCCTGGGTGAGCCGCGCCCGGAGCCTGTCGCAGCGGGTCTTTGTGCTCGGCCACTCGCGGGGCGGCAACCAGGTGGCGCGCTATTTGGCTGATGGAGAGACGCCGGTTGCGGCGGCCGTGCTGCTGGCACCGGTGACCGCAGGCGCAGAGCAAGCCCTGCGGGCCTCCTATGCCGCGACCTACGGCAAGCCGATTGAGCCGCTCCTGGAGCAGGCGACGACGGCCGTCGCGGCCGGGCGAGGCGGCGAATGGATGGATGTGCCCGGCTTCATCTATTGCCGCAATGCCGTGGTGACCCCTCGGGCTTTCCTCTCCTTCTACGGCGCCGGTCCGAACCAGGATACGGCCTCGCTGATTGCGCAATCCAAGGTGCCGGTGCTTGTGCTAGCCGCAACCAAGGATTCCGTTGTGTCCGATGTGATGGCCTCCTTCGCTCCGCTGGTTGCGGCGAGCCGTGGCCGCGTGCAGCTCGAAAAGATCGAGGATGCCGATCATTTCTTCCGCGATCTGTTCGCGGAAGACGCCGCTGACCGCATCGCTGAGTTCATCAACAAGACACGCTAGGGGGACCCATGCAACGTCGATCTTTGCTTCGCGCGAGCCTTGCCGGATTGCTTGGTGGAGTTGGCGTGCGGGAGGCGTCGGCGGCGACCGAGCAGCCCGCAAGCCACCGCGTTGCCTATCACCTCGCCGATATCGATCGCGTTGTCTTCGTGCTCGGCAATCTGCAAAACCATGTCGATGGTGTGGGTGGAGCGGGCAAAGCTGACATCAGGCTGGTTGTTCACGGCCCGGCGCTTCGTGCCTTCCATGCGCTGTCTGCCGACGACCACACCATATCGATGATGCAGAAGCTGGTGCAGGCCGGCGTCAGCTTCGAAGCCTGCGCCAACACGATGAAGGCACAGGGCGTGAAGCTCGACGATCTGACGCCCGGCTTTGTAGCGGCAGAAAAGGGCGGCGTGGTGCGGCTGACGGAGTTGCAGCAGCAGGGGTACGCCTATCTTCGTCCTTGATCCGGGCGTGGGATCGCCGATCAGGCCGATCGCGATCGCCTGAGGACGCCGGATCAGGCCAACTCCTTCGTCGACACAGCGCAACGGAAGATGATGCGCGTCCGCATCCTCTCGCGCGCTGTGCCGGCCGCGCCCTACCTGTTCAGCACCTTCAGCCAGACATCGCCGAGGATGATCGGCTCGCGCGGAGCGAGGTAGGTCAGGCCGGCGGCTTGGCCGAGCTGAGCGATCGTGCCTGCACCTTGCAGGTCCGACAGCACCTTGTTGACCGCTTCCAGCAACGCCTTGTCGGTTTCGAGCGCGACATAGCCTCTGTTGGCGCCGATTGGATAGTAGTAGCCGGACGGCGCGATCTTGGTGTCGGGATGGCCCGCGCGGTAGGCGTCGAACCGGCGCAGGTCGAGCAATGTGGCGTCATACTCGCCGCGATCGAGATCGCCGAGCAGGTCGCTGCGGCCAGGCACGAGATGCGTGATGTCGTCGATCAGCTTGCCCTTGTCGAAAGTCATGAGAACAGCGTCGCCGAGCGTGCCGCTTTCGATCGCGATGCGCAGGCCTGCGAGATCGCCGATGCCGGCGATCTTGCGCTCCTTGATCTTGTCCCTGGCCTTGGGGCCGAGCACGACGGTCATCGGCGAATAGTTATAGGGCTGGCTATGGATCAGCACGCCGACCGGAATACGCCGGCGACGATCGTCGCGCGTGGCGCCGTCGAAGTCCGGCAGCCTTGCCGTCTTCACGCCGGGCACGACGAGCGAGTCCTTGGTCAGCGCGTAGCCGCCGACCAGCGAGCAGCGACCATCGGAGAGCAGGGCATTGGCCTCGAGCGCCGGGCTCGAGTCCTCGTCGAGCTTGCTCTCGAACCACTGGATCTTGAGCGGCCGCCCGAGCCGTTCCGCGATAGTCTGCGCGAGCGCGACGTCGAAGCCCGAATCGGGCTTGCCGCGATGATGCGCCGACAGCGGCGGCAGGTCCTCGTCGAGACAGACCTTGAGCGGCTCGTCGGCGGCTTGTGCCGTCGTCACCATCGCCCCCGCAAGAAGGAGCGCAGTCACCGGGGCGGCAAGGATCGCTCTCATGGATTCCTCCGGCTCACGACAAAGGCCCAGAGGTCGGCGATCTCCTGCTCGCTCAGGATGTCGGCCCAGGGCGGCATTTTGCCGTTCTTGCCTTGCTTGACGGTCGTGACGAAGCGCGTCTTGTCGTCGGGAAAGGCGCGCAGGTCCGGCGTGACCGTGCCGGAATTGACCATGTTGGGCCCGTGGCAGTGCGAGCAGGTCTTCGCGTAGGTCACCTTGCCCTGGTCGGCCAGGCCCGCGAGATCGTTGGCACCGGGTTGCTGTGCGGCAGCCGGGATCAGCATGATCGAGGTCGCCGCGACGGCGGCGAACATCGCCGCCGTCCACAGAGTTGCTCTTTCAGTCACGTGCGATCCGCGCTCAGTTCTTGACCGCGAAAACCCACAGCGAGCCGCCGGTCGGCACCTTCGCAAGCCGCTCGTCGCCGGAGAAGATCGAGTACACGCCGCCATAGCCCGAAGCGACAGCGACGTACTGAACGCCATCCTGCTGCCAGGTCACCGGCTGACCTTCGATGCCGGAGCCGGTCTGGAAGCCCCAGAGCTTGTTGCCAGTGTCGGCGTCGAACGCGTCGAACTCGCCGGTCAACTGCCCGGAGAACACGACGCCGCCTGCGGTCGAGAGCACGCCGGAAAAGCGCGGGATGTCGCTCGCCACTTCCCATTTGCTCTTTCCGGTCATGGGGTCGATCGCCTTGAGATGGCCGCGCGGTCCGTTCGGCCATGCCCAGGGGTCGGTCAGATCCATGCCGACATACCATTCGCCCTGCTTGTAGGTTGCGGGCTCGGACTTGTAGTTGCCGCCGATGTTGAGCGTATTGGCGTAGGCGAGGCCGGTCTTGGGACTGTACGACATCGGCTCCCAGTTCTTGCCGCCGAGGATCGACGGCTGGACCAGGACCTTCTTGCCGTCACGCGCGTCCTTGGTGACGTCGGTCTCGATCGGACGGCCGGTCTTCATGTCGATGCCGCTCGCCCAGTTGACGGTCACGTAAGGATTGGCCGCGAGCAGCTTCCCATTGGTGCGATCGAGCACGTAGAAGAAGCCGTTGCGGTTGGCGTCCATCAGCACCTTGGTCGGCTTGCCTTCGATGGTCATGTCGGCAAGCACCATCTCGGCAACCGCGTCATAGTCGAACGGGTTGTTCGGCGAGAACTGATAGTGCCACTTGATCTTGCCGGTCTTCGGATCGAGCGCGAGCACCGCGCAGGTGTAGAGGTTGTCGCCGGGACGCACTGCCGAGTTGAACGGTCCGGGATTGCCTATGCCCCAATAGACCGTGTTCAGCTCGGGATCATAGGAGCCGGTGATCCAGGTCGACCCGCCGCCGAGCTTCCAGGTGTCGCCCTTCCAGGTGTCGCCACCGGGCTCATCCGGGGACGGGACCGAGTAGGTGCGCCAGAGACGTTTTCCTGTCGCCGGATCCCAGCCGTCGATGAAGCCGCGGGTGCCGAACTCGGCGCCGGACATGCCGGTGATCACGACGCCGTCGGCGACCAGCGGTGCCACCGTCATCGAGTAGCCTTCCTTGATGTCGGCGGCCTTTTGTCGCCACAGCTCCTTGCCGGTCTTGGCGTCGAGCGCGATCACATTGGCGTCGAGCGTGGTGCGGAACACCTTGCCGTCATACAGAGCGGCGCCGCGGTTGATGATGCCGCAGCAGACGATCCGCGGTGTCTCGGCCGGATACTCGACCTTGGTCTTCCAGATCTGCTTGCCGGTCTTGGCGTCGACCGCCATCGTCGCATTGTTCGTGGTGACGTAGATGACGCCCTGGTAGACGAGCGGCTGCGATTCTTCGCTGCGGTCGTCGGAGAAACTATAATTCCAAACGGGAACGAGGTTCTTTGCGTTGTCCTTGTTGATCTGCGTGAGCGGGCTGAACCGCTGCAGATTGTAACCCATGCCGTAGTTGAGAACGTTCGATGTGTCGGTCGCACCCTTGATCAACTCGTCGTTGGTCTGGGCGCTTGCACCATAGGATGCAAGAATCACGAGGCTTGCGGCCAGCGCAATGCGTTTCATCAGTTCCTCCCAATGGACTCTTGTGCACGCCTATTGACGTTGCAGGTGCAACCATCCGCCTGAAACCAAAACGCGTCAATATGAAAAGGAAGGCGAAGCCTGAGCCTGCAAAACAGGCGCGCCGCACGGACCGACGTGTTCACAACACCCATTGGCGAATTGGCGCTGGCATAACCGACGCCACCGTCAGCTGATCGGCACGATGTTTTGCGTTTACGCGCTACGCCGGCCATCTCGTTTTGTGTGGTGCAGCGAGATCGTGCAATTTGGAAGCATGCGGGTCTGGCTTACTCGGTCAGCTCGGCGGCGCGTGCGGACAGGCACTCGACCGCGGCTTTGCACCGCGTTTGTCGGGCGGCACGTTGCAATTGTCGATGCGCTGTTCGTCCGTCCATTTGGGGCCGAGCCTCTCCTTGCCGGTGAGCGCGCCTTGCCGCTTGGCTGCATCATCGTGCGGGGTTGGCTGAACGGTCTGGGCCGGCGCCGACGCGATCAAGCAGAGCGCGAAGACGCAGTGCAGTGCCGTGATTGACGTGCAGCGCATGGATGGCCTCACATATTCCTATGGTGCAATGCAAGCGCGAGATCGAACATGTCGTCCTAACGACCCGCTGCGTCCACCCGAAACCCGACAAGCGCGCGGCGATATTTTGCGTGGCTTGTGCGGGCACTGAGTGAAACTGCTATGGTGCGTAACGACTTATGGATAATGTTCTACGGCGTTCGGATTGAAGGAGACAGACAATGATATCGCGTCGATCCGTTGCTTTGACCTTGGCTCTCGCCGTCGTTTCGGGGCCCGCCCTGGCGAAGTCGCGCCGCCGCAGCGTGCTCGAGATGCTTGATCCCGACAATGACGGCACCGTCGATCTGGCCGAGGCCAAGAAGGCTGCTACGGCCTTGTTTGCGAGGCTGGATCCGGATCATGACGGCACGCTTGACGTCCGTGAATTGAGGGGCAGGCTCACCGCAAAGGAGCTTGCCGCCGCGGACCCCGATCACGATGGGACGTTGACGCTCGACGAATACCTTGCCGTCGTGGAGCAGCGCTTCAATGCCGCTGATCCCGATCACGACGGAACGCTGGATGCGAAGGAGCTGAATTCGCGTGCCGGTCGGGCGCTGTTGCGCCTGCTCAAGTAGGGTGAGGCGCTACCCTTCGGCTGGTCCGGGAGAGGCCGGTGACTGCCGAGTCGATGCTGCGTTGGCTCGTGACAAAAAAAGTTGCGATTTCCCTCCTGGGCAAGACATGTCCGGAGCGAATGGCTTTGCTCTCCGGCGCAACGCGCGGCGTGAAGCGAAAAACGTGTGACGGAACAACGTCCGGATTTCCCGATTCCTGGAATCTCGGGATGCGTCACCGGACCCTTGGACGATCCGGCATGTCCAGTAGCGAAGTCGGCTGCCACCACCCCGACTTGCACTGGACTGGACGTGGCCCTAGCTTCCGGCGCGGCGCGAGGTTTGCGCCAATTTGCTTGGGAGGACCCGAATGACCTGGAAAACTCCGAAGATCGTCGAAGTGTCGGTGGGCATGGAAATCAACATGTACGCCTGCGCTGCGCGCAAGTAAGTGAGGCGACCTGCCCGGCTCGTGCAGCTTGCTGCATCGAGCCGCGGCAGGCGTCCAGCTCTACGGCTCCCGAATTCCCTGCGGCGGCCTGCGTTTGACGAGGGCCGTCAGGCTCCGCTCACAGGTTCTTCATATCGACGTGGATATCGACACCTCATTTGCCGAGGTGCGCGAGGTGCTTGGTTGCGGCATGCCCATCGATTTGCCCGCCGGCCATGGTTGCCCTAGGCTGCAGTTCCGCGCCGCGGTCTTGCGGTTCACAAGGGCTCATGATTCTCGTCACCAAAACGGCCCGTCGGGCAACGGCGTTCTGCGCAGCGGTCGCGGCTCTTGTCGTCGTGTGGCCATTTGCCGTGCAGGCCGAAGACATCGATACCGAGCACATTTTCGGCTTCATGATCGGCACCGACGTCGGCAATCGGGGCGAGCGCGAATTCCAGACCCAGACCACCGGGCGCTTCTCCAGGGACAGTGGTCGCTATCGCGCGATCAGCCAGCAACTCGAACTGGAATTCGTCCCGGTTGAGAATTTCCGCATCGAGCTCGGAACGGCGTTCATGGCGCACGACATCGGCGGCGTCTCCGGCCTTGATGACCGCCGCCAATTGTCATGGCAGAACGTCTCGGTGGATTTCCGTTACCGGTTTCTCGATCGCGCGACCGCGCCGTTCGGCCTGACGCTGGCGGCGGAAACCCACGCCGACCGCGTCGATGAAACCACGGCCTCCGTGGTGCGCGGCTACGGCACCGAGTTCACGCTGGCGTTCGACCATGAGGTGATCCCGAACGTCGCCGTGGCCGCGCTCAACCTGATCTACGAGCCGGAGTGGACGCGGATGCCGCGGAGTGGCGCCGCGGAACAGGAGGCCACGGTCGGCGCGGCGTTCGGGCTTATGGCGCGAGTTCGTCCGGACATCCTGATCGGCGGTGAGGCGCGCTATTTCCGGAAGTATGAGGGGATCGGCCTCGACGAATTCGCCGGCCAGGCGCTGTTCATCGGCCCGACGGCCTATTGGCAGATCTCCGAACGCTCGCGGCTGACCGCGACCTGGAGCGTCCAGGCCTGGGGGCGTCCGGCCGGGACCAATGCCTCGCTCGACCTGGTGAATTTCGAACGCCACCAGGCGCGGCTGGTATTTGGCGTCAATTTCTAGGGTTCCCGTGGCGGCTCACAGGGCTGTGAAACCACGCGAGGCGCGTAACGTATCTCGACGTGTTATCTACTCGCAGGCACGTTCTCAGGATTACGCGCATGAACCCGATCGATCTGATCGTCACCGTCTGTGCCGTGCTTTCGCCGGCCACCTGCGAGGAGCAGCATCTCCTGTTCAACTGGAGCGGCTCGCTGCAGCAATGCGTGATGGCCGCGCCGCCCTATATCGCGCAGTGGGTCGGCGAGCATCCGAAATGGACCGCGGTGAGGTGGCGCTGCGAATATCCGCACCGGAATGACCGTGCCGGCACGGGCGGCGTCGGCCCGGCGGGTTGAGCGCCTACTTGCTGCAATCCTTCAGATCCTTGTCGGAAATCGAGAACACCGCGTCCGCTTTGATCTCGATATCGCGGACCAAGCACTGCTTCGAGCCGCGATAGCTGACCTTGGCGTCGTAGCGGCCGGGCTCGACGCCGGTGATCTTGAGGCGCTCGTCGTGGTCGACCTCCTTGTCCTTGTCGTTCAGCGTCTGGTTCGGACCCCAGTCATTCTTGCCCGCCGGCGACAGCTGGAAGCCGGAGATGGTCGCGCTGGTGAGATTCCACAGGCGGATGCCCTTGCCCTGCGCAAGCGCGATGCCCGGCAGCACGATCAATGAGACCCCAGCGACAAGCCACGCACGCGACATCAGAACCTCCTTCGCATTTTGATCAAGGATGACCGCGTCTCACATATTTGCAAGGTCCAACGCCGCGAGGCGCGCCTTGATGTCGTTGATCTCGTCCTCGCTGCGGCCGGCGCGGGGCGTCGCAATCGTCTCGACGTGAACGATACGGGCCGGGCGTGCCGACAGGAAGAACAGGCGGTCGCCGAGGCGGACCGCGTCGTCAAGATCGTGGGTGACGAGCAGCGTTATCATCGTCCGGCCGGCGACGAGCGTGGCGATCTCGTCGCGCAGCCGCCCGGCGAGCGCACCGTCAAGTGAGGCCAACGGCTCATCGAGGATCAGGAAGTCTGGTTCGACGGCAAAGGCGCGGGCGAGCGCGACACGGCGGGCGAGGCCGAGCGACAGCTCGCCGGGGAAATGCCCGCGATGGACGCTGAGCTCGAGTACATCGAACAGGGTCGAAAGCCTGCCGTCGTCGATAGCAGGGGCGGCGAGCCGCACATTCTCCTCGACCGAGCGCCAGGGCAACAGGCGCGGCTCCTGAAACACCATGCCGAGCCGCGCGCCGGCCGGCCGCGCAACGTGCCCCTGATAGTCATGATCGAGGCCGGCGAGGATCCTGAGGATTGTGCTCTTGCCGCAGCCGGAGGGACCGAACACCACGCCGACTTCGCCGGCATCCAGCGTGAACGCGACGCCCGACAGCACGTCGTGCCGCTTGCCGACCGCGCTTTCGAAGCTCTTGCCGGTGATGTTGACGTCAAGCCGCACGGAGCCGCCACCGCGATAGCCTGGTTTCGAACGGCTGCACCAGCAGGGTTTCGATGACGAGCACCACCGCCGCAAAGCTCAGCGAATAGGCGAGCAGGAGCGGAATGTCGAACAGCTGGAAGGCAACCCCGATCTCGAAGCCGACGCCGTTCGGCCGCCCGAGCAGCTCGGCGACCAGGACGATCTTCCAGACCAAAGAGAGGCCGGACCGCGCCGCCGCCGCGATGTAGGGCGCAAGCTGCGGCAGGATCACGTGGCGGAAGGTGCGCCCGCGCGGGACGGCAAATACCGTCGCCATCTCGTCGAGCGCCGGATCAAGCGCGCGGGCACCTTCACGCAGGGTGACGACCGCGGTCGGTAGCTTGTTGATCGCGATCGCCGCGATCGCGGCGACTTCGGTCAGCCCGGCCCAGATATAGGCAAGCACGATGACGACCAGCGCCGGCAAATTGAGCAGCAGGATCAGCCAGGGATCGCCGAGCCGGTTGGCGAGCCGCACCCGGCCCATCAGGTAGCCGATCGCAGATCCAAGCGCCATCGCAAGCGTGAAGGCGAGCGCGACACGGGCCAATGTCGCGCCGAGATTGGCGAACAATGCGCCGGATCTGGCCTCGGTGATCATCGTCGCCAGCACGACGGGCGGCGCCGGCAGCTTGGCATCGCCGATTGCGAGCGAGCCGATCCACCAGGTTGCGATGAACAGCGCGAATGACAGGAGACGCAGCACCTCAGTCTCCGGGTATAGCGTGATAGTACGTGCCCGGGTCGAGCTCTGTTGCCGTGCCCACGAGCTCGCGGCCGCCAATCTGTGCCAGCACGCGGTACAGCACGCGCGCGTCCGCCTCCTCATCGGCGATCGGGCGGCGCGGGATGCCTTCGCGGTAGCGGTCGCGATAGGCGCGCAGCGTGGCCGCGTCCGCTGCCCCGGTCAGTGGCGCGATCACGTTCCACTCGGCGTCCGAGGTCGCCAGGATCTCCTTTGCCGCGCGGGTCATCGCGACAAAGCGCGCCACGGCGTCCTGGTTGGCGTTGGCCCAGGCTTCGTCGAAGACATAGCCGATCATCGCGATGCGGCCCTTGGCGCCGAGCTTCGGCAGGATGTCTGAGATCCCGGCGAGGCGGCGAAAGCCCTTTGCTTCCAGCGTGGCGCAGAAATTCCAGAAGTTCAGGGTCGCATCCATCTCGCCGTCCAGCGCCTTGGCGGCGAGCAGCGGCGGCGCGCCGTAGACGATGGTCGACTGCGACTTGAGGTCGATGCCATCCTGCTTCAACGACGCCTGCAAGAGGAGCCAGCTCTTGTCGATCGCGCCGCCGGCGACCGCAAGCTTGCGGCCCTTGAGCTCGGCGAGGGTCTTGATCGGCGATGCGGCCGGCACCATCACCGCACCGAGCGCGCTCGAATAGGGATAGAACTGCAGCCTGGCGCCAAGCGTGCGCTCCCGCGACACCCACGGCCAGTCCGACACCATGACGTCGGCATTGCCGGCGCGGAGCGCGATCTTGCCGGCCTCCGGACTTGCGAGCTCGACGACCTCGAGTGTGAGGTTGGCCTTCTTGTCGAGGTCGTGCGAGCGAATGACGGCCAGCTCCCAGGCCAGCGTCCCGGTCTTCTGCGATGCAATGCGGATGGTCTCCGCACCGGCGGAGGTGACGACCTGGGTGGCCGCCAGAATCGCGACAGCCAGCAGCATGCGAACAGAACCGATCATCGTCTCTTGAGCCACTTCCCCAAAAGTTTTCTTCTTTGTGCTACACTCATAGCATAGCGTCCAGCTTGACAAGGGGAAGCAGGACCATGGCACGAGTTGGACTGGTACGACCGATTGTCGCCGCCCTGGCCGTGCTCGTCACGACCAACATGAGCGCGCGGGCCGAGGAGGCCAGCGACTATCCGACCTCGGCGCGGGCCGAATATGTCTTCGGCTGCATGAAGGCCAATGGTGAGACCCGGCAGGCGATCGAGCAATGCTCCTGCTCGATCGATGTCGTTGCTTCCCTGGTGCCTTATGAGCGCTATGTCACGGCGGAAACAGTGCTCAGCATGTCGCAGGTGAAGGGCAATCTTGCCGGCCAGTTCCGCTCGTCCGAACAGGCCGCGAACGCGCTCAACGACCTCAGGCGGGCGCAGGCGGAAGCCGAGGTGAGGTGCTTCTAGCCTTTCCTGCTTCCGGTCCTTCCGCGTTTTGGACGCTCCTATTCCTCATCCTGCGGAGCCCGCAGGGCGTCTCGAAGGATGTAGGCCACGATGGGCCTCATGGTTTTCCCGGCGATGCGAAGCGTCGTCCGGAGACGCGCGTTCCGCGCTCCTCACCATGAGGGGCTGGAGGCTATACTATCGGACGCGCGGCACCGCGCGCAGGCGTCAGGTTCCGGAATCGTCGGCCTTCCATTCGTGCTGGAAGACGTGCCCGTCGGTGTCCTTGGCCTCGGCGCGGAAGCGCTTGGCGCCGTTAGAGACATAGGTGAAGCGGATATTGGGATCCTCTGAGATCGAGATCCCGCCCTCCATAGCCAGCACAGGGCTGTCGTCCTGCCACAAGCGTAGCTCGTTGACGAAGAAGGCCGGGATGTAGAGCTGCGTAACCTGGTCCATCTGTAGCCCCGAATTGTTGGGATGGCCGATCATGATCTGGGCCTCGCGCGTGCCGCTCGCCGGGCCCTGGCCTGTCTTCGCGAATTGCCGGTAGCGCATCTGGCCGAGCCTCGCTTTCGCGTCGTCGGCGTTCTTGGCCGCGGGCGCCGAGCAGCCGCCGGACGCCTTCACGTAGGTCTTGGTCATGTAGAGCTTGCCGTCGCTGAGTTCGGCGACGGCGTGCACATCGGTATAGTTGTTGACACGGACCCGCGTCGAAATCTCGCTGACGTTGGCGTCCGCGCCAAGCGCGAATTTCGCGGCCATCGGCGCCGGGTTCTTGTCGATCACGAGCGTGATGCTCACCACGCGGCGGCCGTCGGCAGGCGACAGTTTCGTGCGCAGCGTCACCGGGACAATCGCGGCGTCCTCGGCGCGCGCCGGCATCTCGATGGCAACAACGTCGCTACCGTCGTTCATCGCCCGATTGTTGAAGATGTCCTGGACAAGGCCGGGCCACGGATCATACGCGTCCGTGCCGGCCGCAGGCGTGAGGCCTGTGCCCAGCCCGATCGCGAGCAGGCTTGTGATGCAGAGCAGGCGTACGCGAGATCGAGTCATGGTCGCAAATCCTGGGGCGACATCACTATAGGCCGGCGCGGCACCTATTCCCATTCAATTTCGGAGAATGCGGCGGTTGCGTTGCGCGCATTGTAGTCGTCGAACAATCGCCAGTGCGATCGTTCGGAGGATGCTGCGCCCTCGGCGGCGGCCGTGATCGGCTTGCCGGCGGCGATCAGCGCGCGGACGTCGGCCGCCAATCTTTCGAGATAACGGCGCTCGTCGGCGAGCGCCGCGGGCCATTCGCTCACAGGGCCGTGACCGGGAACCACGCGCTGCGCGGGAATGGTGGCGAGCTCGTCGAGTGCGCGCAGCCAGCCTTTGATGCTGCCGTCGACGACAGGAATATGGTCGAGGAACACGAGATCCCCGGCAAACAGCGTCCTCGTCCGCTCGTCGAACACCGTGACGTCGTTGTCGCTGTGAGCGGTCGGCCAAGCTCGCAGCAGCAGCCTTCGTGCGCCGAGGTCGAGTTCGAGCCTGTCCGCGACCTGCACGGTCGGCGGCACGATCCGTACCTCGTTGATCAGGTCGTCACCTATGGGACGACGAAAGCCGTCGAGATAGAATTGCCCTCGGGTGGCGAAGGCGCGCGGCAGGTTCTTGTGGCCGACCAGGGCGATGCCATCGCCTGAGAACGCGGCGTTGCCGAAGCTATGGTCCGGGTGGGCGTGGGTGTTGATCACATAGCGGACCGGCTTGTCGGTGTGGCTGCGGATCGCCGCGCGCAATTGCCGGCCTTCGCGAACGCTGCCGCCGGTGTCGATCACCGCAACGGCGCTGTCGCCGACGACGAACCCGACATTTGCAATCGCTCCGGCATTCTCCCGGGTCATCAGCGCGGTCTCCCCGGTGTGCACGAAGATTCCGGGGGCGACTTCGCTCACAGGCAATTCGCGCTCCTGCGCCTGCGCTATGCTTGGTGCGCCGAGTAGCAGGAGCAGCGCGATCACTGACACGCCATGGGCCATGTTTCCGCCTCAGTTTCACGTCGACGTGTGGTCGATCACGTCCGGGTTGCGTTGCAGCAAGCAACGCGACGCCGTCAAGCGGATTATTCCTGTTGCACGGCATGGCGTGCTGAGCAATCCAGGGGTGGCGGCGAACCATCCCATCAAGAGGAGACCGCGTGATGAGACGTTTAGGACGCCGCCCCATTCTGCTTGCGCTTGCCGGTGTTGCCGCCTGTCTCGTCGGCCGCGACTTCGCGCAGGCCCAAGTGAGCGATAGCGGCGAGCTCTCGATCGAGCTGGTCGATCCCAAGGTGCTGCGTATCTGCGCCGACCCGCGCAACCTGCCGTTCTCCAACGACAAGGGCGAGGGATTCGAGAACAAGCTCGGCGAGCTCTTTGCCGAGAAGCTGCAGAAGAAGCTCGACTACATGTATTTTCCGCAGGCGACCGGCTTCGTGCGGGTGACGCTCGGCTCGCATCGCTGCGATGTCATCATGGGCTTTCCGCAGGGCGATGACCTCGCGCAAGGCACCAATCCCTACTACCGCACGGCCTATGCGCTGGTGGCCAAGCAGGGCAGTGGCCTTGAGGAGGTGACGACGCTGGAAGACGAGCGGCTGAAGGGCAAGCATATTGGCATCGTCGCGGGTACGCCGCCCGCGACCAACATGGCCGTCAATGGGCTGATGGGGAATGCCAAGCCCTATCCGCTGATGATCGATACACGCTACGATTCATCGGCCGCGGCCATGATCGGCGATCTTGCCAAGGGTGAGATCGACGCAGGCATCCTTTGGGGCCCGATGGCGGGGTACTACGCCAAGAAGGCCAATCCGCCGTTGCATGTCACACCATTGGTCAAGGAGACCACGGGGCCAAAGCTGGTCTATCGCATTGGCATGGGCGTTCGTGCCGCCGATCAGAACTGGAAGCGGCAGCTCAACCGATTGATCCAGGAGAACCAGCCGGCGATCAACAAGATCCTGCTCGATTTCGGCGTCCCGTTGCTGGACGACAACAACCAGCCGATCACGGCGGAGACGGTCAGCAAGTCGCCATGACGCCGCTATCGGCAGGGATGCTTGCGGCGGCGCTGGTCATTGCCGCCCCTGCCTGTGGGCAAGACGGGCCCGAGGAGCCCGAAGACTATCGCATCGAGGACTACCGCGCGCCGGTGCCGGCGACGCTCGCCGGCGCTCGCGTGCTGACGACCGCGGATGCGGAAGCGATCTGGCGCGCGAAGTCCGGTGCCTTCATCGACGTGCTGCCGCGCGCGCCGAAGCCGCCCAATCTGCCTGATGGCACCGTCTGGCGCGACAGGCCGCGGGCAAACATCCCCGGCAGTATCTGGCTGCCGGACACAGGCTACGGAAAGCTTGCCGCAATCACGGAGGATTATCTGAAGCAGGGGCTCACCCGCGCATCGCACGGCGACAGGGACATGCTGCTGGTGATCTATTGCCAGGAGAACTGCTGGATGTCGTGGAACGCCGCCAAACGCGTGCTGTCCTATGGCTATCGCAACGTGGCCTGGTATCCCGATGGGACCGACGGGTGG
Organism: Bradyrhizobium erythrophlei; assembly: GCF_042430365.1. GTDB lineage: Bacteria > Pseudomonadota > Alphaproteobacteria > Rhizobiales > Xanthobacteraceae > Bradyrhizobium > Bradyrhizobium erythrophlei. Next base: position 40,049 of record NZ_JBHMET010000065.1, read on the forward strand.
GAGCGCGCGCTGCTGCCGCTTGCGGATGCGCAGCCGGAGCCGCGCGCGGGCGAGGAGAAGTGACGTCCGTCCCCGCGAGCGCCGGGGCCGTTACGGTTTCTGCTTCTCCAGCTTGTCGATCATCGTCTTGCCGCCGCTCTCCGAGGTCGAGAAGCTCACCTTGTCGCCGGCATGAATGGGTTCGAGCATCGCCCCGTTGGTCACCTTGAAATCCTGGATCACGCCGCCGGTCGTGCCGACCGTGCCCCCCTGCGACTGCTGGATCGAGATCGTTCCGGCCAATCGGTCAATCTTGGTGACCATTCCCGATAGCGATTGCTGGGCCAAGGCCGCTGACGTGACCAGACCTGCGCCCAAAAGGCTGGTCAGGGCGATCTTTCCTGCTCTCATCGATGCCTCCCGGTTTCGGAGATACAGTGGGATGCAACCGCCTGGAGACGCATTTGGTTCCGCCCGAGTGCTGTCACCGCCACACAGCTTCGTGAGGCGCGTGCCAATTTGTCGCGGTTGCTATTCCATCTCCTGCTGGATGGTGCGGCCGAGCGCGAACAGGCGCTGGTCGATCGCGGTCGGAACCTCGCAGACGAATTTCACCACCCGCCGGCGATCCTCGAAAATGCGCGTCTCCCAGACCAGCTGATTGCCGAGCTCGTCGACCTTGGCCTGGTCGGGCGGCGTCGTGTCCTGCAGGGCCTGCAGCGCCAGCGTGTCGGAGCGGATCTTCTCGGCGGCCTCGCGCTGCTTGCGCATCACCCGCTCGAGGCCGTTCAGCACCGACGAGCGCTGAGCATTAAGCGTCTCGAACAAGCCCGCGAACAGCAGCTTTCCGGCGGTTGCCTTGTCGGCAGCAGCGCCCGACAGGAAATCAGAGATCTCCTTCTGCGCGTCCTCCACCGGAACGCGTCGCGCCGCGAGTTTTGTCACCAGCGCGTTGATCCGGGGATCGTCCTTCCATTTGTTCGCGGCCTCGTCGAGCGGCGGGCCGGCCCAGACGGCGGCAAGCGAGACTTCGGGGACCTTGGCTTGCGCGCATGGCCAGTCGGGATAGCGTGGGTCGGCGGCATGTGCGGTCTGGCCCGACAGCGCAATTGCGAGCAGCGCACCGACCATCACATGCCGACTTGCACTCCGCGAGGTCATGCTTCGCCTCCGCCGGGCCCGCGGCGCACCAGGCCGCGCGATGGGTCGTAAGCATAGATCGCGCCGATCATGAAGGCTATCGTGCAGCCGCCGACAACGGCGAGTGAGACCCAGTTCATCTGCCCGTACAGTGCAAAGCGGATCAGTTCCACCGCATGCGTGAACGGATTGAACAGGCAGATGTAGTACAGCATCGGGCTGCCTTCCTGCACCCGCCACAGCGGGTACAGCGCCGAAGACGCAAAGAACATCGGGAAGATGACAAAGTTCATCACACCCGCGAAATTCTCGAGCTGCTTGATACCGGACGAGATCAGCATGCCCAATGCGCCCAGCATCAGGCCGGACAGGATTAGCGCCGGCAGCACCGTGAGATAGCCGATCGCAGGCGGCGCGATATCCCAGAACCAGGCGATCAGCAGGAAGGCATAGACCTGCAGCAGCGAGACCGCGGTGCCCGCGAGCAGTTTGCAGAACAGGAGGTAACCGCGCGGCAGCGGGCTCACCAGAAGCGTCCGCATATTGCCCATCTCGCGGTCATAGACCATCGAGAGCGACGACTGCATGCCGTTGAAAAGCTGGATCATCGCCATCAGGCCGGGCGCGATATAGACCTCGTAGAGGATGTAGGTCTCGTAGGGCGGGATGATGGAGATGCCGAGCACCTGGCGGAAGCCGGTGGCGAAGATGAACAGCCACACCAGCGGCCGGACCAGCGCGGACACGAAGCGCTCGCGTTGATGCAGGAAGCGCAACGCCTCGCGCCACACAATGCCGTTCAGGCAGATGACGTATTCGGACAGCGAGAATCCGGTTCTTGACGGGGAGGCGGTCGTGCTGCTCATGTTGCCGGCTTTCCCGAAAGCGTTGCCGTCCCCGTCAGGCGCATGAACGCGGTGTTGACGTCCTGGGCGCCGGTCTCAGCGATCACGCGCGAGACCTGACCGTTGGCCAGCACCTTGCCCTGATGCAGTACGACAAGATTGTCGCTCGGCATGATCTCGTCGAACAGATGGGTTGCCCAGAGCACGCCGATGCCCTGTTCGGTGACGAGCTGGCGGACGTGGTCGAGGATGTCGGCGCGCGCCTTGACGTCGAGGCCGACGGTCGCCTCGTCGAGCAGCAAGAGCCTTGGCCGGTGCAACAGCGCGCGGGCGATTTCGAGCCGCCGCATCTGGCCGCCCGAGAGGTCGCGCACCTTGCTGCCGGCGCGGTCGGCGAGGCCGATGCGGGTCAGCACCTCGCCGGCGCGCAGGCGCGCCTCACGCCGCGAGATGCCGTGTAATGCGGCGTGGTACAGCAGGTTCTGCGTCAGCGAGAGGTCGAGGTCGAGCGTGCGCGGCTGGAACACCACGCCGAGCAGCCGCAGCGCTTCGCCAGGCGCCCGGCTGATGTCGTGGCCGAAGATGCTGATCTGTCCGTTTTGAATGCCGAACAGCCGCGTCACCAGCGAGAACAGCGTGCTTTTGCCGGCGCCATTGAGGCCGAGCAGCGCGGTGAAGCTCGCCGGTTCGACGGTGAAGCTCACATCGATCAAGGCACGCCGCGGTCCGTAGGAATGGCTGATGTGGCCGATCGACAGCGCAGGCAGCGCGGCGCCGCCTTGCCGCGCACCCGGGTCAGGCAAGGTCTGATTGGCGATGGGCGCGTCGGTTGCGGTCATGGCTGTGCGATCGTGATGCCCCAGGGCAGTTCGCCGACCTGGATGGTCTTGATCACCTTCTGGGCCGCGACATCAATGACGGAGACGTCGTTCGAGACGCCGTTGGTCACCAGCAGGTACTTCTCGTCCGGCGTGAAGGTCATGTGCCAGACGCGCTGGCCGACCAGGAGATACTTCGTCACCTTGTGGCTCGCGCCATCGACGATAGCGACGCGGTTGGCGGGACCGAGCGCGATGAACGCGGTCTTGCCGTCTTTGGTCATGCCGATGCCGACCGGCTGGATCGCCTCGCGCCGCAGGCCGGGGATATCGAAGGTGATCTTGCCGGTCACCTCATGCTTGACGGGATCGACGATCGACACCGTGCCGCCGATCTCGGAGGACACCCACAACTCGGAGCCGTCGCGCTTGAATTCGGCAAAGCGCGGCCGCGCGTCGACCAGCACATTCGCCACGATCTGGCGCGTTGCCGTGTCGATGAAATGCGCCATGTTAGTGGTCTCGGACGTGTTGATCAGGATCTTGCCGTCCGGGCTGATCGTCATGCCCTCGGGCTCCACGCCGACCTGGATGTCGCCGAGCCTGGCGCGCTTTTCGAGATCGATGATCGTGACCGTATTGTCGTTTTCGTTGGCGACATACATGGTCTTGCCGGCGGCGTCCTGGGTGAACAGTTCAGGGTCGGGGCCGGAGGGCAGGGTGTCGACGATCTCCTGGGTCTTGGCATCGATCAGCTGGATGGTGTCGTCGTCGCCGACCGCGACCATCACGAACTTGCCGTCGCGCGTGAACTCGATGCCGCGCGGCCGCTGGCCGACCTTGATGGTCTTGGTCACAGTCCAGCTGTCGGTGTCGATCACCGAGACCGTATTGCTCTTCTCGTTGGAGACGTAGGCGACAAAGGCGGACGCCGGCGCGGTGGCGGCAAGCCAGGCTGATAGTCCGATTAGCAGGCGGCGGCGCCACATCCGTTCACTCTCCCTCACTGCAGCTTGCATTTCGTCTCGGGCCGGTCAACACCAAGCGTGTCGAGCTCGGAGACCTGATGCAGGAAGCCCTCCTGCGGCGACACCGAAACGACCATGCGCCCGTCGACCAGAAGGATCGGCTGGCGCAGCTGCAGATTCCAGTCCCGCAATGTCAACCGCGTGCCCTTGAAGGCGGCGACGGAAAAATCCGGTCCCTTGAGGAAGGCAAGGACCTTCTTCGGGTCGCCGGAATTGGTGCGCGACGTCGCCTCTCCGATCATGCGCGCGGCGGTCCAGGCCTGCATGTCGAGCGCGGTCATGCGCCGCGAGTTCAGCTTCATGAAGCGGTTCTGCATTTGCACCGCGCCCCATTGATCCTGCGCCGGGTCCCAGCTCGTCGGCACCAGTCCAGCCGAACCTGCCACGGGCCGCGGATCCCAGGTCCGGTAGGGCAGATAGGCCGCGAACACATCGCTCTCGTCGGCGGCGACGAGCACGTCATAGGCCGGGGCCTGCTGGGTGAACACCGGCATCTGGCGCTGGATCAGCGTCACGCCGCTGTCGGTGCGGCGCGCACCGCCGGTGTCCTCGAATATCCGCTCCTGCACGATCTTGGCACCAAAGCGTGTCGCGGCGCGCTTGAGCGCCTCGGCGTAGAGCTTGTCCTGTTCATGCGAGCCGGCGACCAACAGCCAGCGCTTCCATTGCTTCCAGACCAGATATTGCGCCAGCGCGTCCGCGAGCATCGTGCGGGTCGGTGCGACATGGATGATGTTGGCGCGGCAGTCCTGCTCGCGCAGCCGGTCGTCGATCGCGCCGGCGTTCAGCAGCACGGTGCCGCGCTCGCGCAGCGCGTCGGCGGCCTTGAGCAGCGCATCCGCGGGCAGGTCGGCGATGACATAGTCGTTGCGGCCGGCGAGCGCGGTGGCGGCCTTGGCGACGTCCTCGCCGCCCTTCAGACGAATCTCCTCGATCGTGAAGCGCTGGTTGAGGAACTTGCCCGTGGTGTTGTTGTCCTCGATCGCAAGTCGTGCGCCGGCGATGCCGTCATTGTCGGCGGGTTGTTCGACCAGGGACAGTTTCGATTTGACACCGGCATGGCCGAGATAGCCGATATGGATCTCGGTCGGATCGGCCGCCAGCGCCCGCGTCGCAACCATGCCGAGCGCAATGGTGCCGACCAGCCATCGCAACATAAGTCCTCCCGTCACGTCTTCCTCTTGGCTTGCAACATGACCGAATTGGCCTAGCTTGCAACCCCGCTTTTTGTCGTTGCAGGGATCGCACATCCCGACCGGTTCACGATCATGAGAGTGTCTTACGTCCTTGCCATGATGCTGCCGATCATGATGTCGACGCCGGCGCTTGCCGGCCCGCCCAAGCTTGCGGTGTTCGATTTCGAGATGATCGATACCAGCCTGCAGGGGGAGGTGAACGGCGTGCAGGCCGAGGAGCAGGCGCGGCTGATGCGCGCGGGCGAGCAGGTGCGCAAGGAGCTGGCGCAGTCGGGCAAGTTCGACGTCCTCGACATCGCGCCGGTCAATGCTGCGGCGCACGGCAGCAATCTCCAGGCTTGCGGCGGATGCGACGTGAAGCTCGCCGGTGAACTCGGCGCCGATCTCCTGATCATCGGCGTGGTGCAGAAGGTTTCCAACCTGATCCTCAACGTCAATCTCTACTTGCGCGATGTTCATAGCGGGCAGCTGCTCGCGGTCATGAGTGCCGACATGCGCGGCAACACCGACGAAACCTGGTCGCGCGCGACAGGCTATCTCGTGCGCAACCGGCTGCTCGCGCCGAATTACGGCGCGCCGCAGCTGAAATAGGTCGAGGCGAGATCAGGCCTTCAGCCGCGCGGCATGCCAGCGCAGGTGATCGGCCATGAAGGTCGAGATGAAGTAGTAGCTGTGGTCGTAGCCGCCTTGGCGGCGCAGGGTGAGGGGAATGGCGGCCTTTTCGCAGGCGGCTTTCAGGAGTTCGGGGCGAAGCTGTTCGGCGAGGAATTGGTCGGCGTCGCCATAGTCGACCAGCAGCTCGGAGAACTTCGCGCCGTCCTCGATCAATGCCACGGCATCGTGCTTGCGCCAGCGGGCCTTGTCGCCGCCGAGATAGCCGCCCAGCGCCTTCTGGCCCCACGGCACCTGCGAGGGCGCAACGATTGGCGCAAACGCGCTTGCCGCGCGATAGCGGCCGGGATTGCGCAGCGCGACCGTCAGCGCGCCATGGCCGCCCATCGAATGGCCGAGGATCGACTGCCGTGCCGCATCGACCGGAAAATGCCCGGCGACCAGCTTCGGCAGTTCTTCGGTCACATAACTCCACATGCGGTAGTTGCGCGCGAACGGCTCTTCGGTGGCGTCGACGTAGAAGCCGGCGCCGAGCCCGAAATCGTAAGCATTGGCCGGATCGCCGGGCACGCCTTCGCCGCGCGGACTGGTGTCCGGCGCCACGAAGATTAGCCCAAGCTCGGCGCAGGCCTGGCGATATTCACCTTTCTCGGTAACGTTGGCGTGGGTGCAGGTCAGGCCCGATAGATAGGTGACGACGGGCAGCCTGGCGCCGGCGGTGCGGCGCGGGACGAAAACCGAGAACGTCATGTCGGTCTTGGTCTCACGGCTCGGGTGGCGATAAACGCCCTGGATGCCGCCATGGGATTCGTTGAGCGAAAGCGTCTGCATTGTCATGATCGTTGACTCCGGGGCGCGATCTCAGGCGACACCGCTCTCGATCGCGAGCCGCACCAGCTCGGCCGAGGTGCGCACGCCAAGCTTCTGGCGCATGATCGAGGAGGTGTTGGCGACCGTCTTGTAGGAGGAATGAACCAGCCAGGCGATCTCGGACAGGCTCTTGCCTGAGGAGAGCAGCCGCAAGATCTCCATCTCGCGCGAGGTCAGTTTCGAGAGCGGGTTTTGCGCAAAGGTGGGCCGCGCAAAGGCGACGCTGCGCGCGATCGCCGGCGGCAAGTAAACGCCGCCATTGCCGACCTCGCGGACCGCTTCCACCAGGTCATTCGGGTCCCCGGTCTTGGACACATAACCCTTGGCGCCGATGTCGATCGCGCGCGCGGCGAACACCGGATCGTCGTTCATGCTGAACATGATGATGCGCGCGGTCTGATCGCGCGCCAGGATGCGGCGCGCCAGCTCGAAGCCGGACACCGTCGGCAGGTTGATGTCGATCACGCAGATATCCGGCTTTTCCGCAACGAATGCCCGTTCGCCGCTTTCGGCATCGGACGCATCCAATAGCGCAACCGCGGGATCGTCGCCAAACACAGTGCGGCAGCCCGATGCAACGATCGGATGGTCATCAACGATCAGAATGCGCATGGCGTTGTCCCGTGGACCTGCGTCAATCCATTCATTATCACATCACCTTGCACCAGGATCGGTTCCGATCTGCTTGTGCACCTGGTGCGAGTTTGCAGTAGGCTGGGATTAGATAGCCGGGCAAATTTGGCTGTCAACGATCCTCTGGGAGGAGGACACGCGGGTCGGGGACAACGCAATGTGGCAGAAATTATCCTTGCGGGCGCGGATCAACGTGCTGTTGGTGCTGGTGCTGACGCTGGGGCTCGCGATCAATATCGCCCGGCTCGTGCTGGAGGCCGGGCCTCGCGTTCAGGCCGAGGACCAGAGTGTGATCCGCCTGGCGCGCGAGTTCGTCGAGACGATCGTGGCAGGTCTCAACGACGCGCCCGATCCCGATGCGCGGCTCGACCGGATCGTCCAGGACCTGAGCCGGCTCCGTCACGTCAGCGTGACGCGGCAGGATGATGCGACCGCAAAAGCCGTCGAGCGCGCCGAGGAAGTCGCGGATCCTCGCGCGCCGCCGGCGTGGTTCGTCGCGCTGGTTCACCCCGAGCAAACCTCGGTGCGGGTGCCGATTTCCATTCGCGGCAAGCCGCAATCGCTCGTCATCACCTCGCACCCGGACGACGAAATGGCCGAGATCTGGGACGGCATCGTCACCCAGCTCGAGGTCGGCTCGGCGATCGCGGTTGCGCTGTTTCTGGTCACCATGCTGGTCGTCGGCCGTGCGCTGGCACCGCTCGAGGCCCTGTCGCAGACGATGGCCAATATCGAGGCCGGGTTCTACGACGCGCGTGTCGAGCCCGGCGGATCGCCTGAACTGGCCGCCATCTGTGCCAAGCTGAACCATCTCGCCGCAACTTTGGGCGAGGCGGTGGAGGGCAAGCGCCAGCTCGCCGAGCGCGCGGTGTCGCTGCAGGATTCCGAGCGCAAGGAGATCGCGCGCGAGCTGCACGACGAGTTCGGGCCGTATCTGTTTGCGCTGCGCGCGCATGCCGGTGCCCTGATGCGGCTGTCCGAGGTCGACGACCCCGATCCCGCGGCGCTGCGCAAGCATGGCGACGCCATTCTCGAACAGGTCAATGCGCTGCAGCAATTCACTCGCCGCATTCTCGAGCGGCTGCGCCCGGTCGGCCTGGCCGAGCTCGGACTGCGCGAGGCGCTGTGCGCGCTGGTGCGGCTGTGGAGCGAATCGCACCCCGACGTGGAGATCGAAAGCAGCATTTCGGGTGCGCTTGGCGAGACCGGCGAGACGGCGGACCTGACGATCTACCGCATCGTCCAGGAGGCCCTCACCAATGTTTTTCGCCACGCCGGCGCAACGGCGGTCAGCATCACCATCGAGCCCGCGGAACAGCAGACCGGACTGCGTGGCAGCCGGGGCTGCGCGTTGGTGCGGGTTCGCGACAATGGTCGCGGTCTGCAGCCCGATCACAAGCTCGGACATGGCCTGACCGGGATGCGCGAGCGAATTCTGGCGCTGGGAGGGACGCTCAGCGTCAATTCCGGCGACGATGGCGTGACGGTCGAGGCGTTCGTTCCGAAGCTCGCGCAACCCTAGGGAGCCATACGACCTTGGTCGGGATATTTTCCCGAGTCTTTCGGGAACAATGATGGATGGCGCGATCGCAAATTTGCTCACTAGTATCGTGGCACGAACCGGCGGGGATCAACGATGCCGGGCGGTGGTGGGTGGATGGATGGGCGTGCGGTTCATAATGGTCGCGTCGATTGCGGCCGGTGTCGTTGCCGGAAGCGACGTTTGCGATGCCCAGACCGGGCCGGAGCAGGTCGAGACCCTGCCGCCGGTCGTGGTTACGGCACCCAGTGAAGGCGCGAAGCGCAGTCGCCCGCGAGACGCAACCCGTGTCGCTCGGGCCCGGCCGCGCGTTGTCATCCCGACGGCGCCGGCGGCTTCGCCCACATCCGCGTCGGCGATTGATGCGGACAAGGTTCCGGCGAGCGTCAACCTTGTCGACAGCCAGCAGATCCAGCGGACCGGCTCGGCCAACATCACGGATGCGCTCGTGCAAGCCGTGCCGGGCATCATCGTGAACGAAGTCTCCGGCAATCCATTCCAGCCGGATGTGCAGTTCCGCGGTTTTGTTGCATCTCCTATCGCGGGCACGCCGCAGGGGCTCGCGGTCTATCAGAACGGGGTGCGCATCAACGAAGCGTTCGGCGACACCGTCAACTGGGACCTGATCCCGACCGCGGCGATCAAGTCCGTCGCGGTCGTGACCAACAATCCGGCCTTCGGCCTGAACGCGCTTGGCGGGGCGGTCAACATCCAGATGAAGGACGGCTTCAGCTACCAGGGCGCCGAGATCAACATGATGGGCGGCTCGTTCGGCCGCATTCAGGGCTCGGCGCAGTGGGGCAAGCAGGTCGACAATTTCGCCGTCTACGGCGCTCTGGAAGGGCTGCACGACGACGGTTTCCGGAACTTCTCGCCGTCGGATATCCGCCGCTTCTATGGCGATGTCGCCTACAGGAACGATGTCAGCGAGTTCCACCTCAACATGGGGGTCGCCGACAACAAGTTCGGCGCCACGGTCGCGGTGCCGGCAGAGCTGCTCCAGCAATACTGGGGCGCGACCTACACCACGCCGCAAACCTCACATCACCAGGTCGGCTATTTCAACCTGACCGGCAAGGTCGAGGCGACGCCGACCTGGACCGTCGAGGGCGCCGCGCATTTGCGCGTGTTCAAGCAGAATACGGTCGACGGGAACCCGACCGGCACCCGGCCCTGCGATACCGACAACACGCTGCTCTGCTTTGGTGAAAATATGGCGCCGGCCAATGGCTTGAATGGCGTTCAGCTCGCCAATCCGTTCCCCGACGGTGCGGTTCTGGGCGAGCTCGACCGGACAACGGTCAAATCGACGACTGCCGGCCTGTCGCTGCAGGCGACCAACGATGATCAGCTGTTCGGGCATAACAATCGCTTCACGATCGGCGGCAGCTTCGACTCCAGCGTCAGCTGGTTCGATGCCAGCGCCGAGCTCAGCACCATTGGCACCAACTATGTCGTGAGTGGAAGCGGGATCTTCCTCGGGCAATCCGGCAGTCCCGTATCGATCGGTCCGGTATCGCTGCGGACCACCAACCAGTACGCCGGCATCTACGCGCTCGACACGTTCGATGTCACCGACAGGTTTTCGATCGCCGGAGGCGGCCGGTTCAATTCCGCCCGCATCACGCTGGAAGACCTGATCGGGACCGAGCTGAATGGCCATCACCAATACGACCGCTTCAATCCGATCATCGGCGCCACTTACAAGATCACGCCGGAGCTGACCGCCTATGCCGGCTATTCGGAGGCCAACCGAGCCCCGACGCCGCTGGAGCTCGGCTGCGCCGATCCCAACAACCCCTGCCTTATTGCGGCGTTCCTGGTCTCCGACCCCACGTTGAAGCAGGTGGTCTCGCGGACCGTCGAAGCGGGTCTGCGCGGCACGAAAGATACCTATCTCGGCACACTCAGCTGGAAGCTCGGCGGCTTCCGCGCCAGGAACGACGACGACATCCTGGCGATTCCGAGCCCCGTGGTGCAGGGCTTTGGCTTCTTCCAGAACGTCGGATCGACACGGCGGCAGGGGATCGAGGCCGAGGTCAATCTGAAATCGCGCGCATTGCAGCTCTACGCCAGCTATGCCCTCGTCGATGCGCGCTTCTTGGATTCGCTCGATGTCGCCTCAAACAGCCCATTCCGCGATCCCGTCACCGGGACCGTGCATATCTCACCGGGCAACCAGATTCCCGCCATTCCGCGCCATCGCATCAAGGCCGGCTTCGACTATGCGGTGACCGACGCGTTCAAGGTCGGCGGCGATGCGCTGTGGGTCAGCAGCCAGTATTTCGTCGGTGACGAATCCAACCAGGCGCAGAAGCTGCCGTCGTACGCCGTGTTCAACGCCCACGCCTCGTATCAGATCAACAAGACGTTCCAGATCTACGGTCGTGTCGACAATATCTTCGACCATCGTTACTCGACGCATGGGACGTTCTTCGACATCACCTCGCTGCCCAATTTCGCCAACGGTGGCGCGCCCTTCACGGACGCCCGGACGCTCAGCCCGGCGCGGCCGCGCGCCTTCTATGCCGGCTTGCGGGCAACTTTTTAAACCCGCGGCCAGTTCGCCGCGACCGCCCATACGAGCGCGATCGCTCCGGCAATCCAGACCAGGATGATCGCGACCATCCCCGCCCGGCTGATCGGGCGCCCCGCAGCGGCGCTGGCGCGCGCTCGGCATTCCGCCATTACGGCGTCGGGAACGAGCGCGATCGCAAGCCAGATGCCGAGTGGCAGGATGATCAGATCGTCGAGATAGCCGAGGACCGGGATGAAGTCCGGAATCAGGTCGATCGGCGAGAGGGCGTAGGCTGCGACCGCGATCGCGAGGGCCTTGGCGTACCAGGGCACACGGGGATCGCGGGAGGCGAGATAGAGCGCATAGCTGTCCCGCTTGAGGTCGCGCGCCCAGGCCTTGATGCTGGAAAGCATGAGATGAGGGTGCCGGCCAGGTCATTCCGGTCAATTCGGCGCGAGGAGGCTATTCCAGCACCACATCCGCAGTCACGCCACCGTGCTGTCCCTTGTTGACGGACGACGGCGCGACGCCGAAATACTTCCGGAACACGCGGCTGAAATGCGAGGAGCTCGAAAAGCCCCACGAGAATGCGACATCGGTGATCGTCTTGCCGTTCTGGGATTCCAGCTCCTGCCGGCAGTGCTGCAGGCGGGCGCGCCAGATGTAGTCGCTGACCGTCATGCCGCGATCGCTGAACAGCATGTGCAAATAGCGCTTGGAGCAGCCGAGCGCAGCCGAGATGCGATCGATGCACAGGTCGGGGTCGCGTAGATGCTCGCGAATGAAGCCCTGCGCGCGCACGTAGGTGGCCTCGGCGCTGCCGCGGTCGAACATCGCGCCGGTTTCGCGCAGCGGCAGCAGCAGCAGATCGATCAGGGAATCGGCCACGCCGACGGCGTTGAGCGGCGACAGTTTCGGCGCCTCGCCGAAGGCGGCGTGCACGAAGTCATAGGCGATGCGGCCGGTGCCGTTGCGCGCCGACAATTTGCACGGCGCCATCTTGGAGAGCTGGAAGCCGCGCTCTTTCAGGAGGTCCTTCGGCACGATGACCACTTCGTGACGGGTCAGCGACGGGCTGATGATCGTGTGCGGGCAAGACACGTCATAGGCGAAGCAGTCGCCCGGCATGATGTCGAAGTGACGGCCTTCCTGCTCGAAATGCGAGACGCCGTGGGTTTGGAAGACGATCTTGATGTAGGGGTGCTCGCTTAACTTGATGCGCGAGATGGTGTGCGCAATGCGGTGCTGGCTTGCCTCGATCTGGCACAGCTTGAGCCGCGACACAGTGGTGTAGTTGATCCGCCCTTCGAGCGATGATCCTTCCAGCGCATCCACGTCGAACTGGCCGCACAGATTGGTCAGTGCATCTGACCAACGCTGGATCTGACGTTTTGGTGTCAACCCGGACGTGCTGAGCGAATGCACTTTATCGGACATGTTTCCAGCCACCGATTCGATCCCCAAACGTGACTGCCATTGAGAATGCCTGGGCCGCGAACGCCTGATTCCCCCACTTTGGAGCGGTCGGTGAGGGTTTTTCGGCGTTCCTCCCGGAACCTTTTGGCAATCCTCTGACTTAGTTTTGGTGCCGTCAAGCTTAACCTTGGTGCGCAGAGGGACCCGTCCGAACGATGCGAGCCCTAATGCTGTGCAGCATGACGGCTGCCCGCGATGCCCGGGATGACACCCCAAAAAATCTCGTCACGTTTCGCTTTTGAGCAAACGGCTCTTCCCTCTTGGGCAAGTTTCCCATTCGCGAACGGGATACGGATACGGAACCAAACCTAAAGAAACGGGCCGTTTTGACGGTAACCCTGAGCTCTTAAACTGGGAGGAATCCACTATGCGCAAGGTGCTTTACGCGACCGGTCTTGGCGTCATGGCGGCGTTCGCCGCCGGAGCCGCCAATGCCAACGAAGAACTCAGCAAGATGGCGCAGAACCCGAAGGACTGGGTGATGCCAACGGGCGATTACGCCAACACGCGCTATTCGAAGCTGAATCAAATCAACGCCTCGAACGTCGGAAAATTGCAGGTTGCCTGGATGTTCTCGACCGGCGTGCTGCGCGGCCACGAAGGCGGCCCGCTGATCATCGGCAACACGATGTACGTTCATACGCCATTCCCCAACAAGGTCTATGCTCTTGACCTTTCGCAGGAAAACAAGATCATCTGGAAATACGAGCCGAAGCAGGATCCGAATGTGATTCCGGTGATGTGCTGTGACACGGTGAATCGCGGCGTTGCCTATGGCGACGGCAAGATCTTCCTGCACCAGGCCGACACCACGCTGGTCGCGCTCGATGCCAAGACCGGCAAGGTGGAGTGGACGGTGAAGAACGGCGATCCGAGCAAGGGCTCGACCGGGACCTCTGCACCGATGGTCGTCAAGGACAAGGTTCTGCTTGGCATCTCCGGTGGCGAATTCGGCGTTCAGGCTCATGTGACCGCCTACGACATCAAGACCGGCAAGCAGGTCTGGCGCGGCTATTCGGAAGGGCCGGATGACCAGATCCTGGTCGACGATAAGACCACCGAGCTTGGTAAGCCGATTGGAAAGGATTCGAGCCTCAAGACCTGGCAAGGCGACCAGTGGAAGATCGGCGGCGGCGCCACATGGGGATGGATCTCCTACGATCCTGAGCTCAACCTCATCTATTACGGATCGGGCAACCCCTCGACCTGGAACCCGAAGCAGCGTCCCGGCGACAACAAATGGTCGATGACGATCTGGGCACGTAATCCGGACACCGGCATGGCCAAGTGGGTCTACCAGATGACGCCCCATGACGAATGGGACTATGACGGCGTCAACGAGATGATCCTGTCCGATCAGACGATCAATGGGGCCGCACGCAAGCTGTTGACCCACTTCGATCGCAACGGCCTCGGCTACACGCTCGATCGCGTCAACGGTGAGTTGCTGGTCGCCGAGAAGTACGATCCGAAGGTCAACTGGACCTCCGGCGTCGACATGAACAAGAGCTCGCCGACCTATGGTCGTCCGAAGGTTCTTGATACGGCGTCGACCGACAAGGCGGGCGAGGACCACAACGTCAAGGGTATCTGCCCGGCCGCGTTGGGTACGAAGGACGAGCAGCCGGCGGCCTATTCGCCGGACACGCAGCTGTTCTACGTGCCGACCAACCACGTCTGCATGGACTATGAACCGTTCAAGGTGAGCTACACGGCGGGGCAGCCCTATGTCGGCGCGACGCTGTCGATGTATCCGCCGGCCGGCGAGACCCACATGGGTAACTTCATCGCCTGGGACGGCAAGACCGGCAAGATCGTCTGGTCGAACAAGGAGCAGTTCTCGGTCTGGTCGGGTGCACTCGCGACCGCTGGTGGCGTGGTGTTCTACGGCACGCTGGAAGGCTACCTGAAGGCTGTCGATGCCAAGACGGGCAAGGAGCTCTACAAGTTCAAGACTCCGTCCGGCATCATCGGCAACGTCACGACCTACGAGCAGGGCGGCAAGCAGTACGTGGCCGTGCTCTCCGGTGTTGGCGGCTGGGCGGGCATCGGCCTTGCGGCCGGTCTGACTGACCCGACCGCAGGTCTCGGCGCCGTCGGTGGCTACGCTGCGCTGAGCAACTACACCGCGCTCGGCGGAACGCTCACGGTGTTCTCGCTGCCGCAGCAATGAGCTGAGCAACCTCGTGCCGGCGCGTGGAGCGATCTCCGGGCGCCGGTTCGTCGACCACCGAATTCGAGGACAGGCTCTTGCGTAACATCTGGTTTGTGACGGCCGCGATTGTTGTCGTGGCAACACGGGGAATTGCCTTCGCCGAAGACGTGGCCGATCCGGCCGCAGTCAAGTCCGAGGACGGCAAGTATCTCGACAAGGAAGGAAGCCCGACTTTCAAGGTCGCGGCCGACGGCACCGTGGACTGGTACACCTATTCCGGATACCGCCGTTACCATTCGGAGTGTCATGTCTGTCACGGCCCTGACGGGATGGGATCGACCTACGCTCCCGCGCTGACAAATTCGCTGCAGACCATGAGCTACGGGGACTTCCTCGGCGTGGTCGCGAGCGGACGCAAGAACGTCAACAGCGCGCAGGAGAACGTGATGCCGGCGTTCGGCGATAACCCGAACGTTGCCTGCTACATGGATGATCTTTATGTGTACCTGCGCGCCCGCGCCAATGACGCGGTTGCGCGCGTCCGGCCGGCCAAGCATGAAGACAAGCCGCAAGCCTATAGCCAGGCGGAGAGCGCCTGTATGGGCAACAAATGAGCATGTTCGGCGCGGATGACAACGGTTCTATGATTTGGAGAGACTAAGATGAAAACGCGCGCCGCAGTGGCTTTCGAGGCCAAGAAGCCCCTGGAGATCGTCGAACTGGATCTGGAAGGACCCAAGGCCGGCGAAGTCCTTGTCGAGATCAAGGCCACGGGCATCTGTCACACCGATGCCTACACGCTCGACGGCTTCGACAGCGAAGGCATCTTTCCGTCGATCCTCGGTCACGAGGGAGCCGGCATCGTGCGCGAGGTCGGCGCCGGCGTGACGTCGGTCAAGCCGGGCGATCACGTGATCCCGCTCTACACGCCCGAATGCCGGCAGTGCAAAAGCTGCCTGAGCCAGAAGACCAACCTCTGCACGGCGATCCGCGCCACCCAGGGCAAGGGCGTGATGCCCGACGGCACCTCGCGCTTCAGCTACAAGGGCAAGCCGATCTTCCACTATATGGGCTGCTCGACCTTCTCGAACTTCACCGTGCTGCCGGAGATCGCGGTGGCGAAGATCCGTGAGGACGCACCCTTCGACAAGAGCTGCTACATCGGCTGCGGCGTGACCACCGGCGTCGGCGCGGTCGTGAACACCGCCAAGGTGACGCCGGGCTCCAACGTCGTCGTGTTCGGTCTCGGCGGCATCGGCCTCAACGTCATCCAGGGCGCCAGGATGGTCGGTGCCGACAAGATCATCGGCGTCGACATCAACGACTCCAAGGACAATTGGGGCCGCCAGTTCGGCATGACGCATTTCGTCAATCCGACCAAGATCAGCGGCGACATCGTCCAGCACCTGGTTGGCCTGACCGATGGCGGCGCCGACTACACTTTCGACTGCACCGGCAACACCAACGTGATGCGTCAGGCGCTGGAGGCCTGCCATCGCGGCTGGGGTGTTTCCGTGGTGATCGGCGTCGCGGAAGCCGGCAAGGAGATCGCGACGCGTCCGTTCCAGCTCGTTACCGGCCGTGTCTGGAAGGGCACCGCATTCGGCGGCGCGCGCGGCCGCACCGACGTGCCGAAGATTGTCGACTGGTACATGAACGGAAAGATCCAGATCGATCCGATGATCACTCACGTGCTGAAGCTCGAGGAGATCAACCAGGGGTTTGACCTGATGCACGAGGGTAAATCGATCCGCTCGGTCGTCGTGTTCTAAAATCAAGGCATCAAGCAATAGGAGGATAGGCCCATGACTGTTCATATCCACCCATCGGTCGACAACGGCGTCAAGCAGGGTTCCGGCAACTTCGCCGGCGGAACCCTGGTCTGCAAATGCGCGGACAAGCCGGCCAAGGTCGGCATCAAGGGCGACGTCGCGCATAATCACGCCTGCGGCTGCACCAAGTGCTGGAAACCCTCGGGCGCGATATTCTCTGTGGTCGCGGTGGTGCCGCGCGAGAATGTGACTGTGCTCGAGAACGGCGACAAGCTGCAGATCGTCGATACGGCGGCGGTGATCCAGCGCTACGCCTGCCAGGGCTGCGGCACCCACATGTACGGGCGGATCGAGAACAAGGGCCACCCGTTCTACGGCCTCGACTTCATCCATCCCGAGCTGTTCCAGGAGTCCGGCTCGGCCGCTCCGGGGTTCGCGGCGTTCGTGTCGTCGGTGATCGAGTCCGGCGTCCAGCCGGCCGAGATGCCCGCGATCAGGGCGCGGCTCAAGGAGCTCGGGCTTGAGCCCTATGATTGCCTGTCGCCCGCGTTGATGGATGCAATTGCCACCCACGTGGCAAAGGCCAAGGCGGCCTGATCGGCCGGATGACGAGACACCACGCCGGCGGGACCGCCGCCGGCGTGGTGTAAACTGATGGTACCCCGGTTTGAACGGTGCATCGCGCTGTCCTATCTTCGTGGGCACGTCCCGTGCCCACGAAGATGCCATGACCACCGCCATCACGCCGTTTCGTATTTCCGTCAGCGACGACCTGCTCGAGGATCTACGCGCGCGCTTGCGGCGGACCCGTTGGCCGGACGCCGAGCTGGTCGACGACTGGAGCCAGGGCGCGCCGCTGCAATGGATCAAGGACGTCTGCCGCTACTGGGCCGAGGATTATGACTGGCGCCAGCGCGAGACGCGGCTCAACCGGTTTCCCCAGTTCGCGACCGCGATCGACGGGCTTGACATCCACTTCATCCACGCCCGCTCGCCGCATCCGGACGCCATGCCGCTGATCATCACCCATGGCTGGCCGGGGTCGGTGGTCGAATTCCACAAGGTGATCGAGCCGCTGACCAACCCGACGGCGCATGGCGGCAGTGCGGCAGATGCCTTCCACGTGGTGTGTCCGTCGCTGCCGGGCTTCGGCTTTTCGGCCAAGCCGACCACGACCGGCTGGGGCGTCGACCGCATCGCGAAGGCCTGGGCCGTCCTGATGGAGCGCCTTGGCTACGCGCGCTATGCCGCGCAGGGCGGCGACTGGGGTTCGGCGGTGACGACCGCGATCGGTGCGCAGGATGCGGCGCACTGTACCGGCATCCACATCACGCTCGCGATGGCGACGCGGCCCAATGTCGAGGGACAGCCGACGCCGCAGGAGACGCGGGCGCTCGAGGGCATCAAATATTATGCCGACTGGGACTCCGGATATTCCAAGCAGCAATCGACCCGTCCGCAGACGCTCGGCTACGGCCTGACGGATTCACCAAGCGGGCAGGCGGCCTGGATCCTGGAGAAGTTCTGGGCCTGGACCGATTGCGACGGGCATCCCGAGAACATCCTGAGCCGCGACGAACTGCTCGACAACGTCATGCTGTATTGGGTCACGGAAACGGCGACCTCGTCGGCACGGCTTTACTGGGAAAGCTTTGGGCCGAACAAGCGAACCCCGCACAAGGTCGCGGTGCCGACCGGCGTCGCGGTCTTCCCCAAGGAAATCGTGACCCCGGTGCGCAAGTGGATGGAGACGAACTACACCAATATCCGGCACTGGAGCGAAATGCCGAAGGGCGGCCATTTCTCCGCATTCGAGCAGCCCGAGCTGTTCGTCGGTGAGGTGCGCAAGTTCTTCGGTACGCTGCGATAACCTGGAGCTCGCCGACCCATGATCACCGGCATGCACGTCATTCTGTACAGCCGCGATGTGGACGCCGACCGCACCTTTCTTCGCGACGTCCTGGGGCTCTCCTCGGTCGATGCAGGGCATGGCTGGCTGATATTTGCCGCGCCGCCGTCCGAGATCGTCTGTCATCCCGCCGAGAGCAATGACAGGCACGAAATCTATCTGATGTGCGACGATGTGCAGGCGGAAATCGTGCGTCTCGCAGACAAGGGCATCACATGCAGCTCCTTCAGCGACGGGGGATGGGGCTTGCTGACGATGATTGACCTGCCAGGTGGCGGCAGGCTCGGCCTCTATGAGCCACGGCACCCAAGCCCACATCGCACGTAGGGTGGGTCGAGCCAGCGGGTCCGCGCAAAGCGCGGCCCGATGATAAACGCCGCGAAACCCACCGTCTCAATCTGCGGCACGAAGCCGATGGGTTTCGCTTCGCTCTACCCATCCTTTGAACTACAGCAGTCCGCGATAAATCCCCGGCGCGGAGCCTTCGATGGCCACTGCGCCGACGGCTTTCGAATAGAATTCCGCCGGTCCGACGCCGCCAATGATGGCGTAGCCGAAGCCCTGGTGATTCATGTCCTCGAGACAGGCGAACAATAGCGCCTTGCCAATTCCGTTCTGTTGCGCCGTCGGCGCGACGCCGGTCGGGCCGAAGAAGTTGCGACAGGTCGCGTCGTGGCAGGCGAATCCCACAGTGTTTTTTTGCTGGATCGCGATGAAGCAGGAGACCGGTTGGCGGCTGAACGCGACCTCGGTTTCGCTGGCCCATGCCTCGCTGAAGGTTTCCCGCACCCAGGCGATGACCTTGGGCTTTTCGGGGGCGAGCGCACGGCGCATGACAATTCCGGCCCTAAGCAGTCGATCATAGGCGGGCCGGGAATCGGGCAGGGCATAGAGCTTGACGAGCATGTCCATCTGAGGACCTTAGTGGAAAACCAGCCTGGCGTGCAAATCACGCAAGGAATGTAGGGTGGGTAGAGCGCAGCGAAACCCACCATCTCGACCCGCGGATCGAAGCCGATGGGTTTCGCTGCGCTCTACCCATCCTACGAACTGGAGCGAGATGCCGAAGCGCGACGCGACCGCAGCCCGCGGCGGACGAGAGATTCGCTGTGTGAAAGCAGCGGCTCTCCTGCTAGATTCGAGCAAACAAGACAGCCCCGAAATTCCAACTCGACTTGGAGAAGGGCGCACGGAGGGTACCCCGATGAAGGGCCGCTCGCACGCCATGTCCGATCGCCAGTCCGTCGTCAGCGATCCCGAGACCGTCCGCGCACGCGCCATGGAAACGCTGTTCGAGCGGCTGGAGAGCCTGTGCGAGGGGGCGATCGCGATCGATCGCGCCGGCCGCGTGGTCTATGTCAACGAAAAATACCTGCACTCGCTCCGTCTCAATCACGTTTCGGAGGCGCTTGGCCGCCCGATCGAGGAGATCATCCCCAACAGCCTGATGCGCCGGGTCGCCGAGACCGGCGAGCCGATCCTGCTCGACATCATGGAGCTCGGCGGCGAGCCGCTGGTCGTCACCCGCATGCCGATCGAGGACGAGAGCAGGAACGTGATCGGCGCGATCGGCTTCGTGCTGTCGGATCATCTCGACAGCCTCAAGCCGCTGATCGCGCGGATGGGACAGCTCGAACGCGATCTGCGGGTGGCGAAGCGGCAATTGTCGCAGGCACGCACGGCGCGGTTTACCTTCGACGACTATGTCGGCGAGACCGCAGGAATCGCGCGGGCCAAGCAACTGGCCGGCCGCGCGGCGCGCCAAAGCGTGACGGTGTTGTTGGCGGGTGAAACCGGCACGGGCAAGGAACTGCTGGCCCAGGCCATTCACAACGCCTCTGCGCGTGCCGACAAACCCTTCGTCAGCGTCAACGTCGCGGCCATTCCCGATACGCTGGTCGAATCCGAGTTCTTCGGCGCGGTAGCGGGGGCCTATACCGGCGCCGATCGCAAGGGCCGCGACGGGAAGTTCAGGACCGCCGACGGCGGCACCTTGTTCCTCGATGAGGTCGGCGAGATGCCGCTGCAATTGCAGGCCAAGCTGCTGCGGGCGTTGCAGGAGCGGGAAATCGAGCCGGTTGGATCCGACAAGGTGACCAAGGTCGACGTCCGCGTCATCGCGGCGAGCAACGTCGACCTGAAGAAGCGCGTCAGCGACGGTGCGTTCCGGGCCGACCTCTACTACCGGCTCAACGTGCTCTCGATCGAGTTGCCGCCGTTGCGCGATTGTCTCGACGATCTTCCCGACATCTGCGCCAGATTGCTCGATGACATCGTGCAGTCCGGCGATTACCTCAACGCCAAGATCACGCCCTCGGGGCTTGCGGCGTTGGCCCGCTATGACTGGCCCGGCAATGTCCGGGAGTTGCGCAATGTGCTGGAGCGCGCGCTGATCCTGAGCGACACCGGGCGGCTCACCGGCGAGGATTTCGCGCGCATCCTGCCCGCCGATCCGGCCGTCGGCATGGCCGCGCCCCAGGTCGGGGCGGGTGCGGTCGTCCCCTATGCCGAGGCCGAGGCCGCGTTCGAGAAGCGCACGCTCGAAGGCGCGCTCGAGGCCGCCAACGGGCAGATTTCGGAAGCCGCCAAAATGCTGCGTATTTCGCGCGCGACGTTCTACAAGAAACTCGCCAAGTTCGGCTTGGCCGTGTCGGATTCCTCGCCCGTCTGACTCTTGAGACTGAAACCGTCTCGAGTCTCGGAAAGTTGACACGGCACCAAAGGCCCTCACTTGCCGGCCGCCGCCCGATTTGCCGGTATTTCAAGCATTTTGCCCCGTTGCGATGCATCTGGCGCGGACCTTGCTCTGCTCCCCCGACGACGCATCTCGAATGCGCAAGAAAAGTCCGAAAAGAACAATTTTCCGGGGAGAGAAACAGATGAGCTTTCTGATCGCGCTGGCTGCCCTCGTTTTCCTGATGTTCGTCGCCTATCGCGGCTTCAGCGTCATCCTGTTTGCGCCGGTTGCTGCCCTTGGCGCGGTGCTGCTCACCGATCCCGGCGCTGTGCCGGCCGCCTTCACCGGCCTCTTCATGGACAAGATGGTTGGTTTCGCGAAACTGTATTTCCCGGTGTTCCTGTTGGGCGCCGTGTTCGGCAAGGTGATCGAGCTCTCCGGCTTCTCCAAATCGATCGTGGCGGCGGTCATTGGCCTCGTTGGAAGCGAACGCGCGATGCTGGCGATCGTGCTGGTCTGCGCGGTGCTCACCTACGGCGGCGTCTCGCTGTTCGTCGTGGTGTTCGCCGCCTATCCCTTTGCCGCCGAGATGTTCCGCGCCGGCAACATTCCAAAGCGCCTGATCCCCGGCACGATCGCGCTCGGCGCCTTTTCCTTCACCATGGACTCGTTGCCCTTCAGCCCGCAGATCCAGAACATCATTCCTACCACCTATTTCAAGACCACCAATGGCGCGGCGCCGATTCTCGGTACGATCGGCGCGATCTTCATCTTTGTGTTCGGGCTGACCTACCTCGAATGGCGACGCCGCCAGGCGGCGGCCGCCGGCGAGGGCTACGGCGAAGGTCACAGCAACGAGCCGCCGCCGGTCGATACCAGGGAGCTGGCGCCGGCCTTCATCGCCTTCCTGCCGCTGATCGTGGTGTTCCTGGTCAACCTGCTGCTCGGCGGCTTCCCCGGCCTGTTTGGCGGCCTGATCGAGCGCGCCTATGGCGCGAGCTACGAGCTGACGCTGGCGCTCGACCATGCGATCGCCACCCCGATTGCCAGCGTCAAGGCGA
The DNA here is from genome assembly GCF_042430365.1 of Bradyrhizobium erythrophlei. Taxonomy (GTDB): domain Bacteria; phylum Pseudomonadota; class Alphaproteobacteria; order Rhizobiales; family Xanthobacteraceae; genus Bradyrhizobium; species Bradyrhizobium erythrophlei. The sequence continues at coordinate 62,278 of NZ_JBHMET010000065.1, forward strand.
TCTGGGCGGTGGAGGGCGCGCTGATCGCGGGCATTCTCACGGTGTTCGTCTTCGCGTTCCCCAAACTGAAGAAGACCTTTGCCGAGGGCAGCAAGGCCGCCGTCGGCGGCGCGTTGCTGGCCGCCATGAACACCGCGTCCGAATATGGCTTTGGCGGAGTGATCGCGGCGCTGCCGGGCTTCATCGTCATCAAGGATGCGCTGAAGACCATCCCCAATCCGCTCGTCAACGAAGCCATCACCGTCACCTCGCTCGCCGGCATCACCGGCTCGGCGTCGGGCGGCATGTCGATTGCGCTCGCCGCCATGGCCAAGGATTTCATCGCGATGGCCGAAGCCGCACACATTCCGCCCGAAGTGCTGCACCGCGTCGCATCGATGGCGTCTGGCGGCATGGACACGCTGCCGCACAACGGCGCGGTCATCACCCTGCTCGCGGTGACCGGGCTGACGCACCAGCAGTCGTACAAGGACATTTTCGCCGTGACCTGCCTGAAGACGCTGGCGGTGTTTTTCGTCATCGCCGTCTATTACGTCACCGGGCTGGTCTAGGCGTCGAGCAGCCGGCAAAGGTCGGGAAATCCGACGCGCGGTTGGACATATTCGGGAGGAACGTGAATGAGCCAGCATCCGGCCTTGCCCTATCTGCGCAGCTCGGAGAAGGGCAAGATCGTCACCGCGACAGAGGCCGTGCGCCTCATTCGCGACGGCGACACGGTGGCGACCGGCGGCTTTGTCGGCATCGGGTTTGCCGAGGAGATCGCGCTGGCGCTGGAGGAACTCTACCTCTCGAGCGAGACCGACGCGCCCTACATGCAGGGCAAGCCGCGCAATCTGACGCTGGTCTATGCGGCCGGGCAGGGCGACGGCAAGCACCGCGGCCTCAACCACTTTGCGCATGAGGGGCTGGTGAAGCGCGTCATCGGCGGCCATTGGGGCCTTGCGCCGAAACTGCAGCAACTCGCGATCGCAAACCAGATCGAGGCCTACAACCTGCCGCAGGGCGTCATCACCCATTTGTTTCGCGACATCGCCGCGCAGCGGCCCGGTCATATTTCGCGGGTCGGCATCGGCACCTTCGTCGATCCGCGCCATGGCGGCGGCAAGCTCAACGCGCGGTCGACCGAGGACATGGTCGAACTGGTCACGCTCGGCGGCAAGGAGTGTCTATTCTACAAGACGTTTGGCATCGACGTCGGCATCATCAGGGCAACCACCGGCGACCCCGACGGCAACCTGACCATGGAGAAAGAGGCATTGACGCTGGAGGCGCTGGCGATCGCCATGGCGGCGCATAATTCCGGCGGCATCGTGATTGCGCAGGTCGAGCGCGTCGCCGAAAGTGGCAGCCTCAATCCGCGCCAGGTGAAAATTCCCGGCATTCTCGTTGACTGCGTCGTGGTAGCGAAGCCCGAAAACCACTGGCAGACCTTCGGCACGCTATACAATCCGGCCTATTCGAGCGAGATCAGGGTGCGCGCCGGCGCGCTGCCGCCGATGCCGATGAGCGAGCGCAAGATCATCGCGCGTCGGGCGGCGTTCGAACTGAAGGCCAACAGCGTCGTCAATCTCGGCATCGGCATGCCCGAGGGCATCGCCGGCGTCGCCAATGAGGAGCGCATCATCGACCTCATCACGCTGACGGCGGAGCCCGGCGTGATCGGCGGCGTGCCGGCGAGCGGGATCGATTTCGGCGCTGCGATCAACACGCAAGCCGTGATCGACCAGCCCTACCAGTTCGATTTCTATGACGGCGGCGGCCTCGATGCCGCCTTCCTCGGTCTGGCGCAGGTCGATCGCGGTGGCAATCTCAACGTCAGCAAGTTCGGTCCCAAAGTGGCCGGCGCCGGCGGCTTCATCAACATCAGCCAGAACGCCAAGGAAGTGGTGTTCGTCGGCACCTTCGGCGCCGGCCGCCAGCGCATTGCCGTTTCCGATCGCGGACTGGTGATCGCGGAGGAAGCGAAAGCGCGAAAATTCGTCGCGGCGGTCGAGCATGTGACGTTCTCCGGCGCCGTCGCAATCAAGCGCGGGCAGCGCGTCCTCTACGTCACCGAGCGCTGTGTGTTCGCGTTGACGGAAGGCGGCCTTGAACTGACCGAAGTCGCGCCCGGCATCGACATCGAGCGCGACATCCTGGCGCGGATGGATTTCAAGCCTCTGGTGCCGCGCGATCCGGTGCTCATGGATCCGCGGATATTCCACGAAGGCCCGATGGATCTGCGCAACGATCTCCTCACCATTCCGCTGGCGCAGCGCTTCACGCTCGACGAGCAGCAGAACCTGTTCTTCGTCAATCTGGAGCGCTTCGCGCTGCGCAGCCGCGCCGACATCGATGCGATCGCGCGTGCCGTCGAAGGCAAGTTGGCAGGCCTTGGCCGCCGCGTCTACGCGATCGTCAACTACGACAATTTCTCGATTCTGCCCGAACTGCTTGACGACTATTCGGCCATGGTCGGCAGCCTGACGGAGCGCTTCTATTCGGGCGTCTCGCGCTACACCACGAGCGGCTTCCTGCGCATCAAGCTCGGCGAAGCCCTCGAAAAACGCGGCGTTGCCGCACATATCTTCGAAAGCGCCGCAGAGGCGCAGCTCGACTGGCGCAACGTCGAAGGGATCGGCAGGACCTGACAGCCGTGATCGTAGGATGGGTAGAGCGAAGCGAAACCCATCAATTCGTATCCGCGGCGGACGCGCCCCTAAGGATGTCCGGCTTCGATCGAGGTCAACGCCGTTTGACCGGCAATCTCGTCAGCTCGCCAGCACCGGACCGCGTGTCCGTCGGGACGCGTTTCTAGCGGTGGCCCGGGCTCGCGATGACACACGGCCTCGGCGTAACCACAGCGTGGACTGAATACACATCCGTCCGGCGGGCTGAGCGGACTGGGAAGCTCGCCACCTGTCGTCGCGAGCGGTGCGCGGCGCAGCGGATCGGGGATGGCGGAGATCAGGGTTTGCGTATACGGGTGCGCCGGCCGTTCGAAGATTTCGCGCCAGTCGCCGGTCTCCACAATGCGGCCGAGATACATGACGGCCACCCTGTCGCTCATGTGTTCGACGACGCCGAGGTCGTGGCTGATCATGATGTAGGAGAGGCCGAGAGTTTCCTTCAATTCCAGCAGCAGATTGATGATCTGGGCACGGATCGATACATCGAGCGCCGATACGGGTTCGTCGCAGATGACGATCCTGGGATTGAGGATCAGCGCGCGCGCAATGCCGATACGCTGGCGCTGGCCACCGGAGAATTCATGCGGGTAGCGGTCGGCCTGTTCGGGCCGTAGGCCCACATGCCTGAGCATGGTCGCAACGCGTCCCTCGATCTCGCTTGCGGCGGTTACGCCATGCAGACGCAACGGGTCTTCAAGCGTGCGGCGAACGGTCTGGCGTGGATTGAGCGAGGCGTAGGGATCCTGAAACACCATTTGCACGATCCGGGCCAATGTCTTTCGATCGCCGGATCGCCGGCCCGTCACGACCTGTCCGTCCAGCACGATGCGGCCGCGCGTCGGTGTCTGCAGGCCAAGTATCGAAAGTGCGACCGTCGACTTGCCAGAGCCGGACTCGCCGACGAGGCCGAGGCATTCGCCGCGCTTCAGCTTGAGATTGACACCGTCGACGGCACGCAGCAGCTGCCAGCCGCGGCCCAGCCAGCCGCCCCCGACCGGAAAATGAACCGCAAGATCCTCGACGCTGAGAATGACGTCGTCGCCCGGGCTCCTCTGGGGTTCATGCATGGTGATGACACCTGACCAAGCCGCCTGCTTCCAGCAATGTCGTCTCCGGCGCGACGGTCCGGCAAATATCGGTCGCATGCGCGCAACGCGGATGGAACCGGCACCCGTCTGGGAAACTCGTGATCGCCGGGACGACGCCCGCGATCTCCTTGAGCCGCGTCCGGCCAAGCGCAGCGCGAGTGCCCAGCCGTGGCAACGAGGCGACCAGGCCTCGCGTATACGGGTGCGAAGGCGCCCGGAAGATATCGTCCGAGCCGCGCTCCTCGACAATGCGGCCGGCATACATGACGGCGACGCGGCGACAGACGTTGGCGACCAGGCCGAGATCGTGGCTGATCATCAGGACAGCCGTACCTCTCTCGGCGCATAATTCCCGCATCAGCTCGATGATCTCGGCCTGCACGGTCACATCGAGCGCGGTGGTCGGCTCGTCGGCGATCAGAAGGTCCGGACCGCACGCGAGTGCGATGGCGATCATCACGCGTTGACGCATGCCGCCCGAAAGCTGGTGCGGGTAATCCTTCACGCGTCGCTCGGGTGCTGGGACGCGGACACTCGCCAGCGCTTCGACCGCCAGTTGGTCGGCTTCCCGCCAGCTTTTTCCCTTGTGCAGCACGAACATCTCCGCGATCTGCCGGCCTACGGGCGAGACCGGGTTCAGCGCCGTCATCGGCTCCTGGAAGATCATGGCGATGCGATTGCCGCGCAGCGCTCTCTGGCCGGCAGCGGGAAGTCGCTCGATCTCCCGCCCCTCAAACCGTATGGCGCCGCCGCCGATCGACAATGGCGGCCGCAACAGGCCGATCAGGGCGAGAGCCGTGATGCTCTTGCCGCAGCCGGATTCGCCGACAAGGCCGAACGTCTCGCCACGATCGATACGGAACGAAATTCCCTCGACAGCGGCAACCTGGCTGGAGCCGAGGTTGAGGTCGATGCGCAAGTCCTCGACTGCGATCAGCGGCGAGCCCGTCATGTGCGCCGGCTCCGCGACTGTGGGTCGAGAATGTCACGCAGGCCATCGCCGAGCAGATTGAGGCCGAGCACCGTCAGGAAGATGGCGAGGCCCGGAAAAACCGAGAGCCACGGCGCCGTCGTGATCTGGTCGCGGGCCTCCGACAGCATGCTGCCCCAGCTTGGATAGGGTGGACGGATGCCGAGGCCGAGGAACGAAAGTGCGGCTTCGGCCAAGACCGCGCCGCCCATGCCCAGCGTGCCGATGACAATGATGGGGCCGACCATGTTCGGCAGCAACTGCGTGAACATGATGCGCAAATCTCCGTAGCCGAGCACCCGTGCGGCCTGCACATAGCCTTGGTTCTTCAGCGACAGCGTCGAGGCGCGTGCGATCCGGCAAGTGAAGGACCAGTTGGTCAATCCGAGCGCGATCAAGAGGCTGGTTAGGCCGGGTCCGAGCACCGCCATGATGGCGAGCGCGAAGATCAGCGAGGGGATCGCGAGCATGAGATTGGTCAGCCCGTTGACGATATCGTCCCACCAGCCGCCCCAATAGCCCGCGGTCAGGCCCAGCGTCACGCCGATGATGCTGTTGACGAGCTGGGAGACGATGCCGACCGTCAGTGAGATGCGCGCCCCGTAGACGACGCGGGAGTAAATATCGCGGCCCTGCGCGTCGGTGCCGAACCACCACGTCCAACTCGGCGGCTCTTCCGCGTTCAACAGGTTGGCATCCATGACAGGATCGGTATGTGCCAGCCATGGCGCCAGCACGCCGACTAGGATTGCGAGCGCGAACAACGCTCCGCCGATGACAAGACTGGTCCCAAGTTTCATTGCGGCCGCCCCGTTGCGACAGGCGGCACGATCAATCGCGTGCAGGCGGGATAAGGCCGACCGGGGCTCATGCGTATCTGATCCTGGGATCGATCACGGCATAGAGCACGTCGATCAGCGTATTGACCGTCAGAAAGAACAGCACCACCACGAGAATCGAGCCCTGGACGGCGGGAACGTCGCGTTGCAGGACGCTGTCGACGAGCAGCGAGCCGATGCCGGGCCAGGAGAACAGTTTCTCGACGACGACCGCCTGGCCCATCAACGCGCCGAATTGCAGGCCGATGGTCGTGAGAATGATGACGAGCGCGTTGCGCAGCACGTGCCACTCCACGACCCGGATCTCGCTCATGCCCTTCGAGCGCGCGGTCCGGACGAAATCCGCGGTCATGATCTCGAGAACCGCGGCGCGTGTCGTTCGCGCCAGCAGCGCCATTGGCGAGACACCGAGCGTCACCGCAGGCAGGATCAGATATTTGAGGCCGCCATCGCCGTAGCCGAAACTTGGCAGCCAGCCGAGTTTCAATGCGAACAGGTACATCAGCAGCAGCCCGAGCCAGAATTTGGCCATTGAAAGGCCCGACACCGCCAGGACCATCGAGACTGTGTCGACGATGCCGCCCGGCCGCAGCGCCGCGACGAAACCGAGCGGCACGCCGACCGCAATCGCAAACGTCATGGCTGCGAATATCAATTGCAGTGTCGGCCACATCCGTTTTGCGATCATGGTCGCGACCGGCTCGCGCGTCCGGAACGAAGTCCCGAAATCGCCCGTCGCGAGCCTCGCCATATAAGAGCCGAAGCGGACGTAGACGGGATCGTCGAGGCCGAGCTGCTTTTTCATGCGCTCCACGACCGCCGGGTCCGTCGCACCCCGACCGTCATCGCTCATGCTCGATACGATGCTGCCCGGAACGACACTGAACAGCACGAAGACCACCAGCACCACGGCCAGCACGGTCGGAACAGTTTGCAGGATACGACGGATCACAAAGGAGAGCATTGGCATTCGTCCTCCCTCCCTTCATCGCTTTCTGCGATGGAGGGAGGGTGAGAGCACGTGTCACTTCGCGGGCGAGGTCTCGTCGACCCAAAGGTCTTCGACGTTCTGGTGAGTAAGCTCCGTCGCGTCCAACTGAATCCCCTTCAGCCACGGCTGCACGGCCATGACCGCCTTGTTGTAGTTGAAGAACCAGACCGGCGCCTCTTCATGGAGCAGGGCATTGGCCTTTTGCAGCAATTGGTCACGTTTTGCGGCGTCGTCGGTCTGCCCGGCGTCATCGATGAGCTTGTCGAAGTCCGCGTTCTTGAAGGTCACGTAGTTGCAGGCCGATTGCGGCGTCGATGAGTAGAAGCATTTCAGCGCCGCCTGGGGATCCGGCCCGGTTGCCTGGGAGTAGATGTAGGCCTGGAAGTCGCCCTTGCGAATGACCTCGGCCAGCACGGCAGTCTCGACCTGCTTGACCTTCACCTTGATGCCCACCCTGTCCAGCATCGGGATGATGGCCTCGACGATCGGCAAACCCCAGCTTTCATTCTGGCTGGTCGTCCATTCGAACTCGAAGCCCGTGGGATACCCGGCGTCCGCGAGCAACTGCTTGGCCTTGGCGGGATCGAAGGCGTAGGGTTTCATTGCCTTGTCGTAAAGCGGTGAGGTCAGAGGCAGCCAGCTCGTGGCGCGATAGGCCTTGCCCTTGACCAATTTGCTGATGATCAGATCGGCATCGATCGCATGGTTGATCGCCTGCCGAACCCGCTTGTCAGAGAAGGGCTTGAATGTGGGATTCATCCCCATGTACCGCGTAAAGACTTCGGCGACTTCGACGATGGTGCCCTTGAGGCCGGGGTCGGCCTGGTACGCGACATACTGCGCGGGCCCAAGCACGGACGTGTCGATTTCCTTGTTGCGGAAAGCGACGTCGCGCGCGGCCGCCTCGCCCATGAGCGATACGACGATCTTGTCGGCGTACGGCTTGCCGGGTTTGTAGAACCTGTCCCACCGTTCCATGACGACGCGCGATCCCGGCACGTGCTCGACAAATTTGAAGGGCCCAAGGCCGATCGGCTTCTGGATGAAGCCCTCCTTGGCGGCCTCATCGGCGGGATAGATCGAAGTCAGCGCGGTGAAGAAGTAGAAGCCTGGATCGACCTTCTCGGTCAGCTTCATTTCGAGGGTGAAGTCGTCGATTTTCTTCAGGCCGGAGATTTCCTTGGCTTGGCCCTTCTCGACCTCGGCCGCGCCCTCGATCACTCGGACGAAGCGCGCGCCGGGATAGGCCTTGGTGCCGTCCATGATGCGATTGTAGGACCAGATGATGTCGTCGGCCGTCATCCTGCGACCATGGTGGAAATAGGCGTCGTCGCGCAGCTTGAAGGTATGAACAAGACCGCCGCCCGAGACGGTGACCTCCTTGGCAAGCTCCGGAACCGGCTTGCCCTCAGCGGAGTCCCAAATGTAGAGCGACCGGTGCAGAGCCTTGGCGTATATCTCGTCCTGGGCGCGCGGCGTCGTATGAATGTCCATGCTGGTGAAACTCGAGCCGTAGGGCGCCGTCATGCGAATGGTCCCGCCCTTGCGCGGTGTCTGGGCCTCTGCCGCGGCGGCGAGTGCCAGCCCCAAACCAGCCACGATCGCCATCATCTTGAACTTCATGTTTCCTCCAACGATGCAGGAGCATTCCGATCGGGGAGTTGACCATTCGCAGCGTGTCGAGCGCAAGGTCCTCATTTTGGGTTGATGGCGATTGGCACCAATACTTGCGTAGCATCGACGTGAGGGGGACGACTATGGAAAGGCAGCGCGCGGTGCACCATCTGGTTCGAGGTGTCGTCGGGGGCTGACCAGGGCTCGGGTCAGATGAAGCGGGCCGGGATTGCGGAAGCTCGAGGCCGACACCCAGGGTTGCAATGATGGAGCGCTCACCGGAATTGATTTTGACCGCTCCCTCGCTCCTTGCCCACAGTTTGCGTCGGCGTGTAAGCGATTGCGATTGAATGGATTTTAGGCTCGGTACTGAATTCGTGAAGCCAGGACCAGAGCTAGGTTTTCGCGGACCGTTTCGCCTTCTTCCTGTTGACGGGTGGTTTCAGCACTTTGTCCGCTTCCACCGGAATCTGCTTCAGGCGATCGACAAACCATCGGCCGGCCGGGCCAGGCGGTGACTTGGTCTGCCACACCGCCGACATCGCGAGAATCAAACCATCCGGAGGCACGTCCTCGATAGACAGCACGGCAAGGCGACCCGCTTCCAAATCCTTGCGCACGGCATGCAAGGGCATTCCGCCCCAACCCAGGCCTTTAAGCAGGAAATGATGTTTGGCGAAGAGATCAGCAAGCCGCCACGTTGCAGGCGACTGACTCCGAATTCGCGTCCTTGGGATAGCTCCGACCTGTCGGTGAGAACGATCTGAGTATGTTTTCCAAGAACCTTCTTGGGAATCTTGCCTCGGTAGGACGTCAGTGCATGATCACGGGCAGCCACCATGAGAAACGCGATACCGGGCAACCGTTCATAGGTCAGCGTATCCGGAATCGCCGGAAGTGATCCGATGACGCCGATACTGCAACGGCCGTCAAGCACGGGCTTAATGGCTCCTCCCAGCGCCTCGACATAGATGCGGAGCGCCACTCCCGGGTATTTCTGCCGAAACTCCTTGGCCACTTGGGTAATCGCGTCGATCGGATAGAAGACGTCAACCACCACGGACAATTCCGGCTCCAGGCCGGCTGACATGCCCTTCGCCCGGGCCTTCAGCAAGTCGACCCCGGTGATGATGCTGCGAGCGTCGCCCAGAATTGCCAATCCCTCCGGGGTGAGTTTGGGATAGCGGCCAGAGCGGTCGAACAACTGAACGCCAATCTGTTCCTCGAGATTGCTGATCGTCTCGCTCACAACAGACTGCGCGCGCAACAACTTGCGGGAGGCCGCAGAAAAGCTTCCTTCATCAACCGCGGCGATGAAGGTGCGCAGTTGATCGAGAGAGACGGCGTCGAGCATGGGACCTACCTATCGACCAAACCGATGCTAAAGCGCGGGATGCTACTGCCCAATTGGCGATGATATCAACCATCGACGTCACGTCATGCGGCTCGTGAGCACCTTCTGGCGGCCTCCGGCTGGTCAGAGAGCCCATTGATCCTCTTGGTCACTCCAATAGCTCTTGTTCAAGCGTCGAGCTATCTCCTCGCTCATCGCGGGATCGGTAGCTACCGCGATCACGACGCCTTGTTCTGTGACGATCTCGCGGCCTCTTGCCTCGACCGGGAAGTGTTCCGATCCGAGCGGCGGGCGCCTATCGGATCTGTCTCGGCATTCCCGGGATGCGGCGATACGTTGAAGAAGCTGTACTCCACCTGATCCAAACATCGGCTTTCTCCACAGTGAATCATCAACGAGGTTGGTTTCTCCAGGCCTCAGCGTCCTGCGCGTGCCAAGACACCCTGGTCGTGCAGCCGTCGGCCAATATCGGCGATATTGCTCTCCCCAATACGCAAGGAATCCGCGTTGGTGTGCACGGAGTAGTGTCCGGTCACGAGGTCGTAAGGGTGCTTGACTGCGGCGCCGAGGACGAAGCCGGCATCGGAGAGCGCTTCGAACTCGATTGCCTGATCGCCCTGCTCGAACACCGCGACTTCGCCCATCGATACCTGCTCCGGCGTCGTCACGATCCCCTGGTGCGATGCGATCCAGGCGACGTCGTGCCCCTTGGCCGGGTGAAAGGTCCAGCGCTCTCCGGCTTTGAGTCGCACGTCGAGGTAAGTGATGCCGCTGGGCGACTCGACAATGCTTTTCACGCCGTCGTATTCGCCTGCGATCACCCTCGCGGGACCGGCAAAATGGAAGTCGGAAGCGCCAAGGTACTGGCTCTGGGGTTGGGCAAGTTCAAGCTCGGGCGGCATGGCGACCCAGAGCTGAAAGCCCTTGATCCGCTCCTTGCCGAACATTCCGCCGGTATGCCAAACGCCACTACTGGCGCGCATCCATTCAACACCGCCGGTCTCGATGACGCCTTCGCGGCCGGTGGTCTCCTTGTAGAAAGCCTGCCCTGAAAGAATCAGGGTCAGGGTCGCAATTCCCGAATGGGGATGAAAACCGAATTTTGGTGCAGTCGCTGGATCGGTGTCGAAGTAGTCGAGAAAGACGAACGGCTTGATCAGTTCACCAATGTCGCCCGGACTGACCAGTCGGGTAACGCGCCCATGCGAGTGTCCACGCGTGCGCAGAGCAATCTGCCGGGAGCTCGTCTCAGTGCGTATCGGACGCGTGAACATTGCATGGGTCGTCATTTTCATTCTCCTGAATTTTGGGCGCCTCTGGATTCCGGCTCAGCCTTTCACCCGCTGAAGCAAGGCAACGAGTTCATCGCGCCGCAGATAGACGACCAGCGTGTTGAGCAGGCCCAGGACGATCGCCGGGACCGGACTTGTGTGCAGGACGAACAGATGGGTTGCCACCGCACCGACCATGGTGAAGCCGAGCCACAGGGCACCGATCGAAGCGAGGCCGGGAACGAGCAGAGCAACGGCGCCGGCCACTTCCACGACGCCGGTCACGACGCGGAACCACTGCCCGAGTCCGATCTGCGCGAACAGGTCGACCATGAACGGAACGCCGGCCAGTTTGGCGAAGCCGGCCGCAAGGAAAGCCGCAGCGAGGATGCCCTGCAACGTCCAGGCGCCGACGCGACGCGTAGGACGAACTGGTTGGATTGAAGTTACGCTCATGTTGGACTCCTTAGGTGTGAGGTTGAAGGTGAGCGGAAGCTAGGATGCCGGCCGTCATCGCAACAGCCGATTTATTCAGATGATATCCATCGGTTTCTCCGATATATGGCGGTTGCCGTACCACCCTGAGCGATGGGTTGTTTCCGCACGCTGCGCTCGAGGGATTCGCCGGTGGCGAGATGTCGCAAGGTGCTCATGCCTTCTCGGACGTGACCCGCCTTGCGTGGTCACGATGGCTTGTCGAACTTGAGCGTTGGCGAAGTGAGTTCGATAGCGATGCTCATATATCGGCAGTTTGAGCAATTCACAGTGTGCTCGCCCCGACGACCGCAACGACTTCCGAGTCTTCGATTGCTTCGACGCGCAGGCAGCGTTTCCGGTGTCGCGATGTCGCTGAGGGCGGGCAATCCTTGGCCGTCGTCTCGGATCATTCCGATGGCTGGTGGGAAGTGAGTCCCTTCGCCTTCCTCGACCTCGAGAATGACCTCATCGCCAGCGGCGGTCCCACGCCAAGCGAAGCGAAACCCGTCAATCCATATCCGCCGCGCAAATGATGGATATCGTGGAGTTTATCATCGGGCCGCGCTTTGCGCGGACCCGGTGGCTCCTCCCGGCGTGCGGACTGCGGCCCGCAGCGGGCGTCCGCCCCTGCCACTGATTTGCCCGACGGCGCAAGCCCCCGTCGCAAAAATATTTCTGTTTTTACGAATGGCAAATCAGTGTAATGATCCGCCCGTCTCACCCGCTTGAGGGGCGCTTCGCGATCGTCACGAGTGTTGGGTTGGGATGCGGTGGACGCGGATTGCGCAACTGACGAGTGCGTGTGAAGCGGACGGTGAAGTCGTGTGGTCCTGACGCCCCAGTGGCTGGTGTCTCCTCGCAAGACGCGGAAAGCGTCTTTGCGAGGACGGTGACAAACAAGCCCCGGTCTCGCCGGGGAGAACACGAAAGAAGCCGTAAAATCATTGCGCAGGGAGAGCCGGCGTGTTTCCGGTTTCACCTGTGGTCCTACCCCGGTGCTTTTTGCTGCGCCGGACCCATGGGTGCGATCGGCACCCGGCTTTCCCTGCGCCCTCTGTTTGAGGAGAGGGTGGAACGATAGGCAAACCTCGGACAGATCATGTCGCGAGAATGCGGACTTGCGAGTTATTTGAGATTGAAGTGCACCACGTATTCGGTGTTGTCCTGGCGAAGCGCCAGGACCCATTACCCCAAATGGAGATTGTCGCGCGACGCTGGGGCCACGATCCCTCTCCAATCAATGTCGGTGGTTATGGGTCCTGGCGTTCGCCAGGACTACGATGGGGAGAGCCCGCCACCTACAAATACCAGGCCAGCACCGCCTTGAGCAGGGCGTTCTCGATCACCGGCAGAACGACCACCTGGTTCATTCCGGAGGTGCGCGCCAGCGAGGCTGCGATCGATTCATCCTGCTTCAGATGTTCGTTCAGCGCCGGCATCCCGGTCGCCCACGCGCCGCCGATGCTGCCTTCGCCGCGGCGGATCGTCTTCGCGGCATAGAGGGCGGCAAGGTCGGCCTGCTTGCTGCAATCGCCGGAATGAAACACCAGCGCCGTCCGGGCCTCGTTCGGCACCCAGATCTCGAACCGCCGCGCGATCGGCGTTGCCTGCGCCGACAGGAACGTCACCACCCAGGTCTCTTCACCCGTCGTATAGGGGATGCCGACGCCGCAATTGATGCCGATCTCGGATGCTTCCTCCCAGCGCAGGAATCCCTTGGAATTGTGCAGGTCCTTGATGATGAGCGGCATGCCGGCCTTCCAGGTGCGGCCGGGCAGGCCGAAGCCGCGCGGGAATTTGGTGTGGCGCGAGTTGAACTCGAACATGTCGGCGGTGCCGTAGTAACCGTCGACCAGTCCCATCTCGTGGGACTTGTCGGGATCATTGTGCCAGAGCTCGACCGCGCCGACATGCGTTGCGTCGTCGCCGCAAAACAGCACCATTACGGCCATCAGGAATTCGCCGGCGAATACCGGAAGCGCGACGCCGCAGGTCAGCCCTGCCTCGACCGCCTCGTCGGTGCGCCTGAAATAGGAATTGGCGAAACTGGTGAGGATGATCGGGTGACCGCTCGCCCACGCCTTGCCCGGCAGTCCCTCGTCATAGGCGAACAGCGCGGTTTCGCTGACCGCCCTGAATTCGGTGAACTCGGCGCTGCACAGGCTGCCGCCGAATTCCAGCCGCGTCCGCGTCCGGTCCGGCACCCACAGTTCAACCACGCGAATGAAGGTCGTCATCGCACGCGCCTCGCGTCCTGCCGAGCACCAGCATCGGCGATCTCACGGCAAAGCGTGCGCTCAAATTGCGGGCAGGCTGCGCCCAAAGTTGATGCGCAGCCCGCGACTGCGACCTTAGTTCCGGAACGACGGATCGGCGCGATCGAGCTTGCGCAGCAGCGCCGGCCAGGCGAGCTCGCCGTTGCGCGCGGCGCGGCCGGGCTTCGGCAGCATCCGCTCGTAGGTGTCCTCGAGGATGTTCTGCGGCGGGTAAACAAGCTTGGTGTTGCAGGACAGCGCCATCACCTGGGTCTGGCAGGCGCGCTCGAGGCGGAACAGCACGTTGAAGGCCGCGGGCACGGTGCGGCCGACAACGAGCAGGCCGTGGTTGCGCAGGATCATCGCCTCGTTGTCGCCGAGGTCGCGCACCAGCCGCTGGCGCTCGTCGATGTTGTCGGCGATGCCCTCGAAGTCGTGATAGGCGATGTGCAGGAAGCGCATCGAGGTCTGCGCGATCGGCAACAGCCCGCATTCCATCGCCGAGACCGCCATGCCGGCCGGCGTGTGGGTGTGCGCGACGCAGTCGATGTCGTGCTTGGCCATGTGGATGGCGCTGTGAATGACGAAGCCGGCGACGTTGACGTCATAGTCGGAGGCATTGAACAGCGTGTTGCCTTCGACGTCGACCTTGATCAGGCAGGAGGCGTCGATCTCCTCATAGAGCATGCCGTAGGGATTGATCAGGAACTGGTCGGTGGTGCCGGGCACGCGGCAGGAGATGTGGTTGGCGATCATCTCGGTCATGCCGTACATCGCCGCCAGTCGATAGCAGGCGGCGAGATCGACGCGGGCCTGCCATTCCTCGGCGCTGACCTGCTCGCGGACGGATTTGACGACCTTGATCGCGGGCGAGCTGACGGGGGGATTCATGGCGTTTCTCCTGGAGACTGGCGGGCCGTGGCCGGCTTGTTGGCCGCAAACATAGCAGAATTATCCGCTCAGCAAGGCGCGCCTCGTCGGCGTATTTGCAGGTCTGGCGGGCAAAAACCGAATGCGCCATTGGCGCGCGTCGGCTTCGATGTCAGTATGCTGAAAAAGAACGAGGGCGACCCAGCATGAACGATCGCAAGATACGCATCGCCGTCCTGCATTTCTCCCACGAGACCGTCTCCTTCCTGCCGAACGAGACCACGCTCGACGATTTCATCTATCCGGGCTCGCCGGCCAAGGGCGAGGAGCTGCTGCGTTTCGATCCCAAGAATTATATGGGCGGCTTCGTGCAGGTCGCGCGGGAATTTTCCGAAGTCGAGCTGGTCGGCATCGAATCCCCGCTGTGGCCGAAGACCGGGATCGGTTCGGGCTGGGTGACCGAAGAGGCTTACGAGACGTTCGTCGGCAAGATGATCGCGGGGCTGAAGGAGGAGGGGCCGTTCGACGGCGTCTATCTTTGCCTGCATGGCGCGATGGCGGTGCACGGCATTCCGCGTCCCGAGGCCGATCTGGCGCGCCGGGTCCGGCAGGTGGTCGGGCGCAGCGCATTCATCGCCGCGACCTTTGACCTTCACGGCAACGAGGACGAGGCCTTTCTTGAACACGCGGACATGGGGTTCGCGGTCAAATACTTCCCCCATTATGACGCTCATCTGCAGGGTGAACGTGCCGCGCGGACGCTGGTGCGCGCGATCCGCGGCGACTACAGGCCGACGCACAAGACCATCAAGGTGCCGGTGATCTCGCCCACGGTGCTGCAATGGACCGGCGCGTCGCCCTGGATGGATCTCGTGCAGCGCGCCCTGGTCTGGGAGGCGCGCGAGATGGACGTCTATGTCAACATCTTCTTCGGCTTTCCCTTCGCCGATGTGCCCGACGTCGGCATGACGGTGCAGGTGCTGACCAACGACAACCCCAAGCTCGCCGAGCAGGTTGCGCGCGACCTTGCCGGTACGATCTGGCGGCTGCGCGAGGCCCTTCTGCAATCGACAAAGCTCCACAGCATCGCCGACGGCGTCGCGCTGGCGAGGCAAGCGGTTGAGAACGGCAACACGCCGGTCGTGCTGGCCGATCACAGCGACCGCTCGGGCGCGGCGACCTGGTTGTTGCGCGAGATCGTCGCGCAGGACCTTGCCAACACGCTGATCGCAACCATTGCCGATGCGAAGACGACCGCGAGCCTGAAGGCGTCGGGCGCCAAGGCCGGCGACGCCTTCGATATGGAGGTCGGCGGACTCGTCGATGACTCGGCTGGTGAAGCGGTGCGCATCAAGGGCACTATCCTTAGGGCCGTCGAGGGCTACGGCCAGTTCTGGGTCTGCGTCGGTTTCGGCCGCAACAATGTGCTGATCCTCTCGACCTATCTCGTGCAGATCATGGAGCCGTTTTCGCTGAAGGCACTGGTGCCTGACATCGGCGCATTCGATGTGATGGCGATCAAGTCGCGGGTCCACTTCCGACGCGGGTTCGACGACAACGGGTTTG
Source organism: Bradyrhizobium erythrophlei (assembly GCF_042430365.1). Lineage (GTDB taxonomy): Bacteria > Pseudomonadota > Alphaproteobacteria > Rhizobiales > Xanthobacteraceae > Bradyrhizobium > Bradyrhizobium erythrophlei. The sequence goes on from NZ_JBHMET010000065.1 coordinate 78,242, forward strand.
CCAAGACCATCCTGCTGGTCGAGCCCGAGCAGCCGTTCCTCGGCACCACGCGGCTGGACAAACTCCCATACGAGAATGTCGACCTCGCGCGGTTCTATCCTTACGGCAACCCGACGTTTTCGGTGTGACTGAGAGGGAACAAGCGCCATGACCGACGGCCGCTACCGCCTGATCGGATCGACCGCGTCGCCCTACGCGATCAAGCTGCGCGCATTGATGCGCTACCGCAGGATTCCACACGACTGGGTCATCATGACCAAGGCACTGCGCCAGGCGACCGCACATCTCAAGCCGATGCTGATCCCGGTGCTGCAATATCCCGACGGCAGCTATCGCGGCGAGACCACGACGCTCGCCTATGATCTCGAGGCGCGGCACCAGGGACGGTCGGTGATCCCGGAGGACAAGGCGGTCGCATTCGTCTGCGACCTGCTCGAAGACCTCGCCGACGAATGGGCGGTGAAGCCGCTGTTCCTTTACCGCTGGTGGGATCCGGACGACCAGGCCTACGTCTCGCGCTGGGCCGGCGAGGAATGGTCGACGTCGGACGCCGAGACCGGAAGCGCCGGGGAGATCGAGCAGTTCCGGCGGCGACAGATCTCGCGCATGGTCATACTCGGCGCGACGGCCGAGAACAAGCCGCTGCTGGAGGAAAGCTACCGGCGCATCCTCGCGGCCTTCGAGCCGCATGTCGGCATGACGAATTATTTGTTCGGAAGCCGGCCATCGCTGGCGGACTTTGCCTGGTTCGGCCAGCTCAGCGAAATGGCGACCGATCCGACGCCGATGCAGATCATGCGGAAGCGCGCACCCTTCACCGACCATTGGGTGCGGCGGCTCGATGACGCCTCCGGCGTCGAGGGGGCGTGGTATCCGCGCGAACGGGCGCTTGGCGGTTTTGCGGAAGCGTTGCTGCGGATTGCCGGCGAGCTCTATCTGCCGTTCCTGGTCGCCAACGCCGACGCCTTCGCCAAAGGGCTCGACCGGCTGGAGATCAACGTCTGGGAGCTGCCTTACGCGCTGGCGCCGTTCAAATATCAGGTCAAGTGCCTGCAACAGCTTCGGCAGAAGTTTGCCGCGCTTGGTGCGGAGGATCGCGCTCGGTTGCAGCCTTTGCTCGAACGGACCGGGTGCTGGGCGCACCTCGCGGGAGCGTGATTTGTCAGCTCTTGGGGAAGTCCTTGCGCATCGCGATCTCGGCCGCATCGCCCGGCGAGAGCACGGTGCTGTCGAACGCGGCCTGGCGCTGGGTCACGATATCGTAGAGCGAAATCTGTTTGATCGGCTTGGCCAGCAGCAGACGGATGCAGTCGGCCAGGGTTCCATTGTAGACGAGATAGGGCGTCTTGCTGGCCACCCGCTCATTCCTGAGCGAAGGCCATTTCTTCAGGTCGGCCGGCGCATCATAGGCAATCGGCACGCTTTCCTTGAACATGCCCGGACCCCCGGTGATCTTGTCATCGGGAAGGCTAGCCAAGGAGGGTAAACAGAATTGAAACGACGGTTGCTTCGGCATCTCCGCCCGACGATGCTTTCCTTGACAACCATAGGGTGATAGAAACGATAGTTGCGCGAGAGGCGGGATGCCCTCGCGCCGCATTTTGATCGCGATGAATTTGAGCGGATCGCTGCAGGGTTCCCAGGCGGCGATTTCGATGAGCCCCGTCCAGGATTGCAGGGGGAGGTGTCGATGAGCGACAGCGATAAACTGAATCGGCGCGATTTCATCGTCACCACCGCGGGAGCCACCGGCGCGCTGGCCGGCGCGACGTCGATGGCCGCGGCACAGCCGGCCGATCCCCTTGGTCCCGGCTTTGACCAGCAGGACCCGCTGCAGCGCTACTGGAGCAAGCCGCTCGGCGAGCTCGTCCACGTCGATTACGGCCAGGATGCAAGGGAGCTGGAGCGGCCCGAGAGCCAGGAGCGGCATCGGATCTACAGCTACCTCCTGATGAAGCTGATCCTGCGGTTCTGGAACGGCAACAAGAACGGCCCGATCGGAAGTTATCCTCAGCGCGCCAGGCAGCTCGATCCGGCCATACCCAATCGCTATCGCGGCGATCTCAATGAACGCACTGACCGCAGCCATATCTCCTGGGATCGCTATCTCGGCCACAACATCGCCTGTGTCGCGGTCGACGGCCTCGGTCACATCATCGACTTCGACTTCAACCACAACGCCTTCTTCCGAAGCACGGCGGAGCACGCGGAATCGCGACTGGTGCGTCGATTGTTCAGCCTGACCGATATCTTCGACAGCTGGAAGACCGGGCCGCATGTCGACGCCAAACCTCACGCCGCGTTGCTCAGCGAAGTGACGCTGTACACGTCGCTTGAATCCTGCGCGCAGTGTTCGGGGGTGATGTCGCTCGCCGGCGTGAAGCAGATCGTCTACATGCAGAACGATTTCACGGCCTACAAGATCGGCAACATCATGTACAATCTGGCCAACCGTACACCGATCAAGGACAAGGACGGCAACGTCATCGGCAGCGTCGCGGGTGCGCCGGTTCCAATTCCAGGATCGAAGGTCGGACTCGCCGAGTTCGACCGGCTAAACCAGGGCAATCTGGCCTTCATCAAGAAAATGAACCAAGGCAGTGAGCCGTTCTTCAGTTCGGCTGGTATCACCGATCGCGACCCGTCGATCACCTCGTTCCTGTGCACCGACGATGCCTACGACATCTTCAAGGCGGGCGCGGCGAACCTCGATGGTCTTCAGCTGCAATTCGAAAGCTATCGCTTCCCGGTCCAGGACCCGTTGCCCGACGATCCGGCGAAACGGGTGCTGACCAACAAGGAATGCCTGATCGAAGCACAAAAATTCTTCGAATATGTCGACGTCGAAGGTTACCGTGGCTCGCCGCACAAGCTGTGAGGCGAATGAGGCCGCTGTCATGCGACGGCGTTTTCGCGCCGTCGTTACATCAGGGGATGAAGTAGAACGGATTGGGGATCTTGAAGGCGCATTCGAAGTGCGTGCCGGTGGCATTGCCTTCGATATCGCTGCGCTGGTCGCCGATGTCGGCAAGGATCGTGTAGCCCTCCTTCTCGATCTTCTCGCGCTCGCCGCTCTTGAAGGGCACGAGCGAGCCGCCATTGTCGTCGTCGGGCCGGGTCACCAGCCGCGCCCAGCCCTTGAAGCCGGCGGCTGCCAGGTTCTCTTCGGTCTTGGCGCGCTGCTTGTCGCGCCGGCCGGTGATGAAGAAGACGGGGATATTCCGGGATGCGAGATAGTTGAAGAACTGCAGCGTCGGCTGAATCGGGGGCGCGGCGGCCATCATCACCCAGTTATTGAACCCGCATGGCAGCTCGCCGGATTTGCAATCGACATCGAGGAAGAAGCCGAAATCGTCGGCCTTGAGGTTCGGCCAGTTCGACAGCGAGGTTTCGTCGATATCGAGCACGACGGCCGGCTTTGCCACCGACTGCGCCATGCGGCGGTCGATATAGACCCGGGCGTCGGCGATAACAGCGGAAACGTCGTAATCATAGTTGCCGGCCTTGTATGCATTGAGCTGCTTCTTGACCTTGTCGATATTGGTCGGATCGATCTGGTCGACCGGTCCGGGAATTGCCGGGATGCGCGGTTCCCGCAGCGGAGGGCAGTCCTCGGCGCGGACGCTCTGCGGCACGGGAAACATCAACAGGGCAGCGAACGTCGCCGCGTGCAACGCTGGTCCGAGACGGCTCCGCGGAGGCACATCCGAGCGCAGGCGCGCGGATCGAGAAACGAACATGTCAAATCCTCTTGCCAATTCGCTCCGCGGTGCGCAGCGCAAGCGCAGCCAAGGTCAGGGTGGGGTTGGCGGTCGCGCCGCTCGGGAAGGTGCCGCTGCCGACCAGATAGAGGTTGTCGTGGTCGTGCGAGCGCTGGAAGGAGTCCACCACGGATTGGTTGGGGTCGGATCCCATGCGATAGGTGCCCATGAGGTGGCCCGCGCCCATGTAGTTCAACTTCACCAGCTTGCCGCCGATCTCGGCATCGAACCGGGTGGGGTCGTCGTCGGCGACCTCGGTGAAGTCGAAGCGCTTCTCGGTTGCGCCCATGCGCTTGAACAGGAGGTCCTGGAGCTGCTTTGCCGCCACGATGCCGCGCTTGGCATAGGGCGAGATGTTGTAGGCGATCTTCGGCCGCGGCAGGCCGAGGCCGTCGGTTTCTTTGGCCAGCGTCACGCGATTATGCGGGTCGGGGGTCTGCTCGATCAGGAAGCCGATGCGGAACTGGCGCGAGAAGGTCGAGTTCAATGTCGTGATCAGGGATTGGCCGAACAGTCCCTTGCCGGTGTTGCCGTCCGCGTTGAGGCCGCTGCGGTTGACGCCGTTGATGAAATCGATCGCGGTGATGTTGGGATCGCCGCCGACCGCGCCGCCCGCAACCACGAAGTTCCAGCCCTCATTGCCGAGATCGACGCGGAAGGCGCCGCGCTTGTCGCGGAACGGGCCGTCGCGCAGGTCTTCGATCCCGGATGTGATGAGCGGGCCGCGATACGGGAACACGGGATCCTTGGCGATGCCCCAGGCGACGTAATAGGGGTGGTCCATCAGGCAGCGGCCGACCATGCCGCTGCGATTGGCGACGGTCTTGTTCGGCAGTGCATCGTTCCTCGACATCAGGAGAAGACGCGCGGTCTCGATCGCATTGCAGGCGATGACGAAGATCTTGGCCTTGATCGAACCTTCGGTCCTGCGCAGGTTCTGTAGCGTCCCCTGCCTGATGTCGGTGTCGATGCCATAGCGAATGAACTTGACCTCGCTGATCCGGCCGGTGCCGTCGACCACGATCTCGGACGCCACCGTGTGGCTCATCATCGTCACGTTGTGATGGTTGAGCGCTTCGTTGAGCGTGATGGTCGGATCATACTTGGCCTGGATCGGGCAGATCGGGATGCAGTTGGTGTTGCCGGCGCACGCGCGCCGGTTGCGATAGGGCTGCGAATTGCGGGCGGCCGGCGTGCCGCGAACCGGGATCTCGGTCGGCGGTGTCTGCATGCCCAGGAACTGGGTATCGGAAGGCGACAGGTTCTTCAGCGCCTGCCGGATCGCGCGGTCGGTCAGCGATTCCGGAATCCGCGGCATCGGATAGCGTGGGTAGTTGTCCGAGAAATAGATGCCGAGATATTTCTGGTCCTCGACGTCGGCGGAAACGCCGAGCTCGGCCTCGGCCTTGCCGTACCAGTCGACCAGATCGTCGTAGCCGATCGGCCAGTCGACGAAATCGGGCTCGGACGCGCCGTAGAGCGTCTTCATCATGAAGTCGTTCGGCACGAAGCGCAGACTGGTGCCGAGCCAGTGCCCGGTCCCGCCGGCCACGCGCTCATAGGTGCTGCCGAACGGCGTGTTGGGCTGGCTGTCCTCGCGCTTCTCGTTCTGGACGAAATAGGCCTTTTCCGGCTTGGCCCAGGTCGCGGCTCCGAGCGTCATCACGGTCGGCCGTCCCGCGGGGACCTTCGCCGGATCGTTCAGCGCCTCGCTGAACTGGCCGTTGGCGTCGAACATCGTCGGCGTGTAGGGGCTCTCGGGCACCTTGGCCGAGGCCTTGTAGAAGCGGCCCATATAGCCGTTGATGTCGGAGGGGACCTTGGCGCCGGCTTCCAGGATCACGATCCGCTTGCCCCGCTTGGCGAGCTCGATTGCGATCAACGCGCCGGCGAAACCGGACCCGACGATCACGACGTCGATGTCGTCGTTGGCCATGATCAGGTCCCCTTGATGGCGGTGCGGCTGATGAAGTCTTCGAGCGGTTCCGGCGGCCGCGTCCAGTATCCGAACTGCATGTCGCTGTAGCCCATCGGATGGGCCTGGATGACACGCCACAGCCAGCCCTGCGTGTAGGCTTTCGGCGAGATGACGGTGAAGGGGACAAACGCCGGCTTGGCATCCTTTCGCGCGTCGACCAGGCGCTTCAGATCCGCAGGCTCATACCAGGCGCCGAGATACCACATCAGCACGATGCTGCGCGCGAGGTACCTTGTGTCGTCGCTTGCCTGCGACTTGTCGATGATCGCTTGCGGTGTCGCGGCATTCGCCTTGGCAATCTGCAGCAGGGCCATGAAGGACTCTCGCTGCTGCTTCATGACCCAATCGAAATAGTCCCGCTTCAGATCGAGCGCGTCGGTAACGGGTGCGAGCTTCTCGACGTGGATCCCTGTCAGCGCGGACGACAGGTTGTTGAAGGCGACCATGTCGGCGCTGAACAGGTCGAGGGCCGCTGCCGGTTCGCCGCCAAGCGTCACGGCGGCGGTTGTGGCCGCGGCGCCCGCCAGCACGGTGCGTCGCGTCAGATGCGGGCTGCGATCATCGTCGTGCCGCGCCGGTGTCCTGTCGATTGACGTGCTCATCGTTGCGATCCTTCAATGTCAACCAGCGATCGTTCGACGCCGGGGAAAGCCTCAGCGTGCCTTCTCGAGCATGAACGTGAAATCCGATTGGCTGAAATAGACGTCGTTCGGCTGCTTCGGCCGGACATAGCTGGTGGCATTGCCATGGCAGCCCATGCAGCTCGACGAGGCCTGCGGGACGTCGCCCTGGCTGAAAGTCTCCAGCGTCGAATTCGCCATGAAGGGCGGCGCCGGCACGCAATTCATGTCCGGCTGCTTTTCGAAGTCGGTGCGCTCGTCGCTGGTGCCCGCAGGTGCCTTGTCCGCGTTGCATGGGAACGAGCTCGGCCACTGCGTGCCGATCAGCATGTAATGTTGCCACACGGTGTTGCCGAGCAGTGCCTGGAACTGACGGTTCATGCGCTTGGTTGCCTCGGTCAACGGCACGACGCGAGTAATCTGGCTGTTGAACAGCACCTTTCCATCGGCAGTCTTGCGGAACTGCAGGCGATCGAGGGGATCGGGGTCCCACGGTCGTGGCGGCGTCTCGTTGACCGGGCATTTGTCGGTCCGGCACGACGGGTCATAGAAATTGTAGCTCGCGTTCAGCTTGTGACCGGCCGGATCGGCGTCGCGGGCGTCGACGTCCTTCTGTTCCGGGACGTTGTCGACGTGCTCGAACGAGGTCCATATCCATTGCGGGCGGTCCTTGGTCTTGTGCACCACATGGATGCCGACCAGTCCCAGCGTGCGCTCGAGGCAGGGCGGGTCGTTCTGTGCGTCCTCGGTGGCGGGCATCGCCACCAGGGCGTCGACATGATGGAACTTGTTCTTGTTGTCGTCGGGAGTGAGAATCCTCCACGAGACCTTCAACATGATCGCGCCGATTTCGTTGGTGGCGTTGTTGGCCGGCCTGAAGTCGATGCGCCGCGCGGCGTTATCGTCGCTCATCTGTCCGGCGCGGCTGTAGAGCTTGTTCTTGACGATGTAGTCGAACATCACCTTGTTCATCAGGATGTCGAAGATCGCGTAGTTGTTGCGCTGATCGATCAGCGGGCCGGTCTTGAACGGTTGGTTGAAGCTCTCCTCGATCATTTTCACGACCATCCGCTCGGGATGGAGCGCATGAAGGGCCTGGCATGCGAGCGGAACGCTGCGCTCGGCGGGATTCCACTTCGGCTCCACGCCGCCCGGCAGCATTACGCTGAGCAGCGGAATGAAGTTGTTGGAGTCTTCCCAAAATGTCTTCGAATTCGGCTGACCGCTCTCGATGTCCTTCGGGTTGGCGGCCGGCGCGCTGAGCGCGATGAAAGTTCGCCACGAATAGAAGTCGAAGCCGCGTTGACGGTTTTCGACCCCGGTCTTTTCCGGTCCCTTGTCGGTCATGACTTCCGCGCAGGGGAGGCCGGACGTCAAAATGGCATTCTTGGTTGTCGCATCGATCGGCGTGAGGATCGGATTGTTCCTGTCCGGCGACTTTGGATCGGTATCGCTCAGTGTATTGCATTGCGTCGCGGCCGCCTGGCTTTGGGCAGGCGTTGTGCCGATGATCATGGCGAGTGCGAAAAGACCGACCGACTGAAGCGCCAAAAATCCGCTGCGGCGTATCATTGTCTCACCCCTCTAATCTCAAGGCAGGCGAGTATCTGAAAGATTTTGAACGAACTAACTTGAGGTGATCGGAGCGAAGTATTCTCGCCCACCTCACAATGCGCGCCAAATTGAACGCATCCTCAAGTTGTATCGTTATTATGCCCCAAGTCAAGGGTCCTCCCGGCAATCGGGCAGACCGCGCGAGCAGGTTGTAGCAGGGGGATGGTTGGCGGGAACCGCTGGCTTTCCTAGCCGCCGGAGTCCGATCCGTGAGCGGCTTGCAATGTCCGGTGCCGGCTGCCGAGCGCGGTCGCAATCGTGTCCGGGTTCTGAATCTGCTCGATCAGCATGTCGATGCGATCACCGCCCCAGAACAGCTCTCCGTTGAACACCATGGTCGGTACACCGAACACGCCGAGCGCTTCGGCTTCCTCGATGATGCGGTCATGTTCGGCACGGGCAGGGCCGCGAACGTAAGCCTCGAAGTCGCCTGCGGAGCCGCCGATCGCGGTGATCACTCCGCAAATGTCGGTGAGGTCGTCGATCTCGAGGTCGTGGCTCCAGAACCGCCGGAACACAGTATCGTGATAGGGCCGAAACAAATCGTGACGCTGGGCATACAGCATTCCAGCGCTCGAATAGAACGCGTCATAGATTCGACGCGGGCCCTTCATGACGAGACCCTGCGCGTTGGCGAACCGCCGCGCATCCATGTAGGAGTAGCGGACCTTGCGCCAGAAGTGCGGCGTGCGCTCTTCCACGGTGCCCATGAATTCGGGGATGCGCAGCGTATAGGGCAACCATTCCAACTCGACGCCGTACCTGTCCTCGAGCTCGAACAGCCGCTTGTTGGCGACGTACGCGTAGGGGCTCTTGTAGTCGGTGTAGATTCGTACCCGCGGCTTTTGCATTGTCCGTCCTCATCGGCGTCGGGCGATTGTTTCCGATCCGAAGCGGTGAGGCAATGCGAGGGGACTGGATCCCGCGATCCAAACGAATGGGCCCCGGTGCATTCAAGCATCTCGCGGGGCCCTGCTTCTTCGTTTTAGCGAAGGCGTTCTGGTAGACACCAGTAGACTTTGGGGACTTACAAGCGCTTGGCCTTGCGCTCTTGTCCTGCAGATGTACTCAAATTGTCGACGGCGCAACACGGTTAGCAGCTGCTGTTCACCTCTAGCTGCGCCGAGACCTTGCCGTAGAGCAAGGCCGCAGGCTAATGCCCGGTGGCGTCATGCTCCTCTCCAAGAGTGGCCCGACGGACGTCCGTCCGCTTCTACCTGCCTGCCGCCCGATTCCATAATCGGACGTCAATTCCTGCGACGCGGGGAGCTAGCGCTCCGGCACCCCAACAGGTGCAGTTAGCGAAAGGCTGCGGCAGATATGGCCTCCTGTCAAGTTAAGGAGGCTGCCATTTCTGGCCGAGTTCCCGTCAGACCTTGGTCTGACGGTACTGGCTGAAATCGGGGTCGTGGGTCATTTTCCAGTAGTCGACGAACCGCCACGGCATCGCCGAGAACACCCGACCCTGACTGTTGCGGTAGTAAGTCGTCATGCCCGGGTGAGTCCAGATCAACTGCTCATGTTCGGCATCGACCTTGCGGACATATTGATCATGCGCGTCGGGACGCACGTCGATCGCAGCGATGTCTTTCTCGATCATCTCGACCAGGCACGCGGAGATGTAGCGGCTCTGGCACTCCGACTGGAAGATGACGCTGCCGCCGTGTGCCGGACCTGAATTCGGTCCGAGCATCAGGAACAGGTTGGGAAAGTCGGGCACCGTGAGACCGAGATAGGCGGTCGGGTTGTCATGGCGCCAGGCTTGTTTCAGGTTCTTGCCGTCGCGCCCGGTGATATTGAGCCGTGCTGCCATCTCCGAGACCTTGAACCCGGTCGAGATCACGATGATGTCGTGTGGCCGTAGCTTGCTGTCGGCGCTGACGATTCCGTCACGCGCAAAATGGTCGATCCTGTCGGTGACGAGCTCGACATTGGGTTTGGTCAACGTCCTGAACCAGTTGTTGTCGAGCAGGATGCGCTTGCCGTAGGGCGGATAGGTCGGCACGCACTTCTCGATCAGGTCCGGACGCTCCTTGAGCTCCGACAGGATGAAATCGGTCAGCTCCTCGCGATGCCGGTCATTGCCCTTGTTGACGGCGCGATCCGGGTGCGGCCAGGCGGGATCCTTGCGCAGGAATGGCAATAGCCCATCGCCGTAACGCCAGAACATGTTGAAGCGATACCACTGCACATAAAATGGCAGATGCGCCAGCAGCCATTGCGCGCCCTCGGCGATCGGGTCGGAATAGCCCTTCACGGGACGCGCCCATTGCGCGGTGCGCTGGTACACCGTGACCGAAGCCACGCGATCGGCGATCGAGGGCACGAGCTGCATCGCGGTGGCGCCGGTGCCGATGACAGCGACATGCTTGCCATCGAGCTTGATGTCGTCCGACCACAGCGCCGAGTGGACCTTCACGCCGCTGAAATCCTCATCGCCCTTGAAACGTGCCGGTGAGGGGTCGTTGAGCTGGCCGATCGCGCTGACCAGCGCGGTCGATTCGAACGTTTCCTCGCCGTTGTCGGTTCTCAGTGTCGAGATCCAGCGCCGTTTGCCCTCATCCCAACGTGACGCGACGAGCTCGGTGTTGAGGCGGACATTCCTGCGGATGTCGTATTCGCGCACGACCTTGAGCAGGTAATCGAGCAATTCCTGGCGCGGGGCAAAGTAGCGCGTCCACGGATTGCGCGCACCGAACGAGAAGGAATAGGAGTGGTTCGGGGTATCGACGCCGCAGCCGGGATAGCGGTTGACGTACCAGGTGCCGCCGATTTCGTCCTCCTTCTCGACGATCGTGTAGGGGATGCCGAGGCGCCCGAGCGCAACGCCGAGCGCGATCGCGCAGACACCGGCACCGACGATCAGCACATGCTGCTGCGCCAGCGTCTCGTCGGAAGGGCGCTTCTGCCAGCGGACGTCGCGTGGAACGAAAGCCATCTCCTCGCGCATCAGCGGCGCGTATTCGGGCGCCACGTTCTCGCCGAGCGTCGCCCGCATCATCTTGAGCATCAGCTCGTCGCCGGGGTCGCCGATCACGGGCTTGGGCGTGCCGTTCGCGAACAGGTTCAGGACCGCCGCGCGAATTTCGTCCTGGATCTCCTGGGGCACGCCGGCGTCGGGATCGGGGATCAGGCGGACGTCGCGCTTCGGCTTGTAGGGCGGCCCCAGCCATTTCTCGTCGCCGGTCATGTGGACCAGCACCATCAGCAGCACGCGGATGTCGCCTTCCGCGATTGCGGACGACAGGTCGAGGGTCTTGCGCGGGATTCCGATGTTCATGATGCTGTCCTCAGATGGCCGGCGCGTCCGGCATTCCGCCATAGGCGGCCCAGGTGGTACCTGCGATGTAGCCGGCATCGACCGGGAGGTTGATGCCGGTCACACCGCTGCTCAGCGGCGAGAGCAGCCAGGCGATCGCCTGCGCTACCTCGACCGGCTCGACCAGGCGATTCATGGCAGTCGGGCGCGCGAGCAGGTCCCTGTCTAGTGCGCCGGACGCGATGCCGGCTTCGAGCGCCACAGTCCGCGTGAAGCCAGGTGACACCGCGTTGACGCGCACGCCGGCACGGCCCCATTCAGCGGCGAGCGTCTGCGTGATCTGGATGACGCCGGCCTTCGCCGCGGTATACGCGTGGATCGGGCCCGAGGTCATGCCGGCGACGGACGCGACGTTGACGATCGCACCATGCCGACGTTTCGCCATCCCGACGCCGACGCTGCGTGCGACCAGGAATGTGCCGCGCAGATCGATATTGACCTCGCGGTCCCATTGCTCCATCCGCACCCTGTCGATGGAGTGCATCTTGCCGAACACGCCGGCCGCATTGACGAGGCCTGTGATCGGGCCGTGCGCTTTCTCGATGTCGGCAACGCCGGCGACCACGGCGCTCTCGCTGGCAACGTCGAACGGTGCCGGCCAAAGGATGGCGTTGGTTCCGACAAGCGGCTCCGGCGCGATATCGACGATGACGACACGCTGTCCGTGCTCGGCGAGCAGGGTCGCGGTCGCAGCGCCAATGCCGCGGCTGCCACCGGTGATGAGGATGGTGCCGTCAGCGGTCATGGTTGTTGTCCTTGTCGGCAGGGTTGAACAAGCCGCGTGTGATCAGCTTCCGGTAAGCGGAGATGACATAGTCGGGCACTGCGGTGACGCCGTGCTCGGAATAGGAATAGCGGCGGCTGAGATAGCCGCGCGCGCCCATCAACACCTGAACGGTGGCCTCGAACTCTTCGTCGCTGTAGTCAATGATCGCTCCCGCGGTCCGCGCGCGCCTGAGGATGCGGACATAGGCGCTCGAGATGTTGTCGAAGTGCTTCTGGTAGCCGATCGGCGCGAAGAACTCGGCCTCGTTGAGGATGCGCAGGAACTCGGGCACCTCCAGGATGAAGTCGAAGAAGGCGCTGAAGCGCTCGATCTCCTGTCGCGCGGCCTCTGCGGTGCCTGTCCGCTCGCGGATGAAGCGCACCATGTCGAAGCCGATCTTCGGCAGCAGCTGATCGAGCAGCTCCTGCCGGTTCTCGAAATGATTGTAGAAGGTGCCCTGCGCGACGCCGGCGGCCTCGGTGATGCGGGCGACGGACGCCTCGGCATAGCCGTACTTGCCGACGACCTTGGTCGCGGCGTCGAAGATCTTCTGCTTGGTCCAGGCGTTGCGCTCGACGCGGTTGAGCTTTGCCACCTTGGCCGATGTTGATTGCGTCATATGGTGGCCTCGAGTTCGGCGCGTAGGACGCGCTTGAGTACCTTTCCGGATGGATTGCGCGGCAGGCTGTCGCGGATGATCAGCTGCTTCGGCACTTTGAAGCCGGCGAGACGTTCGCGGCAGTGATCGGCGAGGGCGGGCAGCGTCAGCGTCGCGCCATCCGCGAGCACCACGATTGCGACCGGCCTCTCGCCCCAGCGGCCGTCGGGAAGCCCGATCACGGCGACCTCGCGCACCTCGGGCATTTCGTAGATCACGCGCTCGACCTCGGAGGAGGCGATGTTCTCGCCGCCCGAGATGATCATGTCCTTCTTGCGGTCAGTCAGATACAGGAAGCCGTCCTGGTCGAGATAGCCGATGTCGCCGGTGCGGAACCAGTCGCCGAAGAAGGCGGAGGCTGTCTTCTCGGGGTCCTTCCAGTAACCCTGCGTCACCTTCGGGCCGCGCAGGCAGATCTCGCCGTTCTGGCCCGCGGGCAGGCGCCTGCCGTCATCGTCGCGGATTTCGATTTCGACATGGGCGATGGCGCGGCCGGTCGAGCCGATCTTCTCGATCTCGCGGCCGGGCTCCATGAAGGTGTCGCCGCCGCAACTCTCGGTCAGGCCGTAGGCGTCGATGTAGCGTGCATTGGTGAAATACTCCGAGAAGGTGCGGATGCGTGCCTCCGGCGTTTTCTCGCCGCCGCCGATCGCCCATCTGAGGCTGGAGACATCGTAGCGTTCGCGGTTCGGGCAGGTGAGCAGGGCCGTTGTCATCACCGGCGCGAACCACGCGGCGGTGAGCTTCTCTCTCTCGATCGCGGCCAGTGCCGGTTCGGGTTCGAAGTGGCGATGAATGCAGAGCATGCCGCCGTGCCAGAGCACGGCGATGCCGGGCAAATCGAGCGCGCCGACGTGGTAGAGCGGGCCGACGACAAGCAGGCGGGTGTCGGCATTCAGTCCGAGCACCAGCGTCTGGTCGGCCGACTTCCAGTACATATTCTCGTAGGTGAGCATCACGCCCTTGGGGCGATCGGTCGTGCCTGATGTGTACATCAGGCGCATCAGGTCGCGGGGCTGACGGACATGCATCGGCGCCGGCGCGATGTCGGGCGCAAGACTTATGATGCTCGACTGTGCGACCTCGTCGAGCAGTACCACCGGAGCACCGCCGGTTGCGATCGCCGCAAGCTCCTTGTCTGCGACCAACAGGCGCGCGCCGGAATTGCCGACGATGTAGCCGACCTCGTCGGCCGCGAGCCGATAGTTGATCGGCAGGAACACCGCGCCGATGTGGCTCGTCGCGAACACCAGTTCGAGGAAGGCCGTGCTGTTCTTCATCAGGACGGCGACGACGTCGCCCGGGCCGATGCCGCGTGAGGCGAGCCAGCCGGCGGCCTGCCGGATCTGCAGATCGAAGCTCGCATAGGAGACATCCTCGCCGCGATATTTCAGCGCACAGCGGTTCGGGGTCCGCCGGGCATGAAACGCGATGAAGCTCGAAAGATTGATCATTCGCTGCTCGGGGGCCGGTTTCCGGTCCCATTCCTCCCTGGATGAATTCTGACTCATAGTTCATATTTGGCTTGACGTCACCCCCCTTGCTCTGAAAACATTGTGGCCGTGGAGACGGAACGATCTCCGGCAGGGACTTTGGGAACGCGAACCCGACAGGGAGAGGAAAATGAAGAGAACCCGTAAACCGGGCATCAGCCGCCGCTCGACTCTCGCGCTGATGGGCGCCGGCGCGGTGTCCTTCGCGACGCCGTGGGTGGCGCGCGCGCAGGCCAAGACCATCAAGATCGGCATGCCGACCATCCTGTCGGGCCGTGTCGCGCAGCTCGGAACCTCTTCGCGTAACGCGGTTTTGCTTGAGGTTGAGAAGGTCAACGCCGCAGGCGGTCTTGCCGGCCGGCAGATCGAGATGGTGATCCGCGATTCCAAGGGCCAGCCGCAGGAAGCCGCGCGCGTCGCGCGTGAGCTCGTCAACACCGATGGCTGCGAACTTCTGATCGATGCCGAAGCTTCGTCCGGCGCGTTTGCGGTGCATGAGGTTGCCCGCGACCTCGGCGTGTTCTGCATCCACACCAACTCGGAGACGTCGGCGCTGACGGCCGATCCGAAGCAGCACATCCCCAATGCGTTCCGGACCGCGCGGCAGGGCGTGCACGATTCCATTGTCGGCGGCAGCTATGCCGCGGCAATCGCGAAGGCCAAGGGTCTGAAGAAGTGGGCGACCTGCTCGCCGGACTATGCCTATGGCCGCGACACCACCGGAGAGTTCACGCTCTATCTGAAGCGCTTTGCGCCCGATGTCGAAATCATCAGCGATTCCTGGCCGAAGCTGTTCCAGCCCGATTACACCGAAGTCGTCACCAAGATCCTGCAGGCCAAGCCGCAAGCGCTCTACTCGTGCCTGTGGGGCGGCGATCTCACGTCCTATATCGACCAGGCCAACATCTACGCGCTGTTCAGCCAGATGGAGGTGTTTGCGGTCAATATGGCCGACTACACCGCGCTGACCGTGGTGAAGAATCTGCCCAAGGGCATCCACTCCGGCAATCGCTACATCAAGACATTCCCGGGGACGCCGGAGAACGCGGCATGGGGCGATGCCTACAAGGCCAAATACAATGAATACCCGACCAACTGGTCGTGGGAGAATGCCACCGCAATCATGCTGATCGCGGAAGCGTCGAAAAAGGCGAACTCCGCGGACGGCAAGAAGATCGCGGAGGCCCTCCGCGGCCTGACCGTCAAATGCCCGTTCGGCGCCGATGGCACGGTAACGATGCGCGGCGAAGACCAGACCCTGATCGGCTACGCGATCGGCTGGGGCACCACGATCCCGCAGGAGCCCTACGTGCCCGACGTCAAGGCCGGCGACTGGAAGACCATCCTCGAACTCGAAGCCGAGTGGAAGAAGAGCAAGGGCTACGCCTGAGCCGTCCGCGTGGCGGAGGCAGTAGTGCTGCCTCCGCCCGTTACTGAACGTCAGTTGCGCGCCGATCGCTGCGGCCCGCCGTAATGGATATCGCCCCGTGGACCTCGACGCGCTCGCCGGCTGTTTCATCAGTCCCGCCTGCCTGGTGACGCAAACCACCAGCGGCCTCATCATCGGCATGCTGCTGTTTCTTGTCGCCGTCGGCCTGACGCTGATCTTCGGCGTGCTCAAGGTCGTCAATTTCAGCCACGGCGCCTTCTACATGTTCGGCGCCTATTTTGCGATGACCGCCTACCAGCTCACCGGCAGCTTCGCATTGGCGATGCTCTGTGGCGCCGCCGGAACGGCGATCCTTGGCCTGATCTTCGAGCGCGTATTCATGAGCCGCGTCTATGGCGCCGATGTCTTGATGCAGCTTCTGGTCTGCTACGCCTTCGTGCTGATCTTCGACGACGTCGTGCGCATGATCTGGGGGCCGGAGTTCAAGTCGATGGGCATGCCGGCCGCCTTCCAGGTGCCGCCGCTCTTCATCGCCGGCGGCGTGGTGCCGCCCTATTATCTGCTGCTGATCGGTGTCGCGCTGGCAGCGGCCTTGATCCTCGGACTGGGTTTGGCGCGCAGCCGGATCGGCAAGGTGATCCGCGCGGCGGCACATAATCCGGGCATGGTGTCCGCGCTCGGCATCAATACCGGGCTGATCTATGGCGGCGTGTTCGCGCTCGGCGGCATGCTGGCCGGACTGGCCGGGGCGCTGGCCGCGCCGGTCCGCTCGTTGACGCCGGGCATGGGATTTTCGGTCCTGATCGAGTCCTTCATCGTCACCGTGATCGGCGGCATGGGCTCGATCCTGGGCGCGCTGATCGGCGCGCTCCTGATCGGCCTGATCCGCTCGTTCGGATCGCTCGGCTTTCCGCTGTTCACCGAGGGGCTGATGTATCTGTTCATGGTGATCGTGCTGGTATCGCGGCCGACCGGCCTGTTCGGCAAGGAGGTCGCATGACCGAACTGCAGGCCGGGCAGGAGGCGGGCACGATCGCAACGTCTCGCGCGGGAGTAGGGCCACGACGACAACGTGATGTCCTGATTGCACTCGCCGCCTTTGCCGTGCTGGCGCTGCTGCCGGCGATTTTCAGCAGCAAGCTGCTGCTCGATTTCGTGATCCGCTGCGCAGCCTACGGCCTGTTCGCAACGTCGCTCAACCTGCTCGTTGGCTACAGCGGGATGATCTCGTTCGGCCACGGCATGTTCTTCGGGCTCGGCGCTTACGGCTTTGGTCTCTTGATGCAGAAGACCGGTGTATCGGTCCCGGTGGCCTTTATCGCCACGTTGGCGATCACATGCGTCGTGGCGGCCATCATCGGCGCGATCTGCGTGCGGTTGAAGGAGATCTATTTCGCCTTCGTCACGCTGGCGTTCCAGATGCTGATCCATTCGACGATCCTGTCCTGGGTGTCGCTGACCGGCGGCGATCAGGGCCTGCGCGGCGGCATTCCGCGGCCGCCCTTCCTCGGCATCGACCTGTCGAACCATCTGCATCTCTACATCGCGAGCTGCGCGCTTTTGGTGATCGGGCTGCTCCTGATGCGCCAGATCGCGCAATCGCCGTTCGGCTACACCTTGCGGATGATCCGCGACAATGCCACGCGCGCGAGCTTCATCGGCATCGACGTCTGGCGGGCCAAGCTGACGATCTTCGTGCTTGCGGCGCTGTTCGCCTCGACCGGCGGCATGGTCATGACGCTGTTCGTCTCCGGCGCCTATCCCGAATTCGCCTATTGGACCATCTCCGGCGAGGGCATCTTCATCAACATGCTCGGCGGCGTCACCACGTTCCTTGGGCCGATGGTCGGCACCGTGCTGCTGCTGCTGCTTAACGACACCGTGACCCGGCTGACCGAATACCACGGCATCGTGCTCGGCGTCGTGATCCTGTTTTTCGCCATCGGCCTGCGCAAGGGCCTGATGGACTTCGTCGTCCAATGGTACGCGCAACGTCGCGGCAAGGCTGAGGGCTAGCCATGCTGGAGATCCGCGATCTCTCGAAATCCTTCGGCGGCGTCAAGGCGACGGACAACGTCTCGCTCGACTTCGCCGACGGATCGCTCACTGCCGTGATTGGTCCCAACGGCGCCGGCAAGAGCACGTTCTTCAACCTCATCACCGGCGCCCTGAAGCCGGATGCCGGCCAGATCCTCCTCCACGGCGTCGACATGGCGGGCAAGTCGCCGCCGGAGATCGTTCGCCACGGCATCGGGCGCGCCTTCCAGGTCGCGAGCATCTTTCCCTCGCTGACGGTGGAGGAGACGATGCTCGCCGCTGTCTGCGCCGACCAGCGCCGCGCCAGCGTGATGCACCGGAGCTTCCCTCTGGCTGAGACGCGTGACCGCGCCGAACACGTGATGGAGCTGCTCGGGCTCGCCACCAAGCGCAATCGCACCGCGGCGACGCTCTCGCATGGCGACCAGAAGCTGCTCGATATCGCGCTCGCGTTGGTGCTCGATCCCAAGGTGCTGTTGCTGGACGAGCCCACTGCAGGCATGGGCACCGAGGAGCGTTGGCGCATGATCGACAAGGTGCGCGAGCTCTGGGAGAAGCAGAAGATCACGGTTGTGTTCATCGAGCACGACATGGACATCGTGTTCAAGATCGCGCCTCGGATCGTCGTGCTGTGCTACGGGCGGATCCTGGCAAGCGGCACGCCCGATGCGATCCGCAAGAACGATGCGGTGATCGAAGCCTATCTCGGCAGCGAGGACCATGCGGGAGCCGTCGCATGAGCGCGCAGCCGGTGGTCCAGGTCGAAGACCTCGACGTTTACTACGGCACCAGCCAGATCCTGTTCGGCGTCGGGCTGTCGGTGCGGCAGGGCGAGACCATGGCGCTGCTCGGCCGCAACGGCGCCGGCAAGTCGACTACCATGAAGGCGATCATGGGGCTGGCGCCGGCACGCCGCGGCAAGGTGACCTTGCGCGGCAGCGTGGTGTCGGGGATGAAGTCCCACCACATTGCACGCGCCGGGCTCGGCTTCGTTCCTGAAGACCGGCAGATGTTCCCGGAACACACCGTCGAGGACAATCTGGTCATCGGCCAGAAGAAGGGCCCGAACGGCGAAGACGAATGGTCGATCCGCCGGATCTATGACGTGTTTCCACTGCTGGAGCCGCTGCGTTACCGGATCGCCGGACGGCTGTCCGGCGGCGAGCAGCAGATGCTGGCGATCGCACGCACGCTGATGGGCAATCCGGCGCTGTTGCTACTGGACGAGCCGAGCGAGGGGCTGGCGCCGATTATCGTGCAGCGCATCGGCGAACTACTTCGGCAGCTCCGCGGCACCGGTGCCACGGTATTGATCGCCGAGCAAAACATGCATTTTTGCCTTGGCCTTGCGAGCCACGCGACGGTTATCGACAAGGGCCAGATCGTCTACACATCCTCCATCGAAGAGTTGAAGGCCAACGACAACATTCGGCAGCGCTATCTGGCGCTGTAGGGCTCTTCGCAGTGACGGGAGGAAGAATGGTGGGCGAACGCAAGCTGACGCCAACCCATGAGGCGCCTTATCGGGGCCTGAAGGTGCTTGATTTCGGGCAGGGCATCGCCTCGCCCTATTGCGCGATGCTGCTCGGGGTCTATGGCGCCGAGGTGATCAAGGTCGAGCCGCCCGAAGGCGACTGGTCGCGCTATCTCGGAACGACTTACGGCAACCACACCACGCTGTCGGCGGTCTACAACCGTGGCAAGCGCAGCCTGTGCCTCGACATGAAGCACAAGGACGGAATCGCGATCGCCCGGCGGCTGGCAAGAGACGCCGACGTCCTGATCGAGGGATTCCGGCCCGGCGTCGCCGAGCGGCTCGGGCTTGGCTATGAGAGCCTGTCACACGACAATCGCGGCCTGATCTACCTGTCGGTCAGCGGCTTTGGGCAGAGCGGGCCGTATTCCAAGCGGCCCGGCTCGGATTCGGTCGCACAGGCCTTTTCAGGCCTGGTCTCCGTCAATCTTGGCGCCGACGGCGTGCCGCACCGGGTCGGCACCACGATCTCCGACGTCGTGACCGGGGTCTACGCCTTCCAGGCGATCGCGACGACGCTGTTCGCGCGGGCGACGGTGGGCACCGGGCGCTGGATCGACGTCAATCTCTGCCAGTCGACGGCAGCTTTGTTGGGTCACAAGGTGGCCGAGTTCATCCTGGAGGGCGGCGCGCCGCGCGCGCTCAACGTGCCGGCCGGCACCTATCAGACGCAGGACGGCTGGATGATGGTGACATTGGTAAACGAGCCGCAATACAAGCGCCTGTGTGCAGCGATCGGCCGCGACGATCTCGCCAGCGACCCGCGGTTTGCCGATTTTGCCGCGCGCGCTGACTGCGCCGATGCGCTGATCCCGCAGATGCGCGAGGTCTTCCTGACCCAGCCGACGGAAGCCTGGCTGACGCGGTTGCACGCTGCCGATATCATTGCCGAGCGCATTCACGATCCCGGCGAATGGTTGCGTAATGCGCATGTCGAGGCAACGAATGCCGCGGTATGCCAGGATACACCCGGTGTCGGGCCGGTCTTTAGCCCGCGCACACCCGGCATTGCTGGCCTGTCCGAGGACCGGCTTTGTCCTTCGCCGGACGTTGGACAGGACAGCTATCAGGTGTTGATCGAGGCTGGTTACGATCGCGCGGCGATCGATGAACTGGTGCAATCCGGCGCTGTGCGCCAGGCCAAGAAGTAGCGGAGGACGAACACCATGAGCGAGAACCTGGTTCGTTACACAGTCTCGGGGCAAATCGCGGAGATCATGCTGGATCGCGCCCCGGTCAATGCGCTGAGCATACCCCTGATCGATGCATTGCTGGCCGTGCTGGCCAGGGCGCGGGATGACGAGGCCGTGCGCGCGGTCATCGTCGGGAGCGCCCACAAGGTGTTTTGTGCCGGCCTCGATCTCGATATCATCAGAGGCAAGCCCGCGATCGAGACCAAGCAATTCCTCGAGCGGCTCTATTTCGCGCTGAACGATACCCAGTACCGCATGGGCAAGCCGACGATTGCGGCGATCGACGGCGCGGTGCGGGCCGGCGGCATGACCATCGCAATATCCTGCGACATGATCATCGCCGGCGACGCCTCGACCTTCGGATATCCCGAGATCGATGTCGGCCTGATTCCAGCGATCCACTTCGTGCAGCTGCCGCGGCTGGTCGGAAAGCACCAGGCCTTCGGGCCGTTGTTCCTTGGCGAACCTTTCGATGCCGCAACCGCCTATCGCATGGGATTGCTCAGCGAAGTCGTCCCGAAGGGGACGGCACTCGACCGCGCCCGCGAGGTGGCGCGCAAGCTTGCCGCGAAATCGCCGATCGTGATGAAGATCGGCCGCGACGCCTTGATGCGCGCGGTCGACGCCGATTTCCGTCGGTCGGTCGAGAACACGGCCGAAAGCTTCGTCGTGGTCGCATCGACCGAGGATTGCCAGGAAGGACTCAACGCGTTCGTCGAGAAACGGACGCCCAACTACAAGGGACGCTGATGGCCGGATTATATTTTGAAGAGTTCGAGGTCGGGCAGGAATTCCATCACGAATTCAGCCGGACCGTGACTGAAATGGATAACACCATGTTCAGCCTGCTGACCATGAACCCGCAGCCGCTGCACATCGACGCGCATTTCTCGGAGAAGACCGAATATGGCCAACGGCTGTTCAACAGCCTCTACACGCTCGGCATCATGATCGGCATGAGCGTGTACGACACGACGCTCGGGACCACCGTCGGCAATCTCGGCATGACCGACGTCAAGTTCCCAAAGCCGGTGTTTCACGGCGATACCCTGAAGGCGCATACCAAGATCGTCGGCAAGCGCCCCAGCAAGTCGCGGCCGACCCAGGGGCTGGTCGAGTTTGAGCACACCATGACCAATCAGCGGGGCGAGGTGGTCGCAAGCTGCCGCCGGACCGGCCTGATGCATTGCAAACCGAAGGCGTGAGGCGATGCGATCATTCTTGTTCGTTCCCGGCGACAGCACGCGGAAATACGAGAGCGCGAAGAAGACCGCCGCGGATGCGCTGATCCTCGACCTCGAGGACTCCATTGCGCCGGACCAGAAGGTCGTTGCGCGGGGTATCACCCGGCAGATGCTGGATGCGCGCAATCCGGGCCAGAAGCTCTACATCCGCGTCAACGCGTTCGACACCGACTTGACGCTCGGCGATCTTGCGGCGGTGATGCCAGGCAAGCCCGACGGCATCGTGCTGCCGAAATGCGCCGGGGCCGCCGACGTCAACAAGCTCGCGCTCTACCTCGATGCCTTTGAGGCCGCCTCGGGTATCGAGCAGGGGAGTACGCGGATCGTGACGGTGGCCACCGAGACGGCAAGAGCTGTTCTCAAGATCCTCGATTTCGAGAACATGAGCCCGCGGCTGTGGGGCATGATGTGGGGGGCCGAGGATCTTGCAGCCTCTCTTGGCGCCTCGCGTAACCGCACCGACGGTCGCTATCACTCCCCCTTCATCCTGGCCCGCGACCTCTGCCTGATCGGCGCGGCGGCCGCCGGCGTGGTGGCGATCGACACGATCGCAACCGACATCAACGATCTCGACGCGCTGAAGGCCGAGGCGATCGCAGCGCGCCAGGACGGCTTCCTCGCCAAGGCCGTGATCCACCCCAAGCACGTCGATATCGTCAACGCGGCCTTCATGCCGACGGACGAGGAGGTCGAATGGGCACAGCGGGTGGTGGCCGTGTTCGCCGATAATCCGTCTGGTGTCGCCAAGATGGACGGCAAGATGCTGGACAAGCCACATCTGCGGGCCGCCGAAAAGATCCTGGCCTCGCGCGGACGGTAGTCGTCAATCGGGCTTGATCAGCGCGCCCTCGTCGACGAGGGCCGCAATCTCCGCATCGGCAACGCCCGCCTCGCGCAAGATCTCCTCACCGTGCTCACCAAGGCGCGGCGGGTGGGTCCGAATCGACGGCGGCGTTCTGCTCCAGGTCGCCGCGGGGCCCGCGACGCGCAGAGTGCCCTCGGTGGGGTGCTCCAGCGACCGGATCAACCCGACGGCCGCGAGATGCGGATCGTCGATCAGGCTGTCGAGGTCGTGCAGCGGCGCATGCGGAATGTCGGTGTCCTCGAAGAAGTCCATCCATTCAGCCGTGGTGCGGGTCTTCATCATCTGCGAGAACCAGTCGTAAACGAAGTCGTAGTTCCGGGTTCGCGCCGAAATGCTGTTCAGCCGCGGGTCGCGATCGGCTTCGTTCGTAAGGCCGATCTTGGCGAAGAAGGCGTTCCACTGCTTGTCGGAGTAAACGAGCGCGCAGACATAGCCGTCGCTGGTCTGGTAAGGACGGCGGTCCGGTGACAGCAGCCGCGAGTATCCCGGTGGTCCGATCGGCGGCTCGAAGCTTCGGCCCGCCATGTGATCGCCCAGCACGAACTGCGCCATGGTCTCGAACATCGGGATTTCGATCGCCTGACCTTCGCCGGTCCGCTCCCGGTGAAACAGCGCGGCCAGGACGGCGTGGACGGCGTTGAGGCCGACAATCCGGTCGGCCATGGTGGCCGGCGAGTAGCGCGGCTCGCCCGTGATCCTGCCGGTGAGCGCGGGCAGGGCCGTTAGTCCCTGGATCAGGTCGTCATAGGCGGGCCGTCCGGCATAGGGACCGGTTTCGCCGAAGCCATGCAGGCTGGCGTAGATGAGCCCCGGATTGACCGCGAGCAGGTCGTCCGCTCCGAGCTTCAGCCGCGCCATGGCGGCTGGGCGGACATTATGGACGAAAACATCGGCGTTAGAGGCCAGGCGGAGCAGCGTCGTGCGGCCGCCGGCCTTCTTCAGATCCAGCACGATCGAGCGCTTGTTGCGATTGCCCTGCAAGTACATCGCGCCCATCCGCGAATGGCGCATCGGGGCAGCGTGGCGCATGACGTCGCCGTCGGGACTCTCGACCTTGATCACGTCGGCGCCGTAGTCGCCGAGGATCATGGTCGCATAGGGTCCCATCATCACGCTGGTGAGGTCGATGATCCTGACGCCGGCGAGTGGGCCGGCCGGCGCAGATGGCGTGTCCTCGGTCGGCGCGCCGCTCAATGGCTTGCGACCAGCGCTTCGGTGAAGGCCTTGAACACGTCCGTGCCCGGCTTGCCGCGCTTGTCGATGTCCTTCACCCAATCCTGCGCAACGGCCTTGAAGGCCGTGTCGAACACCTTCTTGTCGTCGGCGCTGAAGCTGATGACCTTCATTCCCTGCGACTCGATCTTCTCGGTCGCTGCCTTTTCGCCATCCTCGAAGCGCTTGCAGCCTTCGCGCGTGGTCTGCTCGCCGGCCTCGATCAGCGCCTTGCGCACGTTCTCGGGCAGCGACTTGAATTTCGCTTCACCCATCGAATAGGTGAAGATCGCGGTGCCGAAATTGAGCCCCTCGGTGCCGGATTTGAGGATCTTGCCGAAGTCGTAGGACACCGAGCTCTGGTAGGAGAAGATCAGCCCATCGAGCGTGCCGCGCGTCAGCGATTCATAGATCTCGGGGGCCGCCATGCGCACCGGCACGCCGCCGATCGAGCGCATCATCAGATCCATGGCGCCGCCGGTGGTACGGATCTTCAGGCCTTCCAGATCTTTTGCCGTTTTCACGTCGCGGCTGGTCGCAAGCTGCACCTGATAAGCCGGCAGCGCGATCGTCACCAGCGGGCGGAGCTGGTTGGGCGCGAATTCCTTGGCTTCGAGGATGCCGCCATTGTGCGAGATCTTGTAGAAGGCAAGTGATCCCCGACATTCAGTGTCGAAGATGCCGGGAAGCTCGGCGACGGCGGTCAGCGGAAATTTGTCCGACGAGTAGGACGGCACGATGTAGGAGACGTCGGCCACACCGAGGGCGGTGAGCTGGGCCATGTCCTTGGCCTTCCCGAGCTGCTCTGACGGGAAGTGCTGGAACGTGACCTGACCGTTGGTCAGCTTGGTGACGAGCTCCGAGAACGGCTTGCCGACAAGTTCGTGGATGACGTGACCGGACGGCAGGCTGTCGGCGAGGCGCAGCGTGATCTTCTCCTGGGCCAGTGCAGAGGATCCGGAAGCCGCCAGCAGCGCCGCGCCGATGCCGACATGTCTGATCAATCGAGAATGGAATGTCATGCGAGTCTCCCAGGCCATCTCAGCCGATGGCTTCTTCAGTGTTGCATGTGGTTCGGCAGCCAGAGGATGATGTCCGGAAATGCCACGAAGATTGCGATTGCGATCAGGTGCGCGATGAAATGCGGAAAGGTGCCGTGGAAGACTTCACCCACGGGCCGCTGCGCGTAGCGTGCGACGATAAAGCAGTTCAATCCGATCGGCGGCGTGATCATGCCGACTTCGGCGGTGACAATCTTGATGACACCGAACCAGATCGGATCAAAGCCGAGCGACTTGATCAGCGGCAGCACGATCGGGACCGTCAGCACCAGAATCGCGATCTGGTCCATAAAGGAGCCGAGCACGATATAGCCGCACAGAATCAGCGTGATGATGATCCAGCGCGAGACGTCGAGCGCGCCGACCCAGGCAACGATGTTCTGGGTGACCTGCGTCAACGTGAAGAAATAGCCGAAGATGTGGGCGCACATGATGATCAGGACGATCATGCACGTTCCCTGTGCGGCATGTCGCAACGTCACATAGAGCGACGTCAGGTTGATCTTGCGCTTCCAGCAGGCGAGACAGAATGCCCCGAACGCGCCGAAGGCCGAAGCTTCGGTCGGCGTTGCGACGCCAAGATAAATCGTGCCGGTTACGATCGAGAACAGGATCACCATCGGTGAGACCTGCCAGAGCAAGCCGAAGCGCTCGGACCATGTCACCGCCTTGATCGTGGGGGCGCGCGAGGGATCGAGCAGCACCAGGATGTAGATCGTCGACATGATGATGACAGTGACGAGGATCGCCGGGATGATGCCGCTGATCAGGAGCTTTCCGATATTCACCTCAGCCAGCAGGCCGAAGATGACGAGCGCCACGGAGGTGGGCAGCAGCATCGCGAGCGTTCCCGAGATCGCGACGACGCCGGCGGCCATCTTTGGTTCATAGCCTTGCCGGATCATGGCCGGCAGGCTGGTCGAGGACAATGTCGCGGCCGATGCGGTGCTGGTGCCGCAGATCGAGCCGAAGCCGGCGCCGGCAAGCGCGGTCGCCATGCCGAGCCCGCCCGGAATCCGGCCGACCCAGGCGGCGGCCGTCTTGAACAGGTCGTCGGCGACACCAGACAGCAGCACCAGGTCGGCCATCAGCAGGAACATCGGAATCGTGATCAGCTCGTACGAGGTGACCGCCGACAGCGGGGTGGTCTGCAGCACGCCGAGCAGGATCGGCAGACCGCCGGTCAGATAAAGGCCCAGTCCGCCGGAGAACGCCATCGCGAACGCGACCGGCGTCCCGATCGCCAGCAGGAAGAACAGGAGCGCCAGAACAAGGGTGGGAATCATTCAAAACCTCCGGCGGCCTTCTCCGAGTGACCCGAGATGGCCGGCAACGGCAACAGGTTCTCGCCAGTCAAAAGGCTTGCAGTGTTGGCAATCAGGTGGACGGCGAGCCGCAGGGCAAGAATTCCCGCTCCGATCGGCACGAAGGCTGCGGATGCCCAGGTCGGCCATGGGATCGCGCCGGCCATCACGTCGCCGGATACGTAATTGTCGAGTGCGCGCTGATAGCCGAGCCATGTGATCGGGGCGAAGATCGCAAGCCCGACGACGTTGGAAATGATGATGCAGAGGCGCTGGATGATCGCCGAGAAGCGCGGCAGCAGGATATCGACGCTGATATGGCCGTTCACCGCATAGGTTCCTGAAAGCGACAGGAAGAAGACACCGGCCATCACGTAGAGCGAAATCAGGTCGTAGGCCCATGAGAAGGGCCGGTTGAAAACGTAGCGCATCACGACGTCGGAGAAGACGATGATCATGATTGCGAACATGAACGCTGCGGCCACCGCCGAAGTCACCTTTTCGATGGCGGTCAAAGCCTTCAGGCTTGCCTTGATCACATTTGGCTCCGTTCGATGCGGGATGTTACTTGGGAGGTTACTTGGCGGGCGCGGCTGCGATGGCCGCGTTGAATTCCCTTAGCGCGTCGCTGCCCCGCTTGCCACGGGCATCGAGCCCTTCGGCCCAGGCTTTTCCGACACCCTTCATCAGGTCCTTGAATTTTGCGACCGCATCGGGCTGCAGGGTTTCAAAGTGGACGCCGGCCGCTTCCATCGACTTCTTGGTCTCATTGTCCGCCTTCTGCACTTCCTGGCAGGCGGATGGCAGGATGTCCTCGGCGGCGTCGACCATCGCTTTCTGGATTTCGGGTGAGAGCTTCTTCCACGCACTGTCGCTGATCGAATAGGCGACCACGAAACTTGCGAAGCCGACGCCGTCGGTCGAGTGCTTGACGAGCTTGTCCGCGCCGTAGGCGACGACGCTTTCGAGCGGGAATAGCAGGCCGTCCATCGTGCCGCGCGATAGCGATTCATAGGCGTCCGGTGCGGCCATCCGCACCGGCACCGCGCCGATGGCGCGCAAGGTGAGGTCCTGCGCGCCGCCGGTCGACCGCAGTTTCAAGCCGTTGACGTCGGCGACGTCCTTCACCGGCTGCTTCACGGTCAGGATGCGGTATTGCGGCAGGCTTACCGACAGCAGCAGGCGGATGTTGTTTGCGGTATAATCCTGCTGTGCGATGACGCCGTTTCGCGCGAGCTTCCAATAGGCCAGCGTGCCCTGGCAGGAGTGGTCAAAGGCGCCGGGCAGCATCGCGACTTCGGAGATCGGCATCTTGTCGGACACGTAGGCGGGCGCGACATAGCCGATATCGGCGACGCCGGTCTGCGTCAGCTTCAGCATGTCGGCGGCCTTGCCGAGCTGTTGGGCCGGATAGTGCTCGAACGTCACCGCATTGTTGGTGCGCTTCTGGACCTGTTCCATCCAGGGTTCGAGCACGAGCTTGACCAGATAATGACCCTTCGGAAAGGAGTCGGCCACGCGCAGCTTGATCGGCTCGGCGGCCGCCAGATGTGTCGATGCGATGAGGAGGCCGTAACCGACCAGTGCCCGCCGAACCCCACCCATATTTCCTCTCCCGGAAATTCGTTGTTGTTTTAAGTAGCTGCGCATAAACGAATTTGCGCGTCAAGCAAGCCACGGCTGAGCATGGCCGATGCGACAGCCGGAAAGCGCTGGGCCCCATGCAGCGTAGGCTCGCCGTCGCGAATTGACATCGCGCAGGGATCGGCGGCAAATGCCGCAAACCAACATCGCCGAGAGGAAACCATCATGGCCGACGCGCTGATCATCGATGCATGCAGGACGCCGCGAGGCATTGGCAAGGCCGGCAAGGGCGCATTGTCCGGTATCCACCCGCAGCAACTCGGCGCCACAGTGCTGCGGGCACTGGCCGAAAGAACCGGCATCAATACCGCAGATGTCGACGACATCGTCTGGGGCACCAGCTCGCAACGCGGTCCGCAGAGCGGCGATCTCGGCCGCATGTCCGCGCTCGATGCCGGCTATGACGTGCGCGCCAGCGGCGTCACGCTCGACCGCTTCTGCGGCTCCGGCATTACCAGCGTCAACATGGCAGCGAATTCGATCATGTCGGGCTCCGAGGATCTGGTGATCGCCGGCGGTACCGAAATGATGTCGATGGAGGGCCGTCGCGGCGAGGGGCCGTTCCTGATGGACGCCGGCAATCTTCGCCTGCGTGCCCGCCACCCGCAATCGCACCAGGGCGTCTGCGCCGACGCCGTCGCGACGCTGGAGGGCATCACCCGGCAGGACGTCGATGCGTTCGGCCTCGAAAGCCAGAAGCGCGCGGCGGCCGCCATCAAGGGCGGCCATTTCGACAAGAGCCTGGTCCCGGTCTATCGCGAGGACGGCACGCTGGCGCTTGATCGCGAGGAATATCCGCGGCCGCAGACGACGTTGGAGGGCCTCGCCGCGCTGAAGCCGGCGTTCCCCGCCATCGCTGACTATGCCCTGGACGACAAGGGCACGACCTATCGCAAGCTGATCCTGGAGAAGTATCCGGATCTCGATATCAACTTTGTCCACCACGCGGGAAATTCCTCGGGCGTAGTCGACGGCTCGGCCGCGATCCTGCTGGCGTCCCCGGACTATGCCAGGAAGCACGGGCTGAAGCCGCGCGCGCGCGTCGTCGCCATGGCCAATATGGGTGATTCACCGACGCTGATGCTGAATGCGCCGGTGCCGGCGGCGCGGAAGGTGCTGGCCAAGGCCGGGCTCACGCTCGACGATATCGACCTGTTCGAGATCAATGAGGCTTTTGCCGTCGTCGCCGAAAAGTTCATCCGCGACCTCAAGCTCGATCGCGAGAAGGTCAACGTCAACGGCGGTTCGATCGCGCTCGGTCACCCGATCGGTGCGACCGGTTCGATCCTGATCGGAACGGTGCTCGACGAGCTGGAGCGTCGCGACCTCAAGCGTGGCCTGGTGACGATGTGCGCCGCGGGCGGCATGGCGCCGGCCATCATCATCGAACGGGTCTGAGGGCGCTCAGGCCGCAGGAAATCGCAGCTCGAAGGCGACGCTCCGCTCGGATGGCAGGAGGCGGATCGAGCCGCCATGGCTCACCATGACGGCTTGCGCGATCGCAAGCCCCATGCCGGTGCCGCCGGTGTCGCGGCGGGTGGTGAAGAAGGCATCGAAGATCTTCTCGCGATTGGCTTCGGAGATCGGGTCGCCGTCGTTGCTCACTGTCATCCTGACAGTCGACTGGTCGGCCACTGCTTCGATCCGCACCGACTTCGGGTCCCGCTCGTAGCGAGTCTTCGACGGTCAGGATCGCGCTCCGACCGCCGACTTGTAGTCCTGATGCTTTGACCACGAGACATAATAGGCGACGCAGGTCATGGCGGCGATGCCGGCAATGCTGACGAGGACCTGCACCGTCAGCGAATTCGGGCCGGTGATCAGGACGAAATGCGCAGCAAAGGACAGGAATACGCCCGAGCAAAAGACCGCCAGCCATTCCTCGCCGCACTTGATGATCGGTTGCAGCGCGTAGGAGTGAAGGCCTCGCCAGTTGCGCGGCACCAGCAGGGTAAACAGGAACGTCAAAGCCAGGAAATGCAGGATGCGGTAAGGCGCCATGTTTTCCCGATCATTCGGCAGGAGCGCGTCGATGAGCGAGGCCGGCATCTGTTCGGCCAGAGCCGGAATGCTCCGACTGGAAGTGACGACCAGGGCGAACAGCAGATACAATAGCGCTGCCGCGCGCAGCGCCGGAATGGCCTGCAGCGAGCGGATTGCGCGTGTGTATCGCTTGCTCATCAGCGCGAACCAGCCGCCCATGACGAACAGCAATTGCCAGCAGAATGGATTGAAGTACCAGCGGCCGTCCGGATACGACGACAGGTTCCAGTCGAACACGCGCGCGGCTACATAAAATGCCACCGATGCGACGAGTGTCATGTTGGGCCAGCGGATCAGCCCGAACAGGATGGCGGGCAGGAAGGCCATCAAGGCAATGAAGAGCTGCAGGACGTCGAGATTGAGTGGCTTGGCCTGGAGGAACAGACCGTAGATCAGGGTGCGGATCGGATGATCGATGAATCCGGTGATGTTGAACTCGCCGATGATCGCAGGCGCCGCGGTCTGGGCCGCAACGTAGCCGATCAGGTCGACATAAACGACGAACAGCACGATGTAGGCCGCATAAAGCTGCCACACACGCTTGAAGATGCGGGTGGCCGCAACCAAGAAGCCGCGCTCCACCGTCATCCTGGCATGGATCATCGCTGCGGCGTAGCCGCCGACGAACACGAACAAGTCAGTTGCGCCGCTAAAGCCGAAATTCCGCAACGTCAGCGCGCTGACCGCGTTGTGGGGAATGTGGTCCAGAAAAAGAAACCAGTTCGCGATGCCAAGCAGCAGAGCGATCCGGAGATCGCCATCGCTTGCCGCGATCTCGGTCTTCATTGTCGAATTCATTGAAAGCAGAAGTTCATCAACCCGGGAAACGAATCGCCAATCCGGCGCGACCCGTCCGCTCAGCCGGAATAGACTTCGCGTGAAGTATATCTAGTGCGCGTCCAATCTAGGCCAAGTGGTCGAGCTCTCCGGAAGATCACGTTTTCGAAATTGTCGCGTGATCGAGTCCGGGATCAGACGGGTTCGTGCTTGCGCAGGTCGCGGGCGTGATCAAAGAAGATCGCCTGGGTATCGGCGTCGGTCGTGGTGCCGATGTCGGGCAGGGCGGCCTCGGCAAGAATGTCGGTGGTAACATCTTCCACCGAGGACGCCGCGATTTCCTCCCCCGAGGCGACCCGGGCGACGACGTTGCGCCGTGTCTTCTCGGGATCCACGATCGCCTCGCGACCGCGACAGCCGTAATCGATCATCACGCCAAAGTACTGCATGCTGGAAATTCAGTACCCTCGCGGAACTGCTGCAGTATTCCCGGTAGTCGGACGCATGTCAAGAAAAATTCTGGTTTTCAGAATTGAATTCATCCAGAGATGGGGCGCTCCGGTCCGCCCCGCGCGAATCACTCGGCCCGATTCGCCGGGAGGCCACGCTACTTTTCGGAAGACCGTCGGGTCGTCTTGCGGCCCTTCGATGCCGTCTTGCCGCGCAGCCGTTCGATCTGGCCGCGGGGCAGGGTGACGCAGATTTCGCCAATCCATTCCAGCTTCACGCCGTTGATTGGCTTGGCGTTGAAGCTCTTGAGATTGACTAGGCCTGGCGAATTGCCGCGCTCGACGGTCTTCAGGTAGCGCTCGCCGCTCTTCAGGCGCACCGCGGCCTCCTCTCCGTAGAAGCTCGACAGCGGATAGCGCTGTTCACGATAGACCACGATAACATCGCCATTCTCATATTTCGGCAGCATGGAATCGCCGGAAACCTCGAAAGCGATGGTTTCCTCCGACATGGGAAACGGTAGCTCGACTTCGCCGAGGCCTTCGGGCGGCACCTGCTCAAGCTCCGGTTCGATCGAGGCGCCGGCGCCGACCCGGCCCATGATCGGCACCGAGTTGAGCTCCAGATATTCGATGATTGGAGCGATCTCGGATGCTTTGATCAGCCTTATGCCCGACAGGATCTCGGAGACCGCGCCGGGCCGAACGCCCATCGCGCGCGCCAGTCCGCCCTTGCTCTTGCCCGTCTTCTGCAGTCCTCGTTCGATCAGTTGCACGTCCAGCATGGCCTATCCTTTCTGAGTTCCGGAAGTCATAGCAGTTCCGATTATCGGAAATCAAGCTTGACTTTTGTTTCGGAATGCCAGAAGTTAGCCGACTGGCGTCGGGTGGAACGGCAGGAATGGGAATTTGGAATGGATGTAACAAACTGGCTGCCCGAGCGCTCGGCAGCGCCGCGGGACTTGCGTGCCCGCGTTGCCGGGCCCGTCCAATGATGGATTGGAGCGAGAGTTCAAGTTTTTCAATTGGTTAGAGGGCCTCGTGTGCATGACGTGTGCACCGGGAAATCAAGAAAAATCCAGTGACGGCCAAACTGAGCAGCCATCCGAAGTGGGGACGAGAGAGGGTGAGGTCGTGAGGTCAGGTGATACGCGGGGCAAAACCGTCCACGGGCACGGCTGAGCGACGCAGATCGATTTGCCTGTGGCTGTCGACCTTCTCGCAATCAACGAGGCGCTTGGCTTAAAGTTACAACTCGGACTGCCGACAAACAGAAGCGAGCTATACAACGTGCACGGCTTTCTCTGCCGGCTCTCATTGAATATCGACCTCGTGGAGGTAGATCAGGTTGCGATAGGCGCGCCGGGCCCATGTCTCTAGGGCTCGATAGACGTCCACGCGACCCGTTTTTGTTCCGAGGGTACTATGGCATTGGCCTGGCTCGGTTTCTGCTTGGCGACGATGTCGGAGCAGTTGAGATGCTGCGTAAGGCAATTGGCTTGAGCCCTAGCTATTCTCTGGCTCACCTATGTCTCGCCGCAGCCTACGGCATGCAGGGTCGCGACGATGAGGCGAGCGCTGCGCTCGGCAACTATCTGCGGACCGGCCCGTCCGCTCAGACGATTTCCGAACTACGATTGCTCCGCCCATCCAACGATCTATCTTACCTAGCCCAGTGCGAAAGACTTGTACGATGGGCTGCGTAAGGCGGGGATGGCGGAGAGGTAGCCCGACGTAAAATCGCGTATCGAATCCGAGTCCCACAGCTTGGAGGCCGAGGAGTCCGCTCATGGCGTGCGCCGTGATAAGGCGGCGCTTTCCAGTGGGTGCAAGTCCCACCCGGCAAACGC
>NZ_JBHMET010000066.1:0-20704 GCF_042430365.1 Bradyrhizobium erythrophlei
CGCGAGCCTTGCGGCGCACTTGCGCCGCTGGGCGAGCCTCGAAGGATGCACGGCCCCAGTTGGGCCGTCGTGCTTCGAGACGCGCGTTCCCCGCTCCTCAGCATGACGGTGATGGAGTTGAGCAGCTTTCTCATCGTCATTGCGAGGAGCAAAGCGACGAAGCAATCCATCTCTCGGCAAGCAGGGGTATGGATTGCTTCGCTTCGCTCGCAATGACGGGGTGAGCTACGCCCCGTCGAGATGCTTCGCGATCACCGGGAAGTAATTGTCCTTCGATCCCGCATCGATCGCTTCCTGCAGGATGGTGCCGACCAGCTCCGCGCCGCGGATCTTGATGCCGGTGTCATCAGCCAGCTCGAGCGCATAAGAGAGATCCTTCAGCGCGTAATCGGTCGAGAAGGCGCGCTCCGGAAACACGCCTGGCACGATCGCCTTCATGCCGTGGTTGCGCAGCGCAAAGCTGTCCGCCGAGCCCTTTGACAGCGTCTCCAGCAGCAGTTTCGGATCGACACCGTTGCGCTTGGCGACCGCGACCGCTTCGGCCAGCGCGTTCACGGTCTCGAACAGCACCATGTTGTTCAGGATCTTGGTCACCTGCCCGGCGCCGACGTCGCCGCAATTGGTGACGTCGGTGGCAAAGCAGCGGATCAGCGGTTCGATCGCGGCATAGAGCGCAGGCACCGCACCGACCATCACGCTGAGCGTGCCGTCCTGCGCCGCCTGCCGGGTGCGTGCGATCGGTGCGTCCACCCAGGCTGCGCCCTTTGCCCGCAACTGCCCGGCAAAGTCGCGGGTCTGGCTGACCGAGGAGGTGCCGAGATCGACCACGACCTGACCGCTCCTGATGTTCTTCAAGATGCCGTCGCCTTCGAACACCGCGCGCACATGCTTCGCGCTCGGCAGGCACAGGAACAGCACCTCGCACTGCTTGATAACCTCGGCCACCGTGTCGGCAACCTCGGCGCCTTCGGCGCGCAACCGCTGCAGCGGCTCGGCCGCGAGATCGAAAACGATGACGCGCTTGCCGCTCTTCTTGACGAGATTGCGGCAGATCGGCTCGCCCATCACGCCGAGGCCGATGAAGCCGAGAGTCTTGATGTCAGTCATATCTTTCGAACCTGCTCCTGCAAAATTACTTCAGATTTACTTGGCGAACGACCGCGACGGCGCGAGATGCAAGGCGAACGCATCGACCTTGTCGCTGGCGCGCGGATAGATCTCGCTCACGATCGGATCGTGGCCGGGGATGAAGCGGTCGGGATGGCCAGCGAGCCGCTCGACGGTCTCCCAGCCCTGTGCCATGTCGCCGACATTGTAGACGATCGGGAACGGACTGCGCTTGTGCAGGTTCGCGTAGTAGTGCGCGGCGTCGGACGCCAGCACGACCGGGCCGCGCGCGGTCTCGACCCGCACCACCTGCAAGCCGTCGGAATGGCCGCCGACCCGGTGCACGGTGACACCAGGCGCGACCTCACCCTCGCCGGAATGGAAGGTGACACGCTCGCCATAGACATGGCGCACCATCTGCGTGACGTGCTCGACCGAGAACGGATGCCGCAGCATGCCGTGGCACATGCAGCGACCGGTCGCGTAGCTCATCTCGCGGTCCTGCAGATGGAATCTCGCATTCGGGAAGCGGTCGAGATTGCCGGCGTGGTCGTAATGCAGATGGGTGACGATCACGTCGCGGATGCTGTCGGCGCTGACGCCGAAGCGCGCCAGCGCATCGACCGGGTTGAGCGTCAGCTTGCGGGCGCGCGCCTTGGCTTCATCAGCATTGAAGCCGGTATCGACCAGGATATCGCGGCCTTGGCCGCGGATCAGCCAGACGAAATAATCGAGGTCTTGCGCGGTGGTGTCGTGCGGATCGGGGACCAGGAAGTTCAGGTGAGGGGTGCGCGGCGACATCGTCGCATAGCGGAGCGCATAGATTTCGTAGGCGTTTCCCATCGGTTTCGCTCTTCTTGGAGTGGTTGGCCGTCCCGCGCACCAAGCCATTGCTCTGCACAAAGGTCAAACCGTGGAGACCGTGACAGGCGCATGACAGCGCAGGCTCTGTGAGAGTGGTCACATTACAAGCGCGCGGGAATCTGCACCATGCGCGGGCGACGACGGCGTCGCGGACACGATCATGGGCCTGCGCCGGACCGCGTCGTCGTGATCAATTGTCGCAATTAGCGATGACATCGCAAGCGGTTGACGGGGTATGGCAGTGGTTTGATAATGGGTTTTCGCTAGAGTAAGGTCGCCGAGGCGCAAGCTGGAATCGGCGCCATTTCATTTGGAATGCCGCGATCTGGATTTGCCGCGATCATGAAAATTCGCCTTGCATTGCTCGCCACGTTGATTTTTGCGATCGCAGCGCCCGCCCCCTCCCTTGCAGCCGGCGAGCGTTTCGCGCTTGTCATCGGCAACGCCAAATACCCGGACGCCGATGCGCCGCTGAAGGAGCCCATCAACGACGCACGCGACGTGGCTGACGAGCTCAAGCGCGACGGCTTTCAGGTCGATGTCGGCGAGAACCTGACCGGCGACGCCATGCGCCGCGCCTTCGACAAGCTCTATGCCAAGATCAAGCCGGGTTCGGTCGCGCTGATCTTCTTCTCTGGCTACGGCATCCAGTCGAGCCGCCAGAGCTACATGATCCCGGTCGATGCCCAGATCTGGGCCGAGCCCGACGTCCGCCGCGACGGCTTCAGCCTCGAAACCGTGCTCGGCGACATCAACAGCCGCGGCGCCGGGGTGAAGATCGCATTGGTCGACGCCTCAAGGCGCAACCCGTTCGAGCGCCGGTTCCGCAGCTTCTCGGCGGGCCTTGCCCCGGTGATCGCGCCGAACGGGACGCTGGTGATGTATTCCGCCGCGCTGTCGTCGGTGGTGTCGGACAATGGCAGTGACCACAGCCTGTTCGTGAAGGAACTGCTCAAGGAGATCCGCACCCCCGACCTGATGGCGGAGGAGACGCTGAACCGCACCCGCGTCGGCGTCACCCGCGCCTCGCGGCAGGAGCAGGTGCCGTGGATATCGTCCTCGCTGGCCGAGGACTTCTCCTTCCTTCCGGGTGGCACGCCACGGCCCTCCGGCCCGTCGACCGAGGCGGCAACCGCGCCACCCGCTCCGCCGCCGCCGCCGGCACCGCCGGCCCAGACCACAACGGCCCCGCCACCGGCGCCGCCTGCTCCGCCCGCGCCACCGGCCAAGCCGGCCGAGGTTGCGCTGCCACCGCCGCCCCCTCCGGCCCCGACCGTCGTCCAGCCTGCGCCGACCACCCCGGCCAGCCCGACCGTCCTTGCGCTTGCCGACGACCCGACGATCAAGAGCCTGACCGCCAAGCTCAACGACAATCCGGACGACGGCGCCGCGCTGTACCGTCGCGGCCAGGTCTATGCCAGCAAGGGTGCCTACGACCTCGCGATCAAGGATTTCACCAATTCGCTGCGGCTGAACCCGAAGGATGTCGAGGCCTATAACAACCGCTGCTGGGCTCGCACCGTGATCGGCGACCTGCAGGCCGCACTGAAGGACTGCAACGAGGCGCTGCGGTTGCGCCCGAATTTCGTCGACGCACTCGACAGCCGCGGGCTGATGAACCTGAAGAGCGGGCAGAACAAGAACGCGATCGCCGATTTCGACGCCGCATTGAAGATCAACCCGCGACTGACCTCCTCGCTGTACGGGCGGGGACTAGCCAAGAAGCGCAACGGATCGGTCGCGGAAGGCGATCTCGACATTGCCAATGCCAAGGCGATGGACCCGAATATTGTGAAGGAATTCGCCGATTACGGGGTGCAGTGACGGGTATTTGAGGCGCTGCCCGCGGGCCTCCTCGAACCGCCGGTGGAGCCGGCCGACTAATCAGAGGGTGCATGCCGGCGCCGCGTGCCGGCTATCGATTTGAGTAATTATTTGGAACCGCGCGGAACACGCGCAGGAGGGACCGAGAGATGTTCAAACCGTCCGCAAATCTGACCGCCGTCCTTTCGATCGTGACCGTCGGCACCGCGCTGTCGTTCGGCACGCTCGCGGTCCGGGCCGGCGACAATGTCACCGAGGACCAGATCATCAAGGCGCTGACATCAGACAAGAAGCCGCAGACCCGCGGGCTCTCGACCGGACCGCAGACCTCGCCCGGTCTGAACGCCGACCAGGCGAAGTTCGTGGAGAGCGTCCGCGGTCGCGCCTCGCGCTCGCTGTCGACAGCCGAGCGCGAGGAGATCGCAACCATCGTCAAGGACAAGCCGAAGATCGATCTCGAGATCAACTTCGACTACAACTCCGCCAATATCAACGCGAAGTCGCTTGCCTCGGTGCAGGCGCTCGGCCGCGCACTGTCCAACCCCGATCTGAAGGGCTCGACCTTCGTGGTCGCCGGCCACACCGACGCTGTCGGCGGTGAGGCCTACAACCAGGATCTCTCCGAGCGTCGCGCCGACACCATCAAGCGCTACCTCGTCGATAAATACAGCATCAACGGCGCCGACCTCGTCACCGTCGGATACGGCAAGAGCAAGCTGAAGGACCCGAGCCAGCCTTTCGCGGAAGTGAACCGCCGCGTTCAGGTCGTGAACATGGAAAACAAGGCCACCGCGTCCAAGTGATATCCAAGTGATGGTCGTGGCGTGGCGTGATTTTTTGAGGTTAGAATGCGTCTCGCACCCCGGTGGGACGCATTTGTTTTTGGGATAGAACCCGGAGGCTCCCTCGCAAGGGGAGCCCTGAGTAACCTGCTTCAGATGACGTCAGACCATGATCCGGAAGTATGGTAAGGGCCTTCCGCAGGCTCGAGCAACAAGGACCCCGGCGGGATGACCTTTCCAGCGATCATGACGCACCACGTTCTGGATTGATCCGGCGATGAACCTTTCGCAATATCTCAAGCCTGCGCTCGGAACAGTAGTCTTCGTCGCGCTTGGCGTCGCCTATTACGCATTCGAGCATCGCTCCCATCCGGAAGAGAAGGAAACGCCGGGGCAGGCGCTCGTCGTGGTGACGAAGTCGACCAATGCGTGCTTCTCCGACATGGTCCGCGTCACCGGCTTCATCGTGCCGCGCCGCGAGGCGCAGGTCGGCGTCGACCAGGAGGGCTCCAGGGTCACCGACGTGTTCGTCCGCGAAGGCGATACGGTCACCGAGAACCAGGAACTCGCGCGGCTGACCCCGCCGCCGCAACAGGCGGCTCAGGCCAACGCGCGGCCGATCTCGCTGCGCGCACCGGCCGCGGGCCTCGTCACCGAAGTGCGCACCGCGGTCGGCGCCCCGGCCTCGCCACAGGCCGGGCCGATGTTCCGCATCTCGATCAACAACGAGATCGAGCTCGAGGCCGAGGTGCCGAGCTTCCAGCTCTTGAAACTCAATCCCGGCGCGACGGTGCGGATCAGCCGTGACGACGCCCCCGACATGGTCGGCAAGGTCCGCCAGATCTCGCCGCAGATCGATCGCACCACCCAGCTCGGCCGCGTCCGGATTTCGCTCAACAACAATCCGACGCTGAAGGTCGGCATGTTCGCGCGTGCCAATATCGACGCCAAGCGCTCCTGTGGCGTCGCCGTGCCGCGCACCGCGATCGACCGCCTCACGCTTCAAGTCGTGAAGGGAAACACCGTCGAGACGCGCAGGGTTCGCGTCGGACTGACGTCGGACACCTCAACCGAAATCCTGGAAGGCCTCGACGTCGGCGAAATCGTCGTGGCCGACGCTGGCACCTCGCTGCACGACGGCGACCAGATCAAGACCACGTTCGCCGACGAACTCGATCGCACGCGGGCACGCTAATGGCTTTGAACATCTCGGCATGGTCGATCCGGAACCCGCTTCCCTCGATCGTCTTCTCGATCATCCTGCTCGTGCTGGGCTGGGTCTCCTTCACCAAGCTCGCGGTGACGCGACTGCCGAGCGCCGACATTCCGGTGATCTCGGTCGCGGTCTCGCAGTTTGGCGCGGCACCGTCGGAGCTTGAATCGCAGGTCACCAAGACGATCGAAGACGGCGTCTCCGGCGTCGAGGGCGTTCGGCACATCTCCTCGTCGATCACCGACGGCCTGTCGCTGACCACGATCCAGTTTGCGCTGGAGACCAACACCGACCGCGCGCTCAACGACGTCAAGGACGCGGTCACCCGCGTCCGCGCCAACCTGCCGCAGAACGTCACCGAGCCGCTGATCCAGCGCGTCGACGTCATCGGCCTGCCGATCGTGACCTATGCTGCGATCTCGCCCGGCAAGACGCCGGAGCAGCTGTCCTATTTCGTCGACGACGTGGTCAAGCGCGCGCTGCAGGGCGTCCGCGGCGTCGCCCAGGTCGAGCGCATCGGCGGTGTCGAGCGCGAGATTCTGGTCTCGCTCGATCCCGACAAGCTGCAGGCGGCGGGGCTCACCGCGGTCAATGTCAGCCAGATTCTGCGCGGCACCAATGTCGACGTCGCCGGCGGCCGCGCCGAGATCGGCAAGAACGACCAGGCGATCCGCACGCTCGCCGGCGCCAAGACGCTGAACGAGCTCACCGGCACCATGATCCCGTTGTTCGGCGGCGGCGAGGTGCGGCTCGACGACCTCGGCACCGTCACCGACACCATCGCGGACCGCCGCACCTTCGCCCGCTTCAACGGCGAGCCGGTGGTGGCGCTCGGCATCAAGCGTTCCAAGGGCGCCAGCGACGTGGTGGTCGCGGCCGCCGTGCAGAAGCGCATCGATGCGCTGAAGGTCGCCTATCCCGACGTCGACCTCAAGCTGATCGACACCTCGGTCGAATTCACCAAGGGCAATTACGAGGCGGCGATCTCGACCCTGTTCGAGGGCGCGATCCTCGCCGTCATCATCGTGCTGCTGTTCCTGCGCGATATCCGCGCCACCATCATCGCCGCGATCTCGCTGCCGCTGTCGATCTTCCCGGCGTTCTGGGCGATGGACCTGCTCGGCTTCTCGCTCAACCTCGTCTCGTTCCTCGCCATCACGCTGTCGACCGGCATTCTCGTCGACGACGCCATCGTCGAGATCGAGAACATCGTGCGCCACATGCGGATGGGCAAGACGCCTTATCGCGCCGCGCTTGAAGCAGCCGACGAGATCGGGCTTGCCGTGATCGCGATCTCGCTCACGATCATCGCGATCTTCGCGCCCGCAAGCTTCATGTCCGGCATCGCCGGGCAGTTCTTCAAACAGTTCGGCATCACGGTGTCGGTGCAGGTGTTCTTCTCGCTGCTCGCCGCGCGCTTCGTGACCCCGGTGCTCGCCGCCTACTTCCTCAAGCATCATGCCCATGACGACCCGGCGCCCGGGCGCATCCTGCGCAGCTATCACAGCATCGTCGCCTGGTCGGTGAAGCACTATTTCGTCACCGTGCTGATCGGCTTTGCGATCTTCGCCGCCTCGATCTGGAGCATCACGCTGTTGCCGCAGGGCTTCCTGCCGGCGCAGGACACCGCGCGCTCGCTTCTCGCCATGGAGCTGCCGCCGGGCTCGCAGCTCGCCTATACCGAGAAGGTCACGGAAGAAATCGTCGCGCGCCTGCGCAAACGGCCCGAGGTGCGCAGCGTGTTCGTCGACGGCGGCCGCGTGCCGCCCGGCACGCAGGAGGTCCGCCGCGCCGCGCTGATCGTCAACTACACGCCGAAGCGGGATCGCAAGATCACCCAGCGCGAGCTCGAGCTTGCGATCGGCAAGGAACTCGAGAACGTGCCCGACATCCGGTTCTGGTTCCTCGACGAGAACGGCCTGCGCGCGATCTCGCTCGTCGTCACCGGCACCGACAGCAACATCGTCAACAACGTCGCCAGCGAACTCGCGACACAGATGAAGCGGATTCCGATCATTGCCAACGTGATCTCGGAGACCGCGCTCGATCGGCCCGAATTGCGCATCCGGCCGCGCGCGGAGCTTGCCGCGCGGCTCGGCGTCTCGACCGAGAGCCTGTCGCAGACCATCCGCGTCGCCACCATCGGCGACGTCGGCCCGGCATTGGCAAAATTCGACGCCGGTGATCGCCAGGTGCCGATCCGCGTCCAGCTCGAGGACAATGCGCGCAGCGACCTGCAGATGCTCGAGCAGTTGCGTGTGCCGCTCGGCCAGCGCGGTGAGCGCGGCGGCGTGCCGCTATCTGTTGTCGCCGACATCCAGCTCGATCAGGGTCCGACCAGCATCAACCGCTACGACCGCGAACGGCAGGCCACCGTCGCCGCCGATCTCGTCGGCAATGCCGCACTCGGCGACGCCACCAAGCTGATCTACGACCTGCCGGTGATGAAGAGCCTGCCGAAGGGTGTGAAGGTCAGCCCGTCGGGCGACGCCGAGAGCCTGAACGAGCTGTCGGAGGGCTTTGCCACCGCGATCACCGCCGGCCTGATGATGGTCTATGCCGTGCTGGTGCTGCTGTTCGGCACCTTCCTGCAGCCGATCACCATCCTGTTCTCGCTGCCGCTGTCGATCGGCGGCGCGATCGGGGCGCTGCTCTTGACCGGCAAGCAGCTCACTACGCCGGTCTGGATCGGCATCCTGATGCTGATGGGCATCGTCACCAAGAACGCCATCATGCTGGTGGAGTTCGCGGTGGAGGCGATCCGCGGCGGCAAGAAGCGCGACGAGGCGATGATCGACGCCGGCATGAAGCGCGCGCGCCCGATCGTGATGACCACGATCGCGATGGCCGCCGGCATGATGCCGTCGGCGCTCGCCTTCGGCGCCGGCGGCGAGTTCCGCTCGCCGATGGCGCTCGCCGTGATCGGCGGCCTCCTGTTCTCGACCGTGCTGTCGCTGGTGTTCGTGCCGGCCATGTTCATGGTGATGGACGACATCGGCGCGCTGATCTGGCGCTTCGGCAAGCGGCTCATCGTTTCCCATGCCGATCACGAACTCGCACCTGGTGAGCACTCAGCGGAGCCACCGGCCAAGAGCACGCCGGCGCCGCCGACCGTGGTGTCACCGGCGGCGGAGTGAGTGCGCTGGCGCCCTATCGGTTCTGGTTGAATCAGAACCGATGTTCTCGATCCTAGTTTGACGCGTGTTCCCGCGAACCGGCATCCACCTCGCTCGAAGCGCGACGGGTCGCGCGGCCCAGGAATCAAAACCCCTGCGGTCCTTGGGAGACAGCAGGGGTTTGCAGGTGGATGGCGTGAGGCCAGCAAGGCTGGGTGTCACCCCAAGGACCCGCTGCTTCGGATGAAACCGATCCCGGCCGGTTCCGGCAAGCAAGTCTTTTGGGCAGGTTCTGCCCGCGTGTATACGCGGCCGACCCCGCAACGAAGTTTCGTGAGCCCGCGCGTCGCGCGGGCGTTGCTAATCGTTGCGCGCCACCGCGGTCAGCTTGTTCATGTTGTGCAGCAGGATACGGCCGCGCTGCAGGTCGAGGATGCCATCCTTGCGCCAGGCCTGGAGCTGGCGGTTGACGCTCTCGCGCGCGGCGCCGACGAAAATGCCGAGCTGCTCCTGCGAGATGTGCACCTCGGAACCGAAATCCTCCGACAACGCGCACAGCCGCCGCGCCAGCCGCACCGGCAAGGGCTGCAGCACGGACTCCTCCATGCGCTCGCTCTGCCAGCGGATGCGCTGGCACAATAGTTCGATCAGCTTGACGGCGACCTTCGGCTCACGCTCGAGGAAGGCGAGGAAATCCTCCCGCCGCAGCACGAACAGCTCGCTCGGCTCGCCCGCGGTCGCGTCCG
The DNA here is from genome assembly GCF_042430365.1 of Bradyrhizobium erythrophlei. Classification (GTDB taxonomy): domain Bacteria; phylum Pseudomonadota; class Alphaproteobacteria; order Rhizobiales; family Xanthobacteraceae; genus Bradyrhizobium; species Bradyrhizobium erythrophlei. Next base: position 9,653 of record NZ_JBHMET010000066.1, read on the forward strand.
CGGTGCGATCCTGACCGTCGAGCACCGCGACCTCGCCGAACAGGTCGCCGGGCCCCATGAAATTCAGCGTCAGCCGGCTGCCGTCGGAAGCACCGGTCTCGATGCGGATCTGGCCACGGCGGACCCCGAACAGGGCGTCGCCGGCATCGCCCTTCTGGAACAGCACCTCGCCGGGCGCCAGCTGCCGGGTGTGGCAAAGGCCCGAAAGCCGCTGCAGCTCGTCCGCGCCGAGATCCGCGAACATCGGGTTCATCTTGAGAATGACCGCAAATTCGGCCTGTTTGCTCATTGTACTGCCTTCCAAGTCAATCCCAGCGGCCCGCCGCGCCGGTTAGCAAAGTTCACCCCAATGGAAGTGTGTGATAGGTCACATAAGTTCATGCGGGCGGCACATTATTTTTCGCCGCATTGGAGCCGGGTTGCGTTTGCGGGATAATCTCGCGCGACCGGTTATTCCCATCGGAGATGGAACCGGTGTTATGCCGCTTGCCCGGTCTGGAACGACGACATGAGAGCACTGAAATTCGCCGGGGCCGCCATCGCCGCCGTGATCGTGATCATCGCGCTTGTGGCGGTGATCGGCATTCCGTCGACCTTCCTGACCTCTGTCGTCAAGGAACGGGTGGAGCGCGAGACCGGCTTTAGACTCGCGATCAATGGCGGCGCCAGGATCGGCATCTGGCCGAGCGTCAACGTCACCCTGAGCGACATCGCGCTGCAGGACCCGAAGGACCGCGAGATCAACAATCGCTTCACCGCAAGCAGCATCCAGGCCGACATGACGCTGTCGAGCCTGTGGTCGGGCCGGCCCGAGATCACTGACCTCGTGATCGTGCGGCCCGTGGTCAACATGCCCTTGCAGCGCGAGCGGACGCGCGACAACAATCCGCCGGCGAAAGCGACCGCGTCCAGCGATGGAGAGACCATCGCAATCCGGCATGCCAGCGTCACCGGCGGCACCATCGTGTTCTCCAACATCCGCGACCGGGTCGAGAACCGGATCGAGACGCTGAATGCCGACGCAACCGTCGGCGCCGACCGCAAGGTCGTGATCACAGGTAACGCCCGCGCGAGCGACAAGCCGCTCAAATTCGAGATCAGGGCCACCGCACCGCCACCGCCGCTGGAACGGCAGAGCGTGCCGACGGAATTCAACATCGACGCGCCCGGCCTGTTGCCGGCGCCGATCGCGGCGCGAGCCGAGGTGCGGCGGAACGGCACGGTCGCGATGTTCAACGGCGTCTCCGGCACGCTCGGCGACGGCGGCTTCACCGGCTGGGCCTCGGTCGATTTCGCCAGCAACAAGCCGCTGGTGAAGCTCGATCTCGATTTCCAGCGCATCACGATCGCGACGACGCCGGCAGAGCCCGGTACTGCGTCCCAACCTTCGGGCTCCTCTTGGAGCAATGCCTCGATCGACCTCACCGGGCTCAACTATGTCGACGCGCAGGCGCGGATCTCGGCGGCGGAGCTCGTGATCGGCGACGGCCGCTTCGCGCCGGCCGCGATCGACGCCAACCTCGCAAGCGGCGTGCTGAAGGGCCAGCTCACCAATCTCGGCGCCTATGGCGGCACCGCCAATGGCGACCTCAGCATCGACGCCACGTCGGCCAATCCCAGCTACGCGCTGCGGCTTGATCTCGCCGGCGTGCGCGCGCTGCCGGTGCTGAAGAGCCTTGCCGAGTTCGACAAGCTCGACGGCAGGATGCAGGCCAAGATCACGCTGCGCGCGCAGGGCACGAGCGCGCGCGCCATCGTCGCCAATCTGGGCGGCACCGCGTTTGTCGTGTTCCAGGATGGCAAGATCCTCGGCCTCAACGTCGCGCAGATGATCCGCAACCTCACCGCCGGCACGCTCTCCGGCTGGCAGGCGAGCGAGGAACTGTCGACCGACCTTTCCCAGCTCGCAGCCTCGTTCAAGGTCGACAAGGGCCAGGCCGTCACCACCGACCTCAATTTGATCGGCCCGCTGGTCAAGATGACCGGCGCCGGCACCATCGATCTCAACACCAAGCAGATCGGCTTCCGCGTCGCGCCGCAGCTCGTGATGACGACCGAGGGCCAGGGCCGCACCGGCAACCCGGTCGGCTTCGGCATCCCCGTGATGATCGAGGGACCGTGGGCCGGCCCCCGGATCTATCCGGAGATGCAGGGCATCCTCGACAATCCCGAAGCCGCCTATGCAAGGCTGAAGGAGCTCGGCAAGGGCCTGTTCGGACCGAACGGCCAGGGTCTGAAGGACGGGCTCAGCGGGCTCGGCGGTCTCATCAACGGCGCACAGGGCGGCGGCAACGCCCCGCCCGCGGCCCCCAATAGCGCTCAGAGCAACCCGCTCGGCGGCGAGCTCGGCGAGACCATCGGCAATCTGCTGCAGCAGGGCTTGAGCACCCTCAACCAGGGCAATGCGTCGCGGCCAAGCCAGGGTCGGAACCTCTCGCCGTCTCCTCAAGCCGCGCCGCCGCCCGCAGCCCCTGCCCCATCCGACACCGCCGCCCAGCCGGACAATCCGGCGATGAACGACGTGCTGCGTCAGCTGTTCAATCGCTGATAGTCCCGAAACCGCCCCTCCAAATCCGCGGCTAACCATGCCCCCCGAGGCCTCAGCCTCGGCCCCCCGATCCGTGCTAGAACCAGCGGCAGGATACTGCAGCGCACCCGGCGTGTTTGAAGGGGCGGACGAGAGCCAATGAGCGGGGTGAAGGACACGGTCTGGTTCCTGCGCGGAGGCCTGTTCGCCAAATACGTCCTCGCGCTGGTCGGCCTTGTCGTGTTCGTGCTCGCGGTCAACGGCGCGCTCGAGACCTGGATCAGCTACCGCGGCATCAAGACCACGCTGATCGATGCCATGGGCGAGAAGGCGGATGCCACCGCCAAGCGCATCGAGCAGTCGATGTCCGACCTCGAGCGGCAGATCTCCTGGGTGACGCGCGCCTCCTCCGACAAGCTCGACCTGCGCCGCGCGGACTACACGCAGCTCCTCAGACAAGTGCCGCAGGTCAGCCAGCTCTCGCTGCTCAACCCGCTGGGACGCGAGCAGCTCCGCCTGACGCGGCAGACCACGACTATCGGCAGCAACGCCGATTTCTCCCGCGATAACAGCTTCACCGAAACCACCGCGCGCGGCACGAGCTTCGCGCCGGTCACCATGCGCGACCAGCGGCCGTTCATGTCGATCGCGCTGCCGCATGCCGATGGCAGCGTCACGGTGGCCGAGATCGATCTTGGCTTCCTCGGCAGTTACCTCGGCGATTCCCAGGTCGGCAGGCTCGCTCTCGCCTATGTGGTCGATCCCAGGGGCCGCGTACTCGCGAGCTCGTCGAAGGGTCCCGACGTGGGCAAGGACCTCTCCGCGCTGCCGCAGGTGGCATCCGTGCTCGCGCCCGGCGGCGGCGCGGTCGCCTCCGGCAGCGACGGCGACGGGCATGCGGTGCTGACGACCTCGCGCGCGGTGCCGCGGCTCAACTGGCACGTGTTCTTCGAGCAGCCGACCGCGCAGGCCCTGATCCCGATCCGCGACCAGCTGGTGCGCATCGCGCTTTTGATCTCGCTCGGCCTCGTGGTCGCGATCATCGCCGGCACGATCCTGGCGCGGCGCATGCTGGTGCCGATCACGGCGCTCCGCACCGGCGCGCGACGCCTCGGCGCCGGCGATTTCGCCCATCGCATCGAGGTGAAGACATCGGACGAGCTCGAGGAGCTCGCCGGCCAGTTCAACAGCATGGCCGGGCAACTCGCGGAGACCTATTCCGACCTCGAATGGAAGGTGAAGGAGCGCACCCGCGACCTCGCGCAATCGATCAACGAGCTGAAGGTGCTGGAGGAGGTCGGCCGCGCGGTCGCCTCCTCGCTCGATCTCAACGCCGTGCTGCCGACGGTCGCCGCCCGCGCGCTCGAGATCACCCACGCCGACGCCGTGCTGATCTATGGCTATGACGCCGATGTCAGCAGCTTCAACCTGACGCAGTCGATCGGCATCGATGGCGATGCCGAAGGCCGCCACCGCGCGATCCCCGAAGCGAACAGCCCGCTCGGCGAGGCCGCCGCGAAAGGCGAGCCGCTCGCTTTCCCCGATCTGGCACGCGACACCGATCATCCGCTGCGCGATGTCGTTGTCAGCGCCGGCTTCCACTCGGTGCTGGTGGTGCCCTTGGTCGACCAGCAGGGCGTGCTCGGCGCGCTGGTGGTGCTGCGCAAGACGGCCGGCGATTTTCCGGCCAGCCTGATCGGCCTGATGAAGACCTTCGCGCACCAGGCGGTGCTGGCGATGCGCAATGCGCGGCTGTTCACGGAGGTGGATCACAAGAGCCACGAACTGGAAGAGGCCAATGAGACCGTGCGCGCGCAGGCCGACAAGCTTCGCGAGCAGACCGAGGAGCTCAAGGACTGGAACAAGTCCTTGGAGGCGCGGGTCGAGACGCAGCTTGGCGAGATCGAGCGCATCCGCAGGCTCGAGCGCTTCCTGGCGCCGCAGGTGGCGCAGCTGATCGCCTCCTCCGATGGCCATGCGGGGCTGCTCGACAGCCACCGCCGCGAGGTGACGGTGGTGTTCTGCGACCTTCGCGGCTTCACGGCTTTCACCGAGACCACCGAGCCGGAGGAGGCGATGAACGTGCTGCGCGAATATCATGCAGCGCTCGGCGAACTGATCTTCAAATACGAGGGCACGCTCGACCGCTATGCCGGCGACGGCGTGATGATCCTGTTCAACGCGCCGATACAATTCGCCGACCACACCGCGCGCGCGGTGAAGATGGCGGTGGAGATGCGCGACACCATAGGCCGCCTCACCGAGCGCTGGCGCAACCGCGGCCACAATCTCGGCTTCGGCATCGGCATCGCGCTCGGCTACGCGACGCTCGGCCAGATCGGCTTCGAGCAGCGGCTGGAATACGCCGCGATCGGCAGCGTCACCAACCTGGCCTCGCGCCTCTGCGACGAAGCCAAAGCCAACCAGATCGTCGTCAGCCGCCGCGTCTACGGCATGGTCGAGCCTTTTGTGGAGGGCCGCGCGATCGACGATCTGATCCTGAAGGGATTCAACCACCCGATCCTGGCCGCCGAGATTTTGCGCTGGAAGGGCGAGCCGAGCGCGGAAGCGGCGGCGGAGTGAGCAAGTCGTCGCGACCGTGCGTTGCGACTTGCGATGTCAAACAGCAGCACGCTGGCCTCGAAAGTCACCTCGCCCCGCGTGCGGGGAGAGGTCGACGCGCAGCGTCGGGTGAGGGGCACTCTCCGCGAGCGGAATGCGTGGAGACAGCCCCTCACCCCAACCCTCTCCCCGCAAGAGCGGGGCGAGGGAGCGGAATCCCGTCGTCTCCGCCACTCAACTGCCGACCCTTTCACCGGGAACCCGCTCCCCGCCCGCGCCTTGTATTCGCGGGAAACGTGTATATATTACCTCCATTCGATTTGCCGTTGCGCCTTGTTGAATGGTCCCATCGGCCCTTTCCCAAAGAACATCGCCAGTTGAATTGGTGACGCGTCCACCACGCGATATGCGCTTTGGAGAAGAAACGTGGCGACAGGTACAGTGAAGTGGTTCAACGGCCAGAAGGGCTTTGGCTTCATCGCCCCGAGTGATGGCAGCAAGGATGTGTTCGTTCACATCAGCGCAGTCGAGCGTGCCGGGCTTTCCGGCCTCGCCGAAGGCCAGAAGGTCTCGTTCGAACTGAAGACCGACAAGATGCGTGGCAAGACCAGCGCCGAGAATCTCGAGCTGATCTAAGCCGCTCGTTTGAGCATGATCTTTCCGGAAAACCGCTACACACTTTTCCGGATCATGCCATGTCGTCATTCCACGGATGTACTGGAATGACGATTTGGCCCGCTCGATCGTAAAGGGTTGAGCGGGCTTTATGCGTTTCGTTTTGCCGATGAAAGCAGGATGCCCATGGCCGCCATGAAGCCCGATCCCTCACCCGCGAGCCTCGCGAAAGCTCACCGCCAGCGGCTTGCCGCCGAGGAAGGCGCGCGTGCGATCGCCGAGGTCGAGCGCGAGGCGATCGCGATCCGCAAGAACATGGAGCGCCTGCGCGCGCTGCGCGAAGCCCGGGAAGCCGAAGCCGCCGCCCACGCCGCGTCCAATCCGTCCGCGCCCGCCGTCAAGAGCGCCCGGCGCGTGAAGCGCATCGTGCGGTGACGCGTTTCTCGCGCCGTCATTGCGAGAAGTCGTTTCTGATTCAGTTTTCAAACAGCAGCACGCTGGCCTCGAAAGTCACCTCGCCCCGTTCTTCGCGGGGAGAGGTCGACGCGCAGCGTCGGGTGAGGGGCTCTCTCCGCGAGCACAGCATTCACCGTCCACGCGGCGCCGCCCCTCACCCCGACCCTCTAAGAGCGAGCTCCGCTCGTCTCGACCCCGCGAAGAGCGGGGCGAGGGAGAAAGAGGACACACGCCCGCAGTCCCGCGGCGCGACGCGCCCGAGTCCTGCGAACCGATCCGCCCTTGAAAGAGATCAGAGGGCGCGGGGAAGGCCGGGCGCCGATTGCACCCGCGGGTCCCGTGCAACAAAAAGCACGGGGGTAGGACCACAGGTTCAACCGGAAACATCCGGCCTTCCCCGCGCAATGGTTTTACGGCTTATTTCGCGCTCTCCTCGGTGAGACCAGGCTTGTTTGTCACCGTCATCCCCGGGAAGCCTCAAGCTTCACCAGGAAGTCAGCACCAGCCACTGGGGCGCCAGGACCACGCGACTTCGCCGTCCGCGGGACAAGCGCATTCGTCTCACGCGCCGCTCACGTCCACCGCATCCCGCCGCACGTTCGTGACGATCGCGATACGCCCCTCTGGTCGGGCGGGACGGGGCGAGTTGTAGGCGTGATTTGGGGGAGGAGTCAAGGATAATTCTGAAAATCGGAAGCATAAAGGCAGATCGAAATGGGCACGTCAGCCGGCCGCCGCAAGCTGACGCGCTTCCCACTCCTTGTACGTCAGACCATCCACCGTTTTCCACTCGACCGTCCCATTTGCGGGACGTCCATTGACCACGGCGGCTGCGGCGCTTGGGCTTTTGAAGGCATAGTTCTTAGTGAACACGTTCACTGCTCCTTGCGGCTGGAGCACGCCCTCATTGCGAAGCTCTTGATGAAGCTGGCCGTAACTCGTCATCTCGGAGCCCACCCCTTCCCATGCGAGTCGCGCGAACGATCCGGCCTCGACAACGAACTCTCCATCGACCAAGACGGCGTTTGCCTTGAGGCCGTGCTTCTTTGTCTCAAGGATGAACTCCGCGGATGGCGCCTTCGCAGTTGGCGCCACTTTGGGCGTCGGTCTCGTTCGCTGGATAAACAGGTCAACTCGAACGGCTGGCAGAATGATCAGGATATTCTCCAAGAATGCTTCCATCTTGGAGATATCCGCCTCGCTTAGCCCCGGATAGATGCAAGCACGTCCAAGTGGCGACGCCATACGCGCAATGAGAACATCATTCTCGCGCAAGTATGTACACCTCAGACGCCGCGCAGTTTCCTCCGTAAGAAAGCGATTCGATTTGTTGAGAAACTGTCCCTCTCCGAGGTCGGCAAGCTGAATCAGACGAACCCCTCCATTTGCGTCCTGATCCTTAGATTCGACCCAGTCACCATCCACCATTAGCCCATCTGCACCGATTAGGTCGGCAAGCTTCGCCAACTCCCAGCCCGCGGGAAGCTGCCACGGCTCCTGCATCCCCACGACGAAACCCGCTTTCTTGGCCTGAGAACCGCCTTCCATCACGCCGCCCAATCCATCACAATCAGTCCTGGCACGCGTGAAAATTCGCGCGTATTCATCGTCACCAACGTTGCGCCACGTCGGCGCGCTTGCGACGCAATAAGACAGTCATATGCGCCGATTGGCGTCCCTTTACTCTCCAGATGCGCACGAATGTCGCCCGCATGAGCGGCATCTTCGCTTTCGAAGGGAAGGACCGCGATTCCCGGCGCCAGAAACTCCGCCAGCAGACGTTCGGCCTCGATGCGCCTGTCGCTGCGCGCGTAGCCGTAGCGCAACTCGAACAGCGCAATCACCGGAAAGCCGATCTCCGTCCCCAGCCGCAACTGCTCTGCCAAGCGATGCCGGACCGAAGGGATGCGGCGGTTCATGACGTAGATTGCAATGTTGGTATCGAGACAGATCATTCGTCGAAGAACACGCGCGGATCAGGTTCGGCGGGCGCTTCGTCCGGAATACCTTCGGGCAGGAAGTCCTGCCCGCCGAGTTCGTCGAGCCGCGCGAACCACGCGTCCACGTCGAACGGCTGCTTCTTGATCGGTTCGAGGATCACCTTGTCACCGATCTTGCTCACGCGCACTTCGGTTCCCTCGAAGCGAAACTCCTTGGGCAGGCGCACGGCCTGGCTACGGCCGTGCATGAAAATCTTGGCGGTCGCACTCATGATCCGCCTCCGTCATTTTGATAGATACCAATGATATATATCATGCGACGAGCGTATCCGTCAACTCATCGAGCAACGCCGGCAACCGCGCCCCGAACAGCGCCCGCGCCCGGACCACGCCACCGCGACTGGAAAATTCCGGGGCCTCCATCATGTCCTCAGGCCTGATCTCGATGTTGACTGCGAGATGATCGCGGATCGCCATCAGCCAGGCCTTCTGCTCCTCGGTGTAGGTGCGGCCGGCCTTCTCCTCGCGGCCGAGCCAGAGATTGAACCGGCCGGCGACGATCGACGGCAGCGGTTCCAGTGTTTCGGTCTGCGACAGCGCGTAACGCACCAGCATCACGATGTCGGCGAGCGTGCCGGCCGGATTGCCCTTCACCTTGTCCGATGACAGGCGCTTGTAGGCGCGCCAGATGTCGACGGGTTCTAACAGCCAAGGCGGGCGACGCAACGCTTCGCGCAAATCATCCACGGCTTCGTAGGTCAGCCGACGCCCCGCGTAAGGCAGATGGTAGAGAATCTGCAACGCGGTGAGTTCATTGCGGCGCTCCTCCAGGAACCGCTTGAAGCGATCGACCGTGTCGGTCGCCTTTCTCTCGTCCCACCCGGAGGAGACGACGGCGTCCGTGGAGATGGTGTCGATCCTGATATCGGCGGCGGCCTTGACGTCCTTCAGCAGGCGCCGTAGGGCCGGATCATCGAGGATCGCGGCGGCTTCATCCTTCGCCTTGTCACGCACCGCCTTCTGTTCCGCGTCCGGCGCGTCACTCGGCACGCGTGCGGCGAGCGCGTCCGGATCGATCGCGTTGAGTAGGCGCGCGGCAATGCCCGGCAGGTCGGCACCACCGGACGCTTTGACGATCGCTACACGATCCTTCTCGCCGATCCGCCTGTCGAGCGCGGCGAGGCGGGCCGCTAGCGTGGCAAAGGCGTCGTCGTCACGCCGTCCGGCCGCGATCTCGTCGATCAGCCGGTCAAACGAGACCGCGCGATCGCGCTCCAAAGGCTGCGAGATGGTTTTCAAGCTCTCCGATACGCCTACGGCATCAATCAGCACGAAGCGTGTCTTGGCCTCGGCATCGGGTGTGACCTCGCGCAGCTTCTCCGCGGAAATGGTGCGCGCGCCGCGACCCTTCATTTGCTCGAAATAGAGTTCCGACTTGACGTCGCGGAGGAAGATCAGGACTTCGAGCGGCTTCACGTCGGTGCCCGTTGCGATCATATCAACCGTGACAGCGATTCGTGGATTGTAGTCGTTGCGGAACGCACGGATCAGCGCTTCGGGATCACCGCCATCCGTCTTGTAGGTGATCTTCTTGGCAAAGTCGTTGCCCTTGCCGAAAACCTCACGAACGATCTGCGTGATCTCTTCGGCGTGGTGGTCGTCCTTGGCGAAGATCAGCGTCTTCGGCACTTCTTTGCGACCAGGGAATAGCTCAGTGGACAGCGAATCGCGGTAAGTCTCCAGCACCGTACGGATTTGGTTGGGCACCAGCACCGTGCGATCGATCTGGTCTGGCGTGTAGCTGAAATCCGCCTCCAGCTTTTCATATCGTTGAACCCGCGTGCGCTTGTCGCGCACCGGGAGATCATAGCCCGCTCTTACGGTCCCGCCGCGCTCGCCAATTTCGGTGCGGATACGGAAGATATCGAAGCCAACGTTGACGCCGTCGACGACGGAACGTTCGTACGGGTACTGCGCGACAAGGTTCTTGCCGAAGAAGCCGAGTGTGTGCAGCGACGGCGTTGCAGTGAGGCCGACCGTGAACGCATCGAAATATTCGAGCACCTGCCGCCAGGCACCGTAAATCGAGCGATGGCACTCGTCCGTTATGACGAGGTCGAATGTCTCGATCGGGATCGATGGGTTGTATGCGACGAGCCGCTCGGTCTCAGTATTCGGCAGTTCGAAGGACGAGGCCTCCTCATCCTCCTCGGAGAGCTCCTTGCCGGTCAGGACGGAATAGACACGCTGGATCGTGGCGATCACGATCTCAGCATCCTTGTCCAGTCCGGCGGCGCCGAGCTTCTGAACATTGTAGATTTCGGAGAACGACCGGCCGGTGCCGGGCGGACGATAGGCGAGGTATTCATCGCGGGTCTGACGCACGAGATTCGCACGGTCCGCAAGAAACAGGATGCGCTTGAAGCCGGCATGAGCGAGCAGCCGGTAGCTGAACGTGCACGCGGTGAATGTCTTGCCGGCGCCGGTCGCCATCTGCACCAGCGCACGCGGATGATTCGCTGCCATCGAACGTTCGAGCTCAGAGACGGCCTCGACCTGACACGCCCGGAGTCCGTCGGTCAGGAGATCGGGCATAGCCTGCAGCCGACCGCGCAATGTGGCCGGCTCCTTCAGCCAACGTCCCAAGGTCTCCGGCCGATGGAAAGTAAAGACTCGGCGCGAGACCGGATCAGGATCGGCGTGATCGCGGAATATCGTTTCGGAGCCGGATGCGACGTATTCGAAACGAACCTGCCCCGGCTCGCGCACCAGATGTTTCGGCATGCCGGCGATATAGCGGGAGGCTTGTTCGGAGAAACCGGAAAGCGTGCTGCCTTCGGACTTGGCCTCGATCACGCCGCAAAGCGTTCGGCCGACGAACAAGCCGTAGTCGACTAGGACCAATCCACATTCAGGATTCCCATAGCTGAATGATGCTGAATCAATGCGTTC
>NZ_JBHMET010000067.1:0-13168 GCF_042430365.1 Bradyrhizobium erythrophlei
GCGACACCGGGACGCTCGACGGGTGGATCACGTAGGCCTCGATCTCTCGCGCGCGCAGCCAGCGTGCCAGCCAGAAGCCGTCGCGGCCGGCCTCATAGGCGACGGCGATCCGTTTGATCGTGCGTCCAGCCTGCACCGCTTCCTTCCGCCAACGATGCAGAAGCTGCAGCAGCCCATCGGGGTCCGGGCTGAGCTTCTTCAACGGATTGCGTTCAAGTCCCGGCACAATGCCGGCGACCAGCCAACTCGACTGGCCCATCTCGATCACGGCGATCACTGTCGCGTCTTGTTCAAGGGCGACGAGGGATCTGCTCAGGTCATTCTGCTTCGCCATGGCGCGCTCCATCGCTTTGGTTGCCGCGACGATGGTGCCATTGCCTCGCCGCGTAGCCCATAGCATCTAAATCGCTGCGCGATACCCCGCTGAGGCGGGCGGCCTAACCGCGAGCACTGTCTCCGGAGGAGAGATCGTCGGTGGCGGGCGTGGCGCCCTGTCTTGAAGATCGAGGTGTGATCCACCTCATCCCAGACAGGAGCCGTCTATGACCGATACTAGCAGTCCGCTTCGCCAGCGCATGATCGAGGACATGAACGCGCGCAAGCTGTGTGCGGGCACGCAGAGGGGCCACATCAGCAGCTGCAAGCGGTTCGCTGCGTTTCTCAAGCGCTCCCCAGACACGGCCACACTTGAGGACATCCGCCGCTTCCAGCTGCACTTGGCTGAGACGGGCGCGAGCATCTGCAACCGCAACCGCATCATGACCGGGTTGCGGTTCTTGTTCCGCGTGACGCTGCGCCGATTGGACCTTGCGGCCGAGATCTATCACCTCCGCGAGCCTCAGAAGATTCCGCTGGTGATGAGTACGGATGAGACGAAGCGCCTGCTGGCCGTCGCCAGCAGCCTCAAGGCTCGCCTTCTGCTCAGTCTCGGCTATGGCTGCGGGTTGCGCGCCGGCGAGGTGGTCCGGCTGAAGGTCAAACATATCGACAGTGCGCAGAAGATCATTCGCATCGAGCAATCCAAGGGCCGCAAGGACCGCAATGTCATGCTGTCGTCCGAGACGCTCGATCTCTTGCGCCAATGGTGGAAGGCGCGCCCATCGCGTCACGATGCGCAAACGCCTGTGCCGGAACGCTGGCTGTTTCCTGGCACCAGGGCCGGCAAGCCCATGACCACCCGCCAGCTCAACCGCCTGTTTCATGAGGCGGCCGATGCGGCCGGGATCAGGAAGGGCGTGACGCTGCACGCGCTGCGCCACAGCTTCGCGACCCACCTGCTGGAACGCGGAACCGACATCCGCATCATCCAAGCGTTGTTGGGGCACGACAAATTGGACACCACGGCGCGCTACACGCGCGTTGCCACCGGCATAATCGCTGCCATCGAGAGCCCGCTCGACCTGCTGTCGTTGCCTCGCAAGAAGCCCAGGAAGAATAGGAAAGACCCGCCGCCGGCATAACCGCCCGCGGCCATGTCCCACCCAGTATTGGAGGTCGCGGATACACGGAGTGCGCTCCTGCGCAATGCTTGGCATTGTCTTCTGGGAACCACCTCGGCTCAGGGCTCGCCGTGCCAAACCGGCGCGATATCCCATACCTGCCAGCACGTCACAACCGATTGAGATCGTATAGCTTTTCGATCGGTTCGGAACTGCCACCCGTGTTATAACAGCCAACTCCATGTGGGCGTTTGCCGAGGAGGGAGACATGCTCGGTTTGATCTTCTGGGTGGCCGCAGGCGCCATCGTCCTGTTTCTGGCTCCGCCGCTGGTTCCGGGACAATACAGAAACTGGTTCGTCCAAAATACACTTCGCGCGGTGGGGCTCGTCATCATCGGCTTCGGTGTACTCTCGACGTCGTTCGTGCAAGTCCCCGACGGGCATGTCGGACATCTGTTCCGGATCTACGGAGGAGGGCCGCTCGCCGCCGGTCGCATCGTCGCGGCCAACGGCGAGAATGGTCCGCAGGCCGAGATCTTCACGCCCGGCTTCCATCCTCGCCTGCTCGTCAACGTCATCTACGACGTCGACACTCGGTACGAGGAGGTCAACATCAAGGAGGGGAAGGTTGGCGTCCTCGTCGCCAAGGACGGCGCGCCGCTGCGGCCTGGACAGGCCTTTGCCGACCCGTTCCCGGTTGCGCTGGGCTATCAAATGCTCGACGCGGAGACCTTCCTCAAGAATCGCGGCCAGCGCGGCCCGCAATTGACGGTGCTGACGCCCGGCAGGTGGCGCGTCAACCGCTATCTGTGGGACTACGAGGAGAAGGACGCCAAGGAGGTGAAAGCCGGCTTCGTCGGTCTCGTCAAGTCCAATGCCTATGCGGAAATCGACTTCGGCGCCTTGAAGGGTAGCAAGCCCGACAAGTGCGACCTCATCAAGACCAAGGAGGACAGCCAGAATCTTCAGCGGGTCGACGCGCCCATCGTCCCGGTTGGATGCGTCGGTGTATGGGAAAAATCGTTGCAGCCGGGCAAGTATTATTTCAATCCGAGTGCGTTCGTGGTCGAAGACTTCGACACCAAAGCGCAGGTGTGGACGTATGCTGGCGGCTACAAGCGTGCGGCCATCTCGCTGACCGTCGATGCGAAGGGCGATATCGTTCAAAACCGCACCGAAATCGACGTCCCCGTCGATGCCGAGAACGCCGACCGGGCCGTCATCGTGAAGATGGAAGGCTGGGACATCCCGCTCGAGTTGCGCGTGGTCGCGCAGGTGCTGCCATCGGATGCGTCGTGTGTGTTCGCCGGTGTCGGAACGCTCAAGCAAGTCGAGGACCGCGTGCTCACGCCCTCGATCCGCGCCATTACCCGGGACGTGGCGGGCGGCAGTTACGAGGTCACTGAGCCGAAGGTTGACGAAACCGGTAAGCCCGTTCTCGACAACGAGGGCAAGCCGATCATCGTTACGGTCAACCGACCCACAAAGGCGCTCGACCTCATCAACCAGCGTCCGCTGATCGAGGGTGAGATCGAACGCCGCATCCGTCCGGAAGCTGCAAAATCTTGCGTGACCATTCGTGAAGTTCGTCTCGGCGAGCCTGCGATCCCACCCGAACTCCTCGTCGCGGTTCGTCGCGAACAGCTCGCGACCCAGTTGGCGAAGGCATTCATTCAGGAGAAAGCCGCCCAGGAAAAGCGCATCGACTCGGAAAACGCCAAGGAAACCGCCAACCAGCAGGTCACACTCGTCAAGGCCGAAATCGGCGTGAAGGCATCCGAGAGGAATGCGCTCGCGGCGAAGAACGAAGGTCAGGGCGAGCGGGACAAGCTCGCCCTGATCGCTGAGGGCCAGAAGAAGCAGATGGACGTGCTGGGCGTCGATTCAACGGTCCGCCTGCGACAGTTCGAGCTCATGCTAAACACCTTGACGGGCTTCTTCGAGAAGCACCCGGACGTTCTCACCGCGGCGCTGAGCAACGCGCAGAAGTTCGTGCCGAACATTTCGGTGGGGGGGACCGAAGGCGGAATGAGCGGCTTGATCACGGCCATTCTCGGGCAATCGCTCGCGACCGCGACCGCACCCGTTCAGCCGACCGGTCAATCCGATCGGACCGCCGCGGGGCAGCGGTGATCTCTTTGCGATCGAGACGTAGCCTTCATCTCCGATCACGTCTTAGGCTCGATGCGCAACCCAAGCTGCTGGAACAAGGTCAGGATGAGACAGATGATGCCGGCGGCGATCGCACCACGGCGGCCTTCGGCGACGGCGGCCAGCATGGTGACGGCGGCAGTGCCGGTGAGCTCCAAGGCGAGGATCTTGTTCGCATTCGATATAGCATGCCCCTGGTAGAGCGAGAGTGCTGGCTCCTGTGTCGATCCTCCCCAGCCGTTGATCGCCCAGGTGTTGAAAAGGGCGAGCGCCGGATCCGGAATGTAGACCGCACGCGTCTGCGTCTCGATCCTGCTCGAGGCGACACGGCGGTGAATTACTTCTTGCGAAACCATACCGTCGATGATTGTCACGAACGGCCGCACTTCCGCCGGAATGGCGTCGAGGAGGCGCGCGATCCGCTTCGGCACGCGCCCGCGATATTCGTCGGGTGTCTGGACCCGGGCGTTCACGACGGTATGTACTCGCCGCTCGTTGAACACCTCGACGCGGTTTTGGACGGTCGTGGTGATGGTGCGGCCAGTGATCATATCGCCGGTCGTCGTCTTGTTGCGTCCGAGTTCGGTCCGAAACGCCTCCATGCGGAAAAAATGATAACGCAACGCCTTCGGGTTGAACCACTCGATGATGCTCACGTATTCGGCTTCGGCCAGCAGGTGCAGCCAGACGGCGACGGCCTGCTTGAGGGACGCGACCTCGGTGCGGACCTGAGTCTGGAGTCGCCCGAGCAGTTCATTGCCTTCGAGTTGCAGCGCGTCCGGCCCGAGGTCGAGCGTCGGTTCATGCACGATCTCCGCGACCTCTCGGGTCACGCGATCGAGAAAAGCCTGGGCGTCTGGCTGGTCGGGAGCTGCCCGCGCCCGCAGCGCCGCGTCGATCGTCCGCTTGAACGCATTGCGGTAGCGACTCAGCAGCTCGAGATCATTGCCATACGCGCCATAGATTGCATCCTGCGCGCTGCCGGCCCGTAAGGCGAGCAGCTTCGATTGTCGCGTCAATGCCACGGTGAAGGCGTCCATCTCCTTCGGCACGCTCATCTGCCTGAGGTTGCCGATGCGGTCGGCCTTGGCGTCGTCTCCGTAAGTGCGACCGCCGAGAACCACGGCAAGCCCATCCTCGGTCATGCGGGGGATCGCAGCATCGACCGGTTCCATGGTCGTCTCTCCCTGTCGAAGCTCCGCGACGGAGCTGTTAGTCCACATTAAATCATATCCATCGGAACTCGTCGGATCAAAAAACAGAGACGAAAGGTGGACGGCCGCGGTCAACCGACGCTCGCCTTGTCACGTCCCAATAGGCGCTCTGCACATCGGTTTGCGCAGCAAGTCGTCCGTGGCTGCTGCCGCACCCCGACTAGCGTGTTTAACTCACGCCGCTTCTAGTTGCCCCCAGGCTCAGGACGCAGCATCGTAACGGCTTAACGAGGGCTTTGGTAGGGGAACTGAAACCGGCTTCGCTAATGCAGCATGAGATGTGGGCCGACGTCGCACATGGGTCACAAGCGACAAAACTCACTTTGAGCACAACGAGCCCGCTCTTACCCTGATCGCTGACATGGCAGCGGACATGCATTTCCGTCGCGATGGGCCAACAGCGGAAGTCAACCGCTTGCAAAAAACAATCCTCGCAGCATGGAGACCTCGGTCGAGGACTTGAAGCGGATCGGCAGGAGAGCGCTCGGCGACGCACCGACGATGCAGCGGCGATGAGACCGGCTACTGACCGTAGCAACACCATGCGCTCTCGACCCAGGTCTGCCGCATCGACGGTGCAGTCGAGTCTCTGATCGATGTTCACTGGGCCTCACCGCCCCCAGCGCTCCTGCCACATCTTCTCGCCGATGTTGCAGGGCACCCGCGGCTCTTTCTCCGCGACCGGTACGAGGCGATGCTCCGGCGTCCGGCCCGCCACCTCAAGCACGAGCTTGGCCCGGATCGCCTCCTTGAACTTGTCGCGGTCCTTGATCGACACCACAAACGAGCCGGGCCCGCCGATCACGCAGTCCTCGTAGTACCAATCGAGGTTCTCGATATCCACGCCGCCGGAAAGAGACGGCTCCTTCACCATGATCGGCAGACCATTGATGGTGATGCCTTTGGCCAGTGCCGCTTCCCGCACGCCAGCGACCGGCTCGCGATTATTGTTGGGGCCATCGCCGGAGATATCGATGACGCGCCGCAAGCCGCGATAGGGATTCTCATCGAACAGCGGCATGGCAAAACTGATCGCGCCAGAGATCGAGGTTCGCGAGCCGCGGCGAGCCGGCGCTTTCATGATTTCGTTTGCAACCGCATCGGCCGATTCCGGGCCGTCGATCACCCGCCAGGGAATGATGATCCTCTGATCGCTCGAGGCCGACCACTCGAAATAGGTCACGGCTATCTTGCTGGTCGGACCATTCCTCATCGTCTGAAGAAACTCTTTCGAGACGATCGCTTGCGCATAACCCTCGCGCTGCACGGCGAGTTCGTCCAGATCCATGGAATAGGAGACATCAACGGCCATCACGAGTTCGAGGTCGACCGACGTCGCATTCTCCTTGGCCTCACTCTGTTGAGGCCCGGGTCCGGGCGCGGCGCCCGCGACGGTGCTCCACGACATGGCCGCCGCCATGAGCCCCGCTCCAATCGAGAAACACCAGCGCATCGCGGTCCTCCCATCGATTTCAAGAGGATGGTGGCACGCTAAGCGCGAACCGAAAAGCGGTATTGGCTCTTGCGTTTCACGTTTCGGTTATCCGCGCCTGGTTGCGGAATTCGCATGCAGCGAACATCGCAAACAGCAGGCCGAGCAACGTGAATCTGCCGGCGCACTCGCCCGGTGGCTCTTGTGCGTGGTTAGCAATCCTTTCAGGTCTAGCGAAGCGCCGGGCTGAGCATATTGATGTAAGGAGGTCGGTCAATCATCGCGTCGACCGTAGTAAGTCCTCAGGAGCCGATACCGAGAATCCGAGGAGACAAATTCCTCATGAAGGCAGGTGTTAGCACCTCTGCAAAACTTTAGCTCCCCGTTACAACTGAGGTGCTCGAAATGCAGCCTGATTATCTTTGAATTGTTTAGATAAGTCGCAAAGTAATGGGCGGCGGTCGCTCGCCCCTTGCACATGCGAAGAACTGCACGTCCGACCTCGGGCGGGAGACGCTCGATCCGGGCGGGATCCCAAGGCGGGTCACGAATAACCGCACTTCCGCGCGCCAGAGCGCTTGATTGAGCACAACCGAGAATCAACAGCAGGCTAGCTGCGATGATTGCGTGAACAAGCGGCTTCGTTTCTGACATGGCGACCGCCCCAAAGCGGCCCCCCACAATCAGGTTACCACAGTTGATCGACCTTGTACGAGCCGCTGGCTCAAAAACTGCGCATGGAAGCGAGTTGCCGGCAGCGGGACGAACATCCTAACGCGCCGCGCAGCCGCCCGGTTTAGAACTCGCCATGCAGACGGCAGGAGAAGATCGAGACGGGGCCGCGATCGGCGTTGTAGGCGGGATTTGCCATGAACTGATAGTCGGCGGTGACGGTAAAATTTTTCGTGACCTGATAGGCGTAGTAGGCCTCAAAAATCTGCTCCGGCCGGTAGTTGAGCCGGCCATCGCCGATCAACAGCCCGATGCCGCCGGCGGCGAGATAGTCGCGGTGCGCGGCGGAGAGCCCGTTGATGGCGCCGCCGATGCCGACAGTATCGTTCGGCCGACCCCAAAAGCTGCCCTTGATGGAGACGCCACCCGCCAAGCTGCGGTCGATGTCGGTGAAGGAGAGGATTTCATTCTGGCCGTCGTTCCAGCTCGCCCGCGCGAAGACGCCGATATCCTTGACGACCTGCTGTTCGAGATTGGTATAGAAGCCGTATTTCGGGCTGACGTGGCGGATGCTCGCCATCACGTCATTGATGTCCTGGATTGGATCCAGCGCGGCGATCGCCACCGCCTGGCGATAATTACCGGTGACGCCCTGGTGTCCGAACGCGCCGAGCCGGAGCTTGCCCGGCTGGTCGAAGATGGTGTGGCGCTCTTCGAACTCGACCACGGCGCCGCCGGTCTTGAAGGTCAAGATATCGCTGTTCGGCTGGGAGGGCACCTCCACGAAGGCGGCGCGCACGGCCCAATCCTTCCGATTGAGCTCGACCATGGCGCCGCGGGTGTAGCCCGGAAGGTCGGCCGGGAAGTCGTAGGCCGCCGATCCCCACAGCGCCCAGTTCATAAAGTCCGCGCGCGGATCATGCGCATAGGTGTTGTTGTCGAAGAAATCGCCTAGGGCAAAGCGGCCGACCACCAGGGTGACGCGATCGACATCGCGCTTGCCCGGAAGCTGGTTGGGACCATCGGCGACCTCCTCCTGTTCGCCGCCAAGACCCCACGTCTGCTTGAGGTAATAGCGCTGGGGCCGAATCTTCGGGAAGGCGGAGCCCGCCTTTTGCGCCTCTCCGTTGGGAAAGCCGGCCAAGCCAAGGGTCCCATTGATGCCAAAGCCCTGTGCCAGCTCGGGATTGAAATAGAACTCGCCACCGTCCCATAGCCGCACCCCAAGGAAGGCAGTCGTCGTCCAGGTCTGCTGCAATTGCCCGCCGCCGGGAAGGCTGTTCACTCCAGCATAGGGGGAACGGAACGCCGGATAGCCGTGCGGCAGGAACGTCGTCTGCGCGTGGACATTCCAGTCGTTGGACTCGGGAAGCGCGGTCTTGCCGTCCGCTGCCGGTTTCCATGGTGTGTCGCCGAACTGGTAGTTGAGCCCGACCTTGGCAAGGTGAATGCGCGGATCGACATTGACGCCCGACAACCCAAAGCCGCTCAGATCGTATGCCTGGCGCGCGAGGTCGACATACTCATATTCGAGCTTGGCGGTCCAATTGCCGCTGATAGCAAATTCGAGGCCGAGACCTGCGGTCCAGCCGGGCTGATAGTGACCGACCGACGAGATAACACCGCTGCCATTCGCGGGATCGTCATTGATGTTGATATGGGTGTGTCCCCAGGCGAACCCGCCGGTCACATAGGGCATCCAGCGCCCAAAGGCGTATCCAATGCGGCCGCGGAGCGTGCCGACGTAATCGAGCGCGGTGTTGAAGGGCGCTGGCGCCCCCCCGAGCGCCGCTTGATCGATTGGGCTGGTGAACGAGGCATCGGCTTCCACGCCCAGCACGAGATGGTTTGCGAACTCCCGGTTATAGCCCACCTGGAAGCCACCGATCAGTCCGGTGGGGCTGTGCGGAAAGAAGACGCCCTGCAGCGGCAGCGGGTTGGTGTCGGGGCCCAAGCTCGCGTCGCCATAGCCGAAATGCCCGCCGACATAGAACCCGGTCCAGTCGTAAACCGATTTCAGTGCTGGCGCCTTGAGTGGCAGATCTGCCGCGGAAGCGGGATCGGCGAGCGCAAGCACGCCCACTCCGAGGCCGGCGGCGGTACCCTTCCAGGATCGGAGGAGGCTATTCATGGGGAGAGCATTTCCAACAAACATTTCCGATCGTCGCATCATCAAGACAGAGATTATTCAGTCGGATCGCAGGAGTCCGTGACGGGCGTGCAACAGGCCTTGCCGACTGGTTACGGGCGGCGCTTCCGTTTCGCCAGATCCCAGCCCAACCGCCAAACCGCGTCGCTCCATCGAATGGCATGCTTGGCGCCAGCCAAATCGAGAACTCCGGCACGATACAGCTGATGGGAGAGCCGCAGCATGACATCCGCGACGTGGATCACGGCGCTTGCAGCGCGGCGTTGGGCGCGATTTCGGAGCAGTTCCCACGTCTCGACGTGCATAGCCGAACCTACAGCCATTGACCGAACCGGCGAATGTAGAGCCGCTTGATCAGCTGCGTGAGCAGGCAATAGCTTAACAGAATTCCGGCGAGCCACGGGAAATACGACATGGGCAACGGGACCATGCCGACATGCGCGCCGAGCGGCGAGAACGGCAGATAGATGCCGATCGCCATGATGCTGGCGGTCAGCAGGATCACCGGGGTGGCGGCCCGGCTTTGGATAAAGGGGATGTGCTGGGTGCGGATCATGTGCACGATCAGCGTCTGCGTCAGCAGGCCGACCACAAACCAGCCGGATTGAAACAGCGATTGCTTCTCGACCGTATCCGCTCCGAACACGTGCCACATGACGATGAAGGTCACGATGTCGAAGATCGAGCTGATCGGGCCGATGAACACCATGAAGCGGGCAATGCCGCCTGCATCCCATTTCCGCGGTTGCGTCAGATAGTCCTGATCGACGTCGTCCCACGGGATCGAGACCTGGGAGATATCGTAGAGCAGGTTCTGGATCAGCAATTGGATCGGCAGCATCGGCAGGAAGGGCAGGAAAACGCTCGCCACCAGCACGCTGAACACGTTGCCGAAGTTCGAGCTCGCCGTCATCTTGATGTACTTGATGATGTTGGCGAAGGTCTTGCGCCCTTCGATCACGGCTGCTTCCAGGACCAACAGGCTCTTTTCGAGCAGGATAATGTCGGCCGATTCCTTGGCGATATCGACCGCGGTGTCGACCGAGATGCCGACGTCGGCATCCTTCAGCGCTGCGGCATCGTTGATGCCGTCGCCTAGATAGCCGACGGTATGACCTCTGCTCTGCAGCGCGCGGATCACGCGCGACTTCTCCAGCGGCGACATCTTAGTGAAAATGGTGGTCCGCTCGGCGGCATCGGCCAGCTCGGCGTCAGCCATGGCCGCCACGTCCTTGCCCACCATCGCTCTGTCGACGGCGAGCCCCACCTCCTTGCAGATCTTGCGCGTGACGACCTCGTTGTCGCCGGTGATGATCTTGATGTCGACGCCGTGTTCCCTGAGCGCCGCGATGGCTTCGCGCGCCGTTTCCTTCGGCGGATCGAGAAAGGCTACGTAGCCCGCGAGAACCAGCTCGTTCTCGTCTGCGACGGTGTAGGCACGGTCCTCCGGCGGAAGCTCCTTGTAGGCGACCGCCAATGCGCGCAAGCCATCCTCGTTCAGGTCGCGCGTGATCTCGCGCACCTCGCGTCGCATTTCAGCGGTGAACGGCACCACGCCCCCCGGCGCGGCAGCATTCTCGTCGGCAAACGCGCAGAGTGCCAGCACTTCCTCGATCGCGCCCTTGCAGACCAGAAGGTTCTTGCCGCCATTGCGGACGATGACCGACATGCGTCGGCGCATAAAGTCGAACGGGATCTCATCGACTTTCCGGTAGTGCTGCAGCTTGCCGACCAGCTCCAACTGGTCGGCGTATTCGAGCACCGCCACGTCGAGCAGATTTTTCAGGCCGGTCTGATGGAAGCTGTTGAGCCAGGCCAACTCCAGCACCCGGCTGTCCTCATTGCCGTGGATGTCGAGATGACGCTCGAGGATGACCCTGTTCTGCGTCAGGGTCCCGGTCTTGTCGGTGCACAGGATATCCATCGCGCCGAAGTTCTGGATGGCATTGAGCCGTTTCACGATGCTCTTGTGCCGGGCCATCATGACCGCGCCCTTGGCGAGGTTGGCGGTGACGACCATCGGCAGCATTTCGGGGGTGAGGCCGACCGCGACCGAAACCGCGAACAGCAACGACTCCAGCCAGTCGGCCTTGGTGAGGCCGTTGATCAGGAACACCAGCGGCGTCATCACCAGCAGGAAACGGATCAGCATCCAGCTGACGCGATTGACCCCGATGTCGAAGCTCGTGAGCGGCCGTGCTCCGACGATATCGCGCGCCATGGCGCCGAAGAAGGTCGCGTCGCCCGTCGCCACCACGACGGCGGTCGCGGTGCCGCTCACCACGTTGGTGCCCATGAAACTAGCCGTCTCCAGTTCGAGGGGGCTGCGAGCGAGGTTCCTCGGGGTCGGCAGAAGCGGATATTTCTCCAGCGGAAGAGACTCGCCCGTCAGCATGGCCTGGCTGACGAAGAGATCCTTGGCGCTCAAGAGCCGCACGTCGGCCGGGACCATGTCGCCAGCCGACAGATGGACGATATCGCCCGGCACCAACGTCGAAATCGGCACCTCCTGCGGGCGCGGCATGCCGGCACGCAGCACCGCCGTAGTCGAGCTCACCATGGCTTTCAGCTCTTCGGCGGCCTGGTTCGACCGGAATTCCTGCCAGAAACGCAACAGCGTGCTCAGCAGGACCATCGCGCTCAGCACGATGATCGTCTTGAACGAGCGATCTTCCGGCGCGGCGAAGATCACGTCGGAGAACAGGGAAACGATGCTGACCGCAAACAGGACGCCGTTGAACGGTGTCAGGAATGCGTCGAACAGCTGGTGGTACCAGGTCGGCGGTTTCTCATGGCTCACCTCATTGAAGCCGTACTGCTCCTGCCGCGCCTCGACTTGTTCTTCGGTCAAGCCGTTATGCGTCGTCTCCAGCCGCGCCAGCGCCTGCTCAGGAGCGCATTCGCACAGCTCGACCAGGAGAGACGAAATCACCTGCTTGTTGCGCTGCTTGTTGCGGCCAACCTCGCGGCCGTTTTGCAAGCGTTTTGTTTCTTTATTCATGGCACGTGGCTCTTGAATTGAAGGTGTCAATCGACATCGGAGTGCATGCAGACGCGACGGGACGCGCCCAGCGGGCGTCCGCCTCGGCAGGGGCTAAGATTCGGGAAGTATGCGGGAGAGCCGGACTAGGCGGCTTGATGGAGGTCATTGCAACTGACGCCCTCGTCAGTTGCGGTGCCGCCTTCTGCGGTCCAACGACATTCGAGCCGGCCGTTCGCGGGGTTGGAACGCCACACCATCGCAAGCGCGGCGCGTGCCGGCACCCGCGCGTCGCGGCACCCCTCGAAGGAACGGTCTTGCGTAAAGCTGGTCGCCCGGCTTCCCCGAAGCGCGGGCGCGGCGGCATTGCCGCGAAAAAACGTGATGTTCGTGTTCATGGCTCACCTCTCGGAAGATGACCCCGACGGGTCCCGAGAGGCGAGTACGACGGGCCCTAGGCGCGGCCGCTGCTCGCCCGACGAGTGGCGTCGGGGGCGATCCCGGTTGACTGGTTGAGTGCCCGACGGAGGAGTTTCGCCTCGGTCGGACAGCGACTAGGGGAACTGTCCATATTCCTGCTTCGATTGGTTGAAACGCCCCGGAACTTCCGGCGCACGGGTCGAATGCTCCCCAACATCTCATTTGTCAAGCAGGGAAACGCAAGAAGATCGCGCGTGTCATGAAACGCGTGAAAGGTGCGACTTAGCCACTCGCCGAGTGAGCGTGCTGGACCTATACCGTGACATGGGACACGTCGGCGAGCTTGGCAACCTCTGCCGGTAATGCGCGGCTTCGCGCGCCCCTGATGTTACGACCGAGACGATGATGCCGAGATGTCCGGGCCCAAGCCGCAGGTCGGTATTCCGGAGCATCGCGCCTCCGCACCGGGCCGCGCCGGAAAGGAATCGACGCCGGCATCCGATGGGGTGCCGAGCGTGATCTCCGAATCCCGAAGCGCGCACTGGCGACGATGATATCGCACGTCGAGATGAGCAGACCGCATGATCATCCGTGACTTGGCTGCCAATGGTTATGCGCTTGTGAAGCAAGGTTCGGGGCAATGACCGGTTTGGGTCACGAGCGTCGCCCTCTGCAACACTCGGCTGTCCGTCAACTTCCGCTTCTGTAAC
>NZ_JBHMET010000068.1:0-86760 GCF_042430365.1 Bradyrhizobium erythrophlei
GGCAATCCAATCCTAACCTCTCTTGACCACCCGCCACCCCATAGGATCTGAGGCGCTCGCGAAGCGAGCCTCGAAGGATGCACGGCCCCGCTAGTGGCCGTCGATCCTTCGAGACGCGCGCAAGAGGGCGCTCCTCCAGCGACGACGGCGAAGCCGTTGCGCGGGGATGACGGGGATAGAGCGAGTTGCGGGGTCAATTGGATGGGATCACGCCTATCCATCAAGCCCACCGATATCCGCAACCAGCACCGTGCCCGTCACCGACTCCGTGATGTACAGCCTATCGCGCTTGGCGCTTCCGATCGCCACATTGGTGCAGCTCTGTCCAGCGCACGACTTGATCCGCGCGATGCACTCGCCGTTCGGCGCAAAGACAAAGACGTGGCCTAGCGAGGCGTGGGCGACGAACAGCCGGCCCGCCTTGTCCATCGTCATGCCGTCGGGCCCGCTCGGCCCGAACATCGTGCAGAAGCGTCCGACCTTGGACACGCTGCCATCGTTCATGAACGGCGCGCGCCAGACCGCATTGTCGCGCGTCATCGCGACGAACAGCACGGCCTCCTGCGGATCGAGCACGAGACCGTTGGGGCTGGGGCAGGTGTCGATCAGGCAATCGAGCTGCCCGTTGGTCCTGAAGCGATAGACACGCCCGGTCGGATCGTGCAGGCCGGTCTGGCCCTGGTCGGTGAAATAGACATCGCCATTACCGGCGATATGCAGGTCGTTGCAGCCGCGGAACGATTCCGAATTGCGCGACCGCAGCACCGGCGTGACCTTGCCCACTCTCGGATCGAGCTCCATCAGCCCATTCCGGTAATCGGCGATCAGAATGCGGCCGTGAGCATCGATCTTCAGCCCGTTGGGCCAACCGTCATATTCGGCGACCAGCGACCATCTCTTGTCCGGCGCGATCCTGAAGATGCGGCCGAAAGGAATATCGACGATGTAGAGATTGCCCGCGGCATCGAATGACGGGCCCTCGATGAAGCAGTCAGTGACTGCCCCCGGCCGGTTGGCATCGGCCCATTCGCTCGCAACCTTGCGGCGGAATTCGGCGGGGACGGACGAGAAGACCTCGGTCGGGATCAGTTTCGGCGGCGTTTCCAGATACATCATTTCTTGGTTCACCCGTTGGCGGAACGGGTGGACTGTAGAGGACATCAATCGAGCCGCCAATGTCTCCTGCCGTCATTGCGAGGAGCGAAGCGACGAAGCAATCCATTCCCTCCAAACCGCGGTGAGATGGATTGCTTCGCTTCGCTCGCAATGACGGGAGTGCTACTTCACCGCGACCAACTTCTGCTGGTCCGGCGCCGAACCGCTCTGCGCGATCAGCCGCTTCAGTTCGGGGATGCAGTGTTGCCGGACCGGATGCCTATGCGGCCTCGACGAAGCGGTGGCGCTCGTAGAGGAATTCGAGCACGCGCTGCCGGCACTTGAGGTAGCCGGGATTGGTCGCGAGCTCGAGCCGCTTGCGCGGCCGCGCCAGCGGCACTTCGAGCACCTCGCCGATCCGCGCGCTCGGGCCGTTGGTCATCATCACGATGCGGTCCGACAACAGCACGGCTTCGTCGACGTCGTGGGTGATCATCAGGATGGTGTTGCCGAGCTTCTGGTGCAGCGCCATCACCGAATCCTGCAGATGCGCGCGCGTCAGCGCGTCGAGCGCGCCGAACGGCTCATCGAGCAGCAGCACCTTCGGCTCCATGGCGAGCGCACGCGCGATGCCGACGCGCTGCTTCATGCCGCCGGAGATTTCGTTCGGCCGCTTGTCCCTGGCATGCGCCATCTGCACGAGGTTGAGGTTGTGCATCACCCAGGCATCGCGCTCGGCCTTGCTCTTGGTCTTCGCGAACACCTTGTCGACGCCGAGCCTGACATTCTCATAGACGGTGAGCCACGGCAGCAGGCTGTGGTTCTGGAATACCACCGCGCGATCCGGCCCCGGCGAATTGACCTCGCGGTTCTCCAGGAGCACGCAGCCATTGGTGGTGCCGGTCAGGCCGGCCACGATATTGAGCAAGGTCGACTTGCCGCAGCCGGAATGTCCGATGATCGAGACATATTCGCCCTTGTCGATCGTGAGGTTGATCTCCTTCAACACCTCCGTCGTGGCGCTGCCGCGGGTAAAAGTCTTGTCGATATGGTCGAGCTTCAGATAGGCCTGCATGACTTGTCCCCTCAGCTTGCGGCGGTGCCGCGGGTCACGACCTTGCCGAGCCCCGCGATCAGGCGGTCGAGCACGAAGCCGATGATGCCGACATAGAACAGCGCCAGGATGATTTCGCTGATATGCGAGGAATTCCACGCATCCCAGATGAAGAAGCCGATGCCGACGCCGCCGATCAGCATCTCGGCCGCGACGATCGCGAGCCACGACAGGCCGATACCGATGCGCAGGCCCGTGAACATGTACGGCGCGGCGGAGGGAATCATGATCTTGGTGAAGAACTCGAGCGGATTGAGCTGCACGACAGCGGCGACGTTGCGGTAGTCCTGCGGGATGTTGCGGATACCGACCGCGGTGTTGATGATGATCGGCCACACCGAGGTGATGAAGATCACGAAGATCGCCGACGGCTGGCCGTCGCGGAACGCGGCGAGCGACAGTGGCAACCAGGCGAGCGGCGGGATCGTGCGCAGCACCTGGAACAGCGGATCGAGCCCGCGCATTGCCCAGACCGATTGTCCGACCAGCGTGCCGAGCGCGATGCCGGCGATCGCGGCGAGCGAATAGCCGAGCGCGACGCGCTGCAAACTCGCCGACAGGTGCCAGAACAGGCCCTTGTCGATACCGCCGTGATCGAAGAACGGATCGAAGATCAGCTCCTTCGTATCCTTGAAAACGCGCGAGGGCGGCGGCAGGGCCGAGCCGGCACGGCGGCACACCAGCTCCCAGACGAGGAGCAGCAGCGCGAGCACGACCAGCGGCGGCACTACGCGCACCGCGGCCTCCTTCGCCATCTTGGCGTACTTCTCTGACACGGGCGCCCGCTTGGGCGTCATGGTCACGACCGGCGCCGCTGCCGCGGTGGTTGAGATCGCAGCCGCGGTGACTTCGGTCTTCATGGCAGGCATGGACATTGACAAAGTAT
This sequence comes from Bradyrhizobium erythrophlei, assembly GCF_042430365.1. Taxonomy (GTDB): domain Bacteria; phylum Pseudomonadota; class Alphaproteobacteria; order Rhizobiales; family Xanthobacteraceae; genus Bradyrhizobium; species Bradyrhizobium erythrophlei. The sequence goes on from NZ_JBHMET010000068.1 coordinate 3,096, forward strand.
CTCCGTGGTCAAATGGGTGGGCCGCGCGCGACCAGCGCGCAGCCCTGCTCGGATCAGACGTCAACGCGCTTGATGGACAGCGACTTCAGATAGGCGGCCGGATTCTCCGGATCGAACACCTTGCCGTCGAAGAAGGTCTCCTTGCCGCGCGAGGTCGAGGCCGGGATCTCGGAGGCGGGCACGCCGAGCTCCTTGGCGGCCGCGCGCCAGATGTCCTCGCGGTTGACCTTGCCGATCAGGCCCTTGGCGTCGAATCCCGCTTCAAACTTGCCCCAGCGGATGTCCTCGGTGAGGAACCAGAGCTCGTGGCTCTGGAACGGGTATGACGCGAAGTCGCGCCAGTACTTCATGATGTGCGGCGAGTTCTCGACCACCTTGCCGGTGCCGTAGTCGAACTTGCCGGCGGTGCGGTCATAGACGTCCTCGACCGGGCAGTTGATCCACTGCCGCTTGGCCATGATGGCCGCGAGCTCCTGCTTGTTCTCGGCCTTGTCGGCCCATTGCTGGGCGTCCATCACGGCCATCAGAATGGCCTTCGCCGCGTTCGGATACTTGTCGACCCAGGCGGCGCGCATCGCGAACGACTTCTCCGGATGCTTGTTCCAGATCTCGCCGGTGTTGACCGCGGTGTAGCCGATGTCCTGGTGAATGAGCTGCAGATTCCAGGGCTCGCCGACGCAGAAGCAATCCATGGTGCCGACCTTCATGTTGGCGACCATCTGCGGCGGCGGCACTACGATTGTTTCGATGTCCTTGTCGGGATCGATGCCGCCGGCGGCGAGCCAGTAGCGGATCCAGAGATCGTGGGTGCCGCCCGGGAAGGTCATCGCGGCCTTCACCGCCTTGCCGGACGCCTTCTTCTTTTCCAGTGCCGTCTTGAACGGCGATGCGTCGGTCGAGAGCTTGAGGTCGGCATATTCCTTGGCAACCGAGATGCACTGCGCATCGAGGTTGAGCCGCGCCATGATGTACATCGGCGTCGGCTGGTTGTTCTGCGTCACCTTGCCGGCCGAGATCAGATACGGCATCGGGGTGAGGATATGGGCGCCATCGATGCCGTTGCCCTCGGAGCCGAGCACGAGATTGTCGCGTGTGGTGCCCCAAGAGGCCTGCTTCTGCACATCGACATCGGGCATGCCATATTTGGCGAACAGGCCCTTGTCCTTGGCGACGAACAGGGGACCGGCGTCGCTCAACGCGATGAAGCCGAGCTTGGCGCCCTTCACCTCGGGGCCCGCGCCTTGCGCAAATGCACCCGCGGGGAAATTGAGCTTGGCCGCGGCGAGCAGCGCGGCGGTGCCGCTGGTTGCCTTCAGGAGGCTGCGGCGGCTGAGGCCACGGCCTGAGGGCTTGTTGGTGGGCTTGGTCATCGGTCGTCCTTTGCGTCGTTGCGTTAGGGTGTTGCGTCTGTGCGTCGAGCGCCGTCCGTCGGGTGGCGACGCGCGCGGGGCGCAAGAGGGCGTGCGCCGGGGAGGCCCCGGTCTGGCGGCGTCAGAAATCCGATGGGGTGGCCTCGAGGGACGGCTTCAATGGCGTCGGCACTGACTATTCAAGCCTTGTGCCAAGCTGCCGCAGCGCGAAAATTGATTTTGTCGCAAGACCTTGCGCAACATGTCGCAGCGCGCGCGAAATTTCTGCGCGCACCTCAAATTTGCGATTCGCTCAATTCTTGTGCGTCGCACAAGAATTGAGCAGACCGCTTTTCAGGGCGTTGATCAGGCGACTTCGGTCACCTTGGTGCCGAGCGGCGCCGGCGCCATTCCGCCGCCGGGCTTCATGTGGAATTCGTAGGTCATCAAATTCCAGGGACCGTCTGCCGGCTTCCCGTCCGGCATCACCGGATCGGTGCGCTTCTCGATCCTGGCGACCAGTTCATCCTTCACGCCGAACACGACGTCGGAATCGAGATATTTGTCGCCATCCATGAAGACGTGCGTGATCAGCGGCTCGTAGCCCTTGGCATTGACCAGGAAATGCACATGCGCCGGCCGCATCGGGTGGCGGTTGGTCTCGGTGATCATCTGCCCGACCGGGCCGTCGGTCGGGATCGGATAGCTGCACGGCACGATGGTGCGGAACAAGAAGCGACCGTCGGCGTCGGTGACGAAGCGTGCGCGCGACGACGGGCCTTCGCTGGCGTAGCTCGCCTTCTGCGAATCGTAGAAGCCGTCGCCATCGGCATGCCAGACGTCCACCGGCACGCCGGCAAGCGGCTTGCCCTTGAGGTCGGTGACGCGGCTCTGCACGAACATACGCTCGCCCGGCAAATCGGCGGAGATATCGGTGCCGTGCGGCGTCACCCTGTGCTCGCCGACATAGAACGGGCCGAGCACCGTGGTCTCGGTCGCGCCGTCGCGATCGCGGTGGTTGACCGCATCGACCAGCATCGACACGCCGAGCACGTCGGAAAGCAGGATAAACTCCTGGCGGATGTCGGTGCACTTCTGGCCGGTGCGGGTCAGGAAGTCGATCGCGTAATCCCATTCCTCGAAGGTGAGATCGGTCTTGCGCACATAGTCGTGCAGCGACTTCACCAGTTCCTGCAGCAGGAACTTGGCCCGCGGATTGGGCGTCTGGTCGAAGCTGCGGATCACGGCGGCGGTGAGTTCGGTGTCGTTGAACTGGGTCATCTCTGCGTTTCCCTGGGGCGCGCGACTGCGGCCCGCGAGCCTACACCAGCGCCCCCCACCGGGTAAGCCGCGGCGGTTGGTGCAAGGCACACTTTTCGGCTATCAAGACCTCCCTGCCAGCCGGAGAAGAGCCTGATGCTAGCCCCTACCCCTGCCTCCCCCGAATCCGCGGGAATGTCGACCGCGGCGCTCAACCGCCTCGAAGCGCATCTGAAGAACCGCTACATCGACGCCGGCCGCTTTCCCGGCACCCAGGTGCTGATCTATCGCCGCGGCAAGATCGTGCATTCCGCAGTGCAGGGCTTTGCCGATCTCGAGCGCAAGGCGCCGGTCAAGGACGACACCATCTTCCGCATCTATTCGATGACCAAGCCGATCACGTCAGTCGCCTTCATGATGCTGGTCGAGGAAGGCCGCGTCGCGATCGATGAGCCGGTCGCCAAATACATCCCGGAATGGAAGAACCTTGGCGTCTTCGCCGCCGGCACCGCGCCCGCCTTCCTGACACGTCCGCCGTCGCGGCCGATGCTGATCGTCGACCTCCTGCGCCACACCTCGGGCCTCACCTACGGCTTCCAGCAGCGCTCCAATGTCGATGCCGCCTACCGCGAGAAGAAGATCGGCGAGGTCATCAAGGCCGGCACGCTCGACGGCATGATCGAGGACCTCGCGAAGATCCCGCTGGAATTCTCACCAGGCGAAGCCTGGAATTACTCGGTCGCAACCGACGTGATCGGCTACCTCGTCGGCAAGATTTCGGGCATGCCGTTCGAACAGTTCCTCAAGGAACGCATCTTCAAGCCGCTCGGCATGAACGACACCGACTTCTTCGTGCCGGCCGAGAAGGCGCATCGCTTCGCCGCCTGCTATTCCGCCGATCCGCAAGGCGGCTTCAACCTGCTCGCCGCCGAGCGCAAGGGCACGCTGACGCTGCAGGACGACCCGACCACGAGCTCGTTCCTGTCGCCGCCCTCGCTGATCTCGGGCGGCGGCGGGCTGTGCTCGACCGCGGCCGACTACCTCACCTTCTGCCGTGCGCTGCTCAACGGCGGCGAACTCGGTGGCATCAGGCTGCTCGGTCCGAAGACGCTGAAGCTGATGACCTCCAACCACCTGCCCGGGGGCGTCGACCTGCCGGCGATGTCGCGTTCGCTGTTCAGCGAGGCCGCCTATAACGGCATCGGTTTCGGCCTCGGCTTCGCCGTCACCATGAACCCGGCGCAGACGCTGATCGCCGGCAGCCCCGGCGAATTCAACTGGGGCGGCGCGGCGACGACGTCGTTCTTCATCGATCCCGCCGAAGAGCTGATCACGATCTTCATGACCCAGGTGCTGCCGTCGAGCGCCTATCCGCTGCGTCGCGAGCTGCGCACGATGGTCTATGCGGCGATCACCGAGAGCAATCTCTGACGGTTGACCCATCCGCGGCGCACCGCGCGCGCCGCGGAATTTGGCACGCAAGTTGCTACGATGCCCCTGTTTGGACTAGCCGATCAGGGGAGTATCGCCATGTCGACCATCACAGCGGTTGCCGCGGAAACACGCAAGCCGCTTTACACGTCGCTGTTCGTTCAGGTGCTGATCGCGCTATTGCTCGGCATCGTGCTCGGCATGGCGGTGCCGGATTTCGCCGTCTCCCTGAAGATCCTCAGCGACGCGTTCCTGAAGCTGATCTCGATGATCGTCGCGCCGATCGTGTTCTGCGTCGTCGTGCACGGCATCGCCGGCGCCGGCGACCTCCGGAAGGTCGGGCGCGTCGGCGTCAAGGCACTGATCTATTTCGAGGCGATGACGACGGTCGCGCTCGTGATCGGCCTCCTTCTGGCTTATTTGTTCGGCCCCGGCCACGGCATGAACATCGATACCTCGACGCTCGACGCCAAGGCGCTCAACACCTATGCCGACAACGCCCACAAGCTGCAGGGCGGCGGCATCGGCAGCTTCCTGCTGAACGTGATTCCGACCACCTCGTTCGACGCCTTGTCGCGCAACGACGTGTTGCAGGTGCTGTTCTTCGCCATCATCTTCGGCGTCAGCCTGGCGCTGGTCGGCGGCGAAAAGGGCGAGAAGATCTCGTCGCTGATCGACGCGGCGTCGACCGTGCTGTTCCGCGCCATGGGCCTGATCGTGCGGATTGCCCCGCTCGGCGTGCTCGGGGCGGTCGCCTACACCGTCGGCAAATACGGCGTCGGCTCGCTGAAGCAGCTGGTGTCGCTGGTCGCGCTGTTCTACGTCTCGGTCGCGGTCTTCGTGCTCGGCGTGCTCGGCGGCGTGATGGCGCTCGCCGGCGTCAACATCGTGAAATTCCTCGGCTACCTGCGCGAGGAGCTGATGATCGTGCTCGCGACCGCGTCCTCCGACGCGGTGCTGCCGCAGATCATGCGCAAGCTGGAGCGGCTCGGCGTCAAGGACTCGGTGGTCGGCCTCGTGATCCCGACCGGCTATTCCTTCAACCTTGACGCCTTCTCGATCTACCTGACGCTGGCGGTGGTGTTCATCGCGCAGGCGACCAACACGCCGCTGTCGTTCGGCGACCTGCTCCTGGTGCTCGGCATCTCGCTGATCACCTCGAAGGGCGCGCATGGCGTGCCCGGCTCCGCCATCGTAATCCTGGCGGCAACGCTCAATGCCGTGCCCAGCATCCCCGCGATCGGCCTTGTGCTCGTGCTGTCGGTCGACTGGTTCATCGGCATGGCGCGCGCACTCGGCAATTTGATCGGCAACTGCGTCGCCACCGTCGTGGTCGCGGCCTGGGAAGGCGATCTCGATCGTGACCAGGCGCGCCGGGTGCTCGACGGCGCCGAGACGGTCGACGTCACCGCGGGCTAAAGGCGGATCATCGACACAAGGGGTTGTGCCGTGCCGAGCGGGCAACGCGCACAAGGCACCGCACGACGGCACGCAAACGCGCCGCCCGCGATCGATCGGGCTTGTCGGAAATCTACTTGATGAGCTTCAGATAGGGCGGCAGTTGCCTGGTCGACGGCGTCGCCGGCTCCGGCGGCAGTTCGTTCGCCGCCATCATGTCGCACAGCGCCTTCAGCTCGGAGTCCGTCACCTTGTGAAGCTCCATCCGCAGCTCAAGGATGGCAAGCGACAGCAATCGCGCGGTCTCATCGCTGGCGCGGTCCAGCAGAAACGTCTGACACTCTTCCAGAGTCGTCAGAAGCGAGCGCAATCGTTGTTCTGTATTTGCCACCGGCATGTCTTCCGCTCCCGAACTCGCGAGGTAGAGTCGAGGCATTCCCCTCTTTCGTTTCATTTGCCTCTCCCACCAAAGTTCGCCGGCGTGGTCAGGCGCGAGCTTGTTCCCGATGATCCAGAACTTTTGGGCAATTGTCCAGCAACATTCCGAAAGCTCACGGCGCGCTTGCGTCAACCTTTCGCTGGGTGCTGTCGCCGCAGCGTTGCAGAGCACCGATCCCTGACCTTGCGCCAACACTAGCAAGGGTTGCATCTCGTCAACGACGCCCGTAAGATAGAAATGCCCGTAGGAATACGGGGCATGAGCATCTCCGCCGGTAAGCATGCGCGCAAAATCTGTGGCGATCAAACTCGTGGTAGTTGTGGATCGGTCAATATTTTGCCAAATGTAGAAGGCGGGGTGTCGAGAGACGCCTTGGCGTGATCGACTTTAGGTAGTCGGGCGCGTCGGTATCAGGGTGCTTCCATTGCGCAAATGCGATTGGATACCACCCCGCGATCTTCTTGGATTACCGTGGTTGTCACGACCAACTGACGATCCAAACGAACTTTAACGCGGTACATCATGGACGAATCCCTGACCTATCAAGGCCAGGGCTTCCCGATTTGAAGGACGGGTCACCAGAATGAACAGATCAGCAGCAAAGAAGATGAAACAGCGCAGTGCCGGCAAACCGGACATTGAGTTGGGCAAGCGGATTCGCCTGCGGCGTGTGGAGCAGAAGATCTCCCAGGCCGAACTCGGCGATAAGCTTGGCGTCAGCTTCCAGCAGGTCCAGAAGTACGAGAAGGGCGTCAACCGCGTCGGCGCTGCCCGCCTTCAGCAGATCGCCACCGCGCTCGACGTGCCGGTCACCTTCTTCTACGACGGCGACAACAAGGCACGTGAGGTCGAGAGCCTCCTGTTCCTGGACAGCGCCTTCAGCCTGCGGTTGCTGCGCGCCTACAGCAAGATCAAGGACCAGACCGTGCAACGCCAGCTGGTGTCCTTGATGGAATCGATCGCCGCCAACGAAGACTGAGCGGCGTCAGTCAGATCGCGGTCCCGCGAACGCGATCGACAAGCCCGAGCGGATCGGCCGGTAGCCGGTCGCCGCGCCATGCTACCTGTTGGCCGGACCGGGACGTAACAAAGCGCTGCCATCCTGGATGGCGGCGCTTTTTACTTGCGGCCTCGTCGGTCGCGCCTTGCCGTCGTCATTCGATCTGGGCGCCGGACTTCTTCACGATCAAAGCCCAGCGATCAACCTCGGCCTTGATGTAGGCGGCAAAGCTCGCCGGCGTCGACCCGGGCAACGGCTCTAGCGTCAGCGCGGCGAGCCTGTCGCGCGTGGCGGGTTCGGCCAGCAGCTTGCCGATCTGTCCCGCGAGCTGATCGACGATGTCGCGCGGCGTACCCGCAGGCGCGACCACCCCCTGCCAGGCCACCAGTTCGAAGCCGGGCAGCCCGCTCTCGGCAAGGGTCGGAATCCCGGGTGCGGCGATCACGCGTTTCGGCGTGGTGACGCCGAGCGCCCTCACCTTGCCCTCCTTGATCTGTTGCAGCGCCGGGCGCAGGTCGACGACCATGAAGGGGATGTGTCCGGCGATGACATCCAGCATCGCCGGCATGCTGCCGCGATAGGGCACGTGGCGAATTTGAATGCCCGCTGCCGCCTTCAGCATCTCCGCACCAAGATGCTGCGGACTGCCGTTGCCGGCCGACGCGAAGGCCAGTCCCGGCTTCGACTTGGCGTAGGCGATGAACTCGGTCAGCGACTTTGCCGGAATCGATGGGTTGATGATCAGCACGAAGGGAACGTTGGCGATCAGCGCGATCGGCGCAAAATCCCTGACCGGATCGTAGGGCAGTGTCTTGTACAGCGCCTTGTTGATCGCCAGTGTCGTCGAGGTCGCCATCAGCAGCGTGTAGCCGTCCGGATCGGATTTGGCGACCTGCTCGGCGCCGAGCGTGGTGCCGACGCCGGGCCTGTTCTCGACGACGACGGTCGCCCCAAGCCCACTCTTCAGTTGGTCGGCGACCATCCGGCCAAGCAGATCGGTGGTGCCGCCGGCCGGATAGGGCACGACCATCTTGATCGCGCGACTAGGATAACCGCCCTGCGCCGAGGCCGGGACGCCCGCGAGCAGCGCCAGCGCGCCGCCACTTCCTGCAATGATGTCCCGGCGCGTCAGCCGCATGGCATTTCCTCTGCTTTTCTTCTCTGCTTTTTTCTCTGATTTTTTTGGCCCGCTGCCGAACCATCACATCGGTCAACGCGACTTAGCAGGGGAGACAAAAGTCCGATTCGGGCGGCAGAGTGGTGACGAGGTTGCAGCGACGCAACAACCGCAACCGAAACTTAATCAAGACGCAACGCTCATGAGAAAAATCTTGCGACACGCGCATGCGGACTTACCGCCCTGCCGTTCATCCGGACGGGCGGCCGCGCTTCAGGCTTCAACATCCGCGCCTCGCGCGCATTCCGGGGACGTCAGACATGCAGAGAATGACACTCGTCGCCATGGCCGCGATGCTCATTGCCGCGCCGGCCTTCGGCCAGGGCGCCGGCGCCGGTGCGCCAGGTACAGCCGCTCCGCCTCAGCCCCATCACGTCGCGCCCGCAGCGACCGCTCCGGCGGGCGCGGCAACTGCGGCGCACGCCACTCCGGCCAAGCCGGCCGCGCCCGCCTCCACGCCGGAGCAGCGATCGGCCGCGGCCCTCGCGCTCTCGCACGAACCGACCTATGATGAAAGCAGCGCGCAGCGTATCCGCGAGGCCGCACTGAGCTATTCCGATCTGGCCGTCCGTGGCGGATGGCCAACAATCCCGGCGGATGCCAAATTCGCGATCGGCACGGCGGGGGCGAATGACGAGTTGCTGCGCAAGCGCCTGATCATGAGCGGCGATCTTGCCGCCGACAAGGCCACCGGCGGCTATGACGATACGTTGGCGGAGGCGGTGAAGCGCTTCCAGGCCCGCCATGGCCTCGCCGCCACCGGCACCGTGACGCCGCGCACGCTCGCCGCGCTCAATGTCCCCGTCCAGAAGCGGATCAGGCAGCTCGAGGCGTCGCTGGAGCGGCTCGCCCAGATGAGCTTCCCGTTCGGTCAGCGCTATGTGGTCGTCAACATTCCCGCGGCATTCGCCGAGGCCGTCGAGGACGACAAGGTGGTGCGGCGCTATCGCGTGATCGTCGGCAAGACCGAGAAGCCGTCGCCGACGCTGACTGCGGAGATCACCAGCGTCAATCTCAACCCCACCTGGACCGTGCCGTCGTCGATCGCGAAGAGCGAAATCTCGGCGCATATGCGCAAGGACCCGACCTATCTGTCGCGCATGCACATGGACGTGCTCGACAGCCACGACAATCCGATCGATCCGAATTCAGTGGACTGGTCCGGCAACCACACGCCGAACTTCACGGTGCGCCAGCAGAACGGCACATGGAATGCGCTCGGCGCGGTCAAGATCGACATGCCGAACTCCTATTCGGTCTACATGCACGACACCAATCAACGCAACCTGTTCAACGACGACTACCGCTTCGATTCTCACGGCTGCTCGCGCGTCGACAATGTCCGCGATCTCGCCGCATGGCTGCTCAAGGACCAGCCGCAATGGAACAGGGCCGCGATCGACGCGGCGATCGCCACCGGCCAGCGCCAGGACGTTCATATGCTGAAGAAGGTCCCGGTGGCCTGGATCTACCTCACGGCGTGGATGACCAAGGACCAGACCGTGCAGTTCCGCAACGACATCTACGCCCAGGACGAGCAGCTCCTGGAAGCGACCACAGAGGAAGCGGCGTTCTTCAACAAGGCCGCCGAGCATCCGCTGACTGCGCATCTGGCGCAGTAGATCGCATCGCCCTGCCAATTCGTCGCGCGACCGATTGTCGCCCGCGCGACGAAGCGACGTCAGAACTCCGCATTTGCTTCGTTGAACCCGACGTCCGCGACACGAGCCCATTCTCGGCTCGTCTTTTTGTCGCGGCAACCAAGCGGCCGCATGGACGTTTGCAATGTTCAACGAAGGAGTTCTCAATGAAGATCAAGCTTGCTGTGATGGGATTGGCCGCTTTGGCAAGCGCTGCGCTGGCATCGGGTGCGGCCTCGGCAATGCCGAACGGGCTCGCGCAGGCCGGCCGCGTCGCGAGCGAGACGCCCAACATCGCGCAGGTGCGCTATGTCTGCGATTCCTGGGGCCGCTGCCATTGGCGGCCGGGCGCATACGGCTACTACGGACTGCGCCATCATGGATGGCATCATCGTCCGCACCACTATGGCCACCATCACCACGGGCCGCGCCATCACGGCGGACATCATGGCCGCGGTCATGGGCACGGACATCACCGCTAACCTCAATGAGGGGGCACGGGCCCCCTCATCCCTTTCGGTCAGAGCGCCGCCAGCACCGCCTTTGCGATATCGGCGGTGCCATTGCTGCCGCCGAACTCGAACGGCTTGATGCCGTCGGCATAGACCTTGTCGACCGCGCGCTCGATTCGCGCGCCGGCCTCGGCTGCACTCGGCAGGCCATGCTTGTCGGCCAACCAGTCCAGCATCATCGCAACCGAGAGGATCATCGCGGTCGGATTGGCCTTGCCCTGCCCCATGATGTCGGGCGCGGTGCCGTGGCAGGGCTGGAACACGGCATGGCGGTCGCCGATGTCGGCCGACGGTGCCATGCCCATGCCGCCGATCAGGCCCGCCGTGAGATCGGACAGGATGTCGCCGAACATGTTCTCGGTGACCATGACGTCGAAGTCCCAGGGCCGCTTCACCAGCGCCGCCGCGGCCGCGTCGATGTAGAGGTGATCGGCCTTGACGCCGGGATGCCGCTTTGCGGTCTCGTCAAAGATCTCGCGGAAGAAGGCGAAGGCCTTGAACACGTTCGCCTTGTCGACGCAGGTCAGCCCGCCATTGACCTTGCCTCGTGCCTTGCGGCGCTCGGCGAGGCGGAAGGAAAATTCGAACAGCCGCTCCGACGTTCGGCGCGTGATCACCATGGTCTCGCGCGCCTCGCTGTCGGTGACGACGCCCTTGCCCATCGAAGCGAACAGGCCTTCGGTCGATTCCCTGATGACGACGAGGTCGATGCCCTTCTGCTCGGCACCGACGATCGAGCTCGGCACGCCCGGGATCAGCCGCGCCGGGCGCACGCCGGCATAGAGGTCGAAGATCATGCGCAGCTCGATCTGCGGCGCGATCTCGGTATTGTCGGGATAGCGTATCGACGGCAGGCCGCAGGCGCCGAGCAAGATCGCGTCGGCCTCTTCGCACAGTTTGATCGTGCTGTCCGGCATCGACTTGCCGGTTTCCTTGTAATTGACAGCGCCGGCCGGCGCCTCGGTGAAGCGGAATTTCAGATCGGTCGTCGCCTCGATCCGGCGCAGCACCTCGAGTGCGGGCGCCATCACCTCCGGACCGATACCGTCGCCGCCGAGGACGGCAATGTGGAAGGCGTTGTTGGCGGACATAGCGATTCCCTCAGGCTCACAACGACCGAAGTTCAAGAGCTCGTCATGCCCGGGTTTGTCCCGGGCATCCACGACTTTCGAACCGACAGCGAGTAAGACGTGGATGGCCGGGACAAGCCCGGCCATGACGAAGATTAAAGTCTTACGGCGTCAGCACCGCGCGGCCGACCAACTTGCCCTTCTGCAAATCGGACAGCGCGTCGTTCGCCTTGGCGAGCGGCATCGTGGTGACCGGGATCGCCGGGATCTTCTTCGCGCGGACGAGATCGAGCAGTTCCTGCGTTTCGCGCAAGTTTCCGACATAGCTGCCCTGGATGGTGACCGCCTTGATCGGGATCAGCGGCAGCGCCCAGGTCGCGCCGCCGCCGAACAGGCCAACGATCACGAGCTTGCCGCCCTTGGTCAGGCAGTCGAAGCCGAGCTGCGAGGTCTGGGCATTGCCGACCAGATCGATCGCGGCACGGATCGGTTGGCCGGCCTTCTTCATCAACTGCTCGAGCGCGTCGGGCGCCTTGCCGTCGACGGTGGCGAGCGCGCCGGCCGCTTCCGCCGCCTCGCGCTTCTTGGCATCGATATCGACCACGATCGCGCCCTTGCCGCCCATCGCCTTCAACAGCGACAGCGCCATCAGGCCGAGACCGCCGGCGCCGAAGATCACGATCGGCGTGTCCAGATCCTTCTCGACCTTCTTCAGCGCGCTGTAGGTGGTGACGCCCGAGCAGGCATAGGGCGCGGCCGTGACCGGATCGAGCCCCTTCAGGTTCAAAAGATATTTCGGATGCGGCACGGTCATGTGGTCGGCATAGCCGCCGTCGCAATAGACGCCGAGCGAATTCGGCTTCACCGCGCACATGTTCTCGTCGCCGGCAAGGCAAGTCGGACATTTGCCGCAGCCGAGCCAGGGATAGGCCAGCGCGACGTCGCCGGTCTTCAGCCCGCCCTTGTCGGCTTCCGTCACGTCGGGGCCGAACGCCACGACCTCGCCGACCGTCTCATGGCCCATCGTGCGCGGCAGCGACACGCCGCGATCTTTCAGCGACAGCGGCTTGCGGCCGTGGCCGAGGTCATAGCCGCCTTCCCAGATGTGCAGGTCGCTGTGGCAGACGCCGGCCGCCTTCACCTTGATCAGCACCTGCGTGCCCGACGGCTGCGGCGTCGGCTGATCGACCTCCTTCAGAGGGGCATTGAAATCGACGACCTGAAAGCTCTTCATCGCAGTTCTCCCGTGATCTTGTTCTTGCAGCGGACCTTGCCACGCCTGCCCGCTCCGGACAAACGCGCGTGTTGGTCTATTTAGATCAGCGGATGATGGCAAGCCGCGAACTGGCCGGGCGCGACGCGACGCAGTTCCGGTACCTCGCTGGCGCAACGCGCGTCCGCCCGCGGACAGCGGGTGCGGAAGCGGCAGCCGGAGGGCGGCGCGATCGGCGACGGCGGCTCGCCGACCGGCACGGTTTCGGTGGGTTTCATGTCCGGATCGGGTACCGGGATCGCCTCGATCAGGAGCGCGGTATAGGGATGCGCCGGCGTTGCAAAGAGCTGTTCAGGCGGGCCGACCTCGCAGAGCCGGCCGAGATACATCACCGCGACGCGGTCGCTGACCGCCTTCACCACCGCAAGGTCATGGGCGATGAACAGCAGGGTGAGGCCGTAGCGCGCCTTCATCTCCTCCAGCAGGTTGAGGATTTGCGCGCGGATCGACACATCGAGCGCCGACACCGGCTCGTCGCAGATGATGAAGTCCGGATTGAGCACGAGCGCGCGTGCGATGCAAATGCGCTGACACTGGCCGCCGGAGAATTCATGCGGCAGCCGCCCGCTGACCAGCGTCGGATCGAGGCCGACCGCCGACAGCACGTCGAAGACGCGCTGCTTGCGCTCTTCCGGGTCCTTGACGCCCGAGATCACCAGCGGCTCGGCGACGATATCGCCGATCCGCCGTCGCGGATTGAGCGAAGCGATCGGATCCTGGAAGATCAACTGCACGCGCTGGCGCATCTTGCGCAGCGTGTCGCCATGCATGGTGGTGAGGTCGTGGCCGTCGAACAGCACCTTGCCCGACACTGCCTGGCGCAATTGCAGCACGGCGCGGCCGAGGGTCGACTTGCCGCAGCCGGATTCGCCGACCAGGCCGAGCGTCTCGCCGCGCGCGATCGCGAGGCTGACGCCGGACACGGCGTGGATGGTCTTGCCGCCAACCGAATATTCGACGACGAGGTTTTCCACCTTCAGCAGCGGATCGGATAGGGCTTGCTGCATCATGCGCCGACACCCGCTGCGATCGGATGGAAGCAGGCATAGAGATGTCCGGCGGTGTCCGCGGCGCTGAGCGCGGGCTTCTCGGTATTGCAGCGGCCGTTCGCATAGCGGCAGCGCGGCGCAAACGAGCAACCCTTGAGCGGCCGGGTCGGATCCGGCGGCCGCCCCGAGATCGCCGGCAGCGGCGTATGCGGCGCAGCGTCGAGCTTGGGCAGCGCCGCAAGCAGCGCCTCGGTGTACGGCATCCGCATATCCTTGAACAGCGCAGGCGTCGGCGCGCGCTCGACCACGCGTCCCGCATACATCACCGCGACCTCGTCGGTGCGGCCGGCGACCACGCCGAGATCGTGGGTGATGATGATCATCGCCATGTGGCGGCGGCGCTGCTCGCGCGCCAGCAGGTCGAGGATCTGGGCCTGGATCGTGACATCGAGCGCCGTGGTCGGCTCATCCGCGATCAGGAGCTTCGGCTCGCAGGACAGCGCCACCGCGATCGCGACACGCTGGCGCATGCCGCCGGAGAGCTGGTGCGGATATTGCGAAAGCCGCTGCTCCGGCGCGGGAATGCCGACAGCCGCGAGCAGCTCGATGCTGCGTCGCCTGGCTTCCGCCAGATCGAGCTCGAGGTGCTCCTGAATGGTCTCGATCAGCTGCGTGCCGATGGTCAGCACCGGGTTGAGCGATGTCATCGGGTCCTGGAACACGACCGCGAGCGAGCGGCCGCGCAGCTTGCGCAGCTTTTCCGGCGACAGTTTCAGGAGATCCTGTCCGTCGAACATTACGCGGCCCGAAAGCTTCGCCTTCTTGGGCAAGAGCTGCAGGATCGCGCGCGACAACATTGTCTTGCCGCAGCCGGACTCGCCGACGATGCCGAGTGTCCGCCCGGCCTCGACGGTCAGATCGACATGGTCGACCGCGCGCAGATTGCCGCGCGGGGTCGGCAGGTCGACCACTGCATCTTCCACAGAAAGCAGGATGCCGCCGCTCACAGCGCGCCCTGCCTGGGATCAGTCAGCGCGCGCATGGTGTCGCCGACGAGATTGAAGGAGAGCACGGACAGGAACATTGCGATTGCCGGGAGGAAGGCGAGCCGAGGGGCAACATCGAGGCTCTCGCGTCCCTCGCCGATCATGCTGCCCCAGCTCGAGATCGGCGGCGGCACGCCAAGGCCGAGAAAGGACAGCGCGCCCTCGGCCACGATGGTGACGGCAACGCCGAGCAGGAAGAAGGCGAGCAGCGGCAGCAGCACGTTGGGCAGGAGCTCGCGCAACAGGATGCGGGCATGGGTGGCGCCGAGCGCCTGCGCCGCGATGACGAATTCGCGCCGCGCCAGCGACAGGGTGGCGGCGCGCGCCACCCGCATGAAGGCGGGAATACCGAGCACGCCGAGGATGCAGGTCAGGTAGAAGATCGACTGGCCGAGATAGGCGGTCACCGCAAGCGCCAGGATCAAGGGCGGGAACGCCAGCAGCACATCCATGCTGCCGACCACGAAGGTCTCGAAGCGGCCGCGGAAATAGCCCGCGAGCAGGCCGAGCGCGCCGCCGATGGTGAGCCCGATCACGGGCGCGCAGAGGCCGACGATGAGCGAGATCCGCGCGCCGTAGATGAGACGTGCCAGCTCGTCACGGCCGAGGCCGTCGGTGCCGAGCCAGTGCTCGAGCGAGAACGGGGCTCGCCGATCGAGCATGTCCATCTCTGTCGGGCTCGGCAGCGGCAGCAGGTCGGCAAAGATCGCGAGCGCAAAGACCAGCGTCATCCAACCGATCGCAAACCAGAACAACAGCCCCAGTCGGCGTCCGCGCCGCGCAGGCTGCGCACTGACCTCCTCGATGGTGAGTTCAAGCGTGGCCATGGCGAATCCTCGGGTCGAGAACGGCGTAGAGCATGTCGACGATGAAGTTCATCATCACGAAGCCCGCGGCGACCATGAGCACGACGCCCTGCAGGATGATGAGGTCGCGGGTATAGATCGCGCCGACCAGCAGACGGCCGATCCCCGGCAACGCGAAAACGGTCTCGACAATCACGGCGCCGCCGATCAGCCGGCCAATATTGATGCCGGTGATGGTGACGAGCGTCAGCGACGACGGCTTGAGCGCATGCACGAACAGGATGCGCGACGGCTTCAATCCCTTCGCCTTGGCGAGCGCGATGTAGTCCTCCTGAAGCGCCGCGATCATGTCGGAGCGCAGCACGCGCATGATGCCCGGCCATTCCGCGAGGGCCAGAGTCAGCGCCGGCAGCACGAAGAAGCGGAGATTGCCTACGGCATCCTCGGTGAACGGCACGTAACCGGTCGCCGGCAGCCAGCGCAGCTCGACCGCGAACAGATAGATCAGCAGGATCGCGGACAGGAAGGTCGGCACCGACAGCATGGCGAAAGCCGACCCGGTCATGAAGCGGTCGAACGCACTGCCGCTCTTGGCCGCGCAGGCGATCGCGAGCGGCACGCCGATCGCAAGCCCTATCAACTCGGCGAAGAGCATCAGCTCGAGCGACACCGGAATGCGCTCGCTCATCGCCTGCAGCACGGTCTGCCCGGTGCGGAAGGACCGCCCGAAATCGCCCTGCAGGATATTGCCGAGCCAGCTGAAATAGCGCCACCAGATCGGCTGATCGAGCCCCATGTCGTGACGCAGCGCCGCGACGTTTTCCGGCGTCGCCTGGTCGCCGAGGATCACGTAAGCGAGATCGCCCGGCAGCAGCGAGGCGATGCAGAACGTCAGCAGCGAGACGGCGATCAGCACCGGCACAAGGTACAAGAGCCTGCGCGCGACGAAGAACAGCATGCGCGGCTATTCCTTCCAGACGTCGGAAACGTCGATCACTCCATGATAGATCTTCGGTAGGTTTTTGAGCTTCGCGCTCGAGATCGCATAATAGGTGTTCTGGAAGGTCCAGAACCAGATCGCCTCCTTGTTGATGAGGCGGCTGATCGCGCAATAGTCCTCGGAGCGCTTCTCGGTGTCGGGCGTGACGCGCGCATGCTCCAGCAGGCGGTCAAGCTCCGGATCGGAGAAATTGGCCAGCGCCACCGGGCTTCCGGTGTGGAAGTTGGCGTACATCTGCGGATCGGGATCGGCGAGATCGACAATGCGCCACGGCGTCAGCTGGAACTGGCGCATGAAGGCGCGCGGCACGATGGTGGCCTGATCGACCTGCTCGATCTCCATATTGGCGCCGACCCGCTTCCAGACCTGCTGCAGCACCTGGCCGACGGTGCGCCCGCGCGGCGTCGCCGACACGATCATCTTGAAATCGACCGGCTTGCCGTAGTCCGCGATCAGCGCCTTGGCCTTGGCTGCGTCTTCCGGCAGGGCGCCGTCGTCCTTGCATTTGACCCAGGAGCCGTCGCCGTAAGGGTTGGTCGTGGACCGCGCCAGACCGTTGGTGATCGCCTGCGAGATCTTCTTGCGGTCGAGCGCCATCACCAGCGCCTGGCGCACGCGAACGTCATCGAACGGCGGCGCCTTGGTGTTGAAGGCGTAGACCTGCGCACCCGAGCCCGCATAGGTGTGCACGGTCAGGTTCGGGTCCTTCTGCGCCTTCATGATGTTGTCGGGGTCGTATTCGTCGTCCCAGACGATGTCGGCCTCGCCCGATTGCAGGCTGGCGAAGCGCGACTGCGCATCCGGCAGCGGCTTCAGGATGATCCGGTCGAGATAGGGATGCCCCTTGTTCCAATAGTCCGGGTTCTTCTCGAGTACCATGCGGTCGCCGGCGGTCCATGACTTCAGGATGTAGGGGCCGGTGCCGACCGGGTTGCGGTTGTAGTCGTCGCCCCTGGTCTTCCAGGCCGTCGGCGACTGGATCACGTTGTTGGAGCTCTGGATCGTGAACAGCGCCGGCAGGTTCACCGCAGGGTCGTTCAGATGATAGACGACCGTAAGTTCGTCGCGCGCATCCACGCTGGCGATGTTGGAGATGTAGAAGGCGCAACGGCACTTGTTGGCGGGATCCTTCTGCCGGTCAAAATTCTCCTTGACCGCCTGCGCGTTGAACGGCGTGCCGTCGTGGAACTTGACCCCGGGCCGCAGCTTGAACTCCCAGGTCTTCAAGTCCTCGGAACGCGTCCAGGACAACGCGAGCTTCGGGATCGGCTGGCCCTTGTCGTCGAACCCGACAAGCGTGTCGAAGATCGCTGCCGCCGCGGTTTCCGCCGAGGTGTCGAACACGCCGACCTTCAGCGGATCGAAGCCGGGGATATCAAGCTCAAGGCCGACCGTGATGCTGCCGCCCTGCTTCTGTGCGCTGGCGGGCGTCGCGAACATGGCAGCGCCAAATCCCGCCACAAGAAATAAACGCGCAAGCGCGTGCGCGCGGTTGACCGGCTTCATCCCTGCTCCCTCCCGAGTGCGCGACGTCCGGTGTTCCGGATCGTCGTGTCATGGCGAGGGAAGATTGTCCGGAATCACCGCGCACGGCAAGGCCATAACGCGGATGAAAAGCCGCAGGGCTTAACTACGCGCCGTTTTCACCCGTTCGGCCGCGAAGCCTGCGATCTCATCCTCCGAAAGTCCAATCTCCTTGAGATAGGACCGCGTGTGTTCGCCGAGCGTCGACATCCGTTTCGCCGCAGACACCGTGGCGCCGGACATCCGGAACGGCAGGTTGAGCACCTTGAACGTGCCGCCGCCGTCCGCGACCTCGGCGAGCGCACCGCGATGCGCAATCTGCGGGTCGGCGAGCGCCTCGCGTACCGTGCGATAGGCCGACGACGGCACGCCATACTCGTTCAGCGCGGCGAGGCAGGCCTGCGTGTCCACCGTGCGCGACCACGCCTCGACACCGTCCATCAGGCTCGCCCAATTTTCCCGTCGATCGGAATATATGGCAAAGCGCGGATCGGAGACCCATTCGGGATGCCCGATCACCTGCATCAGGCTCTGGAACGTCTTTTCGCTCGCGATCGCCACCATCACATAGCCGTCGGAGGTCTCGATCGGGCCGAACATCGGGCGCTGCGTCGGCTTCACCTCGAATTGCGACCACTGCACCTCGTTGAGCGTGAGACTCAGCATCGATTCCAGCATGGAGACGTCGATGTGCTGGCCCTTGCCGCCTGTGCTGCGCTGGTACAGCGCCGCCGTAACAGCGCCAAAGGCGTAGGCGCCGGTCAGCACGTCGGCGTGATAGATGCCGCAATAGTCCGGCCGCGAGCGGCCCGGCTGGTAGGCGAGATGCGCCATCTCATAGCCGGATGCGGCATGGATCACCGGCGCATAGGCCGGCAGTTCCGCCGACGGCCCGCTCTGTCCATAGCCCGAGATCGAGCAATAGATCAGCTTCGGATTGATGTGGCGGACCGCCGCATAGTCCAGCTTCAGCCGCCGCATCACGCCGGGGCGAAAATTCTCGACCAGCACGTCGGCGGTCGCGATCAGCCGGCGCACCGCCTCGACGCCTTCAGGCGACTTGAGATCGAGCACCATGCTCTTCTTGCCGACGTTGAGCTGGCCAAAGGCCGTCGAGCATTTATTCCTGACCGGCGGCCGGGTCCGCATCGTCTCGCCTTCGGCGGTCTCGATCTTGATCACCTCCGCGCCCAGGTCGGCGAGCATCCGCGTGCAGTGAGGTCCGGCGATCGTGGTCGAAAAATCGAGCACGCGAAGCCCGTCAAAGCTCCGTGTCAAATTCCCCTCATCGTTGCCGGCTATCGTCGTTCCCAAGGCTTCCTCCACCGCGTGGTTCGTCTTATGGTGCTGCGCGACCCTAAGGTGAGCCGCTCTGACAGGAAAGCGTCTCGTCGGGACGGGGCCCCGCGGGCTGTCTTGCATTTTCGTCACTTGCATTTTCGTCAAAGGCAAATTGGACCCGATCTTGCATGGCCTGTCCTATGGGCTGGAGCGAGGGCGCTTGTTGAAGGTCTTATTCGTCACCACGGAGATGGACGATTTCGTCCGGGTGGGCGGGCTCGCCGCTGTTTCCGCCGCCCTTCCCCGCGCATTGCGCCCCTTCGGTGACGTCAGAATCATGCTTCCCGGCTATCGGGACATCGTCGAACAGTTCACCCATATTGAAATCGTTGGACAATGTGCCCCGCTCGCCGAGATGCCGGCGTGCACGCTCGGGCGTGCGTCGACCAAAGACGGCATGCCGGTCTATGTGCTGCTGTGCCCAGAACTCTACGACCGGCCGGGCAATCCTTACGGCGATGAATCCGGCCATGACTGGCCGGACAATGACGTCCGCTTCGGCCGCTTCGCCTCCGCCGCTGCCGAACTTGCAGCCGGCACCTTGGACAAGAATTGGGCAGCCGACCTCGTCCACGCCAATGACTGGCAGGCGGCGCTCACCCCCGCCTACCTCGCCTGGCGCGGCGCGCGGATTCCGTCGATCCTGACCATCCACAATCTCGCCTATCAGGGGCTGTTTCCGCGCGCCTCGCTGCGGCGGATCGGCGCGCCGGAAAGCTCGTTCCATATCGACGGGCTGGAATTCTACGACCAGCTCTCCTTCCTCAAGGGCGGCCTCGTCTACGCCTCGCATTTGACCACCGTCAGCGCGACCTACGCGCGCGAGATCACCACGGAGGAGCTCGGCTGCGGGCTCGAAGGCTTGCTCCGCATCCGCTCCGACGCCGACCAGTTGACCGGTATCCTGAACGGCATCGACGAGAGCTGGGACCCGCGCCACTG
The DNA here is from genome assembly GCF_042430365.1 of Bradyrhizobium erythrophlei. Classification (GTDB taxonomy): domain Bacteria; phylum Pseudomonadota; class Alphaproteobacteria; order Rhizobiales; family Xanthobacteraceae; genus Bradyrhizobium; species Bradyrhizobium erythrophlei. The sequence goes on from NZ_JBHMET010000068.1 coordinate 23,293, forward strand.
CGCGCAGCTCGCCCAACCGTTCGGCGCCGGCGACTGGAAAGGCAAGCAGGCCAATGCGGACTATGTCCGCCGGCAGTTCGGGCTCGCGCTGTCGCGCGGACCGATCTTCGGGCTCGTTGCCCGGCTCGTGCACCAGAAGGGTGTCGACCTCGTGCTGTCGGCCGCCGACGAGATCATCGAGGCCGGCGGCCAGATCGTCGTCACGGGCAGCGGCGAGCCCGCGCTCGAGGACGCGCTGGTGGCCGCGCATCGGCGGCGGCCGGACGCGATCGGCGTCGTGATCGGCTTCAACGACGCGCAGGCGCGCAGGATCTTCGCCGGCAGCGACTTCACCCTGATGCCGTCGCGCTTCGAGCCCTGCGGGCTCAGCCAGATGTACGCACAGCGCTTCGGCTCGCTGCCGATCGGTCACCAGACCGGGGGGTTGGCGGAAACCATCACCGACGGCGAGACCGGGTTCCTGTTCCCGCGGCCCTCGGCGGAATCCTTCCTTGGCGGCGTCAGGCGCGCTTTCGACGCCTTCCGCGCCAAGGATCGGCTCAATGCCATGCGAAGCAGTGCGATGGCGAAATCCTACAGCTGGGATTTGTCGGCCGCCTGTTACAGCGCGCTCTACCAGCGGCTGATCACGCCGCCATCCGCCGCGTCTCCGGCATGATCAGGAGGATCACGACAAGCCCCAGCGCGGCGATGCCCGCCAATCCCAGGAACGCCGTACCGCTGCCGAGCTTGTCGCTGACATAGCCCGCGAGCACGGTGCTCAGCGAGGCACCGATGCCGGTCGCGGTGCCGACGATGCCCTGCGCCAGGTTGAAATGGCCGCTGCCGAAGGCGACGTCGGCCACGATCAGCGGCACCATGACGCTGAACACCGCAGCCGTAATGCCGTCGAACACCTGGACGACGACCAAGAGATAGGGATCCCTGACAACCGCAAACAACACGCCGCGGATCGCCAATGCACCGAACGCCAGCAGCAGCAGCGGACGCCGGCCGATCTGCTGCGCCTTGCGGCCGACCGAGGGCGAGGCCAGCGCCACGATCGCCTGCGGCACGATGATACAGGCCGCGATCAGCACCGGCGCCCATTGGCTCGAGCGCGTCGTCACCACGCCGGCCATCAGCGGCAGCATCGCCGCATTGGCGAGCTGGAACAGCATCACGCTGCCGGCAAAGATCAGGAGCGGCCGCTGTTTCACCAGCGTCCATACGCTGGTCGCTCTCCGGTCCGGCTGCTCGCGCTTCACCGCGCCATGCGCCTGCGCAATGTCGATCTCGCGCTCACGGATGCGCGAGAGCGACAGCAGTGTCGGAATCGCGAGAAGGAAGGTTACGAGAAACACCGAACGGCTGGACAACAAGTAGCCGCAGGCGCCCATCAGCGCCGCCGCCGATCCGTTGCCGAGCGAGGCGAACCGCGCGTTGCGGCCGAGCCGCTCGCCGATCGCAAGCGGTCCGACGAGCCCGAGGCTGATCGCCGCGATTGCCGGCCCCAGCACGCAGCTTGCGAGCGCATGCAGCGTCGCGGCCAGCGTCACCACGGGAAAGATCGGCCACAGCGCGTAGGCCAAGGCGCTCGCGCCGATGGTTGCGACCGCAAGGCCCGCAACGATCCGCTCCGAGCGCGCGGCATCGACAATCGCGCCGCCGGGCATCTGGCCGAGCAACCCGATGATGCCGCCAATCGAGAGCACAAAGCCGATCTCGACCTGGGTCCATTTCTGCGTCGTCAGGTAGACCGCGACGAACGGGCCGAAGCCGGTCTGCACGTCGGCAAGGAAGAAAATGAACCAGTCGAGCCCGCGCTGGCTTTCGCGCGATGGCGTCTTCGGCGGATCGGGCGATGGCGCGCCTGGCCGCGGCACAACTCTATCGTCCTCTGCCGACCGCCCCCGGCGACCGCCGTCTATCGTGTCCGCCTGATAGAAGGGACGTGCGGCCAGCGTTCTTCTCCGACATCAATGATCGAATTGCCAGGGGCGCAGACTGCCGGCCGCGCCCAGCACAATCAGCGGCGTATCTTCCTTGTATTCCGGCGCCGCCATCACCTGTTCCTTGGTCAGCTCCAGCGTGATGCTGTCGCTCTTGTTGGAAACGCCGGCGAAATGCAGCGCGTTCCAGTCGACGACGATCTTGCGGCTGCCGACGCCAAGGAAACCGCCGAAGTCGATCACGGCAGCGCGGACCGTGCCCTCGCGGTCGACGATCACGTCGACGATGCGGCCCATGTCCTCGTTCTTCGCACTGCGAACCTCGCGCCCCAGGATCCCGTGCGCGTCGCGCGCACCGATCACCGTGACCGAGGGCGGCGGTGCCGGCTCCTTGGCCGGTTCCTTTGCCGGCTCCTTTGTCGGTTCCTTAGCGGACTCGCTCGGCGCGGCCTTGTCCGGTGCTGGCGGCGTGTCGTCCGCCGCGCGGACGCCGGCAAATGTGGCAAGCACCACCGCGACGAAAGCGATCACGATTCTCGAACGCATAACCCCTCCCAAGATTAAGTTTTTCCGCGTCGCCCGGCGACGCTGCGCAGTCGTTCAATGCGTCAGCACAATCGACACCTGGATCTGCCCGCGCGTGCGCAGCACCTCCAGCGACACTTCGCTGTTGTGGCGGCGCAGCCGGAGATCGACGCTGGAGGCACCGAGCCTGAGGTCGCGCAGCACCATCTCATTGAGGAATTCCGGCAGGCGGGGATCGCGCAGGCGGATCTCGCCTCTGATGGCGTCGAACTCGAGGCCGAGCGCCGCCTCCAGCAGCGTGAATGCCGTGGCGCTCGCCCAGGCCTGCGGCGCGCAGGCGACCGGATAGAGCACCGGCCCGCGGCGGCGCTCGCGGCGGAAGCCGCAGAACAGCTCGGGCAGCCGCCGCAGGTCCATGTAGCTTGCGGCGTCGAACAGCGCCTTGAACAGATGCGCCAGCGAATGCTTCAGGCCGTAGCGCGCCAAGCCGAGCGCGATCAGGGCGTTGTCGTGCGGCCAGATCGAGCCGTCATGATAGGACATCGGATTGTAGCGCGCTTCGCCGACCGCAACGGTGCGGATGCCCCAGCCCGAGAAGAACTTCTGGCTCATCAGATCGGCAGCGACCCGCCGCGCCCGGTCTTCGCGCACGATCCCGGTAAAGAGAAGTTGGCCGGCATTGGAGGTGCGGACCCGGCACGGCTCTTTGGCGCCGTCGAGCGCCAGCGCATAGGTGCCGAGCTCCTCGCACCAGAACGCCGCCTCGAAGCGTTCGCGCAGGCGTTCCGCCTCGGCCTCCAGCGTCGTGGCCTTGTCGAGATATCCGAGCCGGCGCGCCGCGCGGGCGGCAAGCTGCTTGCCGGCAAAGACGTAGCCCTGCACTTCGCACAGCGCGATATGGCCTTCGGCCAGCCTGCCGCCGGCATGGAAAATGGCGTCGAACGAATCCTTCCAGCCTTGATTGCGAAGGCCCTGCTCCGTCGCCCGCTGATATTCGACAAAACCGTCGCCATCCGGATCGCCTGGGCCGTCGATCCATTGCAATCCGGCCTCGATCGCAGGCCACAGCTCGCGCAGCGTCTCCACATCGCCGGTGCGCTCGAGATAGAGCCCGGCGAGCAGCACGAACAGCGGCGTCGAATCGACGCTGCCGTAGTACAGCGCGAACGGCACCTCGCGCAGCGCCGCCATCTCGCCGCCGCGCATCTCGTGCAGGATCTTGCCGGGCGCGGCATCCGCCAGCGGATCGACGCTCCTCGCCTGGAAATGGGCCAGCCGCCTCAGCACGCCCCTGGCGATCCTGGGATCGACCCACAACATCTGCATCGCGGTGATCAGGCCGTCGCGGCCGAACGTCGTTGAGTACCAGGGGATACCGGCATAGGGATAGCGGCCCTGCGGCGTCTCGGTCATCAGCATGTTGAGATCGGCCATCGCCTGGCACAGCACCTCGTTGAAGATGTTGTTCGAGGTCTCGATGCTGGTGGCACCCGCCGACGATCCCCGCATCTCGCGACGATGCGCCAGCAGACCGCGGAAGAACGGCACCGGCTTCTGCATGATCGGCTTGTTGCAGGAGACGGCAATGAAGAGCGAGGTGGCCCGCCCCGGCGCGAGGTCGAAATGATAGGTCGCCGCGTTCACCGACAGCCGGGTCGGACGCGGGTCGAAATGCAGCGCCGTGATCCGCGACTGGCCGTCGAGGCCGCCATACTCGAGCACGACATCGTTCGGCCCCAACAGCTTGCTGGAGCCGGTGCCGCGCCGCGCGCGGCGCTCGCCGCGCACCTCGAACAGATCGGCAAAGTCGTTGTCGAACAGCAATGTGAGATCGAAGCTCGCCGGGCGGTCGCCGTGGTTCTGCAAGCCGATGCGCTGATAGGCGGTGCCGCGCCACAGGAAGATCGAGCGCACGATGTGCAGCGTGTCCTTTTGCAGCACCAGGCGGTCGTTGCGATAGACGTCGGAATTGGTGAGATCGACCGTCAGCGCCGAATTGTCGTCGCGCAGGTTGGAGCCGAGCAATAGCGGCTGGACCTCGTCCAGCACCATCTCCAGACGTGCGAGATAGCGCGTATCGGCGTTGAACAGCCCGTCCGGCCCGCCGGCGGAGGCGCCGATATCGCCATGGCTGTCGAGCACGATGAAGGTGTCGTCATGCTTCAGCGAGCGCCGCGGCCGCGCCGCGGGCCCCGTCATCGGAATGTAGAACGGGGATTCGACTTCGACGATGCGGGCACTGACGATTTGCGTGACGACGTCGGCTGCCATCTTCACCTCGGACGAACTCTGTTGCGGCAACGCACGCACCGGGACGCAACAACACTGGCCGATATCGGATCAGGCCGCGCTGGTGGCCAGGCGACCCATTTCGCGCGCGACCAGTTCGCGGTAGGGGCCCTTTCCCTGCACGAGGATGTCGGGCGGACCGTCCTCGATGATACGGCCGCCCTGCAGCATCACGACGCGGTCGAAATTCCGCAGGGTCGCGAGACGATGCGCAATCGCGATGACCGTACGCCCGCGCATCAGGCGCGACAACGCCTCGCGGATCGCCTCCTCGGACTCCGCGTCGAGCGCGGCGGTGGCCTCGTCGAGCAGCAGGATCGGCGCGTCCTTCAGGAAGGCGCGCGCGATCGCGATCCGCTGCCGCTGGCCGCCCGACACCTTGATGCCGCGGTCGCCGACGATGGTGTCCATGCCCTCCGGCAGCGCCTCGATGAAATCGCAGCGCGCCGCGATCGCCGCCCGCAGCACCTCGTCGTCGGTGGCGTTCGGCCGGCCGTAGCGGATGTTTTCCATGATCGAGCGGTGGAACAGCGAGATATCCTGTGGAACCACCGAGATCGCCTCGCGCAGGCTTTGCTGGGTGACGCGGCCGATATCCTGGCCGTCGATCGCAATGCTGCCGTGGTCCACGTCGTAGAAGCGCTGCAGCAGCGTGAACAGGGTGGACTTGCCGCCGCCGGAGTGGCCGACCAGGCCGACGCGCTGGCCGGGCTGGATGCGCAGGCTGAAGCGTTCGAACACCTGCAGGCCGCCGGGATAGCGGAACGAGACGTTGTTGAAGGCGATCGCGGCGCCGCTCTTGACCAGGGGTTCCGCCTCCGGATGGTCCCTCAGCTCATGCGGCTGCAACAGCGTCGCCAGCGCCTCGGTCAGCCGTGCCACATGCTGGGTGACGTCGACCAGCGCGACCGCGAGATCACGGGTGGCGCTCAGGATCGAGATGCCGAGCGTGCAGACCAGAACGACGTCGCCGGTGGTGGCCGCGCCTTGCTGCCAGAGATTGATCGCCCAGGCCAGCATCGCAATGGTCAGCACCACTGTCACGCCCGCATGCGTGAGCCGGAGCTTCTCGAGATAGCGCAGGGAACGGCCGCGCGCGGCGAGTTCCCGGTTCACGGTCGCGTCGAAGCGGTCGTGCTCGTAGCCGAGGCCGCAGAACGAACGCACCAGCGGCAGGTTGTTGATCACGTCGACCATTTCGCCGTCGACCGCCGCGGCCTTGTTGGCGAAATCGTCATGCAGCGGCTTGCCGGCGGCCGCCATGTGGAACATGGCGATGACCATGGTTCCCGAGATCGCAACCAGCACGGCCGACATCGAGAGGCTGACGGTTCCAATCAGCGCGATCGCGGAGAAGGTCGCGATGCACGGCGGCAGCACGTTCCACACGAACATGTTCTCGACCGTGAACACCGCGTTCGAGGTCGCGGTGATGCGGCTGGTCAGCATGCCCGGCAGCCGGTCCGAGAAATAGCTCGGCGCATGGCCGGTGAGATGGCGGAACATGTCGCGGCGGAGATCGCCGGTGACACCGACAAAGGTGAAGCTCGCTGTCCAGCTTGCGACCCGCCACAGCAGGTTGTCGGCGGCGATCAGCGACATGAGGAAAGCGAATGCCAGCCATACGCCACCCGCGTGCGACGCGCCGGCCGACAGGCTGTCGACGAGGTTCTTCACGCCGTATTGCGTGCCTACCGAGCAGGCAACTGCCGCAACAACCGCCGACAGGATGACGACATGCGACGCGCGCCGCCGGCGCAGATAGCGCAACACAAACGGAAAGGGGCGATGCGCGTATCCTGACAGATGATCCATGACGTCCTGCAAAACCTGTTGAGGGTGAACGAGAATTCTCTAGACGCGACTCTCGTGCACGATGACGTGAAGTGCGGTGGACTGATTCCTTGGTGCAGCCATCACTGCGCAACAATTTTGCACCGCTGGCGTCGGCAAAAACCTGTTGGAGTGAGATGGCATCAGCAAGACCACAGTGTGTGTGAAACAAGAAAGGACCGGATCGCACACCCCTAGGGAACTTCGCACGTGCAAGAACGTTCCCGTGTTCGGCATGCCAGTGCCATCAGAGGGCTGAGGGTAGTTCACCACATCAGACACAGGAGACGGAGAGATGCGCATCGCGCAGGTTGCCCCGCTGACGGAGGCTGTTCCCCCCAAACTGTACGGCGGCACCGAACGGGTCGTGCACTGGCTGACCGAAGAACTTGTAGCCCTCGGACATGACGTCACGCTGTTCGCCAGCGGCGATTCCCGGACCTCAGCGAAGCTCGATGCGACCTGGCCCAAGGCCTTGCGTCTCGACGGCTCCGTCCGAGATGCCAATGCGCTGCATATGGTGATGCTGGAACGCGTGCGACAGAAATGCGACGACGACGAATTCGACTTCCTGCACTTCCACCTCGACTACTATCCGTGGTCGCTGTTCTACCGGCAGCCGACGCCGTTCCTCACCACCCTGCACGGCCGGCTAGACCTTCCCGAGCACCAGCCGGTCTTCAACACTTTCTCTAAGATCCCCGTGATCTCGATCTCGAATGCGCAGCGGCGTCCGGTGCCGCAGGCGCATTGGGTGCGGACCATCCATCACGGCCTGCCCGAGAACCTGCTGACGCCGCAACCGGTCAAGCCGTCCTATCTCGCGGTGCTCGGCCGCATCGCGCCGGAGAAAGGTGTCGACCGCGCGATCACCATCGCGACCCGCTGCGGCATTCCCCTGAAGATCGCGGCGAAGGTCGATCGCGCCGACCAGGATTATTACGACGAGCTGATCGGCCCGATGATCGAGAACAACCCGCTGGTCGACTTCATCGGCGAGATCAGCGACCGCGAGAAGCCGGATTTCCTGAGCGGGGCGATCGGGCTACTGGTCCCGATCGACTGGCCGGAGCCGTTCGGCCTTGTCATGATCGAGGCGATGGCCTGCGGCACGCCCGTGATCGCCTACAACCGCGGATCGGTGCCCGAGGTGATCGACGACGGGCTGACCGGCTTCGTCGTCGAAGACGAGATCAGCGCGGTGTCGGCGGTCGGCCGTCTCGGCAATCTCGACCGCGGCGCGATCCGCACGCAGTTCGAGACCCGCTTCACCGCGCGTCGCATGGCGCTCGACTATCTCGCCGTCTATCGCGGCCTGATGGAAAACGCCAAGCCGCGCTTCAAGCTGGTGGCGAGCGCGGAGTAATCGGCACTCCCTCCCCGTCATTGCAAGGAGCGAAGCGACGAAGCAATCCATCTCTCCGCACAAGCGGAACCATGGATTGCTTCGCTGCGCTCGCAATGACAGCCGCGGGGCCGTCAGCTCACGTCACCACCGTCCGCTTCGGCTCGACGATCTCGAACATCCGCGGGAATTCGTCCATCAGCGCCATCAGCTCGGCGAGGCGCATCGGATCGCCCGCGACCTTGATCTTGCCGGCGCCGACCGCGTCCGGGAACGTGGTCTGCTTGGCGATCACCTCATCGAGCGTGCCGCGCGCCAGCGTGAAGCCCGCCTGTGCATCGGAGGCCTGCGCGCCCTTCACATAGGTGAGCGCCGAATTCTCGAGGTTGAGGACGAAGGTCTCGCGGGTGTCGGTGAAGGTCCAGTTCAGCACGATGCGCTTGCCGTCGGCCTTGGGGCCGTTGAGGCGGACTCCGAGCACGTCGAAGAGCTGCTCGGTACGCAGCGCGGCCAGCGTCTCGCGCGGCATCGGCGAACGTGGCGGCGTCTTCGGCATGCCCTGCCGCAGTTCCTGGGCGCCAAATAGGTACGCGTTGCGCCAGGTCGAGCTTTCGGCGGCGTAGCCGAGCTGCTCGAACGTATCGGCGAGCATCGCGCGCGCGGCTTGGTTGTCCGGTTCGGCGAACACGAGATGGCTGACCGCCTGCGCCACGAAGCGGAATTCACCCTTGGCAAAATCCGCGGCCGCGCGCTTCAGGATCGCGTCCGCGCCGCCCATATACTCGACATATTTCTTGCCCGACTCGACCGGCGGCAGCGGATCGAGATTGACCGGGTTGGCGTCGTACCAGCCGAGATATTTCTGGTAGATCGCCTTCACATTGTGCCTGATGTGGCCGTAATAGCCGCGGCCGTGCCAGGCGCCGTCGAGGCTGTTCGGCAGGCGGATGGTTTCGGCGATCTCGGCCGCGGTCAGGCCGTGGTTCATCAGGCGGATGGTCTGGTCGTGGGCGTATTTATAGAGATCGCGCTGCTGGCGGATCATGGTGTCGATCCGCTCCCGCCCCCACACCGGCCAGTGATGCTGGCCGCACATCGCCTCCGCCTTGCCGCCCCACATCTGCAAGGCCTCGCCGAGATATTTCGACCAGGCCAACGCGTCGCGCACATCGGCGCCGCGGAACGGCAAGAGATTGTGGAAATTGTGGGTGCAGTTTTCCGCAAGGTTCAGCACCTTGTAGCGCGGGATGAAGAAGTGCATCTCCGCCGGCGCCTCGCTGTTCGGCGCCATCTGGAATTCGAACTCGACGCCGTCGATCACGCGCGTGTCGCCGGTTGCGATGATCAGGTCCGTTGGCCGCAACAGCGCCACCGCGCCCGCCGCCATGGTCTTGCCGAGGCCGCAATCGACATGGCCGCGCACGCCCTTGGCGAGGAACGGCCCGAACTGATACTGCGCGCGGCGCAGCATCGCCGGCCCCGCGATGATGTTCTCGGAGACCGCGTGTTCCATGAAGAAGTTCGGCGCGATGATCGGCACGCCGGCCGCCAGCATCTCGTCGTCGACCACGCCGCGCGCACCGCCCCAATGGTCGGTATGGGTGTGGGTGAAGATCACAGCCGCGACCGGCCGCTTGCCGCGGTGCTGGAAGTAGAGCTCCATCGCGGCGCGCGCGCCCTCGATCGAAGTCAGCGTGTCCACGACGATGACACCCTTGTCGCCCTCGATCAGCGTCATGTTGGCGATGTCGAGCCCGCGCACCTGGTAGACGCCGGGCACGACCTCGAACAGGCCGTGATGCATGTTGAGCCGCGACTGCCGCCACAGGCTGGGATCGACGCTCGCCGGCGCCTTCTCCTCGGACAGGAAGCCGTAGGGCTCGAGGCTCCAGACCACTCTGCCCTGCGCCGAGGTGACCCGCGCGTTCTCGATCGTGCCGAGGAAGCCGCGCGCGGCGTCGTCGAAGTCGCGCGTGTCCGAGAACGGCAGCGCCTTCAGCGTCGCCTCATGCTGGGCGATGACAGAGGCGGACGCGGCCTTCGGACGTTCCTGTGACGTTTCACCTGCGGTGGTCTGGGTCATACTCAAGCACTCCCTCACATAACGGAGATCAATTCACTCAGCGAAACTGCAATCCTTCGAACTGGCCGCTGCGCCGCCAGCCGTCGATATATTTGAAATAGGCCAACGCGCCGGCGGGATGGCCGACATTGAGGCGGGCGGCCGGCCCGGGCTCGCGGCCTTCATTGTTGTAGTAGCCGGGCGTGCAGTCGGGCCCGCCGATCATCCGGCCGACGCCGGTCAAGAGCAGTTCGACCCAGCGATCCTCGGCATCCCTTGTGACTTCGATTTCCTTGAAGCCGTTGTCCCGCGCATGGCTGACCATCAGGGCGATGGTCCGCGCCGCTTCGGTCAGATTGTGCGGCACGTTGGAGATGAGATTGGCGCCCTGCGTCGGCTGCACGAAGAACACGTTAGGAAAGCCATGGACGTGGATGCCGTGCTTGGTGCGCATGCCCTGTGCCCAATGCTCCGACAGCTTGACGCCGTCGCGGCCGGTCAGGTCGAAGCCCGCGCGCCGGCGATATTCGGTGCCGACCTCGAATCCCGACGCATAGATGATGCAATCGAGCGCGTATTCCTTGCCCGCGACGACGATCCCGTTCTCGGTGATCTCGTCGACGCCCTTGCCGTCGGTATCGACCAGATGCGTGCCAGGGGTGTTGAACGATTGCAGATAGGAATCGTGGAAGCACGGCCGCTTGCAGAGCTGGCCGTACCAGGCCTTGAGGTTCCTAGCCGTCTCGCGATCGCGGACGATGGTGTCGATCCGGTTGCGGATTTCCTCCATCTTCTCGAAGTCGGAATCCTCGAAGGCGGCCCGCATGTTTTCCACGGTCCGTTGCTCGCGCGGCAGCAGCATGACCCTGGCGCGGATCCGCTTCGACAGGTCGGTCCAGCCGTCCTGCACCAGATCCTCCTCGGCCGATCCGCCGGCCTGGTTGGCGGTGAAATTTTCCAGCCAGCGCTGTTGCCAGCCCGGCGTCGCGATGCCGGAGAACCAGTCGGGATCGATCGGGCCATTGCCGCGCACATCGACCGACGACGGCGTGCGCTGGAACACGTAGAGCTCCTTCGCCGCGCGCGCGAGGTGCGGCACGCACTGCACCGAGGTGGCTCCTGTCCCGATGATGCCGACGCGCTTGTCGGCGAGCTTCGACATCAGCCCGCCTTTGGGATTGCCGCCGGTGTAGTCATAGTCCCAGCGGCTGGTGTGGAACGAGTGGCCCTTGAAGCGCTCGATGCCAGGAATGCCGGGCAGCTTCGGCACATGCAGCGGGCCGGTGCCGATGCCGACGAACTGCGCCGTGAATTCGTCGCCCCGCGTGGTGCGGATGATCCAACGCGATTGCGCCGCGTCCCAGGCGAGGCTCGTCACCTCGGTGTGAAACAGCGCGTTGTCGTAGAGGCCGAATTGCCGGCCGATCCGCTGACAATGCGCGAGGATTTCAGGCGCATGCGCGTATTTCTCCGACGGCATGTGGCCGGTCTCTTCCAAGAGCGGCATGTACACCATCGACGCGGTGTCGCACTGCGCGCCGGGATAGCGGTTCCAGTACCAGGTGCCGCCGAAATCGCCACCCTTCTCGACGATCCGCACATCCTCGATACCCGCCTCCGCGATCCGGGCCGCCGTGGCAAGCCCGGCGAAGCCGCCGCCGACGAAGGCAAAGGTGACGTGATCGGTCTTCGGCGCGCGCTCCGTGACCGGTGTGTAGGGATCGTCGAGATAATGCGCGAGCTGGCCCTTGACCTGGATGTATTGGTCGTTGCCGTCAGGACGCAACCGCTTGGCGCGCTCCTCCTGATATTTCTGCCGCAGCCGCGCCTTGTCGATTGCAGCCGGTTTTGCGTCCTGGGGTTGGTCCGTCATTGTCATCAGAAGGCGCCTTGTTCAGGGAAATCGGTGGCTCACTCTAGCGCCACTCAGGACGGGTGTGCAGAGAGATAGGGCGAGCTGGCGATCGACCATTCCGGCATCGGCTCCATCCGGAAGATCTGCCGGAGATGCACCTCGTCGGGCCCGTCGCCGATCCGCAACAGCCGTCCCCATGCCAGCGCCTGATGGATCGGCGTATCGTCGGAGCCGCCCATCGCGCCGAACACCTGCATCGCGCGATCGGCGATCTTCTGCAGCATCGCAGGCACTGCGACCTTGATCAGCGAGACGTCGCGCCAGGCGCCGTGATGGCCGGCCTGGTCGAGCCGCCAGGCGCAGCGATAGGCGAGCAGGCGCGCCTGCTCCAGCTCGACGCGGGATTCGGCGATCCAGCGCTGGATAGTGTCGTACTGGATCACGCTGCGCCCGAACGCGCTGCGCTCGGACGCGCGCGCCATCATCAGCTCGATCAGGAGCTCACAGAGCCCGATCGAGCGCATGCAGTGATGGATGCGCGCCGGCCCGAGCCGCACCTGCGCGACCTTGAAGCCTTCGCCCTCGGCGCCAAGAAGATTCTCGGCCGGCACGCGGACATTCTCGAAGGTGAGCTCGCCGATCGGCGCGACATGATCCTCGCAGCCCATCCAGCGCAGCCGCCGCACCAGCCGCACGCCCGGTGCATCCATCGGCACGATGATGCAGGAATGGCGGCCGGTGCGCTCGGCGCCCGCGTCGGTCACGCCCATCACGATCAGGAAGCTGCAGCGCGGATGCGCCGCACCCGTGATGAACCATTTTCGGCCGTTGATGACGTAATGGTCGCCGTCGCGCACCATCCTGGTCGCGATGTTGGTGGCATCGGATGAGGCGACATCGGGCTCGGTCATGCCGAAGGCCGAGCGCGTCTCGGCATTGAGCAGCGGGCGCAGCCAGCGCGCCTTCTGCTCCGGCGTCGCGCAGTGCTGTAACGCGATCATGTTCGGCACGTCGGGCGCCTGGCAGTTGAAGACCTCCGGCGCCCAGAACAGCCGGCCCATGATCTCCGCCAATGGCGCGTAGTCGAGATTGGAGAGCCGGGTGCCGGGCTCGTCGTCGGCAAGTTCGGGCAGGCCGAGATTCCACAGGCCCGCCGCGCGGGCCTTCTGCTGCAGCTCGGCCATGAAGGGCGGCGTATCGCCGCGCTCGCGGACATGCTCGAGCCAGGCGCGGTGGCGCGGGAGCACCTCGGCCTCGAAGAAGCTGAACAGCCGTTTCCGCCACTGCTCCGATCTGCCGGACAGCTCGAAATCCATGTCGCCTCCCGTCCTTTTGGCTGGCACATATACCTATATCGACACAATTTGCAAATTTATTTCGATATATTGACAAATATTCCGTTCTGAGACCATTATTTCGTATGACGGTACTCGCCCCTGTCGAAACCCAGGCCGATCCATCCTTTGCGACCACCCTGGCGCATGGGCTCGACGTGCTGGCCGCCTTCCGCAACCACCCAGGCTCGCTGTCGAATGCCGAGCTCGCCGCGCACACCGGGCTGTCGCGGCCGACGGTGTCGCGGCTGACCTACACGCTGGAGCAGCTCGGCTATGTCAGGCGCGACGCCAAGGGGCGCTTCGTGCTCGGGCTCGGCGTGCTCGCGGCCGCCTATCCGGTGCTGTCGGCCCTGAAGGTCCGCCAGCTCGCGCGGCCCCTGATGCGCGACTTCGCGGCTTACGCCGGCGGCACGGTGTCGATCGCGATGCCGTTCGGGCTAGACTTCATCTATGTCGAGACGCTGCGCACCACCGACGCGGTGCCGCACGTGCCCGATGTCGGCTTTGTCTCGTCGCTGGCGCCGACCGCGGTCGGGCGCTCGCTGCTGTCGCTGTTCACCAAGGACGAGCTCGACGCCTACGTGGCGCGCGTGAAGGCCGAGCGTCCGGACGAATTCGACTACGTGCAGAAGCGCACGCTGCCCGATATCGAGCTCTGCAAGGAGCGCGGCTTCGCCGTGTCGCTGGGCGAATGGCGACGCGAGATTTTTGGCGTTGCCGCCCCGCTCTACCGCACGCCGACCGGCGAATGCCTGTCGGTTAATTGCGGCATCCCTTCATTCCGCTTCAGCGCCGAGCAGATCGAGCGCGAATGCGGTCCGCGCATCCTCGGGCTCGCCCGCAGCATCCGCTCGCTGGTGGCCAACGATTAAAACGCATCGCGAAAGACGATGCGTCAGACATGGGGAGGGAGACATGCGCGGCATCACAACCGCCATCCGCTTCGCTGCGGCCATCGCCGCGGCATTGCTTGGCGGCTCAGCCTCGGTTCTCGCCGAGGACAATTATCCGAGCCGGCCGATCCACATCATCGTGCCCTACCCCGCCGGCGGCATCGTCGACATCGTCGCGCGCGCCGTGACCGAGCAGGTCGGCCGCGACTTCAAGCAAACCGTGGTGGTCGAGGCCCGGCCCGGCGGCAACAGCAATATCGGCACGTCGGCCGTCGCCCGCAGCGAGCCTGACGGCTACACCTGGCTCGTCACCGGCCCCGCGGTGCTGGTCAACCCCGACCTCTACAACGACGCCGGCTGGACCGCGGCGAAGGATTTCCGCTGCGTCGGCCTCGCGGTCTGGAACCAGAGCGTGGCGCTGGTGCATCCGTCGATGCCAGTCAAGACCATCGGCGAGTTCGTCGAGCTCGCCCGCAAGCAGCCCGGCGTCTTCAACTTCGGCAATCCCGGCACGGGATCGTCGATCGACCTCAGCGCGCAGAAGCTGTTTCAGGTCGCAGGCATCAAGCTCACCAATGTCGGCTACAAGGGCCAGCCCCAGGCGCTGATCGACCTGATGACCAACCTGATGCATTTCGAGATCGTCTCGCTCGAGCTCGCGCTGCCGCACATCAAGGCCGGCAGCGTGAAACCGCTCGCCGTCTTCACCGAAAAGCGCGTCGCTGACCTGCCCGACGTCCCGACGATTGCGGAAGCCGGCTTTGCCGAAGCCGCTTATGTGCCGTGGTACGGCATCTACGTGCCGTCGGCGACGCCGACGCCGCTGCTTACGAAGATCAACGCCGCCATCAGCAAGGCGCTTGAGAATCCCGACGTCCAGCGCCAGCTCTCGCTCGCCAACATTCCGGGCAAGCCAATGTCGCTGGATGAGCTCGCCGTGCTGATGAAGACCGACCAGGAAAAGCTGACGACCGTGATCAAGACCGCGGGCATGGCGTTGCAGTAGACCCGCTCACCCTCCACGTCATTGCGAGGAGCGATAGCGACGAAGCAATCCATGCCTCCACATGCGGACCGATGGATTGCTTCGCTTCGCTCGCAATGACGATCAGGGAAGGCCTTCGGCCTCACTTCTTCACCTTGCTCGCATCCATCTTGATGCTGCCATCGAGCATCCTGGTCGAGAACGCGTTGGTGACGTCAAACGGCTTCTCCATGCCGAGATAGGTCTGGACCAGCTCGTAGTCCTTCTTCATCCGCTCGCCGTCGATCCAGCCCAGCGCCTTGGTCGTGGTGAACTCGTCGGTCATCAGGAACTTGATGCGCTCCCACTGCCGCTGCTGGTTCTCCCTGTCGAGGCCGGAGACCTGGTCGAGCAGCGCCTTCAGGCAGGGCGCGACATCGGCGACGCAGGCCGCATAGGCCTTCTGGCTGACCCGCACGAATTCCTCGACCAGCTTCGGGTTCTTCGCCATATAGGCGCCGTTGACAACAAGCGAATTGCCGTATGGGTTGAGCCCAATGTCCTTCCAGTTGACGTAGCCGAGATCGCCGCCGAACTCGATCACCTTGAGATCGTGCTCGTTGTAGAAATCGCTGATGATGTCGACGGTGTGGCTCTTCAGCGCCGCGATCTTCGCGGTCGGGCCGACATTGACGAAGGTCACCGCATCAGGCGCAATGCCGGCGGCCTTGGCGAAGGCCGGCCACATCACGCGCGAGGCATCGCCCGGCGGGTTGCCGATCTTGTGGCCGGCAAAGTCCTTCGGCGCCTTCACGCCGTAGCTCTTCAGCCAGTAGAAGGTCTGTCCGGTATTGGCATAGATGCTCATCAGCGCCACCACGTCGGCGCCCTTGCTCTTGGCCACCAGCATGGTCGCAAGATCGGCGATACCGAACGGCGAGCCGCCCGAGCCGACCTTCAGCGCGGAGACGCCGGAGCCCTTGCCGACCTCGATGGTGAGGTCGATGCCGGCCTTCTCGTACCAGCCCTGCGACTTGGCATAATAGAACGGCGAATGGTCCGCGGTCGGCGTCCAGTTCAGCACCAGGTTGACGGCCTCGCCGGCAAACGACGGCGCGGCCGGCATCGGCAGCGCGATCGCCAAGGCGATCGCTAAGGCCGCCGCTTTCAAACCCCTCATCGCAGATCTCCTCAAGCTCCACCCGGCCTTGTCGTTGCCCGCCCCTGACGCTACCAATGCAACAGAGGCCGAGACAAGTTGTCAACTGTTTGGTTGGAAATGCCGAAGAAGAGATCGGACGACACAAAGCCGAAGCGGCGCGACCCCGTCGCCACACGGAAGAAGCTATTGACCGCGGCGCGGCGCGAGTTTGCACAGAACGGCCTGGCCGGCGCCCGGGTCGACGAGATCGCCGCCCGCGCCGGCGTCAACAAGCAGCTCGTCTACCATTATTTCGGCGACAAGGACGCGCTGTACCTCGCCGTGCTGGAATGGGTCTATGAGGAGATCCGCGCCCAGGAGCGCAAGCTCAATCTCGATGGCCTGCCGCCCGAAGAGGCGATCAAGACGCTGATCGAGGCCTCGTTCGACCACCTCGCCGCGCACCCCGATTTCATCGTGCTGCTGAACGACGAGAACCGCGGCGGCGCGCCGCATGTGCGCTCCTCGCGCCGGCTTGAGGCGATGCATTCGCCGCTGGTCAGCATGGTCTCGAAGATCCTCGGCGAGGGCGTTCGCGCCGGCACGTTCCGCAAGGGCGTCAACCCGGTCCACCTCTACATCTCGATCGCGGGCCTGAGCTACTTCTTCTTCTCCAACACGCCAACACTGTCGGCGATCTTCGGCAAGGACCTCTCCAGCGCGGCCGAGAAGCGCGCCCGCCGCAAGCACGTCGTCGACCTCGTGCTGCAGTCGCTACGGCCGTAGGCTGTAGGGCGGATTAGCGCAGGCGTAATCCGCCTTTCCCTGCGCGGCCGGGCGGCGGATTACGCCTTCGGCTCATCCGCCCTACGCACTGGCGCCTTGGCACTGATTTGCCCGACGGCGCAAGCCCCTCGCGCGAAAATATTTCTGTTTTTCGGAACGACAACTCAGTGTATGACTCCGCCCGTCCCACCCGATTGAGGGGCGGCTCGCGATCGTCACGAACGTGGTGTGGGATGCGGTGGACGCCGATGGCGTGACTGACGAGCACGCGTGAAGCGGACGGTGAAGTCGTGTGGTCCTGACGCCCCAGTGGTTGGTGTCTCCTCGCAAGACGCGAAGCGTTCTGCGAGGACGGTGACAAGAAAGCCCGGTCTCGCCGGGGAGAGCACGAAGCAAGCCGTAAAACCATCGTGCAGGGAAAGCCGGCGTGTTTTCCGGTTTCACCTGTGGTCCTACCCCTGTGCTTTTTGTTGCACAGGGCCCATGGGTGCAATCGGCACCCGGCTTTCCCTGCGCCCTCTATTCGATAGGAGGGCGGAACGAGACGCAAGACTCGGACGCATCGCGCCGCGAGAAGGCGGGGATATGTCTCTCAGACGGCGCAACAAATTCGGCGTCGTCCCGGCGCAGGCCGGGATCCATAATCACAGGCGCAGATTGCCTTGCGACGCCAGAACGACGAGTCCCATTCACAACATCCGCCGCGGAGCATGGGTCCCGGCCTGCGCCGGGACGACGCTTGTGAGCGCGGCGCGCTCTTCCCGTCATTGCGAGGAGCGATAGCGACGATCTTTCCCACCGCGGCCGATGGATTGCTTCGATTCGCTCGCAATGACGGGGACCGACTTGCTAGCTAATCAACCAACTGGTTGAAAGTTGCCGGAGACCGCGATAGGCTACCCGAGCCATCAGGAACGGACGCGATCAAGGGAGTACTCGGGTGTTCAGTGACGGAGGGCGGTCGGCACGGTCATTTGCGGTCATCCTGATCGTGCACCTTGCCGTGATCGTGCTCTGGCAGGTCGCGGTCGATGCCTTTCAGATTCCGAAGTTCATCCTGCCCTCGCCGCTCGCAACGGTGGCGACGCTCGGCGCCGCCAAATATGCCTGGCTGTCGAATCTGCTGGTGACCGCGGCCGAGATCCTCGGCGGCTTCTGCCTCGGCGCGTTGGTCGGCGTGGCGCTGGCGGTGATGTTCACCTGGTCGCCGCTGGTCAGTCTCTTGCTGCTGCCGCTGTTCGTGACGTTGAACATGATCCCGAAGGTCGCGCTGGGGCCGCTGTTCATCGTCTGGTTCAGCTACGGCATCTTTCCGAACATCCTGATCGCCTTCTCGATCTGCTTCTTCCCGATCCTGCTCACCACCGCGCGGGGTCTCTCCGAGGTCGAGCCCGACCTGCTCGATCTCGTCAAGTCGCTGCGCGGCTCGCGCTGGACGCTGTTCCGCAAGATTCAGTTGCCGGGCTCGCTGCCTTACGTGTTCTCGGGGATGAAGGTCGGCGCCATCCTCGCCGTCGCCGGCGCGATCGTCGGCGAGTTCATCGCCTCCGAGCGCGGGCTCGGCTACCTCATGATCCAGGTGCAGTCTTCGCTCGATACGCCGGCCATGGTGATGGCCGTGGTGCTGCTCACGCTGCTCGGCGTCGCGCTTTACGGCCTCGTGCTCGGACTTGAACGATTGTTCGTGGTCCGCGACGTCAGGCTGCAATAACGACAGGGACGAACCATGCTGCTCACCCGCGACACTCTGCCTGAAGCGATCCCCGATATCGCAACCCTCGACGAGCTGTTGTGCCGGCCGAGCCAGGCGCTGATCGACGATCTCAGCAAGGTCGACGGCGACATCATGATCCTCGGCGTCGCCGGCAAGATGGGTCCAACGCTGGCGGGCCTCGCCAAACGCGCGCTGCCGGACCGCCGGGTGATCGGCGTCGCGCGCTTCAGCGACGCCAGCGTAAAGGACTGGCTGAGCGCCCGCGGCATCGAGACCATCAATTGCGACCTGCTGGACGAGGCCGCGATCAAGGCGTTGCCGAAGAGCCCGAACGTCATCTTCATGGCCGGGCGCAAGTTCGGCGCCGAGGGTGACCTGTCGCTGACCTGGGCGATGAACGCGCATGTTCCGGCGCTGGTCGCGCAGGCCTTCGCCAGCTCGCGGATCGTCGCCTTCTCGACCGGCTGCGTCTATCCGTTCGTGCCGGTCGACGGCAAAGGCTCGGACGAGGCGATGGCGCCGAACCCCCCCGGCGAGTACGCGCAGTCCTGCGTCGGGCGCGAGCGCATGTTCGAATATTTCTCCCGCAAATTCTCGACCCCGGGCCGGCTGTTCCGCCTCAACTACGCGATCGACATGCGCTACGGCGTGCTGCACGACATCGCGACCAAGGTGTTTTTGGGCGCGCCGATCGACGTCAGCCTCGGCCATGTCAATTTCATCTGGCAGGGCGATGCGTCCGCGCAGGCGCTGCGCTGCCTCGCCCATTGTGACACCCCGACCTCGCCGATCAATGTCAGCGGCCACGAGATCCTGGCCGTGCGCGACCTTGCCGCCAAATTTGGCGCGCGTTTCGGCCGCAGGCCCGTGTTCGTCGGCAGGGAGGAGCCGACCGCCTGGCTGACAAATACCTCGCAGGCGGTGAAACTGTTCGGCCTGCCGATCGTCGATACCGATCAGCTCATCGCATGGACCGCCGACTGGGTCGCGCGATCGATGCCGAGCCTGGGCAAGCCGACCAAATACGAGGTGCGCGATGGCCGGTACTGACGATGTCGCGATCGTCGAACTCGGTCCTGCTGACGCGCAGGCCGGTCTTGCGCTGTCGACCGAGGCGCATTGGAACCAGAACGAGGCCGACTGGCTGACCTTCCTCAACCATGGCATCGTCTACGGCGTGCGCAGCGGCAACGATCTGATCGCTACCGCCGCGCTGTTGCCCTACTCCGTCGGCAATGCCTGGATCAGCATGGTGCTGGTGACCGCGCGCTTTCAGCGCCGCGGCATCGCGACACGGCTGGTCGATGCATGCCTCGACGCCGCGAAGATGCGGAAACTGACGGTCTGGCTCGATGCGACGCCCGCGGGCACGGCGGTCTACGGACCGCTCGGCTTCACCCCGACGGTGGAATTGCGGCGGCTTCGCCTGGCACACCCCGCACCGCCGGCGGCCACGCTTGCGCTCTCAACCGGAGACCTGGATGAGCTGATCGCACGCGACCGGCGCGCCATGGGTTTCGACCGCGGACCGCTGCTGCGCGCATTTTGCGATCGCGCAGGCTCACGCCTCGTGTCCGACGGCAAGGCCATGGCCCTCGTTCGGGATGGCCGGGTCGCACGACAGCTCGGACCATTGTTCGCGGACGACACGGCGAGCGCGCTGGCGCTGGTCGACGCCGTCGCGGAAGCCGAGGCGCGGCCCCTGATCATCGACGCCGTGCATTCGCAGGCCGCGTTCGTGACAGGCCTCACCGCCGCCGGCTGGAGCATCGAGCGTCCGTTCCAGCGCATGCGGTTCGGCCGCCCGACGACGCAGGCGACCGAACAAGCTTTCGCCGTCGCCGGCCCCGAGTTTGGATAGGACATGCCATGCACCACAGCGAGATCAAGTCCGAGATACGCCAACTGATCGTCGACGGCACGGTGTTGCCCGCGCATCCGCTCGCGATCGACGCCAACCGCAAGCTCGATGTCCGCCACCAGCGTGCGCTGACGCGCTACTATGTCGACGCCGGTGCCGGCGGCCTTGCGGTCGGTGTCCACACCACGCAATTCGCGATCCGCGATGTCGGCCTCTACAGACCGGTGCTCGAGCTCGCCGCCGAGACCGCCACGAGCTGGACCAAGCGGCCGCTGGCGATGGTCGCAGGCCTCGCCGGCCCGACCAGCCAGGCGGTCGCAGAAGCAACGATTGCGCGCGGCATCGGCTATCAGGCCGGCCTCCTCAGCCTTGCCGCGATGAAATCGGCCTCCGAGGACGAGATCATCGCCCATTGCGCGGCGGTTGCGCGCGAGATCCCGCTGGTCGGCTTCTATCTACAGCCGGCGGTCGGCGGCGTCATCCTCAGCGCCGATTTCTGGCGGCGGTTTGCCGCGATCGACAATGTCATCGCGATCAAGATCGCGCCGTTCAACCGCTACCGCACGCTCGACGTGCTGCGCGGGGTTGCCGCGGCGAACGCGCTCGACCGCGTCGCGCTCTACACCGGCAATGACGACCACATCCTGCTCGACCTGATGCTGCCGTTCGACCTGCGCGACAAGGGCGTCACCACGCGGACCTATTTCAGGGGCGGCCTGCTCGGCCACTGGTCGGTTTGGACCGCAAGCGCGATCAAACAGTTCGAGGCCTGCAAGGCGGCGCGGCACAAGGACACCGTGCCGGCGGATCTGCTGGCGCTCGATGCCCGCGTCACCGACTGCAACAGCGCCTTCTTCGACGTCGCCAACAATTTCCATGGCTGCATCGCAGGCTGTCACGAGATCCTGCGGCGTCAAGGCCTGATGGAGGGCATCTGGTGCCTCGATCCCGACGAAGGCCTGAGCCCCGGCCAGATGGCCGAGATCGACCGGGTCTGCCGCGAGCACGCCGATCTCTCCGATGATGCGTTCGTCGCCGCGAACCTTCAGAAATGGCTGGCATGACGCTCGAACCCTTCATCAGCCTGCGCAACGTCCGGAAAGTTTACCGGACGAAGGGCATCGAATTCCTTGCGGTGTCCGACGTCACCATGGACGTGCAGGAAGGCGAGCTGGTGTCGCTGGTCGGGCCGTCCGGCTGCGGCAAGACCACCGTGCTGAAGATATTGGCTGGATTGCACGGCGCCGACAGCGGCACCGTGAAGATCGGCAACGCCAAAACGCCGTTCGATCCCGCGCGCGACATCGGCATGGTGTTCCAGCAGGCCTTGCTGTTGAAATGGCGCACCATCCTCGACAACGTGCTGTTGCCTGCGGAGATCGTAGGCCTCCCGATGAGGGCGGCGCGCGAGCGCGCCCGCGACCTGCTCCACCTGGTCGGGCTCGCCGGCTACGAGGACAAATATCCGCAGCAACTTTCCGGCGGCATGCAGCAGCGCACCGCGATCGCGCGTGCCTTCGTGCATGATCCAAAGCTGATCCTGATGGACGAACCGTTCGGCGCGCTGGACGCGCTGACGCGCGAGCAGATGAACCTCGAAATGCTCAGGATCTGGCGCGAGAGCGGCAAGACCATCATCTTCGTCACCCACTCGATCCAGGAGGCGGTGTTCCTGGCCTCGCATTGCGCAGTGCTGACTTCGGGCCCCGCGAAGATGGCGGAATACTTCCCGATCGACCTGCCCTTCCCGCGCGACCTGCCGATCAAGACGTCAGACGCGTTCGGCGCCTATGCGCGGCGGATCTATGCGAGCCTCGGGCTCGGCGCGGGTGGATGATGTCAGGCGGCCCGCTGCCGATCGTGATCGAGACCCGCGGGCTCGGCCGCGATGGCGTAGCCGCCGCGACGCTCTTTCGCCCGATAAAGCGCCGCATCGGACCGGGAGAGCAACGCCTCGACCGTCTTGCCGTGCTCCGGCGACAGGGCAATGCCGATACTGGCGCCGATCACGATCTCATGGTCGCCGATCCGATACGGCGCGCTGACCGTCTCGAAGATCCGCTGCGCCATGGCTTCGGCACCGCCGCGGGAGCTCGGCACGGTCTGCACCAGAATGAATTCGTCGCCGCCCATCCGCACCACAAGATCGGATCGGCCCGCAAGCGACGACAGCCGTGCCGCCACCTGCCGAAGCAAGGCATCGCCGACGGGATGGCCGAATCGATCATTGGCCGCCTTGAAGTGATCGAGGTCGATGGTATGAACCGCGATCATGGCGTCGCCGCGCCCGGCGACGATCTTAGTGACGTCGGCGGCAAGCGCCGAACGGTTGAGCAGGCCGGTCATCGGATCGATGCGCGCGAGCTGTTCGAACTTCTGCTTCAGCGTCATCTGGTTCAGCGTGTTGCGATACGACAAGCGAACCGTCCGATGCCGTCGCCCGGCAGAACAACAATGGGCATTGCGTTTCCTCACGACTCCTGGTCGCCGCTATTCATAGGACGACGGCCCTGCGTCGCGATAGGCCCACAGGCATTCACGTGGCAGTGAGACCGGCGCCTCGACGCCGACCTGATGCCGCGCCGCGGTACCGAGTTCGATCACCTCGAGGCGCCTGCCGAACAGCTCGATGCCGTAGGCCGTCTGCGTGCCCTGGTAGCGGCGGTCGAGCACCTTTGCCGAAAAGGTGTTGGCGCCGTCTGGCCTCCCGATCGCGATGTTCTCCGGCCGCAGCGCGACCCGCACCTTTTCGTCAGGCCTGACCGCATGGAGCAGCGCGACCTCGCCTTGCCTGCCATCGCCGAAATCGACCACGCCGAACTCGCCGTTGCACGCGACCAGCGTGCCGGCAAGTTCGTTGGTGGCGCCGGTAAAATTGGCGACGAACAGATCGGCCGGACGGTTGTAGATTGCGCTGGGCGTGTCCATCTGCAGCAGCTTGCCGTCGCGCATCACGCCGATGCGGTCGCCGAGCACGACCGCCTCGGCCTGGTCATGAGTGACGTAGAGCGCGGTCATGCCGGTCTGCTTGAGGATGACGCGAAGATCGTCGCGAAGCCGCAGGCGCAACTTGGCATCGAGATTCGACAGCGGCTCATCCAGCAGCAGCAGTTGCGGCCGGTAAACGATGCTGCGCGCCAGCGCCACGCGCTGCATCTGTCCACCCGAGAGCGCCACCACCGACCGGTCGGCATAGTCGGAGAGACCGACCAGCGCCAGCGTCTCCTCCACCTTGCGGCTAGCATCGGCGCGGCTGATGTTCCGGTGCTTCAGCGGATAGATCACGTTCTGCCGTACCGTCATATGTGGCCACACCGCATAGGACTGGAACACCATGCCGAGATCGCGCGCCCGCGGCGGAACCAGGATGCCGCGCGCCGGCGACGACATCAGGCGCCCGGACATGGAGATCTCGCCGCCCGTCGGATGCTCGAGCCCAGCCACGCAGCGCAACGTTGTGGTCTTGCCGCAGCCGGACGGGCCGAGCAGCACAACGATCTCGCCTGCCGGCACGGCAAAGCTGACGCCGTCGATCGCTGGCCGACCGATCGCGAATTGCTTCCTGAGCTCGGTGACCTCGAGCGTCGCCGTCATCGATGCACCTGTATCTCACTGTCGATAGCCGAATGTCTTGTCCCAGTCGGCCACCCATGCTGCGTGCAGCTTCACATAGTCGTCGAACTTCGGATACCAGAGCTTGACGATCTTGGGATCGAACCCTTCCGGATAGGCCGGCGGCTCCTTCAGCGACGTCAAATTGCCGAGCTCCTTGATCATGAAGGTCTGCCCTTCCTTCGACAGGCACCAGTTCAGGAACAGCCTTGCGGCATTGGGATGCGCAGCTGTCTTGGGAATGCCGGTGGCATAGGGATTGACCGGCGTTCCCTCGGGTGGGAAGAAGATCTCGATCGGCGCGCCGTCCTTCTTCTTCTGGTAGATCACGTTGTACAGCAGCGGCCCCATCGCGATTTCGCCGCGTACCAGCGCATCAGCCATCGGCGCACCGGACGGATAAAGCACCGGGTGGGTCGCCGCCTGCTTGGCCCAATAGTCCTCGCCGAGCACCTGGCGCTCGAACATGACCCGCGTCCAGGTCGTGCCGCCGGACTGCGCGAAGACCTGTCCGATCATCTTATCATATTGCGGCTTGGTCAGGTCCATCCACGATTTCGGCGGATCCTTTACCAGCTCGGTGTTGTAGGCGATCGACCAGGCGAGGGTCACGCGCGGCCAGAGCTTGGGCGAGATCAGCGCATCCTTGCTGTAGTCGGCGGCGTTCGGCGGCGCGTAATCCTGGAACAGGTCCTCGAGCGGCTGCATCAGCGCGCGGTCGGAATGGTCGACCACGTCGGCGATCAGCTTGCCGGCGGCGGCCTCCGTCTTCACGCGGGTGATGAGCTGGCCGCCGGGCGCGCGGACCATCTCGATCTTGATTTCGGGAAACCGCTTGTTGAAGGCCTTGATCACCTGCTGCTCGATCTCGGCGAAATTGGCGGTGTAATAGACAAGCCTGCCTTCCGCCTTAGCGGCCGCGATCAGCTCAGGCGGGCCGAACTCTTGCGCCCGCGCGGCCGGCGCCAGGGCCGCCATCGCAACGCCGGCAATGGCCAATGCGGCAAAACTCCGTCTATCCATCGCCACTCCTCCCCATGTTTCTTATCCGGTTCGCGCCACGCTGCCTTGCGCCGATCCGCGCGACAGCCAATTGGCGCCGCCAATGAGAACAGCGAGCAGAACAGTTTGCACGAGGCTGAATGCCGCAGTCTTCCCGATATTGCCGCCCTCGTAGTAGTCGAGCAGCAACACCGACATCACCATCGTATTGCTGGTGTAGAGAAACAGCGACGAGCCGAGCTCGCGGATCGCCAGCACGAACAACAGCGTCATCGAGGCGAGCACGCCCGGCCGCGCCAATGGCAGCACGATCGTCCTGATGGTGCCGAGCATGCCCCTGCCGCAGACCCAGGCCGCCTCCTCGAGCTCGCGGTGGATTTGCAGGAACGAGGTCGACAGCGCTTTCACGGTATCGGGCATGAAGCGTGCGATAAACGCCAGCGCCAGGATCCAGATCGTGCCGTAGAGCCCGCCGGGAACACCGATCCAGGCCCAGAGATAGGCGACACCGACCACGAGCCCGGGGATCGCGACCGGCAGCGTCGCGATCAGGTCGATGCTGCGGCGTCCTGCCACCTGGGTGCGATGGACGGTATAGCCAATCGCAAATGCAAGCGCGCCGCCGGCAATAGCGGTGATGATACCGACCTCGACCGCGTTGTAGATCGACCGCATCGTCAGCGGATTGTCGAAGATCGCCTCGAAATGCATCAGCGAATATTGCCGCGTGTCGAACAGGCTCGCGAGGTCGCGGATGAACATGAACTTGCGGAATGCGGCGACGATCAGGGCAAGCGACGGCAGCACCACGACAATCAGAAGATAGGCGATGCCGAGTCCAAAGGTGAACCAGCGCCAGCGTCCGAGATCAAGGCTGCGCGGCCGGAACGCCTTCCCGGCCACGGTTGTGTAGCTGCGCCCGCTCAGCACCTTTTGCTGCAGATAGACGAGGAGGCCGGTGACTACCATCAGGATGATCGCAACCGCAGCGGCAGTGTCGTAGAGCGGCGGCGACCAATTGGTGAGCTTGAAGATGTAGGTCGTGAGCACGCTGAGATTGGTCGGCGCGCCGAGTACTGCGGGGATGCCGTAGATACCGAGCATCACGATGAACGACAGCAGCATGCCCGACACGATCGCCGGCATGATCAGCGGAAACGTCACGGTGAAAAGCGTCGCGAATGCGCTGGCGCCGGAAATCTCGGCCGCCTCCTCCAGGCTCGGATCCATGTTGCGCAGCGCCGACGAGGTGAACATGTAGACATAGGGCGCGTAGTAGATGCCAAACACGAACACCAAGCCCCACATCGAGTAGAGGTCGACGCGAAGGTCCGACCCCATCCACTTGAACATGGTGTTGATAAGCCCGGTCTTTGGCGAACCGAGGATCGCCCACGCCACCCCCGCGACCAGCGGCGGCGCGAACAATGGCAGGATGCTGGCGGCAGCGATGAAGCCCTTGAACGGCGTGTTGGTGCGAACCACGATCCAGGAGAAGAACAATCCGATCACGACTGCGATCGCCGTGCCGCCGCCGCAGGCGATCAGTGTGTTGAGCAGCGCTTCGCCGACGTTCGGGTTGGCCAGCACGGTGAGGAAATTGGCGATCGAGAGCCGGCCGACGCCAATTCCGTCAACCACCGGATTGCTGTCGGTCAGCGCGCCCAACAGCAGCATGAAAATGGGATAGATCACGAGGAAGGTCAGGATCGCGAGCAGCGATGCGACCCAAAGGCCCGTGATTGCGCGCCGACGAGTTCTCTCGCTGGCGCTACCTGTGGCCTCGTTGCGCAGGTCCGCCTGTCCGTGCAATGCGCTTCCCCTCTTGCGGCGTCATTTGTGATGTCGCTGACGCCTTGTATTCCAAGCGTAGTCCATCGCCCCGGGGACGCAACTATCCGAAAGTCGCCTCGCGATTGCGGGACGACGTCCTGCGAGAATGGCGAGGCCAGCCCGGATGCGTTCCCGGGCCGGCCGCTCGCCGCGTCAGCGCAGGTAGCTGCCTTCGAGCGCCGGCATGATGTCGAGCACCTCGAAGTAATGATCCCAGAACAGGCTGTCGCGAAGATGGTCGCACAACCATGCCCAGGCCGAGAGATCCCTGGTCTCGCAGATCATCACGTCGGTCGCCCGGATCGAGAATGCCTCCGGTTCGAACCAGCGTATCTTGAGCTCCGGGCGCCGCCGCAGCAGCGGGATGATCTCCTGGTCCAGGAAGGCGCGGCGATGCTCGGTTTTCATGTCGAGCCAGTGCCGCGTGGTCTTGACCATGACGAAGATGTGGAAGGTGTCGGGATCGTCCTCGTGCTCGGGGAGGATCGGTGACGTCGTGGATTGCAGATTGGACATTGATCAGTTCTCCTTTCGCGGCCATAATCTGAGTAATTGCTCATATTCACAACTCGCGTTCCGGAAACCGACTCCCGTGGCAACCAAACAGCGCCTAGGTGCCCGAAAACAGCCGCTTCAGCAGCGCTCGCGGGAAACCGTCGCCGTCATCCTGAAAGCCGCGGCTCGCGTTTTGGAGCAGCGCGGGCTCGAGGGCTACAACACCAACGCGGTCGCCGAGCGCGGCGGGATCAGCGTCGGGTCGGTGTACCAGTACTTTCCCAACAAGGACGCGATGACGCTCGCCCTGATCGCGCGGTTCGAGGCCTTGCTGCTTGAGAAAGCGCGGGCCGCGGTCGCGGCGTCAGAGGGAAAGGGCCTCAAGGCATCGCTCGATCTCGTCATCGGCGGCCTCCTCGAGGCACATGCCGAGCGCGCGAGGCTCAACCGCATCCTCGAGATCGAGGAAGATCGCCTGCAGCCGGCGTCCGGCGATTTGTCGGCGGCCGCGGAATTGAAGAAGCTGGTCAGCACCCTGCTGGCGAGCCACGAGCGCGAGATCGCCAGGCCCGTGGACGCCGCCGCCGTCGAGGACCTGATCGTGATCACCCGTGCCATGGTGGATCACGCGTTGCAGAAGGACCTGTCGCGGCCGGTAGCGGCGCGCCGGATCATGCGCGCCGTCGAGGGATACTTGCATGCGCGGTGACCGGGGCAGTGACGATGTCGCCAACGCCGCATATGCATCATGCAGGGACACGCCTGTGGAACGAATGTCAGGCGTAGTACATGCGGTCCCGGGAAAGCCTGGACATGCTCGAAAAGACCGCCACCACCGCTGCGCCGATGGCGCCCGTCGCCGATGGACTGCCGCCGGACCGCGGACGCTGGGCGGTGGCTGCGATCTTCGCCGCGCTGGCGATGGCCTCGCTCGACGTCGCGATCGCCAACATCGCGCTGCCCGCGATCGCTGCAGATCTGCATGTCAGCCCGGCTGAAGTGGTATGGGTCGTCAACGTCTACCAGATCGCACTGGTCGCGACCCCTGCTGCCGCTCGGGGCACTCGGCGAAATCGTCGGCCACCAGCGCATCTATCTCGGCGGCCTTCTGCTGTTCACGCTGGCGTCACTCGGCTGCGCCCTGGCGTGGT
This sequence comes from Bradyrhizobium erythrophlei, assembly GCF_042430365.1. Lineage (GTDB taxonomy): Bacteria > Pseudomonadota > Alphaproteobacteria > Rhizobiales > Xanthobacteraceae > Bradyrhizobium > Bradyrhizobium erythrophlei. The sequence goes on from NZ_JBHMET010000068.1 coordinate 51,922, forward strand.
CACTGCCGAGCCTGTTGGTGGCGCGGACGCTGCAAGGGCTCGGCGCAAGCGGTCTGATGAGCGTGAACACCGCGCTGGTGCGCTTCGTCTATCCGAGCCGCATGCATGGCCGCGGCTTCGGTCACAATGCGCTGGTGGTCGCAACCGCGATGACGCTGGGGCCGACGATCGCATCCGGCATCCTGGCGTTGGGACCATGGCCGTGGCTGTTCGCCGTCAACCTGCCCTTCGGCCTGATCGCGCTCGCGATCGGCATGAAAACGCTGCCGTCGACGCCACGCGCCACCCACGCCTTCGACTTCACCGGCGCGGCGCTCACCTCGGCCTGCCTCGGCCTCTTCATCATCGCCATCGGCAGTGCCGCCCACCAGACATCACCATGGCTGGTCGGCGCCGCAATCCTCGGTGCGGTCCTGTTCGGGTGGATCCTCATCAGGCGACACGCCGATCATCCTGCGCCGATGCTGCCGTTCGACCTGTTTCGCCGGCCGATCTTCGCGCTGTCGGCCGCCACCGCCATCTGCTCATTCGCCGTGCAGGGGCTCGCCTTCGTGTCGCTGCCGTTCTACTTCGAGGACGTTCTGCGCCGCTCCCAGGTCGAGACCGGCTTCTTCATGACGCCCTGGCCCATGGTCGTCGCCTTCATGGCGCCGATCGGCGGACGCCTGTCCGACCGTTATCCCGCAGGCATCCTCGGCAGCATCGGCATGCTGCTGCTTGGGTTCGGCATGGTGCTGTTGGCGGTCCTGCCGAGCGAGCCCGGCGTCGCCAACATCGTCTGGCGCATGGTCATCTGCGGCATCGGCTTTGGCTTCTTCCAGACCCCGAACATGAAGGCGATCATGTCGAGCGCGCCGTCGCATCGCAGCGGAAGCGCGAGCAGCATCGTCGCGACCGCGCGGCTGATCGGACAGACGACCGGCGCGGCACTTGCCGCGCTGTGCTTTGCCCTCGCCGGCCGCGACGGCGCGACGATCGCGCTGGCGCTCGGCGCAGGATTCGCGGTGCTCGGCAGCATCATGAGCGTCCTGCGGCTCGCTGTTGGCTCGCCGCAAAAGACATGACAGCCATGCGGCGCACGCAACCACGTCTCAACACCGCTCCATCAAATTTCTTCCGTGGCGCAAACGCTTTTTCTTGATTTGAACCGTTCCAGTTTCACGTCCAACATCACAGCGAAGTTCAATCGGAGGATTGGACCAATCAGGGGAACGCGATGGCAAACCTCAACATCAATGGCAAAACAATCAATGTGGACGTCGAGGACGATACGCCGCTGCTTTGGGCTATCAGGGAAAACGTTGGGCTGACGGGGACCAAATACGGTTGCGGCATCGCACAATGCGGCGCCTGCACCGTGCATATCGATGGCGTCGCGATGCGCTCCTGCGGCGTCACGGTCAGCGAAGCAGTCGGCAAGCAGATCACCACGATCGAGGGCCTCGGCGCCAACGGCGCCCTGCACAAGGTGCAGCTGGCCTGGATCGCCAATGACGTCCCGCAATGCGGCTACTGCCAGAGCGGCATGATCATGGCGGTGGCGGCGCTGTTGAACGAGAAGCCGAAGCCGACCGACGACGACATCAACGAGGCCATCACCAATATCTGCCGATGCGGCACCTTCCAGCAGGTGCGCGAGGCGATCCACGCTGCCGCAAGCGCATAAGGGGGCAGCCATGAATCAGCACGTCATGCCAAAACATACTTCAAGACTCAATCGCCGCGCCTTCGTGATCGGCACGGCCACCGCCGGTGCCGGTCTCGCGCTCGGCCTCGATCTGCCCTTCGGCGGCCCGACCGTGGTGCGCGCGGCCGACGGCTCGCCCGAAATCAACGCCTGGGTCGTGATCCGGCCCGACGACACCGTGGTGATCCGCATCGCCCGCTCGGAGATGGGCCAGGGTACGCTGACCGGCCTCGCCCAGCTCGTCGCCGAGGAGCTCGAATGCGACTGGTCGAAGGTCACGACCGAATACCCGACGCCCGGCCAGAGCGTCGCCCGCAAGCGCGCCTGGGGCGATTTCTCGACCGGCGGCAGCCGCGGCATCCGCACCTCGCAGGACTATGTGCGCAAGGGCGGCGCCACCGCGCGCATGATGCTGATCCAGGCCGCGGCCAATGAATGGAAGGTACCGGCTTCCGAATGCACAGCGTCCAGCAGCGTCATTACCCACACGCCATCAGGCAAGACCACGACCTACGGCAAGGTGGTGGAAGCTGCGGCCAAGCTCGAGCCGCCGGCCGACGTCAAGCTGAAGGACCCGAAGGACTGGAAGATTGCCGGCAAGGGGATCAAGCGGCTCGACACATCAGACAAGACCACCGGCGCGATGATCTACGGCATCGACATCAAGCTGCCGGGCATGCTGAACGCGGCGATCAAGGATTGCCCGGTGTTCGGCGGCAAGGTGAAGAGCTACGACGAGGCCAAGATCGCCAACATGAAGGGCGTGAAGAAGGTCGTCAAAGTCGGCGACAGCGCGGTTGCGGTTGTCGCCGACACCTGGTGGCACGCCAAGACTGCGCTCGACGCGCTGCCGATCGTCTGGGACGAAGGCGACAACGCCAAGGTCAGTAGCGAGTCGATTGCGAAATGGCTGGCGGAAGGCCTCGACAATGCGCAGCCGGCCTATGTCGGCAACCAGAACGGCGACGCCAAGGCCGCCATCGCCGGCGCCGCGAAGAAGGTCGAGGCGATCTACAGCTACCCCTATCAGAACCACGCTACGATGGAGCCACTCAACGCCACCGCGCTCTACACGCCGGACAAATGCGAGGTCTGGTGCGGCACGCAAAATGGCGAGGCGGCCTTCGCGGCGGCGCTGGAGGCCTCCGGTCTGCCGGCCGAGAAGTGCGAGGTGCACAAGCTGATGCTCGGCGGCGGCTTCGGCCGGCGCGGCATGACCGACTATGTGCGCCAGGCGGTCGCGATCGCCAAGCAGATGCCGGGCACACCGGTCAAGCTGTTGTGGTCGCGCGAAGAGGACATGGCGCACGGCAAGTATCACCCGGTCACACAGTGCAAGCTGACCGGTGCGTTCGATGCCGACAACAACCTGATCGCACTGCACTACCGCTTGTCCGGCCAATCCATTCTGTTCTCGGTGCGTCCCGAAGCGCTGCAGAACGGCATGGATCCGGCCGCCTTCCAGGGCGTCGCCCAATCAGGTGAAGCGGCGATCGGCTATTCGGTGCCCAACCTCCTGGTCGAGCACTCGATGCGCAATCCGCACGTCCCGCCCGGCTTCTGGCGCGGCGTCAACGTCAATCACAACGCGATCTACATGGAATGCTTCATGGACGAGCTGGCCCAGGCTGTCGGCCAGGACCCGCTCGAATTCCGCCGGAAGCTGATGGGGAAGCATCCGAAGCATCTGGCGGTGCTCAACGCCGTGGCCGAGAAGATCGGCTGGGGCACGCCAGCACCCAAGGGTGTCTATCGCGGCATCGCGCAGGTGATGGGCTACGGCAGCTATGTCGCCGGCGCCGCCGAAATCTCGGTGACCGACGGCAGCAAGATCAAGGTGCATCGCATCGTCGCCTCCACCGATCCCGGCTACGTCGTCAATCCGGCGCAGGTGGAGCGGCAGATCGCGGGCTCCTTCGTCTACGGTCTGAGCGCGCTGTTCTATGGCGGCTGCACGGTGAAGGACGGCCGCATCGAGCAAACCAACTTCGACACCTACAACTCGATGCGCATCAACGAGATGCCGAAGGTGGAGTCGGTGATGGTGCCGAGCGGCGGGTTCTGGGGCGGTGTCGGCGAGCCGACCATCGGTGTCGCAGCGCCCGCGGTGCTCAACGCCTATTTCGCGGCGACCGGCAAGCGAATCCGCTCGTTCCCGCTGCGCGACCAGAACATCAGCTTCGCCTGACAAGACAACCAACGGCGGCCCCGTGGCCGCCGTTCCCTTTTTCCGGATCACGCGCATGGTCGTCACGCGTCTTCAGACGCGCAGGGATGTCGTCCGTGGCGCCGCGGTCGTCGCGGCGACGACGTTGGCATGCCCGTCATTCGCGCAAGGCTCGGCGCGCGTCGCCGTGATCGGCGGCGGCTTTGGCGGCGCGGCCTGCGCGCGTGCACTGCGGCGGCTCGACCCAAAGCTTCAGGTCACGCTGATCGAGCCGAACAAGACGTTCACCGCGTGCCCGTTCAGCAATGAAGTGATCGCGGGCCTGCGCGAGCTCTCCGAGCAGCAATTCACCTACGACCGGACCGCGGCCGACGGCGTGGCTATCGTCGCGCAGGTCGCAGCGAAAGTCGATGCGCAAGCGCGCATGGTCGGACTTGCCGACGGCAGCACCCTCGCCTATGACCGGTTGGTGCTGGCGCCCGGCATCGACATGCATTTCGACGCGCTGCCCGGTTACGACGAGGCCACGTCGGCAAAAATGCCGCATGCCTGGAAGGCCGGCGAGCAGACCGCGCTGCTGCGCCGGCAGATCGAGGCGATGGACGATGGCGGCCTGGTCGTGATCGCCGTTCCGGCCGCGCCGTTGCGCTGCCCGCCGGCGCCCTATGAGCGCGCCAGCCTGATCGCGCACTATCTCAAGGCCAACAAGCCGCGTTCGAAGATCCTGGTCCTCGACGCCAAGGATAATTATTCACAGCAGAAGCTGTTCGAGAGCGCCTGGAAGGAGCTCTATCCCGGCATGATCGAGCGCATCGGATTGTCGCAGGGCGGGCGCGTGACGTCGGTCAACCTCGCCACCAACGAAATCGTTACCGACTTCGGCAACTACACCGCCGCCGTTGCCAACGTGATCCCGCCGCAGAAGGCCGGACGCATCGCCGAAATCGCCGGCGCCGCCGACCGCACCGGCTGGTGCCCGATCGATCCCGTCACCTTTGCCTCGAAGCTCGTTCCCAATATCCATGTCGTCGGTGATGCCGCCATCTCCGGCGGCATTCCGAAATCCGCCTCCGCGGCGAGCGCGCAAGGCAAGGCCTGCGCGGCTTCGATCGTGAATGCGCTTGCAGGAAAGCCGGCGGATACGCCGCGCCTCAATGGCGCCTGCTACAACACGGTGGCACCAGGCTATGCATTCTCGCTGCGCGGCATTTACCAGCCGAAGGATGATCAGTACGCCGAGGCGGAGGTGACGACCAGTCCGGTCGATGCGCCGCGCGAGCTGCGCCAGCGTGAGGCCGAGCAGGCGCTGGATTGGTTCAAGAGCATCACGGTGGACACGTTTGGCTAGGGTCGCAACCATCGCGTTGTTGGCCGCCGCGTGGCTCGCCGCGCCCTCGCCCGCCGCTGCGCAGGGCTTGCGGCCCGCCACCATCGCCGGCGACGCCATTCCCGAGCCGCTGACGGGAGCCAGAGGCGATGCAACGCGAGGACGCGCACTGGTTGTTGAGCGCTCCAGCACTTGCATCCTCTGCCACAGTGGCCCATTTCCCGAGCAGAAGTTCCAGGGCGACCTGGCGCCGAGCCTGTCCGGCAGCGGCAGCCGCTGGTCGGAAGGGCAGTTGCGGTTGCGGCTGGTGGACGCGTCACGCCTCAATGCCGCGACGATCATGCCGTCCTATTATCGCGTGGACGAGCTCAATCGCGTCGGCACTTCCTGGCGCGGCAAGCCGATCCTGTCGGCGGAACAGATCGAGGATATCGTGGCGTATCTGGTGACGCTGCGGGAGTAGGAAAACACCATGGCGAATTCGGACTACACCACACGCCGAACGTTCCTGGGTCTCGCCGGCGGCGCCGCTACGCTCGGCGCCGTGCCCGTCGTGATCGTGCGGCCGGCCGACGCAACCCCGGCCGTGCTGCTATCGGCGATCCGCAACGTGGTCGGTGAAGCCAATGTGCGGACCGGCAAGGTCAAGCTCGACATCCCGCCGCTGGTCGAGAACGGCAACACGGTGCCGATGACGGTGAGCGTCGCGAGCCCGATGACGGCGGACGAATACGTGAAGAGCATCCACGTCTTCAACGAGAGGAACCCGCAGCCGAACATCGGCAATTTCCACTTCGGTCCGCGCGCCGGCCGCGCCCAGGTGTCGACCCGCATCCGGCTGGCGGACAGCCAGAAGGTGGTTGCGATCGCACGGCTCTCTGACGACACCTTCTGGTCGACGACCGCCGACATCGTGGTGACGCTGGCCGCCTGCACTGAGGAGGTGATCTGATGCCCTCCGCCCTCATCAACGTGCCGGCCAGGGCCAGGCGCGGCGACGTCATCGAGATCAAGACGCTGATGTCGCACATCATGGAGACCGGCTATCGCCACACGGCGTCCGGCGAGGTGGTGCCGCGCGATATCATCACGAGCTTCATTTGCCGCTACAATGGCACCGAGATTTTCCGCGCTGATCTCTATCCGGCGATCGCCGCGAACCCGTTCATCACTTTCTTCACCACTGCGACCGAGAGCGGCAGGTTCGAGTTCGAATGGATCGGCGACAAGGGGTTTTCGGAGACCGCGTCGGCTTCGATCACGGTCGAATGAAGTTTGTCGGCTGCATTGCGCTTCTCGCGGCGATGGTGGACACAGCGGTTGCCGCCGATATCCCGCCGGCCGAGCGGCGGTCCGGCTACAGCTTCATGACATCAGATACCAAGGCGATGCAGGACGAGGACACCGCCAATCCAGGCATGCTCTGGGTTCTCGACGGCGAGGCGCTCTGGAAGCGCAAGGGCGGTGCAGCGGACAAGGCCTGTGCCGATTGCCACAATGATGCGCGCGTCAGCATGAAGGGCATGGCTGCGCATTATCCCGCCTTCGAGAAGGCGCTCGGCAAACCCGTCGATCTCGAAGGTCGCATCAACCTTTGCCGCACCAACCACCAGCAGGCAGCGCCGCTTGCCTACGAAAGCCGCGAGCTGCTCGCGTTGACGGCCTATGTCGCGCAGCAATCCCACGGCGCGCCGATCGAAGCCGGCGACGATCCGGAGCTCGCACCTTTCGTCGAGAAGGGACGCGAGGTGTTCACGCAGCGGCAGGGCCAGCTCAATCTCGGCTGCACGAACTGCCACGACGAAAACTGGGACAAGAAGCTCGCAGGGTCCGCGATCACGCAAGGACAGGCGACCGGCTACCCACTCTATCGGCTGGAGTGGCAGTCGCTCGGATCATTGCAACGGCGGCTGCGCGCCTGCATCACCGGCATTCGCGCGCAAGCCTACGACTACGGTTCGCCCGAATTGGTCGAACTGGAGCTCTATCTGATGTCACGGGCGCGCGGGATGAAGGTGGAGACGCCAGCGGTCAGGCCTTGATCCCCGGCTCTCATGGTGAGGAGATTTGTGGGCTCGGCTCTATGCCCGTCATTGCGAGCGAAGCGAAGCAATCCATTGTTCCCGGCTGTACCGGAAGATGGATTGCTTCGTCGCTATCGCTCCTCGCAATGACGGGCTGCATGCACTCACAGCCCATCAGGATGCGGGAGATAGAGCTTCAGGCGGGAAGCGTCAGCGTTCCGCGAACGCCTTTTCGACCACGAACTGCGCCGGCTCGCCGTGATTGCCCTCGACGAAGCCGCGGCCGTTGAGCAGCGTGCGGGTGTCGGCGACCAGCGCCGGCGAGCCGCAGATCATGACGCGGTCATGCGCGGGATCGAGCGCCGGCAGGCCGATGTCAGTGAACAGCTTGCCCGAGGTGATGAGGTCGGTGATGCGTCCGCGGTTGCGGAACGGATCGCGCGTCACGGTCGGGTAATAGATCAGCTGCTCGCGCACGAGCTCGCCGATCAGTTCGTCCTTCGGCAGCGTCTCGGTGATCATCTCGCCATAGGCGAGTTCTTTGACGCGGCGGCAGCCATGCAGCAGCACGACCTTCTCGTAACGATCGTAGGTCTCGGGATCCTTGATCACGCTGAGGAACGGGGCAAGCCCGGTGCCCGTGCCGACGAGGTAGAGGTTGCGGCCATCCTCGAGATTGTCGATCACGAGCGTGCCGGTGGCTTTGCGGCTGACGATGATCTCGTCGCCTTCCTTGAGATGCTGGAGACGCGAGGTGAGCGGGCCGTCCGGCACCTTGATCGAGAAGAATTCGAGCGTGTCCTCGTAATTCGCGCTGGCGACGCTGTAGGCCCGAAGCAGCGGCTTCTCGCCGACCTTGAGCCCTATCATCGTGAACTCGCCGTTGCGGAAGCGGAATGAGGGGTTGCGGGTGGTTCTGAAGGAGAACAGCGTGTCGGTCCAGTGGTGAACGCTGAGAACGCTTTCCTGGTTGAAATTGCTCATCGTCAGTTTCCTTGACGTGCAGGCCAGATTGGCGGCAAAATCATTTGTATACGATCGTTCGTATACAAATGAATAATCCAGCTTGATCCGGCCGTCAAGCCACGGGCAAAATGGTCGAAGAAGGCGTTGAACCAAAAGGAAAAACCATGGCGCACGATGCACCCCAGGCGACCGGCGCGAGCAAGCTGGTGATCCGCAATATCGGGCTGTTGCTGTCAGGGGCCCTGGAAAAGCCGATCCTCGATGCGGACACCATCGTCGCCGAGAACGGCAAGATCACAGCCATCGGCCGCCTCAAGGACGTCGATACCGAGGGCGCCACCACGATCGTCGATGCCAATGGCACGACGGTCGCCCCCGGCCTGATCGACAGCCACGTCCACCCGGTCGCCGGCGACTGGACACCGCGGCAGAACCAGAGCAGCTGGATCGACAGCTATCTGCATGGCGGCGTCACCACCATGATTTCCGCCGGCGAAGTCCACATGCCCGGCCGTCCCCGCGATGTCGTCGGGTTGAAGGCGATGGCTATCTTCGCGCAGCGCGCGTTCTGGACGCTGCGCCCCGGCGGCGTGAAGGTGCATGCCGGCGCGCCGGTGATCGAATGCGAGATGGTGGAGGACGACTTCAAGGAGATGGCCGCCGCCGGCGTCAAGCTGCTCGGCGAGGTCGGGCTCGGCGGCGTCAAGGACGGGCCGACTGCGCGCAAGATGGTCGGCTGGGCGCGCAAATACGGCATCCAGAGCACGATCCACACCGGCGGCCCCTCGATCCCCGGGTCCGGCCTGATCGACAAAGACGTGGTGCTGGAGGCCGACACCGACGTGGTCGGCCACATCAATGGCGGCCACACCGCGCTTCCCGACGACCAGATCCGCTGCATCTGCGAGGGCTGCAAGCGCGGGCTCGAGCTGGTTCACAACGGCAATGAACGCTCAGCACTGTTCACGCTGCGCACCGCGCGCGAAATGGGCGACCTGCATCGCGTCATCCTCGGCACCGACGCGCCTGCCGGCTCGGGCGTGCAGCCGCTCGGCATTTTGCGCATGGTCTCGATGCTGTCTTCGCTTGGCGAGCTGCCGGCCGAGCTCGCCTTCTGCCTCGCCACCGGCAACACCGCGCGGATGCGCGAGCTCGATTGCGGCCTGATCGAGGTCGGCCGCTCCGCCGATTTCGTGCTGATGGACAAGGCGCAGCATTCGCCCGGCAAGAACATCCTGGAGAGCGTCCAGCTCGGCGACCTCCCCGGCATCGGCATGACGATCATCGACGGCATCGTGCGGACGCAACGGAGCCGGAACACGCCGCCTGCAGGCAAGGTGCCGGAGATCGTGGCGAAGTAGCGCGCTAACAACCCGTCATCCTGAGGCGCGCGCGCAAACGTGCCTCGAAGGATGAACGGCCCGCGGCCAAGAGCCGGGCCGCCGCCCTTCGAGACGCGCGTTCCGCGCTCCTCGGAGTGACGGTGATAGAATTCGTGGGGCGGGCAGAGCGAGCGTGCCCACCATCGCGAGCACCACGCTGAAGGTGGGCACGGCGCATGCGCCTTTGCCCGCCCTACAAATTAGCGCAACTTGCCCAGCAGCGCCATCAACGTCTCGCGCTCCTTGGCGTCGAGCGGAGCCAGCGTTTCCTTCGAGATCGCGAGCGCGTTCGGAGCGGCTTTTTCCGCCAATTGCTGACCGGCGCGCGTCAGGCTGACGAGCAGGCGGCGGCCGTCGTCGGGATCGGGCGAGGTTTCCGTCAGGCCGCGCGCGGTGAGCCGGTCGATCACACCCTTGATGGTCGCGACGTCCATCGAGGTCAGCCGCCCGAGCTGGTTCTGCGAGCACGGCCCGGTTTCCTGCAGCTTGGCCAGCGCCGCCCACTGCGTCGGCGTCAGGTTGATGCCGATATCGCGCGCGAAGATCATGGCGTGGCGCTGCGACACCTGCCGCAGGATGAAGCCGATCTGCTCATCGAGCACGTAAGCCGGCTTGGCCGCCTTCGCGCTTCGCTTCGGTGTACCGTTCCTGGCCATAGTCCTCCGCCCTACAGCGACAGATGCGCGTCGCGGATATCCGGACGCGCGTCGAGCTCGGCCATCGTGCCGCCGAAGCAGATGCGGCCGCGCTCGATGATGTACGCGCGATCCGAGATCAGGCGCGCGAAATGCAGGTTCTGCTCAGACACCACGATACTGACGCCCTCCTTCTTCATCGCGAGGATCGCATCGACCATCTGCTCGACGATCTTCGGTGACAACCCTTCCGACGGCTCGTCGAGCAGCACCAGCGAGGGGTTGCCCATCAGCGTGCGGGCAATGGTCAGCATCTGCTGCTCGCCGCCGCTCATGCGACCGCCCGGACGTCCGCGCATCTCGCCGAGGTTCGGAAACAGCTTGAACAGCTTGTCGCGGTCCCATTGCGGCGCGCCTGCCCGCTTCGGCTGACGGCCGACCTCGAGATTCTCCTCGACCGTCAGATCCGTGAAGATGCGCCGCTCCTCCGGCACATAGCCGAGCCCGCCGCGTACGATCGCATGCGTCGGCTCGCGCGAGACATCCTTGCCCTCGAACACGATCTGGCCGGTGCGGTTCTCGACCAGGCCGACGATGGAGCGGAACGTCGTCGACTTGCCGGCGCCGTTGCGCCCCAACAGCGCCACCACCTCGCCCTCGCCGACCTCGAGCGCGATGTCGAACAGGATATGCGCCGGGCCGTAGAAGCTGTTGAGATTGTTCACTGCGAGCTTCATGCGTGGGCTCCCTCGCGGTGACGTGCGTCGTAGAGCAGGCCCTCGCCGAGATAGATGGCGCGGACCTGCGCGTTGCCGCGGACGTCCTCGGGCGAGCCCTCGGCGGCCAGGGCGCCGCGGTTCAGCACCAGGATGCGATCGGCATGCTCGAACACCACATCCATGTCATGCTCGGTGAACAGCACGCCGATCGCCTGCTCGCGGGCGATGCGCGCGGTCAGCCGCATCAGCTCGACGCGCTCGCGCGGCGCCATACCGGCGGTCGGCTCGTCCATCAGCAGCAATTTCGGCTGGTTGGCGAGCGCGATGGCAAGCTCGAGCCGCTTCAGGTCACCATAGGCGAGCTCGCCGCAGGGCCGCTCCGCATAGGCGCCCATGCCGACGAGATCAAGCAGGCGCCCGGCCTCGTCGCGCGCGTAGGTCCCGGTCGAGGTCCACAGATTGAACAATCGCCCGCCATGCGACACCAGCGCGACCTGCACGTTCTCGCGCACCGTCATGGTCGGGAATGTCGCGGTGATCTGGAAGGTGCGTCCCACGCCCATCCGCCAGATGACGCGGGGCTTCTTCCCCGTGGTTTCCGCGCCGAGCACGCGGATGCGGCCGGAGTCCGGGATGTTCTGGCCGTTGAGCATGTCGAAGCAGGTGCTCTTGCCCGCGCCGTTCGGCCCGATCAGCGCCAGGATCTCGCCGGCGCGCAGCTCGAACGAGACGCCACGCACGGCATGCACGCCGCCATAGGACTTGGTCAGGCCTTCGACCGACAGCAATGTGGAAACCATGCTCATTCGGCGGTCTCAATGCGGGAGGTGAGAAGCGACGAGTTCGACGACGAGCTCTTGCGTCGGCGATGCATGATCGCTTCCAGTGTGCCGACAATGCCTTTCGGGAAGGCGACGACGATCAGCACGACGAAGGCGCCGAGCACGAGCTTCGAGAGATCGGTCTGGCTGACCAGCCAGATGTTGAGGGCCTTGTAGACGATCGCGCCGATCACCGCGCCGGACACCGTCTCGACACCGCCGAGCAGCACCATCACCAGCGCATCGACCGAAAGCCCGATGCCCATGTTGTCGGGAAACACGCTGCCCTTGAGATAGGCGAACAGCGCGCCGGCGAGCCCGGCGACGGTTCCGGCGATCACGAAGGCGGTCCACTGGATGCGCTTGCCGTTGATGCCGATCGCCTCGCTCCGCAGCGGCGAATCCCGCGTGGCGCGCAGCGCAAAGCCGAACGGCGAGAACACCACGATTCGCAGGATCACGACCGCGAGCGCGGCGATGCCGAGCGACAGCCAGTAGAAATGCGATGGGCTTGCCGCCCAGCTCGAAGGCCAGACGCCGAGGATGCCGTTGTCGCCGCCGGTGACCGACACCCACTGGAAGGCGATCGACCAGACGATCTGCGCAAAGGCAAGCGTCAGCATCGCGAAATACACGCCGGAGAGCTGGACCGCGAAGAAGCCGAACACCGCGGCGCCGAGGAGCCCCAGCATCGGACCGAGCAGCAGCGATACGATCATCGGCAGCCCGGCCAGTTTGGCGAGGAAGGCGACACCATAAGCGCCGAGGCCGAAATAGGCGGCATGACCAAAGGAGGCGAGCCCGCCGACCGACATCAGGAAATGCAGGCTGACCGCGAAGATCACGAAGATCGCGATCTCCGATCCCACCGTCAGCGCGTAATTGCCGGCGAAGAACGGCAATGCGGCGGCCACGATCAGCGCCGCAAGCGCGGCGAACCGCTCGTTCATGGTGAGCGGCCGCCAAGGATTGACTGTCAGGCCCGGTGTACGGCGTGCCGGCGCCTCCGGCTTGCCGAATAGGCCCCAGGGGCGAACGATCAGGACCACTGCCATCACCAGGAACACCAGGATGATGGAGATCTTCGGGAAGATCAGGATGCCGAAGGCATTGAGCTCGGAGACCAGCACAGCGGCGACAAAGGCGCCGATGATGCTGCCGAGGCCGCCGATCACCACCACGACGAAGACTTCGACGATGATCCGCAGATCCATCGCGTGATTGACCGCATCGCGCGGAATCTGCAGCGCGCCGCCGAGCGCAGCGAGGAAGACGCCGAGCGCAAACACGCTGGTGAACAGCCATTTCTGGTTGACACCGAGCGCTGCGACCATGTCGCGGTCCTGCGTCGCGGCGCGGACCAGAATGCCCCAGCGCGTGCGCTGGAACAGAAGCCAGAGGATGCCGAGCACAACCGGCCCGAGCACGATCAGGAACAGATCGTAGCTCGGGATGTTCTGGCCGAAGAAATCGACCGCGCCCTTGAAGCCCGGCGCGCGGCGGCCGAGCAGATCGTCCGGTCCCCAGATCAGCACGACGAGGTCTTCGACCATCAGCGTGAGGCCGAAGGTCGCGAGCAACTGGAACAGTTCGGGTGAGTGATAGATGCGGCGCAGCAGCACCATCTCGACCAGCACGCCGATCACGGCGACGATCAGCGCCGCGGCGACGATGCCGCCCCAGAAGCCGAATGCGCCGCTGAAGCGCTCGGTCAGCGTGAAGGCGACATAGGCGCCGAGCATGTAGAATGCGCCGTGGGCAAAATTCACGATCCGCGTCACGCCGAAGATGATCGACAGGCCAGACGCGACCAGGAACAGCGACGCCGCGCTGGCAAGACCGGTCAGGAACTGGACGATGTAGAAAGCCATTGGCGGTCCGCGTTGGAGTTATCGCGTCGATTTCGATCGCCGCGTTGGTTTACTTCACCTCGCCCCGCTTGCGGGGAGAGGTCGAATTCAAGCGTTAGCTTGAATTCGGGTGAGGGGGACTCTCCGCGAGCGCGACTCGTGGAGGAAGCCCCTCACCCCTGCCCTCTCCCCGCAAGAGCGGGGCGAGGGAGAAGCAGCGTCAGTCCTTCGGCCGAAGCTTGTCGACCTCGGCGTCGCTCGGCAGGTAGTCCGAGCCCTTGCGATAGGCCGAATCCATCATCACGCCCTTGCCGTCCTTCAGCGCGGTCTTGCCGACGAAGGCGCCAAGCGTCGACTGGTGATCGATCTTGCGGAAGGTGATCTCGCCGAACGGCGACGGCACCGAGAGACCCTCGGTCGCGGCGATGAGCTTCTCCGGATCGGTCGAGTTCGCCTTAGCCAGGATCGCCGCCGCCGACTTGATGGTCTGGTAGCCGACGATCGAACCGAGCCGCGGATAGTCGTTGTACTTCCTCTGATAGGCCTTCAGGAACGCCTCATGCTCGGGCGTCTTGATCGAGTACCAGGGATAGCCGGTGACGATCCAGCCGTCCGGGGTCTCATCTTTCAGCGGATCGAGATATTCCGGCTCGCCGGTCAGGAAGCTCACCACCTTGCGGTCTTTGAACAGGCCGCGGGTGTTGCCCTCGCGCACGAGCTTGACGAGATCGGCGCCGAAGGTGACGTTGAGGATCGCTTCGGGGTTCGCGGCGGCAACCGCCTGCACCACCGGGCCCGCATCGATCTTGCCCTGCGGCGGCCACTGCTCGTCGACCCACTGGATATCGGGACGCTTCTCCGACATCAGCTTCTTGAACACCGCGACCGCCGACTGGCCATACTCGTAGTTCGGCGCAATCGTCGCCCAGCGCTTGGCGGGCAGCTTCGCCGCCTCTTCCACCAGCATCGCCGCCTGCATGTAGTTGGAGGGACGGAGCCGGAAGGTGTATCGGTTGCCCTTCGACCAGGTGATGGCGTCGGTCAGCGGCTCGGCCGCCAGGAAAAAGACCTTCTTCTGATTGGCAAAATCGCTGACGGCCAGGCCGATATTGGAGAGGAACGTGCCCGCGAGCATCGCGACGTTCTCGCTGGAGACCAGCTCGTTCGCCGCGGTCTGCGCATCCGCCGGCTTGCCGCCGTCGTCCTTGGAGACGACCACGAGCTTCTTGCCGTTGATGCCGCCGGCGGCGTTGACCTCTTCCACGGCGAGCTGCCAACCCTTGCGATAGGGCTCTGTGAATGCCGGTAGCAGCGAGTAGCTGTTGATCTCGCCGATCTTGATCTCGCCGCTCTGCGCCATGGCATTGCCGGCCATAGTCGCGACCGCGATCGCCAATCCCGCCCCTACAAGATAACCACACATCCCGTACCTCCAGTTTTTTGTCTCAAAGAGATTATCTCAAACCGTCTTCGCCCTTGATCTCGGCAACCGTCAGCCCGCCGACGCGCGGCAGCGGCCGTCCGCTGTCGGTCACGGCGACCGCGACCATGATCTCGTTGGCCCGCGGCGCATCGTTGATCTGCACCTCCATGCCGTCGAAGTGGCTGCGCACGAACGCCGCGTCCTTATGCCCGAGCGGAATATCCAGCGTGGTGCCCGGACCACTGCGCTTCTTCGACGAAGGGATCAGCGCTGCGCCCTTGCTCAAGACCTTGCGCACCGGTGCGCCCATCTTCGGATGCAAGATCGCGGCCGCGTGCTCCAGCTCGCCATTTTCGCCGACGGCTGCGGCCTTGCCGTAGGAGTGTGCTTTCGAGCCTTCGATGCCGAGCGCGGCGACTGCCCGCTTCGACAGCAATTCGCCGAGTTCCTCGCCAATCGCGATCAAGGGCGACAGATCCTCGACGTAGCGGCCGGCGAAGGGATTCTCGATCACGGCAATCGCAGCGGCCCGCCGCGTTGGCGGCGCGATCGTCTTGCCCATCTCCAGATGGGTCTCCTCGACCACGGTGACGATCTTGCGAATGACAGCGCTCATCTTGTCAGCCTCGCTCCCGGTCATGCATGCAGCATGCCTCTTGTTGTTGCTTGAAACGCGTGCGACGTCGGCGTCACCTGCCCAGTTGCACCGACAAGGCGCGTTTCGCCCAGTAGACGCAATGCCGCGCTCTCGATCAATCCCGACGTCATGAGGTCGCGCGTCCGTGCCGCACCTGCCTCCAGCGCCTTCTCGATCTCATCATCGGACAATTGCCCGACGTCGCGGGTCACCGGCCGCGCGCCGAGATCGCTGTCTGGCTGCAGCTCATTGGCAGGAACACGCAAAATGGCGGGATGGCCGGGCAGATCGACCGCATTGGCGATGATCGTCGCGGCCGCATCCGCTTGCGACGCGGTCCGCGCCAGCACGGTGACGGCGTCGGCAATGCCGAGCGAGAAACTGCGGCCGTGCCGGCCGCTGGTCGCAACTCCGCGCACCGGCATGTCGGCATCGACGATCATCGTCCGCATCACACCGTGCCGATCCGGCCGGTCCATCAGGCCGACGCTGAACTGCTCGCGATCGCCGAGATGCAGCGCAATGTCGCCGCCATTGTTGACATAGGCGCGCTGAAGCGGAGCCGCGCGCAGCATCGCGCCGAGAATCTCTTCCGCGACCGAGCCCGCCACCGCGGCCATCGGCGTGATGAAGCAGTCGGCGGCAAACGGCGCGACCGCCGCATACATGCGGCGTGCGACCACGCCTCGCAGCAAGCAGCGCGCCGGATCGGCTTCGCTGCGCAACAGAGGCAATTCCGTGCAGAGCTCATCGAGCAGGCCGGTGAAGCGCTGTGCCGCGGCCTCGTAGGCGGCGCGGACATCGGCCTCCCTGCCCTTGGCCTCGATGATCAAATCAATGGGACCGTCCTGCAAATGCAGCCGCTTGCCGTCAGGAAGAAGCGCGATTTGCGGGAGCCGGGTCATGCGCGCCGTTCCGGAATATGGGGCACCGGCCGAACCTCGGCGCTGTCTCGCAGCGAGGACAGCGGCCGGACATAGTCCATATGGCCGCCGAGCGCCGCATAATCGGACAGCTTCATCGTGAACTCGATCGGCGCGACCAATGCAGGCGTCGGCACGTAGCCGAAGGCGCCGGCCGGCATCTGCGTGACGTCGACCATGAAGGTGATGCCGCCGCCCGGCCAGACATAGACAGGTGCACCGCCGCTGGTCACCCGCGTCAGCGCATCCTTCACCGAGCGCGTCAGCCGCACCGGATTGTCGGTGACGCCGGCGCGCAGCGATCCGCCCGCGCCGCCCATGAACAGCACCGTGCACAGCGCCGGCTCGCAATTCTCCTGGATGCGCTCGACGGAAAACTTCAGGTCGGCCGGCATCTCGGTCTCGACCGGCGCCAGCGTCTCGTCGAGCACGTAGTAGGACGCATGTTCGCCGGTGGTCGAGACCATCAGCATGGTAAGCCCTGCTCGCGCCTCCTTCGGGTTGAAGGGACCGAGGATCGACAGCGGATCGGAGATGTTGGTACCGCCCCACCCCGTGCCGGGATCGGCGACCTGGAAATAGCGGCCGGGCGTCGAGCGCCGGCCCTTCATCTTGATGCCGGTGTCGGCGATGTCGAGCAGCTTGCCGGCCTGGTGCTCGCTCAGCACGCCGGTGATGTGGTCGTCGACGACCACGACCTCATCGACCTTGCCATGCCACTGCTTGGCGAACATGCCGATGGTCGCCGAGCCGCAGCCGACCCGCATGCGCTCCTCCGCCACACCGTTGACGATTGGCGGCTTGCCGGCCTGCACCACTACCGTGGCGCCGCCGTCGATGGTCAGCTCGACTGCCTTGCAGTTGGAGAGATCCATCAGCGTGTCGCAGGTGACGCGCCCTTCCTTCTTCGAGCCGCCGGTCAGGTGATGCACGCCGCCAAGCGACAGCATCTGCGAGCCATATTCGCTGGTCGTGACGTGGCCGACCGCCTCGCCCTGCGCGCGGACCGTCGCCGTCTCGGGCCCGAGATAGCGATCGGTGTCGATCTTCACCTTGACGCCGCAATACGAGAAGATGCCCTCGGTCACGACCGTGACCATGTCGACGCCGTCGACCTCCGACGACACGATGAAGGGCGCGGGCTTGTAGTCCGGATAGGTGGTGCCGGCGCCGATCGCGGTGACGAAGAGATCGGGCTGGCGCACGATCTTGCCGTCCCAGTCGCCGCTCACCTGGAACGGCACGAGCTTGCCGCCATGCGAGACGGTGCGCTCCAGCACGACGTGCGGATCGACGCGGACCAGCGTGCCGTCATGGTTGGCGTAGCGGTCGCAGGCGCCGGCCGCGCCCGGCTTGATGTAGCACATCACCGGACAGGCATCGCAGCGGATCTTGTCGCCGGCGGCGACGGTCATTGTGTCAGCCATCGTGACCAAGCCTGGACTTGTGGCGGCCGTCGATCATAATTTGTTTCCTGCCACCTGCACATATCGTTCGTATACGAATGATCCTGCGCGCAGGCTTGAAACCTGTCAAGCGCCGTTCGCGCGCAAAAACGGCCGCTGCCGAATAAAACCTCATTTGCCTCGCCGCCTTGTTCATAAAGCGGGCACACGCTGCGGCGCGGCACGCCGCCGCTTGCACGTTTGTATACAAACGTTATCCTCGCCAGCGGTTTGGCGCCGACGTTGCGGCGCAAAACACGAGGGGAGAACACCAGCAATGCGCCTGACCGTGAACGGCAGGAACCACGATGTCGACGCCGCTCCCGACACCGCATTGCTTTATGTGCTGCGCAACGATCTCGCATTGAACGGACCGAAATACGGCTGCGGCCTCGGCGAGTGCGGCGCCTGTGCCGTGCTGATCGACGGCGTCGCGGCGCGGTCCTGCGTGATTCCGATCGAAGGCTGCGAGGGACGTGACATCGTAACGCTCGAAGGCCTCGGCACGCGCGAGCATCCCGATCCGGTGCAGGATGCCTTCATCCAGGAGCAGGCCGCGCAATGCGGCTACTGCCTCAACGGCATGATCATCACCACCAAGGCACTGCTTGTGCGCAACCCCAAGCCCTCGGAGCGCGAGGTGCTGGAGGCGCTGCGCTACAATCTCTGCCGCTGCGGCGCACATATCGAGATCATCCGCGCGGCGATGCGCGCCGCCGGCCATGCGCTCGAGGCGCGCGATTGATGGCGGCGTCAGGAACTCCAGAGCAACGCCCGCGCGGCTCGCTGTCGGTCGTTCGCCCGTCGATCTTGGGCGCGGAGGGCACGTTCGAGACCTTTATCCAGATCACGGCCGACGGTTCGGTGAACGCCTATAACGGCCACGTCGATCTCGGCACCGGCATCCGCACCGCGCTCGGCCAGATCGTCGCCGAAGAACTCGACGTCTCCTTTGCCCGCGTCGTCGTGGTGCTCGGCGACACCGCCGTCGTTCCGAACCAGGGCGCAACCATCGCCAGTGAGACGATCCAGATCACCGCCGTGCCGCTGCGCAAGGCCGCCGCGCAGGCGCGGCAGTATCTCGTGGCGCGCGCGGCGGAGCGGCTCGAACTTCCGGCCGACGATCTCACGATCGAAGACGGCCTGCTCCGCGGCAAGGACAATCGCAGCGTCAGCTATGGCGAGCTGATCAGTGGCGAGACCATCCGGCTCGAACTGGCCGACGACGTTGCCGTGAAGGCGGTCAGCGCTTACGCGATCGTCGGCACGTCCCAGCCGCGTGTCGATCTGCCGGCGAAAGCGACCGGCGAACTGGTCTACGTTCACGACGTGCGGGTATCAGGAATGCTGCACGGCCGTGTCGTCCGTCCGCCCTATGCCGGCGTCGACGCAGGTCCGTTCGTCGGCACCAGCCTCGTCGCGATCGATGACGCCTCGGTGCGCGACATCCCCGGCCTCGTCGCGGTGGTCAGGATCGGGGATTTCGTCGGCGTCGTCGCCGAGCGCGAGGAGAACGCGATCAAGGCCGCGGCGCAGCTCAAGGTCACCTGGAAGCCGGGGCCGACGCTGACCGATCTCGGCAACATCGAGAAGGCGTTGCGCGCCAATCCCTCGATACCGCGCCAACTGATCGACAAGGGCGACGTCGATGCAGCGCTCAAGACGGCCGCAAGGCCAATGCAGCGGACCTATGTCTGGCCCTACCAGATGCACGGCTCGATCGGCCCGTCCTGCGCGGTCGCCGATTTTCAGGATGGCGCCATCCGGGTCTGGTCCGGCACCCAGAACCCGCACATCCTGCGCGGCGATCTTGCGCTTCTGATCGAGCGTCCGGAGACCGAGATCGATGTTGTCAGGATGGAGGCCGCCGGTTGCTACGGCCGCAACTGCGCCGACGACGTCACCGCCGATGCGCTCTTGCTGTCGCGCGCCGTCGGCCGTCCGGTGCGCGTCCAGCTCACCCGCGAGCAGGAACACGCGTGGGAGCCGAAGGGCACCGCGCAGCTGATGGATGTCAATGGTGGGCTCAACGCCGACGGCAGCGTCGCGGCCTACGACTTTGCGACGCGCTATCCGTCGAACGGCGCGCCGACGCTGGCGTTGCTGCTCACCGGACGCATCGCGCCCGAACCGGCCGTGTTCGAGATGGGCGATCGCACCGCGATCCCGCCCTATGACTACGAAAACCTGCGCGTCGTCGCCAACGACATGCCGCCGATCGTACGCGCGTCCTGGTTTCGCGGCGTCTCGGCGTTGCCGAACACGTTTGCGCATGAATCCTATATCGACGAGCTCGCGGCCGAGGCCGAGGTCGATCCGATCGAGTACCGGCTGCGTTACCTCAAGGACCAGCGCGCGATCGACCTCGTCAACGCGGTCGCCGAGCGCGCCGGCTGGAAGCCGCGCCCGGTGCGGCAGGCACCGGAGGCGGAAGGCGACATCGTCCGCGGCCGCGGCTTTGCCTATGCGCTCTACGTCCACAGCAAGTTTCCAGGCTACGGCGCGGCGTGGTCGGCCTGGATCGCCGACGTCGCAGTGAACAAGACGACCGGCGACGTCAGCGTGACGCGCGTCGTCGCAGGGCAGGATTCCGGGCTGATGATCAATCCGGAGGGCGTGCGGCACCAGATCGAAGGCAACGTCATCCAGTCGACCAGCCGCGCGCTGATGGAGGAAGTGTCCTTCGAGCGCGGCGCGGTGACGGCACGGGAATGGGGCGCCTACCCCATCATCACATTCCCCGACGTGCCCAAGATCGACGTGTTGATGCTGCCCCGGCAGGACCAGCCGCCGCTCGGCGTCGGCGAGTCCGCTTCCGTGCCGAGCGCCGCCGCGATCGCGAACGCGATCTATGACGCGACCGGCGTGCGCTTTCGCGAACTGCCATTCACGCCGGAACGGATCCTGAAGGGACTGCGCGACGAACAGCCGCCGGCGCCGACGCCGCTTCCGTCGCCCGCACCGACACCTGCGCTCGACCGGTGGCAAAATCCGTTCCGCAAGCGCGGCGGCATCGCTGCCGGCATCGCAGCCGTTTGCGCGGCGGCTATCGGCATCGGCGCGGCCATGCTGCCCTGGCGCGCGATCGCGCCGATCGCCCGTCCCGATGCATCGGTCTACTCCGCCGCGACGGTCGCGCGCGGCAAGGAGCTCGCCGCACTCGGCGATTGCGCCGTCTGCCATACCGCGATCAACGGCATCGTGAACGCCGGCGGCCGGCCATTGGAAACGCCGTTCGGCACGATCCATTCCACCAACATCACGCCCGATGTCGATACCGGCATCGGCGCGTGGTCCTATCCAGCCTTCGAGCGCGCGATGCGCGAAGGCATCCACCGCGACGGACGGCATCTCTATCCGGTATTTCCCTACACGCACTTCGCGAAGGCCACCGATGCCGACCTGCAGGCGCTCTATGCCTATCTGATGGCGCAATCACCGGTGCGCGCCGAGACGCCGAAGAACGAGCTGGCATTTCCCTTCAACCTGCGGCCGCTGCTCGCAGGATGGAACGCGCTGTTCCATCAGCCCAATGCATTCAAGCCTGACCCGACGAAATCCGAGATCTGGAATCGCGGCGCCTACCTGATCGAGGGCCTCGGCCATTGCAGCGCCTGCCATTCGCCGCGCAATGCGCTCGGCGCGGAGAGGCAGGGCGCCTATCTCGCCGGCGGATTTGCCGAGGGCTGGGAGGCGCCGGCGCTGACGTCGCTGTCGCGCGCGCCGATCCCCTGGAGCGAGGACGAGCTCTACGCCTATCTCCGCACCGGCGAATCCCGCTTTCACGGTGTCGCGGCAGGCCCCATGGCGCCCGTCGTGAAGGAGCTCGCCGTGCTGCCCGATCGGGATATCCGCGCGATGGCGGTCTATCTCGCCTCGTTCAACGATGCCGCCGTCGACCGGCCAACCCAGCAGGCGTTGGCCGCCAGGCTCGAAGCCAGCACTGCCGTGACGATCGCCGCTTCGCCCGGCGGGCGCATCTACCGGGGCGCCTGCGCTGTGTGCCACGAGGTCGGCGGACCGCCCTTGTTCGGCAGCCGCCCGTCGCTGGCGCTCAATAGCAATCTGCACAGTGCGGTCCCTGACAATCTGATCCAGGTGATCCTGCATGGCATCACCAAGCCGGCGGTGACCGATCTCGGCTACATGCCGGCCTTCAGGGACAGCATGACCGACGGCCAGGTCGCCGAGCTCGTCTCCTATCTCAGGCGGCAATTTGCCCCCGACAAGCCTGTTTGGACCGATGTCGCCGCAACGGTCGGCCGTATCCGGCAGAACATAGCGCGCTGAGCTGCCATGTTCCGGCTGAAACCCACTGGGCGGGCGGCTTCCGGCACGGTACAGTTCCCGCATGACGGTTACAGATATTGCAACCCGCACCTACAATCACGGCTGGCGGCTCGATCCGATCGTGCGCAGCCTGCTCGATACCGATTTCTATAAGCTGTTGATGTTGCAGATGATCCGGGAATGCTACCCGGACACCCGCACGACTTTTTCAGTGATCAACCGCTCGACCCATATCAAGCTTGCCGAGGTCATCGACGAGGGCGAGCTGCGCGCCCAGCTCGACCATGCCCGGACCATCCGCTTCGCCAAGAAGGAGCTGATCTGGCTCGCCGGTAATACGTTCTACGGCAAGACGCAGATGTTCTCGCCCGATTTCATCAACTGGCTGTCCACCTTCCGCCTCCCCGAATACGAGCTGAACAAGGTCGACGGGCAGTATGAACTCCATTTCCACGGCCCCTGGACCCACACCACCATGTGGGAGATTCCGGCGCTCGCGATCCTCAACGAACTGCGCTCGCGCGCGGCGACCAAGGAATACGGCCGATTCGCGCTCGACGTGCTCTACGCCCGTGCGAAAGCAAAACTGTGGTCCAAGGTCGAGCGGCTGCGCAAGCTGGAGGGCCTGCGCCTGTCCGATTTCGGCACGCGCCGCCGCCACGGCTTCCTCTGGCAACGCTGGTGCGTCGAGGCGGTGAAGGAAGGTCTCGGCTCCTCCTTTACCGGCACGTCGAACGTGTTGCTCGCGATGGACAACGACCTCGAGGCGATCGGCACCAACGCGCATGAATTGCCGATGGTGGCCGCAGCACTTGCCAATTCCGACGAAGAGCTGCGCTGGGCGCCCTATCGCATCCTCGACCAGTGGCGCCATACCTATGGCGGCAACCTCTTGATCGCGCTGCCCGACGCTTTCGGCACCAAACCGTTCCTGCGCGACGCGCCGGAATGGGTGGCGGACTGGACCGGCTTTCGCCCCGACAGCGCGCCGCCGATCACGGCCGGCGAAGAGATCATCAAGTGGTGGAAGCAGAAGGGTCGCGATCCTAAGGAGAAGCTGCTGGTGTTCTCCGACGCCATGGACGTCGGCTCGATCGAGGAGACGTTCCGGCATTTCAAGGGCCGCGTCCGCGTCAGCTTCGGCTGGGGCACCAACCTCACCAATGATTTCGTCGGCTGCGCGCCGGATGGTTCCGCCGAACTCGATCCGATCTCGATCGTCTGCAAGGTAACCTCGGTCGACGGCCGGCCGGCCGTCAAACTCTCCGACAACCCGGAGAAAGCCACCGGCATCCCCTCCGAGGTCGACCGTTATCTGCGCGTGTTCGGCAATGTCGGCCGCGTTCGCACCGCAGTTCACGTCTAAACCCGCGCGTAAATTCCTTTTACCGACTGACCCGACGAGCTCCGCATGCCCGCACCCAAGCCGCCTGCCTTCGAAACCTTGAGCCTGCATGCCGGGCAGCGTCCCGATCCCGCCACAGGCTCGCGCGCGGTTCCGATCTATCAGACGACGTCCTACGTCTTTCAGGACGCCGACCACGCCGCCGCGCTGTTCAACCTCGAACGCTCGGGCCACATTTACACACGCATTTCGAACCCCACGACCGCCGTGCTGGAGGAGCGCATCGCCGCGCTCGAATGCGGCGTCGGCGCGATCTGCACTGCAAGCGGCATGGCCGCGATGCATCTGGCCATCGCGACGCTGCTCAACGCCGGCGACCACATCGTCGCCTCCGCCTCGCTCTATGGCGGCACCATCAACCTCCTGGCGCACACGCTGCCGCGCTTCGGCATCACCACGACCTTCGTGAAGCCGCGTGCGCTCGACGACTTCCGCGCCGCGATCAAGCCGAACACGCGGCTCATCATCGGCGAGACCATCGGCAATCCCGCCCTCGAAGTGCTGGATATCCCCGCGGTCGCGCAGATCGCGCATGACGCGAAGATTCCGCTCCTGATCGACAACACCTTTGCGACGCCCTATCTGAGCCAGCCGATCGAGCTCGGCGCCGACATCGTGATGAACTCGGCGACCAAGTGGATGGGCGGCCATGGCATCGCGATCGGCGGCGTCATCGTCGACGGCGGACGGTTCGACTGGCATGCGTCGGCCAAGTTCCCGCAACTGACCGAGCCCTATGCCGGCTATCACGGCATCGTCTTCGACGAGCAGTTCGGCAAGGCCGCCTTCATCATGCGCGCCCGCACCGAAGGCCTGCGCGACTTCGGCGCCTGCCTGTCGCCGACCAACGCCTTCCAGCTCCTGCAGGGGATCGAGACGCTCGGCGTCCGCATGGACCGCCACATGAGCAACACGCATTCCGTGCTGGACTTCCTCGCCACCAACAAGGCCGTCGACTGGGTGCTGCATCCGTCGCTGGAAAGCCACCCCGACTACGCCCTCGCCAAGAAGCTCTTGCCGCGCGGCGCCGGGTCGATCGTCAGCTTCGGCATCAAGGGCGGCCGCACCGCCGGCAAGAAGTTCATCGAGTCGTTGAAGCTGATCAGCCATCTCGCCAATGTCGGCGACGCCAAGACGCTGGTGATCCACCCCGCCAGCACTACGCATCAACAGATGGACGTCGAGCAGCTCCAGGCCGCCGGCATCGGCGAGGAGCTGGTGCGGCTCTCGGTCGGCATCGAAACAATCAACGACATCATCGACGATCTCGGCCAGGCGCTGCGCGCCTCGCAAAGGACTTGAGTCATGCAGCTTTCCGTCAACGGGTCCGACACTTTCATCGCCACCGGCGGCAAGCCGTTCGATGCATCGCTGCCGGCGGTGGTGATGATCCACGGCGCCGGCTTCGATTCCTCGACCTGGGCGCTGCACAGCCGCTGGTTCGCCCATCACGGCTTCTCCGTGCTGGCGCCCGACCTGCCGGGCCACGGCCGCTCCGCCGGCAAGCCGCTGCCGACCATTGCCGAGATGGCCGACTGGACCGCGGCGCTGATCGCTGCCGCCGGCGCTTCGAAGGCGAAGCTGATCGGCCATTCCATGGGCTCGCTGATCGCGCTCGAGACCTCCGCACGGCATCCCGACAAGGTCTCCGGCCTCGCTTTGATCGGCACCGCCGCGACCATGACCGTCGGCCCTGATCTCCTGAAGGCCGCCGAAGCCAACGATCCCGCCGCGATCGACATGGTCTCGATCTGGGGCCTCGGCTTCAAGGCTGAGCTCGGCAGTAGCCTCGCGCCGGGTCTCTGGATGCACCAGGGCGCGCAGCGCGTGCTGCAGGAGACCAAGCCCGGCGTGCTGTACAACGACCTCAACGCCTGCAACGCCTACCAGAACGCGCTCACGGCGGCTGCCGAGGTCAAGGTGCCCGCGACCTTCATCCTCGGCGAGCGCGACATGATGACCCCTGCGAAGGCCGGCAAGACGCTCGCCGCCGCTACGCCGAATGCCCGCACTGTGGTGCTGCCCGGTGCCGGGCATATGATGATGGTCGAGCAACCCGACGAACTGCTGGCAGCGCTGCGGTGATCACTGCTTCGGCGGCTTCCTTTCGATCGGGTGGATGTCGATCGCACGCAAGCGGCCGAGGCGCAGCACGTCCATCGCAAGCGTCCGGTCGATCCGGTCGCGGTCCAGCGCGCGGATCAAATCGTCGACGCCGTGGATCTCGACGCCGTCGAGCCTGATCACGACGTCGCCCGGCAACAGCCCCGCCTTCGCGGCCGGACTGTCCGGCTCGATCTGCGCCAGCAGCGCGCCCATCGCGTTCTCGACGCCGGCAAGCACTGCATGCCGCCGCGGCACCGGCACGGTCTGCCCGGCGACGCCGATATAGGCGCGGCGGACATAGCCGTGGCGGATGATCTCCGACAGCACGAACTGCGCGGTGTTGCTCGCGACCGCAAAGCAGATGCCCTGCGCGCCGCTGATGATCGCGGTGTTGATGCCGATCACCTCTGAACTCGACGACACCAGGGCGCCGCCGGAATTCCCCGGATTCAGCGCGGCATCGGTCTGGATCACGTCCTCGATGGTCCGCCCGCTCACCGAGCGGATCGAGCGCCCGAGCGCCGAGACTACGCCGGCAGTAACAGTCGATTCAAAGCCGAGCGGATTGCCGATCGCGACCACGAGCTGGCCGCGCCGCAGCGTCTTGGAATTGCCGAGCGAGGCGTAGTGCAGATCGCGCACGCCATCGGCGCGCAGGAGGGCGAGGTCGGTATCGGGATCGACGCCGAGCACATGGGCATCGGTGACGAACCCTTCGGTGTCGCGCAGGCGGATCTCCTTCGACGATCCGACCACGTGGCTGTTGGTCAGCACGAGACCGTCAGGCGAGATCACGATGCCCGAACCGAGCCCGCCGCGCCCGCGCGCGTTTCGCACCTTCGGTCCGGTTTCGACGCGGACGACCGCCGGGCCGACGCGTTCGGTCACGTCGATCACGGCATTGGAATAGGCATCCAGCAAAACCCGGTCATTGTCCCGGGCAGCGTCAGCCGTTCGCGATGACAACCTGTCATCGGCGTTATCTGAGGTAAGATCCAGCATGGCGAGATTCCTTAGGTCTCCTCAGATGGGGACCGGGAACCTCCGCCGCAAGTGGCTGCGGCGGACGCAGGGCTGGCCCGCTAGGGCGCCCGTCGCAAGCTGGCCGGCCGCGCCTTGACCGGATCGAGCAGCGACCAGTCGCCCTCCGGCAGCACGTGGCCCTTCGGGAACGGCGGACGCAGCTCGAGCCCTAACGAGCGCAGCACGCGGTCGTCGCGATAGTAGCATTGCAGGACGACGCGAACGAGGGTCGCTGCGGCAGCGCCGCCGGTGGCACGGAACTCTCTTGCCACCGCGTTGCGCGCGGCATCGTCGAGTTCGGCGAGCGGCTTGCCGGCGAGCCGCGCCAGATGATCGAGCGCCCGCGCTACCAGCGCGGTGTCGCGGCCGAGCGTTGCGAGCATGTCGCCCTGGATCGCGGGATCGTCCGCGCCCGGCACCTTGTACGCGTCACTCGGTGGAATGATCATCGCCGCAACGGTGCGGAGATCGTTGCGTTGGGCGGAGGTCAGTTCATTCAATTCGGACATGGCGATCTCAGTCGAACAAATTGGCGAGGCGCCGCTTCATCTGATCGGCGATGTAAAGCGCGAGGGCCTGGATGGTGGAGGTCGGGTTCACGCCTCCCGAGGTCACGAAGATGCTGCCATCGACGATGAAGAGGTTCTTCACGTCATGCGAACGGCCCCAGTCGTTGACCACGGAGCGCGACGGATCGGTGCCCATCCGCGCGGTGCCGAGCAGGTGCCAGCCGCCCCAGGGGATCGGATTGTTGATGCAGATGTTTGTCGCGCCGGCGGCCTCGAGAATTTCGCGGCCGCGCGCCAGCCCATGCTCCATCATCTTCCGGCTGTTCTCGCTGATCGTGTAGTCGATCCTGGGCGCCGGGATGCCGTGGCTATCCTTCAGCACGGGATCGAGCGTGACGCGGTTGTGCTCCTCCGGCAGGTCCTCGCAGATCGCGGAGACCGCAAGGCGGTGACCGTTGAGCTTGCGGAAGACACGGTGATGATCCGCGCCCCACGGCAGGATGCCCTTCTGCTCGCTCGCGACGGCCTCGAACACCGGGCCCGCGCCGCGGCCGAACTGGATGCCGTAGCCGCGGACAAAGCCGCGCGACAGATCGGTGTCGTAGAACTCTTTGCTCCACAGGCAGGTCGGCGGCGCGCGGTTGCTGTCAGTCGGCTCCTCGACATAGCCGTAGACCTGCGCGTAGGGATGGAACATCAGGTTCTTGCCGACCAGCCCGGACGAGTTCGCCAGTCCGTTCGGGAATTTGCCGGACACCGAGTTGAGCAGCAGCCGCGGCGTGCCGACGCCGTTGCAGGCGATGATCACGACCTCGGCTGGCTGGAATTGCTCGACACCGTCCTTGTCGTAGTAGACGACGCCGGAGGCCATGCCGTGTTCATTGGTCAGGATCTCACGCACGCGACAATGCGTCTTCAGCTCGACGCCGGCGCGGATGGCGTGTGGCCAATAGGTGATGTCGGTCGAGGCTTTCGCGCCCTGCGCACAGGCCGGCGTGCAATGGCCGAGATTGATGCAACGCGCCCTGCCCTCGTAATCCGTCGTCGCGACCGTGGTGTCCGACGGCCACCAGTGCCAGCCCAACTTGTTCATCGCCTTGCCGAACAGCGGACCGGACAGTCCAAGCGGCTGCGGCGGCATCGGCGGGTGCGTCAGCGGCGACAACGGATCACCTGACAGGCCCGACACGCCCATCATCCGGTCGTTCTCCTCGTGGAACGGGGTGAGCGCCTCGTAATCGATCGGCCAGTCGTCGGCGACGCCGTCGAGTGTCTTCACCTTGAAATCGCTTGGGTGAAGCCGCGGCCAGTGCGCCGTGTACATCACCGTCGAGCCGCCGACGCCGTTGAAGTTGACGACCTTGATCGGCGAATTGTCGTCATTGATCGGATAGTCCTCCGGCCGGCCGCGGATGTTGGGGCTGGTCGACCAATCGCCGTAGAACTTCGCCTCCCAGTCGCGGCCTGTGCTCGGATAGTCCGCCGGGTTCATCCAGCCGCCCTGGTCGAGACAGAGGATATGCATCTTGGTGTCGGCGAGGCTCCAGGCCACCGCGGCACCGGAGGCGCCGGCACCGATGATCAGGACGTCAACGGGATCGTTCATTCGGATTCCTTGTTGTTGCTTCTTGCGTCATAGCGAGGAGCTCGCGACAAAATTGCAAAGCAATTTTGCGCTGAAGCGACGAAGCAATCCATTTCTTCGCAAGTGGCGACATGGATTGCTTCGCTTCGCTCGCAATGACGGGGCCGGCGGCTCAATTGACGATTCTCACCGGCAAGCTTCGTATACCGCGGATGAAATTGGAATAGAGCCGCTGCGGCGGGCCCATCACCTCGAAACGCAGGTCGCGTTGCAATACTTCCTCCCAGAGAATGCGCAATTGCTGCTCGGCGAGGCGGTCGCCGACGCAGCGGTGGATGCCGGCGCCGAAGGCGAGATGCTGGCGCGGCTTGGCGCGATCGATGACGAACTCGTCGGCGCGCTCGATCTTGTCCTCGTCGCGGTTGCCGGAGATGTACCACATCACCACCTTGTCGCCCGTCCTGATCTTGCGGCCGGCGAGCTCGACGTCATTGCGCGCGGTGCGGCGCATGTGCAGCACCGGCGTGTGGTAGCGGATGATCTCGGAGACGAGGCTCGGGATCAATTCCCGCCGCGCGCGCACCAGCTCGAACTGCTCCGGGTTCTCGCACAGCGCCATCAACCCTGATGTCATCGAGTTTCGCGTGGTGTCGTTGCCGCCGACGATCAGGAGGCCGATGGTGCCGATGAATTCGCGCGCATCCAGGTTCCGGGTCGCTTCCGAATGCGCCAGCATCGAGACGAGGTCGAAGGTCGGCGGGGCGTCGATCCGCGCGCCCCATAGCTTGCGGAAATACTCGCCCATCTTGACCATCTCGGCGGTGCGTTCGGCCTCCGAATGCACGACCGCATCAGGCGAAGCGATATTCGCGATCGCGACGTCAGACCACCAGGTCAGCTTGGCGCGATCCTCCCAGGGGAAATCGAACAGCGTCGCCAGCATCATGTTGGTGAGGTCGACGGACACGCGCTCGGCCCAGTCGAAGGTCTCGTTGCGCGGCAATGCGTCGAGCACGGCGGCCGTGCGCTTGCGGATCAGCGGCTCGAAGTTGGCGAGGTTCGACGGCGCCACGATCGGGGCAACGGTGCGGCGCTGCGCGGTGTGGCCGGGCGGATCCATGCGGATGAAGTTCGGCCGCTCTAGGCCCTTGGGTTGATCGGCCACCTGGATACCGCCAAGCTCGGAGGCGGAGGAATAGTTCTGGTGATCCAGCTCGACCGCAAAGATGTCGTCGTAGCGCGTCACCGACCAATACGGGCCATAGGCGGAGGCCTCGCAGTAATGCACGGGATCGTCGCGGCGCAGTCGCGCGAATAGCGGGCGCCAGGTGTCATCCTGATACAGTCGGGGATCGCTGACGTCGATCGACGTCGGCTTGCGCTCAAGCACCTGGGCCATCGCTTCGCTCCCGCATTTTCCGTCGCCGCTTGTCGGGCGATCCTCGTTGTCGCCCTGACGATAGGGTGAATCCGGATCGCGAGTAAAGGCGGGGAACGGGGATCATGGCTTGGGCGACAGCACCAGATTGACGCGGCGGACTTCGTCGGCATCGGGTGCGCGCGGCGGCTTGCCCTGCTCGACCACCTGCAATTGCAGCCGCAGCCGGCGATCGACCAGGGCCGTCGGCGGCACCGCGATGGTCGCGGTGCTACCCTTGTCCTTGCCGGGCATGGCGTAGGGCACGACCGCGCCGAGCACGTCACCCTGCTCGGTCAGCGCGACGATCCTGGCGCCCGACGGCAGCGGTCCGGTCGCGATCTGGAGCTCGATCGTCTCGCCAACGGCTGGCTCGCGCGGCGCCGACAACTCGATCAATTTGGTCTCCTGCGCCGCGGCCGTGCTCAGCCCCTGCCCGTTGAGGGCCGCGAGCAGCGCCGCGATGAGCAGAGCTCGTTTCATGGTGGGCGCTAGTCTGTCCTCACTTTGATGGCGCTGACAAGTGGAGCCGCCGGTGCGGCACCCGCCTCCAGCGTCGGCCGTGTCGAATTGCCGATCGGCACGACGCGGATATCGAGCGACAATTCACCGGTCGCGCCGGGAACGGCGAGATTGTCCGGCAATGGAACGGTGAACGTCGTCGGCCCGTGAGGGGGATGACCGAAGATCGTGATCGCGCCGACCGCAACCGGCGCAACGCCGGGGTTCGGCGCCACCAGCACACGGAAGCGGCGCCCGAGATCGCTGTGGGTCAAATTGAGGGTGATTTCCGCAACGCGCGGCCCGGCATCGCTCGCCGCCTGCAGCGCGGACGCCGGCACGCGCACCGTACCGCCCGCCGCCCTCGCCATGCCGATTTGCGCGGATGCGACGTCGCCACTGAACACCTGCGGCGATCCGGCAACGGCCGGCCCCGCCGCCGGAACCAGATCCTCGCCGGAACCTGGCGAGTAGTCGTAGTCGAACACGCTCGGCAAGGCATAGGCGCTCGCCTTGGTCTGCGTCACCGGCTGGCTCTGGGCATTGGTGAAGAACCTGAACTCCTCGTTCGACCATGCATCGAGATCGCTCCCCTGCGGCAGCGTCGGACGCCCGAGCGCAGCCTGCCGGCGGGTCCAGACATCCCAGAGCCGGTCGAGATTGCCATGGTGCAGGAAGAAGATCGGATCGACCGGCGAGAAGAACTGCACCATGAAGGCCCCGCCACCGCCCCCCATCGCGCCATGGACATTGTCATGCGGCTGGCTTTCGAGGATGCCCTTGGTGCTGCCGTCGCTGTGATTGGACGCCTTGGCGCTGGCGAAGCCGGCGGGATCGTTCGGCCCTCCGCCGCCGGCAAACAGCGTCGTCCGCAACGACCGGCGGATGGTCGGCAGCGACACCGCAACCTTCGTGTCGGGATCGAGATCGGGGTTGGTCGCGGTGAGGCCGCGCGCGCTCGGCTGGTCGAAGAACACCTGCGGCAGCACGCCCATGAAATCCGCCGCGGTCGCGATCCCGCGCTGATTGAGGACGCCAAGCTGGTCCTGCGAGAAGGCGGCGTAGATCGCGGTCACCACCGGCTCGAACTGCGCCTTGAACGCATCGAAGGTCGGAATGAATCCGCTGTTGTTGGGATCGAGCACACCGTCGAACATCGCCGGCGGCACGCTCGGCGTCTTGGTCCAGTCCCAATAGGGCAGCGCGAAGTCGCCATCGCCGCTGAGATCGCGCAGCGTCGCCTCGAGCCAGCCGAGATAGGCGCGGTGCCAGACCAGGAACCACCAATTGCCGTGCGGGCAATCGAACAGGTGCACCATCGCGTTGCGATACCAGTTGCGCGGATCGGTCGGCGGCAGGTTCAGCATCTTGGTGATGCCGGCCTTGTAGCTTGCGAGCACGCGCGGCGGCATCGCGGGATCGGTGATCTCCCAGCGGCGGAACCGCGCCGCCTGCGCGCGTGCGCGGGACGGCAACGCCGAGGCGGCGGCGAGCGCAGCGCCGGCCTCCAGCAAGCGGCGGCGTGTCAGGGAAGAAGCTGCGGCCTGCATCATGGGTCTCTCCTGTGACATCAATCCAAATGCCTTTCGTCGGCGCTCGCCCCAAGACACGATGGTCCACGGCGCGCCGCTCCAATTCCGCCTGCCCCCGTTCGCTTGTCCTGACGTCCCGCTGGTTCCGACGATGTTGCTGCGTGCCGGTACGAATGGCCGCCGCGGGACAACAGATTCGAAAAATTATTAGAGGTTGATAACATCATGATGATACACCTCGGCGGGAGCAGCGGCAAGCTGACGGCTGCTGCGGTATTTGCGCACGGACGAATCTGACCTTCGCCCCGTTCCCGGCGCCTGGAATGCCAGCGCTGCGCCGAGGCCCCTGCAAATCGCGATACCAGCCCCGCTTTCCGATGTTTGTCGGCAGCAGTGAGACCGGCTAGCCTTTCCGGCAACGACAGACTTCGGGAGCAACGTCAGGTGGCCGCGCCGCACCAGCAGCTTGACTACGACGTCATCATCATCGGCGCCGGCCTGTCCGGCATGTACCAGCTCTACCGGCTGCGCGAGCTCGGCCTCAAGGTGCGCGTGTTCGAGACCGGCACCGGCGTCGGCGGCACCTGGTACTGGAACCGCTATCCCGGCGCGCGCTTCGATTCCGAGAGCTATTCCTACGGCTACTCCTTCTCCAAGGAATTGCTTGAGGAGTGGGAATGGTCGGAGCATTTCGCCGGCCAGCCGGAGACCTTGCGGTATTGCAATTATGTCGCCGACAAGTTCGACCTGCGCCGCGACATCCAGTTCGAGAGCCGCGTCGCCGCCGCGACCTACCAGGACGACACCCGAAGCTGGACGCTCACGCTTGCGAGCGGCGCGCGTCATACTTGCCGATTCCTGATCACCGCGATCGGCCCGCTGTCGACGCCGACGCTGCCGCGCATCGAGGGCCGCGACAGTTTTGAGGGCCAGTCCTTCCACACCGCGCGCTGGCCGAAGCAGAAGGTGGATTTCGCCGGCAAGCGCGTCGCCGTGATCGGCACCGGCGCCACCGGCGTGCAGACCATCCAGACCATCGCCGGCGAGGTCGGCCACCTCACCGTGTTCCAGCGCACGCCGAACTGGTGCGCGCCGCTGCACAACGGCAAGATCGACGCGGAGACGCAAGCGAAGATCAAGGCCGGCTATTCCGAGATCTTCGCGCGATGCCAGGAGACCTTTGCCTGCTTCATCCACACGCCCGATCCGCGCGGCGCGTTCGAGGTCACCGACGAGGAGCGCGAGGCGTTCTATGAAAAGCTCTATGGCGAGCGCGGCTTCGGCATCTGGCAGGGCAATTTCAGGGACATCCTGATCGACCGCAGGGCGAACGCGACCATCAGCGATTTCGTCGCGCGGAAGATTCGCGAGCGTGTGAAGGACCAGCGCGTGGCCGAGAAGCTGATCCCGACAAACCATGGCTTCGGCACGCGCCGCCTGCCGCTCGAGACCTTCTATTACGAGGTCTACAACCGCGACAATGTCGAGCTCGTCGATCTCATCGAAACGCCGATCGAGCGGATCACGCCCAAGGGCATCAGGACCAGCGAGCGGGAATTCGAATTCGACATCATCATCTTTGCGACCGGCTTCGACGCCATCACCGGCAGTTTTGACAAGATCGACTTTCGCGGCGCCCACGGCGCGCTGTTGAAGGACAAATGGACGCGCGGGCCCGAGACCTATCTCGGGCTGATGGTCGACGGCTTCCCCAACATGATGATGCTGATGGGCCCGCACACCGCGCTCGGCAACATCCCGCGCAGCATCGAATACAGCGTCGACTGGGTCACCGGCCTGCTCCGCTTCGCGCGCGAAAAGGGGCTGACCTTCCTCGACGCCACGCCGGAGGGCACTGCCGACTGGACCGATCACGTCAAGGCGCTCGGCGCAGGCCTGCTCTCCAACGAGGTCAACTCCTGGATGACCGGCATCAACTCCAACGTCGAGGGCAAGCAGACCCGTATCGTCGCCCGCTACAGCGGCAGCGCGCCGGCCTATCGGGCACGGTGCGACGCGGTGGCGGCGAAGGGGTATGAGGAGTTGAGGTTGGGGTAGCATGCGCCGTCATCTGTTAGTCCCGTCATCCTGAGGCGCTCGCGTAGCGAGCCTCGAAGGATGCACGGCCACAGTCGGGCCGTCGTGCCTCGAGACGGCCGCTACGCGGCCTCCTCAGCATGACGGTGATGGAATTGAATGGGCGGCTCTCAGCCGTCATTGCGAGCGAAGCGAAGCAATCCATGCGTCCACGCGTGTAGAAGCATGGATTGCTTCGTCGCTTGCGCTCCTCGCAATGACGGCGTGGATGCTTCCCGGTTTACATGTCAAACAACGGTGAGGATGTGCGCTCGCACTCTCGCGGCGTGTTTCGCCCGAGCTTTGCTTCACTTCCCGCCCTCTCCTCAAACAGAGGGCGCAGGGAAAGCCGGGTGCCGATTGCACCCATGGGTCCCGTGCAACAAAAA
>NZ_JBHMET010000069.1:0-44023 GCF_042430365.1 Bradyrhizobium erythrophlei
GCTTCGGGTATCATCCCGACCTTGAATCACGACTCACGTTCCAAGAAAAGTGGGTACTAGCGCGGTCGCCATCGCACTCGACGCCAGCAGATTATGCCAGCAACGTTCTTCGTTTACTGTGAGTGAGCGCACGCACCGTTCGAGGAAAATAGTCGCCGAACGTTGGAGGAGAGTAACGGAATCGATCAGGCGATCGCAGACCAGTAAATCGTAATGATTGATCTCCAGCAGCCCTTGCTGGCAGGCCATTGCGATC
Organism: Bradyrhizobium erythrophlei; assembly: GCF_042430365.1. Taxonomy (GTDB): domain Bacteria; phylum Pseudomonadota; class Alphaproteobacteria; order Rhizobiales; family Xanthobacteraceae; genus Bradyrhizobium; species Bradyrhizobium erythrophlei. Next base: position 257 of record NZ_JBHMET010000069.1, read on the forward strand.
GCGGTATCATTGCCGCAGATGGCAAATGCAGTTTGACAAACCGCCATAGGAATAACGGGATTTACCTTGCCAGGCATAATCGAAGATCCGGCCTGGACTGCAGGCAGCACAATTTCCCCGACACCGCCGCCGGGACCTGACGAGAGCACGATGAGGTCGTTGGCGATCTTCCAGAGGGAGTTTGCTGAGTTTCGCAGTTCTGCGGACAAGCGAGCGCAAGCGTCGAAGTTCTGCATTCCGTCGAATGCATCGACCGCTGGTTTGACGTCCTCGCCGACCAGAGCAGAGAGGTGGCGGAAGACCGCCTCTTTGTAGCCCGATCTCGAACTCAGTCCTGTGCCAACCGCTGTTCCGCCGAGTGGAACGACCAGTAATTGACGGCGCAGATCCTCCAGATGTTTGGCGTGGCGATCTATTACCGCCTGATACCCCCCGAAGGTCTGACCGAACAGCATTGGGACGGCATCCTGCAAACAGGTCCGACCAAGCCTTAGTGTTTCAGAATGCTTGTTCTTCTTTTCGGCGAAACCCTCTGCCAACTGCATCAAGACAAGGGAAGTACCCCCCGACACACGAAAAACAGCAAGCTTCATGGCGGTCGGAAGCACGTCGTTGGTCGATTGACCGAGATTGACGTGCTCATTCGGATGGACGAACGCGTAGTCACCCACCGGCTTGCCCACCAGCCTCGCGGCCAGGTTTGCGATCACCTCGTTGACGTTCATGTTGCATGAGGTGCCACCCGACCCTTCGAGCACGTCGACGACAAGGTGAGCATTGTGCTTTCCGGCACGGATCTCTTGGCACGCTTTGATGATGGCTTCCGCACGGTCCGCCGAAAGCGCGCCGATGTCCCGATTGGCACGCGCGGCCGCTTCCTTGACAATCGCCATTGCCGCGACAAATTCGGGCAGCGTCGCTATCGTGCGGCCAGTTAGTGGAAAATTCTCCAAAGCCCGAAGAGTATTGATGCCGTAGAGCGCCTCCGCAGGCAGCTCTCTTTGGCCGAGACTGTCTTTTTCGATCCGTATCTGACCCATGACGAAGCCTTCGACTTGGGATGTATGAATACCGAGAACCCAATCGTCTCGTTAGAGCAAGCTTTGAGGTGTTCCATATCGGTCGGAAACACCCAGGCAGGCTCGCCAGTTCCTAAAGTCTTTTCGAGCAAACGAACCTTGCCTCGTTGACTCCGACGATGCCGACATTCAGCATCCCATCCTTCACTCACATTGTACACATAAGCTGAATGTCAAATCCTCACGTCTGCCGCCGAGATACCACTCGGCCCTGACCAGACCGATACCTCGGGACTGCCGCCCAGTGCAGACCCTTGTCCGTGTTCTGACAACTGCACAAATGTCGTGTTAGGTTCAAAACACCGCGTACAAAAGAGTTGGTACTTTTCAACGGTAGTCAGGCGCTTAATGCGCGCTAGCAACACTGGCATGGTCATTGCAATTGCTTCCGCAAGCTCGATCTAGTCTGAGACCATGCAGACGCACGAAACCGGACAATGCTCTCGTTCCCAAACGCACGTGCCCCGGCTTCTAAGAAACGGCCCGCGCTTTCAGCACGACACTCATTGGCAATCGCAGGATGGAGAGCAACATGTCTTCACTGAGGCTACTCGCGTTTACGGCAAGCCTGCTCCGATTGCTATAGGCGCCGTTCTCCCTAAGCTCGATCGAGGTCCGGACACGGGCCAGACATCCTCGTAGACAAGAAGTCGATGGCACATGGCATCAAGAAGCTGGTCCGACGAGCCCAAGATCAAAACGATAGCGGCAGAACTCTCTGGCTCAGGATCTGGTCCTCTGCCTATTTTCTGACGGAGGTAAGGATGTCGTGGATGCAATGTAGTTAGACGACCGCTTCAACTCAAAAAAATCGCGGCAGGCCGATTTTGTCTCGCTCGAAGCACACCAACGGGCCGATTGCCGCGGATTTCGATCAATCCCAATCTAGCGTTCATCCATTCGGGGCGCAGCTGATTACGCAAAGCTTGGAGAAACGCCACCATGAGCGAAACGGCTTCGATCGATAATGTCATTTCGCGTACCGACGTCGTCAAACGTGCAGCCCGCATCGGCGCTGAAATCAGAAATATAAAGCTCTCGGGCGATTTGCCGAACCAGGCGATCGCTGCAATCAACAGCTTGCTACTCGAGCACAAGGTGATCTTCTTCCGTGAGCAGGGTCATCTCGACGACACCGAGCAGGAACGGTTTGCTGTTCGTTTGGGAAAGCTTGTGCCACACCCGACGCTCGGTACCACCAAGGGAACGACGTCGATCCTAGAGCTTGATTCCGCCCGCGGCGGTGGCCGGGCTGACGTGTGGCACGCCGATGGGACGTTCCTCGATGCTTATCCTAAGATTTTGGTGCTGCGGGGTGTTGTAATTCCTAAATTCGGCGGCGATACGATCTGGTCAAACACCGCGACCGCTTATCTCGACTTACCGCCGCCGCTGCAACGGCTTGCCGACGAGCTCTGGGCCGTTCACAGCAACGCCTTCGATTATGCTGGAATCGGCCGTGTCCGCGAGGTCGACAAGAGGCATTTTGATGAGGTCTTTACCAGGACGATCTATGAGACCGAGCATCCCATTGTGCGCGTCCATCCCGAAACCGGCGAGCGCGCGCTGGTGCTCGGCTGTTTGGTGCAGCGCTTCGTTGACATTCCGAAATATGACGGCCAGAGGCTGTTCGATCTATTCCAATCTCATATCACGGCGCCGGAAAACACCATGCGCTGGAACTGGAAGGAGGGCGATGTTGCGATCTGGGACAACCGCGTAACACACCATTATGCGGTCAATGATTACGGCGACCAGCATCGCATCGTTCGTCGTGCGACCATCGATGGTGACGTGCCCGTCAGCGTCGACGGCCGCCGCAGTGTAACGCGCCTCAAGGCCACCAAGCAGGCGCCCATGAAGGTCGCCTAGGACGAATCCACATTCAACGGAGCCAGATGCAGATTGCGGCGAGGTGGACGAAGGCGAGGAAGTAGTCTGCCCGTCGGTCATATCGCGTGGCGAAGCGGCGGAGTTTTTGAGCCTGTTGAAGCAGCGCTCGATGCGGTTGCGCAGCTTGAATGCCGACCAATCGCGTTCGCCGAGCCGAAACACAGCCCTTTTGGAATGGCTGGATGACCACCTGCTGACACGGTGCATGTACTCAGCGGCGATCGATAGCTTCCTGAAGCTCTTGTGGAACGTTATCCTTCGTCAGCGACGGATACATGAGCTCTACGCTTCAGCTTGGCAAATTCACGGTCTGTGGCCATGAAGCGCGCCAACATTGGGGCGATAAGCTTGGTCGGTTCGATTGGCTGACCACCTTGGCGTGCCAAGGCTTCTGCATATGCAACGAGATCCCGATGCACAGCCGCTGGCAGCTCTGCACTCATTTTGACCGGCTTGTCGTCTGGAAGCGTTCCTATTTTGAGCTTTGGCATGTTGTCATCCTCTGTACGGTTCAAGAATGAGATCACGATTGACAATGACACGAACCGGAAATCCCGGACGGATGGTCAGCGTCGGCTGAATATTGAGGCTGCGGCGAACAACCTGCTGGCCGGTTTGATTCAGCGCGTCCCCTGCCCCGTGCCGCAAAGCCTGGATGATGGCACTGTCATTGCTGTTGGTGTCGGAGCCCGCACCAAGCTCGGTACCGACGGCCAGCAGCGTCGACAGAGCAGCAGCCTTGAATAGCTCGCCCCAATGGTTGTCGACTTCATCTTCCCAGCCTGAATACCCTGCTACATCCGCGCCTGGCTGTCGCCCCAGAACGATCGAGCGACCATTCGGCATGATCAGGCGAGTCCAAACCAGCAGGACGCGAGACTGGCCGAACGCGACCTGGCTGTCGTAGACCCCAATCAAGCGCGCTCCTTGGGGGATGAGCAGAAGGCGCCCGGTCGGCGAATCAAAAACGTTTTCTGTCACCTGCGCGGTGATTTGGCCTGGAAGGTCCGATCGAATCCCGGTGATCAGGGCTCCCGGAATAAGAGTTCCTGCCTGCACGATATACGGTGACGCCGGCCTACCGACACGGTCGGGGCTTACCGTGCGGCGATCCACGGATGCGTTGACGAAGGCAAGCTTCCGGTCTTGACCGTTCTGCGCTAACGTCTCGTCGCTGTTCGTCGCCGAAATCGACGGAGCATTGCGATCGCTCGCCTGAGCCGTGACGGCGGGCGGACGCACCTCTGTCCCATTGGTCGAAGCGAACAAATGGCTGATGCGGGCTGCTTCGTTTTCCTGATCCCGGCGCTGCTGTTCCGCGTCGGTCGCACCAATCGCCGGCGCCTGGCCCTGAGCAGCAAGAATCGGCCGGCCAAGGTCTCCCGGGAGCGGCGGACCGAGTTGCGGGATCGCTTGGCGTGGCTCTCCCGCGTAGTCCTTCGGGAGCGTCGCAATGCCATCGGCAACATTGTGATGCTCGGTGCCATAGAGTTCATCGGCCGCGTGGTTTGGGGAGCGATTGCTCTGCAACGACCACAACACAGCTCCGCCGATGACAAGCAAGGCAACCGCGCTCCCTCCCGCGAGAACTTTCCGCGACAACCGTGTCACGCGCGGATGCACCGCTCTTAGCCGGAAGCTGCTGGACGGGTCGTCCCGTGTTTGCGGCGGAACCGCCTGCTCGTGATCGTTTCCATTCTGTGTATTCATGACGACGGCCTCCCGTCAGTCCTGACAATTCTAACTTTCTGCTGGTGCTCACCCCCAAGTCGCAGTTCGGCGGCTGCAAACAGCCGATCCACAATCAACACGTTGCCGTACGTGCGATAGTTGACGAGTTGGGTCTTGCCGTCGGGGCCGATGACGAAGAGCGGAGGCATCTCGCCTTGGACAATCCCTTGTGGGAACTCGACGTAGACCTTACGGCCATCGTCATATACGGCAACCGGCCGCCACGGCGGGCTGTCCCCTTCGATCGCGTAACGAGGAATACGCCGCGCGGGATCAGGAAGAACGGGTCTTAGCGTGGCCGCTCGCGATCGTTCGCGGACGGTTTCCGGGTAGTACCAGGCAACGGATGGCATGTAGGGCCGCTCGCGGGAGCGGAGCTCGATCAGGTAAGTGCGCCGGTCGGTATTGACGACAAGGTTGGTTTCGATCGAAGCCCGCGTAGGCTTCACCAGGATGTGGACGCGTCGTGTGTCGCCGCTTCCGCTCTCGGTATCGCCCACGACCCAGCGCACCGTGTCTCCGGCCGCGATTGGTCCTGATCCCGTCAATTGCTCTCCTTCTTCAAGCGCAATATCCGTGATCTGTCCGGGAGCGGCATATACCTGGTAGAGCGCACCTGGGCTGTAAGCGTAGATCTGCGCGGCGTTGAAATATCCCTGCTTGCGCGGTTCGACGCGCGCCGCGCCGTTTGCTGTCTCAACCCGGCTTACAGGCTCGGCCTCTTCCTTGCCTCCCGACTTGCCGCCAAGAACTGGTTTCCAAAGCGGAGGAACGTGAAGCGGCTGCGGTCTGTCGTCGACTGGTACTGGAGGCGCTGGCAACGCCGGCACTTCAGCGTCATAGCTGATCACCGGCGGAATGTAAGTCGCGCAACCTCCGAGGGCCGACGTACAAAGCAGCAGGGCGGACAAGACCACCCGCTTCGGGGTCACAAATGTGGCGTTGAGCTTGTGCCGTGGGTTGGAAGGCTTCGTATAAGCGTTCGGCATCGTCTCGGTCACTGACCCAGCTCCTTCGACCAGTTGATGGCGCGGACATAGACGCCAAGAGGATTTTTGCGCAGGCGTTCGGCATCGCGCGGCGCCTCTATCACGACCGTAAGAATCGCAGTCCAGCGCGCGGTCGAACTCAATGAGCCGTTGTCGTAGGTGCGCTGAATCCAAGCGACTCGAAAGCTGTCGGGTGAGGCACGGATGACACTGGAGACATCGACGGAGATCTGCGCCTTGCCCAGCTTGGCGAAAGGATCATTGTTACGCGCGAAATCGTTGAGCGCGGCCGCGCCGCGATCGGTCGTAAAATCATAGGCCCGAAGCCAATTCTGGCGCAGCACGATGCCATCGGCCGGCAGACCTCTGACATCTTCGACAAAATGCGCCAAATGGTAGGCGATCTGCGCGTCTGTGGGTTGATATTCAATGTTGGCCGGCGCGACCCTTTGGGCCTGGCCGAGACGATCGACTTCGACCACCCAGGGCGTGATCGACCCTTGCGCCGATTGCCAAACGAGTCCACCGGCAAGGCCAGCCGACAGCATGAGGCAGCCGAACGCCATCAGGCGCCAGTTCTTGGCCTGCACGCGGGCGGATCCAATGCGTTCGTCCCAGACCTGTGCCGCCTTTTGATAGGGCGTAACCGGCCCCGGCATGCGCCCGTAATGAACGGAAGGTCGTTTGAACATCGATGTTGCCCCATTTGGATCGAGTGATTGGTATGAATTCGCGGCTTCTTGGTTTGAGACGTCGCTGCCTGTGGCGGGAGGCTAAGGCGACGCTTGGCGTTTCAGCGCTCTCCTTCGGACAAATCAACGGAGGAGCCGCTGCCGCCGTGATCGCCGGAGCGCACCGCGTGGCCGGCGCCCGACGCGCCATGCCGAATTGTCTCGGCACGTCTCATGCGCCGTGCCCAATCAGGTTGCCCGTCCGCGGAAGCGCGCGCGGCCGGTTCATTCGGCTGCCCGTTGCTGGTGAATGCGGCGGCGGCCCGACGTAACGGGCTAATGGCGGCCGAGCTACCGGCTTCAGCGACGCCGGCAAGCCCGCCGCTTCGATAGGCTGCCGATACGCCGCTCAAGACAGCACTCCCACCGCGCGCAGCACCCACGATCGCTCCACCGGCAAGGCCAGCACCACCAGCGACAAGACCTGCGCCCGCCGCAACAACGCCGCCAGCAGCTAGCCCCGTCCCAATCGCGGCCCCGGCGCCGAGTTGCGGTCCGCCGGAGACTAGACCGTTTGCGATCCCGGGACCGAAGATACCGAGGCCCAGCAACGCGAGTGCCGCGAGCACGAGCGTCATCGCGTCTTCGATGGTCGGCTGTCCGCCGCCGAAACCTCCGGTGAACTGCGAGAACAGGGTCGAGCCGATGCCGACAATGACGGCAAGGACCAGGACCTTGATTCCGGACGATATGACATTGCCCAAAACGCGTTCGGCCGCGAAGGCAGTCTTTCCAAACAGACCGAAAGGAATGAGTACGAAGCCGGCAAGCGTCGTTAGCTTGAACTCAATCAGGGTGACGAAGAGCTGGATCGCCAAGATGAAGAAGGCGAGCAACACAACGACCCACGCAAACAAGAGGACGACGATCTGGACGAAATTCTCGAAGAAGCTGATATAGCCCATCAGGTTCGAAATCGAGTCGAGCAGCGGTCGGCCGGCATCGAGTCCGACCTGAGCGATCTTTCCTGGTCGCAGGAAATCCCCCGCGGACAGGCTTGCGCCGGACGCTTTCAGCCCAAGACCGGCAAAGCTCTCGAAGACGATGCGTGCGAGGTTATTCCAATTGCCGATGAGGTAGGCAAAGATGCCGACGAAGAGCGTTTTCTTGACAAGGCGCGCGATGATGTCCTCGTCCGTCCCCCAGCTCCAGAACAGCGCGGCGAGCGTGATGTCGATCGCCGCAAGAGTGGTTGCGAGGTATCCGACATCGCTACCTAAAAGCCCGAAGCCATTATCGATGTAGCGGGTAAACGTCTCCAGGAACTGGTCGATGACTCCAGTACCGGTCATGGCTTGCTCGCTTCAGGTAGCGCCACGGATGGATACCCTTGCGGTACTCGGCTCTCGTCCTTAGGCGTGGGCGTTAGGCTGGCGGTCGGATCGGGACGGCGAGACGCGGCAGCACCGTCCTTCCTGCCAAAGAAGCGACGCCGGTTTTCGGCCCAAACCTTCTGGCAATGCTGATAACCTGCCGCATCCTCCGAAGTGACGGTGCGGCAGCGGGCGAGATCGGAACCGTCGACGTCCGTGGTCTGCTCCGCCTTTGACGGCGCAGACGTTTCTTCTCCACCACGAAGCTGGATCGTGCAGGCTGCGACGACCAGTATCCCGACTGTCGTGAGCAGCGATAGCGTCATGAATGGGCCTGTGTCGGTCATCAGTGGAACATCCGCACGTTGGAGGGTTGATAGCCCTGTCCTGGCGTCAGAAACCGTCGGAGCTGTTCGCGGCCCTGGTCTTGGGCTGAGGCGCGCTGCGCCGCTTCAAGGCTCTGCGCCCTGCCCTGTGCCGCCACCGTGGCGGTGAGATCGGCGAGTTGTTGCGCCTGAAGCGCGAGGATCTGATTGCCGGCCTGGGTTGCCTGCAGGGAGCCACTGGCACCCTGACTCGACGTCACGAGCGCCGACGTTTGGGTACGGTTGGTGTCGAGGTTGCCGACGACGCCGGCCTGGACCCGGAGCGCATCCTGTAGCGCCGCGACCGAGTTCTGCCACCGCGATTGAGCGTTGGCGATCAACAACTGGTTGGACTGGCTGCCGCTGACCGCCGCATAGCTGGTCGAGAACGCGCGATCGATCTGCTGGACGTCGTAGGCGATCCGCTGGGCCTGAGCCAGCAATTGCTGGGTCCGCTGTATCGAGGATTGCAGCTGCTGCAGGGACGAATACGGCAGACTGGTGAGATTCCTTGCCTGATTGATCAGCATCTGCGCCTCGTTCTGCAACGAGGTGACCTGGTTGCTGATCTGCTGCAGCTCGCGCGCGGCGGTCAGGACGTTCTGAACGTAGTTGTTGGGATCGAAGACGATCAGCGCCCGCGAAGGCGCTGTGACGCCAAGCGTGAGGGCAATGGTGCCAGCGACCAGCAAAGAGCTAAGACGGCTCATAGCGATCTCTCCAGGTTGCCGAGGTTCGGGATCAGGTCAGTGGCCCAGGCGACGTCGCGATGCCGGAGCCAAGCGGGGACGAAGCCATCACGTCCATGTTCCGCAAGCAGTTGCTCGATCGCCGCCTGGTCGGTTTTGGAAGAAGCCGCGGTAAAGGCGAGCGCAACCTCGCCAAGCCCAAGTTCGAACATCCGGTTGCCGCGGCGGGATTGGCAGTAGTAGTCGCGCTTGGGCGTGGCCCGACTCAGAAGCTCGATCTGGCGATCATTGAGGCCGAAGCTGCGGTAGATCGCGGTGATTTGTGGTTCGATCGCCCGCTCGTTCGGCAGCAACAGCCGCGTTGGACAGCTTTCGATGATCGCCGGCGCGATCGTGGAACCGTCGATGTCCGAGAGCGATTGGGTGGCGAAGATGACGGAGGCATTCTTCTTTCGAAGCGTCTTCAGCCACTCTCGAAGCTGGCCGGCGAAATCCTCGTCGTCGAGGGCAAGCCAACCCTCGTCGACAATAAGGAGTGTCGGCCGACCGTCGAGACGGTCTCCAATCCGATGAAAGAGATAAGCCAACACGGCCGGGGCGGCGCTCGTTCCGATCAACCCTTCGGTCTCAAACGCCTGGACCGAGGACTCGCCAAGGCGCTCGAATTCAGCATCGAGCAGCCGCCCGGATGGACCGCCCAGGCAATAGGGTTGTAGGGCGCGCTTCAGAGAATTGGACTGCAGGAGGACCGACAGGCCGGTCAGGGTGCGTTCCCGCACCGGCGCCGAAGCGAGAGACGTCAGCGCCGACCACAGATGATCCTTGACCTCCGGGGTGATCTCGATTTTTTCCCGTGCCAGGATCGCGCCGATCCATTCGGTGGCCCATCCGCGCTCCGAAGGATCGTCGATACAGGCCAATGGTTGCAGGGCGACAGGGTTTTCGTTCCCGTCCGACAATGCACCGCCGACATCGTGCCAGTCGCCATCCATGGCGAGCGCGGCCGCCCGGACTGAACCGCCGAAATCGAACGCAAAGACCTGAGAATTCGGATAGCGGCGGAACTGCAGCGCCATCAGGGCCAGCAGCACCGACTTGCCTGCGCCCGTCGGTCCCACCACGAGGGTATGGCCGACGTCGCCGACGTGGAGGGAGAATCGGAATGGAGTCGATCCCTCGGTCTTGCCAAGCAGGAGTGGCGGCCCCTTGAAATGCAGATCCCTCGCCTCGCCCGCCCATACGGCCGACATCGGAATCATATGGGCGAGGTTGAGGGTCGAAACTGGCGGCTGCCGCACATTGGCATAGACATGTCCCGGCAGGCTACCGAGCCAGGCTTCGACGGCGTTCACCGTCTCGATCATGCAGGTGAAATCGCGGCCCTGAATAACCTTCTCGACCAGCCGCAGCTTTTCGTCGGCAGCACCGGGATCGCCGTCCCAGACAGTGATTGTCGCCGTGACAAGGGCTTGTCCGATCTGGTCCGAACCCAGTTCCTGCAGAGCCGCGTCCGCGTCGATCGCCTTGTTGTGGGCATCGGTATCGAGCAGCGTCGACGCCTCGTTGGTCATGACCTCCTTGAGAATGGCGCCAATGGACTTCCTCTTTGCGAACCACTGGCGGCGAATCTTGGTCACGAGCTTGGTGGCATCGGTCTTGTCGAGCATGATCGCGCGAGTCGACCAGCGATACGAAAATGCCAGGCGATTCAAGTCATCCAGAATTCCTGGCGTCGTCGTGCCCGGGAAGCCGACAATCGTGAGAACTCTCACGTTGGCCGAGCCCAACATCGGCTCGAGCCCGCCGGTCAACGGCTGGTCGGCCAACAGCGCATCGACGTACATGGGAATTTCGGGAACTCGAACGCGATGACGCTTGGTCGAGATCGTTGAGTGCAGGTAGGTCAGCGTGTCCTGATCGTCGAGCCAGCCGCATTCCGGCATGAACCCTTCAACGAGCTGAAGCACGCGGTTGGTTTGATCGACAAACCCGCGGAGCACCTCGCGGGCGTCCGCCCCAACGGTCCGATCGCGCCCCTCATAGAGCAGTCGCTCTGCCCTGGCGGCTCCCTCCTCCGGTGGCAGATAGAGGAGGGTCAGGAAATAGCTCGACTCATAGTGAGCGCCCGCCTCCTCGAATTGTGCTCTGCGCTCGGCATCGACCAGTGCAGACGCGACATCGGGAAAGGTGTTCGGCGGGTAAACACCTGCAAAATGGCGCTGCGCCTCAACGAAGACTGCCCAGCCGGATCCAAGGCGGCGCAAGGCGTTGTTCAGGCGACCTGCGACGGCGACGAGTTCCGCCGGCACCGCGCTATCGAGGTCAGGTCCCCGGAACTTTGCTGTCCGTTGGAACGAGCCATCCTTGTTCAGGATGATTCCCTCGTCGACCAGGGCTGCCCACGGCAGGAAATCCGCAAGACGAGCATTGGAATGGCGATATTCGGCGAGATTCATCATGACCGAAAGCTCACGCGTTGAGATGATCGGGAATGCGCAGATGTCGGCGCACCACATCGACGAAGGCAGGATCGCGCTTGGCGGCCCAGACGGCAGCCATGTGACCTATGAACCAGAGAACCAAACCCGCGATCCACAGCCGCAAGCCAAGTCCAAGGGCGGCCGCCAACGTGCCGTTGACGATCGCAACTGATCGCGGCGCACCACCCATGAGGATCGGCTCGGTGAGCGCGCGGTGAACGGGCACGACAAAACCTGCGACCGGGTCATCCATCAGATTACCACGCCGCCGCCGAAGGAGAAGAACGACAGAAAAAAGCTCGAGGCCGCGAACGCGATCGACAGACCAAACACGATCTGGATCAGCCTGCGGAAACCACCTGACGAATCCCCGAACGCGAGCGTGAGCCCGGTCACGACGATGATGATGACGGCGATGATCTTGGCGACAGGGCCTTCGACCGATTGGAGGATCTGATTGAGCGGCTGCTCCCACGGCATGTTCGAACCAGCAGCCCGGGCGGGCGCCGTCGTCACGAGAACCGTGCCGGAAGCGGCCAGGAAAACCACTCCTCGAGAAAGGCCAGATTGTAGACGCATGTCAGTCTCCTTCGGGTGAAAGGCTGTAATCGCCGGCGGTCCCGAGCCCCGTCACGAAGGCGAGTTCGGCGAGGCGACGGTCAGCGCCGCGGCCGGCAAGCACGGCGACGAGGTTGATGGTCTCGGCGATCAGGGCGCGCGGGACCGTCATGACGGCTTCCTGGATGAGCTGCTCGAGCCGCCGTAACGCGCCAAGCGCGGTTCCAGCATGGATGGTGCCGATGCCACCGGGGTGACCGGTGCCCCAGGCCTTTAGCAGGTCGAGTGCTTCGGCGCCCCGGACCTCGCCGATCGGGATGCGGTCAGGACGCAATCGAAGCGAGGAGCGGACAAGGTCAGACAAGGTGGCTACCCCGTCCTTGGTCCGCAGCGCCACAAGGTTGGGTGCCTTGCACTGAAGTTCGCGTGTGTCTTCGATCAGCACGACCCGATCGGAGGTCTTGGCTACCTCGGCCAAAAGCGCGTTCGTCAACGTCGTCTTGCCGGTCGACGTACCGCCGGCGACGAGGATGTTCTTACGCACAGCGACCGCATTCCTCAGGGCTTTGGCCTGATCCGATGTCATGGTTCCCGTGGCGACATAGTCGTCGAGAGTGAACACGGCGACGGCGGGCTTACGGATAGCGAAGGCTGGAGCTGCAACGACTGGAGGTAACAAGCCCTCGAACCGCTCACCGGTGCCCGGCAATTCGGCCGAAACCCGTGGCGAGCCAGCGTGCACCTCCGCACCTACGTGGTGCGCCACCAAGCGAACAATGCGCTCGCCGTCCGCCGCGGACAATGTTTCGCCGGTATCAGTGAGGCCACTCGATAGCCGGTCAATCCACAACCGCCCATCTGGATTGAGCATGACCTCGACGATTGCGTCATCTTCCAGGTAACCCGCAATCGCGGTGCCGAGCGCGCTACGGAGCATTCGCGCGCCGCGCGAATTCGCCTCCGATTGCAAGGAATAGACCGCCACCGTCGCCCCCCCACCGAATGAGGACGTCTAGAGAGCGTCCTCAGATGGGGTTGATTAAAAAAACCACTGATCCACTTCGGGCAACAAGCGCTTACGGTGATCGTAGGATGGCGTACAAAAAGAAAGACTGGGAACGGTGATTTGACGCCTTCTCGGTCGCATCACCTTGGTAGCGATGATTGTTTGTTCAGTTAGTGCTCGTTGGGACGATCTTACGTGTAACTTGTCCTGGATCGCTACTCACCACTCCGCATCGTCATCAGCGGGCATTAGTACGACCGCTTGCTCGAACGAAATGACCGGTTCGACTGCGTCGGAAACGGTGACCGGCATGAAGAGGGGATTTGAACCCATCCACCAGGTGAAGGATCGGAGCCACGGTAACGCGAACCAAACGAACGCCGCGATCTGTACTGCCACGTTAAGACCGAACGCGACTTGATACGCAAGGATGGACTTATGGCCGTCCTCCGTGGACCATTGCTCCAAGATCAGGCCCGTGCCGAATTGGGCCAGAAATGCCCAACCGAAGTGCAGCACGTTCAAGGCACCGTTGGCACGTCCGGCAAGCTCTAGCGGAAAGTAATCAGCTATGATCGTAAAACTGACCACGGTCGCTGTTCCGACAATTGCGACAACAGACCACGGCAAAATGGAGGGCAAAGGCGCGCGCAGGACTAAGGCAATCTCGGCTGCGATGAACACCGCTGCAACCATCGCCAATATTGTCTCTGCTCCCACGCCTTTTCGTCTGATGCAATGGACAGTTGTACCGAACAACCAAGCACTGCCGCAAAGTACGATCGACATGATGAACAGCTGTCCGACGACACTCGCACGATCAAGTCCCTCTACGTCCGTCAGCCACGGCGACGCCCACAATCCCTGCAGAGACCAGGCCGATCCGACGCAAGTCGCTGACAATGGGGCAATTCGCCAAAAACGCCTGTCGCCAAAAACGGTGCTAAGGGTGGTGGGGGTCGATGCTGTTGATGGGATGATGACTCGTTCGGGAACCACAACATAAATGAGCACGGCCGTGACACCGGTCGCGGCCGCCAGGATTGCAAAAAGCTGTCGCCAGCCGATCCAGGCCAGTAGATGCTCGGCGGGAGACGTGGCGGTGACCGCTCCGAGCGCCCCTAACATGATCATGTAGCCGTTCATCAAGGCCACTCGTTCCCTGGGAAACCAAAGAACGATGGACTTCAACCCAGCCGTCAACGCCGCGGCCACCCCAACGCCGATCATGGCTCGCGCAATCAAAAGCGACAGCAAGCCCGTGGACATCGCGAACAGTCCGGCACCTGCGGCGGCGACCAATAGCAATGCGCTTTGGACGCGACGCGGGCCAAAGCGATCCAACAATATACCGATGGGGATTTGGGCCGCTGCGAAAACCAGGAAATAGACTGACGTGATTAACCCGAGGTCTGCTGTATCGAGCTCGGTATCCGAAATGAGGCTGCCCGATATCAGAGCGTTTATCGTTCGAAAAAGATAAGAAAGATAGTATCCAGCAGCAAATGGAAGAAAAACGCGCGCGATGAGACGCCATGCCAATGAAATTTGCATGCTGGCCCCTTTGCTCCTCAGCTCATTCGAGCCGATAGCGCGTCCAGCTCTTTGTCGGCTTGGCTAAATTGCCGCGGTCGTGGGCTGGCGTAGAAAAAGAAGGAACGGCGAAGCAGCTCGCCAGGTAGCTCAATCAGGTTTCGCTGCCCTGCTCCTGACGAACGATGTCTTCGGGAATCTCGCGCAGGAAACTCTGCCCCTTCTGCAAACGGCGGCCCAGCGCTTCGACAAATCCTTCAAAGCGTTCCCGACCCTTGAGTTGCGCCGCCGCCTGCGCATCGTTGGGCAACGGAGGCGTGATCGTCAGCCAGAACCGGATGAAGAGGGCCAAGGTTTCGGCCGTCAAACCAACGTCACGCTCCAGCCTCTGCATCTGACGTGACAGGCGGTCCAGCCGACGGATGAATGCTGCCTCCTGTCTGTCTGCTCCATCTGGTGACAGGAAGGACGCAACCGCCGCTTCCACGATAGCAGACCGGGAGAGTTTCTTGCGATCGGCAAGATCCGAGATTTGCCTCAGAAGCTCTGGCGGGAAATACACGTTCATCCGGTTACGCATGTGTCTCAAAGCTCCATGCCGTCATTCGGGTGCATGGCGACCTGACGGGCGACACCGCGCATCTGCTGACGCATAAGTCGAGACTGGCGGATCGCATCCTCGTCGTCGTCGAGAACGACAACGAATTCCTCTGCCGGCGTTGAATCGGTCGTCTCCTTGACGATCGCAACGTGATCGGGCAGTTCGGGCTCACGACGAAGTCCGCTGTTTGCAGTATCGTCCCCTGCTTGCTCCGCTCTCTCGGTCGGACCCGGCGCCAACCTGGACGTTCCAAGCGTCGACCATCCATCTGTTCGCGACGAGCGGCCGGAGGACGCAGGATCTGGTGGCGGCAAGACACGTTCGGTGAACCGCCGATCCTCGTAGTAGCGTACCTTCTTGGCGCGGATCGGAGGTGCTCCCGCCACCATCACGATTTCCTCTCGCGGCGGAAGTTGCATGACTTCGCCGGGTGTCAACAGCGGCCTCGCCGTCTCCTGCCGCGACACCATGAGGTGCCCCAGCCAGGGGTTCAATCTATGCCCGGCATAGTTCTTCATCGCCCGCATCTCGGTCGCCGTACCCAGCGCGTCTGACACCCGCTTTGCGGTCCGCTCATCATTGGTCGCGAAGCTGACGCGGACGTGGCAATTGTCGAGAATGGCATTGTTGGGCCCGTAGGCCTTCTCGATCTGATTCAGCGATTGCGCAATCAGGAAACTCTTGATCCCATAGCCCGCCATGAAGGCGAGCGCCGACTCGAAGAAATCGAGCCGCCCCAGCGCTGGGAACTCGTCGAGCATCATCAGGACACGATGCCGTCGGTCGCTGGCGTGCAGGTCTTCGGTCAGGCGCCGACCGATCTGGTTCAGCACGAGACGGATCAGAGGCTTGGTCCGCGAGATGTCGGACGGTGGTACCACGAGGTAAAGGGTTGTTGGGCTGACGTCGGCAATCAGGTCGGCAATCCGCCAATCGCAGCGGCGAGTCACTTGGGCAACGACGGGATCACGATAAAGACCGAGGAACGACATGGCGGTCGATAGGACGCCGGAGCGTTCGTTCTCAGATTTGTTGAGGAGTTCGCGGGCGGTCGATGCAACGACAGGGTGAGCACCCTGCTCGCCGAGGTGCGGTGTTGTCATCATCGCCTTCAATGCCGCCTCGATCGGCCGCTTCGGGTCGGACAGGTAGGCGGCCACGCCGGCCAAGGTCTTGTCCGCCTCCGCATAGAGGACGTGGAGAATCGCGCCGACCAGGAGCGAATGACTGGTCTTCTCCCAATGGTTCCGCTTGTCGAGGGAGCCTTCGGGGTCAACCAGGACGTCGGCGACGTTCTGAACGTCGCGGACCTCCCACTCTCCGCGCCGGACCTCGAGCAGAGGATTGTAGGCTGAGGATTTAGGGTTGGTCGGGTCGAACAAGAGAACGCGACCGTGCCGCGCGCGGAAGCCGGCTGTCAGCTGCCAATTCTCACCCTTGATGTCGTGCACGATGGCCGAGCCGGGCCATGCCAGCAGCGAGGGGACCACTAGGCCGACACCTTTGCCGGACCGGGTGGGTGCGAAGCATAGCACGTGCTCCGGTCCATCATGGCGAAGGTAGTCTTCGTCGAGCTTGCCTAGCACCACGCCGTCCGGACCGAGAAGACCGGCCGCTCTCACCTCCCCCGGATCGGCCCAGCGGGCCGAGCCGTAAGTTTCGACGTTCTTGGCCTCGCGCGCGCGCCAAACCGACATGCCGACCGCCACCGCAATCGAAACCATGGTTCCAGACGCTGCGATGAAGGCGCCCTCGACGAAGACCTGGGGTGCATAAGCATCGTAGACGAACCACCACCAGAAGAAGATTGGAGGGTAATAGACTTTCCAGCCCGACAGTTCGAACCAGGGGCGGCCAAGCTCCGGCTGGTAGGCGAGCCGCCAGGCTGTCCACTCGGTTGCTCCCCAAATGGCCATCAAAACGATCAGGCCGACAACGATCACTTGGCCCCAGAGGATCTTGGTTCCGGACATCCCGAACGCCCTTCCACAACTGAATTGACGAGATAGCTAGAGGCCCAGGTCGCGCTTGCGGCCAAAGCCCCATTCAATGCCGCCACCGTCCTTCGCGACGCCAGTGACGTGTTGACCGAACTTCTTCTCAAGCTCGCGCGACCAGGGCACGAGCTGAAAGCCGAGCCCGTCATCGATCACGGCGAAGCGCCCCGAGGCGAGCGTCAGGCGTTGCCGATAGACGCCGGCCACATGCTCACCGGAGGTGGGCTTCAGGTGAGGCAGGCCGGTCTCGGCCGAGACTCTTGCTCCCATGTCGTCCAGTTCGCGTCGGCGCAATGTGTTCAGGAGATCGCGCTGCAGGATGACGCGCTGGCCCTCCCGCCGCGCCAGACCCGCCTGGATCAGATGCTCGGCGCGTGCTTCCATCGCGGCGCGCGCCTCACGCCCAAATCCGCCCATGGCAAGCGGCATCGAATCGCGTTCGACCAGCCGGTGGTCGAGCCAGGTCGCCCCCTTGGCGGTGACCTGCTCACCCAAATCGAGATCGGAACGGGTCGCGAGCACCAGGGTGGGACGCGGATCGCCGGCGTGACCGAAGCGTCGTACTTCGACGATGCCGCCGACCGGCGGCGCATGTTCGAAGGCCCCGATCCCCGGAAAGCGGACGTGATGGGCCCGTCCGTCTGTTCCGTCGATCACCGCGTAGGCCTCGCCGGTCAGCTCGTCATGCAATCCCCGATCGACCAGCCGTCCGATGATCTGGGAGGTCGGCTGTCCACCTTCGATAACGTAATCGGAAACGCCGCGCGCTTCCTCACGCTCGGTGAATGCGCGATGCATGGTCTTGATGATGTCGCCGCGCATGCCGAGGTCGCGGAGGTTACGCTCGGCCTCGAGCCCCACCATCCATTCCCCTGGCGCGGCTGATGCGGCGAGGCCCATCTTTTGCAGATGTTGAAGGCGGCCTACCATCAGGCGCCGGATCTCGGGATCGGAGCCGCCGGGATTATCTGGGCGCAGATCAATATAACCGGTTTCGTCGGCTGCCAACCGGATCTCTTGATCAAGCCTGGTCCATCGCTCCGCCGTGATCTCCCTCTCCAGCGTGCTCCGAATCTCATGCTCCGGCTTGGGGCCAAGTTCGATCGAGACCAATTCCTCGGCCCGCGAGCGCAAGCCGCGGCTGATGTAGTCACGGGAGATCACGAGGTCAGCGCTCTCGTCGTCAACGCCGCGGACAAGAAGGTGAACGTGAGGGTTATCCGTGTTCCAGTGGTCGACGGCCACCCAATCGAGCCGCGTGCCGAGATCGGATTCCATCTGCCTGGCCAAGTCGCGGGTGAAAGCCTTGAGGTCCGTCATCTCGCCGGCGTCCTCGGGCGAGACGATGAACCGGAAATGATGCCGGTCGTCCTGGCACCGTTCTGCGAAAGCCGCGCTATCGGCACGATCGCTGCCGGCATCGAACATCTCGGCCCGCTCACCACCCCGGGTCACGCCATCACGCTTCAGGTATGAAAGATGGGCTGTCAGCGGCGCCGAGCGGAATGCTCGTCCTTTGTGACGGACCACGCGCACCTTCACGACGACGCGCCGCGTCGGGCTGAACAATCGGCTGCGACTAAACGCGAGCCTACCGCGGCCAAACGTCGAGCGCCCATAGGCCGCGGAACGCTTGCCAACCGCTGCCTGCCCCGAGGTATGTCCAGCTTTCTTCGCAGCACGAAGCACCTGGTTGATAAAGCTCTTGGGCTTCGGCGCGCGGGTACTGCGAATGCGCCCGAGTCGAATCCGCAGATCGCTGTCGCCGACGGTCATGGGCGGACCTCGAAGAGCGCGAAGGCGCCTACAGTACCGAAAATGTCCTTGATTGCGTTGTTTAAAATACAAGGCGCGGCACGCGCCCCGACCGACCGGCACGCCAGAACCCAAGCCATGCCAATGGCTTGAGGTTCGACCGGCGAGCCCCTTTTATCTCGCCGTCCTGCTGTCGTACTTCCCGGCGTCCACCACGTCTCCGCTGATTCCACCCAGGGGCACGCTATCGCTCGCGAGCTCACACGATAGGTCATCGCTGCTCTCCCGCATCAGATCTTGCGACAAACAACCCGGCTGCCTTCGGGACGATCGCCGACAACTCGTGGGTACCCGCCGTATTCAGAGGAGGATTCGAAGCGCGCCCGCCCTGTTGCCGATTGGGAATGCCCGCGCGTTCGGAATGCACAAGGAAGATCGGCGAAGCTCTCCAAGAGCGTGGACCTGCGACTGGAATTGACGCGGACCGGGTCCCCACTAACGCTGAGATATCCGTCAGATAGGCGTTGGTTTCTGCCGGCAGAGGATCGCCCGCGAGGTGCTTTTCGTAGCGTGCTGGGCCGGCGTTGTATGCTGCAAACGTGCCCGGCAAGCCGTAGCGGTCATACAGTTCTCTGAGATACGCCGTCCCCGCCAGAATGTTGTCGCGCGGATCGTACGGATCCTCGCCGAGAGCATAGCGGAGGCGGAGCTCCGCCCAGGTCTCTGGCATGACCTGCATCAGTCCCATTGCGCCCTTGCCCGACCTGGCGCGCACGTCTCCTGCGCTTTCTATCCGCAGGACAGATCGGATCCACTGCGTCGGGACGGCGAACCGCAGTGAGGCCTCGTTGATGAAATGCTCAAACGGGTCGTTACTCTGCGCGCTCCTCGGATGCGCTACCGCTTGTTCGTCTGCGCGAGCAGGATCACAGTTCATTGTCAGAGCGAGCAGCAGCGGCACGACTGCGCAAACGCACACTTCCAACAAGCTCAAGCATGCCCCCGTGCCCGCTTCCGTCCAGGCTAAAGCTGCTTCGCGCCGGCCGTTCGGCCGCCCTGGACCGCCGCAGCGCGCGACGGCACCGCGATCGTTGGTCGGGATAGAGGAATGGTTCCGCAACTGATCGAGCAGAGGAATGGCAAGAAGGAAGCACTGAACGAACAAGGTCACTCCTCCCACGTCCACACGGGGAGCGCACGGCCGATGACGGCAGAGGCAGGCAGAAGGCCGAAGTAGCGGCCATCCAGCGAGTCGCTCGACTGCCAGTTCATGAGAAAGAGCTCGCCCTCGCCCACGACGCGGCAGCCTTGCCAGTTTGGCAACGGCCGGCCGCGACCGTCGCGATCTCGCGCCTCGCCCATTGCAATGGCATCGACCGAAATGGTGGGCCCGCTTCTGCAGACCGTCTGCCCTGGAAGCGCCAACACGCGCTTGAGCATGGGGACGCCGACCGGTAGATAGCCGTTCAGATCGAGAAAGGTCGCAAGCGGCTCCGGCGGCTGAACGGCGACCAACTCCGTGACATGGAGGTTTTCCGGCGGTTGCAAACGATAGAGGCCGATCGGCATACTTGCGGATGCGTTCCAGATGTAGAGCGGAACAGGCTCCATGACGATCGTTGCGGCAAGAGCAGCAGCGGCGGCACACATGCCAGTGAGCGTCTTGATACGGCTCGTCATCGCGAGACCACCCTCTGCCGGTGAAGCCAAGCCTGGTGGCGCGCTTTCGTATACGGACGCGGGTTCTCGTTCACCGAGAGACGGTTGTGAACGTGATGCCAGTGATCGGGAGCGACATCGGCCGGGTCGATGCCGAGCGCCTCAACGGCATCGATCATCTGCAGCACCCGCTCGACCTTTGGCCAGCCGGCGAGCCGCAGCAGAATCTCCCCGCCGGGTTTCACATAGGGCACAGTCGAGCAGCGCTGTCCTGGTGCAACCGCGCGCAGGATATCGATCCGCGAAATGACCGTGCCAAAGTCGTTGGATGTCCAGCGGACGAAGGCAAAGATGCTGCCGGGTGCAAAAGACAGGATGCGGCGATGACGATCGATCTTCTTTTCCTCGGCGATGCGACCGAAACGAATGCGATTCTCGATGCGCTTCTCCAGCCACAGGACTTCTACCTCGGTAAGATCGCTCATGCCGCCGCTCCCTGAAGCTGAAATTGAGAGTCGTGCGGTTGAAGTTCGCCGAAGAACGCGTGTGATCGCGGAGTCGGATTGTGGAGGTTGACAGGATCAGCGATCAGCCTTTGCCAGTCGTCCGCAGTGCAACTTGCGGCCTGGTCCGTTAGAAGAAATCCGAAGGATTTCCAGTTAGCAAGGTTACGGCGCCTCGAACGCGTGGAGGAGCAAGGACTTAAGCCTGATGCCGGTCCCCGATAGCACGAGGATCGGGTCCCTGATAGCACGAGGGTTGTGGTCCCTGATAGCACGAGCGAATTCACAGGTTGTCCTCCGCGTTTGGGATGAGACCGCGTTTGCGATGTCTCTCCGCGAACGGATCGACAGGTACGGGCGCGAAGTTCAGCCGTTCGGCGCCGTTCGGATCGCGGGTGAGAACAAGCTCATAGCCTGGCAATGTCTGCCGGCTGACAATTTGGCGCACGTCGTAAGCAAAGTGCTTGAGCGGTGAAAGGCTGCCAGACTTGGCATGGAGATGCACAAGATCAAAACTCCAGCCGCCGTCTTGGCGGCCGCCATGCTTGCGCACGAGGCGGTATAGCCAGCGTTCAAGTCCGCCCGTCAGATCGAAATAGGCGCGATCGATCGTGAGCACGAGGGCATCATCGATGACGCCCGCGTAGAACCAATCCGGGAGGATCAGTTCGAGCCCAAATGCACGGCCGCTTGCATCGGCGGCCTCCTTCCACTCGTTGATCCAAGAGAAGCGATGTCGCCGCCGTTCTGCTGCTTGCCGGATCGAGGTCAGCACTGTCGTCGACTGCAGCCTGTCGAGGCCGGCCTTCAGCCGATCATAATCGCGGGTGCTGGTGCCGCGACCGACAAACGTCAGAATCTCGTAAGGCGTTGCAGCCATCAGGCGCGAGGTTTTCAAGCCAGCGTCGCGTGCTTCGACGATTTGGGAGGCCGCCCAGATCAAAACATCTGCATCCCAAATGGTCGCCATGCCGTGTTCCGGCACCGATTCGACACGGATCGAGATTGCGCCCGCGCGGAAATCGATCGGCACGATCCGCTTTGTTTTCGCGAGCGAAAAGAACGGATAGGCCATGAGATCCTGCGCGTCTCGAGGTGCGAGATCGCCGGGCAATGCCCGAAAACGCTCAAGCTGGTCGCGCTCAGAGTGCTGTTTGCGCCGCATTGCTGCTGTCCTTGCGCTGTGATCAGCGGCGTTCCTGGCCCGCATACGGGCGCAGGACCGGGTGCTTCTTGGCCGGCAGCACAGTCCCCTTGCCCGGATCAGACGTCGATGTTTTGGCGCCGAGATCGGCCCAGGCTTTCAGATCATCTAGTGCGTAAACGACACGCCCGCCGATCTTCCGATACGTTGGCCCGGTGCCGTACGTGCGGTGCTTCTCGAGCGTGCGACCGGCAAGGCCAAGATAACGCGCGGCCTCCGGCGTACGCAGGAACCGCGGGGGTAGTCCAGCAATCGGATCGGGCATTTGAGAGCTCCAAGGTGACAGCGCGCCGCGGATGGTGGCGCCGGCGTTTGTGCGGTCATTATGGAGAAGCGCGATGCCCCAGGGGGATGCCGAAGATTGAGGGAGTGATTTTCGATACCCCTCGTGGAGGGTGCTACTTCTCTCTGCGCCTGTGCCACAGAAGTTCGCGATAGCCGTCGCGCACCAGCGCGAAGCCGCTCTGAGCCAGACGGACGGTCCGATAGCGTAGATCATGCGTTTTCCAGGTGCGGTCCGAGATGCGCTTCCTGCCGAACAGCGCTTCTGCGACGACACGATAAGTGCCGCCGGCGCCATGTGCATCGAGCGCGCGAACAGCCTCGCTCACGCGTTCGCGCCTTCGCTTTGACAGATCGCCGTGCGCCCGTTTATCACACGCCACAGCCGTCATGCGGCATACGCGCGTTCATCGAAATCGCTGTCAAACGGCAGCTCGGCAGAATAGCGAGCGCTGACGGTGGGTCACTCTTTCGACCAGACCCGGTGTTCCACCGCGCCGATGCGCAGCACGGCGTGCTAACCGTCCAGCGGCGCGGCGAACCTGGGCAGCGGCAAGATCGAGCAACGGGCTGAGATGTCGCGTGGCTACCGACAGGCGGCGCAGCCACTGCGACCGGCACGACGGTCGGCAGAACCTCGGACGCCCAAAAGATCGTCTGCCGTAAAGGACCTCAGCGGGTCATGGCGAAAGCAGATGCCCCACCTCCTCCTGAATTCAGATGTCACTTCGCCATCGGGGCCGTCGGCGATCATCGCTTCGTAGTCGCGTCGATAGTCCGCGCTACGACGAAGACGTTCCCAGGCGATGTCGGTGATCTCTGCATCCTGAAGAGTCTTGTAGGATTCCGGCGACCGCCAGTCGAACCCAGGCATTGCTTCCGCCCAGCTACACGCAGCTAACACGGATTGCACGCAATAACTCTAATCGATTGATGGCAGGAAGACGCTATTTTGGCACCACGTGGTGCTCCCGGATGACCACGTGTGCTGGGAAGATCATTTCCAGAGAGATGCTTCGGTCGATGAACTTCTTCTAGCGAGACCCCGCGCGGCGCAAGAGACGCCCCTGTTCGGTCATCCACTTAGCGCGCGCGAGATGACTTTGGTATGCGTTGCGCGCGCGATCTGCGCTCATGCTTCGGATCGATATGCAACACTATTCGAGCGACTTCCCGCCAATCCGCCCCTCACCCTCGGCTTGCAGAAGACGAACGTAGGTTACAACGTGCTGCTCATCGTGAGATGTCGGCGCTGGCTCCGCTGGAGCCAGGTCAGCCACATCTGGATCGAGCGGTGGAGTTTGCATAATCCGTCCAAAAAGTTTTCACGGTGGCCCTCAATACGTTTGGGCCAAGCTTCCCTTGAAAGCCGCACTTAGCTGCATTCGACAGACCGACACCAGAGCATCGGGCGCGAACTGTTGAGCTGCGCACCTCCTCCTTGCAAAACGACGCCCTCTCGGGCACGAACATTCGCGAGGTGCTGGCGCTCTATTTGAGAAAACTCCGGCAGGCGAAGAGCCTGTCGCAAGAAGAGCTTGCACACCGTGCGGACATTGACCGGACTTACGTTAGCGCCCTCGAACGAGCGTATATGCGGCTAGTATCGATGTTGTCGATAACTTGGCCCAAGTATGAGGCGTCGAGGCGGCGGATCTTTTGAGGCGACCTTCGCCGCGAGCCGAGAGAAAAAAGGGTAAAGGTTCGGCTGGATCGTAGGATCCGAGAGATGCGGCTCTGTGACCTACAACGAGCCGGCGCGAATGCCCCCCGGTCGCCTGGTGTGGATGGACGTGTCGTGACCGCCACCCGATCCAATCAAACTGATCGCCGGCGCCACGTAAGCTGTCGAAGGACATCGAAGGACCCCGCGCAAAGCGCGCTGACGATTTGCCGGGGAGCTTGCTAGATCAGGCGATGTTAGTGTTGCGCGTCGATCCAGTTCGAGCTGCGCATCTTAAGACGTGCGGCCACTGGCGTGAAGCCCCGCCCGAACGGATCGGGCGGGGCATTGGTAGAGCGGGTCAGTCACCGTTCTTGCGCGGCCGCGACCAGAGCAGGCTGTACCCTTCGCCGCCTTCATCGTCGAACAGGTTCGCGTAGATCGGCGCGTTGAACGAGGGGTCATCGAGCTTCAGTGAGAGGTAGTCGCGTCCTTCTTCCGAGTGCTTCGACCACGCCGCCCCGATCTCGGCTCGGCCCACATAGACGCGGTGGCTGGGGGCGTTGTCGTTTGAACGGTTGGTCTCGGCGACGATGCGGACGCCCTTGGCCTGCAAGCTCAGGGTGATGATCTCGCCCTGGAAATCGTTGCCGACCTTCTTGAAAGAACCGATGTTAGCCATTTTACTTCTCCTGTTGTGTTTCGAGCCCGCGACCACCGCGGCCTCGATGGCGATCTGGAGGCCGAGGACGATCGGCGACGCACCCGCTTCAAGGGCCGGAGCGCAGCGGAGGACGCCGTTGTGGCGACTTTCTTGTCTCGCGAGGAATGGGCGAAGCCCAGGGGAAGAAAGTCGCATCAACGGCGTTGCGGCTCAGACGATCGAGGCGAAGCCGGTCTTCGGCCAGATCAAGCCATCAACGAGGCCACGTGCGTCCGCGTGCTGAACCGCAATCTCCGGAGAAGACGTGGCGTATATTGGTTGTGCTGAACAAGAGGTCCGAACGGTTCGGTGCAGAAAGAGAAACAATCGGTTGCAAAGTGCGGTATCGCCTCCGAAGGAATGATCGAGATAACGCTGCTCCGCCGTACCTGAGTGGGCCCGGCCGAATGGCCGCGGCTTGGTTGAGGCGCTCCGCGGAAGACTGCACCCCTCCCCGCTCAGGTCCCGATCATCCCTCGTTCAACGCACGGATCTACTCAAACCTGTTCGACGACAAGGGTGGTGAACGGTCATCCCTCGGCCCTGGCGACCGTAAGAATTGATCGGGACGGATTCTCCACCACCGCAGCCGGTTCGAACGGGCGAGCTTCCGCAAAAACGGTCAAGCGCGTCCAGGCCGTGCCGCTAATGCAAACCGCGCCTAGGCAAGCCAAGGCTTCACGCCACGCCAGCGAAGGCACGCCGATCTGGGACAGGGTGAACACCACATGATAGCCGGCCAACGCGGCGGGAACGGCAAATGCCGTCGCGATCGCGATGCGCAATGTCAAGGACCGAGTGACAGCGATGGCGACCTGACCGAGGACAAGCGTCAGCGCTCCACCGGCCGTTCCGATAACCAGTGCACCGACCACGCCAACGCCGCCCTGAAACGCCGTCATCCCGATACTTAGTGCGACGAAAAACGGCAAGGCATACACTGCGAGCGCGATGGTCAGCCAGCAGAACGAACCGATGCCGAGTGTGTTGAGAACAAGCCCAAGGGCGAGCATGGTGGTGGCTCCAGTGCACAGGTTACCGGTCGCGCCTTCCACCACCACCACGGCGCAATTTCAGATATAGAGTCGAAACGAGGCGGAGTTGCGACGCTTGCAACTCCGCTTTGACGATCTTGGAAGCGAAGGCGGCGCTCACGCGCCACCAAACTTCCAAACGGGGATGCCGAGGCGCTTCGCCTTGTCGGCGAGGTTGTCCTGGATTCCCGTGCCCGGGAAGTGCAAGACGCCGATCGGCAGGAGTTCGAGCATGGCATCGTTGCGCTTGAACGGTGCCGCCTTGGCGTGTTTGG
Organism: Bradyrhizobium erythrophlei; assembly: GCF_042430365.1. Taxonomy (GTDB): domain Bacteria; phylum Pseudomonadota; class Alphaproteobacteria; order Rhizobiales; family Xanthobacteraceae; genus Bradyrhizobium; species Bradyrhizobium erythrophlei. The sequence goes on from NZ_JBHMET010000069.1 coordinate 26,300, forward strand.
TCCAATCGGGCTTGAAGGCGATCTGTGGCACCTTGCGGTTGGTCGCCCATTTGGAAGCGATGAGTTCGGCGCCTTTGGGCGAGCCGCCATGGAGCAGGACCATGTCGGGATGCTTGGCGTAGACCTTGTCGAGACGATCCCAGATGAGGTGGTGGTCGTTGAAGTCGAGCCCGCCGGTGAGTGCGATCTTTGGTCCTGATGGCAGCATGACCTCGGTCTCGGCGCGACGCTTGGCTGCGATGAAGTCGCGGGAGTCGATCATCGCTGCGGTCAGGGTGCGGTGATTCACCAGTGATCCCGATCGGGGGCGCCAGAACGAGCCGGTCTGAGTCTCAAAGCGTTCGATGGCCTGGTCGCGGAAGAGCTCCAGGCAGTTGCGGCGCTCGATCAGAGTGATGCCTTCGGCCGTCAAGCGCTCGAGTTCGACCGATCGTACCTCGGAGCCATTCTGCTCGCGCTGGCTCTTTTGCTGCGCCTGTTCGTTATCGTCGAGTTGGCGTTCGATGCGGTCGACGGCACGATGGAACAGGTTGACGGTCGACCAGAGCAGATCATTGAGGTCCGGCTCAAGCCGCGTGTCGCTCAGTGTCGCAACCAAAGCGTCGAAGATATCGGCAATGGCGCCAGCGATCATCTTGCCCTCGGGAAGCGGCCGTGCGTCAGGCTGGTCGTCGAAGGGACGGTAGCCGAAGAGCTGTAGTTCGGTCAGAACGTGCTCAGTTGGAGACGAGGCGTGCGGCGGTTCGATGTCATCACGGTCGGTCATGGAGGAGGTCCTTTGCCGGATCGGCCGCGCCCATCGCGGCCTTCGTGGCGATCCTCAGGCGGCGGGCGGAACGGGCCAGAACCCGGAGCGGAGCGGAGCGCCGAAGCAGCAGCGGAGGATGGCGGAGGCGGGCTATTTTGCTTCGCGATGCAAAGCGCGCCGGTTAGATGGCTAATTTGTGTTCTCGTCGCCGACGCGCGGCGGAAAATAGCCGGACGTAGCCATTGCCGGCCCGCACCCGCTTGCCGTCCGATCGCCCTCTAGAAGGCCGAGGTCGCGTCCTCTTCCGGCAATGGCCTCGTTATGACCGACCTGTCGACCGCGATCGAAGCACCGGGGCTATTCGGCGGTTACCGTCGACGAACTCAGGAAACAGACGACGTCCTCCGGCACGAGTTGAAGCCGCAACGCTGCTCGGACGGCATCGAGGCCGAAGATGTGCGGATCTTCGTTGAAATCGCCCAGCCGGGGCGACAATGCGATCGCTTCAACGTCGGCATCGTCCGCGCGTTGGGTGAGAATCGCCTGTACGGCATCTCCTGCGGCATCGGCGTCGCGGGCAATATAGAGTCGACGCAGGCCAGAAGGCAGCAGCATCGCTGCGAGGTGATTGGCCGACAGCGCGGCGGCCATGGGCATAGTCGACAGCGCGCAACGTAGCGAGAGCATGGTCTCGAGCCCCTCGCCTGCAGCGAGCACGTCGTCCACCACGCCGAAGCGAAGGGCGTCGCCGAGCAGATCGCCGAGAGCCCGTCGTGGCGTGTCGATCGGAGCCTTGTTAAGCCGCACGCGTAAAACCGTCTGGGTCGAGCCAGGTGCGATGACCGTGAGCAGGTGTTGGCTGTGGCAGGACGAATCTGAACGCAGCAAGGTGACTACACCACCCGACGTTTCCAACTTCATGCTTCAAGAGGTGAAGGTACCGATTAGCGAGGGCCGCAGGCCCGACCAGGCGTGCGCCAACGGCGCATCGCCTCAACGGAAAATGGCACCCGCGGGAGCGTGAGCATAGCGACGCCGAAGGCGGCACGCGGGACCGAGTGCAGCGACGAGACCGGTTAAGAGGGTACCCGGGAACGGGGCAGTGATAGCGACGCCGGCATACTTCATGACGCGGGCCCCTTTCCCGAGTGCCCCCGGCGAGGCGCTCCGCTGTCTTTGCGCGAGGGATCGAAGCCGGACGGCGTGAGACGCGTCAGCGGCTCGGTTTATATGTGGACGGCCCCCGACTTACAAGGACTGGATCGGTCAGCATGTTCGGATCGCTTGCGCTCATATGTCCGGCCTATTTTCGGATCTTACGACCCTTGGCCAAGATGGGCTTCGCGGACAGTGAGTTCCAAACACGAGAGCGGCATTTGCTGCCGGTAAACCGAGCGGAGTGTCTCACATGACCGGCTCGCGCCGAACGTACCACCTCTTCCTTTCCTGCAAGTTCCGGCCTCAGCGTCAGATCTAGCCGTCTGACGCAAAGCTCTGCTTGTCGTTCAAGGTCTATGTCGGTGTTGGGATCGGCACCGCGCTCGCAGCCCGGTACCGTTCGCCGGTAACCATCAGTTTCCAGGCTATCCGCGCCAGCTTGTTTGCTAACGCTATCGCCGCCAGCTTCGGCGGCTTGCGCGTGATGATGTCTGTCAGCCAGGGCCAAGAGCGGCTCCCGCGTCGTCGCACATCCGCGATCACGGCTGTCGCGCCAGCTACCAAGACGGTTCGCAACATGCCGTCACCGGCGCGCGTGATGACACCGAGCCGATTCTTGCCGGCCGTGGAGTGATTCTTTGGCGTCAGGCCAAGCCACGCGGCAAAGTTTCTTGCCGACTTGAACCCGCGCGCATCCACGACCTTGATTGACAGCAGCGTCGCACCGATTGGCCCAATTCCTGGAATGGTTGCCAGTCTTCGGCTCATCTCGTTGCTCCGATGGATTTGCGTGAGCTTCTTATCGAGCGTAACGACCTGATCATCGACGCGCGCCAGTTCTGCAGCCAACGCTTCTATCAACTCTATCGCCAAGTCCGGGACTGTCGCATCAGCCTTGATATCGATGAGCAGTTGCGGAAGCCGCGAAAGCCCCTTGGGCGCGGTAAAGCCGAACTCAGCGGCGTACCCGCGGATCGAATTGGCGAGCTGGGTGCGCCTATTGATGAACTGAGCCCGCACGCGCGTCAGCATCTGTGCGCCCTGCTGCTCGGGACTTTTGACCGGCACGAAGTTCTTGCGCAGTTTTGGCCGACTTGCTGCCTCGCAAATCGCCTCTGCGTCCGCAGCATCCGACTTCCCTCGCTGCACATACGGCTTGACATATTGTGGCGGGATCATCGCCACCTCGTGTCCGAGCGATCGCAGCTCCCGCGCCCAATAATGCGACGCGCCGCAAGCTTCCATCGCGACAAACGCTGGCGGCAAACGACGGAAGAACTCCAGAACCTGGCCGCGCCTCAACTTGCGCCGCAAGACTGGTTGCTCCATCCCGTCAACGCCATGTAGCTGAAATACGCTTTTTGACGTGTCCAAACCGATTCGAACAATTCCCACGGACGGCTCCTTCGTTTGAGGTCATCGACGACCCCATCCTGCCACGCACACCGGCGGAAGGGGGCCGTCCACCCCAACACGAGAGCCCGATGCGGCGGAAGCCGCACGCGCTCAAGCGGCAGAATCCGCCAGTCGGAGGATCTAGATTTCCTCGCGCGCGTTCGTTTGCGCGTCATAGATCCTGATCTGAAGCATGGGAAAACGCCTCTTTAGCTCTTCTCCACCCGCCCTGGCACCGTCTCTGGTTGCAAATTCGGCTTTGAGTCGGCCGTCCACTTCAAGCGCGTAACCAGAGGCCGGCAATTCACGGGTGGCTGCAACCATGTCATTTCCATCGTGCAGTGAGGTGGTTGAGAGTGAAGGGTTAGCGTGAGTCGCCCAAACCACGCTAGGGCCACCTGCGCAACTGTGGTGATCGGTCATCACGCGTTGTGGATTGAAGCCTCGCAGTGGAGCCCATCAGGGAAGGGCATTTGCATCGTCCGAACAGGTGGACGGGTTTCCGTTTGCGCGGATGCAGGCGCGATAGAGCCATGGCTCGACATAGCGCCCGTTCCAGATTCCCCGACCGGCGCGCTCGGCGTCGCGCTGAACAGCCCCATGCCTTTGGAGTATTGGGGCCAATCCAGCGCAAGACCGTTGCTCACAAGCCATTCCCCAAGATCCCTGCCTGCGACCGAATAGGTCGCCACTGTGCGGCCATACCGGTCGAGGCTGAGCGGGACACAGTTGACGGGGCGCCGGGCAATGTAAGCGTCGAGATCATTCGCCGCCTGCGAACCACAACGGTACTGCAAACTGTCCTCACCGCGACATAGCTGAGTGCTTTCTGGAGCATCCACACCCCAAAGGCGGATTCGCGTTCCATGAAATTCCAGCGTGTCGCCGTCAATGACGCTGGCCTGACCGACAAAGTCGTCGGCCAGAGCCGCGCTGGATAGCAGCAGGAGAATCAACACGAGAGCTCGGCGCTTGGTCATGGCACTGGGTACCAGCGATTACCGCAGATTGCGGAGATTGGATTTCGGCCAGTTCTCAAGCGGCTTCAGCACCGGCAGGTTCTCCGGCCGCTCGGGATAATGAAACTCGGTGCCGCGCAGCCAGCGCGCCTCGAAGCGATCCCAGAACAGGATCGCATCCATCTGCCAGCGGCGCCGGTGGCGTGGCGTCTTCGGGCTCTTGGAAGAGGTCGCTCACGGCTCGTTCCATAGGTCGTGCTCCTTGAGCTGGTCGCGGACATACGCCTCGATCCGGGCTTCAAGGTTGGCATCGCTGGTCGACTGCGCTTCCAGCTTCATGGTGTGCGGGACCCGGCCGAGATCACGCACGGCAATTTTGCGCGCGCGCGGCCTCCTCAAGGGAGCTGTTGGGCACCAAGGCTTAGACGAGCGTGCAGTCGAGCGCCTCTAGGCTCTGGGGACGGATTTTGAGCCGGGCCGCGTATTGCACGCCCTTCATGCCCAAAGCGTCCCGGATTGCCCGGATCTACCCTTTTGGGGGCGTGCGAATCGGTCGGCTTGAGCGGGCTCAGCCGCTCGTCCAACCGTTGACGGGCGCGGATGTTCATGTCGCTTCTCATAGTCCAGCCTGATTTGTCCGATCAATTATCAGGCCACAGCCTGATTCCCATCACGTTTAATCAGCCCAGAACCTGATTTTCTATGGGAGCATATAAGGCTACAACCTGATATTCTTCCTTCGTAAGATCAGTCCACAAGCTCATCTCGCTCCTAATAAGCCATTGATATGAGGATCTCGACGACGGCCATCCCGGCTTGCGCATGCCGCAGATCGGCGCCTTGCATGCCATCGCCGCACACTTTTCGGTGGCCACTCGCGCTTCCTGAAGGGCGATATCAAGCAGCTCGCCTACTTCCGAGACAAAGCCCGCCGCGCTGCCGTCGAGTTCGAGGTCATTATTGCGCAACCAGGCGCGTCCGCAGCAGCGGTGAATGACGATGCCTTGTTGCTGCTTGGAACGACCGAACTCTATCTTAGGAAGACGGCAGCCGCTGGACTTCGGGTCATCCTCTCCCCGTAGAGCTTGGACGTCGCATAGTCGTAAACGCGATTATGCGACGACGTCGTCGAGCCAGCTCATTTCATCAGCAACGGGACATTGGGCGGCCATGTCGGGCCGCCTCAGTAAAGAGGGATTCGAGCAGCCCAAGGACGTTCTGCAAATTGTGAACATGCTGCTTGATTTCGTCGACGGTTTCGCTTGGAAGAACCGCGCGCAAATGCTGCTCTATGCCGTCATCCCGACGCCAGTCGTCATATCGGCGATCCTTGAAGGAGAGCGCGTACAGCGTGCCGGCGCGGCCGTACATGGCCTGGATACACCAGAAGATTGACCAGAGCCGCGGCGATACAAACGGTCGTTCCCTCTCTCCGGCGCTGAAGTTTGCCTCCTTCATCTTCTCGATCACCAAGTCGTGCGACCGATAGACGCCGACGCTTTCAAAAAGCGGATGAGAGGCAGCGCCGGAAAAATACCCGTTCAACTCTTCGGGCGTGAGGATAGTATCGACAAATGTGAGGTCGCTGAATGCGGACTTGAGGTCAAGGATGATTCGCCATAGCCGTTCAACGGCCTTTGCCGACCGGTCATCTGCAGCCGAACCGCCGGCGAAGTTGATGGTGCCGGCATTCACCGTCTGCGCTGTCAGCCCACCTGACTGATTGTGGCTGCGTACGGAATTGTCGAGGATAAGTAGGGCACCATCGCTCGCCTGTTGGTCGGGGACAGCCGCCACGCCGTTTTCGTGGTGCGCCTTCATTTTTAGCAATCGGGCGACCGTGTACGCTTCCAGATCAGCATCTACGACCGTATGGTGCGTGGGACAGAGTAGGATCAGATTGCCAAACCCGTTCCTTTCCTCGTCGGTTTGCGTTGCGTCATAGCGAGGCCCCTGCGCACTCGCCGCAGCGATGTGACAGATTTCGCCGAGCACCGTTTCACCCTCAACGATGGGAGTGGTGCACATTGGAAATGCGCAGCGGTTTCCCGATTGCGCGAAGAGGCGCTTTATGATTGGTGGGCGAACGCTCATGTCCGGTTCCGAGAATCACGTCTGCTGAATATATCTGACCCGACACTAAGCCGTGCATAAATGGATTTCGGTGACTGAGGTCTCTAGCGATAGCCGCGCTTGAGCTTCCGGACCCAATTCAGGGCCATGGCGATGTCGGCTCTGCCACGTGTGGAGTGGGTTTCGGCCCGAACCGTGCTAGCGCGACCAATTCTGTCCCATTTCCGCACGAACGACCATTCGCCAAACAGCGTGGGTTGGACATCCGTCTTGTAAAACCGAGCCTCCACTCCACACTAGTCGCTCGTCACAGTGATTTTGACGGTTTGATACGGAGCCAGCTTAGGATCGGCAAGTTTTCCGGCGGCACGAGGATTTCGATGCTTCTGGGAGCGCCGGCTTGACGGCGAATGAGTCCGTTTCGTTCGAGCGTGACGATCATCTGGTGGATCGAAGGCGAACTGACGCGGAAGTGGCGCTGCATGTCGGCTTCGGCGGGCGGGCGTCCGAACATGTGCGAGTAGGTATAGATGAAAGCCAGATAATGGCCCTGCTTCTCGGTAAAGCGTGCGCCTGATTTTTGACTCATGGTTCGATTCGACAGGGAGGCGAACGATGATTATACGGTACCGGGTCGAATTGGGCCAAGCCGAGCGAGAGGAACTGACGGCGATGCTGAGCGGCGGCAAGCATGTCGCTCGTAAACTCAAGCGGGCCCAGATTTTGCTGGCGGCCGACATCGGCAGCCGTGATGAGGAGATTGCCCGGACCGTCAGAGTAAGCGCCTCCACCGCCTATCACGTCTCCTGATTGCGGCTATTGATCTAGCCTTGGCAAAACCGGAAATCGTGTTCTCGACAAAAAAGGCGCGCGACCACGTCGAATGGCTCCGTTGCCATTGCCTTGCGGTTCAAGCCTGCAGTTTTCGGATGCTGTCAGGCCATCGGCCTGGCCGCGCGATCAGAAGAACTCAGCCGAGGCGATCATCGATGTAGCGCCTGAGCGCTGCCGCAGCATTCAGCATATGCGCCCGCATTCGGCGCGCTGCGGTATCGCCGTCCCCTTCCGCGATCGCCTGCATGATGGCCTCATGCTCCTCGCGCGAACGACGAATGCGCTCGCCCTGGCGCAGCTGAGTTCGGCGGAAGGCGCTGAGCCGTGAACGAACGTCCTGCGCCTGCTCGGCGAGGAAGGAATTATGCGTCGCCCGGTAGATGCATTCGTGGAATTCGCGGTTGAACGTGTCATAGGCATCGACATCGTTGGCCTCGACCATCTTTCGCGAAGCTTCATGAAGCTCGATCAGATGGCTGCGCTCGAGCGGCGTCATGCGGTAGGTCGCAAGCCTCACGCACATGGCTTCCACCTCGGCGCTGGTCTCGAACATGTCCATGATGCGCTCTGGTGTCATCCGGGCAACGACGACGCCGCGACGTCCGCGCACTTCCACCAGGCCGCTGACAACGAGCTGGCGAAGCGCCTCCCGCACCGGCGTGCGGGAAGCCCCAAAGCGATCGGCAAGCTGCTGTTCTTCCAACGCCGACCCGGCGACGAGTACGCCGGATGCGATCTCGTCTGTGAGCGCGTTTCGGATGCGGTCGGAAAGCAGACCGCCATCGTCTTCCGCTTCGGCTACGACCTTCAAGGAACCTACCATTTTCAGTTATCCGTGATCGCGCGTACCGCGAAGTAGAGGACAGAGGGTGCAACCAGGCAACCCAAGCCGGTATGAAATGTCGCAGTCAACGCGCCATACGGCACCAGACGCCGATCGGTCGCCGCAAGGCCGCCCGAGACGCCGCTGACCGTCCCCATCAAGCCACCGAACACCATGGCACTGCGTGGATTGTTGAGGCCGATCATCTTCGCCACGAAAGGCGTACCGATCATGACGATGACTGCCTTGAATACACCAGTCGCGATCGAAAGCGCAATAACCGGCGAGGATGCTCCGATCGCAGCTCCCGTGACAGGCCCCACGATGTAGGTGACTGCGCCGGCACCAATCGTCGTCATTGAGATCGCATCAGTATAGCCGAATGCCGCCGCAACGAACACGCCGAGAATGAACGGGACGACAGTTCCCAGTCCGAGCGCCACCGCGCCGATCACCCCGGCTTTGCGCGCATGGACGACATCGACCTCGAAGGCGGTGGCAACGATCGCGAAATCCCGCAGCATCGCGCCTCCCATCAAACCGACCCCGGCCAGCGCCGGCAGGTCGGCCACACCCTTTTCGCCACCGGTGGCAAGCCCCCCAAAAAAGGCCAGCGCGAGGCCTAACATGATCGCGATCGCCGAGCCGTGAATGCGGCCGAAGGTGAGATATTTCGAGATCGCTCCGGAGATCCACATGAGAATCCCGACTGCGGCAAACGCCGTGAGCAGGGTATTGGCGGCAAGAACGTGAGACATCATGTTCATCCGATCCTCCCGGACTTGAATGCAGGGCTGGCGAGCGCGCCGGCTTCGTGCGCTTCAATCTCGTCCATTGTTTCAACAGGACCGCTGAGCCGACCTATCAGCGCAACCATCGCGAAACACACCACCACTGCGCCGACTCCCGCGATGAGCACGATCGGGCCGCCCTCGACCGCGGCGACGACGTTCTGCTGCGCAGCCATGGCGACCACGATCGGAATGTAAAAGCTGCCCCAGAATTCGACCCCGGTCTTGAGCCCATGGCTGAGCAGGCCGCGTCGCACCAGCCAAAGACGGGCTGCGATCAAGAACATCATCGCGATGCCGACGCCGCCGACATTGGCTTTAACCCCAAGCGCCACGCCCAGGAGATCGCCCAGCCAAACCCCCAACAGGGTGCAGATCGAAAGCAATGCCACTCCGGAGATGGTCACGGCCGCCTCCTCTTTGCGAGCAGGTCGCTGCTACGGCAACTTGGGCAGATTGTATGCATAAACATCTCTTATTTCCTCTTATGTATGCGAATTATGGCTTCTTATGGGATCTACGCATACAATAATTGACATTGCAACGCAATACGCATACATAAACTTTATCGAAACCAGCGTCCGCATGCCGAGGAGCGAACATGAGCGATTGGGGTATGCAAAAGACGGCCTTGAGGGAGCGCCTGGTGGCCGGCAGCCGGCACGCGAACGGGAAGATCGTTCCGATTCCGAACCTTCCTGCATTCCTAAGAGCGGTGATCGGAACCGGCGACCGGGTGTGTCTCGAGGGAGACAATCAGAAACAGGCCGATATCCTCGCCTCGGCACTCGCAGAGCTCGACCCCCGCGAGGTTCGCGACCTGCATATGGTGCAGTCGGGCGTGGTCCTGCCCGCGCACCTCGATGTCTTCGAGAAGGGCATCGCCCGCCGGCTCGACTTTTCCTATTCAGGTCCGCAGTCCGCGCGCATCGCGCGGATGCTGTTCGGCCGCAAGATCGAACTCGGGGCCGTCCATACTTACCTGGAGCTGTTCGCCCGCTATTTCATCGATCTGACGCCGAATGTCGCGCTGATCGCAGCGGTGAGCGCCGACAGGGATGGCAACCTCTATACGGGCCCGAACACCGAAGACACCCCGACCGTCGTCGAGGCGACGAGCTACAAGAACGGTCTCGTCGTGGCGCAGGTCACTGAAATCGTCGACAAGGTGCCGCGGGTCGATATCCCCGGCGACCTCGTGCACTTCGTGGTCGAAGTGGGAAAGCCGTTCTACGTCGAACCTCTCTTCACGCGCGATCCGGCGGCTATCACCGAGACGCAGATCCTGACCGCGATGCTCGCCATCAAGGGGATCTATGCGCCCTACGGCGTGCGTCGGCTCAACCATGGAATCGGGTTCAATACGGCTGCCATCGAGTTGCTGCTGCCGACATACGGCGAGAGGCTCGGGCTCAAGGGCAAGGTTTGCACACACTTTGCCCTCAATCCGCACCCGACACTCATACCGGCGATCGAATCCGGCTGGGTCGAACAGGTCCACTGCTTTGGATCCGAAGTGGGCATGGAGGACTATGTCGCCGCCCGACCGGACATCTTCTTCACGGGACCCGATGGATCATTGCGATCGAACCGCGCCTTCTGCCAGACGGCAGGCCTCTATGCCTGCGACATGTTCATCGGATCGACGCTCCAGATCGACCTCGGAGGTCACAGCTCGACAGTGACGACCAACCGCATCGCCGGCTTCGGCGGTGCCCCGAACATGGGTTCGGATCCGCGTGGCCGCCGTCACCCGAGCGAGCCCTGGCTCAAGGCCGGTGCGGAGGCCGATCCGAATTCTGCTGCCGCCTTGCGCCGTGGCCGCAAGCTCGTGGTGCAGATCGGTGAGACCTTTGGTGACCGCAATGCACCGCTGTTCGTCGAGCGGCTGGATGCGCTTGAGCTGACGCGCGAGCTCGATCTCGATCTCGCACCGGTGATGGTCTACTCCGACGACGTGACCCACATCGTCACCGAAGAGGGAATTGCCAATCTGCTTCTGTGTCGGAGCAAGCACGAGCGCGAGCACGCGATACGGGGCGTCGCAGGATACACGGAGATCGGCCGCGGCCGTGATCCGAAGATGGTCGAGCGGCTGCGCGCGCGCGGCGTGATCCGGCGGCCCGAAGACCTCGGCATTGATCCGCTCGACGCCGATCGCCGTCTGCTGGCGGCCCGCTCGATCAAGGATCTCATGCTGGCATCCGAGGGACTTTATCGGCCGCCCAGCCGCTTCCGCAATTGGTGAGGAGTTCGCATGGAGAAGCTCAGCTTTAGACTCGACGCACCGACCCGTGCCAGCGGCAGCCGCAAGCAGGCGATCGTCGGTGTCGTCGCTTCGGGCAATCTGGAGGTCTTGCTGGAAAGAGCCTTGCCGTCCGAGGTCTGCACGATCGACATCGCCACGGCCGCCCACGGTTTCGGGGCCGTGTGGGACGCCGTCGTCCGCGACTTCGTCGCACGCCGGGCTGCCGGTGGTCTGCGCATTTCCGTCAATGATGGCGGAGCCCGGCCCGACACGGTGGCCCTTCGTCTCGCGCAGGGCGTCCGTTTGATCGAGGAGCCGGAAGCATGACAAATACCAAAGCCAACGCGGCCGCGCTGAGCTGGTATGAAGCCAGCGCCCGACAACGCATCGACGCCCTGCTCGATCCCGGCAGCTTCCACGAATTCATCGGACCGGAGCAGCGGGAAAAGAGCCCGCATCTTTCGATTTTCGACCTCCCTGAGCAATTCGACGACGGCATCGTCATCGGCCGCGGCCGCCTCGACGGATCTTCAATACTCATCGCCGCCCAAGAGGGCCGCTTCATGGGAGGCGCCTTCGGTGAAATCCATGGCGCCAAGCTCACCGGGCTGTTGCGCGCGGCACGAAAGCTCCAGCAGGACGTGCTGATCCTGTTCGATACTGGCGGGGTGCGTCTCCAGGAAGCCAATGCCGGGGAACTTGCGATCGCGGAGATCATGCGCGCGGTGATCGAGGCACGGCGCGCCGGCATCAGGGTCGTCGGGCTGATCGGCGGACGGGCCGGATGCTACGGCGGTGGCAGCCTGATCGCCGGCACCTGTTCAAGCCTTATCATCTCGGAGCAAGGCCGGCTCAGTGTCAGCGGCCCCGAGGTCATCGAAACCAACAAGGGCATTGAGGAATTCGACTCGCGGGATCGCGCCCTCGTATGGCGCACAATGGGTGGCAAACATCGCTACCTGATCGGCGGCGCCGACATGTTCGTCGATGACGAGGCAATGGCGTTTCGCGACGCCGCGATCACCGCGCTCCAGCGTGGCAGGCGATGCGACCTCGCCGTTCTCGAGGCCGAGCAACAGCGCCTGGAGCGACGATTGAAGCGCTTCGGCGATGCCGGAGATGCCGTCGAGGTCTGGCAAACCATCGGCGTCGAAAAGCCAACGGATATCCCCGGGCTTCCAATCAACGCATTCCTTCAGCGCACGGCCGACAAAAGGGAGAATGCCGATGACGCTCGATGACATCCTGGCCAGCCTGTTCCCGGACGGAAGCGATATTCAGATAGCCGACACGGATGTCGTTGGGCGGGCGACCCTGCCCGATGGAAGGCCGATCCATGTGCTTGGCATCACCCAAGGGGCACCGCTCGGGGTGGACGAGGCGATTGCATTGGCGGGACGGGTCATCGAGATCGTCGCATCGGGCGATCGGGCCCCCATCCTGCTGCTGGTGGATTCCGCCAGCCAGCGCATGAGCAAGCGCGACGAACTGCTCGGCCTCAGCGAATACCTTGCGCACCTCGCCAAGGCCTTGCAGTTGGCCGAAGCCGAGGGCCATCGGACCATCGGCTTGCTCTACGGCGGCAGCGCGGCCGGGGCGTTCATCGCGACCGCGCTCGCCACCAGCACGCTGGTTGCGCTTCCCTCTGCCCAGCCGGCGGTCATGGACCTGCCTTCGATGGCCCGGGTGACCAAGCTTCCAATCGACGTGCTGAAGGCCAAAGCGGAGACGACATCGGTTTTTGCCCCCGGTCTCGACAACATGGTGCGGACCGGCGGCGTCCACCTGGTCTGGGACGCGGGCGCGCCGTTGGCTGCGCAGCTTGCCGCGGCTCTGGAACGGCCGACCTGCGGCGATGAGCGCAATCGGCTCGGCGCTGAGCGCGGCGGGCGGCGAAAGGCGGCCGAGATCGCCGATCGGGTTGTGGCAATCGCAACGAACGCACGTCCCGGGTGATGCCATGCTCGAACCTCTCGACCGCCATACGATGGTGACGATATCAGCGGCAGTCTGGACCGCTGTCATGGCAGGGCATCCCGAACTCGCCGAACTCGCGATCGTCGAAGAATGGGCACGCGCTGGCCGACCGCTCGTGGTGCGGCGGCCAGGTTGCAGCGATCCTGACGGGTTGGTCCCGCTCGGCCTGCCGCTGCCGCCTTCCCACGGCAAGCGACGCATCGCTGTCGCGCTCGAGGCCAAGGAGATCATCGAATGGAGACCACCCCCGTTGCTGGCCGATGCGGCGGCAACTGCGCCGTCGAAATGGCAGGAAACGATCGATCGACTGCTCCGCCTTTGTCCGGAAACGCGCACATTCGGCAGCCTGGCGTGGCAGCACCTCACCGGCTTGCCCTATCTTTCTGATCAATCGGACCTCGACCTGCTTTGGCCAGTAGGTATAACCAAGCAGGCCAGTACCCTGCCCTCCGACATCGCCGAGATCGCGCGCCAGGCGCCCATGCGGCTGGACGGCGAGATCATTTGTGCGGCGGGCGGCGTGCAATGGCGTGAACTGACCGGCGACGACGCAGACGAGGTGCTCGTGAAGGGACCGGATGGCGTCCACGGCATGACCAAAGCAGCGTTTCTCTCCGGTGCACGCCCATGAACCTCGCACCGAAATGGCAATCGCTGCCTGACACCCAGGCGCACACGGAACGGCTCGGACACCTCGCGGCACTATGCCTGAAGCTCGAAGTGGAGACGTTTCCGAAACCGGGCCTCGTCAGCCATATCGACAACGGCTCTCACGGCGATATGGACGCCGACCTGCTTTGCCGGAGCGCCGACACCTTGAGGCCGTTCTTTGGAGATCTCGCTATCGCCGGCGCCGCAGGTGCCGGGATGGACCGATTGCGTGTGATCGGAATTGCGGCCGAGCGGGCGATGCTGGAGGTCACTTGCGGCGTCAACACTCATCGGGGCGCGATCTTCGGCATGGGCCTGCTTTGCGCAGCAGCCGGGTATCGGAATACGTTTGCTATCCGCAAGCCGCTTGGCAGATTGATCGCGCAGCGCTGGGGCGAAGCGATTCATTCGGGTCCGGTCTGTCTTCGCAGTCACGGCGCGGTTGCCGCGCGACGCTACGGCGCGGGCGGCGCGAGAGCGGAGGCCGCTCTCGGCATCCCTTCCGTTTATGATCTCGCCCTGCCTGCGTTGGGTGCGGCGCGCAAGCTTCTTCCCCATGACGAGGAAGCAGCCCGCATCCAGGCTTGCATGACGCTGATCGCCAACGTCGCCGACACTAATCTCTTGCATCGCGGAGGGGCGGAGGGGTTGCGCTTTGCGCAAGCCTGTGCGTCCGCATTCCTCGCGCAGGGCGGAGTGGGCAGTCCTGGCTGGCGTGCGGAGGCCGTCGCGATCCATCAGGCGTTCGTGGCGCGCAATCTGAGCCCCGGCGGATCTGCGGATTTGCTTGCCATGGCCCTGTTCGTCGATCGGCTGGAGACATGATGCTCGCGCTTCTCTGCGGCGGACAAGGAACCCTGTCGTCCGCGATGTTCGACCTGGTTGCCGATCAGGCTCGCGCAGAACCGGTCTTTGCCGCGGCGACACGCCAGCTCGGCCAGGATCCGCGTGACTTGCTTCGGACGCCCGAGGCTGAAGGCCCCTCGACCAACCATATCAGCCAGATCCTGACCGTGACGGCAGCGCTTGCAGCCCACGCATGTGTTGCTGACCTGCTTCCGAAGCAAACCGCTGTTGCAGGCTACAGCGTCGGTGAAATGGCGGCGTGGAGCATCGCAGGCATTTGGACGGCGGACGAAGCCTTGCGGCTCACGGACATTCGTGCCCGCCTGATGGAAAGCGCGGCGGAACAGCCTGGCCGCCTCGCATATATCCGCGGGCTTGATCGCCACGCGTTGGAGCCGCTGCTTCAACATCGCCGCTGCGCGATCGCCATTACGAACCCCGGCGATCTCTTCGTGATCGGAGGCGCCGAGCAGGACGTGACCGATCTCTGTCATGAAGCAGAGGCAAAAGGCGCGGCGCGAACCGGCCTTCTCGCGGTGAAAATCGCATCGCACACGACCCACCTCGAGCGGGCGTGGAAGCCCTTCCAGCAGGTGCTGACCGCGAGCCGATGCTCGCCCATTGCAAGCCGGTACACCTTATTGAACGGCAGCGACGGAGCGCGGATCTTTTTCGCAGACAGGGCGATCGAAAAGCTGGCGCGCCAGGTCGCACGCCCCATCGACTGGTCGGCGACGCTCCAGGCCTTGGCGGAGTTGGGCGTGAGCAAGGTGCTGGACTTGGGGCCAGGACATGCACTGGCAGAGATGATGCAAGCCTCCTTCCCATCGATCCGGTGCTACTCCGCGGACGGATTTCGCACGATGGACGGCTTGCGAAACTGGATCGCTTCCGACTAAGAGCAGCGCGATCTTTGGGCCCAGCGGCAGCGTCACCTCGGTCTCGGCACGGCGCGCCTCGCGGCGAGGAAGTCTCGAGAGTCGATCATCGCTGCGGTGAGCGTGCGGTAGTTGACAGCTGATCCAGAGCGCGGCCACCAAGGGGAGCCGCAGTGAACTTCGAACTGCTCGGCGGCCTGATCGCGGAAGAGCTCCATGGAGAGATGACCTGTGCGGCGGTTCGAAGTCGGTGTTGCCGTCGTCGGTTGCCATGGGGTGAGGCCCTTTGCCGAACCGGCCGCGCCCATCGCGGCCTTCGTGGCGATCTGGTGACGGCAGGCGGAACGGACCGGAACCCGAAGTACAGCGGAGGGCCGAAGATCAGCGGAGGATGGCAGAGCTCGCGGCTATTTTGTTTGGCGATGCAAAGGCGCGGAGCACGCGCTGGCGGAAAATAGCCGCGACCTATGCCATCGCCGGGCCGCCCCCGCCTGCCGTTCGATCGCCCTCTAGAAGGCCGGGGGTGCGACTCTGTCGGCAGGGCTTGACCTCATGTGCCCGGTCACGACAGCACCCGAGCCGACCGCAGTCACCTGGTCTTGGTCGTGGCGAGGCGCATGAAGCGCGCGACGTCCTGGGGAGCGAACTGGACGCGCAAGGCTGAGCGCAGTTCATCGAGGCCGAAGACGCGTAGATCCTCATTGAAGTCCGAAAGCCGAGGCGCCAGTGTGATAGCGTTGATACCAGCCTCCGCGGCGCGTTTGGACAGGCTCGCCACTGCTAGGTCTCCAGCCGAATCGGCATCGCGCGCGATGTAGAGTCGTTGCAACGTCAGTGGAAGCTGTAGAGCAGCAAGATGGATTGCGGAAAGCGCCGCGGCCATTGGCAGCGTCGGAGCTGCGCATCGGAGCGACAGCATGGTCTCGATGCCCTCCCCCGCCGCGAGCACCTCCTCGGCCGCCCCGAACCGAACCGCGTTACCGAGAAGGTCACCCATCGCCCGTCGCGGCGTGTCAACTTTAGCCTTGCCGAGGCGCACGGGATCGAAGCCGTTAGGATCAAGCCAGGTGCGATGCGCGCCGGTTATACGCCCCTCCCTGTCCGTTACACAAGCGATCAATGCCGGCCGGACCCCGGCCGGTGTGTCGTCATCGGGACGGTAGTAGCAGCGTGGATGGAAACGCAGGGCATCTTCACGCCAAAGCGTGATGCCACGATTGCGCAAATAGCGCTCCGCGAGCGTCCGGGCAATCGGGCGCGACATTGCGAAGAGCCGCCGGGCCGCCTCCGGCGAGCCGGCCAAGGTGTGTCCTTGCGCAATCTTGGGCGAAGGCTCTGTGGTCGGGCGAGACAGCTTGAGAAAGCGCCGTGCCTCGTCTGCCACATCACGAAAATCAAGGAGCCCACAGCTTTCGCGGATGACGTCGAGCAGGTCGCCGTATTCACCTGTTGCGGCATCGGTCCACTTGCCGGCCGGCCCCTTGGACGACTCCTTCAGTCGGACGAACATCGAGCGTCCCGCCGCGTTGCGGGCGTCACCAACCAGCCAATAATGCCCCTGGCGCCGACCACTGGAGAGATAATGACGGCACACCGCCTCGGCCTCGCGCGCGAGACGGTGCGCCAGTTCGGCAGCATCGCGTGCCATCACATGCCCCCCTGCCCAGCCACGTTCTCGACCGGATCGCGCCGCAGCACCGTTGCCAGGCGCTTTTGCTTCACGGGCAATCCGACCACTCGATTGCGCCTGCAGCGAGGCGCCACATAGAACACGCCCCTCTCGTTCGCTTCCACATCGATGACGACATCCTTGTTAAGCGATGAGTACGCTGGGATGCTTGCTGCGGGTTGCTCTATCGAAACGTCCACCAACACGCGACGGACGCCGGACTGGCCTGGCATCAGCTTGTTGAAGGGAATGTCACGTGATCGTGACAAGATGATCTGTTGGACGGCCTTCGTCATTTCGGTTCTCCACAACGGCCGGCCGAGAGCCTCTCTCTCGGCCTTGAACCGTCGCGGAAACCCACCGGCCACTCTCACTCTTCCGGATCTGCTAAAGGAGACCTCAAGCTGCCACAATCCGGACCTTCTGCCGCTGTCTCGACAACTGGATCGGGCAAAAAGCCGAGAATGTAATTCGCCGCCTTGCCGGCCTGGCTTGCTGCGCGGACGATTGCCCGATTGTCCTCGCGCAGAACGTCAAGCCACGAGGCGATGTAATCGGCATGGCGCACCGTCGGCACGATCCCGAGCGAGGCACAGCAGAAAGCGGCGTTCAGTTCGGCAATTTATCTGAACAGTCAAGCTGTCTCAGTGCCGGCTAAGGCCTGCAAACACGGG
>NZ_JBHMET010000070.1:0-36983 GCF_042430365.1 Bradyrhizobium erythrophlei
ATAAAAAATTGAATCAGCAAATTCTCGCTACGGCGAGAGGTTTTTCAGCAGACTGCTAGGACAGTCCTGGTCCGATTATCGCGATTCACGGCTTTGAAAGACGCGTTTTGCCTAGGCCATAAAAATCGATGTCATCGATCGCCGAAACAACGTTTTCACGTAGTCGCGCTATTTGATCTTGAACGGTATGATGATGTCACTGGCAAACGTCCATTGCGAACTCTTCGTTCCTCCCCCGAATGGCGTGGTGTTGTTTAAAGATGTGTCATAGCGGATCTCAGGCCGGATCGTGAGGCCTTCCAGCTCTTTCGGAACGGGAGGTTTGACGGCAAGTCCGACCGTCAATGCACCATAGGTCGTCGGTCCACCGCTGATCGCGGTTGCCAATGGATTGCCATGTTCGATCCCGACAAAGTCCAGGTTGCCCGGGAAGGACGCGACGAAGAAGCCGTTATTGTCGCGCCAAATCTCGCCGCGTCCCGTGATCTTGAGCCAATCGTTGATCGCATAGGTGGCGTATTGGGCGACACCGTAGCCCGTCGCGTTGAACCCATCATCGCGAATGTAGTTCAGGTCGGTGGTCAGGGTGAGCTTGTCGGTTGCCTTCCAGACAACAGTTACATCGTTGAGATAGCGCAGGGCGGTATTGGGATTGACGCCCGCCAGAACGACCGATGAAACGTTGGGATTTTCAGGACCGATGTGGGTAGTCGCCAAGACTGTTAGCGCCCCATCCAACAAATTCAAACCGAAGCCACCATGGAACGCCGCGGCCTTGTTGTTGTCGCCACAATTGAAGCAATCGAAGCGATTGCCGAAGGTCGTATTCACGCCCGTGTCGACGCCGGCATAAACATCGAGCATCGGGTTGACATGCGTGGTCGTCATGATGCCGGTATGCTTGAATGGAATGCCGAAGTTGAAAATGTAGGTATGCGTGTAAAGGGCATTATCAGGGGCGTAGATAACTTCTGCGCCTTCCAGGGTGACGTACTGTCCGACCTTAACGTCCACGCCACCTGCCGTAAGCCACGGCAGATGGAACAATGCATGGGCTTCGACGATGTCGAACTGATTGCGTCCGCCAATTGACTGGTCGAACTCACCCAGAAAGTGCGTATACCGCGCGTCCGAACCATACATCGCCTGGAACTTGAAGCCGAAATCGTATCCGGTGGCTTTCGGATCGAGGGGGCGCTGCACGGTGAGCAAGGCCTGATTCAAAAAAAGAGAATCCGCTTTATCCGTAAAGAGCTGGCCAAAATTTCCACCCGAGACGCCGTTCGAGTTGACCGTGCCGCCCACCTCTATCTGACCGGTTATCGTCAACGTATCCCACCAAGAGGCCGGCGGAGGCGCTTTGACGGCCCTCACAGGCATGTCCGCGGCGCTGGCAGCAGTCGCGGCGGCCAATCCCATTATCGCGGAAGCGATGATCTTTTTCATTGAGTGCCCCGCCCTGAACTGAGCCCCTCGCGATTGAGAAGGCCTCGCGTCACGCCTCGATTGAACGCCCCGGAAAAAGGTATTGCGCCGCACCCGAACAGCGCAAGTCAACGGCTCCGGCAATTCTCTGGCAATTGCTGCCTCCTTGTCCAGCGACCAAGCATGCCTCCATTCGAAGTCTTCCACCTGTTGTATTCCTGACACGGCTCGTCCTTTCGCCGTCTCACGCGCAACCGACTGCATGGTTCGCTACCAACGCAGCAGCCGCGGCCCCAATACCGCGCCTGCGAGCGTGCACATCAAGATCGTGCCGCCGTACCACAGCGCGACAAAGGGCAACGAATCATCGGTACAGTGAAGGGCGTAAGCGATCGCGCTCACACCGCCTGCAACAAGGCCACCGAATGCCCCCGCCCCCACCAGATTGGTCGGCGCCGCCTTTCGCACTGCCCAAATGACCACCGCAAATGGCACGATCGCAATGATCGGAATGGAAAGGAGGCACTCGAGCCATTGGTCTCCCATCACCATCCTGTCCCAGTGCGAGCTCGGCGCTTGTCCAAGGCTGATGGCGGCGAGCAGCATGATGACCGCAAACGGTATCGCGGCGAGTCCGAGAGAGATTCTGCGCTCTCCTCCCGGACGCGCCAGCCGGCTCAGATAGACCGATGCGGCGCCGACGGTACCGAGCGCGAATGCGAGCTTGAGGACTAGAAAGATCACGGCGCGAGGCGTGGTCAGGTCGGCGCGCACGCCCAATCCGACGAGCACGAGACCAAGCGCGACGACCGCCCCAAGCGCAAGCGCGATGCCGACGCTCCGGTTGACCAGCCGGTGATTGATCGGCTCGACATTGGTGCTGAGTGCCGCGATGAGCTCTTCCGTCTTCATGGTTCCACCCTCCGTGCGATCAACGCCGCAAGCGCCTTCAGCCCGCGATGAACACTGACCTTCACACCGGATTCCGACAAGCCGCACCGCCGTGCCGCCTCGGCTGTGCTCAGCCCGTCGAGCTTGACCGCCTCGATGGCGCATTGCATGTTCGCCGGCAGCAGCTTCAGCAACCGCCTGACGTCAAGATTGCTCTCGGCGCCGCCGTGATCATCATGCGCCGTGATGTCGTCGGCGTGGTCGATCGGAACATCGGCGCGCGACGATCGCGTTCGGCGCAGGAAATCGATCAGCTTGTAGCGCGCGATCGCATGCACCCAGGGCGTCAACGGCTCCGCCGGATCGTAGGTGTGCCGATGGATGTGAATGGCCAACACGGCCTCCTGAACCAGGTCTTCGGCCTCAGCCGCACCGCGGCCAATCTTCGTGAGCTTGTTCTTGTAGTAGGCACGC
Organism: Bradyrhizobium erythrophlei; assembly: GCF_042430365.1. GTDB lineage: Bacteria > Pseudomonadota > Alphaproteobacteria > Rhizobiales > Xanthobacteraceae > Bradyrhizobium > Bradyrhizobium erythrophlei. Next base: position 2,791 of record NZ_JBHMET010000070.1, read on the forward strand.
AAATGCCGGCTCAGCCGCTCCAGCAGCGCGCGATGGGCCACCGCGTCGCCGTCCTGGCTGGCCACCATCAGCGCCTTGAGCTCGTTCTCTGCAGTCGTCATCCCGGCCTTGTCTCGGGTTAATTCGTTCGGGCGACAGATTTGGTTACAAGCCGGCCGGCGACGCCACAAATATTTTGGTGCCGCGGCCGCCGACATGAAGTGTTGGCGCCGACCTTGTGCGGCACGAGCCGGCGAATGACGGCCGGCATCACGATATCGCCAGCCCCCGGACCTACGCCTTGATGTGCGGCATTGCACACCGGTATAAACGGCTAACCAACGAACCCTCGGCCCATGCAACTGCTCTCGACCCTGACCTGCCCGTCCTGCGGATACGCCGCGGTCGAGACCATGCCGACCGACGCCTGCCAGTTCTTCTATGACTGCAAGGGATGCGGCCTCCGTCTCAAGCCCAAGGCCGGCGACTGCTGCGTGTTCTGCTCCTATGGCTCGGTGCCCTGCCCGCCGGTGCAGGCGGACGGCAGGTGCTGTGGTGGCGCCACGCGCGACCATGCCGGCTAGGCGACAACGCGACCAAGCAAGACTGTGACGGCCCCGTCGACGGCCGGCACCGCGTTCCGACGGACGCGATGCCGGCCGGCTTCTCATTTCGCCTTTTGCATCCTGGTCACCAGGTAACCGGCGTCACCGCTCTCGGCCTCGAACTGCACCTTGTCGCCGACCTTGACCTGCTTGAGCATGGCGGGGTCCTTGACGCGGTAGACCATCGTCATCGGCTCATCCATGCCGATGCTCTTGGCCGGGCCATGCTTGAGCATGATCTTGCCGGCGCTCTCGTCGATCTTCTTGACCTCGCCGTCGATGGCTGCGCCGGCGATCGCCGCGCCCAGCGTGAGCGCGGTCGCGAGCATGCCGGCGGCCGCTATTTGAATGATCTTGTTCATAGTGGTGTCCTTCACTATTGATGGCTTCATTTCACGGTGACGCGGCCGATCATCCCGTAGTCACGGTGGCCGGGGATCAAGCAGGAATATTCGAAGGTTCCGGCCTTGGTGAATTTCCAGAGGATCTCGGCGCTCTTCTTCGGCGTAAGCCGCACGCCGTTGGGATCGTCATGTTCCATGTGCGGATGCTTCTTCATCACTTCGAGATGCTTCAAATTCTCTTCGTTGGTGGCGAGCAGGAATTCATGATCCGCGGCGCCGGCGTTGCGGAGCACGAAGCGGATCTGTTCGCCGCGCGCGACCTCGATGCGGGCCGGCGTGAAGTCCATCTCGTTCAAGAGGACCTCGACGGTCCGCGACGGCTTTTTCGGATCGCCCGGCTCGCCCGCCGAAAAGGATTCTTGACCGTGTTTTTCATGCCCCAGCGACGGCGCCGCGGTGATTGACAGCGCGGCCAAGGCGGCGGCGATCGCAGTGAGTTTATTCATGGCATTCTCCAGTTTGGGTTTGTTGTGAAAGACGATTTCGATCGCGCTACATCTTCATTCCCTTCATCGATGGCGGCTTGCCCTTCGGCCCGGTCGCTGGCGGCGTCGGAGCCGCCGGCGCCTGCTGGCGGGCCGGCTCTGCCGGTGGCGCCTCCACTTCGTAGGCGACCGTGCCTTGCGGAAATTTGTAGGGTCCGGGATCGGAGTAGTCGTCGCGGGCGAGCCCCTCGCGGATCTTCATCACCGTGAACATGCCGCCCATCTCGATCGGCCCGAACTGCCCGGTTCCGGTCATCATCGGCAGCGTGTTGTCGGGCGCCGGCATCTCCATGTTGCCCATCGCCATGCCGGTCGATCCCATCACCATCGCGTCGGGCGCGAGCTTGCCGACCGCCTTTGCGAGATCTTTCTTCGACACACCAATGAAGTTGCGCATGTCGTGTCCCATCGCGTTCATGGTGTGATGCGACTTGTGGCAGTGGAATGCCCAGTCGCCCGGATTGTCGGCGAGCATGTCGAAGGCTCTGACAGCACCGACCGGCACGTCGGTCGTGGTCTCTGGGTACTGCGCTGACACGGGCACCCAGCCGCCGTCGGTGCAGGTCACCGCGAAGGCGTGCCCATGCACATGGATCGGATGGTTGGTCATTGTGAGATTTCCGATGCGGACACGCACCTTGTCGCCGAGCCTAATCGGCATCGGATCGATGCCGGGATAGACGCGGCTGTTCCACGTCCACATATTGAAGTCGGTCATCTCGTTGACCTTCGGCAGATAGGTGCCGGGGTCGATAAGATAGCTGCTCATGATGAAGACGAAGTCGCGGTCCACTGGGCGGAACGCCGGATCGCGCGGGTGCACGATGAACATGCCCATCATGCCCATCGCCATCTGCACCATCTCGTCGGAATGCGGGTGGTACATGAAGGTCCCGCTCTTCTTCATCTCGAACTCGTAGACGAAGGTCTTGCCGGGCTGGATGTGCGGCTGGTTGAGCCCGCCGACCCCGTCCATGCCGCTCGGGATGATCATGCCGTGCCAGTGCACCGTGGTGTGCTCAAGCAGCTTGTTGGTGACGAAGATGCGGACCTTGTCACCCTCGACCGCCTCGATGGTCGGCCCCGGCGCCTGGCCGTTGTAGCCCCAGAGATTGGCCTTCATGCCGTCGGCGAATTCGCGCACCACCGGTTCGGCGACGAGATGGAATTCCTTCCAGTCGCCGTTCATCCGCCACGGCAGCGACCAGCCGTTGAGCGTGACGACGGGCCGGTAGTCGGGCCCGCTGGTCGGATGCAGCGGCGGCTGCATCACGACCTTGTCCATCGTCGGCGCCTCCGGAATGGCGGCGGCCTGGACCCGTCCGCTGACTGCGCCTGCCGTGACCAGCGCGGCGGTTCCCAAAAATCCTCTGCGTGAAAACATCTGATGTCTCCGTTCAATGACCGCCGCCGGCCGCCGGCTGCGCGGTCGAAGCAACAGTTGAGGTGGTGACTGCAGCGCCCTCCGATCCGCCGCCATTCACGGCGGTCTGCAGGTCGGACTGCGCAAGCCAGAAGTCGCGCTTGGTGTCGATCGCGGCGCGCAAGGCGGCGATCCGCTGCCGTGCCTCGGTCAGCAGGGCGAACACGTCGACCTGCATGCTCGAAAAGCGCAGCTGCATCTCTTCGGTGATGATCTGGCGGAGCGGCAGCACCTCGCGCTGGTAGTGGCTGGCGATGTCGTAGGTGGAGCGATAGACGCGGTAGGCGTCGCGCGCCTCCGAGCGGACGTTGATCGCCTTCTCGGTCAGCCGGTTGAACGCTAAGTGATAGGTCTCGGCCGCCTGACGAACGCGCACCTCTCCGCCGTCGAAGATCGGGATCTGGAACTGGACGTCGAACCCGCGCTCCCCGAACGGCGCGCCCTCCGGATCGCGGGTACGCCGGTCAATGCCGGCAACGTCGAGCAGCGTGACGAAGCGCGTCGCCTCGGTGAGGTTGAGCGCCTTCGCCAGCGCGACAACCTCCATCCGCGCAATCTGCAGATCGACACGATGGCCGACCGCGGCGACCTCGATCGACGGCTGCGCCTGCAGACGCCGCGGCAGCGGCGGCAGCCGTTCGGGGATACGGAATCCGAGGTCGCCGTCCCACAGTCCCATCAGCCGCGCCAGCCGCTCGCGCGAACTGGTCGCGTTCTGGCGCGCGCTCGCGAGGTCGGCCGTGGTCTCGGCGTAGAACACCTGCTCGCGGGCCTGGTCGAGCTTGTTGATCGCACCGGTCTCGCCGAGCTTCTTGGCAAGCTGCGCGGTGGATTCGGCGGTCGACTTCGCGTCCGTCAGCAGCACGACGGTCTCGCTGGCGGCGACCGCCGTGAAATAGGCCCGGCGGACGTCGGCTGCGAGCCGCAGCGTCGCCAGCGCAGCGCGGAGCTGCGCCTGCCTGAAGCGTTCGCGCGCGACCTCGGAGCGGAACGGAAGCGTTGCGAGCGCGAGGATGTCGCCGACGACCTGCCGCTCGATCTCGCTCGCGCCATTTCCCGATATGCGCGACACCGAGAATGTCGGGTTCGGCGGCAGGCTCTCGGCGACGAGATCGGTCTCCGCCAGCGCCAGCTCGTTGTAGGCGGCCTGCAAGCCCTTGTTGTTGAGCAATCCGACCTGGACGGCGGCATCCGCCGTCAGGCTGCGCGCAAGCAGGCGCTTCACCGTCGCTTCGAGCGACACGGCCTCGTCGGCGGAACGAACGAACGCGACATCCTTGCCGATCGTCTTGCCTGCGACGTCGGACACGACGGCCATGCCGCCGTCGGGCGAGAAGGCGGCACATCCGGAGAGCGCCAGCGTGGCGGCAAGCAGCAGCGGCGCGTGGGCAAATCTTTGCATTGCGCCCTCCTATCGATCCGGTTTGGCTGGTGGCGCGACGCCCTCATTGCGCTCCCGCCAAGGTGCCGGCGTCGAAGGACGCAGGCTGGTGTAGGGCGCGACCGTCGAGCGGTAGCCGACGCCCGAAACCCGTACCGACGGGTCCGCCGGATCGGCCGCGGCCGTGACCGGCCTGCTCTCGGAGATGCAGCCGGCAAGCACGGTCGTTGCAGCAACAACGACGGCGGCGCGTGACACGAAATTGAATCTTGATCGCTGCTCGCGCGCCGTGGCCACGGCGGCAAGCTTCGCCCCGAATTGCGAAAACATGGATCGTCCCTGAACTGTCGTTGAATCACAGGCACGCGCACGCGCGAAAAGCGCGTCGCCGCCGCGGCCTCAGCAAGGTTCAGGCGATGGGGGGACGATAGAGGCGCGCAGGCGCCTCGCTCCGCAGGCTGCGATAGGCCTCGGATATGCGCGTGGCGACGGGGTGCGAGGGCGTGACGACCGACGGCACATCGGCCGGCATCGCCGACGCGCACATCATCGCGCAGCACGGCCCCGGCGCGCCATGGCCGTCGTGGCTGTGCTTTGCCGGCGTGCCGGCGGGGTCGGCCGCGTGGTGCGCGTGCAGTCCGCCATGGTCGTGACCGGCGCCGTGATCGGCATGAGCCATCGAGGCCTCATGCATGTGCGCCGTTGCGACCGGCTGGACCTCATCGGTCACGCAGGGAATTGGCGCCCCGAATGCCAGTGCCAGCGACGGAGCAAGCACGCAAAACAGATAGGCCAGGACGATCAGGCGCCCAGCCCGCAGCCGTTTTGACTTGCTCAATCGCACAAACACCTGCGCGCTCTCTCCGGCGACTTGCCCCTGAGGATGCCGACCTGACGTCAGCCCCTGTAAACCCACTATACCCCGGCAGGGTATCAATCAATCCAAAATATCGTGAATCCCGCTCCGGTGTGAAGCGCGATCAGTGTTTCCCCCAAGGAGGCTTATCGTCGCACGACGTGACAGCCCGCGGGGGCAAATCAATTCTCCTCGGACAAATCATGTCGCGAGAACGCGGATTTTTGTTTGACCGTCATTGCGAGCGTAGCGAAGCAATCTGCGTCTCCACTTGCGGAGGCATGGATTGCTTCGTCGCTATCGCTCCTCGCAATGACGACGTGGCGGCTGCGTCTCCAACTCCATCACCGTCATGCTGAGGTGCGAGCCTTGCTGTGCACCTGCACCGCTAGGCGAGCCTCGAGGCACGACGGCCACCGACTGTGGCCGTCCATCCTTCGAGACGCGCTTCGCGCTCCCAGGGTTACGGAATTGGCATGTTGCCCCACCTCACTTCATCAACGACTCGACCTCGTTCCGGAACGCCTGGCGCGAGGCGTCGCGGGAGTAGAACATGTGGCCGCCGGGATAGACCACGAGCCGGGCGCGGCCCGGTCCGGCAAAGGGCGGCAACTGGTCGAGGATGATCTTGGAGGCGAAATACGGCGTCGCGAGATCGAACAGGCCGTGGCCGATCAGGAGCTTCAGCTTCGGATCGAGCGCCAGCGCCTCGCGGAGCTGCGACGCCGACTCGGCCGGATTGGTGCCACGGCCGAAATCCCAGGCTTTGTTCACGGCCTCGCTGAGCAATTGATAGGAGCCGTCCGGCCGCCAGTTCAGCTTGCGCGTGGTGAGATCGACGGCGGCGCTCGTCAACGGTGCCATCAAGGGATCACCGGAGGGATCGCCGAAGCGGGAGGAGCTCGAGTCCGGATAGGGATCGAAGCCTTCGACGGAAGCGTCGTAACGCCCGGTCACCTTGCCGTTCTTGCGGTCGAACTCGCGGCGGAACTCGCTGATGTGGAAGCGGCCGGCGAGTCGGCGGCTCACCGCCTGGTCGATGCCGGTCAGGCTTGCGACCTTGTCGGCGAGCCGCGTGCTTGCCTCGGTGTCGGCCTGGCCCTTGATGAGGTCGAGCAGGAAGTCGCCGCGCGCATAGCTCTCGACGTCAGCGAGGTCCTCCCGCGTCACCGCCCCCTTGGCGTGGCGAGCGACCGCCGCCATGGTCGGCAGGCTCGACACGAATTGCAGCAGGCTGGAGCCGGAATACTCGCGGAAATCGAGCAAGGGCGACACCAGGATGAGGCCGCGCACGCCGACGCCCTGCTGGGTCTGCAGATTGCGCACGACCTTGGGGCCGCGGATGCCGCCATAGCTCTCGCCGGCGACGTATTTCGGCGACAGCAGCCGGTCGTATTTTTCGAGCCAGCGGCGGATCACCAGCGCGACCGAATTGACGTCGCCGTCGACCGAGAAGAAGCGCTTGCGCACGTCGTCGCCACTAGCGACGAAGCGGCTGTAGCCGGTGCCGACGGGATCGATGAAGACAAGATCGGTGAAGTCGAGCCAGGTCTCGGCGTTCGGCAACAGGTCGGGCGAAGCCGAGGAGATCCCGCCGTCGCCCTCGAAGGAGAGCCGCCACGGCCCGGCGCTGCCGAATTGCAGCCAGGCCGACGATGCGCCGGGACCGCCGTTGAACAGGAAGGTGACCGGCCGGCTCGCCTTCTCGGCGCCGTCGAGCTGGTAGGAGGTGTAGGCGATGTCGGCGAGCGGTTCGCCCTTCTCGTCGAATACCCGGATCGAGCCCGCGGTCGCGGTGAACGCAAGCGTGCGGCCGGGCAGCGCCAGCGACTGCTTGGTAGTCTGGTCCGGCGGCAGGCGATGCTGGTCGGCGGCGGACGCCCCGCCGGCGACATTCTGGGCGGCGTCGCCGCGCCCTGCCCGTCCTCTCTGGCCGGATTGCACCTCCTTTTGGCCGGATGGCGCCTCCTTCGCGCTAGCCGGCGCCTGCACGCTCGGTGACGGCTGCGGCTGCGGCGCCTCATCTTCGGCCCGCGCCGCAGTGGCAACCGACAGCGCAAGCAGGATGGCCGCGAGCCGCGTCGCAAAACTGTTAGCCATATCGTTCACTCCCTGCGCTCACGATTTGCGCATCCGCAGGTTCTACCTGCAAACTGCGACGGCTTGGCGGCGTCCGCAAGGCATGGGACTATCCCGAGACGTCTCGACAAGGCCGCCCGGGATGTATAGACGAGCGCGGCGTATTCCGTGCCAAACGAGTTCGTGAGCGATGTCGAGCCCCAAGCGATATGACAAGATCGCCTTTGTCGCGAGCCCGAGCGCAGAAGCGCAGGCGGCGCTCGAACAACTCACCGCGCTCTACGGCAACCACGAGGCCAAGGACGCCGACGTCGTGGTCGCGCTCGGCGGCGACGGGTTGATGCTGCAAACGCTGCACGCCAACATGCGCAGCGGCAAGCCGATCTACGGCATGCATCGCGGCACCGTCGGCTTCCTGATGAACGAGTACTCGACGCACGATCTGCGCACGCGGCTTCAATCCGCGCGGGAGTCGCTGATCAATCCGCTGCTGATGCGCGCGACCGATATCCACGGCGCCGTGCATCTGCATCACGCCATCAACGAGGTCGCGCTGTTCAGGCAGACCTACCAGGTCGCCAAGCTGCGCATCCTGATCGACGAGCACGAGCGGATGGCGGAGCTGATGGCCGACGGCATCCTGGTGGCGACGCCGGCCGGCTCGACCGCCTACAACCTCTCCGCCCAGGGACCGATCCTGCCGATCAACGCCGCGCTGCTCGCACTCACCCCGATCAGCGCATTCCGGCCGCGGCGCTGGCGCGGCGCGCTGTTGCCGAATTCCGCCTTCGTCGTGATCGAAGTGATCGAGGGCGAGAAGCGGCCGGTGGCGGCGGTCGCCGACCATGACGAGGTCCGCGACGTCCGCCGTGTCGAGGTCTTGTCCGACAAGACGATCGCGATGCGAATGCTGTTCGATCCCGGACATTCGCTCGAAGAGCGCATCCTGCGGGAGCAGTTCGGGCATTGACGGCGCCCCCTCCCCGGCAACCATTCATTAACCCGGGCCGGGATATGGTTAACGTCGGGTTATACCGCGCCTGTCCGGTATGCCCTTCGGGACCGGACCATGTATCGCATCGACTTCAACAAGCTGCGATTTTTGATTTGTGACGACAATCCGCACATGCGCCGCATCCTGCGGACGCTGCTGCATTCGTTCGGCGCGCGCGAGGTCTACGAGGCCGAGGACGGCGCCACCGCGCTCGAAATGTACACGCACTATGTGCCCGACATCGTCATCACCGACTGGTCGATGCCGATCTTCGACGGGCTTGAGCTTGCGCAGATGATTCGGCAGCCGGAATCCAAGGGCAACCCCTACGCGCCGATCATCATGCTGACGGGGCACTCCGAGAAGCGCCGCGTGACCGTGGCGCGCGACGCCGGCGTCACCGAATTCCTGGCCAAGCCGATCTCGGCCAAGGGCCTCTACCAGCGCATCCTCAACGTGGTCGCCAACCCCAGGCCCTTCATCAAGACCAAGACTTATTTCGGTCCGGATCGCCGCCGCAACACCAGCAACACCTATATCGGCCCCGAGCGGCGCGGCAGCGGCGAGATGGAAGTGATGCAGCAGCCGTCGCTGCTCGAGAAGGCGCGCTCCGGCCCTTAAGCCGGCGAAGGACACCGTCATGGCGAAAGACAAGCAAGCGGCGATCGAGGTCAAGAGCTTCGGCACGCATCACGTCATCACGCAGCCCAATCCGCTGCGCAAGGTGCTGCTGCGGGTGCCGGAGAGCGATCTCGACGATCCCGTCGGCCGCGCCGAGAAGGCACTGGCCGGGCTCTCCGGCGAATTCAAGAACTGGATGACGATCGAGGCCGACCGCCTCTCGGCGGCGCATGCCGCGGCGATGCGCGACGGTTTCAACAATGAAACGCGCGAGGAGCTGTTCCGCGCCGCCCACGACATCAAGGGCGATGCCGCGACGTTTGGGTATCCTTCGGCAGCGGCGGCGGCCGAAAGCCTCTGCCGCATCATCGAGCACGCGCCCGATCTCGACGCCGTGCCACCGCAACTGATCGCCCATCACATCAACGCGGTGCAGGCGATCGTGCGCGAGCGCACCAAGCTCGACACTGCGGTCGTGGCGGGCGTGCTGAGCAAGCAATTGCGCGGCATTGCCGACGAATTCCTGACCCATGCCAACCGCAACCGGCCCGAGCATCTCGAGGCGATCCTCGCGCCGAGCATCGTGCCGGGCGAATAGCCGCGCGATCGCGGCCACCGCGCGTGCGGAAGCCGCCTTAACTTTCATCTATCATGAGACGCGCGGGGCTATAGCGTTTCGAGCGACGTGGATGCCGGCTCGCGTGAAGGAAACCCGTCAAAACTAGAATCTAGAGCTTCGATTCTGATTGAATCAGAACCGGAGCTCTACGCCGCGATCAGGTCATCGTGGTCGAGCGGCGCGATGGCGTCTTCCGCGGCGAGCTCGTCGCAGAACATGCGCGCTTCCTCCCGCGCCGATTCCGTCGCAAAGCGGCGCAACAGGATCAGGAGCGGTTCGGCGGCAGAGCGGTCGGTCTCGCAATGGGTCAGCACGCGTTCCACCATCCGCCGATTCAGCCGCGCTGCGCCGTCGCCGGTATCGACATAGCCCATCTCGTGGGTGGCTTCGAGCGCGACGCGGAACGCCGCGTAGGTGGATTCCGGCAGGCCGGCGCGCTTCAGCAGCGCCTGCAGCCCGGCGCCGCCGCGATCCTGCAGCAGCGCGGAGACGCGCCCATAGGGCAGCCCGGACAATTCCGCGAGCGCAGCACCGAACAGGTCGAGATTACCCGAGAGCAGCGCGCGCAGGATCAACCCGGCGGTGAGCTGGCCAGTCGCGCGCAAATGCGCGATCAGCCCAAGCATGTCGTCGCCGAAGGAGCGTGCCGCGATATTCACCGTGGAACGTTCGCGCGCCTCGTTGGCGGCTCGTCCTGCGCGGTCGGCGCCGAGCCAGTTCCGTGCCACCACGAATTGCGCCAGCGTGTCGGAGAGTTTTGCGACCAGCGCCATCCGCGTCGCGGACGGCAGGTCCTCGAGCTGCAACATCGATTCCCTGATGGCTGCGAGATGGCCGTGGCGCTCGACGATGCGGTCCCAGGAGAATGGCGCGAGACCGGCGTAGGGATTCTCGATCAGCTCGAGCGCCGCAGCCGGCGAGCCAACCTCGGCGATGGCGGCGGCAACCGACGCCGGCAGGTTGATGCGGCGCGCGATCGCGCATTGCATCTCGTCAGAGCCGGTCGCGACGATGTCGACGAGATCGGCATCGATCAGGAGCGGAGAATGTTCGAGCACCGGCAGCGCGATCGAGGGCTGGTCGAGCGACAGCGCCTGCACGATCGCGGCCGGCGCCTCCGCGCTGCGCGCGAACACCTCGGCCATCGCCTGGCGGACCAGGGGCGACGGGTCGTCGAGCAGCATCAACAGCGCGCCTTCGGCTGCGGTGCGATCGTCGTCGCTGAGATCTGAAATGAGCCAGGCCCGCGCCAGTGCCCGGGTCGCTTCCGCCCGCTCGCCTGCGGGAGCGGTCCTAATCCAACTAATGAACTGCCGAACGATCATGGTCCTGCCGGCTTACGCAACCTGAAAGGCATCGGCACGCGATGCCACTACAAGGGAAAATAAACCATGACGCTTAACAAAGGGTTCACCATAAACGTTTGGGATTATTGACGTTTCGTTAATGCGGCACGCGCCCACGCCGCCCGCATCGCAGCAAAACTGCTAGCTGGAGAACGTGCCGTTGCGATCGCTGAACAGGTCGAGCCGGCCGGGCGCGCGCACCGCCGGCGTTGCGGACGCGGTCAGCGAGGCGGAATTGCCCCACAATTCCTGCACCGCCGGCGAGATCGGCTGCGTCCGGTCGCCGGCCTGGAACAGCGAGCGGAACACCGGCGCGGATGCGGTGGCCTGCGACGTCGTGGAGACCGGCGTCACCGCGCGCGAGTCAGGGAAGGTCGAGAGATAGGCCGCGCTGTCCATCGTCAGCGCCGGCGTCGGCGCGGCGCTTGCGACGGCGTAAGGGCTCATCGTGCCGCCGCCCACCGCAGCGAACGCGGTGCGCGTGTCCCGCGAATTGGCCGCTGCCGCATAGCGCGTGCTCAGCACCGAATAGACCTGCGAGACGCTGCGCGCGCTGCCCGACTTGTCATAGAAGATCGATTGGTTGGCGGCGGCAGCTTTCGGAAACATCGCAGCCGCACTGGCACCGGGTGAGTCCTCGGCGCTCGAGATCAGCTTGGCGGCGCCGCCCACCCCCATGAAATGGGCCATGTAGAGCTCGGCGTCGGTCGGGCGGCGGCCGATCCTGCCGGTGAGCTTGAAACTGTTGGACTGCGTCAGCACCGCCGCCATCGAGGACGCCGCGTCGGGATCGTCACGCAGCTTCATGATGGCGTTGCGCGCGAAGGGATCGCTGACCGAATAGCTGCCGTCGGAATTTTTCGAGATCGCGTCGGCATAGTTGCCGTAGCCGAGCTGGCTTCCGGCCTCCTTCACGGTGCCGAGCCAGGTCTGGTCGATGAACTGAAAAAGTCCGCGCGCCGACGAGGTCGTGGCGCCGGCCCGCGAATTGAAATTGGATTCCATCTTCGCGGTCGTGAGCAGATATTCGAAGCTTGCGCCGGTGGTCGAGGCGGCCTGCTTGATCGAGCTTGCGATCTTCAGGCGTGAGGGATCGACACCTGCCGAAGCCATGGCATTGAATGTGTCGACCGACATCTGTCCGGTGCCTTGCCGGGCGCCGGCAATCGGCACCCATGTCGCGTCAACCTGCCGCAATTATGGTTAATAGCGGGTTAAGACCAACCGATGGGCCTATTTGCGATAGACTTGCGCCGGATCGAACAGCCGCTCGGCATCGACGAATGACAGGCTGATGTCTCCGCCCTCGCCCTTGACCGCACGATAGAAGCACGAGCGCCGTCCGGTGTGGCACGCCGCGCCGATCTGCTCGACGCGAATCCACACCGCGTCCTGATCGCAATCCAGACGCATCTCGACGACGCGCTGGGTCTGGCCCGAGCTCTCGCCCTTGCGCCACAGCGCGTTGCGCGAGCGGCTGAAATACCAGGCCTCGCCGGTCGCGATCGTCTTGCGCAAGGCTTCATCGTTCATGTGCGCGACCATCAGCACATCGCCGGTCGCGACGTCGGTCGCGACGCAGGTCACGAGACCCGACGCGTCGAATTTGGGCTGGAAGGCCAGCCCTTCTTCGCGCTCGTGATCGTGGGTCGATGTGGACACGGCAAAACCTCGCAAAGGGATCGCGAGGTTACCGGTTCGGTCCTCGCACCAGGGACAGGAAACGCTGCTGCTCCGCAGGATTGTCGCGGAACATGCCGGTGAAGCGGCTGGTGAAGGTTGTCGCACCATGCTTGGAGACGCCGCGCACCGACATGCAGGTATGCTCCGCCTCGATCAGCACGGCAACGCCGCGCGGCTTCAGAATCTCGTCGATCGCGGCGGTGACCTGCGCGGTCAGATGCTCCTGAGTCTGCAGCCGGCGGGCGAAGATATCGGTCAGCCGCGCAAGCTTGGACAGGCCGACGACTCGCTCCACCGGCGTATAGGCGATATGCGCCTTGCCGTAGAACGGCATCATGTGATGCTCGCACTGCGAGGTGAATTCGATATCGCGGACCAGGACGAAATCGTCGTAGCCGGCGGTTTCACCGAAGGTGCGGTTCAGCACCTCGGCCGGGCACTGGTGGTAACCCTGATAGAGCTCGTCATAGGCTTCGACGACGCGGCGCGGCGTGTCGAGCAGGCCCTCGCGGCTCGGATCCTCGCCGATATAGCTGAGCAGCGTCTGCACCGCCTGTTCGGCCTCGGCGCGCGACGGGCGCGGCTGGTCCGCGCGAACGACGGCCGTCAGGAATTCGGACGGATCGAGTTCGGCCGGCCGGGACTCCGGGGCCTTCACGTCAGATGGCTTGGCGGGGCGAATTGTTTTGATCAAGGCGTCCATGTCTTCTCCGTTCGACCGGCCTTGGGCCGGAGGTGTCACCGGGCAGACGGGGCGGATTGTTCGAACCGCCGGGCGCCTGAGTCCCCTCTTCCTACCACCCCTGCGACAGAGTTGGGTCGCAACGGCCGCATGGCCGGACTGTATTTCCGGCAACGCCGTTCATATATAGGACGGTGAAACCCAGCCGCCAAGAGCGCCCGGCCCCACCGGAACCAGACACCAGCCCTCATGCTGAACGACATTTACAACAAGCGGATCATCGAGTTGGCCGGCAATATTCCGCGACTCGGACGACTCGCCGACCCCGACGCCAGCGCCACGGCCCATTCCAAACTGTGCGGCTCGACCGTGAAGGTCGACCTCAAGATGGAGGGCCCCGTCGTCACCGACTTCGCGCACGACGTCAAAGCCTGCGCGCTCGGCCAGGCCTCCTCCTCGATCATGGCAAGCCATGTGGTCGGATCGACCGCAGACGAATTGCGCGAATTGCGCGAGACCGTGCGCAAGATGCTGAAGGAGAACGGCCAGCCCCCGCAGGGCGGCAAATGGGCGGACATCGCGCTGCTCGAGCCGGTGCGCGACTACAAGGCCCGCCACGCCTCGACCCTGCTGACTTTCGACGCCGTGGTCGACGCGATCGGCCAGATCGAAGCCAGGGCGAAGCAGCCGGCGTAAGGGCAGCCGGGCCTCGTCCTTCGAGACGCGCGCTTTGCGCGCTTCTCAGGATGAGGGTTGAGAGGTGGTGCGCTCGCGCCAGAAGCCAGCTGCCAAACCCTCATGGTGAGGAGCCGCGAAGCGGCGTCTCGAACCACGAGGCCAATCTCCGCCCCAGCAAAAATCTCGCTGTCTTACTGCGCCGGCTGAGCCGACGACGGCGTCGCGCTGCCGCCGGTCGGCACCACGATCTCGGCGGTCTTGGTTGCCTTCGTGGCGTGGGGCGCAGCTTCACCCTCCGTCACGCTGCTGACGAAGCGATCGCGATCCTTCGGCTTCGCCTCGGCGACCGGGATCGCGGTCGTGTCCTGCTGCGGCAACACGTCGGCAACAGCGTCAGTGGTGACGAGACTGGTCAGCCTCAGTTCGGCCGGCGACATCTCGTGCAGCTCTTCCCACGGCGGCACGCTCAGTGCGAGCGACAGGAGGTCGCCCGCGCCGCCCATCTCGAAGGTGTATTTGGCAAGACGGCCAATGTCGCGCTCGACGATCATCAGGTCCTGCGCGGTGTAGCTCGCGGCCTTGGCGTCGTCGGCGCGGTCGCCCATCCAGATCTGGTGGACCCGGACGTGGGCCGCCTGCGGCACGTAACGCGTCTTGCCCGACAGCAGCAGGAACACGCACATCGACTCGCAATAGGCTTCCGGTACGACGCTCCCGCGCTCGCCCTGCGGGGTCTTGTTGACCACGCTGGTGCCGACGGTCGTCAGCGCGCCGAGGCTGCGGAACCGGCGGCCGAGCGCGATCGCGTCGTTGACGGAACCGCCGCTGGAGTCGAGCACGACGGTCGCGCCGCCGAGCTGGCGGCCGCGCGCAAATTCGTCAAACTCCTTCGGGCTGTCGGCCGTGATGATGCCGACCGCGGACACCCAGCCCCTGCAATTCGGCTGGCATCCGACCCAGCTGAACTTCATCGGCAGCTTGCGTTCTTCAAGGGACGAGCTGGCGCGCACCTCACCCCCCAGCGTCGTGACCGTGCCGGACAGTGTGATGCAAGCAGCGGCAAGCAGGGCCAGACCGCAAAGACGAAGCGATGTAACAGACCTCAATTTGGTTCCTTCCCCCAAGCCCCCGAGGACGCGCAGTGGCAACGGTTCCATCGCAACGCGATGCGATTCCGTGATTGAAGCGTTTTTGAAACGGTAACCGTACTGTCTTGTGCCGTCCATAATACCTTTGCTGCGCCGCGCGCAAACCTTCGGATAATTGTGAACTGTGGCGTAAATATCTGCGAGAATTGAGTTCCTTGCCTTGGAACCCCCGCAAGACTACGTACATTCTTGCGTGTATGCCGCAGACAGATCCTCCAACATCACACCTTGCGCGATGCACAGAGTGTGCCAACGTCCGCCGCTTGCCGCGCAATTTCGGCCGCGGCCTGATCTGGATCTATCGACACACCCTGTCGCCGCTGGTCGGCTACAATTGCCGTCACCTTCCGACCTGCTCGGTCTATGGCGATGAAGCCATCGCGCGGTTCGGACTGTGGGCTGGCGGATGGATGACGCTGGCGCGCCTGCTGCGCTGCCAGCCCTGGGGCACTTCTGGCATCGACAACGTTCCAGCAACAGCGCCGCCCGGCGCGCGCTGGTACTTGCCATGGCGTTACGGCCGATGGCGCGGCGTCAACGCAGATTAGCGCGCGGCGCATTGCTACCAAGCGGAACTGCGGCGAAGCTGCGGCATTGTTAGTTTGTTCCCCGGCGGGAGGAAACAACAATGGGCTGGAAAATCAGCCACGACGGTCACGATCCCCGGCAGATCGACTTGCTGGCCGTGCTTGCCTTGCTGCTGCTGATCGGCGCCGCCTATCTCTACTTCGAGCATCGTCCGGACACGCCGAACAACACGGCCTTCATCGTGCCGAGCCAAAGCGTGAAGTGGTGATGGCCGAGACCTGAACTGCTAGCGCCAGAACCAGAAGCCGTCGCGGAGCGGCGGCGGGGGAATTGGCGCGGGCGGTCGCGGCTTCCGCGGCCGCGGCCGGGGTGGCGGCGGCTCCTCGGGCGATGGCGTCGCCTCCGCGGCGCCCGTGCCGTCGTCGGGTAGCCTGACCGACAGCAGCACATTGGATTCGTGCGTGCGCCAGCGATAGCCGATGCCGAAATCGATCGGCTGCGCGCGCCGGAACAACTCCGCATACGACTCCTGATAGGCGCCCGGAAACTTGTCGATCGGGCCGAGATAGCGGCCGAACGGAAAGAAGCGCCACTTCTTCGAACCGTAATACGCCAGCGGGATTCCGGAATCGTCCTGGATGATGGTCGCGCTGTTGGCGAGGATGAAGTTACGCACCGTGGTGAAATTGCCGGAATGCAGCAGGTAGGACGCGCTCTTGATCAGGCTGTTGCCGGGCGCAAGCGTTGCGCAGAATTTGAGGAAGCCGCTCGCCTTCACCCCGGAATTGGAGAGATCGGTCGAGAAATAATACAGCGTCTTCTCGACGCCGTCGGAGCCGGCAAAGGTGATCCGAACGCCGTGCACCGCGTTGCGCGCCGCCGCATCGGCACCGATAGATAACGTACCGCCAGCATCGAGCACGACAGGCTTGACGTCGCGGATGGTCTTGCCCGAACGCGCCAGGAACACATAGAGGATCGGCAAGGTGCCGCTGACCTCGCCGGCGTGCAGGTCGACCTTCATCTGCTTGGTGATGAAGAACGAGAAGCTGAGGACCGAGCCGAGCGAGCGCTCGACATTGTAGAGCGCGGCGCCAACGCCGCCGCGCGGCAGCCTGGAGAGGTCAGGCACAGCGCCCACCGGTTCGAGCGCGCTCAGCACATAGGTCGTGGCCTTGGAATAGAACGCATCGGCATAGAGAAAGTCGGGGCCCGAGAACATGTAGAACATGGTCGGCTTGGGCGCGGCGAGATTGCTGTCGGACCAGGCGCGGATCTTCGACAATTGCCGCTGCTCGAGCTGCGCGAAGGCGGAATCGAAGAACCTGGCGTGACGCTGCCAGGCCGGATCCTTCGTCAGCGGCTGCAGCGGTGAATCAGCCGAAGGCTGCATGCCGGCGAGGAAGCGCGCGGTGTCGTCGGCCGTCACCTCGGCGCCCCGCGCCGG
Source organism: Bradyrhizobium erythrophlei (assembly GCF_042430365.1). Classification (GTDB taxonomy): domain Bacteria; phylum Pseudomonadota; class Alphaproteobacteria; order Rhizobiales; family Xanthobacteraceae; genus Bradyrhizobium; species Bradyrhizobium erythrophlei. The sequence continues at coordinate 19,749 of NZ_JBHMET010000070.1, forward strand.
TACGATGACCGCAACCAGCACGGCGACAGCGAGCGTCAACGCTCTCACAGACAATGACATTTTCATTCGCGACCCGGGCCTTCGGTCGCGGGGCGATCCCCCCGCTTGCGGAAAATCGCGTAGATCAGAAGGCCTGAAATCATGATCAACGTACCAAGCGCCGACTGCAGCGGGCGCTGCGTCAAAAGATAGTACATCATGAAGGCGGTCACGAGCAGGAAAACCAGAGGGGTGACCGGGTATCCCCAGGCGCGGTAGGGCCGCGGCAATTCGGGATTGGTGATGCGCAGCTTGATCACGCCCGCGACCGTGAAGAACGAGCAGAACAGCAGCGCGAACTGGATGAAGTCGAGCACCGCCTCGAAGCTGCGCGTGAACAGCATCAGGCTCGCGACCGCGAGCTGGAACAGGATGGCATAGACCGGCGCGCCATTCGCCGATCGCCGCGAAAACAGCCGCAGCGCCGGGATGTCCTCGCCCATCGTCATCATCACCCGCGGCCCGATCCACATCATCGCGCTGATCGAGGAGATCAGCCCAACGCAGATCATCGCGCCGACGATCCGGCCGCCGAGTTCGCCGAAGATATAGCTGCCGGAGATGCGGGCGACGTCGAGCTGGCCCGCGAGCTTGTCGATCGGCGCGCTGTGCAGGAAAACCGCGTTGAGCGCGACGTAGAACACCAACACGATCAGCGTGCCGAACAGCATCGCGCGCGGCACGTTGCGTTCCGGCAGCCGCATCTCGCCGATAATGTAGGTCGCGGCGTTCCAGCCCGAGAACGAATACATCACGAACACCAGGCTGATCGCGAACGGCGCGCTCAGCACATAGGCCAGATCGGGCGGCGACGGCACAAACGACACCGGCTGCGGGGTCGCGATCACGAAGCCCGACACCAGGAAGGCCGTGATCAGCACGACCTTCAGGATGGTTGCGATCAGCTGGAAGGTCGAGGAGTGCCTGAGCCCGGAGAGCTGTACGATCGAGACCAGCCACACCACGCCCATGGCGAGCACGAGCGGCGGCGCGTCGGGCAGGATTGCGCGGCCGTATTCGCCGAACGCCATCGCGGCGAGCGCCACCGGTGCGGCGAAGCCGACGGTCGCCGACACCCATCCCGCGAGGAATCCGAAAGCCGGGTGATAGGCCCGGCCGAGGAAATTGTACTCGCCGCTCGAGCGCGGGAACATCGCGCCGAGTTCGCCATAGGAGAACACCCCGCACAGCGCGACGATGCCGCCGACGATCCAGAGCAGCAGGATCGAGAAGCCGGAGGGAATGTCCGTGACCTGGAAGCCGAGGCTCGTGAAGACGCCGACGCCGACCATGTCGGCAACAACGATAGCCGTTGCGGTCAGGACCGAAACGGTCGAGCCGGTGCCGGAGAGCGGGCTGCGCAGCGCCGCGCTTCCCGTATGTGATCCCGCCATGTCGACCGTACCTTCAGCCGCCGCACGCCTGAGCTCCGCCATGGTGCAGGCAGGCCGTGGCCAATTCAAGGAGCGTTAACAACGGTTTAATTCGAGATATTGGAAAAGTATCTAAATACCTCAAACGCTCACAAGCGACGGCTGCAATGGGACATCAAGGCCAGGCTCCCACAATCAGGACACGATTGGATGCTCTGCTAAAGCCTTCCGGATGTGGGGAAATGCTTCCGGAAGCTTAACGTGACCTAAACATCGACAAGCTCAAATACGTCGTTTGCCGGTGGGTTCAGGGCAACGGGTGGATGGTCGGGGCACAGCCGAGATTCGACAGTCATGGTCGTGCGCGTGGGGTGGCGACACCCCGCGCGCCGCGCCGTGCGCCGAGATCCCGGGGCTGGACCGCCGCCGTCCTGATCCCGTTGTCGCTATCGCTCGCGCATTGCGGCAAGGCGCCGGAGCCCGGCATGCTGGCGGCGAACAGCCATGCGACCAGTGGCGACACGTTTGAGGACCGCTTCCCGGCGCCACAGTTTAGGGATCGCTTCCCGACCGACAAGGAAAGCTTCGTCCCCTACCACCGAACCGCCGCCGTGGCGCCCGCGCCGGCCGCCCAGGCAGCGCAGAAAACCGCGCCCTCGCCCGTCCGCGTCGCCTCGATCGCACCGACCCTCACCCTGCCACGTCCGACCGAGCGCGACGAGCTGACCACGCTGGTCAGCATGAAATCCTCCGCCTTCCCCTATTTCGGCAACAATCCGCGCACCGACGCGCCGTTCCTCAATGTCGGAGCCGGCGACAAGCGCGGCCATCGCAGCTATGGCGGCCGCGTCTACTGGCAGAGCGAGACCTACAATGACAGCCGCGTGCTGGTGCACGTGCCCGACACTTTCGACGTCAACAAGCCCGGCGTGATCGTAGTGTTCTTCCATGGCAACGGCGCGACGCTGGAGCGCGACGTGCGCGACCGCCAGATGGTGCCGCAGCAGATCACCGATTCCGGCGTCAACGCCGTTCTGCTTGCGCCGCAAATGGCCGTCGACGCCGCCGATTCCAGCGCCGGCAAGTTCTGGCAGCCGGGCGGCCTCAAGCGCTTCCTCGACGAATCCGCAAGCCACCTCGCCCGCCTCTACGGCGATCCCAGGTCCGCGCAAGCCTTCGCCAACACACCGGTCGTCATCGTCGGCTACAGCGGCGGCTTCCTGCCGACCGCCTGGAGCCTCGAGGTCGGCGGCGCCACCAACCGCGTCCGCGGCGTGCTGCTGCTCGACGCGGTCTATGGCGAGCTCGACAAATTTGCGTCCTGGATCGAGAAGAACCGCACCGGGTTCTTCGTCTCCTCCTACACCCGCTACACCAGGCCGCGCGATCGCGAGCTGATGTCGATGCTGCGCGACAAGGGCATCGCCGTCAGCGAAACCATGGATGGCCCGCTGCACCCGGGCAGCGTCGTGTTCGTGCAGACCCGCGACGGCATCACCCATCGCAGCTACGTGACCCAGGCCTGGACCCAGTTTCCGATCCGGGAAGTGCTGACCAAGATGGCGGCCACGCCGGCGCTGACGCGCGTGGCGAGCGCACCCGCTCAGGCGGGCCGCTAACCACGGGCCTCAGGCCCTCCCCAAATTCTGCTGTTGATTGTCCGCCAAGTGTGAGCTGCTTCACAAATCGCCCCTCGCGCGCCCCCTAGCCTTCCTGCGGGGATCGCTGGCTGGGGATGGGGCATTGAGGGACGGACTATATCGGGTTGAATATCATACCGTTCATGGCACCGGCACCGGTGTTGTCTACGCCACGGATGGCAAGCTGCGCGGTGGCAACTCGGCCTTTGCATTCGTCGGCAGCTACGCCGACCGCAACGACGGCATTCACGCCAAGATCTCGACCCAACGCCACAATCCCGATCCGGCGTTCCGGTCGTTGTTCGGCATCGACAGGATCACGCTGACCCTGAAGGGCACCAACAATGGCGACATGGTCGATCTCGAGGGCGAGGCGCTGCAAATGCCTGGCGTGGACTTCAAGGCAGTCCTGACCCGCATCGCCGACTAGAGCCCTATTGGTCTGATCGATCGCTCACTCGGCCGCCGCCGCTGCTGCGGTTGGACGCGGCCGTGTCGCGATCACCGCCGTGAACGCCAGCGCGAGGAAGGCCGCGGCGACATAGCCTGCGCTGTGCAGCCATTCGCGCGCAAACAACAGACCGCCGATCAGCGAGCCAACCGCCTGGCCGATATACAGCACCGAGGTGTTGAGCGAGACCGACGCCGAGGCGAGCGCCGGCGCCGCACCAACCAGCCGTACCTGTTGCATCGAATTGCTCGACGCAAAGCCCAAACCCCAGAGTGCAACGGAGACGGCCATCAGCGCATAGATGCCGGCGCTCAGCGCCCAGCCGGCGAGACCTGCCAGCATCAGTCCCGTGAACAGGACCGAGGTTCTCCAGGCCCCCCAGGAATCCACGATGCGGGTTGCAACCGCGATGCCGACGAACCCGCAGATGCCATAAAGGGCGAATACGAAGCCGATGGCGTCCGGGTTTGCACCAGTAAGCTTGGCAAGCAGCGGCCCCATGAAGGTGAGCACCACGAACTGGCCCGACATCTGCAGCGTCGTGATCGACAACAGGACGATGATCATCGGGTTGCGGCCGAGATCGGCCCAGGTCTTGAAATCGACCGGCGCGCCGCGCAGACCGCCCGGCAGGCGCCACCACAGCAGCGCAAAACTCACAAGGCCCATCGCGCCGATCCCACCATAAACCGCGCGGAAACCGTAGCGGCTCGCGATCATGGTGGTTAGCGGCAGACCGACCGCTGCGGCGAGCGACCAGCCGAGGAAGATGTAGGCGATCGTGCTGCCGCGCTTCTCGGCAGGCACCAGCAGCGCCGCGGTACCCGCCGCCTGCGGCGTATAGAGCACGCCGACGGCGAGCATCACGAGGCGAATGATCAGCAGGCTGGTGTAGTCGGGCGCGAATGCGGATGCGGCATTGGTGAGCGCGAGGACCAGAAGTGTCGTTGTTAGCAGCACGCGCCGCTCGATCCGGCTGGTCAGCCACGCCGTCACCGGCGAGCCGACACACAGCATGATCGCGCCGAAGGTGATCAGCAGGCCCGCCGTGCGGATCGTGACGTCGAGTCCGCTTGACAGCTCCGCGAGCATCCCCGCCGGCGCCAGCACCGAGCAGCCGGTGACAACATTGCCAAGCATCAATGCGGTGGGAGCGAAGCGTTTCACGCCGCGTTCGTAGCAGATACGGAATTCAATGCAACTGCATCTAAATGCATAACGGGCAACCGATTGCGCCCCTTGCGGTCACTGCGCCGGCGCTGCGCTGACGCTCGGCAGCGCACCTGTCGGCAACGGGCCCGCGGGCTTTGGGACCGTCGTCGGCGCCGGGCACGACGCCAGAAGCTGCGTCCACGCGGGCTCCAGCCCCGTTGTCCCGATGTCGAAGCTGGCAACTCCGGCGTTGCCGTCCAGCGTCGGCGTGTTTTCGCCGACCTGTAGATGCTGGACCGCAAGCATCGCCTTGACGATGTCGGGCGCGACCGCATCGCTCCAGACCTCGTACTTCCCGACGCGCGCCGGGAATCTCCCGAATGCCACCGACCTGTCCGCTCCCGCCCTGATCACGACCGTGCTCTTGCCGGCGGAGCTCTCCGCGAACTCCCGCACGAACATCAGCCGGGCGCGATCATTGTTCTCGCAGAACAGCCGCCACTCCATCATCCGGAAGGAAGCGCCGTCGTTCTGCTTCGCCATCGCGATCTTGCGGATATAGGGCCGCGCCTCCTTCTCCAGCGTCCACGCCGTTTCGGGCAATGGCCTTGTATCGATCCCAAAGCGGTAGAGCTCCGGCCGCGTCAACACGTGCAGGCTTTCGAATTTCACCGTTCGAATGAGATCGTTGAGCTCGCGGTTGATCCCCATCGCGGCGATGAAGGCCGCGCGATCGCGATCGGCGGTCACCGGTCACCATTTGACGCTGCCTGTATTCCGCGACGACCTGCGGCGGCGGATGCCCGAGGATGACCAGGGTCAGCTTCGAGTTGTGCACCGCGATCGCAGCATCGGGCGCAACCTCGCGCGTCGTCGCCCCGAGGAACAGATAGCCGCAGGCCGAGTTGCACATCGCATTGCGGGTCATCAGCTCCGCCTCGATCTCGCCGCCCGCATTCTTGACCTTCAGGCACGCCGCATCGACCTGCGTGCCCGAAGTGCAAGCGGTCGCGATGGTGCGGCCGATCCGCGCGATCGCCTTCCGTCCGCGCAACATTCGCCCGATGGCGTAGGATTGCTCGACATTGCCGCCGGGCGAGTGAAAGTAGATCGGGCGCTGCGTGTCCTTGACGCCGGCCAGGAAGCGGCGGATCCGCGCCGCCGCATCGCGATCGACCTCGCCCTCGACGGCAATCCAGCGATCGCAGCCTGTCCCGCATGAATTCGCCGCGCCCCTGGCGAGATAGATCGTCAGACGGGGCGCGAACCCTGCCTTCTCGGCCGGCGTTTCCGCACGCGACACGCCTGACATCGACAATGCGACCGCGAGGAGCAAGAGGCGGGAAATCATGAAACCGACAAGACCACGCGAGGCGGGAAAATAGAGGATTGAGGTTAGACGATGATCAGTTGGGTCGCAACGTTCGGTGGTGGCACGCCGAAACGAGGGATGTTCCGGCACAATCGATCGCGATCCAGCAACGCTCCGTTTTTCTTGATATTGCCGGCTTGTTCTGCCCGAATCCCCTGCTATACCGCTGCTTCCGCTTACCTGCGCTCGTTCGCAGGAGTGAGCCACAGGAGACATCAATGCCCGACGCGCCCAAATCCGAGTCCGGATTCCACTACAGCCTTTCGAACCTCAAGCCCGCCGAGCCCGTGCACAAGATCGCCCTCACCTTTCCCGACGGGGCGAAGCGCGAATTCCCCAAAGGCACCAGCGGCCTCGATATCGCCAGGGGCATCTCGCCCTCGCTCGCCAAGCGCACAGTGGCGATGGCGCTCAACGGCACGCTCACCGATCTCAATGATCCGATCGAGGCCGACGCGAAGATCGAGCTCGTCGGCCGCGAGGACCCGCGCGCGCTGGAACTGATCCGGCATGATGCGGCGCATGTGCTTGCCGAAGCCGTGCAGTCGCTGTGGCCGGGCACCCAGGTCACGATCGGCCCTGTCATCGAGAACGGCTTCTATTACGACTTCTTCCGCAACGAGCCGTTCACGCCGGAAGATTTTGCCGCGATCGAGAAGCGGATGCGCGAGATCATCGCGCGCGACAAGCCGTTCACGAAAGAGGTTTGGGATCGCGAAAAGACCAAGCAGGTGTTCCGCGACAAGGGCGAGGCCTTCAAGGTCGAGCTGGTCGACGCGATTCCCGGCAACGAGCCGATCAAGATCTATTTCCAGGGCGACTGGTTCGATCTCTGCCGCGGCCCGCACATGACCTCGACCGGCAAGATCGGCAATGCCTTCAAGTTGATGAAGGTCGCGGGCGCGTATTGGCGCGGCGACTCGAACAACCCGATGCTGACCCGCATTTACGGCACCGCGTTCGCCAAGCAGGAGGACCTCGACGCCTACCTGAAGCAGATCGAGGAAGCCGAGAAGCGTGACCACCGCAAGCTCGGCCGCGAGCTCGACCTGTTCCACTTCCAGGAGGAAGGCCCGGGCGTCGTGTTCTGGCACCCGAAGGGCTGGACCATCTTCCAGCAGCTGATCGCCTATATGCGGCGGCGGCTGACCGGGGATTACAACGAGGTCAACGCGCCGCAAATCCTCGACAAGGTGTTGTGGGAGACCTCGGGACACTGGGACTGGTATCGCGAGAACATGTTCGCGGCGCAGTCGGCCGGCGACGAGGCCGAGGACAAGCGCTGGTTCGCGCTGAAGCCGATGAACTGCCCGGGACACGTGCAGATATTCAAGCACGGCCTGAAGAGCTATCGCGACCTGCCGTTGCGGCTTGCCGAGTTCGGCGTCGTGCACCGCTACGAGCCGTCGGGCGCGATGCACGGCTTGATGCGCGTGCGCGGCTTCACCCAGGACGACGCGCATGTGTTCTGCACCGAGCAGCAGCTTGCAGACGAGTGCCTGAAGATCAACGACCTGATCCTGTCGACCTACTCCGACTTCGGCTTCACCGGGGAGCTGACGGTCAAGCTCTCGACCCGGCCGGACAAGCGCGTCGGCACCGACGAGATGTGGGAGCATGCCGAACGCGTGATGGCGACGGTCTTGCGGGAGATCCAGGCGAAGAACAACAACATCAAAACCGAGATCAACCCGGGCGAAGGCGCGTTCTACGGGCCGAAGTTCGAATATGTGCTGCGCGACGCCATCGGGAGAGACTGGCAGTGCGGCACGACCCAGGTCGACTTCAACCTGCCTGAACGGTTCGGCGCGTTCTATATCGATCATGACGGGTCGAAGAAGGTGCCGGTCATGGTGCACCGCGCGATCTGCGGCTCGATGGAGCGGTTCATCGGCATCCTGATCGAGCATTACGCCGGCAACTTCCCGCTCTGGCTCGCGCCGACCCAGGTCGTGGTCACGACCATCACCTCCGAGGGCGACGAATACGCCAAGCAGGTTGCAGCCGCCGCCCGCCGTGCGGGACTGCGCGTCGAGATCGACCTGCGCAACGAGAAGATCAACTACAAGGTCCGCGAGCACTCGCTGGCCAAGATTCCGGCGTTGCTGGTCGTCGGCAAGAAAGAAGCCGAGACGCATTCGGTTTCGGTCCGCCGCCTCGGCAGCGAGCGCCAGACCGTGATGCCGACCGACGAGGCGATCGCAGCCCTCGTCGACGAAGCGACCCCGCCGGACGTGAAGCGGGTGCAAACCGCGGCCTGATCTTCACAATCGGTCTAAACTGGCTTTTGTCGGCCCGGCCGAGCCCCTATCTCTGGGGCACGGCTACCCTGAAGGACATTTTCGTGCCCGACGCCCTTGAATTGTTGAAGACCCGCCGCTCGGTGAAGCCGCGCGAGATGACCGCGCCCGGCCCCTCGCGGGCCGAGCTCGAGACTATCCTGACCATCGGCGCGCGGGTGCCGGACCACGGCAAGCTCACGCCATGGCGCTTCATCGTGTTCGAGGGCGACGCCCGCGCACGCGCCGGCGATGTGATCGCAAGCGTCTTTGCCAGGAAGAACCCGGGCGCGCCGGCGTCCGACATCGAGGTCGAGAAGAAGCGGCTGACCGACGCGCCGCTGGTGATCGGCGTGGTGAGCTTCACCAAGCCGCACCCGAAGGTGCCGCCGTGGGAGCAGGAATTGTCCGCCGGCGCGAGCGCCATGAACATCGTTACCGCCGCCACCGCGCTCGGCTACGGCGCCTGCTGGCTGACCGGCTGGTTCGTCTTCGACCGCGACGTGCTCGATGGTCTCGGGCTGAAACCGGACGAAAAGCTCGTCGGCCTGGTCCACATCGGCACGCCGACCAAGCCGACCGAAGATCGCCCGCGCCCGGCGCTGTCGGATATCGTGACGCGGTTCTGAGGTTGCAGAACTGTCATTGCCAGGCTTGACCCGGCAATCCATCAACCAAAGGACTCCTCTGCAAACTGATGGATGGCCGGGTCAAGCCCGGCCATGACAAGCGGAGACGAAACTCAGGCCGCCCTCGACGCCCGCGCCGCGAAACCGGTCAGCAGCGCCGCGATCTCGTGCGCCGGCCTGGCTGCGCTGAACAGGAAGCCCTGCACCTCGTTGCAGCCTTCGGCACGCAGCCAGTCGAGCTGGTCGATGGTCTCGACCCCCTCGGCGGTCGTGGTGATCTTGAGGCTGCGGCCGAGACCCGAGATCGCGCGCACGATCGCGACGCAATCGGAGCGCCGCGCCAGATCCTTCACGAAGGAACGGTCGATCTTGATCTTGTCGAACGGGAAGCTGCGCAGATAGCTCAGGCTGGAATAGCCGGTGCCGAAATCGTCCATGGAGATGCTGACACCCAGCTCGCGCAGCTGATGCAGGATCGCGAGGTTGGCCTCGGTCTCGGCCAGGAACACCGATTCCGTGATCTCGAGCTCGAGGCGACGCGGCGACAGGCCGGAATGGGCCAGCGCCGAGATCACGGCCTGGACCAGGTTGCGGCTGCGGAACTGCACTGACGACAGGTTGACGGCGACCTTGACGTCCGCGGGCCATTTCACCGCTTCCGAGCAGGCCTCGCGCAGCACCCACTCGCCGATCGCAACGATCAGCCCGATGTCTTCGGCCACGGGGATGAATTCCGCCGGCGAGACCATGCCCTTCTGCGGATGCTGCCAGCGCAGCAGCGATTCAAATCCGCTGATGCGATCGGCTGCGATGTCGACCAGCGGCTGGTAGTGCAGCTCGAACTCGCCATTGGCGAGAGCCGCGCGCAGATCCCGCTCCATGTCGCGGCGCTTCTGCGCCTGGTGATCCATCTCGCGCTCGAAGAAATGATGGACGCCGCCGCCCTCCGACTTGGCACGGTAGAGCGCCATGTCGGCGTTGCGCATCAGCTCTTCCGGCGTCGTGCCGTCGCCCGGCGACATCGCAATCCCGATGCTGGCGCCGACGACGACTTCGAGGCCGTCGATATTGTAGCTCGCGCTCAGGACCTCGATCAGCCGCTCGGCGAACGCGCTCGCTTCGTTCGGGGAGACGTCGGCGGCGAGTACGATCGCGAATTCGTCGCCGCCAAGACGGGCGGCAATGTTGTCGCCACGAACCTCTGACCTCAGCCGATCGGCCACCATCTTGAGCAGGCGATCTCCCATCGGATGGCCGAAGGAGTCGTTGACATTCTTGAACAGGTCGAGGTCGATGCCCATCACCGCGACACGCCTGTTGCCGGCACCGCTGCGTCGCAGCGCCTCGCCCAGGCGCTCCTGGTAGAAGTCGCGGTTCGGCAGGTTGGTGAGGCCGTCATGGTGCGCCATGTGGGCGATCCGTGCCTCGGCGGCGCGGCGCTCGGTGATGTCGACCACGGCGACCAGATAGCCGTCGCGGCCATCGAACGTCACGCGGCGGCCGAAGGTCAGCACGTGGATTTCGCTGCCATCCGCCTTGATGTGCCGCCAGTCGCGGCCGGACTGATAGACATCGCCGACGCCGCGCAACGCTTCGCTGTGCGTGGCCCGTTCATCCTCGGGCCAGATCTCGCGCAGTTTCATGCCGAGGAATCGATCGCGCGCATAGCCATAGTGCTGAACCGCAGCATCGTTGACGCTCAGGAATTCCATCGTGCCGGCATCGAACACCCACATCGGCATCGGGTTGTTCTCGAACAACAGGCGGAACGAGACCTCGCGCTGTTTCAGCGCAGTGACGTCGGAGACCGTGAGCGACAGCATGTCGCCGAATGCCGTGATGCCAAGCCGAAGGCAGCGTTCGCCGCTGTCGATCTCGAATTGCCCACCCGCACCGCGTCTGACGAATTCGCGCAGCCGGCCGATGACGTCGGGCTCGCACAACGCGTTGCCGCCGACGCCGAGCCGGCGCCACAGCAAATCGGTCGCGGGCTGCATCAGGAGCTTTGCGGCGCCTTGGTTGAGATGGACGATCTGGAAATCGCACGGCTGGCCGCGCGCGTCGCGGATCGCGGCGAGCGACAGTACGCCCTCGTCGGTTGCCGAGAAGATCGTATCCAGAAGATTGTACTGCGCGCTGCGCTCGTTGACATAGACGCCGACCAGCGTGCCGCCCCAGCGTGAGTAGGTCGGCAGTGCCAGCACATCGTAGGTCCGCACCAGCCCGTCGCGCACGCAGTGCGCCGACGCGAGATAGGGACGGCTGTTTTCGAGCGCGCTCGCCGCGGCTTCGCCGAGCGAGGTGGCGCAATCCGGCGGCAGCGCGCTCAGTGGAATATCCCAGCGCTCGTCGTTCAACCACGCCTGGACATAGCGGCCGGTGTGCGAGACGCGCAGCCTGCTCTCGTCGTTCCGCAACAGCACGATGTGATCGGCGAGCCGCCCGAGGCTGCCGAGCATCACGTCCTCGTAGCGAGGCAGTTTCTCGCCGGGCCGCAACGCTGCCTGCCACTTGCGTTGCAGGACAGAGACGTCGGCGAAGATTTCCGGGGTGATCTTGGCCGATGCCTTGCCCGCCCCAGTCTCTGATTTTGTCTCTGAGTTCGTCTCGGATTTTTTCTTGGCCACGACCATGGCACGCCCCACTCACGCAACACGCTTAACCCCGCGGCATCCAAGTCAGCCGCGCTTAATGCCCTGTAAAAAATGGGGAGGCGGTACGCCGTTGTGGTGATTATGACGGTTTAAAGTCGCGCGATGGTTAGTGCGCGTTAGAGACCATGACAGTTGCATGACATGGGACTGCGCCCGACGTCAGCGCGCGACGACTTCAACCTCGCCGTCGACGCCGTTGACGACGTTGAAGGGCCGCTCGAACACCTTGCCCTCGTTCTTGGCGATTGCGCGATACTCGCCTTCCGACAGCACGACGCGCGGGAACGCGCCGATCGATTCCTTGATCACGTCGCCGCCCGGAGTGATCACCGACCACGCGGTGTTGGCGAGCGCCTCGCCGCCCTTCTCGCTGACGAGCTTGAGCGTGATGACTGCGGCGCGATGGGTCACGGTGACGTCGGTCAGCTTGCCGGCCTGGACGCGGATGTCCGAGCGCACCACCGAATTGGCGTCGCCGTAGTTCGAGATGATGTAGTAGGTGCCCTCCGGCAGCAGCGCGACGTCACCGGCCGCGACGTTGGGGATCAATGCGCCGCGATCTTTGCTGTCGAACTGGCTGCCCTTGTAGATCGCAAACGAGATCTGGTTCGGCGGGATCTTGCTGGTGCCGACACGGCCCTCGATGCGCAAGCCGCCGGCTGGCAGCACGAAGGACTCGCGGTCGGTTTCCGACTTCAGGCTGACCGCGCGCACCGCGCTGACCAAGCCGAGCGCGACATGGACGACGTAGTTGCCGGGCGGCAGCACGATGTTAGGCGTTGCGCCGCGCTCCTCGCGGATCAGCTTGAAGGTGCCGTTGTCGTCAGGCTTGTCGGCGAACACGCGCCACACCAGCCCGTTGTTGATGACGGGCAGGTCTTTGCCATAGCGCGCCGTCAGGGACAGCACGGCCTGCCCGGCGGTCGAGGTGCCCGGCGACGGCACCACCGGCGGAACGGTCGCGATCGATGGCTGGACGATGGTCGGCTGGGTCAGCGGCGCCGGCAAGACCGGCCCCGCGCCGGATCCGGATGGCGGCGCCAGGTTGAGCGCCGGGCCGGACGGCGCGTCGGGAACCGAAGCCGGCGGGATCGGCGGCGGCCGGTCGCTGAACAATTGGGCCGATACGGGCGCGGGGAGCAGCGCAATTGCCAAGGCCGCAAGCGCGATCAGCGGGAGCAGCCGTCTCCCGCCCCGCCCGCATCCGCCGATGCCGTTGCCCCGCAAGATCATGGTCATGCTTTTCACCGAAAACGCGGCAAATTCAAGCCTCCGTCGCCGGGCCGGGCCCGCCGTCCCACGGGAACCCGCCGATCAAGCCGATGTTAGGCCAGAGGTCGTGGTCAAGTCACATTTCCTCCCTAGGTCGGTTTGGTCCGGGCATAAACCATGCATATGGACGAGGCGAAGCCGGGCCATCGGGCCTAGTCTGGCGCCGGCAGGAGATTGTTGCTGTGTTGGATAGTTGGATGGGGCGCGGGCAGAAAGGCTCCGATGGTCCTGACAAGGTCGGATTGGGGACGGTTCGCCGGCCCGTGATCGGTCTTGCGCTGGGCGGCGGGGCGGCGCGCGGCTTTGCCCATATCGGCATCGTGCGGACGCTCGTCGCCCACGGCATCGTCCCCAATGTCGTGGTCGGCACCTCGATCGGCGCCGTGGTCGGCGGCGCCTATGCCACCGGGCATCTCGACACCCTCGAGCAATGGGCGCGCACCCTGCAGCCGCGCAACATCCTCGGCTACCTCGACATCCGCCTCAACGGCTCCGGCCTGATCGGCGGCACCAAGCTCGCTGCCGAACTGGAAGCCGCGATGGGCCAGTCCCTCATCGAGGACCTCGCGGTCAAGTTCGCAACCGTCGCCACCGAGGTGCGGACCGGCCACGAGATCTGGCTGACCCATGGCCCCGTGGTCGACGCCATGCGCGCCTCGTATGCCCTGCCCGGCATTTTCGCACCGGTCCTGATCGGCGACCGCTGGCTGGTCGACGGGGCGCTGGTCAACCCGGTGCCGGTGTCGGCGGCGCGCGCGCTCGGCGCCGAGATCGTGATCGCCGCCAACCTCTCCAGCGACGTCTTCTCGCACTCGACCACGATCTATAATCACGGCCAGATCGCCGAGGTCACCGTTGCCCCGGAGACTGTCCCCGCAATCGAGCCGCCGAAGCGCCGCTTTGGCCGCTTCTTCGCCGAACGGACCGTAAAGCGCGAATTCTTCGGCAGCGCCGGGCGGCCGGGCATCTCGAGCGTGATGGCCGACGCCTTCAACATCATGCAGGACCGCATCACCCGCGCGCGGCTTGCCGGCGACCCGCCCGACCTTTTGATCTCACCGCGTGTCGGCCAGATCGGCTGGTTCGACTTCCATCGCGCCGACGACCTGATCGCGCATGGCGTGCGCGCGGCCGAACGCGCCATCGAACAAATCCACGAAGCCATGGGCATCCTGGTGCCGCCGTCGACCGACGCCGATTCGAACGGGAAATAGCGCGCGTCAGGCCGTCTTGATGTAGTCGCGCAGCGCCTCCTGCTCGCGCTCATATTCCTGCACGCGGCGCTTGACGATATCGCCGATCGAGATCAGCCCGACCACCTTGCCGTCTTCGACCACGGGCAGATGGCGGAATTTGCCCGTCGTCATCACCTCCATGAGCGCGCTGACGGTGTCCGACTCGCGGCAGCTGACGACTTTCCTGGTCATGACCGCGCTGACCGGCTCGTCCAGCACGGCGGCACCGCGCTCGCCGAGCACGCGCACGATGTCGCGCTCCGACAGGATGCCTTCCATACGGCCCTGGCCCATCACCAGCACCGCACCGATCTTGCGCTCGCCGAGCAGCTTGATCGCGGCCGACAACTTGGCGTCGGGCTCGACGCTCATGATGTGATGGCCCTTGGCATCGAGAATGGAACGTACCGTCATTGCAGCCTCCCTGAATCCGTCCGCGTCCCCTTGAGCTGGGGATCGAACCTGTTCGTTGAGCCTTCAATCAACAGTTCCGCGCCGCTTTCGGTTCCGGGGCGCGATTACGGGCACGGCATTAATTTTGTCAGCCTGCCTGTCGTGCGTCGCGAAGATGATGGATGAATTCGCCGCTCCCCGCAAGCGGCGATCAAACCCGCCCGGACTGGTCGACCGACGACGCATCTGCAGCATCGCTGCGCGTGCGCGGCACCGGGTCGAACAGCGAGAACAGCACGAGGCCGGCGAGGAATCCGCCGATATGCGCCTGCCAGGCGACGCTCGCGCCATCGCCGCCGATCGCGATCGAGCCGACGCCGAACACGATGTTGACGCCGAACCACACCGCCAGGAATCCGAGCACGCGGCGGTCGCGCAGCGCGCGCGACAGCGACAGCGCCGGCACCCTGGCGGCCGCCTCCGCATCACCCCGGCTGAACGACAGGAAGCTGCCCTTGACGAAAGCAAACCGGATCGCCGCCGCCATGGTGCCCGACACCGACGCCGAGGCGCCGATCATCGGCGCAATGGCGTGCTCATGGGTCACCAGGTGGGCGAGCGCACCGGCGGCGGCCGTCACCGCCATGAACACGAAGAAGCGCAGCGCGCCAAACCGCCGCGCCAGCGCGCTGCCGAACGGCAACAGCCACAGCACGTTGAAGACGATATGGCTGAGATTGGCGTGCAGCAGCGAATAGGTGACGAAGGTCCAGACCTTGGCGCCGGCCCCGCCCGGGAACGTGATGTCGAGCAGCGTCGAGTCGTAGCGTTTGGGAATGAATCCGAAGACATCGATGGTCCAGTTTTCCATCTCCGGCGGCAGCAGCACCCGCAGATGGATCACCGCGATCAGGAGGATGTAGGCGGTCAGCGCCGGCGGCAGGGTCAGGATCGGCTCGCGCGGCGGCGCAAGCGGGGAATCGGGATGGGAGTCCAAGGGGTCTGCGACCTCACATGCGGCTGATAATCTCAGATAGGCGGCTTTAGCGCCGCTGTGCAAGTGCACAATCCGGAAATCGGGCCGCTCCCTTTTTGTGGCGCCCGCGCTGCACCTCGTCCGGGACACGAGACTGGACGAATGATGCAAAAGATGAAGGGAGGGTGCTGAGAACACCCTCCCCAAGACCTTGCTGATCTTCTCGCGCCCCAGAAGGAATGGGGGTGCATCCCCACCCCTCCCCGCGCGACGACCAAACTGTTTGACGCCACCTGTGTACGTAAGCCGCCGGCCCTTGGAGGCAACCGGCGCAAACGGGAATGGGCGGACCCTACGCGGCGGCGCGGTCACAGCCAAGCACATCGTTAAATTTACGTTAACGGCGCAAAACCGTGCGCAAATCGGCCAAAACGCGGCGGCGGCATGGACGCTGCACAGCCTTCCCTGCACAACAGAGAAGGGAAAGCGCTTGGACGAAACCGGGACAGATGTGTCCCGCCGAGGCCGGCGCCGGGCAAGGTTTTTCGAATGAAACACGAGTCCAGCCGCGAATTCTTCGCGTATTGGAATGCCAAACGAGGCGATGCGCGCGCGCCCGACCGCGGCGTGTTCGAGCCGTCCGCGGTGCGCGGGCTCCTCGCTGATATCTTCGTGCTGTCTTATGACGGCGAGGCCGGCTACCCCTTCCGCGTCGCCGGAACCCGGATCTCGGCCCTGCTCGGCCGCGACCTCAAGGATCAGAGCTTCTCGGCGCTGTTTACCGCCGAGAGCCGCCGCGAGATCGAGGACGTCATCACCTGCGTCGCCGAGGAGACGCTGCCCGCGATCGCCGGCGTCACCGCGACCACCGCCGATGGTGCCCGCGCGCATCTGGAATTGCTGCTGCTCCCCTTCACGGCGCGGGTCCACGTCCCGACCACGCTGACCGGCCTGCTCGCCCCCTTCGAGGACAACACCGCCACGCTCGGCCCCTTCACGCTGACCTCGTGGCGCTATCTGCACCCGCCGGAGCGGCTGCTGCCGCGCGCATTGCGGAAGATCGCGATCGCCCGCGGCCTCATGGTCTACGAGGGCCTGCGCTAGCAGCGGACGCACATGCGTTCCGCCGTCTCCGCAATCTCTCCCGTCGTCCCGGCGAAGGCCGGGACCCATACTCCGCGGCCTGAGTTGCGAAGGTGACTCGTCGATCCGACGTCGCGCAACAATCAGCATTTGTGGTAATGGGTCCCGGCCTCCGCCGGGACGACGGCGAGTTTGTTGCACGAGCGTAGGTCATACATCCGCGTTCTCGCGGCGTAGTGCGCCCGAGGTGTTACGAAATCTTTGCCGCTCTGAACGCAGAGGGCGCAAGGAAAGCCGGGTGCCGATTGCACCCATGGGCCCTGTGCAACAAAAAGCACAGGGGTAGGACCACAGGTGTAACCGGAAAACACGCCGGCTTTCCCTGCGCGATGGTTTTACGGCTTCTTTCGTGCTCTCCCCGGCGAGACCGGGCTTTTTTGTCACCGTCTTCGCAAAAGACGCTTCGCCTCTTGCGGAGAGACACCTGCCACTGGGGCGTCAGGACCACACGACTTCGCCGTCCGCCGTGACACGTTCGCCTCGTGTGCCACCAACGTCCACCGCATCTCGACCCGGCACTCGTGACGATGGCGAAGCGCCCCTCAGGCGGGTGAGACGGGCGGAGTCCTAGGTCCTGTGGACATTTACCGCAACCAGAGCATGGTTGCAGCGAGCGTTAGGACAGCA
>NZ_JBHMET010000071.1:0-16524 GCF_042430365.1 Bradyrhizobium erythrophlei
ACGGGCCGTGCAACCCGAAGTCCGTGAACAGCACAATCAAAGTTGCCAGCTCACCTCTGTTCGTCCTGCTGCAATGGGCTCGAGCATCATACGCGCCAATGATATCAGTGGGTTAGTTGAAAATTTCCGATCTCATTGGGTTGCGCTTGTTGCGTCGGATTTCCACCTATTCTCAACCATGCCCCTGCCCCCTCGGCGGACGCAACCCTCCGTCGATGGGAATGGCAAGTGCGCCCCCTTGGAGACCTGAGGCCGGCATGCGCGGGCGAACCGCACCACCCGTAGGCTGCCCGCTGAAAAATGGCCTGTAGCCCGACCGGCCGAACATGAGGAGAGGTCGGTGGTCAAGAAGACGACGAAGGCCGCCAAGTCCGCGAAGAAGCGCAAGCCGGCCCCGAAGAAGGCCGCGCCGAAGACGACCCAACGCGGCCGGTCGATCTCGGAGCGATTGCATGCCCTCGGCAAGGTGCGGAAGGCGGCCGAGGAATTTCTCAAGCTCCAGCTCGAGATCGATCACGCATGCGGCAAAGGCGGCCAGCTCGCGTTCGGCAAGTTCGGCGGGCGGCTGGCGGCCGCCAAGAGTGCTTGGGAAGATGCGATCTTGAACTCGGACAACGTCACGGACTGGGTTGCAGCTGCGCGCAAGGCCGCACATCTGCCATAGGATTAGCGCGGGCGATCGGGATCGAACCGCCGAGGCGGCCCGCCCTGGCGGGCCTTTGTTGCACACGTCGCCCAAATTTGCGTGCCCGGCCCACTTCTGACCGTTGCCAGATTGGTCCGCACCAGAGGCGCGCGACCATTGATCGTACGGCATCGTAGAAAATCGTAGGTTGGCGTACAAAATCGTACGCTTGGTAGCGGGGGAGCGCTACCGCTTTTCCCCACACCCGCCGGACCTGCGATATCTCATCCAGTCCTTCGCATGAGGCAGTTCTTGAGCCCGTTGCGGGTTCAGTTCTTACGCTCGTAGAGACGTACGCTGAAAGGCTACGAACCCTAGTATCGGGCAAAAGCGGCCGAATTCGCGGAAACTCGAACGGTGGCGCATGTTCGGCGCCACCATCGCAAGGCCGGCGTAACCACCGCAATCGTAGCGCTCTTACTGCCTCTGCAGGCTCGATCTGGAAGAGCCAGGTTTCCATCGCGCGGTAGCGAATCTTGGTCATCGAGATGATGATACAAAATGTCGGTCAAAATATTGACAAACCCGACACTTTGTATCATATTTGCCAGTATGCAATCAGCTCCTGAGACCCAGCAAGACCGCGCCATAACTCTGCTGAAAAAGCGGGGCATGGTTCGCCTTTCTGAATTTAAGGAGGCGGGCGTTACGGCGGCAACCGTGTCGCGAATGAGGGAGAAGGGGCTCGTCCTTCAACTCAGCAGGGGACTGTACCAGCTTCCCGATGTCTCGTTCGATACCCATCATGCGCTGGCTGAAGCCGCCAAGCTCGTCCCGAAAGGCGTTATCTGCCTCACCTCCGCGCTAGCGTTTCACGGACTAACCGATACGATCCCATCGCGCGTTTGGATGGCCATAGGTGCAAAGGATCGGCGGCCGCGAACCGAAACCCCTCCCCTCCAATTTGTGCGTTTCGGGGAGAAGGTTCTAACCTCTGGCATTGCAGAGCAAATGATCGAAGGCGTGCGGGTACGCGTCTACAATCCCGCCAAAACAGTAGTCGACCTGTTTCGTTACCGCCGGAGCGCTGGAAAGCGCTATCAAAAGAGTCCTGGCCTCAATCTCGCGCTCGAGGGTCTCAGAGAAGCACTGCGACAGCGCAAAGCGACCCCTGCCGAGATCGCCCGTTTCGCAAATGAAGCCGGTATCTGGAAGGTCGTTCAGCCGTATCTCGAGGCTATGACCGCCAATGCCTAAGAAGCCAAAACCTCCAATCAAGAACATGGGCTCGTCGGTTCGGGCACGGTTGCTCAACCTCTCGAAGCAGCGTCGTCAGCCGTTCGATTTGCTGCTCAACAATTACGTTCTCGAGCGGCTTATTTATCGCCTAAGTCAAACCAAACATCACGACCGTTTCATTCTGAAAGGAGCGATGCTGCTTACGAAGTGGTTCGAAGATCCGCTACGCCCGACAAGAGATTTGGACTTTCTGGCCATCGGCAATGACGATCAAGAGGAAATGGTGCGCATCTTCCAGGAGGTCTGCGCCGTCTCCTTTAACGATGGCGTCGTCTTCGATTCCGACAGCGTAAAGCTCGATCGTATCCGCGAAGAAACCGAATATGGCGGCCTACGCATTACGGCCAACGCTGTGATCGATACCGCCAAAGTTCGGATCGTGATTGATATCGCCTTTGGCGATTCCGTTGAGCCCGGTCTTCAGGAGATGGACTTGCCCGTTCTCTTGGACTTTCCGGCACCACATCTCCGCGCCTATGCCCGCGAGACAGTTATCGCCGAGAAATTTCAGGCGATGGTCATGTTGGGCCGTGCCAATAGTCGTATGAAAGACCTGTACGACGTCTGGGTCTTATCGCGCAACTTCGAGTTCAAAGATGGCAAGCTCCCACGAGCTATCGCCGCGACATTCGCTCGACGCAAGACCGAAATTCCCTCAGAGGCTCCGGATGCGCTGACAACGGCCTTTGCGGAAGACCCAACGAAAGCTCAGCAGTGGAATTCATTCAGTGAAGACGTCGCGTTTCGGCCTGGCACACTCGCTGCCGTGGTCAAAGACTTGTCCGCATTCCTAATGCCTCACGCGTCGGCGGCACGCTCGCTGGGCGAAACAAGATCGGCGTGAATGGGCCGTTCACTCGCGACCACATATATCAGCTTCCCTGCGCAAAGCATTCGCCGACACTAGGGAAAGCCAAAACTAGTCGTCGACCCTCCTGACATTGCGTCGGCGCGCAGCGAAAATCAGACTTTCAGCCGGAGGCTCTGGCGATGAGGAGCTTGCATTCGAGAAATCGGTGGCAAGGGAAAGAGCGCGACGAACATCGGCTACAGTTCTAGCCGCAAAAAATGTTGATATCTTGGTTGGAATCGTATCTGCCACCACTGCCCGAAGCCAATGGAACATCGCTTTACTCGTAAGGAACTTTACAGCCGTATCTGGTCAACGCCGATGACGCGAGTGGCTGCCGAGTTGGGCATCAATACGAGCCGGTTGAGCTCTCTGCTCCGCCGCGCCGGCATTCCGACGCCTCCATCCGGTTACTGGATCAAGAAGGAGTTCGGCAAAGCCGTGACTCAGCCACCCCGGCCTCCGGCTCCTCCAGATTGTCCCGAGCCTTTGGTGCTGGACACGGATGCGGAGACCACACGAGCACGACGTCCCGAAACTACAGCGCACAAAGCCGAGCCAGCGGCCCAAGTGCTTTCGGAAGTAGAGGCAACATCCGCACCGGCTGCTTCATCGCCGCCGGCCACACCTGCACCACGCCCGTCTCAGCCAACGACGCTCACCCGAGAAGACCTCTTGTTGCTGTGTGGAAAATGCCCATGTCGCGGTTGGCTGAACGGTACGGGATCAGCGACAATGGCATCGCCTAGATTTGTCGTCGGGAGGACATCCCATACCCGGCGCGGGGCTATTGGGCCAAACACGCGGTTGGCAAGGCGCCTGAGCGTACGCCACTACCGGAATCCGGCCGAACTCCCCGCCCGATCACAATTTGTCCGACGCCGCTTCCCGAACCGCCCCCAGACCTGCCGGACGACGTTCGCCGCCAGATGGAGGACATTCACGCAGAAGCGTCTTCGATGACTGTGACCGAACGCCTCGTGAAACCGCACGCGATTATTGCCGCTTGGCTGGCAGACCATGAGGAACGAAAGCGGCGTGCGCGCCAAGAACGCGATAGGATCGCGCGCCTGGCGCCGCTATCATAAGGCTGTGGCGCGGCAATGGCGCCGATCGTGTGGCACTTCCGAGCTGGAATATCAAAGGCTCAAAAAAAATTCCAGAAAGGTCAGCATTGCTGCCTTTTTGTCAAATCAGAGTCGCGGCAGGCTTAGGTACGACCAACGGGGTGGGGGCATGGAGATGAAGCGTTATTTCGTCATCGCTTTTTTGTCAGCTGCAATTCTGAGCGTTCCGGCATACGCTCAAACCAACAACAGTAATACCGGCCTCAATCGCGCGCGCGGTACCGTCGACAACATTCGCCAGGCCGATCCTCCCACTGTAAGTACCAGCACCGTGGTAACGCCGCAGGCACCGGTACACCAGATGCCCAATGGCGGCAGCGATGTGCATCGAATGCGAACAAACCCGCCGCCCTCTCCGTCAACAAGCGGACGCTAGCTCGGGGGCGAGCAGGACGCGAGGCGGTATGCCAGCGTCCTGAACGAGCCTCAGCTCATACCCGATCGCGCGACCACCCTTCCATTTGGAAGAGGGCGCGTTAGCCAGTTGTCGAATTGCAAGGCTACTGCGGGTGCTTCCCGAGGGGCATTCAATGCTAGTCGTCTGGAGTGCACAGCCTACCGCCGTCGTCCTGAGGTGCCCGGCGAAGCCGGGCCTCGAAGGATGAACGGCCCAATCGTACAACCGATCGGGAGCAACGCTCCCCTTCGAGGCTCGCCGCGCATTCGCGCGGCAAGCACCTCAGGGTGACGTGGAGAGTAGTCAACAACCCTTCAAATTGATCGAAGCGGTGCGAAAAATTCCGTTGCGCGTCCGTCTAATCGATGACGACGAGCAAGCCCATCCTCCCACCCGGGGAGGTGGCCTGTCCTGTTCAGAGGGGAAAACAATGTTCAGAAAAGCATTCGTTGCGGCCGTTGCTGCCGCTGCGCTGTCGTCATCAACGAACGCGGTACTGGCTCAATACAAGGGCCCGCCGATCATCGTTCAGACACCACAAAACACGCCGCCGCTGAATACGGATAACTTGAAGCCGCTGGTAGGCGTCACTCTGCCGGCAACACCTGCCGCGCCGCCCGCTGTCGCAGCTCCTGCTCGGGTCGCGCCAGCACGCCCCTGCGCCACCGGTGCGCAGTGCTAGAACTTCAGCTCCGGCCATACCCAGTCCATCATTGCCGGGCTTGACGCGGCAATCCAGCTTCCTCGCGGCGGAACGCAAGCGCTTGAAGTCGGATGCGGGTCAAGCCCGCGCACGACGCAAAATGCGGAGGCTCGCTGTGCTTGCCTTCGCACGACACCTCGGAGGTCTCAAAAATTGGGAGCAGTCGGATCAACCTTTCACATTGGCGGCGGAGGACTGATTATCGCCGTTTTGTACTTGATACTTGGGCCCGGAGCCATCGCCTATCATGTGTCGAGACGGGCATTCAACGCCTACAGCCGTCGGGCGACCAACCGGGCGACGCTCAGCCCCGTGGCAATCGAGACCGCCAAAAAGTGTCTGCCTTGGAACGCTGCCATAAGCCTGCTGCCGGCCCTGCCCGCTCTTCTCAACGCCTTGCACTGACACGACCCTGTCTTCTCCAGGATCAAAACTCGTTCATTCCCATTCTCGCTCCTCATGGAGAGGAGCGCGGCAAAGCCGCGCGTCCCCGAAGCATTGTGCATGCGTCTTCCGTCATTTCGCAATATAGCTGCGATAAATCCAGGCATCTGCCGCGGCGGCGGCTGGACGAGACTCGAGCGACATCATCGTGGAGCCCTCCCGAAGCCCGATCGTAGTCTGTTTTGTGGCTCGCGTTTCGACGCGTTTTGACTTCTCCGCCTCAACGATGAATCCATTGACTGCGCGGGCGGGCGGCGCCGGCAGATTTGAGGTCTTGCCCTCGCCAATCGCCTCCGTCACGCTGGCCCGGAGCAGCTTTGGCCACATCTTCCTGAACAAACCATTGGACGGATAGATATCGGCGCTGTTCACCTTGCCATTCACGGCGAACACGTAGCCGATGATATCGTCGCCCTGCTCGCCTTTTCCCTGCAACGCAGAGATATAGTCAGCCTGCTCGCGAGCAAGGCGATCGTTGAGCGACAGCTCCAGGCTGGTGTGCGATTGCGGCGCCGCAACCGCGACACCGAGATTGCTCGACAATTTATGCTGGATCTGTTCGACGCTCTTCCAAACCTGCTGCTGTCGCGAACCGCTCGGGACGGCCCCGTCGGCGGGCTTCGGCACGGCTGCTCTGGCCAACGCGAGCTTCGCGATGCGCGATGGCAAGCTGGCATTCGCACTCGAGAATGAGCGCGCGTCCTCATCACCGCGAGCCGACCATCGTCCGCTCTCGACACAGAACGAAGCGATCGGTATCGCGCCGGAGTGCGGCGGCAATAGCAGGCTGACGCTCAGAACGCGATCCTGCTGTCCGCCCTTCACGATATCGCCGGACTGAATGAAAACCCCCTCATCGCCGGTGTTCTCGACCTGCAGTTCGTTGACCTGGCCGGTCTCGCGCACCGTGATGGCCTTCCTGGCCAACGCCTCCTGCAAGGTGAGCGGCACCGGCCCGCTGCGCGACATGCCGTGCACGAAATAAATGGCCAGATTTCCATGCACCACGGGATCGGACAGGCGGTAGCCGCCGGACTCCGCGCCTTCCGCATGGGCGCCGCTTCCAAGCCGCAAACACAATGAGATCCCGATCAAGATCGTCTTCCATCGATTGGTCATGAGCACTCCTTCATTCAGACGGATGGCTTCCCTGGCGGAGGGATTAAACGGGTAGCTCCGGAAGGCTTGCCCCCGCCGCCACGAGCGTTAGACGGCCAGACGGGGAATTTTTGCCTCGACCGCAATTGACAGACGACTCGAAATCCGCTGCCGTTCGTCCGTCATTGCGCGCATGAGGCATCGGGGGACATGTGACCGCACGGACCGATCCAGAACGAGAGCTTCTTGAAGCTGCCCTTCGCGGAGAGGCGGCTGCGGCAGCCAGCCTGACGCGAGCCCTTGCCGACTTGGCATGGACAGCCTGCCTACACGTCGCCCCAGGTCGGACCGAAACCGAGACAGCCTTTCGGGAGGTCATGGCCGCGCTTTGCGCGAACGGCTTCGTGCGACTCAAGGGATTTGACGGACGGTCGCGCATGCGCGTGTACGCCACGCTCGTCGTGCGGGACCTGCTGTCGGAGCGGGTGGTCAAACTCCTGGCGCTCGATGCCGCCGCCGGCTGGCGCTCCTTCGAAGCCTTCTTTGCCGGCGACATCAGGCGCATCATCCACCGCAACCTGCCCGGCCAAGACCACCAGCAGAACCGCGAAGACGCCTATCAGTCCGTGTGCGAGGCGCTGCTGAAAAACGATCTGCAGAAACTGCGGGCCTATTCCGGCCGCGGCAGCCCCTCGGGCTTCATTCTCCAGGTCATCGAGAACATGGTCGTCGACTATGTGCGCACGATCGTGCCGCGAAGGCGTCTGCCGGCGTCCATCCAGCGGTTGTCGATGCTGGATCAGTCGGTTTTCCGCTTGCTCTACTGGGAGCGGCTTGCGCCCGACCATCGCATCCTGCTGCCCCACATCCCACGCTCCGAGCCCCCCTCCACCGCCGAGGAAGTTGCGCAAGCCATCGTCCGGGTCCGGGCGGCGCTCCCTCCAAGCTACTCTGTGGACGGCCATCGCCCCGACAAGCTGGTCGACATTTCGGCTGCGGATGAGACATTACTCGCCGGAAGCCCGGTAGATTGGGCGGAACCGACCCCTGAGGATCGGTTGATCGAGGGGCAACAGGCCAATCTGCTCGATCAAGCCTTGGCAGTGCTACACCAGGCACTGCCTAAGCTTAGTGCCATCGAGCGCCTTTACCTACAATATGCGCTACACGGCTATCCCGCGCGGGAGATCGCCCGACAGGCCGGACTGCCGGTCGAGACAGTCCACAAGCTGGCACAAAAGGTGAAAAAGACCTTGCGGGAAGAAATTGGCGGGACGGACGCGATCAAAAAATGGAGGCTGTCCGTCTAACGGATGGCAAGGAGTGTTCAGTAGTGGAAAAGAGCGACGTTGCCAGCCTGATCGAGGCGCTCTGCGACGCGGGGGCAGACGGACAGGCGGAGGCTTCAACCGCGATGCTAGCCTTGCGCCGCGAGGCAGCCAAGGCTCTGCTTGACTCTGCTCTGCTTGACCGTGCCGGAGCCGACGACGCCGCGGTCGTGGATCCCGACCGGGTGGCCGCAACCCTTGCGGCGCTGTTGTCGGGTGCGGACGCGGAGGCCGCGCTCCGGGCCCTTGCCGACCGGGCGATGCGCCTTAACGCGGAGTCGGCGTTCGCCTTCGTCGATGCTATCGAGCAATCCGCTGAGCCTGCACCCAGCCACCTCGTCGAGGATTTGATCTGCGCCGCTGTGCCAGCAACCTCCCGGGGAACTGCGGCCCCGAGCCTGCGACTGCGAATCGCAGACCGTTTCTGGCCGGCGCAACGCTGGCGACTCGTTGGCGCTTGCGTCGCGGTATTGATCGCGTCCGCCGCCTCGGTGTCGCTCTATTGGGAAGCGCCAGAGCGCCCGGCAATTCCTCACGCACCCGTTGCGACGAGCAAGATCACCACCAGCGCCCCAGCGATCGCCGCCGATGCGCCGGCGGCACCGAGCCCGGCCCTCGCCACAACCGAGCCGTGCGAGCTGCCTCCCCAAATCGGCATCCAAGCCGGCGCATCCGCACCGGACGAGAGCCGGCCGCCGGCCCACGCGGTTGAATCCGGTCACCATGGCACTGGAGACTGCAGCACAGCGCTCGGCAACCGATTGTCCGATACGGCCATCCAGCAGGAACTGGAGAGAGCCGATCAAGCCCGGCAAGCCGCCGCGGCACAGGCCGCCGCTGCCGCCGCCACGGCGGAGGGGGCGCGGAGGCACCCCGGACCGACTCATGCGGATCGGTCCGACGGCATGTTCGATGCGGAGCGACACCGGCCTGCCGCGGCTCGAGCGGCGCCCGCAGCGAAGCCCGCCGCGCCGGCGGCTGTCAGCCCATTGCACTAGTGCTGTTAGGCTATCCGGTTTATTTTCGGCGCTGATCACACCCGCTCCGTCGTTGGTCCAACAAATCCAGCTTCCTCGCAACGCGACGCGAACAGTTGAAGCCGGATGCGCGGGTCAAGCCCCGCGCATGACGCAGGTTATGTCAAAGCGCGCCGGAGCCTTAACGACAGCCGGATCCTCGCGTATCCGGCACGTTGCCTAATATTTTTCGGCAAAAAGTTCGGGCCGTCCGTCAAAGTCATTGTCGGGCGGGAAACGCTCGCCGATTTGGATCAATTCAACGAATTGGGAAGCTATGACAATGAAACTGGTCACGATCGCCTTCGCCGTCGCTGTACTCGGAGCCACGACTTCGGTCGCCCTCGCGCAGACCGCCGCTCAACACAATGGACCAGGAGGACCGCGTGAGCGCGTCCAGAACTTCGTCGGTCAACACGGACTGACACTGCCGCCGCCCCCGCCGACGCCTCCGTCAACGTCGACCACGACGGTCACCTCGCCTCCGGCGCAACCTCCGGGTCATCGCTGAGCGGATTCACTCCGGCTTGCCTTTCCCCGCGGGGGCGGTTGGCGGAGATGAGCGCTGCGAGGGTTTCGCCCCATACCATCGCAGCGCCCGTCTTTGGGACGGATACCGCGTCAATGTTGGAGTTGGAGAGATTGCCGTGATCATCGCATTCGCCGCAGTGTTCATCGCCTCAGCATCGCCTATCACACCCGCCATAGACACGACGAGAGCGCCCGGGGCCGAATTGACGCGGCCGGTGCCTGCACCGCATCGCCCGACCGTCTGCACGGAGCAATATGCCCCCGTGTGCGGGCGTATCGGGACTGTCACCAAGACCTTTTCCAACGCGTGCTTTGCCCGCGCCGTCGGCGCCAAAATCATCGCCGACGGGCCGTGCACGAAATAGCCGGCGATAGGAGCGCGAGCCGGCACAATCCGACCGCAGGCGTTTGCAGCACACAACAAGACCGTTCCACTGCCGTCATCGAATTGCTACGCTGACCGCTCTCCTGCTCGACCGCATCGTATTCTGACCACCCTGCTCCGGACCAGCCGCCCGTGATCGTCGGAATTGACCTTGGAACGACCAACAGCCTGGTCGGCGTCTGGCGCGACGGCGCCGCAGTGTTGATTCCCAACGCACTCGGCCACACCGTGACGCCTTCGGCCGTCAGCTTGGGGGACGATGGCGCGATCCTGGTCGGCTTGTCGGCGCGGGAGCGCCTGTCTACGCACCCCGCGCGCACGGTGACGGCGTTCAAACGCTACATGGGCACCGACCGCCTGTCGTTCCTGGGCGACAAGGGCTACCGGCCGGAAGAACTCTCGGCGCTGGTGCTGCGCTCCCTCAAGGCCGACGCCGAAGCCTATCTCCGCGAATCCGTCGACGAGGCAGTCATCACGGTGCCGGCCTACTTCAACGACCTGCAGCGCAAGGCGACCAAGACTGCCGGCGCGCTTGCCGGGCTGAGGGTCAACCGGCTGCTTACCGAACCGACCGCCGCAGCGCTCGCCTACGGCCGCAACGTGCAGGCCGACGACGAATTGCTGCTGGTAGCCGATCTCGGCGGCGGGACCTTTGACGTCTCGCTGTTGCACCGCTTCGAAGGCATCGTGGAGGTGCGGGCGACCGCTGGCGATACCTGGCTGGGCGGCGAAGACTTCGTCGACGCCATCGAGGCCGCGTTCAAGGCCCGGCCCGGTGGCGACGTTCAAGTCACGCCGGCCGCGTTGCGGCGCCAGGCTGAACTTGCCAAGCGCCGATTGAGCGCGGAGGAAACCGCGACCATCTCGATCATGCATGACGGCAAGCCGATCGACTGGACTCTCGGGCGCGAGCAATTCGAGGCGATCTGCGAGCCCTTGCTGGTGCGAGTTCGCGCGCCGATCGAGCGTGCGCTGCGTGACGCCAAGGTCGACCCCGATTCGCTGTCGCGGATTGTGCTGGCCGGCGGCGCATCGCAAATGCCCGCCTTTCGAAGATTGATCGCGCGCCTGTTCCGCCGCCTCCCGGTTTACCAGATCAACCCCGAGGAGGTGGTGGCCCGCGGCGCGGCCGTGCGCGCCGGCATGATTGCCCGCGACGCTGCTCTCGAGGAAACGGTGATGACCGATGTCGCTCCGTTCACGCTCGGCATCGAAACCGAGATCCAGCACGGCGAGCACTCGGGCGAACGCTCATATGGCATTTACATGCCCATCATCGAACGGAATACCGTGATCCCCGCAAGCCGGAGCAACGTCGTCACCACCGTGAGGAACAACCAGCGGGCGATGACGCTGCGCGTCTTTCAAGGCGAAGCCCGGCTGGTCAAGGACAACGTCCTGCTCGGTGAGCTTGTGATCAAGCTGCCGCCCGGTCCGGCCGGGCAGGAAAAGGTCGACGTCCGTTTCACGTACGACTCCTCCGGCCTTCTGGAGGTGCGGGCCACGACGCTCAGCACCAGCCGGGTCGAGACGCTGGTGATCGAGGGAAATCCCGGCCTGTTGCAGCCCGACGAGATCGCGCGTCGGCTTTCGGAGCTTGCCAAACTCAGGATCCATCCCCGTGATGACGCGCAGAACAGCGCTCTGGTCGCGCGCGCCGAGCGCCTGTTCGAAGAGCGCCTGGGCGACGAACGCACGGCCATCGGCAATGCGCTTGCGCATTTCATCGCGGTGCTCGATCGTCAAAATCCGGACGAGATCGGTGAGGCGCGTAGAAGCCTCGCGGGCCTCGTCGAGCAACTCGACCGCACGTTCCTCCTGTAAGAGCTGGCGCGAATGTGGGACGAACTCGGTATCAGTCCCTGCAACGATCCGAAGGCCATCAGGCGCGCTTATGCGGCGCAATTAAAGAAACGCAGCCCTGACAACGATCCTGCGGGCTTCGCGCGCTTACGCGCTGCGCTGGAGGCGGCGCTTGAAGCAGCCTTGGAAGAAGCCCCGGCCGAGGAGGCGAACGCCGAATTGACGTCTCCGTCGACCGACGTGTCCCGCGCGGATCCATTCGATTTTGCAGATCAGCCGGAAATCGGCCAGCCCCTATGGAATCACCCCATTCAGCGCGCCGACCAGCCGGCCGCCATGGGCGCCGTCGCCGACACCACGACGGGCTCGTTCAATGAATCGCCCCCCGACTTCGCATTGTTGGGCGAGCTGGATTCCGCGCTCGGCCACCATGACGTCGTAGCCGCGCTCAGCCTTTACTATCGGGCGTCTGCAACCGGCGCGATACCGCTTCACGGCGCGCCTCCCCTGCTCGACCGGTTGTTCGCTCAGGTCATCGCAGAGCCGACGATCAGCCGCGCAGCTTTCCGCGACCTCGCTCGCATATCGGGCTGGGACCAGCCCGCGGCCGACTTGACCACGACGAGCCACATCCGTCGGCGTGTGCTGGCGCGCCTTGCGGCTGAGGATTGGTACGATTCGCTCATCGCCCTGGCGGAACGGCGCGTCACGACGTCCCGCAAGACAGCTAGACTTGCGCGCCTGATGCTGGGAAGGATCGGCACGCGCTGGATGCCGTGGATCGATCGACCGGCGCTCAAAATGATGCTCAATGCGTTCCGCACGCACGAGACATGGCTGTCGGACCGAATCAGCCCCGCTTGGGCGAGGGTCCTGGAAAGGCGGTGGCGCCGCGGCGAGATCGCCTGGATGATCGTTCTTGCCTTTTTCCCGGCAGCGATCCTGTTCGGCTGGCTTCGCCTGCTCGTCATCGGCGTCGCGAACGGAGAGTCCTCAGCCGGCACGGTCCTGGTAACCCCGCTGGTCGTCGCCTTCACGCTATGGGTTTTGGCGCTGCTCGCGCGAACGATTCGTGAGGCCATCCGCTTCCCCTCAGGCGCAACCGGATCTGATCCACCGGATGAACTCACGGCTCGGCTGGATTGGCTGGAGCGGCAGGCCGAGCTTGCGTATGAGGCAATATATCAAGAGCCCACCGGAACCCAGGCATCCGCCCGATACAGCGACGCCAAGGAATTTCTTCACGATGCCATTGCGCTCGCGCAGCAGCTTGGTCGCACTGCGACGGTTGAGCGCCTGTCGCAACGTCTTGCCGCGATCAAGGCCGTTTACCGTTCGCAATTTACAGACCCGTGAGACGATGTTCTCGATCTCACTGGGCTGCGTGGTGATAACTGGAGCGACGCGAACCCCGACCCTATTGTTTTTGTGCCTTCGCAGCTGCCGGAGGCTCGATAAGTTCGGCTACATTCCATAAGCATCATTCCGCTCATTACGCGAAGGTTGCTCGACGGACGCGCACTCGCGAGCGGACCGAGGCGCAACCATCTGCCGCACAAATCATAGAAAATCGTAGCTTGGCGCGCAAAATCGCAGGATTGGTAGCGGGGGAGCGACTCGAACCCCCGACATCAGCGCTCTTCACCCTTACTCTGTACAGCAGCCCCTATCCTACCGGCGACACGAAAGCAGGTCGGTTCGGAATGCCGACAAGTGAGATCAGCTTCTCGGTCGCGGGTGGCGGCGCTGCTTTCGCCAATTAGATCGTGTCGAGCCCGGCGTCTGCGTCGCGCCTCGAACCGATTGTTCAGACGTGTCGTCGATAGATTTTTCTTGATCTCCCGGTGAGGGTGACAGCGTCAACGCCGAGGCGGCTCGCGAGCTGCCGCTGGCCGCTCCCGGGCACCTCCTGAATGGCGGCCATGACCCCATAAAGCATTGGTGTCAGATCCTCATGCACGAGAATCTCAGCTGTCACGCCAAGGCAGATCTGGTGAAAGCGACGTGCCAGATGCGCGGGCACTCTGTGCGATGACAGCACCTTTGTTGACTTTGCGTTTGGTCTAGAGCGGGGCTCGTGCATGAAATTCCCGAGCACAATAATAAGAATATTTATGATTAGAATACTAATTATATAATCTGTCAACGACCTCCTGCGCAGGTGGCTCGCATCATCCTGCCCATTGGCCGCTTTCGCCAGATCACCTGATAGTCGTCGGGACGACCTAGGCCAAGCCTGCAAGGTCACCTAGTGCGCCGGCCCCTTTGAGACATGCCGACGGACCCTGAAAAGGTCTGCTGATGTTGAGGGTTTCGGATGACGGCCGATCGAGATGGAGCGCCGAGCACCGGGGCCGTCGTCCGAAAGCCGCCAAGGAACGAACCCGCGCGAGATGGTGCGCGGAAAGTGCCGCGCACTCGGCTATGGGGATTTGAGTGACGAGGAAGGTGCGTGCGACGGATCGCAATGGGCTCGAGGGCGAGCGATGACGCGTCTGGTGGGAGGCAGAGGCGGGTGTCGCCAGCAAAGACGGTAGCAATTTCGCCCTATCGCATCTTCCGCCACCGTCTGTGAAATGCCCCTAAGGCATCGGCACTCCGGTGCCCAAGATCGCGTTCAGCGTAGCTATCGCGCCGGTGGCAGCTAAGTTGCCTGCGGCGCCCACCAGGATGCTTTTGACATCAGTTAGGAGACCACGAACTGTCGATCCGCTTTCGGTAGCGTTCCATCTCAACAGACGCTCGATTTCGTCGAGGCGCGCCGCCAGTGTTTCCGTATCGATTCCGCATTCATCAAATTCAGGAAGTCGCTTTCGAAGTTGACCGACAAGGTCTTGGGTAAGCGTGGCGTTTATTCCCGACGCAGTGATATCGCCTGCCACGTTTCCGGATCCCAAATTTCCCGCAAAGGAACCGATATTTGCAATATTGATAGTGGTACTTGCGGCTTGAGCAGCCTTCTTTTCGGCCGGCTCAAAGCTGAATTCGGACCCGTGAACGCCAGCCTTTTCCATCTCTAATGCCCAGTCCAGTACCATTGTGCGAACGCGATCTATTATCGCAACAAACGCTCTTATCGACCTCGAGAACGGCCAACCATCCGTGGGTACCATTTGATTGATTGAGCTTCTCCAGAATGCCGTCCGGATAAGAAATTTGAAACGAACCGTTCTTTCCCGCGTCACCGATCATTTGCTCGATCGCAGCCACTGAATTTCCGACGGCACGGCGAGATAGCTGTTCAATGAAGCCGCCTATTGGTTCCCAACCGCGGACCGGATTCTGGGACATCGGACGTCCATGGACGATCCTGTACTCCGGCACTGGACCGTTATAGCCGCTCAACTCGGATTCAACCCAATCCTCCACCGTACCGAGCCCGAGCTTTGCAGCAGCTAGTTTTACCTTTCTTAGAATCGTGCTGACACGCACCTGATCATCGACAGCGTCCCGCTGTATTTGCTCGATTATAGAAGGCATTGCGCGATTCCCGTTTCAGTTGCGCTTCTCTATCAGAAGAACGGGGGCACTGGAAACTGGGGGAGCCCGCCGGCCACAGACAAGCAACCGGCGGGCAATATGCTCAACGCGGATGACCCCCGATCAGGCGCAGTCGTTGCCCCCGACCAGAGCGATAACGGAGGCCGACTTTTTCTCCGGCTCATCGACGGCGAGGAAGTCCGTCACAAGCTGCGTTGTCAGCCGCAGGACAATCAGTGCGTCCTCGCTGTCTTCGGGAAGCTGGCACGCAAGCTGGAGGGCGTGCCGACGGTGGTGCGATAGGTCCTTTGCCATTAGATCGTCTCCACGGCATGGGCGATATTTTTCAGCGCGCCGTCGATCGAGAACAGGAGCGCCTCGAACCTGCCATCCTCTGAAAAGTCCTCGCTCATCGGGCCATCGTCGTCCAGAAGGATGTAGTGGAGCAACGCGCGAAGGCCGGGCACTGACGTGGGCGCGGTCGAGAGCAACGCATCGAGACGTTCAAGAGCAGCGTCCCAGGCATCGCCGACGACATCATCGACATCGCCGAGGACGGCGGAATGGTGACTAAGTGCGACGTCTAGCTCCGCATGCGCCCGGTCCCGCTGCTGGTCGGACAAGATCGGGCACGCATCGATCTGCTGGTGGCTAGCCTCCTAATGGTCGGGTCACAGCCGGTGGCGAGGTGGCACCCTTGCCGCCGGCTTACATTTTCTGTAAACTGAAAATATGAAGAAGTCAATTTCAGTAAACAAAAAATCCAGAGGCCGCCCGAAGAAGAAAGGTGGCGTTCACCCAGTCACAGCGGTGAGGCTTCCACCCGAGCTAGGCCACGCGGTCGATCGCTGGGCGGGAGCTCAGGATGACGCCCCTACCCGTTCCGAGGCCGTCCGCCGGCTGGTCGAGCTTGGGCTGAAGGCGAGGAAATGACAATCGTCGGCTTGGAGGAGCTAGCAGAAATGGCGGTGCAGCTAGAATCCGCCGCGCGTAAGCTTGCACCGACGCCGGAGCGCAATGAACTACTTCGAAACGTCGCCCGATTTCGTGTGCAGTTGACTGCGATACTGTCGGAGCGGAGGGCAAAGGGCAAATGAACGAGCTGGCACTCGGATGAATCCCGGTTCCGCTCGAGATCGGGCTGGAGGCCCAAGCGGTAGCTAGCGCTTGCGCCGCATGGGCAGGACTAGGCCGGTCCGCCGTGTCGGAGGGAGTGTCGGCTTGGGCGTCTTGGGCTCGCCAGGGAATAGAGGTGTCCAGACCTTCTCATCATCGCCAGCGCTGTAAACAGCGTCCGACCAGTCCCAGGTCGTTTCGGCTTTGGACCAAGGGATTTCGGCCTCGGGCTGATCGTTTTCATCGACCTTAATCGGCACTGCCACGGCGGGATCATCCCAATAGACTCCGCCGGACGGCAATTCTAGGTACTCGCAGGCAC
>NZ_JBHMET010000072.1:0-71302 GCF_042430365.1 Bradyrhizobium erythrophlei
CGGATTCGTCCACCTCGCCGCCGCCATGGTCTGGCTCCGGTGAATGTCGATCCGGCCTAGGCGCGCATCATGCCGATTGTTTGTCGCGAGGCCGGCGACGGCGCGACCGCAATGCGGCCGGCAATACCGCGCGTCGGAAGGCCGGTGTTCCACCGGGCGGAACAGGACAGCACGGCGACGCCTCCTCGAACGTGACCTATATCACATTCGCGGATTTGAACCGGCTCTATGGTCGCCGCATCAAAACGTCAGCAAGCCAGGTGGCTGGCGTCCAACGGTTCGAGGACCACGACCATGACCCGCTACTATTCAGTGTCCATTCTGACGATCGGCGCCGCGCTGTCGATGACCGCGGGCCTTGCACTGGCTGGCGAGACCACGGTTTCCGCCGACCAGATCCTGAACGCGCTGAAGCCCAGGGTCACCCGGAGCATGTCCGGCGGCGCGCAGGCCGATCCGGCCGCCTCCGCCAAGGAGACGACCGTCCTGAACAGCGTACGCAACCGGCAGGCCCGCTCGCTGTCGCGTATCGAACGCGAGGAGATCGCCGAGATCGCCGCCACCAAGCCGAAGATCGATCTGGAAATCCACTTCGACTACAACTCGGCCGAGATTGCCAAGGGCTCCACCCAGGCCGTGCAGGAGCTCGGCAAGGCGCTGTCCGACGCCAGCCTGAAGGGCTCGACGTTCCTGGTCGCCGGTCACACCGACGCAGTCGGCGGCGAGGCCTACAACCAGGATCTGTCCGAGCGCCGCGCCGATACGATCAAGAAATACCTGGTCGAGAAGTATGGCCTGAACGGCTCCAACCTCCTGACCGTCGGCTACGGCAAGACCAAGCCGAAGGACCCGAACGCGCCGCTGGACCCGGCCAACCGCCGCGTCCAGGTCGTCAACATGGAAGCCAAGACCGCGTCGCAGTGATCCGCGCACCATCGCGCCGCCTGCCGCACTCCGGCAGGCGGCGCTTGCGTGTTCAAATCCAGCTCTGAAACAGCATCAGCCGATTGAACGTCGCCATCGACGTCCCGATGAACGCCGCCGAGATCGGCAGCATCGCGATGAAGCCTGCGCCGCCGATCGCGACGAAAGCCCACAGCAGCCAGCGCGGCGCGCCCTGGCGCGTCAGCGCATAGACCAGCGCAAAGCTCGCCGTGGTCGCCGCCGGCAGATAGTAATAGATGAAGCCGAGCGTGCGCGGCAGCAGCGCCCAGGCGAGGTACGGGCCGAAATAGAACGCCAGCACCAGAAACGCATCGGCCTTGCGCGCGATGATCCAGTCGCGCAGCGCGATCGCAAGCGCGATCAGCGCCGACCACAGGATCAGCGGATTGCCGAGGAAGACGACCGCCGCGATCCGGTCGTCGGCGATCTTGTCGAACAGATACCAGACCGGCCGCGCCAGCAACGGCCAGGACGGCCACGAGCTCATGTAAGTGTGGCCGGCGATCGCGGTCGTGGTGTTGTCGGCGAAGATGCGGCGCTGCGCCTCCAGGATGGCGGTCGGCGACAGGCCGTGCAACGGCACGAAGGTCGCGAGATAGGCGAGCGCCGGAATCAGCACGAAACAGGCGACGAATTGATGAAGGCGGACATCCGGCCACATGTCGGGCCGGTACCAATCCTCCGCGTCGCCGTCGGCAAAGCGCGTGCGCCAGCCCTGCATCAACCGGATCGCGGCGACGATCACGATCGCGGTCGCGAGCACGAACAGCCCGCTCCACTTGCACGCCGATGCAAGGCCGGCCGCAAGCCCCGCCAGCGCGAACCATGCTTGCGGCCGGGTTTGCCTGTAGCCACGAATGAAGGCAGCGATCGCGAACAGGCTGAAGGCGATCGCGAAAATATCCAGCATCGCGATCCGCGACTGCACGAACAGCATCTGATTGAAGAAGGCGAGCAGCACGGAGGCGATCGCCCGCCGCTCGTCCGCGAACAGCGCGAGCCCGCAGAGATAGACCCCGACCAGCGCCAATGCGCCGAACAACGTCGCGGGATAGCGCCATCCCAGCGGGCCGTCTCCGAACCATTTGATCGAGAGCGCAATGATCTCCTTGGCGAGCGGCGGATGCATCGGGTTGAGCATCGGCTCTGCCGTGTCAGGTGCCAGCATCTGCCGCGCCGCCGGCACGTAGTGCACCTCGTCGAAATAGAATTTTTCGGGCGCGGTGATACCGAGCAGCAACACACAGTGCGCAATGATGAAGATTGCCACCGCAACCATCGTCGTGCGCGAGACCGAATGACGCAGAACAGAAGGTGATTTGGACACGATGTTCACGGATCGAGGGTGATGTGACGTGCGCGAGTGTGAGCGAAGTGTGAGGTCGAAGCGAGTTCGTTGACTGTGAGCGCAATCGACATTCATGTCCATCGCGTTGAACGCAACGCGCATCCATCGACACTAACCGTCGAGCCAACTCGGCGCTGCTTGTGGTAAATTTGCAATATCCGATGCGGGCGCGATCCGGTACGATGCAGGGACTAGTCGATCGGTTTTGAAATGTATTCGCGTCACGCCTTTCTCTCAATCCTCATGCTCGGCCTTGCGATCGCGCTGACGGCACATCCCGTTCAGGCGCAGACCCGCGTCGGCGAGGCCGCCGTCGTCAAGAACGAAGTGCTCCGCGTCGCCGCATCGACAACGCGGATCAATGTCGGCGATGCGCTGCTGCGCGACGAGGTCGTGCGCACCGGTCTCGACAGCGCGGCACGGCTGGTGATGATCGACAGCACCAATCTTTCGCTCGGGCCGAGCGCGACCCTCAAGCTCGACCGCACCGTGTTCGACGACGATCATCATTATCGCGACGTCGCGATCCGCCTGACGTCGGGCGCGTTCCGCTTCGTCACCGGCCATTCGGACAAGGCCGCCTACAAGATCACGACCCCGCTCGCGACCATCGGCGTGCGCGGCACCATTCTCGATATCCTGTCGCAGCGGAGCAAGACCACCGTGGTGCTGCAGGAAGGCGCCTCCACGGTCTGCACCACGAGGTCCGAGTGCATCGAGCTGACGCAGCCCGGCGACACCGCGATCATCACCTCGACGGGCGGCCGCACCACGATCCAGAAGACCAACAACTCGCCCTGGACCTTTGCCGCGATCTGCAGCAAGACGGCGGGACTCTGCTCGGTCACCCAATATGCCGACGCGTCACCGGTGACGCCGCCGGTCGATGACGATCCCACCGGCATGCTGTGCGGGCGCTGACCATGGCACGGCGCACCCATAGGCTGATCCTGTCCGCGGCGCTGACCGCGGCATTGGCGTTGCTACTCGTCGGACCGCGCCTGTCGGCTGCGGCGGCGCAATCGCCGAGCTCCAGCGCGTGTGACGGCGAGTGTCCGTATCCCAACCCGTCGCCATCGGGCTCTCCGAGCCCGTCGCCGAGCTACTCGCCGACCCCGTCGCCGTCACCCTCGCCTTCGCCAACGCCGAGCCCCACGCCTTCGCCGACGCCGATCACCGGCGCGCCGTCGAGCGGCAGCTCGATCAACGACCTCGCCAACCAGCGCTTCAACCAGATGATCACCAACCGCGTGCTCGGGTCGGTGCTGCTCGGCGTCAACGAGCAGGTTAATTGCAACGACTGCGTCAGCGCCTTCGGCTCGGCCGGTTCGTTCTCCGCCGGCATCCATGGCCGCAAGAACATCACGCCGAACCTGTCGCTGCTCGCCGGCATCGCCTACACGCAATATAGCGAGGGCGGCTACAACGTCACCAGCGCGCCAATCGGCGCCTTCGCGCTGCGCTACGATTTCGTCGACTGGGGCTCGTCGCGGCCGTTCTTCGACATCGGCGCCATCCTCTCGCCGTTCGGGAAGGTGCGCTATGTCAGGAGCTATACGACGAGCCTCGGCGCCGTGTCGGTCACCGGCCAGACGTCAAGCGAGAACTACGGCGTCTACGGACGCGCGGGCTGGATCACGCGGCTGTCGCCGCGCGACGAGGTCGCGGCCTCGGTCGAGGTCTGGCAGCTCTGGCAGCGCGTCAAGGGCTACAGCGATCCGACCAGCGTCGCGTTCAATCCGTTCAACGCCACCATCGCCGACGGCACCGACCGCACCAACCTGGTGAAGATCGGCGGCCAGTGGACGCATCTGTTCGGCTCGAGCGTCGAGGCCAACATCAATGGCGGCTGGGTGCAGTCGTTCGCCAACCATTCCGGCATCGTCGCCACCGTCACCGGCGAGGGCACCATCGTGCCCACGATCGGCAACCAGGGCTGGTTCGAATATGGCGGCCGGCTCGGCTTCCGCATCACCAAGGGCTGGGTCGCCGACCTCTTCCTCAACGGCACCGCCGGCCCGCAGCCGGTCGGCAACACCATCCACGGCGGCGTGGGCTTGCGGATCAATTATTGAGGGATCGTAGAGTGGGCAAAGGCGCACTTGCGCCGTGCCCACCAACGAACGCTCCGCTCATAATGGTGGGCACGCTTCGCTTTGCCCACCCTACGCATCTACGAATGCCTGCTCGCTCTACGCCGCCGACTTGCCCTCATAGGCCTTGCGGAGGCCTTCGATGTCGAGCTTGACCATCGCGAGCATCGCCTGCATTGCGCGCGCGGCGCCACCGCGGTCGGCTCCATAGACATACGTCCAGAGCGCGGTCGGCACGATCTGCCAGGACACGCCGAAGCGGTCGCGCAGCCAGCCGCAGTGTTCGGCTGCGCCGCCATCCGCGAGCAGCGCGTCCCAGAGCCGATCGACCTCCGCCTGGTCGGCACAGTCGATCTTGAACGACACCGCGTGGGTATACTCCATCCTCATGCCGCCGTTCAGCGCCATGAAGCGCTGACCGGCGAGCGTGAAGTCGACGAACAGCACCGTGCCGGCTTTGCCCGCCGGTCCGTCGATGATATTGGCTTGGACGGCTTCGATACGGGAATCCGGAAGCAGCGAGACGTAGAAGTTCGCAGCCTCCTCGGCCTCGCCGTCGAACCACAGGCAGGGGGACACTTTGGACATACGTTCGCTCCTTCCGGGGATCGCGATCAGGCGGTGGCGGTCTGCGCCTTCATCGCGGCCTCGACATCCATCCACATCACTTCCCAGATGTGACCGTCCGGATCCTCGAAGCTGCGGCCATACATGAAGCCGTAGTCCTGCTGCGGCCCGGGATCGATGGTGCCGCCGGCGGCCTTGGCCTTGTTCACGGTCTCGTCGACGGCGGCGCGGCTGTCGGCGGAGAGGCAGATCAGCACCTCGCTCGAAGTCCTGGCGTCGACGATCTTCTTCGGCGTGAACTGCCGGAATTTGTCGTGGGTCAGCAGCATGGTGTAGATGGTGTCCGAGATCACCATGCAGGAGGCGGTGTCGTCGGAAAACTGCGGATTCCGGGTTGCGCCGATCGCCTCGTAGAAGGCGGTGGAACGAGCAAGATCGCTGACCGGCAGGTTGACGAAGATTAGTTTGGCCATTGGAGGCTCCTTTTCATGGGGTTGCGTCCCAAGGACGAACCTCATGAGGGATTCCCGACATCGCCGCAGCTTTTTTTATTGCGGTGTCCTGCCGCAGGGGCGTCAGGTCGCGATCGGCGTCGGCATGGTCAAAAACACCCGCGTCACGTGCCAGAACAGCTGGCGGTTGATCGCGAGCGCCACGGAATGCGCGGTGCCGGGCAGGATGATGAACTGGCGGTCGCCATTCGGCAGCCGGTTGTAGAATTCCTCGAGGTCGGCAACGGTGGCGATGCCGTCATATTCGCCGCGCACCAGCAGCACCGGCGCCAGCACCTTCTCCGGATGCACCACCGGCAAATTGGCGGTCATGTCGAGATAGGTGCCGGTCGGGATCTGGTCGCAGAAGAAGTTCGGCTATGCGCCGCTCGGCCTCGCCGACGGCCCGGTGAAGAGCGCGATCTTCGGCGGCAACAATGCGAGGCTCTACGACATCCAGCCGAAGCGCACGATGCTCGAATTGAAGGGCGATCGCTTCGCGATGATGAAGGCGGCGTATGAGAAGGCGGGGCAAGAGCCGTCGAATACGCGGTATGGCTATGTCGTGCCGAGCAAGTCGATCGATCACCGGGTGTTCGCTTAAGTACGGCACGTCATTCCGGGACACGCCGCCGCGCGTGGACCCGGAATCCCGACATTGTGGCGCGAGATTCTCAGGTGCGCAATTGCGCACCTTAGTTCTCGCTTCGCGAGCCTCGGAATGACTCCGTCACTTCCCCGTAAAGTTCGGCTTGCGCTTCTCGCTGAACGCCCTCGCGCCTTCCTTGAGATCTTCACTGTCCTTGATGGCGTCGAGCATCCGGCGCACCTCGGCGACCGTCTCCAGCGGGCCCTTCGGCATGGCGTCGCGGGCGAGCTTCTTCAGCGCTTGCACGACCAGCGGCGCATTGCCGGCGATTTTCGCGGCCATCTCCTGTGCCACCGCGATGTGCTGCCCCTGCGGCGTTATCCGGTTCACGAAGCCGATCTGGTAGGCGCGCTCGACCGACAGCTCCTCGCCGATCAGGAGGAATTCCATCGCGATCTTGTGCGGCATCCGCGCCAGAACCGACGTAACGCCACCCCCGGTGGTGCCGATCTTGGCCTCGGGATAGACGAAGCGCGTGGTCTCCGAGGCGACGCAGATATCCGCCATCTGCACCAGGACAAAGCCGCCGCCTACGACCCAGCCTGACGTCGCCGCGATCACCGGCTTGTCGAGCTCGACGCCGAGGCCCGGCACCGCCTGCCACATGTTGGCGGGAAAATCCCTGACGTCGGCCCCGACGCAAAAATACTTCTCCTCCGCCGAGGCCAGCACCGCTACCCGATCGTCGCTGTCGCGGAAGCGCAGCCAGGCCTCACGCAGTTCGTCGCACAGCGCGTTGTTGAGCGCATTGTGCGACGAGAGACGATCCATCGTGATGGTCGCGATATGGCCGGCGCTTTCGTAGCGGACCAGGGACATGGGGACCTCCTCGGCATGAAGGCCCCCGCGACAGCGGCGAGCCCGCTATCTGTCACTTTTTCTCGTCGGGATGCCGGTGCACCGGATCGACCCACAGCACGGTCTCCGGCTTCTCCACCGGCTCGATGTCGAGGTTGATCGCGACCGCCTCGCCGTCGGAGCGCACCAGCACGCATTCCAGCACCTCGTCACGGCTGGCGTTGATCTCCTGATGCGGCACATAGGGCGGCACGAAGATGAAATCGCCCGGACCGGCCTCGGCTGTGAACTGCAGCTTCTCGCCCCAGCGCATCCGCGCCTTGCCCTTCACGACATAGATGATGCTTTCAAGATGGCCGTGATGATGCGCGCCGGTCTTGGCGTCCGGCTTGATGCTGACGGTGCCCGCCCACAATTTCTGCGCGCCAACGCGGGCGAAATTAATCGCGGCCTTGCGGTCCATGCCCGCCGTCGACGGCACGTTCGGGTCGAGCTGATTGCCGGGAATCACGCGGACACCGTCGTGCTTCCAGCGCTCGTCGTCATGATGGTGATCGTGAGGGTGGGAATGGGTGTGATCGTGGGAACCGCTCATCGTTCTTGCTTTCGAGGAAGAGTTTCGTGCGTGGAACGCTAGCGAAAAGTGCGCGCGCAAGCGAGAGGAAAAACGGAACGTCGCCATGCCCAGGGCGCGTTAGCTCCGGGCGGAAATGGAAAGACCGGCCGCGAGGCCGGTCTTCTTTCGTTGCGACAATTTTGCCGGTGTTACTTCACCGCCAGCAATTCGACGTCGAACATCAGCGTCGCATTCGGCGGGATCACGCCGCCGGCGCCGCGCGCGCCGTAGCCGAGATTGGGCGGGATGATCAGCGTGCGCTTGCCGCCGACCTTCATGCTGGCGACGCCCTCGTCCCAGCCTTTGATCACACGGCCCTGGCCGATCGGAAACTCGAACGGCTCGTTGCGGTCGACGGAGGAGTCGAATTTCTTGCCCTTCTGGCCGTTCTCGTAGAGCCAGCCGGTGTAGTGCATGACGCAGGTCTGGCCGGACTTCGGCGAGGCGCCGGTGCCGACCTTGCTGTCGATGATCTGGAGGCCTGAAGATGTGGTCATGGGCTTTCCTGCCGTTTGGGCCGTTGCCATCTGGCTGACAACAGGCGTGGATATCGCCGCCGCAAGTCCGGCGAACGCAGTCTTGATGATCATCCGTCGGGAAGATCGCATCTGTGGTACCTTTCCTTGATTGACGGCCCGGCGATCAATAGCCGAGCGCGCAGCCGTCCTTGCGCGGGTCCGAGCCGCCGGTCAGCGTGCCCTTGTCCCAGTCGATCCAGATCGCCTGACCGCCGCCGAGCGGGCCGACCACGCTGGTGGTCTTGTGGCCGATCTTCTTCAACCCTTCGACGATCTCGGCCGGCACGCTGTCCTCCAGCTGGTAGACACCCTCGTAGTGCAGGCCGCGCGGCATGTCGATCGCCTCCTGCAGGTCGCAGCCATAGTCGAGGATGTTGGTCAAAACGTGGGTCTGGCCGACCGGCTGGTACTGCCCGCCCATCACGCCGTAGGGCATCACGGCGCGGCCATTCCTGGTGGCAAGCGCCGGGATGATGGTGTGCAGCGGACGCTTGCCCGGCGCGATGCAGTTCGGGTGGCCGGGCTGGATGCGGAAGCCGCCGGCGCGGTTCTGCAGCAGAATGCCGGTCTTGTCGGACACGATCGCCGCGCCGAAGGAATGCGCGATCGAGTTGATGAAGGAGCAGACGTTGCGGTCCTTGTCGACCACGGTGATGTAGACGGTCGACGGATTCATCGGCGGGGCGACGTTGGGCAGCTCGAGCAGCCGGTCCATCCGGATGTTCTTGATGTACTCGTCGGCAAACTCCTTCGCGAGGATGCCGGCGACGTCGACATGAACGTGGCGGGGATCGCCGATATGCTGCTCGCGCATCATGTAGGCGATGCGCGCGGCTTCCGCCTCGAGGTGGAAACGCTCGATGCTGAGTGGCTTGAACTGCGTCAGATCGAAGCGCGACAGGATGTTGAGCATGACCAGCATGGTGATGCCCGGGCCGTTCGGCGGGCACTGCCAGACGTCGTAGCCCTTGTAGACGGTGCCGATCGGCGCAGTCGTCTCGGTCGAATGCGCGGCGAAATCCTCCAGCGTGTGCAGGCCGCCGATGCGGCGCAGCGTGTCCACCATGTCGGCGGCAATCTCGCCGGTGTAGAACGCGTCGCGGCCCTTTTGCGCGATCGCGCGCAGCGTCTTGCCGAGTTCGGGCTGGCGGATCACGTCGCCGGCGACCGCCGGCTTGCCCTGCGGCAGCAGATAGCGCTCGGTGTTGGTGCCGTTCTTCAGCTTCTCGAACTGGTTCTTCCAGTCGAAGGCGACGCGCGGGGCGACGACGTAGCCCTCTTCAGCGGCCTTGATCGCGGGCTGCAGGAGCCGGTCGAAGCCGAACTTGCCGTGGTTCTTCAGGATCACGTCCCAGGCATCGATCGCGCCGGGAATGCTGACGGCGTGCGCCGAGGTCAGCGGCACCGAATGGATCTTGCGCTCGAGATACCAATCGACATTGGCCGCCATCGGGGCGCGGCCGGACCCGTTATAGGCGACGATCTTGCCCTCGCCTTTCGGCTGAACCAGCGCGAAGCAGTCGCCGCCGATGCCGGTCGATTGCGGCTCGATGACGCCGAGCAGCGCACAGGCGGCAACGGCCGCGTCCGCCGCCGTACCGCCCTCGCGCATCACCTCGATGGCGGCGAGCGCAGCCGCAGGATGCGATGTCGCCACCATCGCGTTCTGGGCGTGGACAGTGGAACGGCCGGCGAAATGGAAATTCCTCATAGCTGAGTGCTCGCTTGATCGGGGGTTTTCTGGCGCTGGTCCGGGTGGGCGCGACGTACATCGCACATTCATCCCCGGCTGGGCAATGCCTGGCATGCCAGAGGAAAGATCACGATTTCGCATGGCTTTGCGGGGTTTCGCCCGCCCTGACGGCCTGATAAACCCCCGGCCATGCCCCTCAAGGTCGCCGCCTTCTACCAGTTCGCCGCGCTGCCGGACTTCCGCGCGCTGCGCGAACCGCTGCGCGCGCTATGCGCCGGCCTCGGCCTCAGGGGCAGCGTGCTTTTGGCGCATGAGGGCATAAACGGCACGATCGCCGGCACCGCCGAGGGCATCGATGCCTTCATTGCGGAGCTGCAAGAAGGTCCGCTGTTCGGCGGCCGGCTCGGCAATCTCGAGCTGAAGTTCTCCGAAGCCGCGCTGATGCCGTTCCGGCGGCTGAAGGTGCGGCTGAAGAAGGAGATCGTCACGCTCGGCGATGCCACGGTCGATCCGACGCAACGGGTCGGCACCTATGTCGACGCCGCCGACTGGAATGCGCTGATCGCCTCCGCCGACACGCTCGTGCTCGACACCCGCAACGCGTTCGAGGTCGCCATGGGCACGTTCGAGGGCGCGGTCGATCCCGGTATCCGGAGTTTCGGCGAGTTCAAGGAATTTACGGCACACCATCTCGATCCGGCGCAGCACCGGAAGATCGCGATGTTCTGCACCGGCGGCATCCGTTGCGAGAAAGCGAGCGCGTACCTGCTCGGCCGCGGCTTTGCCGAGGTCTATCACCTCAAGGGCGGCATCCTCAGATATCTC
This sequence comes from Bradyrhizobium erythrophlei, assembly GCF_042430365.1. Classification (GTDB taxonomy): domain Bacteria; phylum Pseudomonadota; class Alphaproteobacteria; order Rhizobiales; family Xanthobacteraceae; genus Bradyrhizobium; species Bradyrhizobium erythrophlei. The sequence continues at coordinate 10,544 of NZ_JBHMET010000072.1, forward strand.
GAGGAGATGCCGGAGCAGGCGAGCCGCTGGCGTGGCGAATGCTTCGTGTTCGACGAGCGCGTCGCGCTCGGCCATGGCCTGCGCGAACGCCCGAGCGAGGACGCAAGCCATGACTGACGTCGCCGCCTTAAGCAAACGCATCGATGCGCTCGAGGTCCGGCTGACCTACCAGGACGACGCCATCGAGACGCTGAACCAGACCATCACGGCGCAGTGGAAGCAGATCGACGCGCTGACGCGCCAGATCGCCGAATTGCGCGACCGTCTGCAGGAAGCCGAGCGTCAGGCGCCGGGCCCAGCCAACGAGCGGCCGCCACACTATTGAGCGCCCATAGTCGCGCCGGAGCGCGCGGAACGGGTCGAACGAGAGCGTTTTCGACCGAAGTGGATGCCGGTTCGCGTGAAGAAAACGCGTCAAAACAAGAATCTAGAGCTTCGGTTCTGATTCAATCAGAACCGAAATTGCTCTAGCCGGCGCCGACCTGGCGCACCGCCTTCGCGCCGTTGAAGAACTGGCTCGACATGCGTTGCAGCTGCGCCGTCGCGCGGGCACCTTCCAGGCCCGGCCGCGCGCACAGCAAGCGTTTGTGGGCCGGCAGATCGGGAAGGTAGTAATCCTTCGCCGGAACGAGGAAGGGCGGGATCATTCGCTCGGGAATGACGGTCAAACCAAAGCCCGCCCGCGCCGCCTCCAGCCGCAACTGGTGGTTCGGGCTCCTGAACACGATCTTGTACGAGATGTTGTGCTTGGTGAGGGTTCGGATCATCCAGTCGTCGCCGGGCCATGCGAGGATCGGAATCGGCGCGCCCGGCCGCAATACGAAATCCCGGGCTCGCACCCACACTGAACGTTCCTCGGCCTCGTTGGCGACCGTGACCTCGCCTTCGACATCGACCAGCGGATTGCTGTAGACCAAGGCGATATCGATGTAGCCGTCGATCACTCCCCTGATGACGGTCGTGGACAAATCGGCGTGAATGAAGACGTCGGCCAACGTCTCGGCGTTCTGGCGCTTCATGAAATCGTCGGCGAGCAACGTGCTGATGCCCAGCCGCAGCGGCTGCGGTCCCTCGTTGTTGCCGCCGAGCCGAAGCAGCTGATCGTTGGCTTCCAGGATGCGCCTGGCCTGCTGCACTGCGACCTTGCCGAGCTCGGTGGTCGTCGTCCCGTTGGCGGTCCGGATGAAGAGCGCCCCGCCAACCAGGCTTTGCAACCGCTTCACCTGCGAACTGATCGCCGGCTGGCTAAGACCCAGGCGCTCTCCCGCCTTCGACAAACTTCCCGTTTCGGCAATGGCAACGACAGTACGAACGATCTCAGTAGGGATATTCAAATATTGACGCGGTCTGTGCATCGCGAGCCCTCCAATCTCAGCACGGGACGCAATTGCGATCTCCAACAGATGACATCTAGCTATACTAACATTTGGTTGCACAATGGTTTAGTTTCAATTTTGGGCGATCATGCGCCATGTGTATCATTGCGTGCATTTCTCGGTTTGCTGAGGTATCGGGCGACCGAAGTTGACACACCTGTCAGCTATGAACCCCGGACTTTTGCGGAGGTCGCATCCAAAATTTTGATCGCTCCATAAGTCGGCTCCCACCCCATAAAGCGTGGTGTGCCTATTCGCGCCGATCACCCGCGTTGATTCGCGGAAGCATTTTCATAGTTTTCCTTAATCAAAGCCTCGCAACGTCGGCTACTTGCTCGCGTTACGAGGTATGCAATGACCAGATTTTTTCGCTGTCGCAACGGCGCATCGGCCGTCGAATTCGCAATCATGCTGCCGCTGTTTCTCGCCATCATTTTCGGCATCGTCGTCTTCGGCTCCTATCTGGCGATGATCCATGGCGTCCAGCAGCTCGCCGCCGAGGCGGCGCGGTCCTCCATCGCAGGCATGACCGATAGCGAACGCAGCAGCCTGGCCACGAGCTACGTCACCGCAAACGCCTCGACCTATCCGCTGATCGTTCCCAACAACCTGTCGGTCAGCGCCGCGCCGTCGGCAGGCAATGCAAACGTCTACGTCGTGACCGTGAACTACGACGCGTCGGGCATGTTCATCTACCACTTGCCGTTCGTTCCCGCCCCGTCGAGCACGATCGTCCGCTCGGCCGCGATCCAGTACGGAGGGTTCTGAGATGGCCGCGATGGCGACGCTGCTGCGGCGCTTCGGCGCCGACCGACGGGGAAACTTTGCGATCATCAGCGCGGGGCTGATGACGCTCGTCATCGGATGCGCGGGACTCGCGGTGGATGTCGGCTCGATCTTTGCCGACCGGCGGAAGGCGCAGAGCACCGCCGACCTCTCCGCGATCATCGCCGCGAGCAACCTGACCAACGCGGTCAACGCCGCAACCGCAACCGTGACCCAGAACAAATATCCGGCCAACGCGCTGGTCAAGGTCGAGCTGGGAACATACACGGCCGACAGCACGATCACGCCACAGGCCCGCTTCGTGACCCCGGCGACCGGCACCGCCAATGCCGCCCGCGTCACGCTGAACACCCAGACCCCGCTCTACTTCGCGCGCTATCTGACCGGCTCGAGCGCCTACACCATCAAGACGTCAGCCACGGCGTCGTCGACCGCGATGGCGTCTTTCGCGATCGGGTCGCGGCTGCTTGCGATCAATGGCGGGCTGATCAACGCAATGCTCGGCAGCATGCTGGGCACGACGCTGTCGCTGTCGGCGATGGATTATCAGGCACTGATCAACGCGCGGATCGACGCCCTTGATTTCCTGTCGACGCTTGCGACGCGGGTCAACATGACCGGCGTCACCTACAACAGCCTGCTGACCAGCAACATCAAGGTCGCCGACCTCGTCGCCGCCGCGCTGACGACGCAGCAGGTCACCAACGGCGCGAACTCCGCGACGACGGCGCTGTCCACGATCTCCCAGGCCCTGACCGGCACCACGACCAAGGTCACGCCCGGTTCGCTGATCGACGTCGGCCCCTTCGCCAACCTCACCGTCGGGCAAAAGCCGAAGCTCAGCGCCGGCGTATCGATCTTCGATCTGCTTAACGCGACGGCGCAGCTTGCCAATGGCACGCATCAGATCGCGACCTCGGTCAATCTCGGCCTGCCCGGCATCGCCAATGTGTCGGTGCTTGCGACCGTGGGCGAACGCCCGGTCGGCTCGAGCTGGGTCGAGCTCGGCACCCAGGGTGCAAGCGTCCACACCGCACAGACCCGCGTGCTCGTCACGATTCAGGTGCTCGGCAGCGGCAGCGTCTCCACCGTCAACCTGCCCGTCTATGTCGAGGTTGCCTCGGGGACCGCGACGCTCAACGCGGTCTCCTGCGGCCATCCGAACGTCAGCACGTCCACCGTTACTCTGGGGGTGACACCGGGCATCGTCGACGCCTGGATCGGCGCTGTCACCACAGCCGACATGACCAACTTCACGAGCAAGCCGAACCCGCCGGCGGCAACGCTGGTCACTCTCCCCGGTATCACGGTGACAGGCCGCGCGCATGCCGGCATGGGCAACACCACGCCCACCAACGTCGATTTCAGCTATGTCGACATTCAATCGGTGGTCAAGAAGACGGTGACGACGACCAATTTCACCTCGTCGCTGACCTCGAGCCTGCTCGGCGATCTCTCGCTCAACGTCAATCTCGGCCCGCTCGCGCTTCCGATTCCAGGCCTCGGCTCGACGGTGGCCGGCATCCTGAGCGGCGCGACCAGCTCGGTCGATCAGGTGCTGGCATCCGTGCTTGCGACGCTCGGTGTCGGAATCGGACAAGCCGACGTCTGGGTGATGGGTATTCGCTGCGACGGCGCGGTCCTCGTGAACTAGGGGCCACGCGCAGGCGGAGCTCGGCGGCAGAGGGCGGGAACGTGGATACGATCCTGAAGAGGTACAAGACGGATAGTCAACGCACTATCCTGATGAAGACCGGGGCGATCTCCTTTCGCGACGCCCGCCTCGGATGGGTCAGCCTCGGATGCGTTGTGCTCAACATCTCGACCAGCGGCGCCGGGCTGGTCGTCGAAAGCGACGTGGAAATCCCGTTCGCGTTCGATCTCGCGATCGAGACCGAACCATTCCGGAGGCACTGCTTTGTGGTTTGGCGCATCGACCGCCGGATCGGCGTGACGTTTGACCTCGACCGGATACAGTGCGACCGGATGCAGTACGGCGACTAGCGGAATATCGCCTTCACCTTGTCCCACAGCGACGAATTGTTCCGATCGCGATCATGCCTGGTCGGAGCGGGCTGCGTCACGCTGACCGGGTCGGAAGCCGGAAAGCTGCCCTCCAGACCGGCCTGCAATCTGGCATGAGCTTCCCGGTCGGCGACCAGGGCCTCACGGGAATCCTGGGCATGCTTGTCATGCGCGGCAGGATCGAATTTCTCGGCCATGTGATCCCTCCATACTCGGCGGAATAACGTCCCGGACGAAGGCGGTGTTCCACATCTGCCTTGGCCCGGCCCGACGCGCCGTGTATCAGGGGGCTCCGAATATCCGCTGCGATCAGGAACTTTTTGCGTGCCCCAGGATTCCGCGACGAAGCCGTTCATTGAAGTGCTATCCGGCCGCCGGCAAAGCGTACCGCCGCTCTGGATGATGCGTCAGGCCGGCCGCTATTTGCCGGAATATCGCGAGCTGCGCGCGAAGGCCGGCAGCTTCCTCGATCTCTGCTTCACGCCTGATTATGCCGCCGAAGTCACGCTGCAGCCGATCCGCCGTTTCAAGTTCGATGCGGCGATCATCTTCTCCGACATCCTCGTAATCCCGCACGCGCTCGGCCGCGCGGTGCGCTTCGAGGCCGGCGAGGGTCCGCGGCTCGATCCGTTGGCGACACCCGAACAGATCGCAACCCTCGCCCCGCGCGCCGATTTCGGCAAGCTCGAACCGGTGTACGAGGCACTGCGCCGGGTGCGGCGCGAGCTTGCGCCCGACGTCGCGCTGATCGGATTTTGCGGCGCCCCGTGGACGGTCGCGACCTACATGGTCGCGGGCCAGGGCACGCCGGATCAGGCGCCGGCGCGCATGCTTGCCTATCGCCATCCGGATGAATTCGCCAAAATCATCGACGTGCTGGTTGAGAATTCGATCGAGTACCTCATCGGCCAGCTCAGTGCCGGCGCCGACGCCTTGCAGATCTTCGACACGTGGGCCGGCGTATTGCCGCCGCGGGAATTCGCGCGCTGGTCGATCGAGCCCACCGAGCGCATCGTCGCCGGCGTGCGCAGGCAGGTGCCGGATGCGAAGATCATCGGCTTTCCCCGCGGCGCCGGCGGCATGCTGCCGGCCTATGTGGAGCGAACCGGGGTCGATGCCGTCTCGATCGACTGGGCGACCGAACCCTCGATGATCCGCGAGCGCGTGCAGACCCGCGTCGCGGTGCAGGGCAACCTCGATCCGCTGGCGCTGATCGCCGGCGGCGCCACGCTCGATCGCTCGGTCGACGACGTGCTGGAGAATTTCGGCAAGGGCCGGCTGATCTTCAACCTCGGCCACGGCATCCAGCCGGAAACGCCGATCGCCCATGTCGAGCAGATGGTGAAGCGGGTGCGAGAGTATAAGGGCTGAGGCTGCGTAGCCCGGATGGAGCGGAGCGCAATCCGGGGCTCTCGTGCTGGGAAGGACGCCCCCCGGATTTCGCTGCGCTCCATCCGGGCTACGGCACAGCAACCTATCACCGGTCACCCCCGCGCAACGTCCTACCGCGCGTCCTCCAGGATCATGTCCGACGCCTTCTCGGCGATCATGATGGTCGGCGCGTTGGTATTGCCCGACATCAGGTCCGGCATGATCGAGGCGTCGACCACGCGCAGGCCCTCGATGCCGCGGACCTTGAGCCGCTGATCGACGACCGCGAGCGCGTCGTTGCCCATGCGGCAGGTCGAGGTCGGGTGGTAGACCGTGCTGCCGGTGCGGCGGCAGAACTCGAGCAGATCCTCGTCGCTGACGACCTTGGCGCCGGGATCGACCTCGGCGACCGCGTAAGGCTTCAAAGCCGGCGCCGCCAGGATCTTGCGCAGGATGCGGATGCCGTCGATGAAGGCGCGGCGGTCGGTTTCGGTCGCGAGATAGTTGATGCGGATTTCCGGGGGCACGGAGGCATCCGCGCTCTTGATCTTCAGCGAGCCGCGACTCTCGGGGCGCAACTGACAGACCGACGCGGTGAAGCCCGAGAACGGATGCAGCTTCTCGCCCATCTTGTCGGTCGAGAACGGCAGGAAATGGATCTGGATATCGGGCGAGGCCAGCCGCGGGCTGGTCTTGAAGAACGCGCCAGACGTGCCGGCGGCGATCGTCAGCGGCCCCTTGCGCAGCGCGGCGTAGCGCAGGCCCGCCATAACGCGTCGAACGGGGTTGTTGACGACGTCATTGAGCGTGACCGCCTGCGCGGAGCGCGTCACGATGCGCACCTGCATGTGGTCCTGCAGGTCACTGCCGACGCCGGGCGCATCGAGCACCACCTCGATGTCGTGCTGCTTGAGGAGATCGCCCGGGCCGACGCCCGAGAGCTGCAGCAATTGCGGAGAGTTGTACGCGCCGCTCGACACCAGGATCTCCCTGCGCGCCTTTGCCTTGCGCAACCGCCCCTCTTGCTTGTACTCGACCGTTTTTGCCTTCCGGCCCTCGAACAGGATCCGCTGCGCCAGCGCCGAGGTTTCGACGCGCAGATTGCCGCGCGCCATTGCCGGCCGCAGATAGGCGCGTGCCGTGCTGGCGCGCCGGCCGCGCTGCGTCGTGGTCTGGAAGAAGCCCGCGCCCTCCTGGGTCGCGCCGTTGAAATCCGGGTTGGTCGGGATGCCGACCTCGGCGGCTGCGACGACAAAGGCTTCCGACAGCGGATCATGATGTCGCCAGTCCGACACCGGCAGCGGACCGTCGCTGCCGTGATATTTGTCGGCGCCGCGCTGCTGGTTCTCGGCCTTCCTGAAATAGGGCAGCACGTCGTCATAGCCCCAGCCGGCATTGCCGCGCTGGCGCCAGCGATCGTAATCCTCGTGCTGTCCGCGCACGTAGAGCAGGCCGTTGATCGAGCTCGAGCCGCCGAGCACCTTGCCGCGCGGCTGGAACACCTGGCGGCCATTCAGCCCGGGCTCGGGCTCGGTCTGGTACATCCAGTTGACCGATCTTTCCTTGAACAGCTTGCCGTAGCCGAGCGGGACATGGATCCAGATGTTGGTGTCCTTCGGCCCGGCCTCGAGCAGCAGCACCGAATGCTTGCCGTCGGCGCTCAGCCGGTTGGCGAGCACGCAGCCGGCCGAGCCAGCCCCCACCACGACGTAATCATATTCGGCGACGTCATTATTGTTGTTCACTGGTTTCCCCCGAGACTTTCTCCCGGTGGTATAGACAAAGCGCAGTCTTGAAAAGGCTGGCGCCCTGCGCTCAGGTTCTGGAGCAGTTGCCTGACAAGCATATTGAGCTGATCGACGTTCGCGGCGACCGCAAAGACGTAGCGGCCGGGCCTGACGATGACTCGCGACGGCGTTTTGTCGCATCCGTCTTCGAACAGATGGTCGCGCTCGACGACCGTCAGAACGCCGTCGCGATGGATGCTCTCCCCTGCGTCGCGATGACGATGCATTCGGTGGCAGCGGCGGGATCGAGCTCGCCGATGATTCTTGCCGAACTCCCCGGCGCTCACGACGACGGCGCGGACATGCAGCTGTCGAGCAGCGCGTCGGTCCTCCTGGTTTGACCACCGCCGAACTCATCAGGCCGACCGCGCAAATTCATCGCGAAAACGTGACCGGCCTTCAAGCCCGCGTGATCCGCACGTCCGCAACCAGTGGTTGGAACGACACAAATCGTGCGGAACAGCCATCCGCATCTCGATCCTTCGAAATGACTGTCGCGCCTTTGTATCGATTTGTTAGCGATGCTGCCGCGTGGAATTGGATGTGTGATGTCCCGACGGACATGTCGCTTAAATAATTCATACATTGTCAAAGGTTTGCAGAGAGTTTTCCACCGCCAAGGCCAGCGGTTGGGCCAACCGTGCAGGGTCGAATGCGAATGTACTTGAGTTCCTATTTCAAGCAGCTCTTTGCCGGTGATCTCGCAGCCTTTGGCGGACCGCAGGTTGATGAGTCCCTTGCCGGACAGATCCGCGCCGAGCAGATGTCGCTCGTGCTCGGCTATTCGGCCGGCATCATGGTGGCCAATGCCTGCAACGCCATCGTGCTTGCCGCCGCGCTATGGCATTCGCCCGATCGGATCACCGCGCTGGTATGGGCAACCGCGGTGGTTTCGGCCGCGCTCGCGTTCGGATTTCAGGCTCACTCGGCGCGGCGGATCACAAAACCCCAGTTCGTTTCGCGCAACACCATGTACCGCCTGGTGCGCAACGCGCTCCTGCTCGGGAGCGCCTGGGGCGTCGTCCCGGTGGCCTTCTTCAACAATGCCTCAAGCGGCGCGCAGCTGGTCATCACCTGTCTGTGCGCGGGCATGCTCGCCGGCGGCGCATTGGCGTTCGCCACGATCCCGGTGGCGGCGATCGCGTTCACCACCCCGATCTTCCTCGGCACCGCAATTTGTCTCGGCCGCAACGGCGATTTCGTCTACCTGCTGGTGGCAATCCTGGTCGTCGTCTACGGCGCGGTGCTGTTGCGCGCCGTGTTCGTCAACGCCTTCGCGTTCACGCGGCGCGTCATCGCGCAGCTTGAGGCTGAAAAGTCCGTCCGGCAGGATCCGCTGACGCATCTGCCGAACCGCTTCGCGTTCAACGAATCCCTCGCCGACGCCCTGAAGCGGCTGACGCATTCCGGCGAGGAGTTCGCGGTGCTTCTGCTCGACCTCGATCGCTTCAAGGACATCAACGATCGGTTCGGCCACCCGGCCGGCGACGAATTCCTGGTTCAGGTCGCCGCGCGGCTGCAGCGTTGCACGCGCGCGGCCGAACATGTCGCCCGCATCGGCGGCGACGAGTTCGGGCTGATCATGGCCAACCTCGCCCGGGCGGAAGACGCATTCGAGATCGCCGAGCGCTTCGTTGGGGCCTTTGCCGATCCGTTCCTGATCGACGGCTGCGAAGTCGCCGGTGCTACGAGCGTCGGGATCGTGCTGGCGCCGCGCGACGGCACCACGTCGCATGACCTGCTCAAGCACGTCGACATCGCGCTTTATCGCGCCAAGAAGGCCGGCCCGGGCACCATCTGCTTCTTCGAGGCCAGCGACGACAGGTCGGCCCGGCACCGCCGCGCGCTGCAACGCGACCTGGAGCTTGCCATCGAACGCGATGAGCTGTTCCTCGTCTACCAGCCGTTCCTCGACATCGACGAGAACCGGATCACCGGCTTCGAGGCGCTGCTGCGCTGGCGGCATCCCGTGCGAGGATTGATTCCGCCGAGCGAGTTCATTCCGATCGCCGAGGAGACCGGACTGATCCACCAGATTGGCGAGTGGGTGATCCGCCGCGCCTGCGCGACGCTTTCGACCTGGCCCGGCAACGTCAGAATGGCCGTGAACTTCTCCGCGGCGCAATTCCACAATGCCGGCATCCTGCAGACCATCGTGCAGGCGCTCGCGGACGCCGGCGTTTCACCGGACCGGCTCGAGATCGAGATCACCGAGTCAATGCTGATCTCGAAATATGGGCCGGCGTCGTCGATCCTGAACTCGCTGCTGCAGCTCGGCGTGACGGTCGCGCTCGACGATTTCGGCACCGGCTTCTCGTCGCTGACCTACCTGCGCAAACTGCCGTTCAGCCGGATCAAGATCGATCAGTCCTTTATCCGGGACATGCTGACACAACCGGACTGCGCCGCGATCGTGAAATCGGTCATCGGCCTCGCCCAGGACCTGCGCATCAGCGTGGTGGCAGAGGGCGTCGAGACGACGGATCAGCTCGATTATCTGCGCCAGACCAATTGCGACGAAGTCCAGGGTTACCTGATCGGCCGGCCAGTCCCGGCCGAGCAGGCGGTAACCCTGCTTGACCCTGAAAGGCCCCGCTCAACGCACGCGGCCTGACTGGCTAAAGCGCGTCGGCGCGGTGCAGCGTGTCCACCGTGACGGTGCCGCGGGCCCGCGAGACGCAGGCGCAGATCTTGCGGTTGTCCCGTTTCTGGTGGTCGCTGAAGAAGACGTCGCGATGGTCGATCTCGCCGTCGACATCGACGATATCGAGGGCGCAGACGCCGCATTCGCCGCGGCGGCAGTCGCTCATCACCTCGTGGCCGGCCTCGTTGAGCACGTCGAGCAACGAGCGGTCGCGCGGGATCACCAGTTCGACGCCCTCATCCTTCAGCCGCACCCGGAACGCTTCCGTCGGCAACCGGCCGCTCGACCCGAAGGTCTCGTAGCGCAAATCGGTCATCGGCCGGCCGGCCGCCTCCCAGGCATGGCGCGCTGCATCCAGCATCCGCATCGGACCGCAGAACAGCGTCATGACCTGTTGCGGCAAAGCTGCGAACATCCGATGGAAATCGAGCCGTCGGCCCTCATCGCCGGCATGGACGACCAGGCGATCGCCAAGCAGGGCCCATAGCGTATCCAGATAGGCCGCGTCATTGCGCGAGCGCACCGCGTAATGCAGCGTGACATCAGCACCGCGACGGGCGAGCGCCTGGGCGGCACCGACGATCGGCGTGATGCCGATGCCGCCCGCGACCAGGCAGAAATGCCGCCGCGTCCAGTCGATCTGGAGCAGCGAGGTCGGCAGCGTGATGGTGATCCGCGCCCCTGACGCCAGCGACCACATGTAGCGCGAACCGCCGCGGCTGTCCGGCGCGCGGCGGACGGCGATCCGGTAGCCATGCGGATCGGCCTCGCCGACCAGCGAATAGCAGCGCGTCTGCGGCTGACCGTCGACGGTGACGCCGACCTCGATATGGCTGCCGACCGGATAGGCGGCGCCGCCGCCATGGTCCGGGCGCAGCAGGAATTCGCGGATGCCGGGCGTCAGGTCGCGTGTCGCGACCACGGTTGCCGGGGTCCAGGTTTCGACAAATCGCATCGCGGCCTCCGCCTAATCGGTCGCGGCCGACCTGATCAGCGCCAGTGCCGGCAACAGATCGAGACGGGTGCGGTTGCGCAGCGCGAGCCGCAGATTGCGCGCGGCGAGGCGGGCATGCTCGCGCATGACGGCTTCCGCCCGCGCCCCTTCGCGGTTCTCGATCGCATCGACCACGATGCGGTGATGATCCTGCGCGATCAAAAGGATCTGGTGCGCCTCAGGCAACGCCGACTGCGCCATCACAAAGCCGCTCGGCGAGGCGAACGGCAGCGCCGAGGCGCGATCGATCTGCCGGATCAGCGGCGGGCTGCGCGACAGTTCGGTGAGCAGCGCGTGGAAGCGCGCATTCAGCGCGACATAGGACGAGAACGCCTCCACCGAGATCGGGTCCTGCCGCACCAGGCCATCGATCTCGTTCAAGCACTCCTTCAACGGTTCGAGATCGCGCGACGACACGCCGCGCTCGGCGGCAAAGCGCGCGGCCAGCCCTTCCAGCGTGCCGCGCAGCTCGATCGAATCGAGGATGTCGCGCTCGGAAAATGCCTTGACCATGAAGCCGCCGGACGGGATCGCCTCCAGGAGCCCCTCCTCCTCGAGCCGCACCAGCGCCATCCGCACCGGCGTGCGCGATACGCCGGTGGTTTCGACCGCCTGCAGTTCGGAGATGCGTTCGCCGGGACGCAAGCCGCCCGACAGGATCAGGTCACGCAGCGCGAGCTGCGCCCGCACGGTCTGCGACACGGCGCGGTCGACCTCGCGTTCGGCCATGATCTACTCCGCGGCCTGCAGATGCGGCGGCGGATTCTCCTTCGCCACCATGCGGTCGATCACCCGCCGCGCCCACATCGCACCGGCATCTATGTTGAGGTTGTAGAACACGCGGTCCGGATTCTCGTCCATCGCGCGCTGCTGCGCCTCGAGGATGATCTCGTCCTCATGGAAGATGCCGGCGACGCCCTCGCGAATCTCGGTGGTCAGCCGCTGCTCGGTGATGCGGTGATTGCGGACGAAGGCCCAGAAATAATGGCAGGTCTTCTCGGTCTCTGGCGTAATGGTGTTGAGCACATAGCCGTTGACGCCCTGCGAGCGGTCGCCCTCCGGCGCGCCGGTGCCGGCCGGCGCCACGCCGACGTCGATATTGACGGTGCACGGCGCCTCGAAGCGGATGATCTGCCAGCGATCGACGGGACCGGGCTTGCCCAACTGCTTGGCCCAGAACGGCGGCGGCTCGATGCCCTGCATCCAGCGCGTTACGGTTACCGTCTTCTCACCATGGGTGACGTCGAACGGCGCCTCGGCGACTGCGTCATTGCCGATGCTGGAGCCGTGCACGAAGGTCTCGTGGGTCAGGTCCATCAGATTGTCGACCACAAGGCGATAGTCGCATTTGACGTGGATGGTCTTGCCGTCGCCGGCCCAGGCCGGATCGTGGTTCCAGTGCATGTCCGGCACCAGCGCCGGATCGGCAAGCGCCGGATCGCCCATCCAAAGCCAGACGAAGCGGTGACGTTCGACCACGGGATAGGCGCGCACGCAGGCTGACGGATTGATCGTCTCCTGCGACGGCATGAAGGTGCAGCGGCCCTGCGCATTGTATTTCAGGCCGTGATAGCCGCAGACCACGGTGTCGCCGTCGAGCCGTCCCTTGGAGAGCGGCACCAGGCGATGCCAGCAGGCATCCTCCAGCGCAACGACCTCGCCGTCGCCCTTCCGATACATCACGACGTGCTTGCCGCAGATCGTGCGCGGCAGCAGCGCGTGCTTGATCTCGGTGTCCCAGCCAGCTGCATACCAGGCGTTCATGGGGAAGGGTTTTGGCATCAGATCCCATATGTATATGTTATGTATACACTAGTGTTAGATACAGCTCAGATCAAGCCGATTCTTAGCCTCAAAAGGCAATTTCAGTATACATTCATGTCGCTAGCCGCCCTCGCCTACCAGCACAAACGGGGCCCACACTGACGGCTCGGCATTCCGGGGGTCGGAGGGATCGGCGATCAAGGCCAGCATCGACCGGCGGAAGGCCTCGGCGCGGCCGATCTCGGGATGCCTGGCCAATTCGGAAAAGGTGCCGGTCGTGAGCTTCACGGCTGCCTCCGAATCGACCGGCCAATGCGAGACCAGCAGCGCCCGTACACCTGCGTAGAAGAAGGCACGCGCGAGCCCGGACAATCCTTCGGCGCCCGGCCTGTCACCCGCCGCCGTGTTGCATGCCGACAGCACCGCCCAGTCTGCGTCCAGCGTCAGCCGGGCGACGCGGCTTGAGGTCAAGAGCCCGTCATCGTCGGCAGTCGGATGGGCCGGCAGCGTCAGCACCAGCGCCGGCTCGCTCAGGCCTCGCACTTCCCCGGCCACGAGGCCGTGGGTCGCGAAATCGATCACGCGGTACTGGTCGAGCGGCGCTCGTCTCACATTGGTCACGGTCGCGTCGGCGCCCAGATGCACATCGCTCTCGGGAGCACCGAGCTGCCGCGCCACCGCGAGCAACTCGCCCGCGGTTTCCGGCAATGGCGCAAGGCCCTTGCGCAGCGCGTCGATGTCGACCGTCGTCCCCGTGTAGTAGGTCGAATATGGTTCGACATCGCGCGACCCCCTCGTCTTTCCGCCGTCGAGCTGCAGCACCGGATTGCCGAAGCCGATGAACGGCTTGCCGGCGCGGGATCGCCTTGCATAGACCCGCAAGGCGCGGAGGCTGCTCATCGACGGCAGCACGTCGATCGCCTTGTCGCGGATCAGCCACGCCGCGGACTTGTACCGATCGGCCTCGGTCAGAGCAGGATCCGGCGCGCGGGTGACGAGAACCTGGAACGGCAGGCTGGTCAGCGCACCCGCCGGTACGATCAGCAGCTTCGGTTTGGCCGCGATTAAATCCGCGATCGGAGCGAACAGCGCCGTGTAGAGCTCATGCGACACATTGAGATCGAACGGCGTCGCGACGGCCTCGGTAGCGCCGCTGAACAGGCCCTTACGCAGGCTCGCGACGCGGTCGGACAGCCCCTGCGCGCGCAGCGGGATTTCGTGCACGGCGACGGCTTCGCGGGTCGCGGCGAAAACAAAGCTTCGGTCGTTCATCGCAACGAACTGGAGTGCGGCCTCGTCAGGACCGAGCAGGGCCTGCGCCTGCGCAAACGACAGCGGCGCCGGATTTGACAGTTCCGCATAGGCGGGAAATTCACGCGCAATCCGCGCGGATATCTCCTCCAGCGACGTCCGGACGCGCGTCTCTTCGGCTCGCAGGCGCGCGATCAGGTCATCGTTTCGCTTGCCGTCGGGGGCGCCAAGCTCGGCGGTGATGCGCCTGTCGAGACTGTCGAGCGAAGCTTTCAAATCCTGCTGCCGCCGCACAGCTGCGGCGATCTCGTCATTGCCCGCGGCAAACCGCGCCGACATCTGCGTGACGGCGGCAGCCGCCACGGTTTCGCGAAGCCGCTGCGCCGAGGCGAATGCCTCGCTCTTCAGGCTATCGTCGGGCCGGCCGTCAGCGAGCTGCCAGACAGCGCGGATCAGGCGGCTGTCGAGATCGGCGAGGAGCCGGCCCGCCTCGCCGGTGTTGGGGCGGCCTGCAAGGCGTACTGAAGCCTGCCGCAAGGTCGCAAGCGCGTCCGACCATCTGGATTCACCGGCCGACACATCGGCCAGATTGATCAGGATCGCTGATGTCGTCAGGTGATCTGCACCAAGCCTGGATTGGGCGATGGCGCGTGCGCGCTCGAGCGAGCCGCGTGCGTTCGGATAGTTCTGCGTCTGCAGGGCCAGAAGCGCCTGGTTGCGCAAAGTCGGAATCATATTCGGGTGCCCGCTCCCGAACTGCCGTTCCTGGATCGCAAGCGCACGGGCAAAACTCTGCCCGGCGGCGTCGAACTGACCCGCATCGAGCTGCTGCCGTCCGATCGCGCCGAGCGTGTCAGCCACAAAGCTGCTGTCGCTGCCGAACTTCGCGGAAAAGATCCGGAGCGCGCGTTCGAACAACGGCGTGGCGTCAGCGGCGCGCCCCATGTCCCTGTAGCTGTTCGCGATCGCGATCAGGCTGCGCGCGACACCGGGGCTGTCGGGGCCTGCGATCTTCTCCTCGATCGCGAGGACGCGCTGCTGCAACGCCAGTGCCTCCGCCGTCCGGCCCTGGTCGGCGTAATTGTTGGCGAGGTTGTTCAGCGCGTAGACAACGGCCGGATGGTTCGGCCCGAAGGTCTTTTCGCGCGCGACCAACGTCTGATTGAACAGCGCCTCGGCCTCGGCGTAGCGCGACTGCTTGTTAAGGACGTTGGCGAGGTTGCCGAGCATCGAGGCCACGTTCGGATCGGTCTCGCCCGATCTGGCGCGACCGAGTACATAGGCCTTGCGCAGCGTCGCTTCCGCCTCAGGGAGACGACCGGCGTCGTTATAGAGATTGCCGAGGTCGTTTACGATCTTCAGGTAGTTGGGCGCATTCGGCGCTTGCGCCCCATAGGCCTGCTCGAGCGTGCCAAGCGCCTGCTTTAGCAACCGCTCGCCGTCGTCGAACCGGCCCTCGAGGCCATAGAGGTCGCCGAGGTCATCCAGCGCGATCGCAATGTCGGGCGGCGAGACGTCCGGCGTCTTCTGCCTGATCGCGAGCGCGCGTTCGAAATAGTCCTGCGCTTCACGATAATTCTCCTGTTCGCGGGCGATCGCCCCCATCGAGACGATCGCGCCGGCAAGCCGTGGGTCGTCGGGGCCGAAAGCGGACGTGCCGATCGCCAGCGCCTGCCTGGCGACCGCGAGCGCGTCGCCGCGGCGCTCCAGGATGATTAGACAGTCGATCAGGATGTTCGAGGTGCGCAGGATCGAGGCGGCGTCATGGTGGCGCAGCTTGATCGCAAGCGCCGCGTTCAGCCGGTCGGCGGCTTCCTTGTAGCGGCCGAGATTGTTGAGGAACACGCCCTCATTGTGCAGGACGCCCGCATAATTCATGTTGTCGGTGCCCTGCTGGCGCCGGACCAACTCCTCGAGGCGCTGCGCGATCTTGAGCGCGTCCTCATAGCGGCCGCTGTCGCCGGCCTGCGACATCTGCACCGCCAGCGTATCGATCGCGCTCGCCGCCTGCGCCGGCGGCTGACAGGCGCATGCAAGGGCGCCGATCAGCGCAGCAACGAAGATCGTACGGCGAGAACGGCGGTGGCTGTCGTCAATCATCGCGACCTCGCAAGAGGCCGCCATGTTGCGCAGACGTGACCGGCGATGGGAAGGAAAAACAGCCGCCCGCCGCCTGGCGCGGCTCACGCCGCGCCAGATGCCGTTAGCGGATCGTAGGCCGGGCTCTTCAGGAGCGTGTGCAATTGCCGGCGGCGCACGCCCATATTGCCGCCGTCGAACAGCGGATAGGCCATCGCATCCTGCAACAGGCCGGCGAGCGGAGATTGGTGGTCGTAACTTTCGATACCGACCACACGCATCAGGTCGGTGATCACCTTCACCGCGGTCTCCGAGCCGAAGACCTTGGCGTGCAGCGCGAGTTCGAACGCGCTGGGCGCGTTGCTGTCCATGGCGTGACAGGCCTTCCAGCTCAGATAGCGCGCCGCCTCGATCGCCATCTTGGCGTCCGCCAGCGCGTAGCCAACCGCCTGATGCTCGATGATCGGCACCGCCCCGCCGCGATGTTCGGTACGAGCAAAGTTCAGCGCATAGTCGAAAGCGGCGCGCATCAGCGCGACGCCGAACACGCCGACCAGCGCGGCCGTGCCGGCAAAGCTCATCTCCACCAGTTCGAGCCCGCCGCCGACGCGGCCGAGCACGTTGTCCCTGGGTACGCGGACCTGCTCGAGCCGGAAGCGCGGCGTCAGATGGGCACGATGGCCCATCAGATCGGCGGCGCGTTCGAGCACGATACCCTTGATGCCATCGGCGGACCGCGGCACCGCGATCACCGAGATCGCGCTGTCCGGCGCAGCAGTGGGATCGGTGCGGCAGACCACGCAGATGACGTCGGCACCGTTGCCGTCCCAGCCGGTCGCGCTCGACACCCATTGCTTGGCGCCGGTGATGACCCATTCGTCGCCGTCGAGCCGCGCCGCTGTCCGCAGCCCCGTTCCCGGCACCGGCGAGGCAAAGTTGGCGCTCCCACCGGGCTCGCTGAAGGCGAAGGCGGCGAGCGGCGTGCCGGCGCGCTCGAGGAACGGCGCTATCAAGGTCTTCTGCTGCGCCGGCGAGCCCGCAAGCATGACCGGCATCAGACCGAGCAGCGAACCGAACAGCGTCAGCGAGACGTTGACGTCGACGGCCTGAAACTCTTCTGCGACCACGGCCATGTCGAGCACGCCGGTGCCCTCGCCGCCGAGCGGCGCGGGAATCATCCGGCGCAGGAAGCCGGCCTTGACCACCTGTTCATAGAACGGCCGGGTGGCCGCAAAGCGCTCCGCGGGTGTGGCGAGATGGCGGGTTGCCTCGGCGACGCCGGACAGCACCGTCCGCGCGAAGCTCCGGGCGGACATCTGCAGCTCGCGTTGCTCTGCGGTCAGGGTGAAATCGATCGGCATGAGCCTTTCCTCCAGCGGGTCGAATGACCGACGGTGCGGCATCAGCTCACGCAAGTCATTGACGCCGGGTCCACGCCGATTTGGCAAAATGTCCGCCTGACGGGCACGGCAATTGATTGTAAGCTCGCCCAAGCATCCTGGCAGGTAAACTCCGGCACGCGAACATGGGCGCTTCCTGGAACATGCAAGACGTCGCACCGGCCGACCGCTTTGCCTATTGGCGCGAAGCGGTGCTGCGGACCTATCTCCCGCTCGAACCCGAGAAGATCACGCCTGACGATTTCGACGGCGCCATCACCAGCATCGGCAGCGCCGCGCTGCCGTTGTCGCGCGTGCAGTCCGTTCCGAATGCCGTCCACCGCACGCGAAAGGGAATCGGCAGCTTCCAGGACGGGTCGTTCTTCGCCAACCTGCAGATAGCAGGCGATGCCGTGGTCGAGCAGTATGGGCAGAAGACGCTGGCGCGGCCCGGCGACATCGTCCTGCTCGACACCAACGAACCCTTCGCGATGCGCTTCGAGCAGGGCTGCGACCTGATCTGCGCCTCCATTCCCGGCGCGCGGCTGCGGCGGCATCTGCAGCAGATGCCGGGCCGGCCGCCGAACGTCATCGCCGGCCGCGGCGCAGGCCGGCTCGCGTCCGCCTATCTCGGCGCGCTGCGGGACATCCCCGACGATTTTGCGCTGGTCGACGACCTCGCTGCGAACCAGCTCGAAGGCCTCTTGATCCGGGCGACCGCAATCGGCGTGCCGGCGGCCGGACCGGTTTCACCGCGCGAGGTGCTGCTGCGGCAAATCCAGTCGTTCATTCTGGACGAGCTTCACAACCCGCAGCTCTCGGCGAAATATATCTGCCGGCATCTGAAGATCTCGCGCAGCCATCTGTTTGCGGTGCTCGCCGATGCCGGAACGACTCTCGCGGCGCATGTCCGCGACGCGCGGCTCCGCCACAGCCTCAACCAGCTCCGCGACGCGCGGTTTGCCGATCTTCCAATCGGTGAGATCGCGCTGCGTGCCGGATTCAGGAGCCACGAGAGTTTTGCCCGCGCGTTCCGCCGCGCCTATGGCGCACCGCCCGGCGCTTTTCGCGCCGGAGGCGACGAGACATCCTGAAGGTTGGCGGGCTTGAGGCGCCGGCAGCGCCGGGATGACTTACGAGTTCGACGCGGCGCGCGTCGATGCCGACTGGACATCCTGGATGCTGACCACCACGGCGATGCGCTTGACCGTGCCGCTGCGGTAGGCCTGCAGGAACTTATCGTAGTGCTTGACCGAGATGCAGCCGTTGGAGTCGCCGTTCGGGCCGAGCATGTAGCTGTGAACGAGCAGGCCAACGCGGCCGAACGTGTCGCTGCCGTCGACCGGGGTCATCCGCAGCGCGGGCACGCCGTGGAACAGCTTTTCGCGCGGCTTCATGTCGTAGATGCCGGGCGGCGTCGCGCCGGCGTTGCGGGTCTTCACATGCGCCGGGTCGTCCAGCAAGCTGCCGAGGCCGGAATGCGCCTCGAACTTGGTGCCGTCGGGCATGTACACGATGCGCGCGGTGATGTCGTAGACCGCCGTGGTGCTGTCATAGCCGAGCGCGCCGAGATTGGGGCTCGGGCCGGACAGCAACCCGTCGTT
The DNA here is from genome assembly GCF_042430365.1 of Bradyrhizobium erythrophlei. Lineage (GTDB taxonomy): Bacteria > Pseudomonadota > Alphaproteobacteria > Rhizobiales > Xanthobacteraceae > Bradyrhizobium > Bradyrhizobium erythrophlei. The sequence continues at coordinate 29,604 of NZ_JBHMET010000072.1, forward strand.
CGGATCGAGCGAGGCCAATTGCAGCTTCGCCGGCATCATATCGGCGAGCTTCTGCAGGAAGCTCCGGTTGTCGGCCTGTTGCACCGGCGGCGGCGGTGGGGGCTGATCATTCCGGGCGAGCAGGTTGGCTTCAGTCGGACGGGATCGCGGCATTGGCACCGCGGCCACCGCGGCGGCTGCGGCCGGCGGGGTTGGCAGATCGGTCTGGGACTCGCGCAACTGGCCGGACAGCGCGTCCTCGATATGACCGAACTCGGATTTGAAATCGCCGCGGTCGGAACGGAGGCCGCGGCGCAACGGATAGTAAAGCGACGCCGAGCTGAGGGTGGAGCGCGAGCCGAAGCGATCGTCGAATGTCAGTGAGGCGGTGGTGTTCGCCAGCGCCGGTCCGTGCAGCCAAGCGACCGGGTCGACGCCGACCATCCAGGCGGCGAGGCCAGACGACAGGGCAAGCGCACCAACGGCGAATGCCGTGCTGCCCACCAAGGAAATGCCGCGGCTTGACCGTTGCCCGGCAGCTTTTGTCGTTCGAAGACCCATCCATCCCCGTCGGTGCTTTGGAGCCTTCGCGGGCCCCATGGAGATTCACCGATTACTCATCATATCAGGGAATTAGAGTAAGGCATATTCGAGACCACGGGGCCGCTGGCCCTTTTTTGGTGCCAAAAGCCCGAAAGTGGCGGGAATTGAGGCCAAAAAGGCCGAAAACCGTCCCGTTCCGGGACGCCGGGGGGTCAGGCGATCTTTTCCTCCCGTACCGTCAAGACCGGCATCGGCTTTCCGATCGCATAGCCCTGGACGTAATCCACCCCGATCTGGCGCAGCTCGTCGAGGATGGCGATGCTTTCGACGAACTCGGCGACCACCTGCTTCTGCATGATCTTCGCGGTCTTGGTAATCATCTCGACCATCGCACGATCGACCTTGCTGTTCAGGATCTCCTTCACGAACGAGCCGTCGATCTTGATGAAGTCGACCGGCAGGTGCTTCAGATAGGCAATCGACGACATGCCGGTGCCGAAATCGTCGAGCGAGAAGCTGCAGCCGATCTCGCGTAGGCGCGCGATGAACTTCTGCGCCTCATCCAGATTGGAGATCGCGCTGGTCTCGGTGATCTCGAAGCAGACCAGCGTCGGCGGCACGTCATATTCCGTGAACAGTCCGGCGACGAAGTGGACGAACTCGTGGTCCCCGATGGTCGCACCGGAGAGATTGATCGCGTAGCCCGCGATCTTGCGCAGGCTGTGCTTGCGCTCGGCGATGATCTCGAAGGCGCGGCGAACCACCCAGCGGTCGATCAGCGGCATCAACCCATAGCGTTCGGCGGCGGGCAGGAAGCTGCCGGGCGGCACCAGGCCGCCGCTCTCGTCGCGCAGGCGCAGCAACAGTTCGCGGCGCTCCTGGCCCTTCAGCGCGCTGTTGACCGGGCGAATTTCCTGTTCGTAGAGGCAGAAGCGGTCCTCATCCAGTCCCTTGCGGATGCGATTGACCCAGCTCATCTCGGCGACGCGCAGCGTCATGTCGGTATCCGACGGACGGTGCTCCTGGACGCGGTTGCGCCCCTTGTCCTTGGCAAGGAAGCAGGCGACGTCGGCAAGCCGCAGCGCGTCCTGCACGCCCGCACAGTCGTCCAGCTTGACGAGGCCGATGCTCGCGCTGATCCTGAAACTCGATCCTTCGTGGATGAAGTTCGACTGTTCGACCACGGCGCGGATCCGCTCCGCGACGTCGGAAGCCATCTCGTCCCCGCCAGCGCTGCGCTCGCGCAGCAGAATGCCGAACTCGTCACCGCCGAGGCGTGCGACCAGCCCGCTGCTGCCGACCTCGGTCGACAGCAACTTCGCGACGTGCCGCAGCAGGCGGTCGCCGGCCATGTGGCCGCAGGTGTCGTTGACGATCTTGAACTGGTCGAGATCGATCAGCATCAGGTGGCCACCGGCGGTCGACAGCCCGGACATCGCCTTGTGGAGCTCGAACTCGAACTGACGGCGGTTGGCAAGCGCGGTGAGCGCGTCATGGGAGGCAGCCCATGCCAGCTCTTCAAGCAGGCGCCGCTCCGCCGTCATGTCATGGATGATCATGACGCGGCCGGCCCACTGGCCGACATGCGTGATCGGGGTCTCGACCACAGAGACCGGCACGGTGGTGTGATCTGACCGGACCAATAGCCGCTGCCGCGCCCGCTCCTGATCGTCGACCTCAGCGCTCCCGAACGGCCCCTGCACCGGCTGTTCCGCGATGCTGAACAGCGACGCGATCGGCTGATCGGCTACGTTATGCCCGGCTGCGATCAGCCGCTGCGCCGCCGGATTCATGTAGCTGACGCGGTCGTCCGGCGTCGTCACGATCACTGCGTCGCCGATCGAGGCGAGCGTGAGCTGCGCGCGCTCCTTCTCTTCCGCGAGCGCCGTCTCGGCAAACCAGCGCCGTTGCAGCATCCGCCGCGTATGGAACAGCACGATGCCGGCAAGGCACGCCCCGATGAAGGCATTGACGAACAGGAGCAGCGCGGAGACCTCACGAGAGGCGCGCCCCAATTGATCGGAGAAGTCGACGGCCAGCGTGCTCAGGGCCGCATCGACGGTACCGATCCGCTCGACCCAGTGCCGGATCGTCGTCGCGGACGGATCGTGCAGCGCGATATCGCCCTCTGCCTCGTTGCGGAGCTGAATGAGCCTGTCGAGCAGCGCATCGGAACTCCGCCACGCGGTCACCGCCTCCGCCACGTGCTTCATGCCGCGGAAATATTTGAACAGCCAGATCAGGCCGCCGATGTCGGCGTCGTCATTGCCGGCCCTGGCAAACCCGGCCCGTGCGGCGGCGTCGTTGTCGCCGGGCGATTCAAGCGCGATCCGCGCGGCGCGATCGGCCAGCGGCACCGCGATCGCAGCGTCGAATTTGCGCAAGCTTTCCGCCGCGCCGGTCGAGACATAGATCTGGAGATAGTGGATGGCGTCCTTCTGGCCCTTGGACCAGATGCTCTCGCCCGCCACATAGGCGCGCACCGCGGACATCACCTGTAGGCTGCCGGCCGCCAAACTGGCCTGCAGCAGCACGATCGCGATCAGCGGGCCAACCACCCGCCAGAGCGACCTGCTCCGAAACGAAAAGAACATCGCAATGCGCCCGAGAGAAAAAATATCGGGCAAAAGCGTAGGAACGCCGGCTTAACCCCGCGTTGCAAAATGCGATGAGTTTGAAGCAACTTGGTTGCAGAGGAATTGGCTACAAATTTAGCCATTCCGGTGCCGCCCTGCGGGGCCCGGCGCCGCGGATCTCAAGGACGCAGGGTCGGTGTCGTGTTCGGCGCCGGCGCGTGCTCCATCTCCGCCTCCTCCGGGAGCTTGTCGCCATGGACGGCGAGCGGCGTGCCGATCCAGAGCGGATCGGCAAGATGGTCCCGGCGCGGGTTCGTGGTGTTGGGGTGAACCAGCACGCTGAGGCTGCCATGATTGAGCATCAGCCACGGCACCAATTGCGGAAACAGCTCGGCCGCAAACGCGACCTGATACATCGCCTGATCGTGCGGACCGACCTTGACGTCATGCCAGCGCCCGAGGGTGACGGAAAAACGCTCGCCGATCCAGTTGCGCAGGCGCTCCGCCTCGCCGCGGCTGCTTGCGGGGTCGTAATAGACGTGGGCGTGGTAGCTCGCGATCTCGCCGATCGTCCGTGGCGCATCCGTCATGTCGTCACCTCCTCCGCGCGTTGCCGCCGCCTCTACTTCTGGCGCAGGTTGGCGAGCAGGCCGTCGAACAGCTTGTGCGCATTCCTGCGCAACTTCTTCGCGTCGTCGGCGTCGGGCAGCATGATCGCCACCTTGCAGATCATGGCGTCGAGCAGACGCGTCAGCAGGCCCATGTCGTCAAAGGCGATCTCGCCGTCGCGCTTCAGCGCGTTCAGTGTCGCGCCGAGCAGCGCCATCGGGTGCGCTTCCTCGATCTCCTGGAAACGCTCGCCGCCGAGGATCGCCGGTGCCTCCTGGATCACGATGCGCGCGTAGGCCGGCTCGAGGCAGACGTCCAGATAGGCATCGATGCCGGCCGTCAGGCGATCCCAGATCTTCCGTTGCGCCTTCGCGCGCTGCTGGATCGTGTCGGCCGCTTCGATCTGCATCGCGACCACGACGGCGTCGAACAGCGCCTTCTTGTCCTCGAAGTGATGATAGAACGCGCCCCGCGTCACCCGCGCCGCCCGCGAAATCGCCTCCATGCTCGCGGCCTGGTAGCCCTCCCGCGCAAAAATCTCCCGTCCCGCCGACAGCAAGGCCTGACGGGTGGCTTCGCTGTTCTCGTCGCGGCGACTTCGCTCGATTCCGGTTCGTTCGGCTTCATCCTGGCGCATGCGCGCAACATAGACGTTGACCGCATGTGATACGAGCAGTATATATCATACACGATGTATGTTAGATACATTATGAACGAATGCTCCCCTGAACGAACGAGAAACCCATGACCACAGATCAGATGTTCGCGCTGGCGCAAGCGCTCGCGGCCGCCAAAAGCCGCCGGGACATTCCCTCCGCAATGAAGCTGTTTCACCCGGACATGCTGCTCGAGACGCCTGCTTTCGGGACACAGGCGCGCGGCCTTGCCGAGAACGAAAAGATACTGGTGCGGTTCTTCGGGTCATTTCCCGATTACGACGTCACCCTCGACGGATACGCCGGTAACGGCGAGGCGCTGCTCTGCTGGGGTACGGCTCGCATGACCATGACCGGCGACCGGTTCGGCGTCACGCCGAACGGCCGGCGCGCCGAATTGCCCGTCATGATCCGGTTTACGTTCAAGGATCATCTGATCGCCGGCGAGCGCTTCGTCTTCGACCTCTCGGAGCTCTGCGCGCAATCCGGCGTCTCGACCGACGCCGTGCGCGACAAGCTGTTCCCACAAGCCTCCACCGCGCTTGTCGCGGCGGAATGACGGCCCCCAATCTCCCAGTCAGGACACGACCGATGAAAGACCCACGCGTAAAATCCTTCGGCCCGATCACCACGGCGCATCTCTTCGACATCGTGATCGATCTCGAGCCCCGCCTCGAGATCGGCGAAGGCCCGCTCGGCCGGCGTATCCTGTTCGGCGCGGCCGGCGGCACGTTCGAGGGACCGAAGCTGCATGGCGAGGTGCTGGCCGGCGGCGGCGACTGGGCGCTGTTCCGCCCCGACGGCGCGATGGCGCTGGACGTGCGGCTCACCCTGAGGACGCATGACGGTGCGCTGGTGCAGATGACGTATGGCGGCCGCTGGATCACGCCGCCCGAGCTGCGCGCCGATATCGCCGACCCGGTCCGGCGCTACCAGGTCGACCCCAACAGCTATTATTTCCGCACTAATCCGCTGTTCGAGACCGGCGCCAAACAATATGCCTGGCTCAACGACATCGTCTGCGTCGGGATGGGTTATCTGGTCGAAGGCGGCATCGCCTACAAGGTCGCGCAGGTTGTCTGACGCGATCGCGCCGCCGGCCACGGCACCTGCCACGGACCGCACGGCCTCGCTCGCACGCAACAGCGTCGCCGAAGCGATCGGAACCGGCTTCCTGCTGATGGCGGTCGTCGGCTCAGGCATCCTGGGCGAGCGGCTCGCGGGTGGAAACACCGCGATTGCGCTGCTCGCCAATGCGCTGTCGACCGCCGCGACGCTGTTCGCGCTGATCGAGTGGATCGCGCCGCTGTCGGGCGCGCACCTCAATCCGCTGGTGACGCTCATCCTGTTGTTTCGCGGCGACACCGGAAGGCGCGAGGCAATCGCCTATGTCACGGCGCAGTTCGCCGGCGCCGTGATCGGTGTCACGGTCGCGAACGCGATGTTCGACGCTCCGCTGCTGGCGCTGTCGTCCCACGCGCGCAGCGGCTTCTCCCAATGCTTAAGCGAATTCGTCGCCACGTTCGGCCTGATCGGCATCGTGTGGGTGTGCACGCGGCTGCGCCCATCGTCGCTCTCGGGCATCGTGGCAGCCTATATCGGCGGCGCGTTCTGGTTCACCGCAACCGACTTCGCAAATCCGGCCGTCACGCTGGCGCGCGCCTTCACCGACACGTTTGCCGGCATCCGGCTGCTCGACGTGCCCGGCTTCCTGTTCGCCGAAGCCGCGGGCGCCACCGCCGCGATCATGTTGTTCCGATGGCTGGTACCCGCAGCAAGTCAGCAGGTCACGTCCGCCGCAGCACGCTGAACTGGAACGATTGCGTCGAGCCCCAGGGCGTGACGTGCCGGTGCTGCTCATGCGCAATCAGCTCGAACGCTGCGCCGATCGTTTGGGCGAGCGTTGCCGGATCATATCGCTGCACCGGCAGGCCGCTGCATTTCTCCGGACCGTCGAGCGCGAAGGTACCGATGATGGCGTGACCGCCCGCCTTGACGCCGCGGCGCAGCCGATCGAGATAGGCCGCACGGTCGCGTTCCTCGACCAGGAAGTGAAACGCGGCGCGATCGTGCCAGATGTCAAAGGGCTCGGGCGGCTGCCAGACCGTGGCGTCATCGGCGATCCAATGCACGTTGTTGCCCGCGGTGCCGAGCCGCTCGCTTGCGGTCCGCAGCGCGGCCTCGGACAGGTCGAGCACCGTCAAGGCATCGAAGCCGTGCTGCAGCAGCGCATCGACGAGCCGCGACGCGCCGCCGCCGATGTCGATGATCGAGGCGTGGGGGCCTGCCGCGACGCTTTCGATCAGGCGCAACGACGGTTGCGGATCGGCCTGCGGCCAGCTCACCTCCTGCTCGCCCTTGCTCAGGTAGACGTTTTGCCAATGCGACTGGCGGTCGGAGACGGTCATGGTGCTATGGCCCGGCAGACAGCGGACGCGGAGCGGCCCGCAAATTCAGCGATGCCCTTGACCTAGTCGCGGCGCCAGCCACCGTCAACCGGACGCCGTGCGGCGGCCCGCTCCGACCGCCGCAAATGCGGCAGTTGATTTGCCGGATTTTCCAACTAGCGTAAGGACAGGTTGAGATCGGGGCGCCCCGCATGGCCACATTCGGCTGGACACGCGTCAAGAAGCCTGCAGCCGCGGAGGACGCCGACTTCGGTTTCGGCGGCCTCACCGAACCCTTGGCCATGCTCGAGGCCCTCGACAAGGCGGTGACGCGCTATCTCGATCTGGTCGACAACGGCAGGTGGGTCTATCCGGCCTGCAAGCGCAAGGCCACCGATACCCGAGGCGACGTCCGTGCGATCTGGCAGCACACGCGGCTCGAAGCCATGCGCTATGTCGCGCTGGTGCCGCGGCGGGATACGGCGCTCCTGATCGATCCGGCGCGTCAGGCAGACATGATCGACGCCTTCCTGCGCCAGCGCCCGCATGAAGACACCATCATCGATTTCACGGGCACGGCGATCGATGATTATGGAATCGCGATCTACGCGGCGCTGAACTGGCTGAACCATTGCGGAAGCATCTCGGGCGCCGATCCGCAGAAATTCTCAGGCACCTTGCGCAGCTTCCGCAAGGTCATGGTGGTCGCGCGCCAATGGTGGGCGATCGACGGCGCCGCGGACCGATGCAGGCAGATGCTGCAGGCGCGCGAGAGGCCGCCGCTGGTCTTCTTCCTGCTTTGGGCCGAGTGCACGAACCGCGCCAAGGAGATCGCGCTGGCGGCAGCGTACGGGTCGGCGGCACGGGACGACGGCGCGGCGCGCGTGCAGGCGGCGCTGGACCCGGACGAGCTGAGGCTCAAGGGCTAGGTTCCCGACGAGCATATCGGAAAGCGGGCTAGGGCCGCGGCTCCTGCCGCGGCTGTTTTGTCGTCTTCTTGCCGCGCTTCAGGAAGGTGACACCGATCTGGTCGCCATTGACCCAGGCGAGCATGCAGCGACGGTAGGCAAGCCCCTTCGACGAGAGCAGCAGGAAGAACTCCTTCAGATGCAGGCCTTCGATCGAGGCGCCGACCATCAGCATCGCGCCGTTCTCGGAGACGTCGTCCATGGTGCATTCGCGGCGCCACGTGCCGTCGATCGCCATCATTTGCGCGGGTATCGGGTGCTCGAACCTGATGCGCGAAGTCAATCGTCGCTCGGTCATCGTTACCTGCCCGTCATTCGACGGCCTCGGCATCGGCATTCGCCGGCTGCGGCTCCCTCCCCTTGCGCGCAATCAGCCGCAACAGGTCGGACTGCCGGTAGTTCTCGACGAACCTGATCGCGAATCCATTCGGAAGATACCGGACCACGCGCCCGATACAGGCGCCGATCGCAAGCGGCATGCCGACGGGCGGCTGCACCTCGGCAGACACCGCCGCCCCCGACAGCGATACGTCGATGATGAAGCAGCTCAGCGTGGAGCCGTCCGCCAGCGTCAGCACGGTGTGCGGCGCCGTTGGAATGAAGCGTGGATTGTTGCGCGCCTCGAGGATGCTCGGATCCTTTTGCTTTTTCTCGATCCATGTCAGCTTGTCGGCGAACCGCTCGCGCATCGCGCGCGTCATCTCGAGCTCGAACAGGAAGCTGCCGTTCATGGTGTCGGTGATGCAGCCTTCGAACTTGCCGAACTCCTCGAAATACGAGGTCAGCCGGTCCCCGATCTTGCCGACCACCGGAACGTCCACGATCATCCGGAACGGCGAGACGCGCGTGGTTCGGCAGGCGAAGGTGCGCAATCGCCCCTGCGGGTCGTACCAGTTGGGCAATGTGTAGTTGCCGTCGACGCTGATCTTGACCGCGCGCTGCTTGAGAAACCTTTCCACAGACACGACAAAACCCTCGCGTGGCGCGATGTGAATGCACAGGGATCGGGGTCGACTGACTTTCCTAGCCGGCCTGGCGGATCAGGCCGTCCGTACCGACGCGATTGCAGGCAGCGAAGGCCTCAATGCGCGCCCCCACGCGTCGCAGGGTGCGATCTGGCGCGCAGGCAGTACGGTTGTACCGTCGAATTCCTAACGAAAGCTGAACCCGGACGGAGGCGGGCCGCGGATGCTAGCGTCCAACCATTGCTCACAGGTTTATTTTTCATACCGCACAACTACGGGGAGAGTGCATATATTGCGCCGATGGCAGCGCATCGCGGGCAGACCCGCCATCGCGCCGCGCGGGATGACTCGCGCCCGGTTTCCGATAGAATTCCCGATCATCACGCCGGCGGCGAACATCAAGCAACAAGAGCGGTCAGGGAGCTCGGATGGTGAACCGCCATGGCTCCTTGCTCGACTCCCGAAATCAGATTGGATCAAGGCATGCCCAACCACCCGCAAAAATCGCTCGCCGACGGCAAGATCCTGCAAGACGTGATCGATGGTGTCGGCGTCATCACCTTCAACAATCCGGACAAGCGCAACGCGATGTCGCTGGAGATGTGGGAGGGCTTTGGCCAGGCATTGACGGAATTGCGCGACGATCCCGATGTCCGCGTGGTCATCCTGGTCGGCGCCGGCGACAAGGCGTTCGTGTCGGGCGCCGATATCAGCCAGTTCGAGAAGACCAGGCACAACGCCGAAGCATCAGAAGAATATTCCCGACGCAGCGCGGCCCAGCGCGCCCTGCTCGCCGACTATCCGAAGCCGACGATTGCCTGCATCCGCGGCTTCTGCCTCGGCGGCGGCATGCAGGTGGCGATGCTCGCCGACATCCGCATCTCCGGCGCAAGCGGCCAGTTCGGCATCCCTGCCGCCAAGCTCGGGATTGCCTATGGCTATGACGGCTTGCGCAACCTCGTCTCGCTGGTCGGCCCGTCATGGGCGCGGCTGATCATGTACACGGGCATGCGGATCGATTCCGCCGAGGCCTTGCGGATCGGCCTGGTCGATCGCGTGCTGCAAGACGCCGAATTGTGGGACGCGACCATGGAGATCGCGCGCACAATCTCCGGCAACGCGCCGCTCGCGATCAAGGCCGCAAAGATCACCATTGCCCAGGTGCTGAAGGACCCCGCCGACCGCGACATGGCCGCGATCAAGCAGATCGGCATCGACTGCATGGACAGCGACGACTTTCGCGAGGGCCGCCGCGCCTTCATGGACAAGCGCAAGCCGCAGTTCAAGGGACGCTAGCGATCCGATCGCCTCGCCTACTTCTGCTCGCTGACCGGAACGGTGTAGTTCAGGATCAGCCGGCCGCCGTCCGGATAGATGGTCTGGCCGGTGATGTAGGACGCGTCATCGCTGGCGAGGAACGCCACCACGGAGGCGACCTCGCTCGGCTCGCCGCAGCGGCCTGCCGGGGTCCGCGACAGCACGCTGCGCCGCGCGTCTTCGGAGGAGAAGATCGCGGTCGCCACCATCTCGGTGAGGATGGTTCCCGGCCCGACCGCGACGACACGGATGCGATGCGGCGCCAGCGCGACCGCGGCCACCGAGGTGAGCTGCTTCATCGCGCCCTTGGACATGGCGTAGGTCGCAAGCGACGGGATCGCGAGCAGCGCGTTGACCGAGGACATGTTGACGACGACCCCGCCGCCGCCCTGCGCGATCATCTGTTTCGCCGCCGCTTGCACGCCGAAGAACGCGCCCTTCAGGTTGATCGCCATGACGTCGTCGAACTCGGCCTCGGTGATCTCGAGGAAGTCGCGGTTGCGGGCGACGCCGGCATTGTTGACCATGACGTCGAGCCGGCCGAACTCCTTGACGGCGGAAGCGACCAGCCGGTCGACATCGGCCCGCTTGCTGACGTCGGCCTCGACGGTGCGCAGGTGACCCGGATGGCCAAGCTCGCCTGCGGTCTTGGCCAATGCGCTGCCATCGACATCGGAGATGACGACCTTGGCGCCATCGGCGAGGAAGCGCTCCGCGCAGGCCTTGCCGATGCCGCGCGCCGCTCCCGTGATGACGACCACCTTGCCGGAAAATTTCATGACAATGCCTCCACGATGACCTGTGCCAAGAGCAATAGCGCATCACGCGGCGGCAGGAAACGCGGCGGATTCGCCGCGCGCGAGCCGCATGTCCTCAGGACCTGATCCGCGCCAGGATCCGGTCCGCCTCCAGGCGCCAATCCGCGCTGCGGGCGAAGTCCGGCGTTCCCTTGACGCCGAAGATGCCTTCATCGGCAAGATCGGCAATCCACGCCTGCCGTTCGGCCGTGCCTGACGCGGACCACGGTGCGAGCCCGGCCTCGCGCACGGTCTCGGCCACCTCGCGCACCTCCTCGGCCCGCCGTCGGCCGTGCTCGATGACGCGCTGGAAGAAATAGGCTCCCTGCTTCTCCCAGTTGATGCCGGGAAAGGTTTCCGCAAGCGACGCCAGCACCGCATCCTCGACGCCATAGGCGCGCGCGGTCGTGAAGCTCTCGATCACCATGGCCTCCAGGCCCTTGATCATAATGCTGCGGCACATCTTCACCGCCGACGACACGCCGAGCTCGTCGCTCGCGACTTGAGCGGCGAAGCCGAGTGTCGTCAGCAGCGGCGCCAGCTCCCGTGCGCCCTTGCCGCCGAGCAAGAGCGGCACCTTGATCCGGTAGGGCGGCACCGACGTCATGACGGCACCTTCGACATAACGGCCGCCGGCACTGTCGATAGTCGCTGCGGCGCGCTGCTTGGCGCCGGGCGACGCCGAGTTGACATCCAGGAACCACGCGTCCCTCCTGATCGCGGCTGCGGCGGCCTGCGCAACCGGCACCGCCTGACTCGCCGTGACGGCCGAAATGACGAAGTCGGCGCGCGCCGCGAGGTCGGCATGCGATGCGTCCAGTTCGACCCCGCGCCCCGCTGCGTGCGCGCGCAGCGGCGCCGCCTGATCGCCGTCGAGCTTGATGTCGTAGGCGCAGACCGCGATGCCCTGCTTGCGCAAGTCTTCCGCGAGGATACGGCCGACCTCGCCATAGCCGAGCAGGCCAACCTGCCATCGCCTTGGATCGTTCGTGATCGTCATCAGGTCAGATCCCGCGTTAACTCGTCAAACAGCTCGTCGACCGCAAAGCGCCGTGGGATCAGCGCCTGCTGGACGCAGTATTCGATGATCAGCTCCAGCGGCTTCCGGTTGGCTTCGATGCCGAACGGAACGAGGTCCGGTGAGCGGGGCGGACCCGCGCCGATCTTGCCGCGCTTCAAGAGATCATAGAGGCCCCGCACCACATCGGGCCGCGATTTTGCAAGCTGCTCTGTCACCACGACCAAGTGATTGACGGGAACCACGCCATGCCTCCGGTACCACCGCTCCGCCTCCGCGGCGGGATCGGCAAACAGCGGCTTCAGCGCGGGATCATTGGAGGTCTCGCCCAGCACGGCGTCGAGCTCGCCGTCCTTCAGCATCTGGATGATGGTCTTGTCTTTCGGCGCACGCTCGGTCCTGTCGACATATTCAGCAACGTGCGGATCCTCGAAGGTGACCCAGTCGATCCGGTCGAGGTCGACGCCATGGTCGTTGGCGAGGATGCCGCGGATCCACGCGCCGGTCGTGGTCGTAAAGGAGCGGATGCCGACCCGCTTGCCTTCGAGATCGGCGGGCGCGAGCGTGGCGCCGTCGGCGCGACAGAGCGCATGGCCGTGTTGGAAGCGGCCGAGCATCGCGGCCGGCAGCAGCACCAGCGGCTTGCCGTGCGCCTTGGCCATCAGATAGGTGACGACAGCCATCTCGCAGACGTCGAAGGCCTGCTCTCGCACCATCGGCTTGAACGCGGCGTTGGTCGGCGCGAACTCGACGAATTCAAGTTCGAACAGATCCGACCGCAGCTCGCCGGCCTTCACCGCCCGAACGTGCGGGTGATTGCCGAGCACGGTGCGAAGGCGGAGCTTTTCCATATCCGCGCACTCCGGAATTCAACGGCCGAGGCCACCACCGACGGCAGACTTCATTGCAGGACCTCCTCCACCGTCGGGAACAGGCGCTGGTAGGCCTCGCCATGGGTCATGGGCACGCCGGTGTTGCGGCTGCCCTGGATGCCGCGGTTGAGCGCGACGCGTTCGTAATAGCCCCAGAGATGCTTCTGCGCGGCGAGGATCTGGAACGCCTGGTATTTCTGCTCCCAGACCTCGTCGATCTTGAGGATCAGGTTCGGCTTGAAGTTGCACATCTCCGGCTGGTGCGGCTCGAACAGGAACACCGGCGGCGCGGCGTATTTGTAGCTTGCGCCGGGCTTGTGGCCCATCGCCTGCGCCACCACGCGGGTCTGCTGCGCGAAATGCGCCGCATCGGGATGGTCGAAATTGTAGGGGTCTTCCAGCGCGTGCGTCAGCACGAAGCTCGGATTGAGCTCGCGGTAGATATCGACCATCCGGTCGAAATGCGCCTCGTTGAGCTTCAGCGGGTAATCACCGCAATCGAAGAACTCGATCTCGGCTCCTAGCAGCTTTGCTGCGCGCTCGGCCTCATCCTTGCGGCCGGCCTTCACCGAAGCGAGCGTCGCGCCGGCCTCCTTCCAGGCGAACTGGCTCTCGCCGCGCTCGCCGAAGGACAGGCACACGATCTTGACGCGATAGCCCCTCTTCGCATGCAGCGCGATGGCGCCGCCGGCACGCCAGACGAAATCGCCGGGATGGGCGGTGATGACTAGACCTGTCTTCATGGGATGAAGGCTCCCTCTTGTTTGGAGCTGCAGATGCCCCGTCTGTGCAGGCCGCCTCAGTGGCCCCGAGGTCAGTGCTCGCTTTGGCTTCTGGATGGAACGGGGGCTTTGCGACGCGCCGGCGCCGCCTGATCGAGCGGCTCGGCCTGCAGCGAGGCAACGGTGGCGCGCACCAGCTCTTCGATCGCGTGGCCGGCGTCGGTGCCGTCGGCGCTGCCACGCGACAGCCGCGACACGCGCTCCGGCGTCACCAGGGTGTAGTACAGCGCGCCGAGCAGGAAGTGGCTGCGCCAGACGATGTCGGTGCGTGGAATATGCGGCAGGCTCTCGTGGATCGCATCGATGAAGGCGTGGCTCGTATCATCGAAGGTTTGCGCGATGATGCGCCGGGCGACTTCGTTTCCCTCGGCCGACATCACAGCGCGCAGCCGCGTGAATCGCGTGCCGCCGCCGGCGAGATCGCTACCCGAAGTGAAGGCCGGCAGCACATAGGCACGCACGATCGCCTCCAGCCGGTCCTGCAGATCGCGCACCCGCTTTGCGGCCGCCAGCAGCTCGGAGCGGCGCAGATTCATCGGACCGCAATGGCGGCGATAGATTTCGAGCAGCAGGCCGTCCTTGGTCTCGAAATGATAGGTGACGCTGCCGGGATTGGCGCCGGCAGCCTGCGCGATGTCGCGGACCGACACGGCGTTGAAGCCGTGGGTCGAGAACAACTCTTCGGCCGCGGCGAGGATCGCCTCGCGCATGTTGGGCTTGCGTGTCGAAGAGGCTTTGGCGGGCTTGCGAAGCATATTTGTACTATCGTACAAAAGATCAGGTCGCGTCAACAAGGCGCGGGATTGCGGCGAAGCCGGCGCGAAGTGCGTCACGCCAACGAGGAAGGACATGCGCTGACATGCTGGGCTTCAACACAATCCGCCACGCAATCGCGACCGCCGCGATCATCCTGACCGGCACGGTCGCGCTAGCCGAGAATTTCCCGAACAAGCCGGTTCATATTCTCGTGCCCTATGCGGCGGGCGGCGCGGTCGACGTGCTCGCGCGCACGCTCGGCCAGGCGCTGGCGAAGACATGGGGGCAGCAGCCGGTGATCGAGAACCGGCCCGGCGCCGGCGGCGTGATCGCTTCCCAGGCGCTCGCGCAGGCCGCACCTGACGGCACCACCCTGATCCTGGTCGCGAGCGGTCATCCGCTCAACCAGTTCATCTATCCGAGCCTGCCTTACGACACGTTCAAGGATTTCACCGCGATCACCGAGATCGCGTCCTCACCGCTTGCGATCGTGGTATCGAAGAGCAGCCCGTACCAGACGCTTGCGGATGTGCTAGCTGCGGCCCGCACCGATCCGGACAAACTATCCTATGGCATGTCCGGCAACGGCACGTCCGCGCATCTCGCCGGCGAACTCCTGAAATACATGGCGAAGGTCAAGATCGTCGCCGTTCCCTACAAGGGCGGCGCGCCGGCGCTGACCGCCGTGATCGCCGGCGACATTCCCCTCAGCGTCAACCCGCTTGCCGAAGCGATCGGCCAGATCGAGGGCGGCGCGGTGCGGGCGCTGGCCGTAACCTCAGCGCAGCGCTCCAAGGCGCTGCCCGATGTCCCGACCGTTGCCGAAGCCGGCGTGCCCGGATACGACGTGTCGGTGTGGTGGGGCTTCCTCGGGCCGGCCCACATGGCGCCGCAGGTGATTGCAAAGTTGCAGGCCGATCTGAAGGCCGCATTGCAGGATTCGACCGTGCAGAGCACGCTCGACAAGATCGGCGCGACGCCCCTCGGCACCGCGGCAGGCGAGTTCGATGCCTTCATGCATGCGGAAGTGACGAAGTGGGAGCCGGTGCTGAAGGCAGCCGATATCAAGGCGCAGTGAGGCGCACCAGACCGTTTCAAGCAGCTTCATTCCGAACTGGCTACCGCGCGGCTTCGAACCCGCCGAGCACGGCCGTTAGGTTGGCGCCGAGGTTATCGGAGAGGTAGCCGCCCTCCTGCACCAGCACCGTCGGCAACCCGATCCGTGCGAGCCCCTCGCCGATGCGGCGGAAGCCGTCGGTCGTCACCGCCAGTCCCGCGAGCGGATCGTGCTCGGAGGCATCGAGGCCGAGCGCGACGACGAGCGCGGTCGGCGCGAAGCTCTGGATCGCCTTCGCCGCGGTCGCGAGCGCCTGCATGTAGCCGTCATCGCCAGTGCTCTTCGGCAAGGGGATGTTGAGGTTGGTGCCAAGGCCGGGACCAGCGCCGCGCTCATGCGCATAGCCCCACACGAACGGATAGAAGAACGACGGATCGGCGTGGATCGAGACGGTGAACACGTCGGGCCGCTCATAGAAGATGCCCTGCGTGCCGTTGCCGTGATGCACATCGACGTCGAGGATCGCGACGCGCTCATGCTTCTGCCTGAGATGCTCGGCGGCGATCGCGCTGTTGTTGAGGAAGCAGAAGCCGCCGGCGATGTCGCGATAGGCGTGATGGCCGGGCGGACGGCACAGCGCGTAGACCGCGTCCTCACCATCCAGCACCATCTGCGCCGCCGTGGTCGCGACGTCGGTCGCAGCGCAGGCGCCGGCCCAGGTGCCGGGCCCGATCGGACAGCCGGTGTCGGCGGTGTGCCAGCCGAGCTTGCCGACGATGTGGGTCGGGTAGGTGGCCGCATTGCGCACGGGGTGCACGTTCGCAATCATCTCGGGCCCGGCGTCGCCGAGCGCCGACCATTCTTCCCACGCATTGGCGAGGAAGCTCAGGTATTCCGGACTGTGCACGCGAGCGCGTGGTCCCTGCCCGAACGCGGTCGGCTCGATCAGCGTATGTTTGCCGGCCTTCAATCCACCGAGCAGGCGATCGGCACGCTCGGGCTGTTCAGTGGTGCGCTTGACCACGCCGCGGACCAGGAAGAATTGCGGATCGTGGCTGCGGTGCTTGTCGCTGTAGACGGCCTTCACGGGAGACTCCTGTCAGCTGAATGAGTGGGATCGATCGCGCATTTTGGTTTGGCGCGTCTATTTCGCAGGCACCGGCCACCGCGGAATGTCCCGCACCAGGCGGCCGACTTCGCGCCAGGCGTGACCGATGTGATAGTCGATATGCGCGACGATGCGCTCGGGATGCCCGGCCTCGATCGCGGCGAGCACCGGCTCGTGGGTGCGTGCGATCTCGTGCGGATCGTCGTAGAGCCGGCCGATCAGGCCGATCACCATGCGAAGCTCCGATGCGAGATCGTCGAACAGCCGCAGCATGCGCTTGTTGCCGGCGATCTCGCAGATCAGGCGATGAAAGCGGTAGTCCTCCTCGACCTGCCGCGCCGGATCATCGAGATCGGCTGTCTCGTGCAGCACCTCGATCTGGCGCCGCAGCATGTCGCGCGTCTCGGGCGTGAGGTTGCGCGCGGCGAGCACCGCGGCGTGCCGCTCCACGCACAGGCGAAGATCGTAGATCTCATCGATATCGTCGGCCGCGAACTGCCGCACGAAGAAGCCGCGCCGCGGATTGGCGACGAGCAGGCCCTGCTGCTCGAGCAGCCGCGCCGCCTCGCGCACCGGCGCCCGACTGACACCGAGTTCGCGTGCGATTCCGGCTTCGACGACCTTCGATCCCGGCGGCAGCCGCCCCTGGACAATCGCTTCGGTCAAACGGCGGGCGACCTGGCCGACCAGGTCCATCTCGGTAAGGGCCGGCAAGCCGACCGGAGGGGACATTGTGCGCATCAAATGGGTCCGTTTTGACCATTGTACATTATTTAATCGCGGATTGTCGACAGTTTAGACTTGCTTGTTCCGCAGATTGTCGACAGTTTAGTGGCGCGGGTATTGCAACACACGAGAACAGCCCGCTCACAGGGACTTGCAGCAACAATGACGACGCATGTGCGGCCGCAGGCCGTAAAGGACCAGACCCAGCAAACCCGCATCGACCTCGCCGCGGCCTATCGGCTGATCCACCGGCTCGGCCTTGATGACAGCATCTACACCCACATCTCGGTGCGGCTACCCGGGCGGCATGACCGCTTTTTGATCAATCCCTACGGGATGCGCTTCGAGGAGGTGACCGCCTCGAACCTCGTCACCGTCGATCTCGATGGCGTCGTGGTCGACGATCCGCTTGGGCTTGGCATCAACCCGGCCGGCTTCACTATCCACAGCGCCGTGCATGCCGCGCGACCCGACGTCGCCTGCGTGCTGCACACCCACACCGTCGCCGGCGTCGCGGTGTCGTGCCAGAAGCAGGGACTGCTGCCGCTCAATCAATGGTCGATGCAGTTCACCGACCGGCTCGCCTATCACGACTATGAAGGCATCGCGCTCGACCTCGATGAGCGTCAGCGCCTGGTCGCCGATCTCGGCGACAAGTTCGTGATGGTGCTGCGCAATCACGGCATGCTGACCTGCGGCCGCTCGGTCGCCGAAGCCTTCAAGCTGATGCACAATCTGGAGCGCTCCTGCCGCGCCCAGCTCGCGATCCAGGCGGCCGGCGCCGAGGTCGCACCGCTCTCCGACGCTGTGGCGCGCAAGACCGCCGGCCAATACGCGACCATGTACGACATCATCGAGGAGAAGGGCGTGCCCGACACCGAGTGGGCCGCCTTCCTGCGCATGCTGGAGCGCACCGATCCTGATTTCGTGAACTAGTCGCCAGCCTGTTGCCCGGTAACCCAACAAGAGAGATCGGACATGTTGAAACGAGTTGTGTCGAGCCTGCTGGTTGCGAGCGCCCTAAGCACCGCCGCCTTTGCCGAAGAGCCGAAATCCGGCGGCGTGATCAACGCGGTGATCCAGCCGGAGCCGCCGGGCCTGATGGTCGGCCTGGTGCAGAACGGCCCGACCCAGATGGTCGCCGGCAACATCTATGAGGGCCTGTTGCGCTACTCGCCGAAGCTCGAGCCGCTGCCCGGCCTCGCCGAGAGCTGGAGCGTCAGCGAGGACGGCAAGACCTATACGTTCAAGCTGCGCAAGGGCGTCTCCTGGCATGACGGCAAGCCTTTCACCTCGGCCGACGTCGCCTTCTCGATCGATTTCCTCAAGCAGACCCATCCGCGCGCCCGCGGCAATCTCGCCCAGCTCGACAAGGTCGAGACGCCGGACGACTCGACCGTGGTGTTCACGCTGAAGCAGCCGTTCGGCCCGTTCCTCGGCATCTTCGAGGTTGGCTCGCTGCCGATGATCCCCAAGCACATCTATGAAGGCACCGATTACAAGAGCAACCCGGCCAACAATACGCCTGTCGGCACCGGCCCGTTCATGTTCAAGGAATGGCAGAAGGGCTCGTTCATTCGCTTGGTCAAGAATCCGAACTACTACATCAAGGGCAAGCCGAACATCGACGAGATCTACTGGCACGTGATCCCGGATGCCGCGGCGCGCGCGGTCGCGTTCGAGACCGGCAAGGTCGACGTGCTGCCGGGCGGCTCGGTCGAGAATTTCGACGTGCCGCGCCTGTCGAAGCTGAAGAACGTCTGCGTCACCGGCAATGGCTGGGAGTTCTTCAGCCCGCATTCCTGGCTGTGGCTCAACAACCGCTCTGGCCCGACATCGAACAAGAAATTCCGCCAGGCCTTGATGTACGCGATCGACCGCAATTTCGCGAAGGACGTGATCTGGAACGGCCTCGGTAAGGTCGCAACCGGCCCGTCCGCGTCCTCGATCAAGTACTACACCGACAAGGTGGCGAAGTACGACTACGATCCCGCGAAGGCCAAGGCGTTGTTGAAGGAGGCCGGCTACAACGGCGAGAAAGTCCGCCTGCTGCCGCTGCCCTATGGCGAAACCTGGCAGCGCTGGGCCGAAGCGGTGAAGCAGAACCTGCAGGACGTCGGCATCAATGTCGAGATGATCGCAACCGACGTGCCCGGCTGGAACCAAAAGGTTTCCGATTGGGATTACGACATCGCCTTCACCTATCTCTATCAGTATGGCGATCCCGCGCTTGGCGTCGGCCGCAACTATGTCTCGAGCCAGATCGCCAAGGGCTCGCCGTTCAACAATGTCGAGGGCTATTCGAACCCCGAGATCGATCAGTTGTTCGCCGACGGCGCTACCGCCTTTCCGGATTCCAAGCGCGAGGAGATCTACCTCAAAGCTCAGAAAATCCTGACCGATGATGTGCCGGTGGCCTGGCAGCTTGAGCTCCAGTTCCCGACGATCACGCGCTGCAACGTCAAGAACCTCGTGACGACGGCGATCGGCGTCAACGACGGCTTCCGCGACGCCTGGCTCGACAAGTGACTGATATCAAGCCGCGGCGCTGACACGGCGCCGCGGCTTCTTCTGTTCCTCCCCGAACGCAACCGAAGTCACCGATGCTCGCATTCATTGCCCAGAGACTTGCAAAGGCCGTTGTCGTTCTGCTCGCGATCGTCGTCCTCAACTTCCTCCTGATCCGCATGGCGCCGGGCGATCCGGCGATGGTGATGGCGGGTGAGGCCGGCGCAAGCGACAAGATCTTCGTCGAACAACTGCGTGAAAAGTTCAGCCTCGACCAGCCGCTGCCGGTGCAGCTCTATCGCTACGTCAAGGGCATCGTGACGCTCGACCTCGGCTTCTCGTTCCGCCAGCAGATGCCGGTGGCGAAGCTGATCGCCGAGCGGCTGCCGGCGACGCTGCTGCTCACCGGCACCGCATTCGCGATCTCGCTGTTGTTCGGCGTGCTGTTCGGGACGCTCGCCGCGCGCTTCGCCGGCACCTGGGCCGACGCCGCGATCACGATCCTGGCGCTTGTCTTCTACGCCACGCCGCTGTTCTGGGTGGCGCTGATGGCGATCCTGCTGTTCTCCGTCACGATGGATTGGCTGCCGAGCTTCGGTTACGAGACCGTCGGCGCCAACTACACTGGCCTCGCCCATGTGCTCGACGTCGGCGCGCACCTGATCCTGCCCGCCACCACGATTGGCCTGTTCTTCATGGCGACCTATGCCCGCATGACCCGCGCTTCGATGCTCGAGGTGAAGCGGCACGATTTCGTCAAGACCGCGCGCGCCAAGGGCTTGCGCGATTCCGTGATCCAGCGCCGCCACGTGCTGCGCAACGCGCTTCTGCCGGTCGTGACGCTGGCGGGCTTGCAGGCCGGCACGCTGGTCGGTGGCGCCGTGCTGACCGAAACCGTGTTCGCCTGGCCCGGCATCGGCCGGCTGATGTACGAGGCGCTGTTGCAGCGCGACTACAACCTGCTGCTCGGCGTTTTCGTGGTCTGCTCGGCCATGGTGCTCGCCTTCAACCTGATCACCGACCTGATCTATCGCTCGGTCGATCCGCGCATCGAGTTCGCATCATGAGCAAGGTCTGGCGCACGATGCTGCGCAACCCCGGCGGCGTGATCGGCCTCGTGATCCTGCTGCTCGCCATTGCGATCGCGATCTTTGGCCCCTTGCTGTTTCCGACCTCGCCCTGGCGCATGGTGCAGCGACCGTTCCTTCCACCGTTCACGGTGGCGGGCCTGCCGCTCGGGACCGATGCGCTCGGCCGCGACGTGCTGGCCGGCATCATCTACGGCGCCCGCGTCTCGTTGCTGGTCGGCCTCGTCTCGACCATGACCGCGCTTGCGGTCGGGATTCCCGTCGGCGCCGTGGCTGGATATTTCGGCGGCAGGATCGGCGACGCGCTGATGCGCTTCACCGAATTCTTCCAGACCGTGCCGAGCTTTGCGCTGGCGATCGTGCTGGTTGCGATCCTGCAGCCGTCCATTGTCTCGATCGTGCTGGCGATCGCGATCGTGAGCTGGCCGCCGGTGGCGCGGCTCGTGCGCGGCGAGGTGCTGTCGCTGCGCACCCGCGAATACGTCCAGGCTGCCGTCGTCACTGGCCAAAGCCATAGCTGGATCATCTGGCGCGAGATTTTGCCGAATGCGCTGTCGCCGGTGATCGTGCTGGCCTCGCTGATGGTCGCAACCGCGATCCTTCTGGAATCCTCGCTCTCCTTCCTCGGCCTCGGCGATCCAAATCTGATGTCCTGGGGCTACATGGTCGGCGCCGGCCGCACCGTGATCCGCCAGGCGTGGTGGATCACGCTGTTTCCCGGCATCGCGATCCTGCTCTCGGTGCTGGCGCTGAACCTGATCGGCGAAGGCCTCAACGACGCGCTCAATCCGCGCCTCAGCAAGGAAGGGCGCTAAACCATGTCCGCTGCACCTGCCGTCTCGATAAAGAACCTCAAGCTCGCGCTGCCGCCGGGTTCTGATCGCCCTTACGCCGTCGACGGCGTCTCGTTCGGCCTGATGCCCGGCAAGATCCTCTGCGTCGTCGGCGAGTCCGGCTCCGGTAAATCGATGTGCGCGCACGCGCTGATGGGCCTGCTGCCCGACACCATCATCCGCGAGGCCGGCGAGATCGTCTATGACGGCCAGAACCTCCTGACCCTCGACGACACCGGCTGGCTCGCGCTGCGCGGCCGCCACATCGCCATGGTGTTCCAGGAGCCGATGACCGCGCTCAATCCGTTGATGCGGATCGGCGACCAGATCGCCGAAATGTTCGAGGCCCACAACCTGCTGACGCCGAAGGCGCGGAAGCAGAAGGCGCTGCAGCTCCTGCGCGAGGTCGGCCTGCCCGACCCCGAACGCTCGATGCGCGCCTACCCGCATCAGCTCTCCGGCGGCCAGCGTCAGCGCGCCATGATCGCGATGGCGCTCGCGCTGGAGCCGGCCATTCTCGTCGCCGACGAACCGACCACGGCACTCGACGTCACCACGCAGGCGCAGATCCTTGAGCTGATCCGCGACCTGCAACGCCGCCGTAACATGGCCGTCATGTTCATCACCCATGACTTCGGCGTTGTCGCCGATATCGCCGACCGCGTCGTGGTGCTTCAGCATGGCAAGGTGGTCGAGCAAGGCGCAGCCGACGACGTCCTGCAGCGTCCGCAGCATCCCTACACCCGTGCGCTGCTCGCGGCTGTGCCCTCGATGCAGCCGCCGCAGCGCGCGCCGCTCGCGGACCGCGCCAAGGCGGTCGAGGTGGTCGGTCTCGACAAGACCTATGTGTCGGGCGGCGGCTGGTTCCAGCCGGAGCGCCGCGTCCAGGCCGCGAAGGAAGTCAATTTCGACATCCTGCAGGGCGAGACGGTCGGCCTCGTCGGCGAATCCGGTTCGGGCAAATCTTCGGTGGCGCGGCTCGTGATGCGGCTGATCGAGCCTGACAATGGCACGGTCCGGCTCGGCGACACCGATTTCACCCGCATCGCCGGCCGGGCGCTCCGCAAGGAGCGCAGCCGGATCCAGATGATCTTCCAGGACCCCTTCGCCTCGCTCAATCCGCGCCGCAAGGTCGGCAACATCATCGCCGACGGGCCGATCGCCCACGGCACCGATCCCGCGGTCGCGCACAAGCGCGCGGGCGAGTTGCTCGGCCTCGTCGGCCTCAATGCCAGCGCGATGGAGCGTTATCCGCACGAATTCTCCGGCGGCCAGCGCCAGCGCATCGGCATTGCCCGTGCGCTTGCGCTCGAGCCGGAGATCATCGTCGCGGACGAAGCCGTCTCCGCGCTCGACGTCTCGGTGCAGGCGCAGGTGCTTAACCTGCTCGAAGACCTGAAAGCGCGCCTTGGGCTGTCGATGCTGTTCATCACCCACGATCTGCGCGTGGCGGCACAGATTTGCGACCGCATCGCGGTGATGCAGCGCGGCGCGATCGTCGAGCTGAAGCAGACCGCCGCTTTGTTCTCGGCGCCCGAGCACGCCTACACCCGCGAGCTGCTCGCCGCGGTACCGGGCCAGATCTCCGCATCGCGGGCGGCCTGATCGATGCGTTGCGTCTTTGTCAGCAAGACCCTCGACCTTCGCAGCCATTTCGGCACAGCGCTGGCGCGCACGGCGCCTCGCATCGAAGTCGTCGACCACGCGGCGGACGCGCCGGCCGCGGATGTCCGCCTCGCACTGGCCTGGCATCCGCCCGACGATGCGTTCGAGCGCTATCCGAACCTGGAAGCCGTTTGCTCGATCGCGGCCGGCGTCGACAACATCATCGCCTGCCCGAGCCTGCGCTCCGGCGTCGAGGTGGTGCGCGTGGTCGATCCCGGACAGGCGCAGATGATGTCGGGATTCATCGCCTGGCACGCGATTGGACATCAGCGCGGCTTTGCCGCCTTCCGCGACCAGCAGCGCGACCGGATCTGGCAACGCCGCGACCAGCGGCGCGCGCAGGACGTGCCGGTCGGCATCCTCGGCAATGGCGAGATCGGGCAGCGCGTGGCCGCCGACCTCGTGCATCTCGGCTTCCCCGTGATGTCGTGGAGCCGCACGGCGAAGGCGATCTCGTCATCGAGCCGCAGCTTTTACGGGCCGGCGGGGCTCGCCGCCATGCTCGCCGAGACCGAGGTGCTGGTGAACCTGCTGCCGCTGACGGCGGAGACACGCGGCATCCTCAACGGCGAGCTTTTCGCCAGAATGCGCCGCGGCGGCTATTTGATCCAGGTCGGCCGCGGCGAGCATCTGGTCGAGGCCGATCTGCTCGCGGCGCTCGAGCGCGGCCATTTGTCCGGTGCGGCGCTGGATGTATTCGCCACCGAACCGCTGCCGCAGGCGCACCCGTTCTGGTACCATCCGCAAATCGTCATCACGCCGCATGACGCCAGCGACGTCAGCGTCCACGCCGTCGCGAGCACGTTGGCGACAACGGCGGATGCTGTCAGCGCCGGGCGGCGCCCGCCGCACGCCATCGACCGCGGGCGCGGTTATTGATCGCGGGACAGGAAACTCAGGTGCCAAACTCCTCGCCGACCATTGCTGCCGCGCACCCGCTCGACGGGCTGCGCGCCGCCTCGCCGATCCCGGAGACGCGCGCGCAGGCGCTGGCCGAGGACTATTATGGCCTGCCGGCTGCGGTGCGCCGGCTCGACAGCGAGCGCGACCAGAATTTCCGGCTGCGCACGCCCGACGGGCGCGACTATGTGCTGAAGATCGCCAATCCCGCGGAAGACCGCGCCGTCACCAATCTGCAGACGGAAGCGCTGGGTCATGCTGCGGCCAGGGATTCGGCGCTGCCGATCCCGCGGGTTTTCCCGGCGCTGAATGGCGCGGTCGAGCTCGAGGTCGCGTTCGACGACGGCTCAAAGCGCATCGTGCGGCTGCTCTCCTTTCTTGCCGGAACGCCGATGCACCAGGTGGCACCGTCGACCGCCTTGCGGCGCGATATCGGCCACTGGGCGGCGCGCCTTGCCCGGGCGTTGCGCGATTTCCACCATCCCGGCGCCGGCCACAAGCTGTTGTGGGACATCCAGCACGCGGCCGAACTGCGCCCGCTGCTCGATACCGTTCCCGCCGCCCAGCGCGACCTCGTGGAACGCGTCCTCGACGGCTTCGAAACCCAGGCACGGCCGATATTGTCGCAGCTTCGGGCGCAGCCCGTGCACAACGACCTCAACCCGCACAACATCGTCGTCGACCCAACCGATCACGAACGCATCGCGGGCATCATCGATTTCGGCGACCTCACTTCCACGGCCCGCATCAATGACCTTGCGATCGCATGCGCCTATCAGGTCGCCGACAGCGACGATCCGCTGGCGCCGGCCTGCGAGCTGATCGCGGCCTATCATGCGGTGACGCCGCTCGAGGCTACCGAACGCGCGATCCTGTTCGACCTGATCGCGACGCGCATGGTGATGACGGTCGTGATCAGCAACCTCAGGGCGGCTCGCTATCCCGAGAACCGGGAGTATATTCTGCGCAACAACAAGGCGGCCTCGGCGCGGCTGGCCCGGATCGCGACATTGTCGCGCGACCAGGCCAGACAACAGATCGAACGCGCCTGCCAGGGAGAGTAAAGCGATGCCGGTGGAGAATCCCTCGACGCAAGATTTGATCGCGCGGCGCAATCGCCTGCTCGGCCCGGCCTATCGGCTGTTCTACGATGAGCCGGTTCAGGTCGTGCGCGGCGACGGCGTCTGGCTCTACGATCCTACGGGCCAACGCTATCTCGACGCCTATAACAACGTCGCCTCCGTCGGGCATTGCCATCCGCGCGTCGTCGAGGCGATCGCGCGGCAGGCGGCGGTGCTCAACACCCACACCCGCTACCTGCACGAGACCATTCTCGACTATGCGGAGCGGCTGCTCAAAACGTTCCCGGCCGAGATCGGCCATGTGATGTTCACCTGCACCGGTAGCGAGGGCAACGATCTCGCGCTGCGCGTGGCGCGGACCTGCACCGGCGGCACCGGCGTCATCGTCACCCGGACCGCCTATCACGGCGTCACCGGCGCGCTCGCCGAATTGTCGCCGTCGCTTGGCCTGCCGGAGCCGACCGCGGCCCATGTCCGGCTCGTTCCGGCGCCGCAATCCGCAGCGGATGCGACCGGCGAGATTTTTGCTGGCCATGTTCGCGCGGCGTTCGAGGACATGAAGCGGAGCGGCGTTCGCCCGGCCGCGCTCCTGATCGATACCATTTTCTCCAGCGACGGCGTGTTCGCCGATCCGCCCGGCTTTCTGGCGCCGGCGGTGGAAGCTGCGCGCGCAGCAGGTGCGCTGTTCATCGCCGACGAGGTGCAGCCCGGTTTCGGCCGCTGTGGTCAGGGCCTGTGGGGCTTTGCCCGTCACGGCGTCAGTCCCGACATGGTCACGATGGGCAAGCCGATGGGCAACGGCCACCCGATTGCGGCGATGGCCGCGCGCCCGGCGCTGCTCAAGGAATTCGGCGCACGCTCGCGCTACTTCAACACCTTCGGCGGCAACCCGGTGTCCGCTGCCGCCGGGATGGCCGTGCTCGACGTCATCGAGCAGGAAGGCCTGATCGAGAATGCGAACCGCACCGGAAGATACCTGCGCGAGCGGCTCGGCGCCTTGCGGGCGCGACATCCGCTGATCGCCGAAGTGCGCGGCGCCGGCCTCTTCATCGGCGTCGAGCTGCGCCAGGGCGAAGTGCCTGCCACCAACGAGACCGCGCGCCTCGTCAACGCGCTGCGCCGGCGGCACATCCTGATCAGCGCCTCGGGGCCGGCCGCCAACGTGCTGAAAATCCGTCCGCCGCTGGTGTTCGGCAGAGAGCATGCCGACCTGCTGGTCGAGACGCTGGATCAGGCCTTGCGCGAGATCGCGCAAGGCTGACGGCTCGCCCGTCCCTCCCCGATTTGTGCTAAGCCCGGCACAACGGAGCGTGAATCACGCGCGCTTGGGGAAGACCGGGCAATGGCCAGCAAGGCGGAGACCGAGGACGGCACGACGGCGCGGCGCGGCCGGCCGCGCTCTGCCGCGACCACCGCCGCCATCCTGCAAAGCGCCTATACGCTGATGGCGACAACCGGCCTTGCCGCCACCACCATCGATGCGATCGCCCGCCATTCCAACGTCTCGAAGATGACGATTTACAAATGGTGGCCGTCGCGCGAGGCGCTGCTGATCGACGCGTTCCTTGACCAGGCCTCGCGCGCGGTGCCGCTGCCTGTAACAGGCAATCCGGCGGCGCAGATTCGCCGCCACGCCGCGACCTATACCGAGGCGCTGCTTGGCGAATTCGGACGGGTGCAGCTCGCGGTGATCTCCGAATGCGTCTCGAAGACCGGATCGGCCGAGATTTTCTACGAACGCTATCTCAACCTGCGCCGCAGCAGGGTGCTGGAAACCATCGTCAACGGCCAGAAGGACGGCAGCATCGGCGCGTCGGGCGCACCCGGCGATCTCTATGACGCGATCTATGGCAGCCTGTTCTATCGCTACGTCTTCGGCATCAAGCCGCTGACGCCGGCCTATGCCCGCAACCTCGTCAACCTCGTGCTGCGGCCGAACGCGGACGCGTGATCACGCAGCCGTCTGCCGCTGACGGCGAAACCACGCCCAGGTCTCGCGCGTCACCGCGCGGTAATTCCGGCCGCGAAACACGATATGGCCGTCGACAGCGGCGTTGAGCTTCGGCAGCGCGTGAAACGGCACCGTCGGATAGGCGTGGTGCTCGACATGATAGGGCATGTTCCAGGCAAACCACTTCATGATCCGGCCGGTCATCGTGGTGCGGGTGTTTTCGAACGCGCTGCGGGTCCGCTCGCAACCGGTATGCTCCGCATAGAGGTAGGGACGCAGGATGAGCTGGCCGGCGAACAGGGGCACGATCCACACCCAGAGCAGGGTCGCGCTGTGCAGCGCGAGCGAAGCAATCAGCAACAGCAGATAGCAGGCGAGATAAAGCCGCGCCTCCATGACGATCATCGCGCGCTTGCCTTCGGGAATCCACGGCACGATCACTCTGCCGGTGAGGGCATGGTGCAGCATCAGGCGGATGCGGACCAGGACTTGCAGCAATCCCGAATAGGCGATCGCAAGCTGGGTGTCCGACGCCGGCTTCGGTCCCACGATCAATTCGGGGTCCTTCTCGGGATCCTGGGTGTAGCGATGATGGTCCCAGTGGAACAGGTAGTAATATTCGTACGGCAATCCGATCGCAAAGGCCGAGAGGTTGCCGACCGCGAGATTGAGCGCACGGCTCCTGAACGCGGTCTTGTGCGCGGTCTCGTGCACCACCATGAACAGGAACGCGACGAAATAACCCTGCAAGGCCATCAGCGGCAACGCCCACGCCAGACCGTAGCGCGACGAAACGAGCCAGATCAGCGTCGCAATCAAGAGAATCATGCCGTAATGGCTTGCCGCGCGCAGCGCGCCTGCAAGGTTCGATTTCACCGATAGCTCGCGCAAGGTCGCCGCGCCGAGCGGCTTCAGCCGGGGGCTGGCGTCGTGGGTCTCAGCGGTGCTCATGATCGTCGTCTCACATGTCAGCGTTGCAGCAGCGCCGATATCTCGGCGTTGATGAAGGCGCGATCGGCGGCGTTGTTGATCGGGTTGCCGGCACGGTGGCCGTGGATCGAGGGAATCGCATGCAGCGCGGCCGAGCGCGCATTGGTCAGCCGGCCAAGCTCGTCCGCATTGTCGCGCATGTCGAAATAGCGGTCGGTACGCCCCGGCATCAGCAGCACATGCGCCCTGATCGCGGCGAGCGCGCGGTCGATGTCGCCGCCGAACTCCTCGCAGCGGCTGATGTCGCCGTTCTGCCAGATCGCGATCTGCGTCAGCAGGTCGTCGGCGTCGCGCCGCGCGAAGGTGCCGTCCCACGATCCCGCCAGATAGTCTTCCAGCGAGGTGAAGCCGGCCTCGCGCCAGACCTCGCCGCGATAGAATTCATGCGACATCGCCCAGCCGGCATAGACGCGCCCCATGGCACGAAAACCCGCTACGGGTTTTGCCGCAAAGCGGCCATCCTGATAGGCGGGATCGGCCGTCAGCGCGGCCTTCACGCCGTCGAGGAAGACATGGTTGTAGGGCGAGCACCGCGCGCTGCCGCAGACCACGGCCGCGCGCTCCACCATATCTGGATAGTGCGCGGCCCAGTGATAGGCCTGCATGCCGCCCATCGACCAGCCATAGACCAGCGCGAGCTTCGTGATGCCAAAGCGTTCGACCAGAAGCCGCCGCTGCACCGCGACGGCATCATGATAGCTGAAGGCCGGAAACGGCGCGCCGCCGAGCACCTCGCGCGAATTCGACGGCGAGGACGACAACCCGTTGCCGAACAGGTTCGCAATGACGATGAAATAACGCTCGGGATCGAGCGCCCCGCCCCGCTGCACCAGCCATTCGATGTCATAATGTTGCGCGCTGAACGATGTCGGATAGAGGATGACATTGTCCCGCGCGACGTTCAGCGTGCCGTAGGTCTTGTAAGCCAGCTTGAGCTGCGGAAACACGGCGCCGCCTTGCAGCGTCACGTCACCGGCCTCGAACACATCGTAGTCGCGTGGCGTGGTCATGGTATCCGCCCCCGATCATTTAGCCTGCGAGCCGGCCGTCGCGGTGCGCTCGCTCAAGCGCATCGTTGCGCCGCTAATAACTGTACTAGTCGTACACTAACTGTCAACAGCCCTGACGGTGGCATAACACCGGGCCGATCAATCCAAAATCGGCATCGATCGATACAGCCTTCGGCTTGGACCCCTTGCCACCGTCTCTCTAGGACAGTTCTCGAGGAAATTTACGAGGAGGTGCGCCATGAGCGCTGTCGTGTCCGCTACGGAGGCGAGGAGGTCCCGCGTCCGGCTTCTGATCGTGACGATGCTGTTTCTCGTCACCACCGTGAACTATGCCGACCGCGCGACGCTGTCGATCGCCGGTCCCGCCCTCTCCAAGGAGCTGCATCTCGATCCCTTCGCGATGGGCTATGTGTTCTCGGCCTTCGGCTGGTCCTATGTGATCGCGCAGGTTCCGGGCGGTTGGCTGCTCGATCGCTTCGGTTCCAAATGGGTCTATGCGGCGAGCATCATCATCTGGTCGATCTTCACGGCGATGCAGGGCCTGGTCGGTTTCCTGGCTGCCGGAAGCGCTGTCATCGCACTGTTCGGCCTGCGCTTCCTGGTCGGCTTCGCCGAAGCGCCGTCGTTCCCGGCCAATGCCCGCATCGTCGCGGCCTGGTTCCCCGGCAATGAGCGCGGGACCGCGTCGGCCTTCTTCAACTCCGGGCAGTATTTCGCGACCGTGATCTTCGCCCCGCTGATGGGCTGGATCGCGCACGACTATGGCTGGCGCAACGTGTTCTACGTGATGGGCGCGCTCGGCATCATCATGGGCATCGTCTGGATCAAGACGATTTACGGGCCGAAGGATCATCCCGGCGTCAACGAGGCCGAGTTCGACTACATCAAGGACGGCGGCGCGCTGGTCGAACATGGACGCACCGAAGGGTGCGAAAGCGCCCGACAGCGGTCCGAAATGGGATCACATCCGCCAGCTCCTCGCCAACCGCATGATGCTCGGCGTCTATATCGGCCAGTACTGTATCAACACGCTGACCTATTTCTTCCTGACCTGGTTCCCGGTCTATCTTGTCAAGGAACGTGGGCTGTCGATCCTGCAGGCGGGCTTCGTCGCCACCCTGCCCGCGCTGTGCGGCTTCATCGGCGGGGTACTCGGCGGCGTGATCTCGGACACCATCCTGCGCCGTACAGGCTCGCTAACCATGGCCCGCAAGACTCCGATCGTCGGCGGCATGCTGCTGTCGATGGCAATCATCGGCTGCAACTATGTCGACGGCCAGGCGCTGGTGGTCGGCTTCATGGCGCTCGCCTTCTTCGGCAAGGGCATCGGCGCACTCGGTTGGGCCGTCGTCTCCGACACCTCGCCGAAGGAAGCCGGCGGCGTCTCCGGCGGGTTGTTCAACACCTTCGGCAACCTCTCCTCGATCACCACGCCGATCATCATCGGCTACATCCTGGCCGCCACCGATTCGTTCAACGGCGCGCTGGTGTTTGTCGGCCTCAACGCGCTGGTCGCGGCGATCGCCTACCTCTTCATCGTCGGCGAGATCAAGCGGGTGCAGCTGAAGGCGGCATGAGCGTGGGCCACCTTTAGCAACGACAATTCAACGGCGGCTTCGGCCGCCGTCTTTGTCTTTGGGGGACATCGATGCTAGAACGCACAAAACCTCGCCTCATCAATTCCGGGCAGGCATCGATGTTCGACCTGAACCAGCTCCGCTGTTTTGTCACGGTGGCCGAGGAGCTGCATTTCGGCCGCGCCGCGGCGCGGCTCAACATGACGCAGCCGCCGCTCAGCCGGCAGATCCAGGTCCTCGAGCACATCGTCGACGCGCCGCTCTTGGAGCGCACCAGCCGCTCGGTGCGGCTGACGCCGGCCGGCCGCAGCTTCCTGCCCGAGGCGCGCCGCATCCTGAAGCTCGCGGAGTCGGCCTCCCAGGTCGCCCGCCGCATCGCGCTCGGCAAGACCGGCTCGCTCAAGATCGGCTTCACTGCCGCTGCGGCCTACGGCTTCCTGCCCGATCTGATCGCGGCCTGCCGCGCCCGCCTGCCCGAGGTCGATTTTTCCCTGAAGGAGATGGTATCCGGCGACCAGTTCGAGGCGCTCGCCACCGGCCAGATCGATGCCGGCCTGCTGCGCCCGCCGGTCGCGCGACCGGAGCTCGCGAGCCGCCGCGTCGTGGCCGAGCCGCTGCTCGCTGCGATCCCGAAGAAGCATCCGCTGGCGTCAGCGGCAACTGTCACGATCAAGGATTTCGACGACCAGCCCTTCGTGATGTACTCACCTTACGAGAGCCGCTACTTCCACGATCTCCTGGTCGCGCTGTTCACCCGCGCCGACGTGCTGCCGCGCTACGTCCAGCATCTCAGCCAAATCCACTCCATCCTCGCGATGGTGCGCGCCGGCCTCGGCGTGTCGATCGTACCCGAGGCCGCCGCAAGCCTAAAAATCGCAGACGTCAGGCTGAAACCGCTGAAGCTGCGCACGCCGGCGCCGGTCGAATTGTTCATGGTCTGGCGGCGCGACCATGAGAATCCGCTGCTGCCGGCCCTGATCGACATCGCCACCGAGATCGCCGCGCCGCACCTCGGCGATAATTGATGCTGAAAATGCATCGCTCGATACCGCGTTTGGCTTGGACGCGCATCGAACGGCTTTCTAGAAAAGGCGCCATCGAGGCGCGCTGGTCGCGCATCCCCCTCAAACACATTCCCGGAGTGGCGCCATGAGCAAGATGACCCCGCAGGAAATGGCCGCGCAGATCGGCGGCGGCCTCCTGTCCTTCCCCGTTACGCCGTTCAAGGCTGATTATTCCTTCGACGAGGCAACCTATCGCGAGAACATGGACTGGTTGTGCGGCTATGACGTCGCGGGCCTGTTCGCGGCCGGCGGCACCGGCGAGTTCTTCTCGCTGACGCCAGCAGAAGTTCCGCAGGTGGTGAAGGTCGCCGTCGACCAGACCAAAGGCCGCGTGCCCGTGCTCGCCGGCACCGGCTACGGTACCGCGATCGCGCGCGAGATCGCTGTCGGTACCGAGCAGGCCGGCGCCGACGGCCTGTTGCTGCTGCCGCCCTATCTGACCCATGCCGAACAGGACGGCCTTGCCGCGCATGTCGAGGCGGTTTGCGCCGCCGTGAAGATCGGCGTCATTGTCTACAACCGCGACAACGCGATCCTGCAGCCCGACACGCTGGCGCGGCTGGCCGAACGCTGCCCGAACCTCGTCGGCTACAAGGACGGCATCGGCGACATCGAGCTGATGACCCGGGTCCACACCAAGCTCGGCGACCGCCTGACCTATATCGGCGGGCTTCCGACGGCGGAAACCTTCGCGCTGCCCTATCTCGACATGGGCGTGACGACCTATTCCTCGGCCGTGTTCAACTTTGTGCCGGAATTCGCCACCAGCTTCTATGCCGCCGTGCGCCGGCGCGATCACCAGACCATCCATGCCGGCTTGAAGGATTTCATCCTGCCGCTGATCGCGATCCGCAACCGCAAGAAGGGCTATGCCGTCTCGATCATCAAGGCCGGCATGAAGGTGATCGGCCGCGACTCTGGTCCGGTCCGCCCGCCGCTGACCGACCTGACCGCGCAGGAGATCGCCGAGCTTGCGGCGCTGGTGGCGAAGCTGCCGCAGGCTGCAGCGCAACAGGCTGCGGAATAACGCGCGGCGACAAGAAAAGGGAGGAGCAGATGATTCAGGACACGATCCGAGCCGGCTTTGCCGGCGCTCCCGTCGTCACCGCGATGGAGGTGATCCCGGTCGCCGGCCGCGACGGCATGCTTCTCAATCTGAGCGGTGCGCATGCGCCGTTCTTCACCCGCAACCTCGTCATCCTCACGGACAATTCCGGCCACACCGGCGTCGGCGAGGTGCCGGGCGGCGAGAAAATCCGCAAGACCCTAGAGGACGCAAGCGACCTCGTGGTCGGCCAGACCATCGGTGCCTGCAACAACATCCTGGCGTCGATGCGCGAAAAGTTCGCCGACCGCGACGCCGGCGGCCGCGGCAAGCAGACCTTTGACCTGCGCGTCACCATCCACGCGGTCACAGCGGTTGAATCCGCGCTGCTCGATCTGCTCGGCCAGCATCTCGGCCTGCCGGTTGCGGCCCTGCTCGGCGAGGGACAGCAGCGCGCGAGCGTCGAGACGCTTGGCTATCTCTTCTTCGTCGGCGACCGCAGGAAGACCAGCCTGCCCTATATCGAAGGTGAGACCGGCAAGCCCGAATGGTTCAATCTGCGTCATCAGGAGGCCATGACGCCGGACGCCGTGGTGCGGCTCGCCGAAGCAACGCAAGCGCATTACGGCTTCGCCGATTTCAAGCTCAAAGGCGGCGTGCTCCGCGGCGAACAGGAGATCGAAGCGGTCACCGCGATCGCCAAGCGCTTTCCGAACGCGCGCGTCACGCTCGACCCGAACGGCGCCTGGTCGCTGGATGAAGCGATCCGCCTCTGCAGCAACATGCACGGCGTGCTCGCGTATGCCGAGGACCCCTGCGGCGCCGAGGCTGGCTTCTCCGGGCGCGAGATCATGGCCGAGTTCCGCCGCGCCACCGGGCTACCGACCGCGACCAACATGATCGCGACCGACTGGCGCCAGCTCTCCCACGCGCTGCGCTTGGGAGCCGTCGACATTCCGCTCGCCGATCCGCATTTCTGGACCATGCAGGGCTCGGTGCGTGTGGCGCAGACCTGCCGCGACAATGGCCTGACCTGGGGCTCGCACTCCAACAACCATTTCGACATTTCACTTGCGATGTTCACCCATGTCGGGGCCGCGGCACCGGGCAAGGTGACCGCGATCGATACCCATTGGATCTGGCAGGACGGCCAGGCGCTGACCAGGGAGCCGCTGCAGATCGAGGGCGGCAAGATCGCGATCCCCGACCGTCCCGGCCTCGGCATCGAGATCGATCGCGGTGCCATCGAGGCGGCGAACGCGCTATACAAGCAGCATGGGCTCGGCGCCCGCGACGACGCGATCGCCATGCAGTTCCTGATGCCGGGCTGGACCTTCGACGACAAGCGTCCCTGCCTCGTGCGCTAAACAGAAAAGGTTGGAGAGAAACATGACCGCTCTGCAGAAAAACTTCATCGCCGGCGAATGGGTCGACGGCTCCGGCATCACGCGGGACATCAACCCCTCCAACACCAAGGACGTGGTCGGCGAATACGCCAAGGCAGACAAGGCGCAGACCGAAAAGGCGATCACCACCGCCAAAGCCGCCTTCCCAGCCTGGTCGCGCTCGACCCCGCAAGAGCGTTTTGACGTACTGAACAAGATCTCGGCGGAAATCCTCGCCCGCAAGGAGGAGCTCGGCCGCTTGCTCGCGCGCGAGGAAGGCAAGACGCTGCCGGAGGGCATCGGCGAGGTCGCACGCGCCGGGCAGATCTTTGCGTTTTTCGCCGGTGAGGCGCTGCGCCTGATGGGCGAGAAGGGCGCGTCCGTGCGTCCGGGCCTTGAGGTCGAGATCACCCGCGAGCCGGTCGGCGTTGTCGGCATGATCACGCCGTGGAATTTCCCGATCGCGATCCCGGCCTGGAAGATCGCGCCCGCGCTCTGCTATGGCAACACCGTGGTGTTCAAGCCGGCAGAACTCGTGCCGGGCTCGGCGCACGCGCTGTCCGAGATCATCGCGCGCTCCGGCATTCCCACCGGCGTGTTCAACCTCGTGGTCGGCTCTGGCTCGGTGGTTGGCCAGACCCTGCTCGAACATCCCGATGTCGCGGCGATCTCCTTCACCGGCTCGGTCGCGACCGGCCGCAAGATCGCGCAAGCCTGCGTGCTCTCGAACCCGATGAAGAAGTTCCAGCTCGAGATGGGCGGCAAGAACCCGCTGGTCGTGCTCGACGACGCCGACCTTAAGGTCGCGGTCGAGGTCGCGGTCAACGGTGCCTATTTCTCGACCGGCCAACGCTGCACGGCGTCCTCGCGCTTGATCGTCACCGCAGGCATTCACGACCGCTTCGTCGCCGCGATGACCGAGCGGATGAAGGGCCTTTCAGTCGACGACGCCCTGAAGAGCGGCGTGCATGTCGGTCCGGTCGTCGACCAGAGCCAGCTCGACCAGGATCTCCGCTACATCAAGATCGGCCAGGACGAAGGCGCACGCCTGCATTGGGGCGGCGAGCTCTTGAACCGCGAAACCCCCGGCTTCTATCTGCAGCCGGCGCTGTTCACGGAGACCACCAACACGATGCGCATCGCGCGCGAGGAGATTTTTGGCCCGGTCGCCTGTGTGATCCGCGCCAAGGATTACGAAGAGGCGCTCGCGATCTCCAACGACACCGAATTCGGCCTCGCGTCAGGCATCTGCACCACCAGCCTGAAATACGCCTCGCACTACAAGCAACAGCGAGGCCGGCATGGTGATGGTCAATCTGCCGACCGCCGGCGTCGACTATCACGTGCCGTTCGGTGGCCGCAAAGGCTCGAGCTACGGCGCGCGCGAACAGGGCGCCTACGCCCGCGAGTTCTACACCACGGTCAAGACCGCCTATACGTTCCCGGGCTAGAGCAGATGAGACGAGATCGTGCCGCGTAGGTGCTGCGCTCCCTCTCCCGCTTGCGGGGGAGGGCTGGGGTGGGGGTATCACCACGAGTCGCATTGCTGAGAGAGCCCCCACCCGGATCGCATCTCCGATGCGATCCGACCTAAGAGCGAGCTTCGCTCGTCTCGACCCCGCGAGCGGGAGAGGTGAAGAGAAGCCCGAATCGGCTCAATTCATCCAGAGCTAGTTCGCAATAATCCCGTAGGAGCGTACGTATGGACCAGTCGATCGGTGCAAAGGAGCAGCCCCGCTACATCAGGCTCAACGAGCGCGACAATGTCGCGATCGTCGTGAACGATTTCGGCCTGCCTGCCGGCTCCCGCTTTGCCTGCGGCCTGACGCTGCGCGCCTACGTGCCGCAAGGACACAAGACCGCGCTCATCGACATCGCCGAGGGCGCGCCGATCATCCGCTACGGCGAGGTGATCGGCACCGCGCTGTCGCCGATCCTCGCCGGCGAATGGGTCGACGAGGCCCGTATCCGCATGCCGGAGGCGCCGGCGCTCGACCAGCTCGAGATCGCAACCGCCGTACCCGCGCCGCTGCCGCCACTCGAAGGGTTCACCTTCGAAGGCTATCGCAATCCGGACGGCTCGGTCGGCACCAAGAACATCCTCGGCATCTCGTCCTCGGTGCAATGCGTCAAGGGCACGATGGAATATGCGGTGAAGCGCATCCGTGCCGAGCTCTTGCCGAAATATCCCAATGTCGACGACGTCGTGCCGCTCACCCATGCCTATGGCTGCGGCGTCGCGATATCAGCGCCGGACGCGGTGGTGCCGATCCGCACGTTGCAGAATCTGGCACTCAATCCGAATTTCGGCGGCGAGATTTTGGTTGTCGGCCTCGGCTGCGAGAAGCTTGCGCCCGAACGGCTGGTGCCTGAGGGCATCGACAACGCCATCGTGCGGATGCAGGACGAGGCCTTTGACGGTTTTGGCGCGATCGTCGATGCCATCATGACCCAGGCCGAGGCGCGGCTGAAGGTGCTCAACACCCGCAAGCGCGAGACCTGCCCGGCCTCCGATCTCGTGATCGGCCTGCAATGCGGCGGCAGCGACGCGTTTTCCGGGGTCACAGCCAATCCCGCCGTCGGCTTCGCCGCCGATCTTCTGGTGCGGGCCGGAGCGACCGTGATGTTCTCGGAAGTGACCGAAGTCCGCGACGCCATTCAGCTCCTGACCCGCCGCGCTATCAACGAGGACGTCGGCCGCGCGCTGGTACGCGAGATGGCCTGGTACGATGCCTATCTCGCGCGCGGCGGCGCCGACCGCAGCGCTAACACAACGCCGGGCAACAAGAAGGGCGGGCTTGCCAACATCGTCGAGAAGTCGCTCGGCTCGATCGTCAAGTCGGGCTCGGGCCCGATCGCGGGCGTGCTGTCGCCCGGCGAGAAGGCGCGGCAGAAGGGCATGCTGTTCGCCGCGACGCCGGCGAGCGACTTCATCTGCGGCACGTTGCAGCTCGCCTCCGGCATGACCTTGCAGGTATTCACCACCGGCCGCGGCACGCCCTATGGCCTTGCCGCCGCGCCTGTCATCAAGGTCGCGACCCGCAGCGAGCTTGCGCGCCGCTGGAAGGACCTGATCGATTTCGACGCCGGCTGCATCGCGACCGGCGAGAAGACCATCGAGGAAACCGGCTGGGACCTGTTCCGCCTGATCCTCGACGTCGCCAGCGGCCGCACCAAGCCGTGGTCAGATCGTTGGGGCATCCACAACGATCTCACGCTGTTCAATCCGGCGCCGGTGACCTGAGGCCCGGCCGCTCCAGGCCCGGCGCAGAATCGCCTGGCGTTCAGTAGCGCGCCGTCACCGCTGCGTCGCCGCCGAAGTGGTAGTTCACGCCGAACCGCGCCAGGCTGACATTGCGCTCGGTCAGCTTGCCAGCCAAGTCGCTCGGCGTCGACGTCCCGAACGAAGGGATGAAGAGATACTCCGCCTTTGCCGACCATTGCGGCAGGAACATCCATTCCAGGCCGCCACCGACGACGGCTCCCCACATACCATTCGGCTGGGAGTTCTCTGTGTTGAAGTTCGTTGCCTTGAGCCCGGCGAAAGCAACGCCGCCGGTGATGTAAGGCATGAACTGGCCGAACGCCACGCCCACGCGGCCGCGGCCGGTGTGCAGCCAAGTGATCTTCGTCCGGCAGGGAACTGGGCCGGCGCAGCCGCCATTCGACGTGTTGCCGTCGATATCGGCCGCCGAGATGTCACCCTCGACCCCGACGGTGAAATTGCTGAACTGCCAGTCGTAGCCGACCGTGGCACCGGCGATCCACCCGGCCTGGGTGAAATCTCCGGAATCACCGACGCCGCCGAACGGAGCGCCGGTCTGGTCCTGGCGCGAGGTTCCGCGCCCCCAGCCGCCGGCGACGCCGAGATGGAATCCGGTCCAGGGTGCGCCGACCGTCGTGGCCTGCGCATAGGGCACCGCCGCGAGATCCGCCGCTGCGGCCTGGCCGGCGACAACGCCCAACAGCGAAGCGAGGGCAATTGCGTGCTTGATCATTGGTCTCATCCTTCGCGTTTCGCTTAATTGCCGGGGAGCTGGTAGCGCAGTTCGGTGAAGAACAGGTGCGTGTGCGCATCGGGCGGCGCACCTGCCGCCACGAACCAAGGCTCACGCCGCAGGAACGAGTACTGCGCGAGGCCCGTGATGGCGCCGTATTGCGGGTCGGCCCAGAAGGTATGCTTGAGGTCGAGCGTCCATTGTTCGATCTGCTTGTTGGCGGCGATCGGCGAGCCCGGGAAGCCAAAGCCGGCATAGCGACCGGGGACCGGGTTCGTAGGATCCAGGAAGTAGTTGCTGTCGAAGAATGCCTGACCGTAATAGGCCGCCAGGATCGTCGGCGGGAGTACGCGCCACTCGAAGCCGGCGAGATAGCCGTGCGAGCGAACCGTCGAGAGCGCGACATCATACACGCCCGCGCTACCGGTCACTGTGGGGACAACATCCGGACCGAGCGCTCCGAGATAGCGGCCACCGCCAGCGCTCCAGAACGCATTGCCCACAAGCGTGAAGGTCCTGAAGAATTCGAGATTCGCCGCAACCGTCGTCGCCCATCCGTTCGCATCGTGCCAGCCGAAGTTCGATCCGATGTGGGTCGGGAGAGCCGTGGCCCGGAAATGCCGCCACATGCCGGCCGCCTCGAGATGCAGCCGCGTCCCGGACCAGACATCGCTGTCATAGGCCGCCTTGGCGACCACATCCGGCATCCGGTTCGGCGTGCCGGGAAGGGCTCCGGTGTCGAATTGCGGTCCGAGCTGCGCATTGAAGGCGAACGGGTAGACGACCTCGCCGGCACCGACGTATTGCTGCGGGTTTTCGACGCCGGCGCCGATCGTAAAATTCGGCGTCGCGTGCCATGCAAAATGCGCCGCCGCCTGGCGCGCCCAAGGCAGCCCGACCTGAAAACTCTGATCGATATTGTTGGTCAGGAAAATATCCGACGGATCGGGGCCCATGCCGTACCGGTTCGGCGTGAGCCAGCTATAGGTCTGGCCAAAGCTGGTCTCGAACTGACCCACCTTCACATCGGCATAAGCGAGCCGCATGCGGAAGGTGTGGCTGTTCGAATTGACGTTCACGTTGGCGGGATCGTTGCCGTTGAAATCACCCTCGAAATAGCCGGTGAGGTCGACGCCCCTGATGTTGCCGTGCGCGCGCAGTCCGAGCACCGAGTTCTGCGCCGAGAGCCGTGTCTCGGTCATCTGGCCCTGGACCGTATTGGAGAACGGGATCGCGCCGAAATTGGTCGTGGTCGCATTGCCCGTGTTGGTATTGCGGCTTACGCCCGTCAGCGCGAGGTATCCGACCGGGGCGATCTCGAAGCCGCCGATCTCGATGGCGGCGGCCTTGCGCGGCATCGGCGCCGGGCCGCCGGGTGCCGCGGCCGGTGGCGGCACGACGGCCGTCGGGGCTGGGCGCGCGTCCGACGTGGCCACACTCACCGGCCGCGACTTCGACTTCAGCGCCTGCACCTCGCCGTCGGCGAGGACGCCCTTCCGGCGCAGCAGCGCCACGAGGCGGTCGCCCTGCTCGGCTGACGGCGCCGAGCTGACCGCGCGGGCTTCGCTCGACGAGATCA
Organism: Bradyrhizobium erythrophlei; assembly: GCF_042430365.1. Lineage (GTDB taxonomy): Bacteria > Pseudomonadota > Alphaproteobacteria > Rhizobiales > Xanthobacteraceae > Bradyrhizobium > Bradyrhizobium erythrophlei. The sequence continues at coordinate 69,395 of NZ_JBHMET010000072.1, forward strand.
CGCCCTTGCTGGCGAGCAGCGAGAGAAGCGCCTCCGTATCGCCGGCCATGGCCGAAGCGACGCCACATCCGACGAGTGCAGTGACCGCCGTCGTCGCGAGCAGCACCTTGCGAATTCCGAGACCTCTTCTCATTCCAGCTCCTCCTGAAACCGTCTCCCGTCGCGCAATGGCGACGCGAGAGCCTCCATGCAGGTCGGCAAGGCGGGCGGCACCTGTGCAACAGGCGGCGCCTTCCATGCAGACGTTGCTGCTTCGGCTTGGGGAGACCTATCCGGGGGAGCCGGGGTGCGCTCGGACTGGGATGAACTGGATTGGACTCCAGTGAACACCTCTGCGATTTGACGGCAGACGATGCATCGCTGCCACAGTGGACGATGGCGATTGAAATGACGCGAGAATCCGATATCAACAGGTCAACGCCATCGAACTGCCGGGCGGTGGGTTGCGACTACGGAGCATGACCTCGCCACGTCCCTTCTTCACCCCCGTTCAGGCCTCGACTGACGCGTTTCCCGCCCGGCGGCGTCTGGCCATGTGGCGCGAGATCTATGGCCGCAACATCGCCAATGTCGACATCGAGACGATCGACGACACGCCGTTTCATGCCAGCGTGACCTTCCAGGGCCTGCCGGACGTCGGCGTGGTGACGGGATCGCGCTCGCCTGCCCATTATCACATCACAAGGCAACATCTTGCCACCGCACGCGACGGCTTTGGACTGTCGATGCTGCTCAACGGAGCCGCCACCACACGGCAGCTCGGTCGCGAGCTCACCGTTCGACCCGGCACCGCCTCGGTGATCTCGGGCACCGATCCGTCGGTGAACACGATGCACACCTCCGGCAGCTTCATCACCCTCGTGCTTCCACGGCCTGATGTCGCAGCCCTCGTCCCGCATCTCGGCGCGGCCTACGCGCGGCAGATTCCCGCCGACAATGGCGCGCTTCGGCTCCTGATCCGCTATGTGCAGACCTTGCAGGGCAGCGGCCCGCTCGATGCCGTGCTGGCCAAGGCCGCCGCGAGCCACATCGTCGATCTCGCCGCGCTTGCGATCGGCGCGAAAACCGATGCGGCGCATGAGGCCCAGCAGCGCGGCGTCGCAGCCGCGCGGCTGCAATCGATGAAGGCGGAGATCCGGGACCGCCTCGGCGCCGGCGACCTCTCCGCCGCCACGGTGGCGCTGCGCCACGGCGTGACGCCGCGCTATGTCCACAAGCTGTTCGAACGCGACGGCACGACCTTCTCCGAATTCGTGCTCGCCCGAAGGCTCGAACGCGCCCTGCAAATGCTGCGCGATCCGCGCTTTGCAACATTGACGATCAGCGCGATCGCGTTCGAGTGCGGCTTCAGCGATCTCTCCTACTTCAATCGAACCTTCCGCCGCGCCTACAACGCGACCCCGTCGGATATCCGTCACGCGATCCTGCGGCTGTGATAATCTGCTACGTCGCCGCCGCCCGCGACCTGATCCCGCTTCGTCCGGAGCGACGCTATGCTTTCTCCCGTGCACATCGCCTGAAACGATCGATCGGGAACTTTGCTGAACAGGCATTCACCTGGATGGCGAAATGATCACATTCTCCGCGTTGAATAGCCTGAATCAGGTCCCCACGTCCTCTTCAACGGAGGACTTCCCATGATGAAGCAGTCGCAGCACTTCCTCGAAAATGCGGAGAACTGCGCCCAGCTCGCCGAGCATGCGCCCGACGAGCCGACCTACAACCGCTACAAGCGCATGGAAGAAGCCTGGCGCGCATTGGCCAGGGAGCAGGATTGGCTCGACGGCGAACGTTCACCGCTGGAGATGCGGCCTGAGCGCAAGGCAACTGCCCGTTCCGCGGGGCGGACCTAGAGCAGATTCTGATCAGACGCGATCATAACCGGCAGCGGCGAAGAAGTTCAGGCAC
>NZ_JBHMET010000073.1:0-26696 GCF_042430365.1 Bradyrhizobium erythrophlei
CTTGCCGATTCTAAGCTGGCTCGGTATCAAACCGTCAAAATCACTGTGACGAGCTACTAGGTGCCAATCTGTCCGATACCGCCAAGAAAGCCTACCGGCAAAAACTGCGAGAGTTGGCGCAATACCGCGGACCTCGCGCCTGGTCGCAAAATGAGGACCAAGCGTATCTTCAGCAACGAGATTACGTGATTGAACTGGCTGCGGCTGGCAGAAAGCAAGGCGTCTTCAAGGAACAGTAACATTGGGAAGATGTAAGTTCGGGGTTGTCCTCGCGGCGCCGGCGTCTCTGATTACGCGCGCCGACGAAGTGATTGAAAAAGGCTTATCACTTCCGCTACTGGCCGGACTCGGACCTCCGGGAGCCTTACCTCTTGCCCAGCCGCTGCACGCAGCTGCGGGTGCGCAGCACGCCGTCCTCCGTCAGCTGCGATCCGACGATCTGCTTGATCTGGCCGGCGGGGCACGAACCGTCGTCGACAAGGACCCGCTGGCCGACGCGCAAATCGACGATATCCTGCTCGCGCGACACGACCTGTTGCTGGGCCGAAGCGGGGAGGGCGAGTGTGACAAGCGCAACGCTGCCGAGCAGCGCGCCGCATCCAAAGCGCAACATCTGAAGTCTTCCTTACTTGCTCTGGATCTCTCAGCCCGTCGGGGCCAAACCCATTCGCGGCTGCAAGCTTAGTCAGGCGGTCGCGATTCTCATAGGGCGCGGCCGTGCGGATGCGGCTGGCTTGCGCTTGGCGCGCAATGCGGCGAGCGATGCCTTCGCCAATTGTTCCGCCGACGCGATCAGTTGTGGAACCGGATGACCGGAAAATCCAAGCACGAATCCCGGCAGCGGCGGCGCGCGGTGATAGGTCTCGGCGAGCAGCCAGCCGCCGACGCCGGCAGCTTCCTTGGCTTGCGCGGCGATCAGCGGATCGGTCGACGGATTGAGCCGCGCCACCAGATGCAGGCCCTGCGATGGCACCGGAACCGTCAGCTCGCCTTCGGAGACGTTGACGAGCGTCGAGGCCAGCACGTCGCGCGCTTCCCGATAGAGCTTGCGCGACTTGCGCAGATTGGCGGCAAAGGCGCCGGAGTTCAGCATGTCGGCGACCGCGCCTTCCATCAGCGTGCCGGGAAAGCGGTCGAGTGCCGCGCGCGCTGCGGTCACCGGGCCGATCAGTTGCTCGGGCAGGGCGCAGTAGCCGATGCGCAAGCCCGGAAACAGCGTCTTGGCGAAGGTGCCCATGTAGACCACGCGGCGCAGATGATCGATGCCGGCAAGCGACATCAGCGGCGCGCCGTCATAGCGGAACTCGCTGTCGTAATCGTCCTCGAACACGAACGCATCGGCCTCCTTGGCCCAGTCGAGCAGCTCGAGCCGGCGCGGCATCGTCATCTGCACGCCGAGCGGAAACTGATGCGACGGTGTGACGTAGGCTGCGCGCGCCGATGGCGCCGCGGCACGCCCCTTGGCGACCAGCATGCCCGATCCGTCGACCGGCACCGACACCGGACGATAGCCGCAATGCTCGATCGCGCGGCGCGCGGCCGGATAGCCGGGGTCCTCGCACCACACCTGGTCGCCGGCCCTGAGGATTGCGCTGAGCACGATGCGCAGCGCGTGCAGCGTGCCCGAGGCCAGCATGATCTGATCGGGATCGCAGCGCAGCCCGCGCGCCGACAAGAGATGATCCGAGATCGCGGCGCGCAGCTCGCGATTGCCGCGCGGGTCGCCATAGTGGAGATGCTCGTTTCCGAAGGCGCGCAGGCGCCGCCCGGCAAAGGCGCGGAAGCGCTCCAGTGCGCGCTCGTCGATATGCGTGCAGCCGAGCGACAGCGGGCTGTGCTGCGGCGGCTCGATCGAGATCTTCGCGCCTCGCACGGCGGCCGCCTGCGCCGGGATGCGCGCGGCGACGAAGGTGCCCGAGCCTACGGTCGCGACCGCGAAGCCGTCGGCGATCAGCCGCTCATAGGCCGACGTGACGGCGTTGCGGCGAAAGCCGGTCTGCTTCGCCAGCGCGCGCGACGGCGGCAGCGGCTCGCCGGGTTTTGCGATGCCGCCGACGATGGCGTGGCACAGCGCCTGATAGAGCCGGTGCTGCGAGGAGGCGCCCGGCGTGACATGCGGACCCGTGAGGTCGAGCGGAAGCTCGGCCTTGCGCGGCGAGGGCGTCGGCGAATTGGTCGGAATTTTTCGCATGGAATTGGCACTATCGCAGACCAAATCCGCCGTTACAACTGCAATCAGATTCCAACATTCCGCGAGGCGCTGCCGTGTCTGATGGCCCAATCACCAAGTCCTATCCACTCTCGCCGCGAAACCGGGTGAAGCGCCGCCATGATCGCGGCTTCTACGATCATGAGACCGTCCACCGGATCCTCGACGCCTCGATGCTGTGCCACGTCTCCTACGTGATCGACGGCCAGCCCTATTGCACGCCGACCTTCTTCTGGCGCGAGGGCACCAGGCTCTACTGGCACGGCTCCAGCGCGAGCCGCATGCTGGAGAACCAGTCGGACGGGCAGCGCGTGTGCCTGACGGTGGCCCATCTCGACAGCCTGGTGCTGGCGCGCTGCGGCTTCAACCATTCCGCCGACTATCGCGCGGTGATGGCGTTCGGCACGGCCTATCTCGTCACCGACGCGGACGAGAAAGAGCGCGCCATCGTTGCGATGGTCGATCGCTTCTTCCCCGAGCGCACGGCGAGCCTGCGCCCGAGCAGTACGCAGGAGATCAAGGCGACCTCGTTCATCGCGATGGAGATCGAGGAGGCCTCGGCGAAAATTCGCGCGAAGGGCGTCGCCGATGACGATGAGGATTATGAGTTGCCGATCTATGCCGAGCGCATCCCGGTGCGCACCGTGATCGGCGCGCCGGAACCGTGTCCGCGCCTGCTCGACGGCGTGACGCGGCCGCAGACGCTTGCCGGATATTCGGAAGGCCGCCTGCTCGAAGATGCGTTGCGGGATGCCTATTTTGCAGAATACCCGAAGGGGTGAAATCGGGTTACGGTGGCGCTCCCGCCTTCTGATTTTCCCTGATGGAGCTGCCGCATGACTGCCGATACGCAACAACGAATCCTTGACGCCGTCGACGCCCGATTCGATGCGCAGCTTGCGACGACGCAGGCCTTCGTCGCGATCCCCTCGACCCGCGGCGCCGAGGGGCCGTGCCAGGACATGATCGGCGACCTGTTGCGCGAGCGCGGCTACGAGGTCGACGATTGGCACATCAACCTCGACGACCTGAAGGACCTGCGCGGCTTCGGCCCGATCGAGCACGATTTCTCGAAGGCCCGCACGGTGGTCGGCACCTATCGTCCGACCACGAGTGGCGGCAAATCGCTGATCCTGCAGGGCCACTGCGACGTGGTACCGACCGGCCCGCTCGACATGTGGGAGACGCCGCCGTTCTCGCCCGTCATCAAGGACGGCAAGATTTACGGCCGCGGCGCCTGCGACATGAAATCAGGCACGATCGGCGCGCTCTATGCGCTCGATGCGATCAGGACCGCGGGGCTGAAGCCGACCGCGCGAATCCATTTCCAGTCGGTCATCGAGGAGGAGAGCACCGGCGTCGGCGCGCTCTCGACCTTGCAGCGCGGCTATCGCGCCGATGCCTGCTTCATCCCCGAGCCGACCAGCGGGAAGATGATCCGTTCGCAAGTCGGCGTGATCTGGTTCCGCCTGAAGGTCCGCGGCTTCCCGGTGCACGTATTCGAGGCCGGCGCGGGCTCGAACGCGATCATGGCGGCGTATCATCTGGTGCATGCGCTGGAGAAGCTCGAGATCGCCTGGAACGAGCGCGCCAAGGCCGATCGCCATTTCAAGGACGTCAACCATCCGATCAATTTCAACCCCGGCATCATCAAGGGCGGCGACTGGGCCTCCAGCGTGCCCGCCTGGTGCGACGTCGACTGCCGGATCGCGGTGCTGCCGGGCTGGTCGATCGCCGAATGCCAGAAGGAGATTCTCGCCTGCGTCGCGGCCGCGGCGCGCGACCACCGCTTCCTCTCCAACAATCCGCCGCAGGTGGAATGGTCGGGTTTCCTGTCGGAGGGCTATGAACTCGTGAACTCCGAAGCGCCGGAAGCCGCCTTCGCGAGGGCGCATCAGACGGTCTATGGCGGCGCGGTGGAAGATCGCGCCTTCACCGCGCTCACCGACACGCGCTTCTACGGGCTGAACTACAACATCCCGAGCCTGTGCTTCGGCGCCAGCGGCGCTGCGATGCACGGCTTCAACGAATATGTCGAGCTGGAGTCACTGCGGAAGTCGACGAAAGCGACCGCGCTGTTCATCGCGGAGTGGTGCGGGGTGGAGAAGGCGTAACTGCGCTCTATCCGTCATTGCGAGCGAAGCGAAGCAATCCATCTTGCCGCGTGCCTGGAGAGATGGATTGCTTCGTCGCTTCAGCGCAAAATTGCTCGGCAATTTTGTCGCGAGCTCCTCGCAATGACGGGGAAGGCTCAGCGCTCGGGCCACAGCGCCCTGACGATCGCGTCCAGCCCGTCGGTCAACGCCGCAGGGCCGGGCTGCAAGATGATCGTCGACTTGATCTCGACGATGCGGCCGTTGCGCACGGCTGGAATGGTGTCCCAGCCGTCGCGCTTCCTGATGCGGTCGGGCACGACCTTCTTGCCGCACCAGGATGCCAGGATCACGTCGGGCGCCGCCGCGCGCACGACATCGGCTGCGATGATGCGGTCTTGGGCCGCCTTGCGCTCGCGCAAATGCGGCAGCGCGTCCTCGCCGCCGGCGATCTCGATCAGCTCGGACACCCAGCCGATGCCGCTGATCAACGGATCGTCCCACTCCTCGAAATAAACCTTTGGCCGCGGTGCGGGGCGCGGCGTCGCCGCGATGGTCGCAAGCCGCTGCTCGAAGCTCCGTGCGAGCGCATCGGCTCGTGCCGCAGCGCCGACCATCGCGCCAAGGGTGCGGATCATCGCAAAAATGCCGGCGAGGTCGCGCTGGTTGAAGACATGGACCGCGACGCCGGCGCGGACGAGGTCGGCGACGATGTCGGCCTGCAGGTCGGAGAAGGCGAGCACCAGATCCGGTTCGAGCGCGAGGATTTTTGGTATGTCGGCGGAGATGAACGCCGCCACGCGCGGCTTCTCGCGACGGACCTGCGGCGGCCGCACCGCATAGCCTGATACGCCGACGATGCGGTCCTGCTCGCCAAGCAGATACAGCGTCTCGACCGTCTCTTCGGTGAGGCAGACGATCCGGCGGGGAGGGAAGTCGCGCATGGGCGGACGGTATGCAGAATCGGGGACGCCCTGTCACGCGCGGCTATGACGTCATTGCCGCCATTACCTCGGACGTCATTGCCGGGGGCGACCCGGCCATCCATCATGCGGGAACGTTGTTCGGAGTGATGGATCGGGCAGGCAAGCCCACCTATCGGTTCCAAAAAGAAGCAGGGAGGACTTGATGACGCCGCTCGAGAAGATCCAGTCGATGAAGATGCCGTTCGCGGAACTGAAGGGGGTGGTCTTCACCGAAGCCGACAAGGATCGAGTGGTCGCCAGGATGGTGGTGCGGCCGGAACTCTGCACCCTCAATCACACCATCCATGGCGGGGCGATCATGGCGTTCGCGGATTCGGTCGGCGCCGCCGCCACCGTGATCAACCTGCCTGAAGACGCCAAGGGCACGACGACGCTGGAGAGCAAGACCAATTTCATCGGCGGCGCCAAGGAGGGGGCCGCCGTGATTGCGACGGCAACGCCGGTTCATCGCGGACGCCGCACCCAGGTCTGGCAGACCCGGCTCGAGACTGAGGACGGCAAGCTGGTTGCAATCGTGATGCAGACGCAAATGGTATTATAGTGGGATATGAACAAATTTTCATCAATCAAATCAATGTGTCTTTAAATGAATCTAGACACTTGAATTATATGGTGCGACGCACAATATAGACCGTGCTAGGGACTCAACGCCTCCTCGAGGGCTACCACGAGGAGTTATGAAATGAACTACGATTCTACCCGTTCGACGCTTGCCAGGGGCACAGTGCGGACCCTCAGCCAGCAGGAGGAGCTGCCTCTGCTGCGCGATCACCTTCTAAGACTGGACCGCACCAGCCGGCATGATCGCTTTCATGGCTTTATCGATGACAGTTTCATCCGCCGCTATGCCGAGCGATGTGCCAATGACGGCACGGTCATCATCGCCTACTTCGAGGACGGCGTCGTCCGTGGAGCGGCCGAGCTGCATCCGCCGGAGCAGTCGCCCGACGCGCAGCCGGAAATCGCCTTCAGCGTCGAGCGCTCGACGCGGCGCAAGGGCGTCGGCAGCATCCTGTTTCGCAAGCTGATCGCCGAGGCGCGTGCCAAGGGCTACACGAGCCTGCGCATCACCACCGGCGCGCAGAACGACGCGATGCGGGCGCTTGCCAGCAAGTTCGGGGCCCATCTGACGTTCCGTCACGGCGAATCGACCGGCAGTATCGACCTGACCGAGCGCAGCCGGACTGAATCGGTTCCGGTTGCGGTGCCGGCCTCAATGCCGGCCCTGGCAGCGGTCTCGTCGATCGAGGCCGCGCGCACGATCGTCAACATGAACCGCGCCTATTGGCGCATGCTGATCCAGATGTCGGGCTGGGGCCGGGCAGCCTAAAAGCCGGCCATCCAACCACGGTCGTAAAAAAGGGCAATTCGCGCGGCGAATTGCCCTTTTTCAGTTTCAGGTGCCGGTACGCTTGTCGGTCGCGAAGCGGCGGACCACGCGGCGCTCGACGACGACGGAGCGCTGTGCGCCCTGTTCGCCGGCAATCACGCGGGTCGCCACGCCGGTCCGCGCGGTGACGCGCGCGGTCTTCTTCACTTCGGCGAGCACGTCGTCATAGGGGAGGCCCATCAGGGCGGAAGCGATCTCGGCCTGGGCCTCGACGTCGTCGGTGATCCCGACGGCTGCGAAGATTGCTTCCTCGAGCGTCGGCGGGTCATGCCGCACGCGCCGGGTGCCGTACTTGGTGTTCCAGTCTCCGCTCATCGTTGCCTCGTTTTTGAATCGCGGGAGATACGTAAGGGCCCTTATGTTGCATTGCAATATGAAAGTGAGATGGCAATCCAGCCATGCGCTAGTGCCTTTCGGCCCTGATGCGAACGGGGCCGGGTACCAGGCTTTTGTTTCGACGCATGTTCTTCACGCGAACCGGTCCCCCATCTCGCAGGAAGCGCGATCTAGAGTCTCTCAATCTTGTGCGCGTCATAAAGTTCGATCGTCGTCGCGGCGGCTGCCAGGGATTGCAGCGAGCGGACGAATTCACGCGAGGCCGGCACGGCGAAATGGGCGGCCAGCGCCGCGCGGTCGGCCCATTGCTCGAAAAACACCAGCTTCAGCGGGTTCTCGCAATCGACATGGACGGCGTGCGAGATGCAGCCGGGTTCGGTGCGCGAGCGGTGCACATGTTCGAGGCTGAGACGCCGCACTTCGTCAAAACTGTCGGGGCGGGCGGTCACGCTGCCGGTTACCACGATCAAGCTGTCCCCCGTCGGTTGCTAAGGGGCGGCCTCCGCCGCGCCGGAAAGATCGATCGGTTGCTGCGGCCAGCGCGTCAGCGCGGCACGGCCGGCATCGGTAAGAACGTAGATGCCGCGCTCGGCGCGATCGAACCAGCCATAGACATTATGCAGCAGTATCTTGCCGGCGTCCGGGATATCGGCGCGGAGATCGCGCACCCGGCGCGGCCCGTCCGACAGCGCCGAGGCGCAGGCTAACGCCTGCTGGCGATAGGCCGTCATGATCGGGGCGCGGGTTGAGCCGCCCTTGACGGGATCGCCCTTGCGCTTGCGGTGCTCGGCGATCAGCCGCGAGCGCTTCTTGGGATTGCGTCGGGGGGCTGCGGTCGGCGGCTGCACCAGCACCTCGACATCGCCGGTGTTGGTGACACCGAGCATGCCGAAGCCGAGCCGGCGGCACAAATTGCGGTAGCGCGCATCGCTTTCGCGGCCCTTGCCGCGCGTCGAGATCCTTGCGGCGATCCAGACCTCGTCGGCGGCACCTGCGCGATCGACCGCCTGCAGGATCAGTTCGAGGTTGAAGGCGAGCTTGAGCTCCCCGATCACCACGACCGGCGGATCGCCGTCGCTGAGCGCAACCAGATCGCAGCCGCCGATCTCGCCCTTGACCGCGAAGCCGAGCTTTTCGAGGAAGCGTTTGACGGGCAGGTAAAGCGCGGTTTCCAACGGGCAGGCTCCGGCGGCGCTTTGGCCGCGACTCATTGCAGCAGCATAGCCCGAAACAACCCCTGCCGCCGCGGACGGAATTTGCCCAAAGCCCGCCCGAGCGGCTATTGTAGGGCCGGGACAATGCGCAATCACTTTCATGATCCGCAACGGGCTCTATCACATCACCGTCGAATTCCTCGACGGGGTCACTGGCGGCAATCAGGGCGTCATGGTGCTGCGTGACGGCCAGATGCGCGGCGGCGACTCGTTTTTCTTTGCTCACGGCAGCTACACCGCGGCCAACGGCAAATGGAAAGGCGAGGTCACCAACGAAGAGCATACGCCGACCTATGGCGAGCGCCCGGTGTGGGAGCGCAAGGTCGTCACCATCGGATTTACCGGCACCTATTCCGACGAGACCGCGGAAGGCGACGGCATTGCGCTCGCCGGCAAGCAGAGCATCCGCTTCAAGTCGAAGCTCAGGCTCCTGATTCCGGACTGAGAGGCCCCTCGGGCGAACAGCAGCGCCCTAGACCCGCCCGTTGACCGGCAGCAGTGCGCCGGTGACGGCGCTGGCGGCGTCGCTGGCGAGGAACAGGATCACGTCGGCGAGCTCCTTCGGCGTCACCCATTTGGAGACGTCGGCTTTCGGCATGGCCGCGCGATTGGCCGCGGTGTCGATGATCGAGGGCAGCACGGCGTTGACGGTGACCTTGCCCTTGAGCTCAGCGGCGAGCGACTCGGTGAGGCGATGCACGCCGGCCTTCGAGGCGGCATAGGGGCCCATGCCGGCCGCGGCCTGCAACCCACCCAACGCGCCGATGTTGATGATGCGCCCCGCGCTCGACGATGCGAGGTGCGGGATCGCGGCCCGCGAAGCGTTCAGCGCGGTCATCACGTTGAGCGCATACATGCGCTGCCAGGTTTTTGGATCGCCGTCGGCGATGGTCTCGAAGGCAAAGCCGCCGGCGATGTTGATTAGCGCGTCGAGTCGGCCGAAATGCGCCGCCGCGTCATCGATCGCGGTCTTCGCCTGCGCGGCGTCGCTGAGGTCGACGCCGCCGAGCTCGATGCGATCAGCTGACGGCGCAGACTGCGCGGCGGCGTGATCGATACCTGCCACGCGTGCGCCCCGCGCCACGGCCTCATCGGTGACCACCCTGCCGAGCGCGCCGAGGGCGCCGGTGACGACGATGACTTTTCCGTTCATGTGAGGCTCCTGACGGGCAAGGGCGGCGGCCTCCACTATGATCAGGCGGATTTCATTTGCAATGGCGGGCGGTTTTGCGGCGAGATGGGCGCGCAACGTGAGATGGTACCAGCCAACGAGGATTTCAAATGGTTGATAACCTAAACTTTGCCGATCTGCCCGACGACGTCATTGGTTTCAAATATCCCTTTCCGTGTCTCGCCAACGCGATCCGCGAAGGCGGTCCGGTCAAGATCGTCGCGATGGGATCGTCATCGACCGCCGGCAGGGCGGATGTCGTGCCTTATCCCCACTGGGTGGAAATGTATCTCAGGCAAGTGACCGGCAATGCCAGGATCGACATTGTCAATCGCGGGGCAGGCGGTGAGGAGGCGGAGAAGGAGTTGCCTCGCTTCGACTCCGACATCTTCGCGCTCGCACCGGTGCTGGTGATCTGGCAAGTCGGGACCAACGCCGTCTTTCGCCCACAGGACTACAATGTTGATACGACGGCGCAGAAGATCGAAGAAGGCCTGAAGCGCCTGCGCGCCGATCCGGGCAAGATGGACGTGATGCTGCTCGACCCGCAATACGTCACCGCGATGCTGTTCGACGGCAAGGCCGAGCAAGCGGAGCGCATGGTGAAACTGATCTCCGAAAAGGCAGAGCTGTTCAACGTCAACGTATTCCATCGCTGGGCACTGATGCGGCACTGGCACGTGCACAACAACATCTCCTTCGAAAGGATGCTCGATCCGACCGATCCGCAACTCCTGCACCAGAACGACGCGAGCACGCAGCGGCTCTCAAGGGGGCTGTGTGACACCATCCTGAAAGCCGTCAAGGCAGCAGGTACGTAAGACTACGGGAAAGGTGCGATCGCTAAAATTCGCGACAGTTCTGTAAGTCGATCGCAGAACCCTTTGGTTAGAAGCGGACCCTGACAAAGGTAGGGGGTTTGCTATGGGATATCTTCCGGACCACGGTTTACCGCTTGTTCAGCTCAAGGAGCAGCGGCGGGACCTCGTGGTCGCGCTGCAGAACCGCACTGGGCCGGTGAGCAGCTGGGAGTTGATGCAGATCGCGGCCATTCAGCAGGCGATCTCGGCCTTTGAGGATGTCATCGCCGATCTCGATGCGGAGCTCGAAGCCGCGGCCTGAGCGAGGCCCGCGCGCGATCGATCACGCCTGCAGATAGCGGCCCTCGAGCGCGGTGCGCTCGGCCGGACCGAGCCCGAGGCCGTCACGGAAATAGCCGTCGAGATTGCCGTAGTCGGAATTGATGGCCTCGAACGCGGCACTGAGGAACGCCGCCTGCACGGTGCCGAGCACCTGCTTGACGTCGTCGGAAAGCTCGGTGCTGGCGGAGGGATCGCGTTTGTAGAAGCGGTTGGTGAGCAAGTAGTCGTCCGAGATCACCTGTTCGGGCACGCCGAGCGCATGCAGGATCAGCGCACAGGCAAAGCCGGTGCGGTCCTTGCCGGCCGTGCAGTGAATGACCAGCGGCGCGGTGTCCTCGATCAGGTGGGCAAACAGCGCGCGGTAGCGCGGCGTGTTGTCCTGCACATAGCCGCGATAGGAGTCCACCATCACCGCGACCGCATCCTCCTTCGAGGGCTGCCGGCCGTTCGCTGCGATCGCGCGCAGCGCCGCCACCACCGTAGGCTCCACCGGAAGCGAGTGCGTCGTGATCTCGGCGACTGCGCACAATGCTTCGGCCCGCTCGGTGACGCCGCGGAAATCGAATGCGCTCTTCACCCCGAGCCCACGCACGACAGCGATATCGTCGCCGGTCAGATGGCCGAGGTGGTTGGAGCGGAAGAGCTGCCGCCAGCGCAGAGCACGGCCGTCACGGGTCGGGTAGCCGCCGAGATCGCGGAAATTGCTGGCACCGGCGAGATTGAGGTGGCGGGCAGGGGTTTCGGGCATCGGGCAGACCTGTGCAGCGGGAGATTGTCGTGTTGGCTCGGCCAGTGGCTGGTCTATAACCAGCCTGTCAGGGGGAGAATATGAATTATCGTCGGATCGGCATTCTTTGCGGCGCCATGCTGTGCGGCACTGTTGGTTCCTCGGCCGCATCGGCGCAGACCTTCCGCGACTACCGTTGCGCTGACGGTACCCAGTTCATCGCGGCCTTCTACCAATATGATTCACGCGCCCATCTGCAGCTTGATGGCAAGGCCGTGACGCTGAAGAAGCGCCTGTCGCTGCGGGGAGAGCGCTACTCGGGAAGCGGCGTCAGCCTTGTGGTCACCAGGGCCGGGTTGACAACGCTCAAGCATGCCAAACGGCCAGCGACCACCTGCAATCCGGCATGAAAAAAGGCCGAAACTCTCCGTTCCGACCCTTCTTTACTGTTCTGACGCCGTTTGATGTCCCGGGTGCGTCACGCCGCTCCACTGCACCGGCATCAGTGATCCCGACCCGGCTTGGCGTCTTCGATCGCCGCCTGATGGTACCAGCTATCGCAGCAGCTTGAGGTTTCGACCTGTGCCTCAAGTTCAAGCGACGTCCTCGTCTCGCCGTAACGGCGGCCCGCGAGAGCCGAACGGCCCCCGGCCGGGAATTGATAGATCTTGGCAGATCCCTGGTTTAAGCCCGTATTCATCGTCTCATCTCCTCTGGCCGGACCGCGAGCCTCCATGGTGCGCCCGACTCGTTCGCGGGTCGTTACCGCCTGTTTTGATATTGGCCGGGGCCTGTCCGGGTGCAAGATGACTAAGAAGCAGTCACTTTCTGACTAATCTGTAGGCAAAACCGCGTTTGCTTCCTAGGAGGCAGGATGCTGCTCATCAACGCTTGAGCCCGGCGGATGGTTGCCAGGGGCCGGGCGGAGGGACACGGACTGTCACGCGGCGTTGCTGCTGCTTTAATCGGAGCGCGGTATCGACGCCGGATTTGCCGGAGAATCAGGCGCTCCCGCGCCTCGGCAAGCGGATTCCGACTGCCCAAAACGCATGCCAGCCGCGCTGCTATGTCGCAGCAAAAAATGCAATGTCCGTTGTGGACATCCGCGAGATGAGTGGGTGCCGCAGTGCAGCGACTGGCATTTTATTTGCTTAGCAGGAACCGGCCGATGGTGGCCGGGTACACGTGCGGCGACCGCCTGGCTTTCGGTTCCTCACGTTTTTGCATCATCAACAGAGAGGCTCAATGACCAAGTACAAGCTCGAGTATATCTGGCTCGACGGATATACGCCGACGCCGAGTCTGCGCGGCAAGACGCAGATCAAGGAATTCGCGTCGTTTCCCACCCTCGAACAGCTCCCGCTCTGGGGCTTCGACGGCTCGTCCACCCAGCAGGCTGAAGGCCACAGCTCTGACTGCGTGCTGAAGCCGGTCGCTTGCTATCCCGACGGCGCGCGCGAGAACGGCGTTCTCGTGATGTGCGAAGTCATGATGCCCGACGGCAAGACGCCGCATCCGTCCAACAAGCGCGCCACCATCCTGGACGACGACGGCGCCTGGTTCGGCTTCGAGCAGGAATACTTCTTCTACAAGGACGGCCGTCCGCTCGGCTTCCCGGAGTCCGGTTATCCAGCGCCGCAAGGCCCGTACTACACCGGAGTCGGCTACACGAATGTCGGCAGCGTTGCCCGCAAGATCGTGGAAGAGCATCTCAACCTCTGCCTCGCCGCCGGCATCAACCATGAAGGCATCAACGCCGAGGTGGCGAAGGGCCAGTGGGAATTCCAGATCTTCGGCAAGGGCTCCAAGACCGCTGCCGACCAGATGTGGATGGCCCGCTACCTGATGCTGCGCCTCACCGAGAGCTACGGCATCGACATCGAATTCCACTGCAAGCCGCTCGGCGACACCGACTGGAACGGCTCGGGCATGCACGCCAACTTCTCGACCAAGTATATGCGCGAAGTCGGCGGCAAGGAGTACTTCGAGAAGCTGATGGCGGCCTTTGAGAAGAATCTCATGGACCACATCGCCGTCTACGGCCCGGACAACGACAAGCGTCTGACCGGCAAGCACGAGACCGCGCCCTGGAACAAGTTCAGCTATGGCGTGGCCGACCGCGGCGCTTCGATCCGCGTGCCGCACTCCTTCGTCAACAATGGCTACAAGGGCTATCTGGAAGACCGCCGCCCGAACTCCCAGGGCGACCCCTACCAGATCGCATCGCAGATCCTGAAGACCATCTCCGAGGTCCCGACCGGCGCGAAGGCCGCGGCCTAAGAGGGAATTGAAGCCGGACGGCGACGTCCGGAGTAGCAAAATCCGGTCCGCCAAGGCGAGAGCTTTGGCGGACCGTGCGTTTTGATGACACCGCTTGTGCGTGGCTTCACACTGAAAGCGGTTTCGCTGGGTTATGAACCGCGCTAGACAACGGTGGCATTCCGGCTGCCGGGGACGCGGCTATTGTTCGAAGGCTTCTACAAGGTCCGGTTCCAACTCGGCGAAGCCGTCGGGCGCAGCGTCATGTATGTGCGCGACGGCAAGATGCTCGGCGGCAATTCGGCGTTCGCCCATATCGGCACCTATGAGAAGACCGGCGACGACATCAGCACCGAGATCAAGACGGTCCGCCACAATCCCGACCCGAATTACCGCGCGATGGCCGGCACCGACGACGCGACGCTGCTTGCCAAAGGCTGGCCGGATGGCGAGCTCTATCGCTTCAAGGGCGAATTGAAGGAGTTGCCCGGCGTTCCTTTCCAGTCGGTGATGACGCCGATCACCGAGGACGAAATCCCGATCGTCGGCAGTGTCGGCGCGGGCGGCATCCTCAACGGACTCTACTCCATCCACATTCGGTTGCTCGACGGGGTCGACGGCGGCCTGACCGGCGTGATGCTGCTCAACAACGGCCGCATCCTCGGCGGCGATGCTCATTTCTATTATCTCGGGACTTACACGTCTGAGAACGGCCGCTGGAAAGGACAGATCCTGAACCAGGAGCACACATCGGCGATGGGCGAGAACCCGATCTTCGGCGGCCACGAGGTCGGCATCGGCTTTGCCGGCACCTGCGACGCGGAGGGCGCCGTGCTCGAGGCCACCGCGCTTGCGGGCAAGCGCAGCCTCCGCCTGACCGCGGTGCTCAAGCTGATGCGACGGGCTTGAGGCGTGATGGACAATTCGGTCCGCGTGCTCTCGACGCTAGCGCTGAAAGGCGCGGTGGAACGGCTCGCTGCAAACTATGCGGCGAGCAACGGCGTCCGCATCGACGCCGATTTCGCCCCGACGCTGGCCTTGCTGGCGCGCCTGCGCGATGGCCAGGCCTCCGACCTCGTCATTCTCACCCGCGAGGGGCTCGACGAGATGGCGCGCGAGGGACGCGTCGGCGTGGAGAGCTGCATTGATCTCGCGCGTTCCTATGTCGGCCTCGCGGTGAAAGCGGGCGCCGCTCATCCTGCTATCGCGACCGAGGCCGCCCTCAGGGCGACGCTGCTCGGCGCACGCGCGGTCGCGTATTCGCGTCTCGGCGCGAGCGGCATCCTGTTCGCGCGACTGATCGAACGTCTCGGCATAGCGGCCGAGATCAACGCGCGCGCCGTGATCATTCCCTCCGGCTTCACAGCGGAAAAGCTCATAAGCGGCGAGGCCGATCTTGCAGTCCAGCAGATCAGCGAGCTGAAGCAGGTCGGCGGTATCGAGGTCGTCGGCCCGATTCCGCTTGGGTTGCAGACTCCAGCGGTATTTTCGGCCGGCCGGATGACGGCGGCCGTGCGGGCCGATGCCGCCGATCATCTGCTGCGCTATCTGGCGTCTGCCGCGGTCGCGCCGGTGCTGCGCGAGACGGGGCTCGAGCCTTGAATTTGCCGGCACCACACCGAAACCTGCCGCGCATGATGAGACGCGTCCATGCGGTTGTCGTTGCCGCAATGCTCGCTGCACCGGGGCTCGCGCATGCGCAGTCGGCCGACCTCGTGCTGTGCGACCGCGTCGCCGCCGATCCGTCCGATCCCGACAAGCCGGCCGACGTAAAGGGGGTGCCTGAGATCGCATCCTCGGACATTCAGACCGCGATCAAGTATTGCGCGGTCGCGGCAAGATCCTCACGCCGGGCGATGTACCAGCTCGGCCGCGCCTATGCCGCCAACCGGCAAACGGCGGAAGCGGTCGCCGCGTGGCGCAAGGCTGCGGACAAAGGCTCGACCTCGGCGATGGTCGAGCTCGGCGTGCTCTACGGCACCGGCGCCGGCGTCGCCAAGGACGAGGCGCAGGCGCGAAAATTGTTCGAACGCGCAGCGCAAGCCGGCAACGCCCGCGGCGTCAGCAATCTCGCCGCCCTCGGCGGCAGTTCGGCCTCCGACCCGGCGCGCGCCCGCGAGCTGCTTGCCAAGGCCGCCGAGACCAATGCGGAGGCGCAGTATCAGCTCGGCGTGATGCTGGCGGAAGGCAAGGGCGGCGCGCAGGACGATGTCGCGGCGCGCGCGCTGTTCGAGAAAGCGGCCGCGCAGAACCATGCGGGCGCGCTGGAGCGCATGGGTGCCTTCGCGCAAGCCGGCCGCGGCGGGCCGAAAGACACCGATGCTGCAAAAACCTATTACGAGCGCGCCGCTGCGCTCGGCGACGAGGACGCCAAGAAGGCGCTCGAGCGCGCCCGTTGTCCCTATGTGATCAAGGACAAGCGCGGCAACGTGGTGACCAATCTCTGCTTCTAGAGCATGATCCGGAAAGTGTGTAGCGGTTTTCCGAAAAGATCATGCTCAAACAAAGACCTAAAGCGCGATGACGATTCATCCAAATCTCATCGCGCTTTAGGCCGATTGGAACGTTTGCGGCGAGACGGCCGTTGATGTCAGACAGATGCTGGCGAGGCCGATGTCATGATCCGTAAGCTGCGTTCCGGCGAATACCGGCTCTATTCCCGCAAGGTCAATCCGAAGACCGGCAAGCGGCGCAACCTCGGCACGTTCAAGTCGCGCGCCGCGGCCGAGAAGCACGAGCGCGCGGTGCAGTACTTCAAGCGACATTAGGCCGGCGACATCACTGCGCGGGACACGCCGCTCCAGTCTTGACCCAGGCTTCGACCAGCGCGCCGACCTGCTCCTGCGTGCCGGGGGCAGGCGAGCGGCCATGTCCGGGATGCCAGGCCCAGCCGACCAGCGTGTCCTTGCCGATGTGCTCGATCAGGTCCTCGACCTTGCGGCCGCCATTGCGCGCGGGATCCTTGATCTGGGCGCAGATCTCGCCGACGGTCTTGCCCTCCCACGCCATCTCGCGCGGTGCGAGGTGCCACTCCGGGTGGCCGGGCACACGGCCGGGATCGAAATTGGCCTTGCCGTGGCAGATCGGACAGCGCATCGCATCGCTGCCGTGACCATCGGCGCCGCGTGCGACCGGTGGCTGGTGCACGCGGCTTGTGTCGCCCTGCCGCGGACTGTCGCCGGCCGGGTGGCAGTTGGTGCAGCGCGGATGCGTCAAGACCTTGCCGAGCTCGGTGAAGATCGCAGCCGAGCGCTTCTCGACGTCGATCGCCGCAAAGCTCTCGGGCGGGGCCAGCGCATGGCTTGCGGTCTGTGACGCCGCGTAGCCCGCGCCCAGGCTGGTCGCGAGCGCCGCTACCACCGCCAACGTCCGAAACCGCGCCTCCGATGTCATGTGCCGTGTCCCTGCGCGCTCATTTGTTGGCGATCAGATAGCGTGTGGAATCGGCGAGGATCACGTCGCGCACGGCCTCGTGGTACTTGATGTAGCCGGTGCAGCGGCAGAGATGGCCGTCGAGCGCGTCCGCAATGGTCTTGTCGAGATCGCCGCGCGCGACCGGCGTCCGCGCCAGCCGCTCGAGCAGGACCTGGCTCTCGTTGAGGAAGCCGGCGGTGCAGTAGCCGCACTGAAACGCGAAATGCGCGATGAAGGCCTTTTGCAAGGCGGAGAGCTCGCCGTCCTTGGCATGGCCCTCGACGGTGCGGATCGTCTTGCCGTCGAAGCTCGCCGCCGGCACCACGCAGGTCGGGCTGGTGTAGCTCGTGCCATCGGCGTTATCGACGATGATCGCACAGCTCAGGCACTGCGCGGCCCCACAGCCGAATTTGGTGCCGGTCATGCCGAGCATCTCGCGCAGGAAGTCGTTCATCGAGAGGTCGTCACGCACCTCGACCGGTCCGTGCTTGTGGCCGTTGATGGTGAGGCTAAGCGTCGTCACGCGAGCGCTCCCTTGAGCAAGCTTGACGTCACCGGCAAGGCGCGGAAGCGCAGGCCGGTGGCGTCGTAGATGGCGTTCAGCAGCGCCGGCACGATCGGGATCATCACGACCTCGGCCATGCCCTTGGGCGGCTCGTCCGGCGTCAAGGGCGGCAGCATCTCGATCTCGAGATCGTGCAGCGGCAGGTCAGACCCACGCGCGATCAAATACTGGCCGAGATTCCACTGGCCGTTGCCCGGACCGCCTTCGAACGGCGGCAGGGATTCGAGGAGCGCATAGCCGATGCCCATGGCGAAGCCGCCATGCGCCTGGCCCCGCACGACTTCGGGTACCAGCGCCTGGCCGCATTCGAACACGCTGTAGGCCTTGGCGATGCGCAAGCTCCCGGTTGCGCGCTCGATCTCGACGCGGACCAGGGTGCCGCACATCGAGGTGTAGGCGGTGCCGATCCGGTTGTTGTCGGTCGGCGGGAATTTCACGCTGACCCGGTCGATCCGCTCGAATCTGCCACCGCCCTTGCGGATCGCGAGCGCGTCGATCTCGGCGCGGTACTGCTCGCCGAACAGGGGAAACCGTGCCCGCGACCACGCCCAGCGCGAGAAGCTGTGCGCCACCGCGCCGGTGACCAAGCCGCGCGCATGGGCCATTGCGGCAAGCTGCGGCAAGGGCAACGGCGCGAGATCGCCGAGCACGAGCCGTCCATCCTGCCAGCGCGCGTCAGTCCATTGTCGCGCGCGCGGATCGGCCTTGGCGATGCGCCACAGCTCGAGCGCAGCGGGCCACAGGCCGAAGCGGAAGATGACGCGCGCGGCCTCGGCGGACGAATGCGTGCCGACATGCGCGCCGATCGAGGCGCTGGTCGGCGAGCTGATCGCGGGGACCCAGCGCGGATTCTTCTCGGCCGCGTCCTGGGTCTTCTGATCCATCGTATACGGATCGCCCGAGGTGACGAGCCCAAGCGCGTCGTAGCTGTCGACGCGCGAGACCGCGACCTCGTCGGCGATGGCGCCGAGATGGCCCGCGACGCGGTTGGCAAGCGCTGTGCCGATGCCGTTGCCCATCTCGACATGATCGCAATAGATCGCGATCCGTCCGTCGGGATCGATCTCGACGCGGCCGAGCGAGCAGTCCGCGCCCGAGCCGTAATCCTTGGTGACGCAGGCGAGGCCGGTGCCGACCAATAGCCCCGCCGCGTTCTGCTTGAGCTGGGCGCGTTGCTGCCAGATCGGATGCTTTTCGAGCTTGTCGAGGATGTCAGGCGTTCGCACCGACACGATGTAGGGATTGCCGGTCATGGTCCGGCCGTTCTGCATCAGGGCGTTCCGGCGCCGGAATTCGATCGGGTCGAGCTTGAGCTCGCCCGCCGCCTCGTCGATCAGCACCTCGAGCGCGGTCATCGTCTGCAACGTGCCGTAGCCGCGCATCGAACCCGCGGTGACACCGCGCGAATGCAGCGCCACGGTGGTGACGTCGACCTTCGGAACGTCATAGATGCCGATCGCCGCGGTCGCAGCGACGGTCGCGACATTGGCGGAGAAATTGGCAAGGCCACCGCCATCGAGCACATGGTCGGCGGCAAAGGCCTTGATCTTGCCGGACGCGCGATCGATGCCGATACGCGAGCGCATCTTGATCGGATGGCGTTTGATGCCGCCCTGGAACTGCTGGTAGCGATCATGCGCCAGCCGCACCGGACGTCCGGGAAAGAACATCGCGGCCAGCGCGACATAGAGCACGAAGGGCGTATGGTCGCGGCCGCCGAAGCCGCCGCCGACGTGGGCGAACTGCGCGTTGATGTGCGACGGCTTGAACGGCGGCCGCGCTTTGCCGAGCAGGAATGCGATCGACTCGGTCGCCTCGTAGGGCGACTGGACACCGAGCACGAGCTCGAGATTGCCGCCCTTGTCGTTGTACCAGGCAAGCCCGCTCTCGGGTTCGAGAAACATCGGGTCGACCGACTGGGTCTCGAATTCGCGGTCAAGCACCAGCAGCGTCGGGTCATCTTTCGCGAGTTCGGCGCGGATCTGCTCGCCATGGGTCGCGGCCTTGGCGTAATCAGCCTTGGTCTCCTTGGCGAGCGGCAGCCACACCGGCAGTGCCGCGTTCTGGATCCGGCTGGGCGAAACCCAGCCTGCAAGGATTGGCGAGTAGACATCAGGCGCATCAGGCGTCGCCCCCGCGACGCGGGTGAAGCGGTAGGCACCGTAATTCGGCATCACGACCGGGCCAGTCTCATCGCCGAACCTGACGAAAGTGCCGTCGCGTAGCGCGAGCCGGGCCTGGTCGAAGGCATCGAACTGCTCGAAGATCAGGAGCGCGACCGGCTGCCCGAGATAGAGCGGCGTCTTGCCGACCGGGCAAAACAGATCGCCGGCGTAGAACTCGGGCACCCGCGTGCCGATCCGGTCGAGTTCGTCGGCGGTCACGACAACAGAGGGTTTCAGCGCGCCGCCGAGGCGGCTGAGGTCCATTCCCGTGTAGACATGCGTGGCGTCGGTGGCGCGAACCAGGATCGCGTGCGACGTCGTCGCCGGCCAGCCCGGCAGGTCGGCAGCGCGGAAGTCGGACGCATAGAGTTTTGCGCCGGTGACTTTTGCCACCCCATCGACGCGGCCGGCGCCGCCGATCGCGGGATTGAAATTGCCGCGCCCGGGTAGCGTCTCGCGGGTCGCGAAGGCGGGCTCCTTCGCCGCGGCGAGATGCGACAGGCTGACCGAGATGCCTGTTGCCGACAACCATTTCACGAACTCGCGTCGCGAAGGCCGCATGGCGTGATCCCTCATCGAGCCCTCAACCGCGCATCGCCGTTCACTTGAGGTCGGCGATCGTTGCCGGTCCCGGGCCCGGCGTCACCAGCGTCGGCCATTGCTTGGAGCCGAACGGCACCAGCGGCGGCAGGAACGGCGTCATGCCGCGCTTGGTGGTTTCCGCGATGATCGCCGCACGCGCGTCGCCGCCCATCAGTTCGTAGTCCATCAGATGATAATTGCTGAAGAACAGCGAGCCGACCGAGCGGTCGGCGATGATCCGGGTCAGCGATTCCAGCATGTCTGCCGGCGTCGTGGTGAAGGAGACCGTCTCGATCAGCAACAGGCGGCTGTTGATGGCCTCGGGCCCGAAGAACTGCGCAAGCACGCTGAAGATCACGTTGTTCTGCCGCGCCACATAGATCGTGTTGCTGGCGGCATAGGCCTTGTCCCAGCTCGGGCCGAGCTGGGCCTTCCAGTCGGCGAGGACAGTCATCCAGTGCGCGACCTGGGTCTGCGCCGCCCAGGCGACGTTTTTCGCCAGATAGGGCGCCTGCCGCTTGCCGAACGCATCGAGCCTGGCGAAGGGGATGACGCCGGCGGAGATGCACTCATCCATGAAGGCGATATTGTTCTTCAGGATGGTGCGGTTGTTGTCGCGCCAATCCGCCTGCATCGGCGTGGTGTCAAGGCCATCGAGCGCCGATTGCATGCGGCTGCGATAGGCCAGCATCGCGCCGCGCCACGACTTGTCGTCGGGATTGTCGACATAGGGGCCGACGACCTCGGCCAGCGCCATCGTGCTGTGGCCGACCGATTTGAGCAGTTGATAGACGATCGGCACCTGCGGCGCCTCGGTCGGCGGCACGCCCGGTCGATACAGGATCAGCCGACCGCCGGCGCCGGAAAACAGGCCGAGGATGACCGGGTGCTTGTCGAGGATGTTCTTCTGAAAAATCTTCGCGGCGTCGCCGTAGAGCTCGAACATGCCGGTGTTGAGCGCGAGCACGTCCTTGGTGGCGACGTCGGCGGGCGTGGACGCCGTCTTGCCCGTGATCCGCGCCATGTAGTCGGGCAGGGACTGGGCCGGCGCGGCATTGCCGCTCGCCAGCAGCAGCGCGACGGCAACGGCAAGGCGGAAACGGGTGGTCATGTCGTGCTCCTCGAAGCCTCTTGATCAGAGCCAGGCGCGCATCTCCGTGGCGTTAGCGGATGCGCGAGCATTTGACGCAAATTGCACAGGGTGGTTGCGCCCGCATGACGCAGCACGAGGAGGGCGAGGCGCCTACAGCTAAGCGACGAATCGGCAGGTGTCCACAGCGAAGCGAGGCGCGCGCGACGCGGCCGCGGCGACGGTCTCACTCCTTGATCAGGAGCACACCGCCGATGACGAGGGCCACGCCAAGCAGTCGTGAAACTGACACATGGTGCGGCGCCAGCCCGAACAGGCCGAAATGGTCCATGGCGACACCGGCGAGCATCTGACCGGCAACCACCAGCGCCAAGAGCGTTTCCGCGCCAAGCGAGGGCAACAGCAGGATCATCAGCAGGATGAAAACGCCGCCGAGGATGCCGCCGCTCCAGGCCCACCAGGGTGTAGCCGAGACCAGCTTCCACGACGGGAACGGCTCACGCAGCGCCACCAGCACGACCGCCATTGTCAAAAGCCCCCCGATATAGCTGACGAGCCCGGCCCAGGCTGGCGAATTCAACGCCGACCGCAGATTGCCGTTCAGGACCTGCTGAACGGACACGCTGACGCCCGCGCCGAGCGCGAGCAGATAGAGAAACCAGGCTTGCATGTGATGCCCCAGGAACCGAGGAGGGCAGTATTCCCGGCCCACTTCGGATGGCAATATTGCGGCATGCGCGGCGGCATGGCGCGGAACGCATGGAACGGGCTTCCGCTGGCGCCCCGGATCGACTAAGAGGCCGCAACTCCCGTTTCTCCCAGCCTTTCCCATGATCCGCCTCGATAACGTCTCCAAGCAAGCCGGCCACCAGATCCTCTTCATCGAAGCCTCCGCAGCGCTCCAGAAGGGCGAGAAAATCGGCCTCGTCGGGCCGAACGGCGCCGGCAAGACCACCCTGTTCCGGATGATCTCGGGCCAGGAAATCCCCGATGAGGGGCAGGTCTCGCTCGATCGCGGCATCTCGATCGGCTATTTCAGCCAGGATGTCGGCGAGATGTCCGGCCGCAGCGCGGTTGCCGAGGTGATGGACGGCGCAGGCCCCGTCAGCGAGGTCGCAGCCGAGCTCCGGGAGCTCGAGGCCGCGATGGCCGACCCTGACAAAGCCAGTGAGATGGACGACATCATCGCGCGCTATGGCGAGGTGCAGCACCGCTTCGAGGAGCTCGACGGCTATGCGCTCGACGGCCGCGCGCGCGAGGCACTCTCAGGCCTTGGCTTCAGCCAGGAGATGATGGACGGCGATGTCGGAAAACTCTCCGGCGGCTGGAAGATGCGCGTGGCGCTCGCCCGCATCCTCTTGATGCGGCCCGACGTGATGCTGCTGGACGAGCCGAGCAACCATCTCGACCTCGAAAGCCTGATCTGGCTCGAACAGTTCCTCAAAGGTTATGAAGGCGCGCTGTTGATGACCTCGCATGACCGCGAGTTCATCAATCGCATCATCAACAAGGTGGTCGAGATCGACGGCGGCCAGCTCACCTCCTATTCCGGCAATTACGAGTTCTACGAGCAGCAGCGCGCGCTCGCCGACAAGCAGCAGCAGGCGCAGTTCGAGCGTCAGCAGGCGATGCTCGCCAAGGAGATCAAGTTCATCGAGCGCTTCAAGGCGCGCGCGTCCCACGCTGCACAGGTGCAGAGCCGGGTCAAGAAGCTCGACAAGATCGAGCGCGTCGAGCCGCCGCGACGGCGCCAGACCGTGGCATTCGAGTTCCAGCCCGCGCCGCGCTCGGGCGAAGACGTCGTCAGCCTGAAGAATGTGTACAAGGGCTACGGCAGCAAGCGCATCTATGACGGGCTCGACTTCATGATCCGCCGCAGGGAGCGCTGGTGCGTGATGGGCATCAACGGCGCCGGCAAGTCGACGCTGTTGAAGCTGGTCGCGGGCTCGGCCGAGCCCGATGACGGCACGGTAGCGGTCGGTGGCAGCGTCAAGATGGGCTATTTCGCCCAGCATGCGATGGATCTGCTGGATGGTGAGCGCACCGTGTTCCAGTCGCTGGAGGATGCATTTCCGCAGGCCGGCCAGGGCTCTCTGCGCGCGCTCGCCGGCTGCTTCGGCTTTTCCGGCGACGATGTCGAGAAGAAGTGCCGGGTGCTGTCGGGCGGAGAGAAGGCGCGCCTGGTGATGGCGAAAATGCTGTTCGATCCGCCGAACTTCCTGGTGCTGGACGAGCCGACCAACCACCTCGACCTCGCCACCAAGGAGATGCTGATCGGCGCGCTCTCGGAATTCGAAGGGACGATGCTGTTCGTCTCCCACGACCGGCATTTCCTTGCCGCGCTCTCCAACCGCGTGCTGGAGCTTACGCCGGACGGCATCCACCAATATGGCGGCGGCTACACCGAATATGTCGCGCGCACCGGGCAGGAGGCACCGGGATTGCGGTCGTAACTCCGTAGCCCGGATGCAGCGCAGCGAAATCCGGGGTCACTCCTCCCGCTCGCCGAAATCGCCGTGATCAGCCGCGCCGCTGCCACCCCAATCCGGCGGCAATATCCTTTCAGACGGTATCGATGGGGTGACGAATCCCGTAGCCCGGAAGAAGCGCAGCGAAATCCGGGGTCACTCCTCAGGCTCGCCGAAATCACCGTTATCCGTCGCTCCACTCCCACCCCAATCGGGCGGCAATATCCCGTAGCGTATGTATCGATGGAGCTATGAGAGAGGCCAGTCCGTCGGCGACGAGACCAGGTGATGTTTTACGGGATTGTGGTGGATGTAGTCGACGCAACGCTCGAAATCTCGCTCGTTGCGGATCGTGTGCTCCCAAAAGCGCCTCTGCCAAAGGGGATATTCGCCGCGGTGATTGGCTGAGAGCGGGACTCCGGCGGTGACGAGCGCGCGCGTAAAGTGGCTCTTGATCTGCCGCCATCGATCCGAGAAATCGGCATCGCCGTGTGGCAGCGACATCACGGTATGCAGGTGATCTGGCAGGATCACGATGGCATCCACGGTAAACGGCTTCTTGCCGCGCGTTGCGCGAAATGCATCGCGCAACTGTGCAACATGCTCAACAAGTAGCGACGCCGTCCGGTCCTCCAATGTAACCGTGAAGAAGAACGTGCCGCCCGGCATGAAATTGCGTCGATAGCGCACCATGCAGACAGACTACCCCGGATTTCGCTTCGCTACATCCGGGCTACAAAGGGAATTCTCACCGGCCAGTCAGGCGGGCGATCGTCTCGATCTCGTTGGTCCAGATGCCGCCGGAATAATTGTCCGGCAGGCGCTTGAAGATCTCGGCGTCGTCGATCCCGGTCGAGAACTCGCCGCCGTGATAGGGGCCGAGCACGAAGACCGCGCTGTTGACCGCGGTCATGCGGTTGAGGAAGCGATCCGGCCAGCCCCAGAGCCACGGCGAATAATTGACCGGCACCAGCACGATCGCGTTGCCGCAGGCCGACGGCACGATGCCGGTCCAGCCATAGGCGAGATAGCCGACGAGACACCTCTTCACCGTCGCACGCGAGATGGTCCTGATGTCGGGCGAGCGCTGCCGGACTACCGCGATCGGTTCGTCGCCGCCATAGACCATGAGCAGCTTGCGGCGCTCCGCGGACAATCTGTTGAGGACCGCCGCAAGCTGCTCGCCTTCGGCCGGATCGCGGCTTTTGACGTTGATGAGGAGGCGCCGGTCCGGAAAGGCGCCCAGCACCTCGGCAAGAGACGGCATCAGGCCGATGCCCTTGCCGCGGAACGGATAGGTCTTGCCGCCATCGGCGGTGTAGCCGTAGCCGATGTCGAGCATCTTCAGCCGCGCCATCGGTTGCTCGCGGGTGACACCTTGGCCGTCGGTGCGGCAATCGACGGTCCAATCGTGAAACACCGCGAACTCGCCGTCGGTTGTCGGGTGGACGTCGAGCTCGACGATATCGGCGCCGGCCGCAAAACTCGCCCGCATCGAGGGAATCGTGTTCTCGAGGTAGTCATGCGTCGGCGGCAGCATGCGCGCGGCGGTGCAGGTGTCGTTTTTCAGATCGTGCTCGACAAAGCGCTGCGCCATGCCGCGATGGGCGAGCAGGACGGCTTTGCCGCCGTCGTGCGTGGCCAGAAGGTTGCTGTTGTTGAGGTAGATGCCGGCGGCGACGGCGGCGATCACCATTGCCGCGTATTTCAGTTTCCTGCCCAAGACGACTCAATTCCCATTTCCAGATCGCTGGGCTACGCGGCGTTTCTGGTCGATTTGCGGCGGCTTTCTCGTCGGCATATCGACCGCGGCGATTTGCCGTGGTCCGCGCGGCCTCGCGCGTTGCGCCATCGGCGCCGACGCGCAAGCAATGCAAAGGCGCATGCCTCGCCGCGACGTGGCCGCCTTGTGGGGCTCTGTGCTGGCCGTTACGCTCTGCGAAAAACGGGAGCGAAACGGCCATGAAGCAGATCAGGATCGGCGATATCACGATCGATGCCGTGATCGAGCGCGAGGGACCGTGGCGGCGGCCGCAGGACTTCTTCCCGGCCTATGACGATGCGGTGTTCAAACATCATCTGCGGACCATGGAGCCCGAGGTGTTCGACGCCGCGCGCGGGCTGATGATGATCACCTATCAGACCTTCGTGGTTCGCACCCCGCGCTACACCATCCTGGTCGACACCTGCACCGGCGAGGGCAAGGGCCACCCGCCGCCGTTCGACTTCCCGGGGAAGGAGCGCTGGCGCAACGAGTTGTTCGCGCTCGGCATCTCCTTCGAGCAGATCGATTACGTGTTCTGCACCCATCTGCATATCGACCACACCGGCTGGAATACGACGCTGCGCGACGGGCGCTGGGTGCCGACCTTCCCGAACGCGAAATACGTCTTCCACAAGCGGGAATACGCGGCCTGGAAGGCCGAGAATGCCAGGGGCGCCAATCCGCCGGGCACCGTGTTCCGCGACAATTGCCTGCCGATCGTCGCGGCCGGGCAGGCGCTTTTGGTTGACGACGATTATGCGCTCGACGACACGGTCACGCTGACGCCCGGCCATTCACCCTGCCATTGCTGCGTCAACATCTTCTCGAAAGGGCAACGCGCGGTGGTCGCCGGCGACCTGATGCACCACGTGATCCAGTGCCGCGAGCCGGACTGGTCGGCCAAGCCGGACTGGGACCCCAAGCAATCGGCGATCTCGCGGCGACGATTCTTTGCCTCCGTCGCCGAGACCGATACGCTGGTCCTGCCGGTCCATTTTCCGACCCCGACCGTCGGGCTGATCAAGGCGGACGGCGACCGCTTCGACTATCGCTTCAAGCGCGACTAGCAGTCTGCTGAAAAACCTCTCGCCGTAGCGAGAATTTGCTGATTCAATTTTTT
>NZ_JBHMET010000074.1:0-51890 GCF_042430365.1 Bradyrhizobium erythrophlei
TGAACCGCTATCATTAGGATAAAACCGCCTTCCCGGAGCTAACTGGACAGGCTCCTAGCGCGCCAACCACTCGGCAACGAGCTTCTGCGCATCGTGGCGCGCATTGGTGTCGGTGCCGATATGGCCGCGCTCGGGCAGCGTCGCATCGGTAGACGCGCCGATTGCGTGCAGCGGCAGGTTGGCACGATCGAAATCATGATAGGCGTCGGGATAGACCACGATCCGCGCGAGCGCACTGCGGCCGCGCGCGCCGTCAACCATCTGGTGACAGGCCGACGGCGAGGAGACATCGTCGCGGCCGCCGATCAGGACCAGCGTCGGCACCCGCGTGCTCCAACCAAGGCCGGACGACGAGCGGCAATCCGGATAGAAGGCGATCGCCGAACGGAAGTCCGGCCCGGCGCCACGCGACGATAGCTGCGGCCGCACCGCCCACAGCAGTGCGCCGGCACCATTGCCCCAGCCGACCAGGCTGATGCGGTCGCGCGCCACCCATTTCTGCTGCACCAGCCACTGCCGTGCCGCGGTGATGTCGGCCACCCGCTCGCGGCGGGCCTGGACCTGGCGCTCCCGGACGCGACATTGCGGACCGAGCTCGCGCGAGCCGTAGCTGTCCGGCAGCAGCACCGCATGACCCGTGGTCAGGAGCTGTTCGGCCCAGTCGCGGTAGCGCGGCAGCACCGGTTCGGAATGGCCGGCGAGGCCGCCGCAGCCGTGCAGCGCGATCACGGTCGGAAACGGCCCCTCGCCGTCGGGCCGGTAGAGCTGCGCGTGCAGGGTGACGTTGCCGTCGGGAATCTCGACCTGATGTGGGGCGGGCAGCGGTGCCGCGGCGGCAAGCGGCGCGGCAAACATCGCCAGAAGGGTGAAGACTGACTTGAGACGCATCCGATCCGGCCGTGTCTTGATGGAGCTGGACACACAGCTAACCACGCCTGCAAGGCTACCATGCACCTCCGCCGCCAAATCATCACAAGTCGGTGGTTTAACGGGCGGACATGCCATCCTATCTGTGATAGACGGCTTCATGAACATCCAGTAAGCCTCGTGCGAGGCATAGCGGAGAGCTCAATCGTGCTGAACAAGTTCGGTCCCTCGGGCCATGGCGAAGCGCAGGTGCAGTATCTCGACGGCGATTTCCGCGTGATCTCGCCCGGCACCTATGTGCGCTGCGCGATAACAGATGCGCGGATTCCGCTCGACGAACTGAAGTACTGGAGCGTCGACCTGCAGGAGGCCTACGCCGTTCCGAGCGCCGTGCTGCAGCGCCATTTCCCAGGTGCGCCGAAGCCGCAGAGCTAGGCCGACTTGCGAAATTTCCCTTCCCTCGCCTTGAACAACTGATCCGTCACGAAGCGCCGCAGCGCCGCGGGTTCTTCGAATTCCAGCGTCACCGCGAACGGCACGATCGCCTGCGCCCCGGCCGGCAGGCCGTCGGCACCGCGCAGCCGCGCAAGATCCTTCTCTGTCGTCACCAATGTCAGCGCTTCGCGCCGGGCATCGGCGACGAGTTCCTCGATCTCGCCTCTCGCAAACGCATGATGATCGGCGAACGCGCGGCTCTGCGCGACGTCGACGCCGCTGGTCTTCAGCGTGTTGAAGAAGCGCGCGGGATCGCCGATGCCGGCAAAGGCCAGCACGCGCTTGCCGCGGAGCGCCGCGAGCGAGGCCTCGTCGGGCTTCAAATGCGCCGCCAGCACCGGCTTGCCGCGGTCCGCGACCTCGGCTGCGATCGTCCGCGCCGCCTCCCCCTCGCCGACCACGATCAGCGCATCGGTGCGCGCGAACTGCGGCACGAGCGGCGCACGCAACGGGCCTGCCGGGATGACGCGGCCGTTGCCAAGTCCGCGCGCGCTGTCGATCACGATCAGCGAGGCGTCCTTGACGACCGACGGGTTCTGGAATCCATCATCCATCAGGATGACGCTCGCGCCCTGCGCCAGCGCGAGCGCCGCGCCGTCGGCACGATTGCGCGCAATGACAACCGGCAATGTCGAGGCCATCATCAGCGGCTCGTCGCCTACATCCGCCGCCGTGTGGCTGTTGAGATCGACCTTGACCGGGCCGCGCAAGTGGCCGCCATAGCCGCGGCTGAGCACCACCGGCAGCTCATCGAGCTCGCGCAGCAGTTTCGCCAGTGCCAGCACCGTTGGCGTCTTGCCGGCGCCACCGACATGATAGTTGCCGACGCAGAGCACGGGGATGCCGGCGTCAAGCCCCGTACGCCGCATGCGCCGCGCGGCGACGGCGCCATAGATGGCCGCGAGCGGCCTCAACAGATGCGATTTCCAAGACGAAGGCCGGTGCCAGAAGGCCGGCTCACGCATTGGCGGCTCCCATCTCGAGCCGCAGCTGCAACAGATAAGGCTCGAGCGCGGTGAGCGTGCGCTCCAGCGCGCCGCCAAGCTGTTCGACCACGCGTTCGGATGCGGCGAGCGAGGCGTCACGCGCCGCGGGATCGGCGAGGAACTGGCCGAGCTGCTTCACCAGCGCTTCCTGGCTGTCGGTGCGCCGGGCGCCGCCGGCACGATCCAGCGCGTCATAGACGTCGGTGAAATTGAAGACATGCGGACCGTGCACGATCGAGGCGCCGAGCTTCACCGCCTCGATCGGATTCTGCCCGCCATGCTCGACCAGCGAGCCGCCCATGAACACGATCGGCGCCAGCCGGTAGAACAGGCCGAGCTCGCCCATGGTGTCGGCGACATAGATGTCGGTGGTCGCGACCGGCAAATCCTCATGCGAGCGCAGGCCGGGATGGAGACCGGACGATGTCACGAGGCGCGCGATCGCCTCGCCGCGGTCAGCGTGGCGCGGCACGATCACCGTCAGTAGCCCGGGGAAAAATCCCGCGAGCGTCTTGTGCGTCGCGATCAGGACCTCCTCTTCACCCGGATGGGTGGACGCCGCGACCACGATCGGGCGGCCGCGCGTCACCGACATCAGCCGCTCCAGCTTGGCGGGATCGGCCGGCGGCGCCGCGACGTCGAGCTTGAGATTGCCGGTCGTGATGACGTTGCGGCTGCCGAGCGCGGCGAAGCGTTCGGCATCCGTATCCGACTGTGCGAGGCAGATATCGAACCGGCCGAGCAGCGCCGAGATGGTGCCATAGGCGCGGCGCCAGCGCGGGAAGGAACGCTGTGACATCCGTCCGTTGATCAGCACCATCGGCAGCCGCCGGGCCGCGCTCGACAGGATCAGGTTCGGCCATAGATCGGACTCGATGAACAGCGCCAGCGACGGACGCCAGTGATCGAGGAACCGCGCGACATAGCGCGGCGAGTCGTACGGCACGTATTGATGGATTACGTCGGGCGGAAAGCGCTTTGCCACGATTGCGGCCGAGGTCACGGTCCCCGAGGTCACCAGAATGCGCAGGTTCAATGCGCGCAGCCGCTCGATCAGCGCCGCCGCGGCCAACACCTCGCCGACGCTCGCGCCGTGGATCCAGACCAGCGGTCCGTGCGGCCGGACATCGGCGCTGACGCCGCGCCGTTCGCCGACGCGTTCGGGATCTTCCTTGCCGAGCTTCAGCCGCCGCTTGATCAGGGCAGGCGCGAGCGGAACCATCGCTGACGACAGCTTGCGGTAAACGCGCAACGTCATCGGGAGCGAGTTAGCCAAGCGCTGCCTCCGGTCGCCCAACGGCTGCATAGGCGCGTCGGGTCGCTTCGTTCAGAAGGGTCTCCACCTGCAACCGAAGCTTCTCCATCGTCTCGGCATCGGCATCCGGCGGCACGTGGACCGGCTCAATACCTACCACTGCGCCGCGCCCGAATGGCAAATTGATGGTGCTGGAATCCCAGTTTTTCAACCGGATGAAGCGGCTGGTGACCATGGCAAGGGGCAGGATCGGCCGGCCGGTCTCCCGAGCCAGCATGATGGCGCCGAGCCCCGCCACCCGCGCCCGCTTCGGCACGTCGGCGGTGGTCGCAACATTCCAGCCCTCCTCCAGCGCCCGCCCCATCTCCTTGAAGGCGCCGACGCCGCCCTTGCGGTGGAACGCGCCGGAATGATCGCCGGAGCCGCGGATCGTGCCGATACCGAGCCGCTCGGCCGCTATCGCGTTGAACTCGCCGTCGCGGTGCCGGGAGATCAGGACCTTGGCGCGGTAGCTCTCCTTGATCTTGATGAACGGCGTCATGAAGTGCTGGCCGTGCCAGAACACGAAGATCGCCGGCATCATCGGCTCGACCTGTTCATAGACGTCGGCCGGCTCATAGACAAAGCGGTTGGTCAGCCAGACCAGCCGCAGATACTCGGCCGCAAGCACACCCAACGCGCGCTGCACGAAGCCGCTGCGCAGCAAATCGCGAAATAGACGTTTCAATGGGAGTGCTTTGCGTCCTGTTCCGGATCGAGCAACCGGTGGAGGTGAACGACGAAGTAGCGCATCTGGGCGTTGTCGACGGTCTGCTGCGCCTTCGCCTTCCAGGCCGCATAGGCGGTCGCATAGTTCGGGAACACGCCGACGATGTCGACCTCGTCCAGATTCTTGAAGGTGTTGTGCTCGAGATCGATCAACTCGCCGCCGATGACGAGGTGAAGCAGCTGCGGCTGGGCATTGTCTGACATGATGGCCTTTTCCTTACGAGATGCCCGGCAAGCAAGTCTGGTCGTGGTGGTCGCTGGTCTTAAGTCGCTGGTCTTGGGTCAGATGCGTGGTGCGGATCGACGGGGTCTCAGGGCAACGGACGGCCGCGAAAATGCTCGACAATGCGTGCATGACGATCGCGTCCTGCTGCCACCAGCACCCCATGCGATACCTCCCGGCGATTGTACTCAATCGCATCCCCCGAGAGCGTGGTCATCTTACCATCCGCTTCCTGCACGATCAAATTCGCCGCGGCAAGATCCCAGTCGCGGCTTTGCCCGCCGGCAAAGGCCGCGTCAAGGCTGCCTTGCGCGACCCGGCACAGCCTGAGCGCCAGCGATCCGATCCGCGGATAGAGCGTGATCTCTTCCGATGCGGGGCTCAGCCGCTGCACCAGCGGTTTCGGCCCCGCCATGCGCGGAAAATCGAAATCGGTACCGGCGGTTGCGTGCACGGCGAGATCGTTGCGCGTCGCGCCCTGGCCGCGCGCGGCAAAGAAGAACTCGTCGCTGGCCGGCGCATAAACCGCCGCGAGCACGGGTGTGGCATTTTCAACCAGCGCCACGCTGACGCACCAGTCCTCGCGTCCGGCCAGATAGGCGCGGGTGCCGTCGATCGGATCGACGATCCAGACCAGGCGCTTGCCGAGGCGGGTGGCGTCATCGGCGCTTTCCTCCGACAGCCAGCCGTAATCCGGCGTTGCCGCGCGCAGCCGCGCCTCGAGCAGGTCGTTGACGGCGATATCGGCCTCGGAGACCGGCGACGAGGCGCCCTTGATCCAGTTCTTCAGCTCGGTGCGGAACAGCGACAATGCGAGGCGGCCTGCCTCGTGCACGGTCTTGGTCAGCAATGCGGCGTCGCGCGCCTTGGTCCAGTCGTCCGTATCAGCGTCCGCCAAGCGTCAAGCCCTCGATGCGCAGCGTCGGCGCGTTGACGCTGTAGCGGAATTCCAGGTCGTTGGCCGCGACCAGCGACTTGAACATCGGCAGCAGGTGGCCCGCGATCGTCACCTCGCTCACCGGATAGGTGATCTCGCCATTCTCGATCCAGAAGCCCGACGCGCCGCGGCTGTAATCGCCGGTCACGCCGTTGACGCCGGAACCGATCAGGTCGGTGACGTAGAAGCCCTGCTTGATGTCGGCGATGAGCTCCCTCGGCGTCAGCGTGCCGGGCTCGAGATGCAGATTGTACGATCCCGGCGACGGCGACGACGACACGCCGCGATGGGCATGCCCGGTTGTGACCAGACCGAGCTCGCGCGCGGTCGCGGAATCCAGAATCCATGAGGTCAGCACGCCCTCGTCGATCAGCGCGAGCTTTTTCACCTTGACGCCCTCGGCGTCGAAGGTCTGCGACCGCAGGCCGCGCACCCGCAAGGGATCGTCGATGATGCGAATGTCCTTCGAGAACAGCTGCTCGCCGAGTCGGTCCTTCAGGAAGCTGGTCTTGCGCGCGATCGAGGCGCCGTTGATGGCGCCGACGAGATGGCCGATCATCGATCCCGCGACACGCGGGTCGTAGATCACCGGCACCTTGCAGGTCTCGACCTTGCGCGGGTTGGCGCGCGCCACCGCGCGCTCGCCGGCCTTGCGGCCGACATCGGCGGGGGAATCGAGATCGGCGGCATGCGGCGCGCTGGTGAAATCATAGTCGCGCTCCATGCCGGTGCCCGCGCCGGAGATCGCGGTCGTCGAGATGCCCTGGCTTGAGCGCAGATACGAGCCGTGGAATCCAGTCGACGTCACCAGCACCATGCCGCCGATCCCGGTCGAGGCCGAGGCACCGCCTGACTTGGTGACACCCTTCACCGCAAGCGCCGCGGCTTCGGCCTCCATGGCACGCCGTTCGAGGTCGGCCGTAGACGGAATTTTTCGATCAAGCAGATCGAGATCGGGGAAGTCGCGCGCATGCAGCGACGGATCGGCAAGCCCGACATATTTGTCGTCGGGCGCCACGCGCGCCATCGCAACCGCGCGCTCGGCGAGCTTCGCGATCCCGTCACCGCTGACGTCGTTGGTCGAGACCACCGCCTGACGCTGACCGACGAACACGCGCAGACCGACGTCGTCGCCTTCCGAGCGCTCGGTTTCCTCGACGCGCCCGTCGCGCACCTCGACGCCCTGCGACACGCCGCGCACCGCGATCGCGTCGGCAGCATCGGCGCCGGCGTGCCTGGCGGCCTCGACGAGCCGCTGCGCCAGATCGCTCAAGGCGGATTGATCGAACAGATCGGAGGTATCACCGTGTCGCGACGACGAAGCTGCAGATGGTGAAGAGTTCACGAACAAATTCCTGCGGTTTGGACGGGGGTCGGAACCGAACTTTGCAAGCCATCCAGATGTGCTGGATTCACAGGGATTTCAAGCATTTTGCGTCGCCAGACAACAAAGATTCTCGGCATCATCGCAAGGCTTCGTCAATCATGCACGCCAAGGTCTTGTCAATCATGGCCGTAGAAGCAGCGCCGGTGACGCCTGATTAACCAGGCTTTTTAAGCCGAAACGGCAACGCCTCGGCTAAGGTCTCACGCATCGACCGGGAACACCCGGCGGGGAGACCAAGCCGTGAGGCGTCAAACATCAACAAGCGGGACCAATCCCGCCGGGTCGAGCCGCGCGATGCGGCTCGACCCTCTTTCCCTTCCGCTCTCCTTCCACGCGCATGATGGGCGCGCGGATGGCGGCGTGAGGCAAATCGAGCTTCATCGCGAACGCGTCGTGCTGCGCCGTGCCGTCAAGGGCATGCGGATGGCGGTCAATGTTCGTGTCAGCGACTTCCTCGGTGTCGCGGTGCGCGGCATCGACGATGCGCAGATGCTGGTGCTGGTCCATCGCGACCCTTCGCTCACCATTCCGCTCGGCACTAGTTCCGATCCGGAAGAGATCGCATCCGCCTGGCAGATGTGGAGCGAGATCTTCCGTCTTCCGCAACTGACCGAGGAGGCGCCGCGCGCGCCCGCGTCGCGCCGCCGCCGCCACAACACGATCCGCGCCCGCCGTCCGAAATTCCTGGTCCGCCGCCGCGCCGGCTTCCGGGTCAACGGCACCAGCATGCATCGCGGCGAGCGCGAGATCATCGCGCGGAATTGAATTGCGCTCAGTCCCGTGCGACATCACCGCTGTCGTCCCTGCTTAGTGCGCAATTGCGCACGGGAGCAGGGACCCATAGCCACCGGCTGTCGTTGTCGATAGGATTGCGGCCACAGCGGCGCGTACCAATTCGCATTTGTGGTTATGGGTCCCGGGTCAAGCCCGGGACGACACCGAGTGTGTTGCGCGATCAACCTTCGATAACCCGCAGATGTAAGTTTGCGTTCTCGCGACATGATGTGTCCGAGTTTTGCATCATCATTGCCCCTCCTATCGAACAGAGGGCGCAGGGAAAGCCGGGTGCCGATCGCACCCATGGGTCCCGTGCAACAAAAAGCACGGGGGTAGGACCACAGGTGAAAGACTCCGGCTTTCCCTGCGCGATGGTTTCACGGCTTATTTCGTGCTCTCCCCGGCGAGACCGGGCTTGTTTGTCACCGTCTTCGCAAAGCGTTTCGCGCGTCTTGCGAGGAGACACCTGCCACTGGGGCGTCAGGACCACACGACTGCCGTCCGCGTTGCCCGCACTCGTCAGTTGCGCGCGCCGCGTCCACCGCATCTCACACCACGTTCGTGACGATCGCGAAGCGCCCCTCAGGCGGATGAGACGGATGGATTCATACACTGATTTTCCATTCCGAAAAACCGAAATATTCTTCATTAAGGCACTTGCGCCGTCGGGCAAATCAGTGCCAAGGGCCGCGGATCCGTAGGGTGGGCAAAGCGAAAGCGTGCCCACCGTCACGAGCTGAGTGCGCGATGGTGGGCACGGCGCAAGCGCGCCTTTGCCCACCCTACGAAGCTCACATGATTGCGCGCAGCACGGCATCAACCAGCAAGCCTGCAAACAACAGCAACCCCGCATCGCGGTTGGACTTGAAGATGCGCAGGCACAGCGCCGGATCGCTGGTGTCGAGCCGCCTGATCTGCCAGACCAGATGAACCGCAAAGGCTGCCAAGCCGATCCAGCCGGCCCAGCGCACGCCGGCAAGCGCCATCGCGACACCGATCAGCACGACCGCGAGCCCGTAGAGGATCACAAGCGCGCGATGGGTGCGGGCGCCGAACAGGCGGGCGGTGGACTTGACCCCGATCAGCGCGTCGTCCTCGGCGTCCTGATGCGCGTAGATGGTGTCGTAGCCGATCACCCAGGCGATCGAGCCGGCATAGAGGATGACCGCGGCCGGATCGATCCGCCCGAGCGTCACCGCAAACCCCATCGGCGCGCCCCAAGAGAAGGCCAGTCCCAGCACGACCTGCGGCCACCAGGTGATGCGCTTCATGAACGGATAGATCGCGACGATCAGGAGCGAGGCGATCCCGGTCAGAATCGCAAAGCGGTTGAACTGCAACAGCACCATAAGCCCGACCAGCGCCTGCGCGACCAGGAATGCGAGCGCCTGCGGCACCGTGACTTGCCCGGCCGGGATCGGCCGCGATCGCGTGCGCTCGACCATACCGTCGAGATCGCGATCGGTGATGTCGTTCCAGGTGCACCCGGCGCCGCGCATCACGAAGGCGCCGATGAAGAACAGGACGATGACGAGCGGCAGTTGCCTGATGTCGTGGGCGACACCGGCAGCGATCGCCGCCGACCACCAGCACGGCATCAGCAACAGCCACGATCCGATCGGCCGGTCGTAGCGCGCCAGCCTGAGATAGGGCCGCGACCATACCGGCGCGCGCGTATCGACCCAGTTGCCTGTGGAGTCGGCAACGCGGGCGGTGACGTCGCTCATCGGCGGAGGGTCATCGGGTGAGAACGTTGCCGTTCAGCGTATCGAAGGTGCTGCCGCCCTTCTTGGTCGGGGTTGCTTCCGGCACCGAGGCCGCCGAGCCCAGCACGTCGCTGAAGCTCGGACCGGCCGGAGCGCGGGTCTGGGCCTGCTCTGCAACGTTGCAGACCTTCTTCAGCAAGGCCTCGGTGTTCTTGTGACCGGTCTTGAGCTGGTCGGCGATCTGCGGCGGGATTCCGCATTTGGCCGCGTTGGTCTCGACATACCTGATCATCTTGATCTCGGCCTGGCTGTAATTGCCGATCAGCTTGCAGGCTTCGACCGGGCTGGCATGGCGGTCGCTCGCCGCCTTGATCATCTTGCCCTTCTTCTCGGCGTCTTCACGCAGCGGAACGAAGTTCTTCATGCAGGCTTCCGACGCACCACCTGACGCCCCGGACGGCGGCGGTGCGGAGAACCCGCCCGTGATCGGGGCGGCACCGCCACTCGGGAACGGCGACGGCGCGCTGACGCTCGCCGAAGGCGCGGCGCCATTGACTGGTGGAAACGGCGAGGCGTTGTTCGCAGGCACCTGGTTGGGGAGCGGGGCCGGAAATGCGCCCTGGGCGGCGGCCTGCCCCATGGACAGGGCGGTCGCGGCAACGGTGAGCACGATCAGGCGGCGGATTCTCAAGGTTGTTTCTCCGGCAAGGTCCAGGCAACCCCAGCGCATCAAAACGAAGCAAAGAAATTTGAGGGGCTTTTTACGATTCCTGCGAAGCCTTAACAACCCGTGGATTTGGGCGACAGCGCGGCGTAGGGACGCGCCGGCCGCATTAAATTATCGCCTGATTTGAGGCCCTTAGGCTACAAGCGGGCCGAAACGGACCATCATCTATGCCTGAATTGGACTTTCGCGCTCCCCGGCTGTTCGTCGACGCCGCCCTGAGCGCCGGCGCCAACGTGTCGCTCGAGCGCAACCAGAGCAACTATCTCGGCAACGTGCTGCGGCTTGCCGCCGGCGACGCGGTGCTGGTGTTCAACGGCCGCGACGGCGAATGGCGCGCGGAGATCGGCGGGCGCAAGCGGGCCGATGCACTCACGATCACGGCGCAGACCCGTGCCCAGGACCGCCTGCCCGATATCGCCTATGTGTTCGCGCCGCTGAAGCACGCCCGGCTCGACTACATGGTGCAAAAGGCCGTGGAAATGGGCGCCGCGCGGCTGCAGCCGGTGCTGACGCGGTTCACCCAGGTCTCAAGGGTCAATGGCGAGCGGATGCGCGCCAATGTCATCGAGGCCGCCGAGCAATGCGGGATCATCTCGCTCGCCGAGGTGGCCGATCCGGTCACGCTCGACCGCTTCCTCGGCGGTCGCGCTCCTGAGCGGCTGCTGGTGTTCTGCGACGAGGCGGCCGAGGTCGCAAACCCCGTGCAGGCGCTGCGGGCGGCTACGGCGGCCAATGCCGGGATCGACGTCCTGATCGGCCCGGAAGGCGGATTTGCCGAGGAGGAGCGCGCCCTGCTGACGCGGCAGCCCAACATCCTGCGCCTTGCGCTGGGCCCACGGATCCTGCGGGCGGACACCGCGGGCGTTGCGGCGCTGGCGCTGGTGCAGGCGGTGCTCGGGGATTGGCGGAACAGTCCGTAGCCCGGATGGAGCGCAGCGTAATCCGGGGCCAGCTCGCGCCGTCGACAAAGCTACCCGGATTTCGCTGCGCTCCATCCGGGCTACGGCGCCCTCTCCCTGCCCCCTAGCCAAGCCGTCGCAAAATCGTTAACGCACCCAATCATTAAGCCACTTGGCCGATCCCTGTCGAAACGTCACATCGGCCATGGTAAGGGCTGCACCAATTGAACTTGGAACCCGCTTTGGAACCCCGCTCCGGAACCCTGTTCCGGGCGATTTGGACGTCGAGATGACTGGACCTGCTGCTATCAATGCAAACGTGTCAGCCGGTTGGGCGGACACGCTGCTGTTGTCGTTCGCCCAGGCCGGCTATCTCAGGGCCGAGCCGGCGATCCTGCAGCCGGCCGAGCCGTTCCTCGACCTCTCCGGCGAGGACATCCGCAAGAGCCTCTACCTGACGACGGATGCCACCGGCGAGGAGCTCTGTCTGCGGCCTGACCTCACTATTCCGGTGGCGCGCGACTACCTCGCCTCCCCGCGCGCCGGCCAGCCGGCGGGCTTCAGCTATCTCGGGGCGGTGTTCCGCTATCGCGACGGCCGTCCCAGCGAGTTCCTGCAAGCCGGTATCGAGTCGTTCGGGCGGCAGGACCGCGCCGCGGCTGACGCCGAGATGCTGGCGCTGGCGCTGGAGGCGACCACCGCGTTCGGGGTGAGCGATGTCGAGATCCGCACCGGCGACGTCGGCCTGTTCAACGCGCTGATCGATGCGCTCGATCTCTATCCGGTGTGGCGGCGGCGGCTGGTCAAGGATTTCAACCGCAAGGTCTCGCTCACCGACGATATCGAGCGGCTGACGCTTTTGACCGCGCCGGGCCGCAATGAATATGAGGGCGTGCTCGCCGCGCTCGCCGGCTCCGACCGCAAGGCGGCGCTCGCGCTCGTCACCGATCTGATGTCGATCGCCGGCACCACCAATGTCGGCGGCCGCAGCGTCGCCGAGATCGCTGACCGCTTCCTCGAGCAATCGACCTTGAAGGCCGGCGCGCTGCCGCACGACGCGGTCAACATCATCAAGCGCTTCCTTGCGATATCGGGCGATCCGGACGACGCGGTCGCGCAGCTGCGCGCGCTGGCTAATGATGCCAAGCTCAACCTCACGGCCGCGATCGACCAGTTCGAGAGCCGCGTCGGCTTCATGGCCGCGCGCGGCATCGACACCCACCGGACGCGGTTCTCGACCTCGTTCGGCCGCGGCCTCGACTATTACACCGGCTTCGAGTTCGAGCTGCACGCCACCGGCAACGGCGCCGAGCCATTGGTCGCGGGCGGCCGCTATGACGGGCTGATGACGCAGCTCGGAGCGGCCGACCCGATCCCCGCGGTCGGCTTCTCGGTCTGGATCGAGACCTTGACCAAACACGGCAAGCCGGCATCGCGCGGAGGTGCGGCATGAGCACGCCTTTCGTCGTTGCGGTTCCTTCAAAGGGCCGGCTGCAGGAAAATGCGGAAGGCTTCTTCGCCCGCGCCGGGCTGACGCTGGCAAAACCCGGCGGCGCCCGCGACTATCGCGGCACCATCAACGGGCTCGACAATGTCGAGATCGCCTATCTCTCGGCGAGCGAGATCGCGGCCAATCTGGCGCGCGGCGCGGTGCATCTCGGCGTCACCGGCGAGGATCTGGTGCGCGAGAGCATCCCTGAAGCCGACAAGCGCGTGCTGCTGATCGACAGCCTCGGCTTCGGCAGCGCCAATGTCGTGGTCGCGGTGCCGCAGGCCTGGATCGACGTCCGCACCATGGCGGATCTCGACGACGTCGCCTCCGGCTTCCGCGAGCAGCACAATCACCGCATGCGGGTGGCGACCAAATACATCAACCTGACGCGCGGCTTCTTCGCCAAGCACGGCGTCGGCGACTATCGCATCGTCGAGAGCGCCGGCGCGACCGAGGGCGCGCCCGCGGCCGGCACCGCCGAGCTGATCGTCGACATCACCACGACCGGCGCGACGCTGGCCGCCAACGGGCTGAAAGTGCTCGACGACGGCGTGATCCTGCGCAGCCAGGCCAACCTCGTCGCTTCGAAGGAGGCCGACTGGTCGAGCGGCGCCCGCGAAACCGCACGCGTGATCCTCGACCACATCGCCGCGCGCGCCCGCGCCAGCAAGTATCGCGAGGTTCGCACCCGCTTCGCCGGCTGCAACGACGCGCTGCTGTCGGAGGCGCATCAGCGCTTCGGCGTGGTGGCACCGTTCGGCGGCCCGACCTCCTCGGGCATGCTGACGCTGCACTGCCCACCCGGCAAGCTCTATGCGCTCGGCAGCTTCCTGCGCGACCACGGCGCCGACACCGTCTCGGTGGTGTCGCTCGACTACGTGTTCGACCGCGAGAACCCGCTGTTCGCCAAACTCAAGGCGTTCCTGCGGCAATGAGTCGTCGGTTTCGTTCATCCTGGCGACAGGTAGCGGCCGGTAGAATAGTCTGCCCAAGGGATGCGTGTGGGATTGATCGATGACGCTCGGCTCTGACGTTTCCGGCCTGACCACGACCGCGGCCACTGCCGCGGCGCGCGGGCTGTCGATTGTCGTGCCCGTCTACAACGAGGCTGCCGGACTGGCGCTGCTGCACGAGCGGCTGATCAACCTCGCCAAGACCTTGCGGGCGCGCTACGGGCTCGCCTGCGAGGTCGTCTATGTCGACGACGGCAGCAAGGACGCGACGCTCGCGATCGCGCGCGGCCTCTCGGCCGACGCGCTCGACGTCCAGGTGGTGTCGCTGTCGCGCAATTTCGGCAAGGAAGCCGCGCTGATGGCAGGCCTCGACCACGCCCGCCGCGGCGCGGTGCTGTTCATGGACGGCGACGGCCAGCATCCGCCGACGCTGGTCGAAAAGCTGGTCGCGCACTGGATCGAGGACGGCTACGACGTCGTCTATACCGCGAAGGCGCATCGCGACAATGAATCGGCCGCGCGGCGCCTTGCCGTGCGCGGCTTCTACGCGCTGATCAACTGGGGCGCCCGGCAGAAGATCCCGGAAGACGCCGGCGACTTCCGCCTGCTGTCGCCGCGCGCCGCCGCGGCGCTGCGGCAATTGCCCGAGCGCAACCGCTTC
Source organism: Bradyrhizobium erythrophlei (assembly GCF_042430365.1). Taxonomy (GTDB): domain Bacteria; phylum Pseudomonadota; class Alphaproteobacteria; order Rhizobiales; family Xanthobacteraceae; genus Bradyrhizobium; species Bradyrhizobium erythrophlei. Next base: position 14,134 of record NZ_JBHMET010000074.1, read on the forward strand.
TTCAAGGGACTGGCGAGCTGGATCGGCTTCCGCCAGATCCGCGTCGATTACGAGCCGGCGCCGCGCGCGCACGGTGTCACCACCTTCAGCGCCGGCCGGCTGATCGGCCTCTCGATCGAGGGCCTGACCTCGTTCTCGGTGGCGCCGCTCCGCTTTGCCAGCCTGCTCGGCGTGCTGCTCGCGGGCGCCGCCTTCCTGTTCGGCCTGTCGATCCTGTGGGAGGTCTGGACCACCGGCAAGCAGGTCCCTGGCTATCCGTCGCTGGTGATCGGATTGATGACGATCGGCGGCGTGCAGCTGATCATGATCGGCATCGTTGGCGAATATATCGGCAAGATCCTCTCTGAACTGAAGGCGCGGCCGATCTACTTCGTCGCCGAGCATACCGAGAAGCGCGCCGACGGCGGTGCTGCCGAAAACGCCACCGAGCGGACCGCCGCCGAATGAACGGTGCCGCGCCGCCGCGCCGGATCTGGCTGTGCGCCGATGACTATGGCCTGAGCGACGGCGTCAACCGCGCGATCCTTGCGCTGATCGAACGCGGCCGGCTCAATGCGACCTCGGTGATGCTGGTGACGCCTGCGATCGGCCGCGATGCCGCGGCGGCGCTGCAGGCGGCTGCCGGCAAGAGCCCGCGCTGCGCGATCGGCCTGCATGTGACGCTGACCGCGCCGTTCCGGCCGCTGACGCTGCATTTCCGGCCGCTCGACGGCGACATGTTCCTGCCCTTCCCGAAGCTGTTGCGCCGCGGGCTGTTGCGGCGGCTCGACGCCGAGCTGGTTCATGCCGAGGTGCTGGCACAGGTCGATGCGTTCAAGGACCTGTTCGGCCGTGCGCCCGACTTCGTCGACGGCCACCAGCATGTGCAGCTGTTCCCGCAGGTCCGCGACGGATTCCTGCGCGCGGTGAAGGAGCGTGCTGCCGATGCCTGGGTGCGCCAGGGCGGCGGCAACCTCAAGCTCGCGGAGCGGCTCGCCGCGCCGAAGGCGCTGGTGCTCGACACGCTGAGCGCGCAGTTCCGCAGCAAGGCGGCGCGGCTTGGCTTGCGGTTCAACCCGGCGTTTGCCGGCGCCTATGATTTCACCCGAGCAGCGGACTTCGGCGCACTGATGCGGCAGTTCCTGGACGGCCTGCCGGAGGACGGCCTCGTGATGTGCCATCCGGGCTTTGTCGACGAAACGCTGAAAAGCCTCGACCCGCTGACGACGCAGCGCGAGACCGAATACGGCTACCTCGCTAGCGAGGATTTCGCCGGCCTGCTGGCCCTGAACAATGTTACACTGGCTTGATATGGTTCAGGAAATCGGCCCGGGCGTATTGTCGCATACATAAATTTAATCCAGCTCCCCACTCCTTGCGCCGCAAACCCCGCCCTAGATATGCGGCGCGCCGATTCGATCGACGCGATGGAGACAGCCATGACACCGCAAGAACGCCAATTGATTGACGATCTCTTCGACCGGCTCGCCAAGCTGGAAAACGCCCCGCGCGATTCCGAGGCGATGTCCGCGATCATGCAGGGGCTGCGCACGGCGCCGAATGCGGTCTATGCGCTGGTCCAGACGGCGCTGGTGCAGGACGAGGCGCTGAAGCGCGCCGACGACCGCATCCAGCAGCTCGAGGCCGCGCTCGGCCAACAGCAGCCTACGCAAGCGCAATCCGGCGGCTTCCTCGATTCGATGCGCGATGCGATCTTCGGCAAGGACCAGCCGCACGGCTCGGTGCCGCCGGTGCGCGCCCCCGACATGGGCCGTGACCGCCCGGTCTGGAATTCGGGCCAGGCGATGCAGCAGGCGCAACCGCCGGGCTATGGCCAACCTTACGGCCAGCCTTATGGCGGACCGCAGCCGCCGGCATTCGGCGGCGGGGGCGGAGGCGGCTCGTTCCTCGGCACGGCCGCGGCGGCCGCGGCCGGCGTGGTCGGCGGCTCGCTGCTACTCAACAGCATCCGCGGCATGATGGGCGGCGGCAGCCACCAGGCCTTTGGCGACCAAGGCGGCCTCGGCGGCGGCTCGCGCCCGTGGAGCGACCAGTCGTCGAGCGATCTGGCGCGTGACGCCGGGATCAACGACATCGGTTCGTCGGGTGGCCGCGGCAGCGACAATTCCGGCTCCCGTGCCGGCCTGTTCGACCAGGCGTCGAACGATACCAACGACGACGACCGCGATGACCATGATGCCGACGGCTTCGATGACGACGGCGGCTTCGACGACGGCGGCGGCGATAGCGACTACGCCTGATCGATAATCTGAAATGAACAACGGCCGCTCTGCTCGAGCGGCCGTTTTTGTTTGCGTAGCCCGGATGCAGCGCAGCGTAATCCGGGACCACTCACTCCGCGGGGAAAGAGCCCCCGGATTTCGCTTCGCTGCATCCGGGCTTCGCGGGCAAAGATTACATCACGACCACCCTGGCGCCGACATTGACGCGGCCGTAGAGGTCGATCACGTCTTCGTTGCGCATCCGGATGCAGCCGGACGACACGTTGGTGCCGATGGTCCAGGGCTCGTTGGAGCCGTGGATGCGATAGAGCGAGGATCCCAGATACATTGCGCGTGCGCCGAGCGGATTCTCCGGGCCGCCCTCCATGTGCCGCGGCAGATCGGGACGGCGCGCCAGCATTTCCGGCGGCGGGGTCCAGGCCGGCCATTCCTTCTTGGCCGAGATCGTCTTGACACCCGACCAGGTGAAGCCGGGCCGGCCGACGCCGATGCCATAGCGCAGCGCGCGGCCGTCGCCCTGCACCAGATAGAGGAACTTGTTCGGCGTATCGACGACGATGGTGCCGGCGCCTTCCTTGCCGTGATACTCGACCAACTGCTTTTCATATTGCGGATCGAACGGACGCTGCGCCGGATCGAGCGCCGTTTCCTGCTGCTGGCGCAGCATCTGCTGCTGCGGATCCATCGGCGGCAGACCGCGCCGTCCATAATAGTCCGGCTGCTGCTGGTACACCGGCTGCTGCGGGTAGTAGCCCTGCGACGACGGCGCGTCGCCGAACAGGAACTCGATGAAGCCGCCGCCCATGTTGGAGCGCGGCTGCATGTAGGCGGTGCGCACCGGCTGCGGCACCGGCCGCGGCGCGTAGAGCACCGTCGGCTCATTTGATGGCGGCTGGTCGAACGCGAGGGCTTGATGGGGGGCCGCACACAGGAAGGAGGCGCCGGCGAGCAGCGCAAGCGTGGTTTTCTTGAACATCGACGTACTCTGTACTGTTTCGTCGTGACTCGTTTCGCGCGGCGCGGACTCAACGCCGTTGCACGTGGTCAATAAGCAATGAAAACCGCATCGGTTTGGTAAACAGAAACGGCGTTTCGATTCACCACGTCGTCATCGCCGCGCGGTTTTGGCGGATAGCGTTTATTTTGCGTGAACGCACGGCCGACATGGTTAATCATCGGTTTGACGAAGCATGTGCGGTTTGAATAGCAAACTGTTCCCGCGTGAACCTCACGTTAAATCGCCGTCGTCTAGAACGGGCGAAGTGAATGGGCGGGAATGAACTCATGTCGGTCAGTCGCAAGCGTTTTCGTGTTGAACAATCCATGATGGGAGAGATGCCGATGCCGGAAGCAGTGGTCGCCGAGGGCGGCGACATTGGCCCGATGCATCGCGAGATCATGGCGGAGCTTCGCTCCATCCGCGCCCAGATGGCGGCCGGCGGCATGCAGCGCGCGGCGGTGACCGAAACCACGGAAGCCTCGGTGGCACGCGAAGTCGCGGAAACGACTGCGCTGCTCGAAACCTATCGCGCGCAGATCGAACAATGCGAGAAGCTGAAGGTCGAGCTCGACCTGATCCACGACGCGATCTCCCGCACCAAGCGCGAGATCGCCGTGCTGCACGGCAAGAGCTTCAACGGCGAGGAGATGGCCAAGGTCAACGGCGAGCTCGGGGCGGTCGTCGGCGGCACCGAACAGGCCACCCAGCAGATCCTCGAGGCGGCGGAGGCGATCGACCAGGCCGCGACCGCGCTGTCGAAGAACGTGACGCCGGACCAGCAGAAGCTGCTCAGCGAGGAGATTCAGGAACGCGTCGTCGGCATCTTCGAGGCCTGCAACTTCCAGGACCTCACCGGCCAGCGCATCAACAAGGTGATGCAGACGATGAAGTTCATCGAGCAGCACATCTACGAGATGATGAACATCTGGGGCGGCGTCGACGCCATCAAGGCGCATACGCCTGCGATCGTCGACACCCGCGAGGGCGACGCCAAGCTGCTCAACGGCCCGAAGCTCGACGGCGACGCCGGCCACGCCTCGCAGGACGACATCGACGCGATGTTCAACTGAGCGAACGGATCAGGCACAGACAACAAAACGCCGGCAGCGATGCCGGCGTTTTTTGTTTTTGTTCGGACGGTCGACGCCCCCTTCCCTTCTCCCCTTGTGGGAGAAGGTGGCCTAGGCGGCCTTCCGGCCGCCGTTTCGTAGAACGCCGATGCTTTGCATCGGCTACGGCGCCGGATGAGGGGTTCTATCCGCGGGCTCGTTGCGAGAGAGGTTCACCCGCGGAGGCAAACCCCTCACCCGGATCGCATCTCACGATGCGATCCGACCTCTCCCACAAGGGGAGAGGTGCGCCGTCGATGCGGCCTGACTCAAGTTGAGATTGCGTTGCCCCTCACGCCCTTGGCGCGCAGCGGACGTAGACCATGTTGCCGTAGCGGGTGGCGGCGTCCTTGTCGACGAAGCGGGTGATCAGCACGCGGCCGTCGAACGAGACGATCTCGCGATCCTGCTCGCCGGGGGTCGGGCCGGGCGGGCCGATATAGTTCTTGCCGCTCGGCGAGCCCTTCAGGCGCAGTTCCTGCGGAGTGGCCTGGTCGGCGAGGTGCATGATGACGCCGCCGGACTGGCCGGCGCCGATCACATAGGGCTGCTTGCACTGGGAGCGCGCGGCGGCCTCGGTGCGGGCGCGGTCGTTGGGGTTCTGGAACGAGGCAAGGCCCCAGCGGCCGACGATCTCGTCGCCGCGGATTGTCGCAGGCATTTCCGGGGCCACCCCCGGCTCCGGCGCGGGCTCGGGGCTCCCCGACAGCGACGGCAGGCTCATGCTGTTGCAGGCCGCCAGGAAAATGGTCAGCGCCGAGACAGCCGCAAGCTGTGCGGCCATGCGCGCGTTGAGTGACCTGTTCATTCGTATCCCCCGATAATATCCTGGCCGCACCCGTCCTGCAGCCAAGCGTAAAACTAAAGGCGGAGCAATGACGTCTGACGAAATTACGTCATCGCTACGATTTGGTTTCCGGTCCACCATCCTATATTGGCCTCACCAAGGCCTTAACCCCTTTGCTTGACAGGAACAGCGCCAAGCCATATTTCCCGGCGCGCAATTAGCACTCTAGCACCATGATTGCTAAACCGTCGGGCGTCCTGCCCGGCGCCTGGCGACCGGCATTCAATGCCGGTCCCGATGAACCGGACCTGAAACCAAGCCTCCAAGAGGGAACGTCATGGCTAAATCCAAATTCCGCCCGCTGCACGACCGCGTCGTGGTCAAGCGTATCGATGCCGAGGAGAAGACCAAGGGCGGCATCATCATCCCGGACACGGCCAAGGAAAAGCCCTCCCAGGGCGAAATCGTCGCCGTCGGCCCGGGTGGCCGCGACGAGGCCGGCAAGCTGATCCCGATCGACCTCAAGGTCGGCGACCGCGTGCTGTTCGGCAAGTGGTCAGGCACCGAGGTCAAGCTCGAGAATGAGGAACTCCTGATCATGAAGGAGTCCGACATCATGGGCGTGCTGGTCTAGAGCCGCGAAACCGAGCGTCGCCGCCCTCTCCACTGTCATGCCCGGACTTGATCCGGGCATCCATCAATCTTCAAAAGAATCTTGCAGAGGCGATGGATTGCCGGGTCAAGCCCGGCAATGACGAGCACGGACAGCGGCGACCGTACCTAATCAATCAGGAGAAAATTCAATGGCTGCCAAAGACGTAAAATTCGCCGGAGACGCCCGCGAGCGCATGCTGCGCGGCGTGGACGTGCTCGCCAATGCCGTCAAGGTGACGCTCGGCCCGAAGGGCCGCAACGTCGTCATCGAGAAGAGCTTCGGCGCCCCGCGCATCACCAAGGACGGCGTCACCGTCGCCAAGGAGATCGAGCTCGACGACAAGTTCGAGAACATGGGCGCGCAGATGCTGCGCGAAGTCGCCTCCAAGACCAACGACACTGCCGGTGACGGCACCACCACCGCGACCGTGCTGGCGCAGGCGATCGTCCGCGAAGGCGGCAAGTCGGTCGCCGCCGGCATGAACCCGATGGACCTCAAGCGCGGCATCGACATCGCGGTCGCCGCCGTAATCAAGGACCTCGAAAAGCGCGCCAAGCCGGTCGCCGCCTCGTCGGAAGTCGCCCAGGTCGGCACCATCTCGGCCAATGGCGATGCCGCGATCGGCAAGATGATCGCGCAGGCGATGCAGAAGGTCGGCAATGAAGGCGTGATCACGGTCGAGGAGAACAAGTCGCTCGAGACCGAGGTCGACATCGTCGAGGGCATGAAGTTCGACCGCGGCTACCTGTCGCCCTACTTCATCACCAACGCCGAGAAAATGACCGCCGAGCTCGAGGACGCCTACATCCTGCTGCACGAGAAGAAGCTGTCCGGCCTGCAGGCGATGCTGCCGGTGCTGGAAGCCGTGGTGCAGTCCGGCCGTCCGCTCCTGATCATCGCCGAGGACGTCGAGGGCGAGGCGCTGGCGACGCTGGTGGTCAACCGCCTGCGCGGCGGGCTGAAGGTCGCCGCCGTCAAGGCGCCGGGCTTCGGCGATCGCCGCAAGGCCATGCTGGAGGACATCGCGATCCTGACCGGCGGTCAGCTGATCTCCGATGAGCTCGGCATGAAGCTCGAAAGCGTCACCATCAACATGCTCGGCCGCGCCGGCAAGGTGGTGATCGACAAGGAGAACACCACGATCGTCAAGGGCGCCGGCAAGAAGAAGGACATCGAGGCCCGCGTCGCACAGATCAAGGCGCAGATCGAGGAGACCACCTCGGACTACGACCGCGAGAAGCTGCAGGAGCGCCTTGCCAAGCTCGCCGGCGGCGTTGCGGTGATCAAGGTCGGCGGTGCGACCGAGATCGAGGTCAAGGAGAAGAAGGACCGTGTCGAGGACGCGCTGAACGCGACCCGCGCCGCGGTGCAGGAAGGCATCGTGCCCGGCGGCGGCGTGGCGCTGCTGCGCGCCAAGAAGGCGGTCGGCCGTCTCACCAACGCCAATCCCGACGTCCAGGCCGGCATCAACATCGTGCTCAAGGCGCTGGAAGCTCCGGTTCGCCAGATCTCGGAGAACGCCGGCGTTGAGGGCTCGATCGTGGTCGGCAAGATCCTCGAGAACAAGTCGGAGACCTTCGGCTTCGACGCCCAGACCGAGGACTATGTCGACATGGTCGACAAGGGCATCATCGACCCCGCCAAGGTGGTGCGCACCGCGCTGCAGGACGCCTCCTCCGTGGCCGGCCTGCTCGTGACCACCGAGGCCATGGTCGCCGAACTGCCGAAGGACGCAGCCCCGGCGATGCCGGGCGGCGGCATGGGCGGAATGGGCGGCATGGGCGGCTTCTAAGCCCCGTCAGCACATCTGCATTGAGATCGAAGGCCGCCTCCGGGCGGCCTTCTTTTTTGGCCAATGACATGCAGGTTTGCTACTTACCCGCGGAACCGATTCTGCCTGTCGAGGAAATCTGCATGCGCGCGCCTACACTGCTCTTGCTCGGTCTCGTCGCGGCCTCAGCCCCTGCCCTTGCCCAGATGAAACTCCAGCCCAAGGCCGGAACCGGCGGGCCGGAGACGCGCTATTTCACCGCGATCGACGGCCTGATGGACGGCAACGCCGACGTGGTGCTCAAAGAGACGCGCCAGGGCAAGACGGTCACCGCAGTGGTGCTCGACGTCTGCTACCCCGCCGAAAAGGGATCCGACCGCAAGGACCGCTTCATCGCCAACCTCGCGGTCAGCGGCCAGACCCTCTCCGGCACGACGCAGAGCGTCATCGAAAAGCAGCCGGTCACCGTGAAGCTGACCCGCAAGCAGACCGGCGACAGCTTTGAATTCCGCGGCCAGATCACGATCGGGCAGACCGTGACCGAGGTCGCCTCATCTGACAATTCCGACCTCAGCGAGAAGGAATTCCAGGACAACCAGACCACCGACGACGGCATCACGCCGCAGCCGAAGGATTTCACGGAAGTGTCGCCGGAATCGGTCGGCGTGCGGGTGAAGCTCGATTCCGCTGCCGACTTCCTCAAGGGCCTGAAGGGCGAACCCGTCGAGATCGGGGTCAACAGCCTCGCCGTGACGTGCGATGCGATGCGCGCCGGCGAGCAGACCATCAACCTCACCGTCGATCCCGAGCGCTCGCCGGCGCTGCTCGCCAAGGCGAAGTCCGCGCCCGGCGTCACCGCGGCGGGCTGGACCAGCGGCGTGGTGGAGATGGACCGCACCATCCGCTTCGCGAGCGCCGACTGGATGAGCGGCGACAAGATCAACAAGGACAAGATCGCGACCGCGGTCGCGGGCGTCCTCACCAGGACGCTGGCGGCCAAATCCTCGACCGCAGCCTGGAACGCCAACACCGGCAAGCTGAAGCTGATCTTCAAGCGCCCGAGCCAGATCTATCCCTCGCTCGGCCTCACCGAGAATCTCGAGATCACGGCGCTGGTCTCCTCGGACAAACCCGGCGCCTCCGACCGGCTGATGCTGTGGATCTCGAGCCCGGTGATCTCGACATCGGACGAGAGCGCGGGCGCGAAGCTCAATTTGTCGGAAGACACCAGCGGCGACGAGGAAGGCGGCGAGCCGAAGGACGACAACGGCGCGATCGAAGCGCTCGCCAAGGAGTTTCGCGGCCAGCGCTGGGACGCCGACAGGTCGGTGTGGAAGTAGGCTCTCCTCGCTCCGCGTGCGCGCCGAGAGGAGCAAGCTCGCGCGGAGTAGATCGGGATAGGAGGTGCCTCCGCGAAGTCGGTGGGGGCGAGTCGACGCGAGCTGGATGCGAGCGAGGTCGCTCACTCGCGAACCGCCACGCGGCTGGTTTGGCGGCCCGCTCATGATCGGCGAGTTCATAACGCATCATTCAAAGCTCCCGCTCGGGAGTTTGAATCATAGCGCTCTGGCCAACTCCAACGCGCATTCCGCTTGTCGTCCTTGCCCCGAGGGTCTCCCTTTTGGAGACAAGCTGACATCAACTGGCGCGCAAAGCCGGCCGACTCTATCGAGAACGACCCGTTGCGGAAGTCGGCTACCAGAATCGCTGCAACGCACAACGCGCGGTGTGGTAGGGTTAGGCACTCGGCGTTGCGATGCATGAGTTAGCTCGTGATCCAAAACGGAGGTTGCGACGGTAGGCTGCCGTCGTCCCTCAGTCGCAGACCACGCCCGTATTTTGGGTATTGAGCCTCTGATGGCGCTGCTCTGTATATTTGCGCAAGCGATCAGATTAGAGGGAGGAAATTTCATGTTCGACCTCAAGTCATCTCCGCTGGCGCGTCGTTCTTTTCTTGGAGCTTCCGTGGGAGCCATGGCTGCGGGATTTGCTGCACAGGCCTTGCCTGCCCTCGCGCAGACGCCGACCGACGTCCCGTCCAACTTCTTCCCGGGCTTCCGACGCCACACAATCCAAACCAGTGGAACGACCATTAATGTGCTTGTCGGAGGCAATGGCCCACCGATCTTGCTTCTACATGGCTACCCACAAACTCACGTCGAATGGCGTAAGATCGCTCCCCAGCTTTCGGCAAATTACACGGTGGTCATTCCAGATCTCCGGGGCTACGGCGACAGCGGCAAGCCAGAAGATGGTGACAATCACATCAATTATTCAAAGCGCGCCATGGCTTTGGATCAAGTCGAAGTAATGGAACAGCTTGGTTTCAAACAATTCGCGATGGTTAGCCATGATCGAGGGGCGCGTAGGCCATCGCTTGGCACTCGATCATCCGAACAGGCTCACCAAACTGGTTATGATGGACATCATCCCCACCTATTACATGTACAAGACGACGGATCGGCAATTCGCCTCTGCTTATTTTCACTGGTTCTTCCTTATCCTTCCCGCTCCATTTCCTGAGACCCTCATCGGGAATAACGTCGATACAGTACTTAAGCTCTTTATGGGGTCAGCTATGCCAAAATACATTGAGCCGGAGGCCTATGCTGAATATCGCCGATGTTTTAGTGATCCGGCCGCCATTCACGCTTCTTGCGAGGACTATCGGGCGGCGGCCTCGATAGATCTGGTCCACGATGACATGGACAAAAAGGTCGCGTGCCCGGTTTTGGTGCTTTGGGGCGCGAAGGGCCTCGTCGGCCGAAAATACGATGTGCTCGCAATATGGCGAGAGCGAGCGACACAGGTATCGGGCAAGGGTCTGGCGTCTGGCCACTGGCTGGCCGAAGAGGTGCCGGATGAGACGTTGGCCGAAGTGAGACCATTTCTTGCTGCGTGACAACCTACATCTGCGGTTGCAGTCCCTGCCAGAAAACCGCTCTTCTTCGAAGGTCGGTTTCTGGGCCCATTGCATCATTCGCTGCCGCGCAGCAATTGCGTCACTTTAGGAGCTCAGCGGACATCGACGACAGTGAGGCGTACGACCGAATTTACGAGTACAGGCCGTAGTGAAACCCGCCCCATGTTCGCTCGGTGGCCCACCAGATGAGCCCGCTTCCGCCAAGGATGATCGCGACCATCGAAATCCACCCGAACAAACCGACGGAGACGAGCCCGGCACCCAGCGCCAACACGGGCAAGATCATGGCGAGAAAGTAAGGCCCGGTGTAGCGGCAGTGCGTGCGGCCACAACGCCGCGCATTCAACATGCACGCTAAGCCCATCCATGCGAGGGCGATTGCCCAACCAGCGGTTCGCAACGATACCGGAACCAGCAGCCCGGCAATCATCAGCGCAAGCGGTATCCACCACGCGAGCATGCTGGCGCTTCTGCTGCTGAGCCAGTCGCGCGAGCTATCCGCCTCCCGGCTGCTCACTGCGACCTACCCACAGCACGGCAGGGAATCGGGCTCGCCAGCCCGCTGCGCTTGAATGGGGGGACACGGCACCGAGCCGTAGGAACAGAAGACGCAACAATCGCCCGACCTTGGCTTCAGCTTCGTGCCGCAGCCGGTGCACACATAGAAGAACTGGCAGGCGTCGGTCGGCATGGTCTCCGTTCTCGCGACGGAGCAGTGCGGACAGGTAATGGTTGATTGAAGAAGCATCGGATCAGCTCTTCGATCAGCTTCTGGGCGCAGACGGATAACCTGCGTTGGTGGTGGCCGAGGTCAGTTGGCCCACATCCGCCTTGGCATCGTCATAGGTGACCGTTGCCGTCCTGTCCTTGTAGGACACCACAACCCCGGTCACGCCGGGAACCGCTTGCAGGCTTGCCTTGACGATGGTGGGACATGCCGCGCAGTCCATGTTCTTCACTGCAAGCGTGATCGTCTTGTCTGCGGCCATCGCCGTTGAAGATGCGAAAACGACGGCAACGAAAGTGGCATGCATAGCGAGCTTGTTCACGTGCGTTCTCCGGTCACGAGTCGAGAAAGAGGGGTGCGATGAAATCGAGGCCGAGCGCAGCGGCGACGAGAATTGTCGCCAGGATGAGGCTCGCCTTGACGATGCGGCTCGGCAGCGGTCGCGCGCAGGCATCTCCAACGGCGCAGGCACGCATTCCCGACCGGTAAACCAGCCAGTAGCCGTAGCCCAGGAACGCGACTGTCGCCGCGACGAAGTAGGGCTGGTAGGGAGTAAGGCGGGTGAAATTCCCGATCCAGGCTCCGCTGACCCCGAGACCAAACATGGCGAGTGGCAGTATGCAGCATGACGATGCTGCGAGTGCGCCGAGGAGGCCACCGGCCGCGACGAGACGCTGTTGCCGCTGATTGTCGGCGAGGTGAGCGGTTCCGTTGCTTTTCATGGCTATACCATGCATCCTGTAGTCACTACAGGATCAAGGACGATTTGATGAACGCCATCACACATTCGCGAGCGGAAGGCCTATCGATCGGCGAATTGTCCAAGCATAGCGGCGTGAACATCGAGACGATCCGTTATTACGAGCGCATCGATATGCTGCCGGCGCCACCGCGCACCGCAAGCGGGCGACGGGTCTACGGCGCCGCCGAGGCGCGAACATTGGCCTTCATCCGGCGATCCCGCGAGCTGGGTTTCACCCTTGAGGAGATTCGCGCCTTGCTTGCCCTGGGAGGACCAGAGCACGCCCCATGCGCCGACGTGCACAGGATCGCGAGCGCGCATCTCGCCAACATTCGCCAAAAGCTCTCCGACCTCAGCAGGCTTGAGGCCATTCTGGCGAAAACCGTTGCGCAATGTTCCGACGGCGCGACGCCCGAGTGCCCCGTGCTCGATATTCTGGATGCGGGCCGGCAAGGCCGCTAGCCCTCGCCGGCCAACGAGTCAGCGCTGGGACGCGGGCAAGTCGGTGCGAAAGCGAGCCCGGTTGTCTCTCGCACGCGCGCCAACAGCGGGGGCGGCGAGCATTCCCCAGGCTCAGGGGGGACGAACTTGGGACACCGACTCTGACGGTAGTTATCCGGAATCCCCAGGCGGTGAGAATTCGCCTAGGTTACGATCATTGCAGAGCAGGGGCAGTATTATTCCGAGCCCATTTTTCCCGGAAGGGCCGCTGATAATTGGTCAGCGGCCCTTTCGGCTTGAAGGACCGAACTCTTCGTTGCGGTCGGCGCGCTCCTCACCAAATCAGCATGGCCGGATGACGCGCACGCTTTCGGCGTGGCGTCGCCGATCACCGCGAAACAGACAACGTGCCGTGCTCAGGACGCGAGGCGTTTGGTCATGAACAGACTGAGCGGGTCGGGCTTGTAGGTCCCGAACGGCGCGCACTTCCGATAGCCCGACGCGCGATAGAGTCCGATCGCTTCCGGCTGTTTGATCCCTGTCTCGAGGCTGATGCGCTCAACATGCTGCCGTCGCGCGGGGCCTCTTCCAGCGCCTCGAGCAAGCGCCGGCCGAGCCCGGCGCCCCGCGCGCCCGGTCGCACGAACATGCGCTTCATCTCGGCATGTCCGGGCGCGATGATCCGCAACGCGATCGATCCGACAACTTCGCCATCGCGGCGCGCCACGAAGAAGGTCGTGTCGGAGGCTGCAAGCGCGTCGGCGTCCACGAGGTGATTGCTTTCGGCGGGATAGAGCGCCTGCATATGGGCATCCGACTCGGCGATGAGGCGTCGGACCTCAGGCTGCCTCGGGTCTTCGGGTGCGATGTTCGCCTTCGCCGCAGCCGTAAGCACCCCTCCACGGACATGCGCCTCCGCGATATCAACCAAATACTCGATCGAGTCGTTGGCCGTATCGAGGACGACATGCGCCCGGTCCCAGGGCTCGTAGACCATGGCCGCGATGTCGTCCCATGTCGGCAGTTTGAGGCCGTCGAGATCAGGGAGGCGGCCTTCGAGCCGGCTGCGATGCACCGACGCGTCGCTGCAAAGGGCCTCAATCTCGATGATCGCGGCGGCGTTTTGCCGCGCCGTCGCCCGCCAGCCGCGCCGGCTTGCGGCGACGGGATTGACACAATCCACGACGACGGCGCGGCCCAGCCTGAGGTTCTCCGCCGCCAGCGCATTCGCGATCGCGTAGCCCATTGTGCCGACGTCGGCGCCGGCTGCGCGCAGGCTCTGCTCGATCGCATCGATGCGGAGATAGGTTGCAGATAACCGCTTGGTCAGCTCGCGTGCGATCGTGGTCTTTCCGCTTCCGGGAAGACCGCCGAACACCACGAGGACCGCCCGCCCGAAGTCTGTCATGCCGCGAATGTCCGATGGCGTCGCGAGTTGGTCAATACGCGGGCCTGCCGATGCCCGGCTGGACGTGCTTCGCGCGCGATGCCGCAGTCCGGTCACTGAGTCTTAAGACTCGATTCAGCTTCGAGGATCATCATCGGCAAGCCGAACGTAGGTCACGCCATGCAAGACCGCGAGCCGAGTACCCTCGAAAATATCAGGCCGGGAGATGCGGCCGGCAATCAATTGCCGGAGCCGCCGGCGGAGCCGTGGGACCTCCCGGACAGCAATCACGACGCCGTCCTGGTGCTGCGGGAATCGTTCGTCGATCGCATCGGCACTATCGCGGCGGTCGCAGTCGCCGTGGTGGCAAGCTTCGGACTGGGATGGGTCGGCGGCCTGAACTGGCCCGGCTTCGCGAGCGCGCCCGCCGCTGGTCCCGTCGCGCAAAAGGAAGCTCCGCCGCCCCACATTGCCGAGGCGAGGCCGAGCTGCAAAATGGAGGGTGCGCGGAAGGCGGCCTCTGCGCCTGATCCCGTCGTCACAGGAAGCCTGCCCAAGACGTCCGCTCGCCTGCCGGCGAACGCAGCCGCTCCGGCCGGCACGACCCCGGCCAGCGTCGCCGCCGCGGCGAGGCCGCAAGCGCTCGGACCCGCACCGGAAACCAGGCCGTCCACGATTCCCGGATGGTCGGTGGTCGAGGTGCGCGACGGCACCGCGGTTCTCGAGGGTCCCGAGGGAATCCGGATGGCTGCACGTGGCGACACGGTCCCCGGCCTCGGGCGCGTCGATTCCATCGTGCGCTGGGGCAACCGCTGGATCGTCGCCACCGCGAGCGGATTGGTCGCGACGCCCTAACCGCTCAGTAGCTTCACTGCCGTGGGCTGTGGTTGACGTTTGGCCGGCGTCAATTCGTGTTGATGCGAAACCGCAGCGACTTGCTTCCGATCAACGTGACGTCGTCGCCCTGTCGCTTCCAGGTCGCGATGTCGCCGAGCGCCGCCAGCAGATCGTCGTCGGCCTGCGCGCGATCGGGCGGGCAGTTGCGCGGCTCCATCGCGCCGGGGACGAAGATGATGGTGTTGCCGGCGACCGAGAACTGTCCCTTGCCGCCCTTGCACCAGAGCTCGAGCGACACCTCGCCATTATCGCCGATGTCGAGCGAGGGAATCCGCTTGGAGCCCGGCATGCGCGCGGCATCCAGCATCATTTCGAAGCCGAAGGGGAATTCCTGCGCAACCACGGCGCGGATCGATCCGCAGGTCGCTGCCAAGAGCATCGACGCGGCCACGCCGCCCTTCAAGATTCGTCCGACCGACACCATACCATTCCCTGCAATTCGCAAGCCTTCAACGCCCGCCGTTGTATTGGACGAGGATGCGCTTGGCCAGATTGGCGGCGCGAGAAAAAATCCTTGAAAAGGAAATCCCCGCGGGTTTCACGCCCGCGGGGATTGTCTCGTCGATCGCCGATGGGCCGTCTATTTCAGGACCATCATTGAGAACGGATAGACATAGGCCTGCAACGTCACCAGCACGCCGACCAGACACGCCAGCACGATCGAGTGCAGGAACACGTAGCGCAGGATCGAGCCTTCGTGGCCGTACCAGTTGGTCGCGGTGGAAGCGACCACGATCGATTGCGCGTCGATCATCTTGCCCATCACACCGCCGGACGAGTTCGCGGCCCCCATCAGGATCGGCGACAGGCCGAGCTGTTCGGAGGTGATCTTCTGCAGGTTGCCGAACAGCACGTTGGAGGCCGTATCCGATCCGGTCAACGCGACGCCGAGCCAGCCGAGCAGCGTGCCGAAGAAGGGATAGAGCACGCCGGTCGCGGCGAAGGCGAGGCCGAGGGTGGCGTCGACGCCGGAGAGCCGGGTCAGCGTGCCGATCGCCAGCATCGCCGAGATCGTGATCAGCGAGATCGCGCACAGCTTGATGGTGCGGCCATATTCCGCAACCAGCTTGGCGGGCGACACCCCCATCAGGAGACCGGAGATGATCGCCGCGATCAGCATGCCCGAGCCGGTGAACGACAGGTAGGTGAAGCTGAACACCGCCGCTTCCGGGGTCGGCTTGGCCGCGACCGGAGGCATCTTGTTGATCAGCTTGTCGAGCTCGGGGACCGGGAAGTTGTAGGTGAAGATCGAGTTCGCCCAGGTCTTGAAGGCACCGTTGCCCCAGATCAGCATCACGACGCAGACGATGATCCACGGCAAGAGCGCGCCCCACAATTCGGACGAAGTCAGCGGCGTCTTGTCGAGCGGCTTGGCCGGCGCCATGGTCGCCGCGGAATCATCGTGGTGGCGCAGCGCCGGCGACAGCCAGAGCTCGCGCGGGTGCCACACCTTGAGGAACAGGATCAGGGCGCCCATCGAGATCAGCGATGCGCCGATGTCGACGATCCAGGGATTGACGTAGTTCGAGATCACGAATTGCGGGACCGCGAAGGAGATGCCGGTGACCAGGATCGCCGGCCAGACGTCCTTCATGCCCTTCCAGCCCGCGAACGCCCACACCACCCAGAACGGCACGATCAGCGAGAACACCGGCAATTGCCGGCCGACCATGGCGCCGAGGATGTAGGGATCAAGCCCGGTGACCGAGGCAAGGCCCTGGATCGGCGTGCCGAGCGCGCCATAGGCGACCGGCGCGGTGTTGGCGATCAAGGAAAGGCCCGAGGCTGCCAGCGGCGAGAAGCCGAGCCCGATCAGCACCGCACCGGTGATCGCAACCGGCGTGCCGAAGCCGGACGCGCCCTCGAAGAAGGCGCCGAACGAGAACGCGATCAGGAGCAGTTGCAGGCGGCGGTCTTCGGTGACGCCGCCGATCGCACGCTTGAGCAGCTCGAACTTTCCGCAGCTCACCGTGACCTGGTAGAGGAAGATGACGTTGAGCACGATCCAGCCGATCGGGAAGAACCCGGTGACGACGCCGAGCAGCGTGGCGCGGATCGACATGTTGGCCGGCATCGTGAAGATGAAGATCGTGATCAGGTTGGTCACGATCACCGCGATGATGGCGGCGATGTGCGCCTTCACCTTGCCGCTCGCGATCAGGACCAGAAGCGTGACCACCGGAATGGCGGCCGCGACGGTCGACAGCACGGCGCTGCCGAGCGGGTTGTAGACTTGATTCCACATGTTGCGGATCCTCCCCACGCGTTATGCAGCGCGACGGCCGGCGTGAACGGTCCAGGCGCGCTGGCGTGATCGCGGGAGCAAGTCGAATATGCCAGGCCGGCTCCGAGGATCCACGATCCGAACGATCGCTCACATCCTCGCGAAATCTGAAGGTCCCCCGCCCCTCGCCGTTGTCGCCATGCTAGGGTTGACTCGAATACCGGGACAAGCCAACGCTTGCATGCCAGATCTCAGACTTTAGTCTAGGCGCTTTCCGATTGTCCCGATTTTTCAGGCCTTTGCGGCCCATCCCCCGGAGACGATAATCTGTGAACAACATTCGCTCGACGCTCGCGGCCGTGTGGCGCATCGCCACGCCCTATTTCAACTCCGAGGATAAATGGGCGGGTCGCGGCCTGCTTGGCGCGGTCATCGCAATCGAGCTGTTGCTGGTCGGCAACGACGTGTTGGTCAACCAGTGGCGGAACCGCTTCTACACCGCATTGCAGAACAAGGATTGGGACAGCTTCAAGCGCGAGATGCTGGTGTTCTGCGCGCTGGCGACGGTTGCGGTCGTGCTCGGCGTCTATCAGCTCTATCTGAACCAGTGGCTCCAGATCCGCTGGCGCAACTGGATGACCAACCAATATCTCGGCGGCTGGCTGCACGACGCGAACCACTACCGCATGCAGCTGCAGGGCGACACCGCCGACAACCCCGACCAGCGCATGAGCGACGACGTGAAGCTGTTCGTCGAGCGGACGCTGCAGATCGGCGTCGGGCTTTTGAGCTCGATCGTGACGCTGGTGTCCTTCGTGGTGATCCTCTGGGGGCTGTCGGCGTCGGTGCCGCTGCTGCTGTTCGGCAGCGACTTTTCGATTCCGGGCTATCTGGTCTGGGGCGCGCTGGTCTATGCGATCTTCGGTACGTTGCTGACGCAGTGGATCGGCTCGCCGCTGGTGAACCTCGACTTCCACCAGCAGCGCCTGGAAGCGGACTTCCGCTTCAACCTGGTGCGGGTTCGCGAGAACTCCGAGCAGATCGCGCTGCTCAAGGGCGAGGGAGCCGAGCGCGAGCGGCTGTCCGACCGGTTCAGCCGCGTCGTCGCCAACTGGTACGGCATCATGAGCCGGACCAAGCGGTTGACGGCGTTCACGCAAAGCTATGCGCAGGCGGCCGTGGTGTTTCCGTTCGCCCTGGCAGGACCCGCCTATTTCGTCGACAAGTCGATCCAGCTCGGGGCACTGATCCAGATCGCCGAAGCCTTCGGCAAGGTGCAGGATGCACTGTCGTTCTTCGTCTCGGTCTACCGCACCATGGCCGAATGGCGCGCCGTGATCGCCCGTCTCGACGGGTTCGAGGGCTCGATCGCGGGCGCCGAACAGCTGGCGCGCGATGCCGCCTCGATCCACACCGCGCCGGCGGCGGGCGGCGCGATCACGCTGCCGCAACTCTTGGTCAAGCTGCCGAACGGCGCGCCGCTGGTCTCGGCCGACCGTTTCAGCTTCCGTCCCGGCGAGCGGACGCTGGTCACCGGCCCCTCCGGCGCCGGCAAGTCGACGCTGTTCCGCGCGGTCGCCGGCATCTGGCCGTTCGGCCATGGCGCGATCGAGATCCCGGCGGACGCGACGCTAATGATGCTGCCGCAGCGCCCCTATCTGCCGATCGGCTCGCTGCATGCGGCGATCGTCTATCCGGGCGAAACCGCGCAGTATGATGCCCGGCGGGTCCGCGACGTGCTCGCCGCCGTCGGCCTGCCGCAGCTCGCGGTACGGCTCGACGAGGAGGCGCACTGGAACCGGATGCTCTCGCTCGGCGAGCAGCAGCGCCTCGGCATCGCGCGTGCGCTGTTGCATGCGCCGCAATTCCTGTTCCTCGACGAGGCGACGGCCTCGCTCGACGAGCCCTCCGAGGCGGCGCTGTACAGGCTCATCACCGAGCGGCTGCCGGCGACCACGATCGTTTCGATCGGCCACCGCTCGACGTTGGACGCCTTCCACCAGCGCAACGTCGTGCTCGTCCGTGACAGCGACCGCTTCACGCTGCGCGACGCGGTCAAGGCCGCGGCGTCCTGACCTAGGATCGGGGCGGCCGCGGCCAGAGCCTGCGGCTGACCCAGCGGTGCCAGGCATAGGCGAAGGCGGCGAGCAGCAGCGCGCCGGCCAGCACCGGCGCGAGCAGGAACGACCAGGGCAGGTTGTTGGAAACGATCAGCAGCGGATTGATCCCCGCCGGCGGATGGAAGGTGCGAGTCAGGTACATCGCGAGGATGGCGAGGCCGACCGCGGCCGCCGCCGCCCAAGGATGCGGTCCGGTCAGGGCCAGCACCGCAAAGCCCGTCAGCGCCGACACCACATGGCCGCCGATCAGAGCGCGCGGCTGCGCCGGCGCGGCCTCCGGCGATCCCACCACGAGCACGATCGAGGTCGCGAACGGGATCACGGCAAGCGGGTAATGGGTGGTCACCGAGAACCACTCCATGGTGGCGATGGCGATCGCGCCGCCAAGGCCGGCCACCGCGCCGGCAATGAGATCGCCGCGCGGCCGGGTCGCCTCGGTCGCCGTCCGCGGCCGCTCCATTTTCATCCCAGTGGGCCCTGCAAAAACAAAAGGGGCGGCAGATTGCTCTGCCGCCGCCCACCCTAAGTAGAACCCCTTACTTCAGGTTGGTCATCGCTGTCAGGTCGGCCGAGAGCTTGGCGATGCCGGCGGCACCGCACCAGTTGGAGCCGACGCCAGTCGGGTTGATCGGGGAGAAGCTGCTGCTGAACCGGGCGGTGTAGTCGCTGGTGAAAGCGTTGCAGTTCGCCTTCGACAGGTTGGTGTCGGAGTAGCGCAGATCGAGCGTGAACACCTTGTAGGTGAAGCCGATGCCGACGTTCCAGGTGTTGTAGTCGGCATATTTGATGCCGTTCGGGAAAGCCGGGACGCCGTAGAACGAGTCCGTCGTGCCTAACCACTGACGGCCGAACTCGCCGGAAACGTACATGCCGACACCGCTCGAGCCGAAGGTGGTGCTCGGCGCGGTCCACTTGCCGATGATCGAGGTGTAGTTGCCCCAAGCGCCGCTGTTCAGGAAGCTCGGCGTGTAATACTCGTTCAGGGTGAACGCCCAGTTGTCGTTCACGGTGTAGGTGGCCTTGCCGTAGACTTCGAAGAAACTGACGTCCTTCTTCATCACGTTGCCGTTGACGAGGAAGTTGGTGGCGCACTCGGCGCCGAGCGGCTTGCCGGCCGTGTCGAAAGGCGCACCGAACTGGCAGGTTCCGCCCGGATACAGGTAGCCCCAGACGCCGATATCGAACGCGAAGGCGCCGAAGGTCGGGCGGATACCGCCGTAGACGTCGATTTCAGCCGCGGCGCGGTTCGCGAACGAGATGCTCTCCCCGGACACGCCGACATAGAGCTGCAAGTCCTTGGTGACGTTGTAGCGCGGCTCGAAATAGGCGGTGACCGACGGCTTGTGGTTGGACTGGGTGACGCCGCGGAAGATGTAGTCGTTCATGATGCCGCCGCCGAAGGCGACGTCCCAGGGATCGAACGGTGCCGGCGGCGGCGCCTTGACGGCCTTCACGGCCATGTCGGCGGCCATGGCCGAGCCAGAAATCATTGCTAGCGCCGTTGCTAACAAAGCCAGTTTCTTCATGACGATCCCCATCACCTTTCCAAACAGCCCGATTCCGGTGGCCCCCCAGGGCATGCGATAACCGACTGCAACCAAATCTTGCGTGATCAATCTGAAGCGCATGGCCAAAGTGGAGAAGCCAAAAAGTCCGGCATGTGCTGACTTTTTAGGCGTTCTTGCAGTTTTGCCTCACGTTGGTTGGCGGGTGTTGCATTCGCACAACAAGTTGCTTGCGCTCTCGTAGCGGTTGAGCGCGGACGGACCGGAAAGCGATCGGCCGATGCGCGCCGCGAACATGCGCGCGGCGAATCGCTCTGCCCGCAAAAGCACGGGCCGGAGCCGGAAAAAGCCGCAGCGGCAACCGCTGCGGCTTTTGCGATGATCTGCTCCATCCCCCGCCCGGCAGTTTGGACAGCGGGTTTGAAGACCTGGCTAGTGGTGCTCGCCCCCTTCGGACGAGCTGCCCGCGCTCCAGGTCGAGGCCTGCTCATCGCTCGGCGTCGCCCAGCTCGGGGCCGGCTGCGGCGCGGGTTCGGGCGCCGGCGGCGGAGGAGCGGCGACGGGCTTGGCCGCTTTCTTCGGCGCGCTCTTCTTGGCGGCCTTCTTCGGCGCGGTGGCCTTCTTCGGAGCTGCCTTCTTGGCAGCTTTCTTGGCAGCTTTCTTTGCCGCCTTCTTCGGTGCCTTCTTGGCTTTCTTTGCTGACTTCTTGGCGGCCTTCTTTGCAGACTTCTTGGCCGACTTCTTCGCGGATTTCTTCTTCGCTGCTACCGCCTTCTTGGCCTTTTTGGCCTTCTTGCTCTTTTTCGCCTTCTTCGCTTTAGCCATCGTGGTCCTCCTGTTGCCGCTGATCGAGGTCCGTCGTGCGCTTCAAAGTGTCCGCCTGCCACAAGCAGGATGGCGCTCCGTCAAAGCGTCCTCCCGCTTCGTCTCGTACCGGGCATGATCTGGTCGATGCACTTGTCTCACGTTACGCCAACGTGAATGCGAGGTCCGGATCATGCTCGAAAGGCAATCGATCACTTCAATCCTGGCCGGGGACCTCCTGTCGCCCAATCGAGAAGCTCAATCGTGTGCACCACAGGAACTGACGTACCGCCGGCAATCTGAACCATGCAGCCAATATTGCCCGCAGCGATCATGTCCGGTTTGACAAGCGCAATATTGGCGACCTTGCGATCGCGCAATCTGCTCGCAATGTCGGGCTGGAGAATGTTGTAGGTCCCCGCCGAACCGCAACACAAATGGCTCTCGGGCACATCTTTCACCACGAATCCATTCTTGGAAAGCAATTCTTTCGGAAGTTGAGTGATTTTCTGTCCGTGCTGCAGCGAACAAGCTGAGTGATAGGCGACGGTGACGTCGCCTTTTTGCGTCGAAGGCTTGAGCTCGAGGCGCGCGAGATACTCGGTGATATCCTTGGCCAGCGCCGAGATCCGTGCAGCGGGTGCGGCGAAGTCAGGGTCCTCGCGCAGCAAGTAGCCGTAGTCCTTGACCACCGTGCCGCAGCCCGAAGTCGTGACCAGGATGGCGTCGAGCCCGCCGCGTTCCGCTTCCCTTTGCCACACCGTGATGTTCGCCCGCGCGCGCTTAAGCGCGTCACCGTCCTGCCCCATATGGTGGGTGAGCGCGCCGCAGCATTGCTCGTCCTTGACCAGCACCACCTCGACGCCGTGCCGGGTCAGCACGTTGATGGCGGCCTGGTTGATGCGCGGCGCCAGCACCTGCTGGGCGCAGCCCTGCAGCAATGCGACGCGGCCCCGCCGTTCGCCGTTCGCCGGAAACACGGTCCCTGCTGCCGGCCCCGGCGGCGGCAGGCTCCGCGGCGCCAGCGCCAGCATGGCCTTGATCCGCCGCAACAGGCCCGGGCTCGCCGCGCCAACCGAGGGGGTCGGCAACAGCCTCGAGAACGGGCGGGCGAGCCCGGCCAGGATCATGCTGATCCGGAACACGCCAGGCCGCGGCAGCACGAAAGCAAGCACCGACCGCAACAACCGCTCGGTCAGCGGCCGCTGGTAGTCCCGCTCGATCCTGACCCGCGCCTGGTCGACGAGGTGCATGTAGTTCACCCCCGACGGGCACGTCGTCATGCAGGCGAGGCACGACAGGCAGCGGTCGATATGCTTGACCACCTCCGCCGTCGGCGGCTTGTCCTTCTCCAGCATCTCCTTGATCAGGTAGATGCGGCCGCGCGGGCTATCGAGTTCGTCGCCGAGCAGCACATAGGTCGGGCAGGTCGCGGTGCAGAAGCCGCAATGCACACAGGCGCGCAGGATCTTGTCGGCCTCCTTGATGTCGGGATCGGTGAGCTGTGCGAGGGTGAATTCGGTCTTCATGCGGTCTCACCCCGCGTCATGCGGCCGCGGTTCAGGACGGTCTTGGGATCAAAACTCTTGCGAACCCGTTCGCCGAGCGCAGCAAGCCCGGCCGGCTGCGGCTGGAACACGTCGACATTGCGCCGCACCTCCTCCGTGGCGCGGATCAGCGTCGCATGTCCGCCGGCGGCGCCGACGCGGCTGCGCACCACGGCGGCCTGCGCGTCGGCATTAGGCGGCAGCGCGGCCCAGATCAGCCCGCCGCCCCAGTCGTAGATCACGTCACCGCCGGTGTCGCGCGCCAGCCTCTCTCCGAGCGCGCCGCCAGCGGCCGGCGGACAGACGATCCGCCAGACCGGCCACGCCCCGAGCGTGCCATTGGCCGCGAAGGGCGCGACGTCACGGAGCGCGCTCCAGATCGCAACCGAGGCGCCGTCCTCGAGCAGGTCGACCGTCCCATAGGAGGACAGCGCCTTGCCGAGCGAGGCCGCCCGATGCGCGGCCGAGGCCGCGATGCCCTCCAGGCGCACCAGCGTCACCGATTGCCCTGCCGCCGCAAGGGAGGCCAGCGCGCCCGCCGGGGTGCGGAACGCCGACCCCGGCAGATGGGCCGCGCCCGACACATCGAACGGCGAGCCCAGCGCCGCCGTCATCGCCTTGTTGGCGGTGGCATCGTCGAGGCCGCGCAGGAGCAGCGTGCGCTCGCTTTCGGGCTTCGGCATCACCTTGAACGTCAGCTCGGTCATGACCGCGAGCGTGCCCCAGGACCCCGTCAGCAGCTTGCAGAGATCGTAGCCGGTGACGTTCTTCACGACCTTGCCGCCGGTCTTGAAGCTGTCGCCGTAGCCGGAGACCGCATGGGCCCCGAGCAGATGGTCGCGCGCGCCGCCGGCCTTGATGCGGCGGGGCCCCGCGAGCCCCGCCCCGATCATGCCGCCGATGGTGCCGATCCCGGCCGTGCCGAGCAGCACCGACGTATCCATCGGCTCGAAGGCGAATTGCTGGTTCTTGGCGTCGATCAGCGACTGCACGTCGGCGAGCGGCGCACCGGCCTCGACCGTGATGATCAGCTCGTTCGGCTCATAGGAGCTCACCGCGTTCAGGCTTGAGAGGTCGAGCACCGCGTTGGTCGCCATCGGATGGCCGATCGCGCGCTTCGACCCATGGCCGATGATCTCGAGCGGCTGCTCGCCGGCAACCGCCGCGCGCACCACTTCTTCGACGTCTTTGGCGTCTCTTACCTTGAGCGTATCCACGGCTTAAGCCGGTAGCCAAATTTGGCTCCGAAATCAAATGCGCGCGCCGAACAGAGTCCTGAACGCCGCAAGCCCGGCCGTGGTGATCTCGACCGAGCGGCCCTGCGGCCTGCGGCGAATCCATTCGCGCCGGAAGGCGAGGTCGGCAACCGCGGCCCCGGCCCGCCCGGCCAGGTGCGGTCGCCGTTCGCTCCAGTCGAGGCAGGGCCGGCAAAGCGCCCGCCGCTGCCGCGGCTGCGGACGCAGGTCGACGCCAAGACTCCCCAGGAATGCGGTGCCCGCGGCGGTCAGTTCACCGGCATCCTGCTCCAGCACGAGATAGCCGCGCTCGCGCATCGCGTCGGTGACGGCAACGCCGAGCTCGCCCGCAAGGTGATCGTAGCAGGTCCGCGCTCGCCGCATCTGGGCATCGATCCGCGACGGCGGCCGGGAGGCTTGCGGACCGGTGACCGCAACCGTCATCATCCCCTCGAGCATCTGCGCAACCAGCGGGGTGGCCAGCCGGTAGAGCCGGCGCGGACCGCGCCGCTCGACCTTGAGGAGCGCGCGCTCGACCAGCCGCGACAGATGCCAGCTCGCCGTCTGCGGCGTCACGCCGGCGACCTGCGCCAGCTCGCTCGCGGTCTGCGCGCCCGCATCCATCAGCCGCGACAGGATGCGGGCACGGCCGGGATCGGCGATCAGTTGCGCCAGCTCGGCAAGCTCTGCTGCGATGATCGACACGGCCAGCTCCGGCAGAAATCCACCCTGACTATCGCACGGGTCCTGCCGTAACGCTTCGATCATGATCGAAATGTTCACGACATCGACACTTCGACCACCGGCGAACCGGAGCAGCCGCGGCATCGCTACAAGGTTGCGCCGATCGCGATCGAAACCAATCAATGGAGACAGACATGGAGCAATCAGCATTCGCGCGGCCCACGCCGCGATCCGACGAAACGTTTCGCCGCAGATCGGTGATCCTGGCGTTCGGAGTGGTGCTCGCGAGCACCCTCTCGCCATGGACGATTTCGCCATCTCAAGCCCAGCAGCAGGGAGCCGGAACCATGAAGCACTACGCAACGCAGAAATCGATCAGCGACGCCGTCGACGGCGGCGGCCTGCTCATCGTCGCGCAATGGGAGGCGAAGCCCGGCGAGGCCGACAAGGTCGCTGCGATCCTCGACCGCTTCCTGCCCGAGGCGCAGCGCGAGGACGGCGTCAAGCTGTTCCTGATCTCGCGGGCCAAAGACAGTCCGGCACAGTTCCTGTTCTACGAACTGTTCCGCGACGAAGCCGCCTTCAAGGCGCACCAGGACAGCGCGCATTTCAAGACCTACATCGCGGGCGAAGCGCTACCGCTGCTGGCGAAGCGGGAGCGGATGCAATACGCGCTTCTGTGAGCGACACTGCGGGACGGGCTTGCCACGCAAGCCCGTCCCGCAGACTCAGTGTCAGATCGATGCGCTGCTGCCAAGCGTCGCGCCCAACTCGACCTGCTCGGGCGGCCTGCGCCAGAACCCGACGATCGAAATCCTAGAGAGAACCGCAGCCTCGATCGACTCGACGTGACTTCTCAGCCGAAGTGCATTTTTCTCGACAAGATGCCAGGAGGCGAACGCGACGCAGAAGGCAATCGGCAGGCTGATCAGGATATTCAGATACCAGTGCTGAACCGAGGGGCCGAATGCCGCAACGCACTGCTGGATGACGAATCCATAGAGATACATCCCGTAAGAGTAGTCGCCGGATGACACGATCCAGCCGCGCCGCGGGTTCATGAGGCCCAGATAACACACGACATAGGCAGCCGGCACGGGAGCAAACGCGTCGCCGCGTCCAGTGGCCATGCCGGCAGCACATAGCACCAGCGCGAACAGGCACGCCGTACGGTTGAACGGCACCTTGTCGCGCCAGAGGTAGAAGCCGACACCAGAAAGGAAGCAGAACACGAGGAGATGCGGGCGAAGCTGGATGTCCACCTCGTCCCAGCGAAAGATATCGTAGCAAGCGAGCCCGATCTGGGCGATCACCATGAACACAAGGTACAATACCCTGTTGAAGCAAATGGCGGTCGCGGCAAGGAGCGCCAGGATGACGTAGCACCACAGCTCATATGGCACCGTCCAAAGCTGGGTATTCACCAGATCGGGCACCGGGTTGTGATGAAATACGCCTGGAAGCTCATAGTGGATGTCGCCGACGATATTGAGAAAATAGGCAAAGAATTTCGGGTCCGCGAAGTACTGCGCCAGGGGTATCGCAGTGAAGATCGGGCCGATGATGACAGCCGAGAGCGTTGTCTCGACCGCGAGCGCAGGCGCAATGCGAAGTACGCGCAGGCCGAGAAATGAAATCAGGCTCTTGCACCTCAGCAGGCTGGCCGTCACCAGAAATCCGCTCAAGGCAAAAAAGAGCGCAAGGATCATCGCGATCGCGATACGAAGCGAGCTCAGTATTTCCAGCGTCCGGCCGAGCCCAAACGTCACGTTCATGCTGTGCAGGCAGATGATCGCCGCCGCCAGCGCAATCCGCATATAGTCGAAACCTGCGGGCCGATTGTGCGTTATCGCCAGCTGATCAGCTAGGCTGAACGCGGTCGTCTTCCCAAAGACATGCATCTCCGGAAATTATCGAAAGATGATCTAAGGTTGTGTAAACGCGGCCCGCCGCAATTGTCGCCACTCGTGACGGATCGCCCGGCGGCTCAGGGCGGTGCATGCCGGCAATCGCAGCAAGCATCGGTTAGGGTTATCGACTGGATGGGATAATCAGTCGAATTATATCAATCAGCGGCACACGCTAAAGAGCGATGAGATTAGGATGAATCGTCATCGCGCTTTAGATCTTTGTTTGAGCATGATCTTTTCGGAAAACCGCTTCACACTTTTCCGGATCATGCTCTAGAACCGCGGGATATCCGGGAAAGCGAGCTTGCCGGCGTGCACCTGGACGCGGCCGAGCTCAGCGCAGCAGTGTAAGCCAGGAAGACCTTGCCGGGATTGAGCTGGCCCTGCGCGTCGAAAGCGCATTTCAGCCGCCGCTGCTGGTTGAGGTCGGTGAACCTGCGCAAGTGTTGCAGCGGATTCGGCTATTTCCGAGCGTCGCCTGGCTCGGCGGCCACGAGACCGGCGAGCGACGGAATCTCTTCGAGCCTCTGTCGGGCGGCCAGATGGATTTGGGTGCCAGGCATGGCGTAACGCTTGGTGAGGCCCGCAGCGTCGGCTATCGCATGCAACCGCCGCGCGTCGTAACCGTCGGCGAAGAAGACCGCTGTGTCTGGCGAGGTGATCGCCTCGCTCGGCGCCGCTTCGTCGCCCAGCAGAAACGGCACTTCGCTCTGCACAAACCCGTTCGGCGCAACCGCGGCAACGCTGTTGTCGACGAGCAACCGACCGAGCATCGGGCGTGCTGCGCTTATTGCCACCACGGCGCGATCGGTCGCAGCCTGCCGTGCGAGGGATGGCGGGTCCCAGAACGCTTGAGGAAGGGGCAATCGTCCCGGATCGTGTATCCCGATGCCAGGGACGAAGCTTAACGCCAGCAGCGTAGCGAATCCGACGATGACCATAGACGGATCGCCTGCGTTCCCCGTCCGTTGCTGCTGTCGCATCACGGCGAGGAGCGGCCAAGCCAGGGCGATAAGAAACGGAAAAGCGTAGTAGCTCACAAGCATGCCGGCGAGCGGAGCTTTCGCCAACATGTGCACGAGTAGCCACGGAATACTGGCAGCAAACGCCAGCACGATGGAGGGATTCCGTGCTCGCACAGCCCATATGCAGGCACCAAGGGCCGGATACAGGATGTACGGAAGGCCGACCACGAAGTAGAGCAAACGGTGCGCAATCAGCCCGGCACCTAGATGTGCAAGGGGTGGGTCACCGAGATAGACCCGCACGAATGCTGACGTGTCGGGAAATAGCAGGCGCTGCACGGCCATCACGGCGATGGCGTAGAATAGCGCCGCCAACGCGAAGGTCCATTCCGTCCGCTGCTGCCGCAACGGTATGCCACAGGCAACGTTTAGCGTGACCAGTAAGCCGAGGATCGCCACATAGTGAAACCCGGCATCCTCGCGGGTCGCGAGGCCCAGGACGAAAAACGCGATGGCGAGGCGTCGATATCCAAGCACCTGCGCCACGGCGAACAGCAGGAAGAAGGCCGCGATCAGTGTCTCGAAATGTGGGTAGCGCGCAATCGCGATAGCCAGCCCGCTGAAGGCGAAGCCTAGCGCCGCGAGAGCCGCGATCCACGGTCCCGCTCCGCGCCGCAGGCCGAAGCCCTCCACCAGTAGCCAAAACACGGAAAGTGCCAGCAGTGCGTGGCTCAATCCGACGACGCCGGCAAAAAACTGTGGCATCGAAAATGGCAGGCACCAGCTAAGCGCCGAGGCCGGCAGGAATAGCAGCGACGCGTGCGTGCCGAAGTAGCTGCCTCCGCCGACGCTTGCAGGTTGCGTGAGGGTCGCATCGCTGTGCCACATCAGGGATGCAAGCAGGCCGGTGTCCAGCACGAAGCTGCCCCGTACATAAAAGTGGAACAGCACGAGGTTTGCGAACGCCACGAAGGGGATGCCGATGGCGAGCATTGCCGCCGCAGCGACGCTCACGTCTCCCCATCGAACGGGCAGGAATCTGGCCACGCCGCCCTCAGCGGGCGGGCTCGCGTCATCGACGACTTGATCTCCACAGTATGACTGTTTCATCTGCATCGATAACTTGGCTCTACGATTTATCAGCGCCCTGCTTCGCCGCGCCGGGGGGCGCAGGTGCGAAACGGCCGATACCGCTCCATCTAAACCAGACAGATGTGCAAACAGTTACGGATTGCTTCAAATTGTCCAATATCGGGAAAGTCGGCTACGGGGTCCTTTCAGACAGCGAAACCGATAGCGGACGTCTGATTGCACGCATCCCCCGCCGATCGTTCAGAACCGCGGGATATCCGGAAACGCCAGCTTGCCGGCATGGACGTGGACGCGGCCGAGCTCGGCGCAGCGATGCAAGGTCGGAAACACCTTGCCGGGATTAAGCAGGCCCTGCGCGTCGAAGGCGCATTTCAGCCGCTGCTGCTGGTTGAGGTCGATCTCGGAGAACATCTCCGGCATGAGGTCGCGCTTCTCGATACCAACGCCGTGCTCGCCGGTGAGCACGCCGCCGAGCTCGACGCAGCAGCGCAGGATGTCGGCACCGAACGCCTCGGCGCGCTCGATCTCGCCGGGCTTGTTGGCATCGTAGAGAATCAAGGGGTGCAGGTTGCCGTCGCCGGCGTGGAACACGTTGGCGACGCCGAGCTCGTATTTCTCCGAGAGCTCGCGGATGCGTGCGAGCGCCTTCGGCAACGCGCCGCGCGGAATGGTGCCGTCCATGCAGAGATAGTCGGGCGAGATGCGTCCAACCGCGGGAAAGGCCGCCTTGCGCCCGGCCCAGAACAGGTTGCGCTCGGCCTCTGAATTGGAAATCTGCAAGGTCACCGACCCGCAGCCCTTGGCAATGGCCTCGACCCGCGTGATCAGCTCGTCGACCTCGATCTGGGGACCGTCGAGCTCGATGATCAGGAGCGCCTCGACGTCGTGCGGATAGCCGGCATGGACGAAGGCCTCGGCGGCGTGGATCGCGGGCTTGTCCATCATCTCCATGCCGCCCGGGATGATGCCGGCGCCGATGATGGCAGCCACGCATTCGCCGGCGGCCTCTACCTCGGCAAAGCCGACCATCAGCGCGCGCGCCGTCTCCGGCTTCTGCAGGATGCGGACCGTGATCTCCGTGATGACGCCGAGCAGCCCTTCCGAGCCGGTGATGATGCCCATCAGATCGTAGCCGGAATTCTCCGCCGACTTGCCGCCGATGCGCAGGATCTCGCCGGTCATCAGCACGATCTCGCAGCCCAGCACGTTGTTGGTGGTCATGCCGTATTTCAGGCAGTGCACGCCGCCGGAATTCTCCGCGACATTGCCGCCGATCGAGCAGGCGATCTGCGACGACGGATCGGGCGCGTAATAGAAGCCGGCATGGGCCACCGCCTGGCTGATCGCGAGGTTGGTGACGCCGGGCTCGGTGACGACCACGCGGTTGTCGAAATCGATCTCGCGGATGCGCTTGAACTTGCCGAGGCCGAGCAGCACGCCGTCGGCGAGCGGCAACGCGCCGCCGGAGAGCGAGGTGCCGGAGCCGCGCGGCACCACCTTGATGCCCTGTGCATGGCAATATTTCAGGACTTTTGCGACCTGCTCGGTGGTATCGGGCAGCACCACGACCATCGGCGGCTGGCGATAGGCGGTCAGCCCGTCGGATTCATAGGCCAGCATTTCGGCCGCAGAGTCGATCACGCCCTCGCCTGGAACGATGGCGCGCAAGGCTGCCACGATCTCGCCGCGACGGTTCAGGACCGCCTGATCGGCCGCCGGCATCATGATCGACATGGGTATTCCCTCGAAACTCTCGCGCTAACGAATTGTTACGACAAATCAAGCACGTCTGCACCTGTTTGGGTAGGCCGGCCGAAGGTCGGATTGCCTTCCATGCCAACCGTGAGTTCTCTCTCGGGCAAGTCCGGCGCCAGGAAACCTGTCAAGGTTTCGTGGCTTGTCCGGCCCAAGCGGACCATGCCACAAACAACTCCACCATTTCCGGGACGAAACGAAGAGCACCCTATGAAGATACTGACCTTGAGCGCGCTGGCTGTTGTCACCTCACTGGCTACCGCATCCTCCGCGCTGGCGCAGGACGCCGCCGCCGGCAAGACCTCGTTCAACAAGTGCCTGGCCTGCCACGCGATCGGCGAAGGCGCCAAGAACAAGGTCGGGCCCGAACTCAACGGCCTTGACGGCCGCAAGTCGGGCACCGCGCCGGACTACAGCTATTCGGACGCCAACAAGAATTCCGGCATCACCTGGAACAAGGAGACGTTCCTCGACTACATCAAGGATCCGAAGGCCAAGATCCCCGGCACCAAGATGGCGTTCGCCGGCATCAAGAACGAGACCGAGGCCAACAACCTCTGGACCTACGTGTCCTCCTTCGACAAGGACGGCAAGCCGAAGTAGCCGACCGCGCCCTTTCAGCCTGCGGCCGCCCTGGCGTCGACGTCAGGGCTGCCGCACCGCGATCAACGCCGCGGCAGATGGTCCTCGCGAGATCAGGACAAATCAGCCCGCTGAATAAAGCGGCCGAGGCGCAAGGCAGGCGAAACGCTATTCCACCGCTGCAGTACGTCGCGCCGTCTGCGCGGCCATGGCCTCGATCTCGGCGACCACGCGGTCCGGCACCGCGTGCTGCACCATGTGGCCGACGCCGGGCAGCACGATGAGCCTCGCGTTCGGCACTGTCGCGGCGAGCGGACGCGAGTGGATGCCGGTCGACACCGTCTTGTCGACGTCGCCCGACATGATCGTGATCGGCGCCTTGATCTCGGCATAGCGTGGCGCCTGCTCCGTCACCGCGGCCTTCAGCGTCACCAGATCGCGCGCATTGGCGATGAATTCGCACGGGCGCAGCAACAGCGGCGTCGCGCTGTCGCTGACGAAGTTCTGCGGCATCGCCTGCGGGGCGAACACGCCGTCCACTCCCGACGCCGCGACGAGATAGCCGAGCGGCAGCGTGATGGTGTAGGCGAGCAGCGGGCCGATCACAGGCGTCGCGATCACATCATTGTAGCTGCCAGCGCCGCCAGACCAGGGATAGGCGACGGGCGCGAGCAGCACGAGACCCGCGACGCGCTCCGGATCGTCGAGCGCCATCCGCAACGCCAGTGCACCCGCCCAGGAATGCGCCACCACGATCGCCTTGCCGACGCCGAGTTTCGTGAGCGCCTCCGTGATCATGCGGCCCTGAACGGCGGGCGTTGAATCCTCGATGCGATCCCGGCTGCTCCAGCCATGGCCGGGACGGTCGATCAGGATGACGCGATGGCGTTTGGCGATGATGTCGCCGAGCGGCCGTTGCATCACGCGCAGGTTGGAGCTTGCGCCGTGCAACATCACGATCGGCATATCAGGCGCATCGCGCGCGCCGAGCTCGACGACGTGGAGCACGCCGCCCGACACGTCGATCATCCGTCCCTCCGCGGGAAAGGCACGCTCGATCAGCACGACTCCGGCCTGCGTCGCCAGCGCCAGCCCTGCCAGCGCGAGCACGACGATCACTATCAGCATCGAGATGATCCGGATGATCCTTTGCACCAGCGAGTTACGGGACGACCCGGCGCAGGTTTCGTGCGACGGCGGGCTCAATCTGTACGAGCGTGATCGCGCTCGCAAAATGAGGTTGTCCACAGCACGCCCGGCCTGTGGATAGCGGGTTCATACCAGCGTCATTAGCCATTTCATACATAGGTGGTGGCATTTTCGCCATCAGGCGCCCTGCTTGTTCGCAGGCGAAAGAGTTTCCCGGCCTGTCCACCCTTTCCACAGGAACTGGAACTCTCACTATAAGTTCAACGGGAATAATCGGAGGAGTACAAATGGTTTCCGACCCCAGCGAAGCGGCCATCGACCAGATCGTGGCGAGTTGCAATGGCGACCTGCGTGGAGCCCTGAAGGCGCTGCTGCTGGTCAACGAGCATCTGGAAGCGGAGCTGCAGCAGCTCTATGCCGCGGCCGCCCAGGACAGCGTTGCCCGCGGCAAGTTCCTGCACTGAGATCCCTAAAGACGCCTTTAGCGCGCCCGTCGGTCGCGGGCGGCCATCCGCAGGATAGGCGCCGACCGTCGAGCGGGCGAGATTCGCGTGTGTGAGTAGCGTTGCCGTTCGCGTGCAGCCGACCGGACATCGTGTGGCCTGTCGCGCGCTCAGATATCGCGGCCTTCAACCTTTTCGGAGAGCTGCTTGACCATCTCGGGCACCTTCTCCAGATGCGGATTGACGGCGAGCGCCTTGCGGAACGCCTCCAGCGCGCGCTTCTCGTCGCCGACGTCCTGCATGATCATGCCAAGGCCCGCAAGCGCGCCGAAATGGCGGGGCTCGCGGATGAGGACCTGCCGAATATCCTCCAGCGAATGGGCGTAGTCGCTCTTCAGGTAGTAGATCGTCGCGCGCCGGTTCCACGCCTCGATGTAATCGGGCCGCAGCTTGACCACGGCATCGAGCAGCTTCAGCGCGACATCGATATTCTGGGCGTCGAGCGCGGCCTTGGCGCGCATCATCAACAGCGCGGCGGTGTCGCTCGGGGTCTGCAGCCATAGCGCCCAGATCCGCGCCTCGACATGGCGGGCACTGGCCTCATCGGGCGCCGCCTTCAGCGCACCGAACAGGAAATCGAGCCCACGCACGCGATCGGCCGGGACCTTGGGCAGCTTGCTTGGAGCCTCGGGCAGCTTTTTCTGCGATTTCGGGGGCGGAATGACCCGCCCGTCCTGCGCGGGAGCGGCGACAGGCACAGCCAGCAGCGCGGCGATCAGAAGCGCCAGAACGCAGGTGTTAGGGCCAAGGAGTCGCAATCCCATGGCCGAAGTCTAGACGCACAAAGCCGCGCTGCAAAGCAGCACGGCGTCAAAGACCTGTGAAAGGGAGACGACGCGGGCCCGATCAACGGACCCGGATCAGCAAGGTTAGCCGTTCGAGATCAGCCCTGGCGCGCCTTGAAGCGGCGCTGGACCTTGTTGATCACGTAGACGCGGCCCTTGCGACGGACCAGGCGGTTGTTGCGGTGGCGGCCACGCAGCGACTTCAGCGAGTTACGGACCTTCATGGGACAATCCTGTTGCTTCGAAAGGCCCGTGTTGGAGGCCGTGCCTGATCAATGCCTGAAAGTGGCAGAATGGGATTTATCCCGACCAGCGGCCGTACCGCCCGGGACGGGGCGGTTTCTAAGCCATTGGAGCGGCGGATGTCAATGCAATCAGGCCGGTTTTTGGCCGGCCCAGCCGGTCGGGAACCGGCCCGCCCCATTTATCGGGCATTGAAATCGCTGACAAAATGGCGGCAGCCGGGAGATCGACCAGCCTCTCCCGGCCGCCGCTGCCGCCATTCCCACCGGACCAAGGCCCGGCGTTCCGTCTGGGCTGTGTCTAGAAGACGACGAATCGTGCGGTGCCGTGCAGCGGATGGACGGTATAGAGCTCGGTCTGCCCCACGGGCGGCCCGACGATGGAGAACTTGTGCAACGCCGTGATGCCTTCGGTCGAGATGGTCGCGACCTCGGACGCCGGCAGGCGGACGCTCGGGACCAGCAGCGTGAACGAGGTCGACGGTCCGTCGATGGTCCGCAGCAGGAACACGCTTACCAGCGTGCCGAGCATTGAGCTCTGGGTCTGAATCTCGTCGCCCGAGAAATTCTTGGTCTGGAACGTGTCGTGATAATTGAAGAGCGGCTTCTCCGTAATGCTCGTCGTCGAATAGGTGACGTGAATGCCGTGTCCGGAGACCTCGTAGAGATTGGGCTGGGTATTCGCCATGACGCTGACCTTTCCTGTCAAGCGCAACAATTTCAGGTTGCACCATGGCGCTGCGCTACCGCAAACCGTATGAACTGCGTCACAGGCCGCGGGTGGCCCGCCGAACACGATTTCGCGATTGACGGCGGCCGCCGCCGCGGGTGGGCCAGCCAGGCGGCTTGCGAAAATAATTATATAGTATAATCAATTTGCCGAACCAGACATCAAGCCGCCGGGGAGGCCCTTATGCCCAAGCTCAAACTGCCCGACATCGAGAAGGTCGTCGCGATCGACATCCACACCCATGCCGAGGAGCCCTGCGGCATGCATGGCGACGACGGCTATGACGACTTCCAGGCGCAGATGGCGGAATACTTCAAATCGCCGCACAAGCATCCGCCGACCGTGCCGGAGACCGCGGCCTACTACCGTACGAAAAACATCGCCGCGGTGATCTTCCCGGTCGACGCCGAGCGCGAGACCGGCTTCCGCCGCTACAACAATTACGAAATGCTCGAAGTCGCTTCCGAGCATCTCGACGTCTTGATCCCTTTCGTCTCGATCGACCCGCACAAGGGCAAGCTTGGCGTGCGCGAGGCGAGGAAGCTGATCGAGGAGTACGGCGTCCGCGGCTTCAAATTCCATCCGACCATGCAGGGCTTCTACGCCAATGACCGCATGGCCTATCCGCTCTATGAGGCGATCAATGACGGCGGCGCGATCGCGCTGTTCCACACCGGACAGACCGGCGTCGGCTCGGGCATGCCCGGCGGCATGGGGATGCGGCTGAAATATTCCAACCCGATGTATATGGACGACGTCGCGGCGGACTTCCCCGATCTCAAGATCATCCTCGCGCACCCCTCCTTCCCCTGGCAGGAAGAGGCGCTCTCGGTCGCGACCCACAAGCCGAACGTCTATATCGACCTCTCCGGCTGGTCGCCGAAATATTTCCCGCCGATCCTCGTGCGCTACATCAACTCGATCCTGCAGGACAAGATGCTGTTCGGCTCGGACTGGCCGGTGATCACGCCGGACCGATGGCTTGCCGATTTTGCAAACCTCGACATCCGCGAGGAAATCCGGCCGAAGGTCATGAAGGCCAACGCAAGGAAGATTTTGGGCGTCTAACGGAGTATCATCGGCGGCAAGCTTCCGAGGTGGTTCACGATGAACTTCGCCGGACTTGCCGCCCTCCTCGCCGCATTCCTGGCCGGAATTGCGACGTCGGCCATCGCGGCCGAACAGCCGCCGACGCTGGTCGAGATCGAGAACCCGCTTGCCAGCACGCATCCGCTTCAGGGCTACCTGAGGCGGAGCAATAGCACGGGTCCCTTGCCGGCCGTGGTGTTGCTGCACGGCTGCAACGGAAATTGGGGCCACATCGACGAACGCTGGGGCAGGCGGATCGCATCCTGGGGTTACGTCACGCTGTCGGTGGACAGTTTCGGCCCGCGCGGCCTTAACAATTGTGGCGAGGGCGTTCGGGATGACCTGACCCGGGATGCCTACCGCGCGCTGGACTTTCTGGTGCGCGACCCGTTCGTCGATCCCGCGCGCGTCGCGGTCATCGGTTTCGCGCATGGCGGGCGGGTGGCCCTGATGTCGGTCGAGCGCGGCCTGCTGGAACAGACCTCACCCAGCAAATTCCACGCTGCCGTCGCCTTCTATCCGCCGTGCCTCGGATTCAATGGCATCATGACCGCGCCGACGCTAATTCTGGCCGGCGAACGCGATGACTGGAATTTGGCCCGGGAATGCCGCAACCTGGTTGACGGTCGGGACGATTGGGGGATATCGCGACAGAAAGGCGAAGGTTTCCCGATGAAGCTCATCGTCTATCCCGGCGCTTATCATGGTTTCGACGCGCCTGCGCTCGAGACGCCGCGCCAGATGTCCGGGCACCACCTCGAATTCAACCAGGCGGCGACCGATCAGGCCGCCGCGGCGCTCCGCGAATTCCTCGATGCCACGATCGGCCCGCAGGAGAGACCACAATGACCATCAAAGCCGTTGTCTTCGATGCCTATGGCACACTCTACGACATCCAGTCGGTGGCCGAGATCACCGAGGATGCGTTCCCCGGCTATGGCGAGATCATCACCCAGATCTGGCGCATCAAGCAGCTCGAATACTCCTGGCTGCGCTCGCTGATGCGGCGCTACCAGGCTTTTTCGGTCGTCACCCGCGAGGCGCTTGCCTACACGCTGCGCAGCCTCGGCCTGCAACATGACGAAGCGACGTTTGCGCGCATCATCGACAAATACCTGCATCTCGATCTCTATCCGGATGCGCTCTCCATGCTTGAGGCGCTGAAGGATCGCAAGCTTGCGATCCTCTCCAACGGCAGCCCGGACATGCTGAACGCGCTGGTCCGCAACTCAGGGCTCGAGCGCGTGCTCGACGCGACCATCAGTGTCGACAAGAAGAAGGTCTTCAAGCCCGATCCCGCCGCCTACGCGCTGATCGAGGAGGTGTTGCACGTACCACCCGCGGAGGTGCTGTTCATCTCCTCCAATCCGTGGGACGCC
Source organism: Bradyrhizobium erythrophlei (assembly GCF_042430365.1). GTDB lineage: Bacteria > Pseudomonadota > Alphaproteobacteria > Rhizobiales > Xanthobacteraceae > Bradyrhizobium > Bradyrhizobium erythrophlei. The sequence goes on from NZ_JBHMET010000074.1 coordinate 51,095, forward strand.
TGCGCCGCCAAGGCGTTCGGCCTCAACGTCGCCTGGATCGAGCGGGTGACGCCGGAAGCGATGGCGCTCGCCTGCGTCGAAAGCGATACGGTCGCCCCATTGACCATGTTCAAGGCGTTGCGTACCCAGATGGATGAGCTCGGCGTCGTGCCGGATCACCGCATCCATGCGCTCTCCGAGCTTCCCGCCCTGGTGTCCGCGCAAAGGTCCTGAACGTAATGAGCCTTGAGTCCGTCCGCGCCTTCTTCGCCGAGAAGGCGCCCGAAATCTCCTTGATCGAATCGTCCGTGAGCTCCGCGACCGTCGTGCTGGCGGCCGAGGCCTATGGCGTCGAGCCGGCGCGGATCGCCAAAACGCTGAGCCTGCGGGTCGGCGATCGCGTGGTGCTGATCGTCACCAGCGGCACCTCGCGGATGGACAACAAGAAGCTCAAGGCGCAGTTCGGAGGAAAGCCGAAGATGCTCGGCCTCGACGAGGTTGCCGAGATCACCGGCCACGAGGTCGGCGGCGTCTGCCCGTTCGGACTGAAGTCGCCGTTGCCGATCTATTGCGATGTGTCGCTGAAGGCGTTCGATGTCGTGCTGCCGGCCGCGGGCTCGACCCACAGCGCGGTGCGCATCACGCCCGACAGGATGGCGCAATTGACATCGGCCGAATGGATCGATGTCTGCGAGATCAGGCCGTCATAGCGCTTCTCAACGAGAGCATTTTCGGTACTGATAAAATCAGAACCGAAGCTCTAGCAGTCTGCTGAAAAACCCAGAAATTGAAGCATTGCTGTGTGTTTGGGCAGGTG
>NZ_JBHMET010000075.1:0-63054 GCF_042430365.1 Bradyrhizobium erythrophlei
AAAAATTGAATCAGCAAATTCTCGCTACGGCGAGAGGTTTTTCAGCAGACTGCTAGAGCGATCTTGACCGCCCCAGATTAGTAATTCAGTTTCCAGCCCACTCTTTACGCGTTCAAGTTCTCTAGCATGCTAGCTGAGCTTGTGTCGGGCGCTTCGCCAGACAATGCGGTATTGTTAAGGCTTATCGGTAGGAACAAGTCCGGCGAGCTTATCTCTCGTCGCCTTCGCTCCTCGCCCTTCGGGACGATAAGCACGCCAAACTTGTTCCTACCTTTAAGGGTAAAGAGATGAACTCAATTCTGAAGCTGGATTTTCAGCAATTCTTCCCGTCGATTAAAGTTTCTGACTGGGAACGGTTTGCGAAACTTACGCCTAATGCCGAGGTGCTGCAGAGCGATGTTAGGCTTTATTCTCAAATCATGTTTTGGGGACAGCAAAAGAGATCATAACCCCGAAGTGTCTTTCCATTGGAGCCCCAACCTCCCCTGCTCTCTCCAATGTTCTGCTCTATGAGCTGGATGTCGCCCTTAGCGCGGAGGCTGAGCGAATTGGTGTCATTTACACCCGGTATGCCGACGATATTACTGTATCTGGTTCAACTGTCGACGTCATCCTAGCTTTCGAGAAGGTTGCCCGACGCACAGTCAAGGCCTTGAAGTATCCCAAGCTTACCTTCAACGAGGAGAAGCGTGGCCTCTTTAAGAAAGGCCAACGTCGGCTCGTCACCGGCCTCGTCGTGACACCAGTCGGAGCGATCTCGGTAGGCAGACAGAGGAAACGATTAATCTCTTCAATGCTCCACAGGTCATCTAAGGAACTGCTGAATCAGGTGGAACGCAGCCGACTAAAGGGATTGCTTGGCTTTTGTGTAGCCAACGAACCGGCGTTCCTTGGGAGGATGCGAGCAAAGTATGGCGATCAAGTCGTCGATTCTGCGCTACGGTTTCATGCGCCCAAACGAAGCGAAATGGTTCAAGCTGGCTAGAACAACGCTTGGCCCACAGCGCCGCGGTTCGATCCGACGCCGCCAAACTGGTCCGGTCCGAGCGCGATTTTTTGGATGACCGTGATCAAGTGAGACAAGTTCCGCTCACCCCTTCAACTGCCTCTCCAAATCCGCGAAATCAACCTCCGCCCAGCGCTCCGCTTATCCGCCAGAACGTCATGCCGCGGAATTCGACGTGGCGGCCGGTCGGGGCGATGCCGCGCCACGGGCCGCGGTGCACGCCGCGCCAGACGACGCGGCCGGCGACGACGTCGCGTTCGGCGACCAAGCCGCGATCTCATTGGCCGCCACAACCTGCGCGGAGTATGAGCAAACTGATCCCGTGCAGCGCGCAACGCCCGGCGCTCGGTCACGTCGCGCAGCCTATCTTCCCCATGTAATCCATTTCACAAATGCAGCGAGGCGCGGTCCGATATGATCTCTTGCGGGGCCTCGAAACGGGAGGTCGAGATGCCAACGTCATCTCACCTTTTGCGATTGTCGACCGATATGCTGCCGGAGCGCGCGCGGTTCTCCACGTTCCGTGAGGAGTTTGAGCGGCTGAACCTTGCATTGGACGTGATAGATCACAGCGGCGGCCGCCCGCGCATCGACGTCACCTGCTTGCCGCTCGGCGCGGTTGGCGTTTGTCGCCTTGTCGCCACGCCGGTGGAGTTTATCCGCCACAACCACCACCTCAAGGATAGCCGTGACCAATTCGGACTGAACATCGTCGAGGCTGGACCGGTCCAGTTTGCAAATGCTGGCCAGGAACATGTCCATGATGCCGGCTCCGCTTGTTTGGTTGACCGGGGAAGGCCGCTGCGAGTATTTGGGCCGCGTGGCGGCAGCGTCAGATTCGTGACCGTGCCGGCTGCCGCCCTTAAGTCTCTGGTTGCGCAGCCGGAAGATCTATCAGGTCGGCCGGTGCGTCCCGGACCGGCGCTTAGACTCCTCGACCGCTACCTGCGGTCGCTCGCATCCTTCAAAGAACCTCCGTCATCAAAACTCGCCTCCACGGTCGGCGTACATCTGCTCGATCTCGTGGCCGCGACGCTCGGGCCGACCGCCGAGGCTGCAAACATCGTTACGGAGCGTGGCGTGAAGGCAGCCAAGCTGCAGGCGATCCTGGCGGAGGTTGCGCGACGCTTCAGCGATCCCAATTTCGATCTGGACAATGTCGCCGGGGCACTCGGTATGTCGCGGCGATACGTACAAAAACTGCTCGAGGGGACCGGAAAGTCGTTCACCGAGCATCTTGTAGGATGCCGGCTTGAGCGTGCCTTCGCGATGTTGACTGACCCGGACCATCTGCATTTGGCGATCGTCGATATCGCGTTTGCGGTCGGCTTTGGTGATGTTTCTCATTTCAATCGCATGTTCCGCCGGCATTTCGGCGAGACGCCATCAGGCGTGCGCGCCAGGCGGGTGACCGAGAAACCTGACGGATCTCTTCCGTGTCTCGCGCCGGCGAGCGTGGGCTGAACACGTTCCGCTCACCCCTTCAACTGCCGCTCCAAATCCGCGAAATCGACCTCGGCCCAGCGCTCCGAGATCTTCCCTTCCCTGATCCGCCAGAACGTCATGCCGCGGAATTCGACGTGGCGGCCGGTCGGGGCGATGCCGCGCCACGGGCCGCGGTGGACGCCGCGCCAGACGACGCGGCCGGCGACGATGTCGCGTTCGGCGACCAGGCATTCGGCCACCGCCGAGAAGTTGGCGAAGGTCTCGTGCAGTTGTGCCGAATGCGCGATCACGTCGTCGGCGCTCATCATCTTGCCCGCGGCGTGGTCGAAGAAATCGGGCGTGAGCTGCGCGCGGATCGCATCCGGATCGTGGCGATTGGTCACGGCATCATAATGCGCGAGCACGAGCGCCTTGTTGGCGTCGTAGGTAGCGTGGGGCATGTCCGAATATCGCTTCTCAAAAGATTGGTTGCAGAAACAGCAGGATGCGCCTCATACGCGAATCGGCCGCAACAGCGCAAGTGACGATCGTCAGAAAATCGCCGGCGTTCACGCGCTGTTCATTTGGCGCGCGATCCGAGACCCCGGGAATCCTAACGGCCGACGCGCACAGTCTGCGCTCACCACCGCCCCTTCCGCCTATTCCAGGCGAACAGCAGGTCGGCGAACCGGTCATAGGCGAACCGCGTCAGTGGCAACATGACGCGGTTACCGAACAAGGTCGCGAGCCAAGCCTCGCCCTTTGTCAGCCGCCAGAGCGCGATCGCGACGTCGGCGCCGACGATCAGGCGTCCAGCCTCGTCGGTCGCATGCAGGCGGCGGCGCACGTCGTCGAGCGACGCGCCGTAAGCGGCGAGCGCATCGGGCGCTTGGTTGATGTCCTTGAAGGCGATGTAGCCTTCGCGCATCGCGGCGACGAGCTTGCTGCGTTGCCAGTCGATGCCGGCATCGCAGACCGGGCAGCGCGTGTTGTACCAGACGGTGAGCTCTGAGCCGGACATGGTTCCGAAGCGTAGTCGCCGGCCGCTGCCGCGTCGAGCCGGCCGTGACAGCGTTTTCGAGCGAAAGCCTGCCCCGCACTTGACGCGGGGTGGGCGCCGGTTCGCGCCCGCAACCGCCGTTAACTCTGCTGCGAAACTAATCCGCAGCGCCATCGCCCTCTTGCCCGGCTGCCGCTCAAGCGCCTGATTCAGCCCTACGCTAGTTGCGAATTCGCACCCTCTGAATGCGCGGGGTTGACCGTGATCAAGGCAGTCAGCGTTGCGGTTCTTTGCGCGAGCGGCCTGGTCGCCATCGTCGCTCTCGACGCCGGCACGTCGGCGTCGCCACCGACCGCGGAAGCTCGTCCGGAGCAAACCACGACCGTCGGCAGAGCATTCTCTGCGGATACGTTGACCGCGGCGGACAGGCTGGACATCGCTTATCATGGCAACGTCGTCGCCATGGAGCCAACTGCGCCGGCGGCGAAGGCGCCGGATGAAATGCCACCGCAGCCTCCTGCCCCAACACGCCCTCCAAAGATTGAGAGCAAGCGCGCACCGGATACCAAGGCCAGAAAGCCCGCGTCCGTACTTGCCGGCGGAGGGATCAAGGACAAGGCGCCGAAGAAGATCAGAAATCCCGACCGTGGGAAGGTTGCCGTCGAGCCTCGAACCTGTCGGCGCCCGGAAGGCTTTGCCGCGCTGTTGCAGGCGTTGAAGCTCGCGCCGGAATGCGCCACATAGGTGGCTTATCAACCTCTTCTTAGTCCTGCCGCGATCGATGCGCGGTGGGCCTGACCACGCGCAGCCGGCCGACAAGCCCAGGCTTCAACGCAGGTTGAACAGGTTTTTCACCAGCTGTCCGGACAGGATATCCGCGAATGATAGTTTGGTGCGCGGAGCTGATGCCGCCGGGCCGACGGGCGCGGGAGCGGGCTCCAACCGAGGTTGGATGGTCGCGACCTTGGGTGCCTGGCGCTTATTGGCCTTCCTGGTTTTTCGATCGGTGTCGACCGCCGTCTGAGGCGGAGGTGCGAATGCCAGCGAGCGCGCCGGCGTCGGTTCGCTTGTCGCCGGTTCGCTTGTCGCTATCGGTTCGACTGGCGTTGGCGGCGGGACGATGGTGGGCAGACTGGTGTCAATGACGACAAGTTCGGGCGGTTGCTGAACCGACGCGATCCGAATAACCGGCCTCTCGATCGGGCCGCCGCCCGGCTCGGGCGACGGGTCAGGCAGGCACCAGCCGGCGATGAAGAGCAACGCCAACAGCGATGCGCCAACCCAGGCTATGTACCGACCGATAGGCATGACCATTCTCGTCGCGATACGATCTGACGAGAAGCAAATGCCGTAATCCCTGACAGTTCGTAACCGCGGCCCGCTTTCCCGGACAATCCTGCAACGTGGTTACCGCTGAATCCCGCTCTGGAACCCGCAAACCTTCGCAAGGCTCGCCCATGAGCTGGCTTACCCCTGCGATGAAAGCGACAGAGGCCCCGTTCTTGGCGCAGGGCAGGCAATCGCCGGAGAAGGCGCTATTTGCTTTGACAGGCACGCGCTGATCGACCACAAGCCGCCCATGGCCAAGAAACCCGGAACCAATCCCAAAGGCGAATTCGCCTTCTTCAACGTCGTCTACGAGGACAACAGCCAACGCTCCAACCGCCGCGTCCCGGCCGAACTGCTCGGCGGGCTCGACGGCGACGAACCGGCGCGTGCCTTCATCCGCGAGCAGGATCGCGAGATCGCCGAGAAATCCGGCAAGCCGCAGCTCGAGATCAAGAGCGTCAGCCGGGTCGGGGCGAAGAAGTAGAAGTAGACCCTGATTGCGCCGCGCGGCGGCTTACCTCTCTCGCTTGCGGGGGAGGTCAAATCGCATCGAAGATGCGATTTGGGTGGGGGCTTTTTCCACACGCGAGATACGACTCGCAGCAACACCCCCACCCCGCCCTCCCCCGCACGCGGGAGAGGGAGCCTGACGGGTGTGCTCACCTCACATCGTGCCATGGCCTTTGTACGTCGCGTCACAACTCCTCCCGGCGTTAGTCACAAATGTGAGTCGAGGTTGGGGAGAGGGGTGGCCGCGGGCGCTGGCGTGAGAAATGTGACGCGCTCTGGCTAAACAAAAAAGGCGGGCCTCGGCCCGCCGTTTTCATTTGGATTGATGTCCGTCGGTTAGTTATCCAGGAAGCTCCGCAGCTTCCGCGACCTTGACGGATGCTTCAGCTTGCGCAGCGCCTTGGCTTCGATCTGGCGGATGCGTTCGCGGGTGACCGAGAACTGCTGGCCGACTTCTTCCAGCGTGTGGTCGGTGTTCATGCCGATGCCGAAGCGCATGCGCAGCACGCGTTCTTCGCGCGGGGTCAGCGAGGCCAAGACGCGCGTGGTGGTCTCGCGCAAATTGGACTGGATCGCCGCGTCGATCGGCAGGATCGCGTTCTTGTCCTCGATGAAATCGCCGAGGTGTGAATCCTCCTCGTCGCCGACGGGCGTCTCGAGCGAGAGCGGCTCTTTCGCGATCTTGAGGACCTTGCGGACCTTCTCCAGGGGCATGCCGAGCTTCTCGGCGAGCTCTTCCGGGGTCGGCTCGCGACCGATCTCGTTCAGCATCTGGCGCGAGGTGCGGACGATCTTGTTGATCGTCTCGATCATGTGCACGGGGATGCGGATGGTGCGGGCCTGGTCGGCGATCGAGCGGGTGATCGCCTGCCGGATCCACCAGGTGGCGTAGGTCGAGAACTTGTAGCCGCGGCGGTATTCGAACTTATCGACCGCCTTCATCAGGCCGATATTGCCTTCCTGGATCAGGTCGAGGAACTGCAGGCCGCGGTTGGTGTACTTCTTGGCGATCGAGATCACGAGACGGAGGTTGGCTTCCACCATCTCCTTCTTGGCCTGACGGGCCTCGCGCTCGCCCTTCTGCACGCCGTGCACGATCTTGCGGAATTCGCCGATCTCAAGCCCGGTCAGCGCGGCCAGCGACTGGATCTCGTGGCGCAGCTCCTTGATGCGGTCCTTCTCGTGATGGACGAAGTTCTTCCAGCCCTTGGCCGACAGCTTGGAGACGCGGTTGAGCCAGCGCGGATCGAGCTCGGAGCCCTGGTAGTTGCGCAGGAAGTCGTCGCGCGCGACGCCGTGGCTGTCGCCGAGGCGAAGCAGGCGGCCCTCGAAGGAGACCAGCTTCTTGTTGATGTCGTAAAGCTGCTCGACGAGTGAATCGATGCGGGCCTGGTTCAGGCGCAGCGACTTCACCTCGACGATGATCTCGTCCTTCAGCTTCTTGTACTTGCGCTCCTGCGAGGGCGAGAGCGATTCGCTCTGCAGCTGGTTCGCAATGTCCTGCTCCTGCAGGCGGCGCAGCTTCTTGTACTCGGAGGCGATCTTGTCGAAGGTCTCGACCACCTTCGGCTTCAGCTCGGCCTCGATGGCGGCAAGCGACATCTGGTTCTCGAACTCGTCGTCGTCCATGTCGGCTTCGGCCGCGGCCTCGCCCGGGTCCTTCTCCTCGCCTTCGGCTTCGCCACCGGCGGGCGCGGCGCGGAACGGGGTCGGCGACGGCGGAGCTGCGGGCGGCGCGACATGCGCGGGCGCGCCCGCGTCAGCGCCGTTGCCATTGGCTTCCGCGGCGGCACCCTCGGCACCGGCGCCGGCGATCATGTTCGGATTGATGCCACCCTTGGATTCCGGACCGGCATAGGTAGCTTCGAGATCGATGATGTCGCGAAGGAAAATCTTTCCTTCGTTCAATTCATCGCGCCAGATGATGATGGCCTGGAAGGTCAGCGGGCTTTCGCAGAGACCTGCGATCATCGCCTCGCGGCCGGCCTCGATGCGCTTGGCGATGGCGATTTCGCCTTCGCGGGAGAGCAGCTCGACGGTGCCCATCTCGCGCAGATACATGCGCACGGGATCGTCGGTGCGCTCGCCGGGTTCGCTCTTCTTGACCTCGGTGACGGCCTTCTGCGTGACCTCGACGAGCTCGTTGTCGGTATCGTCGTCGGTGTCCTTGTCCTCGTCCTCGCCCTCGGTGTCCTCGGCCTCGGTGACGTTGATGCCCATGTCCGAGAGCATCGACATGATGTCTTCGATCTGTTCGGGCGAGGTGGTGTCGGAGGGAAGCACTTCGTTGAGCTGATCGAAGGTCACGAAGCCGCGCTTCTTGGCCTGCTTGATCATCTTCTTCACCGCGGCATCCGACAGGTCGAGCAACGGCGACGGCGCGTCGGCGGAATCCTTCTCAGGAGCATCCGCTGCCTTGTCGTCTTTTTCCTTGTCCTTAACCTGCAGCGTCTTTGCCTTGGTGGCCATTCACTAAGCTCCCGAAACGCGCTCATGCGAGATGGCGTCGCGCGCGCATCTCGCACAATTTCACCTGATCAACTCTCGACGCACAAAGGGCGGCGCAAATTGTCGCCACCCCTGCCATCCGTCTCGACGGTTTCCATCTGCAATAGCCCGTCGCGTCTTCCGTAAAAGTGGACCCCGGTTTTACGATCGGAAGACGCGACAGATTTGAATCTGACGCATTTTCTGACGGCGAACCGGACACCACTTCGCCTGAAAATGCTTCGTAGCTATTAAGTTTCGCTTAACCCTGTTTTTGCAGCCAAACCATGGATTTGGCGAGTCTTTTTGCTAGCACGCCCAGCGCCGTCCGCAGCATTTTTTCATCAGACACTACGCTGGAACCGGCCCGATAATTCCCCAAAACCCTCGATCAGGGCCTCGGTCCCGTCAGCTTCTGCCATCCGGGCCTGAATATCCTGCAACCACGCCAGATTGGCTTCGCTGGAATCCTGAGCCAAAGCCTGCTCGGCGTCTTTCATTTCCCTAAGTAGGGCGTGGGTTTTCTGATGCAAGGCAACAAGTTGGCGCCAGGTCGATAAAACATCCTCACGCGCCGCGCCGACCCCGACGCCCCACACCGCCCCGGTCGTGACCGCCCGCTCAACCCTTTGAAGGATTTGCGAAAATCCGGCCCGGTCGAGGTCGGACCGCATCTTCTCGGCCTGCTCCTCCTCATCGGGGGAATGGTGGTGATCGTTGGCGAAGGCGGCGATGATGCCGGCGCGCAGCTTGTGGGCCTCCGGATGGGCCAGTTCGAGGGCCGCCACCTCCTCCAGATGGTCGTGCAGCAGCCAGGGGTGGTTGATCAGGGATTGCAGGATCAAGGCCTCACGGCGGGAGATCGCGCTGCGCTGGCCGCGCATGATCGGGCTGTTAGCGAGCTGGGGGCTGGCGGCCTGGTACGGGCCGCGGGCGAGACCGGGGGCGGCGCCCCTTTGGGCGAACCGGCCGCCCTGGTTCGGGCCGCGGGGGGTAAACGGACGGGGTGATTCGCCGCCCCGGCCGCCCCGGAAATTGCCCCTGGCATAGCCGCCCCGCCCGCCCTCGGGGGCGAAGGTGCGCTGCAGGCGCTCCTGCATATCCTGGCGGTAATAGCGCCGCAGCACCTCGTCGCGGATACCGTTGGTGAGTTCGCCGATGCGCGCTTCGAGCGCCGCCCGCCGTTCGGGAGTGTCAAAGCTGCCGCCCTCGATCTCGCGCGACCAGACCATGTCGGCGAGCGGGCGCGCGGCCGAGATCACCTCCTCGATCGCGCCGCGCCCGCCGGAGCGCGCGAGATCGTCGGGGTCCTGCCCTTCCGGCAAAAGCGCGAACCGCAGGCTCTTTCCGGGCTTGAGCTGCGGCAATGCGAGGTCCGCAGCACGGTAGGCCGCCTTCTGCCCGGCGCGGTCGCCGTCGAAGCAGAGGATCGGCTCGTCGGCCATCTTCCAGAGCAGCGCGAGCTGGTTCTCGGTGAGCGCGGTGCCGAGCGGTGCGACGGCGCCGGGAAAGCCCGCGGTGACCATCGCGATGACGTCGACATAGCCCTCGACCACGATGAGCTGCGCGCCGTCATGCGCGGCCTGGCGCGCCGTGAACAGGTTGTAGAGGTTGTCGCCCTTGTGAAACAGCGTGGTTTCCGGCGAGTTCAGGTATTTTGCCGGCACGTCCTTCTCGAGCGCGCGGCCGCCGAAGGCGATAACGCGGCCGCGGGCATCCCTGATCGGGAACATCACGCGGTCGCGGAAGCGATCGAACGGCACCGGCTTGTCCTCGCCGGCAACGAGTAACCCCGCCTCCACCATGTCCTCGGTGGAGATGCCTTGCGCGCCGAGATGCTCCTTCAACGCGAAACGATCCGGCGGCGCGTAGCCCATGCGGAACTGGAGCTGCGTCGCCGGCGAGATGCCGCGGTCGCCGAGATAGCCGCGCGCCTTGGCGCCGTTGCGCGAGGCGAGCGTGTCGGCGAAGAATTTCGTGGCGAGTTCCATCACGTCGTGCAGCGTACGGCGGCGCTGCTCGTGGCGCGCGGCGTCCGGGGTTGCCGCCGGCACCGCCATGCCCGCCATCGCCGCCAGCCGCTCGACCGCCTCCGGGAAGGTGACGCCCTCGGTCTCCATCACGAAATCGAAGATGTTGCCGTGCCGGCCGGAGGAGAAGTCGTGGTAAAACCCCTTCTGGTCGTTGACCGTGAAGGACGGCGTCTTCTCCTGCTGGAACGGCGACAGCCCCTTCCATTCGCGCCCCGCCCTCTTGAGCTTGACGCGCTTGCCCACGACTTCCGAGACCGGAAGCCGGGCGCGCAGCTCGTCGAGGAATTGGGGCGTGAAGCGCATGAGCGGATTTTAGCGCGAAGTCCATGAGTCGCGGGTGAACCGGCTAGCCATATAGGGGCTGCGGCCGGAGGGACGAAGAATGTGGGATTTTTCCGGGCTATTCACAGCCCCCGTCATGTCACGGCACGGTCCGCCGGGCTACCTCGGAATCCATAGTGGAGAGACGTTTCAGCCAACTTGAACCCTCCCCGGTTCCGCGCTTGGATAGGACCATGTTCACGACGTTCAGGGGCGGACAGAGCGGCGGCTGGAAGGTCACCTCGGTTGCGCGGGTGAAGGGCGAGACGCTGCCGAAAGTGGCGGCGCTGTCGGTGATTGCCAGCGAGGCGATCGCGCTGCCGCTGCTGCCGTCGCAAACCTCGTGGCGGCTCGCCGGCGTCATCAGCAATCTGCGCTACACGGAGAAAGCCGAGAGGGAGCAGCTTGCCGCCGTCCAGGCCGGGCTCGGCCGTCCCGAGGCGACGCATGCGGCGCTGATCCCGATCAGGAAGAACGCGGCGTGGTGGGAGCTGACCCAGGAAGAGCGGCGCAAGATCTTCGAGGACAAGTCGCACCATATCGCCGGCACGCTGAAATATCTGCCGGCGATCGCGCGCCAGCTCTATCACTCGCGCGACCTCGGCGTTCCCTTCGATTTCCTGACCTGGTTCGAATTCGCCCCCGAACATGCGGCGCTGTTCGACGAGCTGGTCGGCATGCTCCGCGCGTCAGAGGAGTGGACCTATGTCGAGCGCGAGGTCGACGTCCGTGTGGTGCGCGAGGACTAAAATACTCCCTTTTCGTCATGGCCGGGCTTGACCCGGCCATCCACGTCTTAGTCGCAAGCAACCTAGAAAGACGTGGATGCCCGGGACAAGCCCGGGCATGACGGCGCATGTGGTTACGCGCGATCGCTACTGTTCGAGGAAATTGCCCGACGCAATCCGCGGCAGCGACGTCACCGGCCAGTTGTAGATATAGGTCCACGCCTCGCCGGCACTTCCGTCGGCGCGCGTGACCGACAGCATTTCGCGGACATATTCGGTCGGCAGCGGAAACCCTTCGCCGCAAGCTTCATACATGTCGAACTCGCGCAGCATCGCCTCGCGCGCGCGCAGGCGAAACAACTCGCCATGGACGATGTCGGCGGGATCGTTGGACTTCACGAGCCCCGGATAATGCTTCACGAGATAGAGCCGGCCGCGGCACTGCGCCTCGCCCAGGAAGTCGGCATTGGCCGCGAGCAGCCGCGCCATCGGATGGTCGAAGCCGCGCATCAGCGTGCCATAGACGAAGAGCTGGTCGGAGATCATGAGCCCTCTATGTCATTGCGAGCGACGCGAAGCAATCCATCGGGCTCCACAAAGAATGGATCGCGTCGTCGCTTGCGCTCCTCGCAATGACGGAGACCTCCCTCAAGCCACCACCTCATCGGTGACCACCACGAATTTCGCGAGTGTCATGCGGCCGAAGCTCGTGGTGAGCGCGACGTCGGCGGCGTCGCGGCCGGTGCCCATCAGGATGCGGCCGATCCGCGGGACGTTGTGGCGGGCATCGCACGTGTACCACTGGCCGGAAAGATAAACCTCGAACCAGCCGGAGAAGTCCATCGGCGCGGGATCCGGCGGTACGCCGATGTCGCCGAGATAGCCGGTGCAGTAGCGCGCCGGGATGCCCATGCAGCGACAGAAGGTGAGCGCGAGATGCGCAAAGTCGCGGCAGACACCGGCGCGGCTCTCGTAGACGTCATGCGCCGACTTCATGTGGTGGGCGTGCTGGTAGCCGAAGGTCACGTGGCCATGCACGAAGTCCGTGATCGCCTGCACCCGCGCCCAGCCGGTCGGCGTCGTTCCGAACAGCGACCAGGCGATGTCGGTCAGCTTGTCGGTCTCGCAATAGCGGCTTGGCATCAGATAGAGCAGCAGGTCGTCCGGCAACTGCTCGATCGGGACCTGCTGCGCGGCCGGATTGATCACGTCGGGCAGCCCGGAATCGCGCACCAGCGCATGGCCGCGGAAGGTGACGCCGCCGGCGGGCGCGATCAGGCGTCCGCAGACATTGCCGAAGCTGTCGCGATAGAAGCCGATCGGCACATTGGGCTCGGCGACGATCTGCTCGGTGCCGACGATGTCGGAATAGCGCGAGGGGTGGATCGACAGCATGATCACCATCGGCGTCGCCTGTGCGGCCGTGTAGGTGATCTCGAAGCCGACCTTGATCTCCATCCTCAGGCGGTCTCCCGCTCCGCATCCTCGCCGACCGAAACGACATTGATATCGACATCCATGCGCTCGAACGCCTCCGCCGCACCGAGATAGACGCCGTGCAGCGGGATCGCCTGGCGCGGATCGCGCGCCACCGCGACGCGGATCAGGTCGCGCGTGCCGACGATGCCGTTGGTCGGATCGAACTCGATCCAGCCCGCGCTCGGCAGGTAGACCTGCACCCAGGCATGGGTCGAGCCGCCGCCGACATAGCCGTGCGCGCTGTCGGCGGGCATCGCGAGATAGCCGGAGACGAAGCGCGCGGCGATGCCGAGCCGCCGCAGCGCCTCGATCATGAACAGCGCATAGTCGCGGCAGGTACCAGACTTCGTCTTCAGCGTGTCGAGCGGATGCTGCGTGCCCTGCTCATGCCGCTTGCGATAGCTGAAGGTCTCGCGGATGCCGTGGGTCATACCGCTCAGGATATTGAACGTCGGCGTCGGCGCCTCGATGTCGAGGAAGCGCCGCGCCCACGCCGACAGCTCGCCATGCGGATCGCCATATTGCGGCGTGATGAACTGCTGCAGGTCGGGGAATTCCTCGTCGTCGTAGAGGAACGGATAGAAATAGGCGGGATCGTCCGGCGTCAGCGCGAACTCGTGCGCCGGATTATGCTCGACGGTTGCCGTCGAGACGAACGACAGCGTGTCGGCGCGCTCGTCGAAGGCCGCGATCGCGACGCTGTTGCCGAACACGTCGTGGATCCAGCGCAGCGACATCGGCTGCGGATCGATCACGAGCTCGCTGCCCAGCACGCGCAGATCATGGCCGTCGCGCGGGCGCAGCATGATGCGGTGCTCGCCAAACGCCACCGGGTGCGTGTAGCGATAAACAGTCTTGTGATGGATGGTGAGCAGCGGCATCGTCGAAACAATCATCGTGATTTTGGGCGGCTTAATCTATAGAGAAAGCTGCTCAATTCCAGACCGGATGCTGCCTGAATAGGCAAAGTTGAGGAAAAGACCCTTGAATCGCGTCGGTAATGCCTCATTCCTGCTCGCAAATGCCGACGTTTCTCCGGTTCTCGAACAAAATCCCGCCGGCCGCTCGCCGTTCCTCTTCACCTGCGATCATTACGGCAGGCTGATTCCCGCAGCGCTCGGCGATCTCGGCCTGCCCGAAGGCGAACTCGCGCGGCACATCGCATGGGACATCGGCATCGCCGGCGTCGCGACGCGGCTCGCCAGGCAGCTCGATGCGCATCTGGTCGCGCAGCGCTACTCGCGGCTCGTGATCGACTGCAATCGCCCTCCGCATGTCGCAAGCGCGATCCCGCTGATCAGCGAGGCCACCACGATTCCCGGCAATGAGGGCCTGTCGCGCGAGGAAGCCGAGACGCGCCGCGCGGACATCTTCGATCCCTATCACCGGCGCATCGACGAGATCATCGACGAGCGTACGCATAGTGGCCTGCCGACCGTGCTGGTGGCGCTGCACAGCTTCACGCCGGTCTATGCCGGCATCGCGCGGCCCTGGCACATCGGCACGCTCTATCACCGCGACAGGGTGCTGCCGCCGCTTTTGTTGCAGCATCTGCGCCGCGAAGGCGATCTCGTTGTCGGCGACAACGAGCCCTATGCGGTCGGCGACGAGACCGACTACACCATTCCCGTGCATGGCGAGATGCGCGGCCTGATGAATTCGGGCATCGAAATCCGCCAGGACCTGATCTCCGACCAGGCCGGCGAGACGGCGTGGGCCGACCGGTTGGCGCGGATCCTCGCCGAGATCGAGACGACGCTGCGCGTCGCAGCGCTGATCTAGAGCATGATCCGGAAAAGTGTGTAGCGGTTTTCCGAGAGAGACCATGCTCAAACAAAAACCTAAGGCGCGATGACGATTCATCCAAATCTCATCGCGCTTTAGGCGTCGGCGAAGGGCGGCGACGCGCTTTTGCGGTTTCCGCGATTCATCGCGAGGTCATGCGGCAGGGCTTCCGGCGCTACGCACACCGCGCGGCGAATCGCCGAAGCGGGCGCGGAACAGCCGGTTGAAATGCGAGATGTCGGAAAAGCCGGCCTCCAGCGCGATGTCGGAAATTCGCCGCGCACCGTCGTGAGGCGCGGTCAACAGCGTGAACGCCTTTTGCAGCCGCAACTCATTCACGCGCTCCGTAAACGACGTTCCCGATGACGCCATCAGGCGCTGCAGGTAGCGCGGAGAGATGCCCTGGCCACGGGCCACGATCTCCAGGCTGAGCTCCGGGTCCTGAAAGTGCGCGGTGATGTGGTCGAGGGCGGCGCTGTGACGCGCCGCCATCACCGCGCTCGCGCTGCTCTCGCCCAATGGCGCGCAGTCGTCGATTGCGAGCGCCACGAGGTCGTGGATGTGGGTCACGATCGTATCGCGCAGCTTGGGGGCGGCGAGAGCACCCTGCTTCAATGCCGACTTCAGATAGGTCATGAGAAGCCGAAGCGCTTCGGTTCTTCGCGAGATCGGCCGCATGGCAAGGCTGTCGACATCGGTCACGCGCGGCACCAGCGCGTCGCGCGGCACGGCCAGACCAAGTTGAAGTCCTTCGACGTAGGAGACAATGACCGGCTCCGAGTGCAGAATCGCGACAGCGTCGCCAGCGCGGAATTCGATCTCCTGGCCGCGCTGCGACAGCCGACACACACTCGGATAGTTGACAATGAGGCCGATCGAGTCATCGCCGTCAACGATGTTCGCTTGCGAACGCGTGAAGCGCATGGCCGATCCCTTCAATGCGATCACGCGCAGCCCCTGAAGCGCTTGCAACGTTGCTTCGGCTTGAAATGGAACGTCCGACGCGGGTTCGATGTCGACGTGGACGATGCGCCGTCCGAACTCTTCGCGCCACATCGGGATGCGCACCCGCTTCGGGAGCTCGCGCGCGGAAAATTGAATCGATTCGAAATCGGCTTCGGACATCCGGACTCTCCCAGCCTCACACAACAACGGGAGAAGGTATTCCGATAGACTACCGCTGATACCTGCAATTTGCGCTTCGCGCACTGGCCTTCCAATACGGGTGCGCGGAAGTCCAAGAAACTAAGCCGTCCGTCTGCTACTGTCACTCATCGTGACCGACACTGCATGTGAGCTGGTTCACGTCGAAGCAGGAAAATCCGGACTAAAGTAATTTCCGAAAGTCGTGGTGAAAATATCTCTCTTAAGAGGAGATAGCCATGATGAAGCTATTTCTGGTTGCCGTTATCACGTCCGTTTTGGACATCACCGGCGCAGCGGCTGCAAGCACAGCTGCAGCCTCGCACCGTTGTTCGCAACCAATCGAATTCAATGATCCGGGCTATGATCGGCTTGCTCCATCCTGGATGTCCGATTTCCCGATCGTGACGTCGTACCGCGCCCTGGGCGGCGCGGGATAGCAATCTTCGTCAGAACAATATCCGCCGGCTCTGCCGTCCTCAGCCGCGGGCGAAATGACCGAAAACATTGCATGGGGCGTCAATAGTGCTGATCAAGTGAGGATTCGACCATGTCCATACTCGACCTGCTTTACCGGGAATATTGCCGTGCCCGCCTCGCTGAAATGCGCAAGCAGCTCCTCGTCCCGGTTGTCGGCGATGAGATCCTGGAAATGAATTGGGATGCCACCAATCCTGCCAGCCCGGAGGATCGCGGCAATGGCATGGGCGACGGCGCCACGACAAGCGAAGCCTCAACCACCCGGTAGCCGGCAACCACATCGGCTCGGTCGGCGCCCGCACCCTCCGGAGCATCGCGAGCAACCCGAATTGCAAAGTCGTCCCGGAGCGTGCCCCATCGATCAGCGTTCGACCGAAAGCGTGATCGCACGCCGGTCAGGGCAGCCAAATGCACGATCGAATACACACCTCGAAGCCGTTGGTCGGCGAGCTACCGCCGGAGCTCACAGGATCTGGCCGCGACCTGCGCATCGATGCCTGCCGCGGCATCGCGCTGTGGTGCATCTTCCTTGACCACGTCCCCAACAACATCGGAAGCTGGCTGACGCTACGGAATTACGGCTTCAGCGATGCCGCTGAGGTCTTCATGTTCATGTCCGGCGTCACCTGTGCGCTGGCCTACGGCCGGGCGCGTCAGCACGAGGGCTGGAACGGCGTGATCAGCCGCTCGCTGCGGCGTGGATGGGACATTTATGCCGCGTTTCTGCTGCTCACGCTCGCTTGCGTCATCATGATCTACCTCGCGGGCGGCGACGATCTTGCCGATGCGAGCAATACGCGCGTCCTGCTGGAGCATCCGGGCGCGACGCTCGCGCACGCGGTGATCCTGCAATACCGTCCCGTGAATGCCGACGTCTTGCCTATCTTCGTGCTGCTTCACCTGTTGTTCGCGCCGCTGTTGTGGCTGTTGCTGCGCCGGCCGAACGCGACGCTGGGCGCCTCCTTCGCACTCTATGTGCTGGTGTATGTCTTCGGCTGGACGGTGCCGGCATGGCCGAGCAGTCATTGGGCCTTCAATCCGATGGCCTGGCAGCTCCTGGTCGTGCTCGGCGCGTGGTGGATGATCGCGGGCGAGCGTGTCCGGCCATGGATAATTTCACGCACGGCGCTGGTCGTTGCCGTGCTGTATCTGCTCGTTAGCCTTTTCATTGCCCTGAGCGGGCACATCAAGCCGCTGGAGGCCGTGGTCCCGGTGGCGCTGGCAAAGCTGGTTCACTCATCGGACAAATCGAATCTCGATCCGATGCGGCTGCTGCATTTTCTGGCCATCGCGGTTCTTGCGGTACGGCTGGTGCCGCCTGACTGGCCGGCGTTGAAGACGCCGCTGCTGCGCAGCATGATCCGCTGCGGCCAGAACTCGCTGCCGATCTATTGCCTTGGCGTGCTGCTGGCCTGCGGCAGCCATATGGCGCTGCTCAAGATCTCGAATGGCGCTGCGATGCAGATCGCCCTCAGCGCCGGCGGCATTCTGGTGATGATCGTCGCTGCGACGTTGCTGAACTCGATCGGCGTCAAGCCTGCCCGGCAGTCGCGCCTGATGCAGCCAACCGAGCCCGCGACCGCGACAGTGGCGAACGGCTTACCCGCTTCGCGACAATGAGCCCGCGCAAAGCGCGATGAAATCTATCGCGCCCGCGTCAGCGCCAGCCAGATGCCGCCGCCGATCATGAAGCCGCCGGAGATGCGCGACATCAGGCGGGTCCGCTGCTTGGAGAAGAATTTGCGGGCCCGCCCGGCCAGCAGGGCATAGAGCGCGTCGGTCATGACGGCGGTCACCATGAAGGTGACACCGAGCAGCGCCACCTGCGGAAAGTGCGGCTTGCTCATGTCCATGAACTGCGGAATGAAGGCGCCGAAGAACACCAGCACCTTTGGGTTCGAGAGCAGCACCAGAAAACCCTGCAGGAAGAAGCCGCCGCGCGGCGGCGGAGGCGGCTCGTCGGTGTTGACGCCCTCGACCGGCGAGCGGATCAGCTTGATGCCGAGCCACACCAGATAGGCGGCGCCGGCAAAGCGCACCCAGTCGAACCAGTACCCCATCGTCGCCATCAGCGAGGTCAGGCCGATCGCGACGACGCCGATCACGATCGCGAGCCCAGCCTGCGCGCCGAGCACATTGGTAAGCGCGGCGCGCGTGCCGTGACGCAGGCCATTGGCGATGACCAGCGTGACGATCGGACCGGGCAACAGCGCCAGCGCAATGCAGGCGGCGACAAAGGCGAGATAGGCTTGCAGGGACATGGGGGGCTCTTTCGTTCTTTCCTAACATTATGCATGTGAGTGGACGAGATGGAAGCCGCTCCGCTACCTCGCCCCGCTCTTGCGGGGAGAGGTAGGAAGATAAACTGCTCAACGGCCCATTGCGTCAGCTAACCATTGTTTCAGCTCACCGGATTCCAAGAACCTCAACGCTGCCCGCTGCACCTGTGCCGCATCACCCCTGCCCTGCGCCGCCGCCACCAGCAGATCGCAGCGGCGCGACACCGCGATGCCGATTGCGGAGCGGCGCCCGTCGGGCATGTCGAGATCGTAGGCCCTGATCCGTCCGGACATATCAACGACACGCACGACGTCGCCCGTCTTCAGCGGCGCAAATCGCGCGCTGATCATGTCGACATCGGCGACGCGATCGACCTCATCGTCATCGGCGACACCGGTGGTGCAGTTGCAGAAGCCGAACTTGGGCCGGACATAGACCTCGACGCCGCCGCACTCCGCGGCGCCGCAGCGGAAGGCGCGGCCGGCGGGCCAGCCGTCGCGCGGGAATGGCCAGGCGATCTCCTGCCAATCGCCCGTGCGCAGCGTCGTTAGCTCATAGGCTGCAACGGCGGAGAGGCCGCTGAGTGCGAGAAGCGCCGCCACGAAGATCGGCCATTGGCGCATCATATAGTCCTCACGGCAGGCCGGCGACGGCCCGCGCATCGCCAGTCAGTTCGAGGATATGCAGGCCGGTGTTGGCGCGGTCGACCGCATAGATGTAGCCGCGTTCGTCGGTCTCGACATTGTTGGTCTGGATCGCCACCTTGCAGCGCTCCTTGCCGTCGACGGTCACGCAGCGCTTGTCGGTCGCCTGCGTGATCGACGGGATGAAGGAACCGACTTCCTTCGGATGATAGGGATCGCGGATATCGAGCGCGCGGACGCCGGCGTTGAAGAAGGCGATGAACGCCATCTTCTTGTAGTAGACCGGCGCCATGCTCTCGTTCGACGAATGCGAGCCGAAGCGGCCGCCGCGCTCGCAGAACGCACCGGAGGCTTCCGGCACGGTGTAGCTCGAGATCACCATCGGGCGCGCCTCGGTCGTGACGTCGGCGAACCACACCATCTGCCGCGCCTCGCCGCATTCGTTCAGTATCGCCTCGTCGACGATCATGACGATGTCGCGCGTCTTGCCGTCCTTGTCGCGCGCGAATTCCGCGACCGGCATGCCCGGCATCGGGAACGTGGTGTGCGCGCCGTTGAGCGCCGACATCGGCATCTGCGCGATCTCCGGGAATGTCAGATTCGCCGGTGTCGGGTCCTTCGGCCCGTTCAACAGCTTGTCGCGATCGACGATCTGCAGGAAGCCGCCCTTGTTGGTGCCATAGCCAAAATAGACGCGATTGCCCCTCGGCCCGGTCGAGATCGGCCCGTGCAGCTCGGTCGGAACTGCGCCGGTCGACCCCGGCTCCTGCCCGGGCAGGCCGAAATCCCTGATCTTCACGGGATGCGCCGGATCGGAGAGATCGTAGACCTGGGTCATGCGCCGCGTGCGCCAGTCCGGCGCGCCCGACACCAGGAAGGCGATTCCGGTGTCGCATTCCCACCAGCTCTTGTGGGTGTCCTTCAGGCCGCCGATCCGCGTGACGAGCACCGGATTATCGGGATCTGCGACGTTCCAGATCTCATGCGCCTCGCTGCCGAAGGTGCGCAGCATGTAGACCGCATTGCGATCACCCTTCGGCAGGTCCTTGCCGTCGCACACGCGCACCATCTGCGCGCCACCGGATTCGTATTTGCCTTCCTGCCCGGGAATGTGCCGCAGATATTTCGGGTGCGCGGGATCGGTGACGTCGACGATCGAGGTGCCGTTGGGCTCGGCCTTGCCAGTCATCGGATTGACGGGGTCGGGAATGTCGTCGGTGCCGCCGTGATGGCCGATATAGGCGACCCAGCGGTTGCCCTGGTGATGGATGGTCGGCTGGTAGGCGCTACGCGCCTGCAGATCATTGGTTCCGACCAGCCTCATGTTGGAGACTTCCGGCGGCGCGCCGATGGTTTGTGGCTCTGCACTGACGCCGCACGCGAGCAGGCCGAACGCAAACATGCAGCAAACCGCCGTGACGCGACCACCCATGCGTACCACCCCTTGTTCCAGACCAATCTGCGTTGGCTGACAGGACGATAGCACGCCGGACCACACGTCCAAACACACGCTCTTGACATGCAACCATTTGGTTGCCTATTATTCCGACCATGGATGAAGTCTTCAAAGCGCTCGCGGACGCCTCACGGCGAACGCTGCTCGACCGGCTTCACGCCAGGAATGGACAGACGCTCAACGAGCTCTGCGACGGCCTCGACATGACGCGTCAGGCCGTGACCAAGCACCTTGTCATTCTCGAAGAGGCCGACCTCGTCACCACCTACAAGCACGGCCGCGAGAAGCTGCATTACCTCAACCCGGTTCCGATCCATCAGATCGGCGAGCGGTGGATCAAGAAATTCGAGCGCGGGAAACTTGCCGCGCTCAGTGAGTTGAAACGGCAATTGGAGAAGCGTGATGAGTAAGCCGGAATTCGTCTACGTCACCTATGTCGAGACCACCGCGGAACAGCTGTGGCACGCGCTGACATCAAGCGATTTCACCGAGCGCTACTGGTTCGGTTATCGCATCACGTCCGACTGGAAGGTCGGTTCGCCCTACCATTTCTCCAAGGACGGCAGCCGCGCCGTTCAGGGCGAGGTGCTGGTCGCAGACCCGCCGAAGAAGCTCGCCTACAGCTGGGACGTGGTGAAGGAAGGCGTCGAGCGCGAGCAGGTTTCGCGCGTGACCTTCGACATCGAGCCGCGCGGTCGGGTCGTCAAGCTGACCGTGACGCACGATGATCTCGGTCCCAAGACGCTGCGCGACATCTCCAGCGGCTGGCCGATGGTGATCGCAAGCCTGAAGAGCTTCCTCGAGACCGGACGCGAGCTGCCGGCCGAGCTGCCTTCGAGCGGCGCAAAGGAGGCCTCCAATGCCTAAGCCCGAATTCATCTACGTCACCTATATCGAGACCACGCCGGAAAAACTGTGGGACGCGCTGACCAAGAGCGAGTTCACGCGGCAGTACTGGTTCGACACCGAGGTCCGGTCCGACTGGAAGGTCGGCTCGCCCGTTGCGCTCGTGATGGGCGGCCAAACCACCGACACCGGCAGGATCCTCGAGATCGACCGGCCGCGACGCCTCGCCTACACGTTCAAGCACGAGCTTGACGAAGAGATGCGCAAGGAGCCGGCGACGAAGGTCGTCTTCACGCTCGAACCCTACGGCAATCTCGTCAAGCTGACCGTGACGCATGAAGGCTTCGGTGTCGGCAGCAAACTGCTCGACGGCATCTCCAAGGGCTGGCCCGCGATCCTGTCGGGACTGAAGAGCCTGCTCGAGACCGGCAAGGCGGTCGCGATTCCGCTCGCTGCGCTCGGGATCGAGGGCATCGAGTGACGAAGGCTTCGAATGACCATGAAAATCTATCGAAGGGTGCGTTCGGACATGAACATCGAGAAATTCAAGCCGGCGATCGTCTACACCATCTACATTGCGTCAACGCCGGAGAAGGTGTGGCAGGCGCTGACCCAGGCCGAATTCAGCCGGCAATATTTTTCCGGCCATGCGGTCGAGGTCGAGCTGAAGGTCGGCGGCGCCTTCATCGTGCGCACGCCGGCCGGCGCGCTGCATATCTCCGGGGAGGTGATCGAATGCGATCCCTTGAGGCGCGACTGACCGTTACCTTCAACGTCAACTGGCCTGAGCTCGTCGAGAAGCTCGGGCCAACGCTCGTCACCTACGAGATCGAGCCGGCCGGCGATGGCGTGAAGCTGACGCTCTTGCAGTCGCATGACCGCCCGATCAGCGACGACATCCTCTCCGGCGGCCGCGCCGGCTGGCCCGCGATCCTTTCCAGTCTCAAGAGCCTCTTGGAGAGCGGCAAGGCCATGGTGATCCCGATGCAGCCGCCGCAACGCATGCTGGCGGCGCTGAAGGAGCTCGGGATCCCGATGCCGATGTAGGCGTCGTCCCGGCGAAGGCCGGGACGACGGTCGGAGTTGTCGTTACCCCAGCGCGCGCAGCTCGCGCCGCAGCACCTTTCCCGTCGCCGTCATCGGCAGGCTGTCGGCGAACTGCACGAAGCGCGGGTATTCGTGCGCGGCGAGCTGGATCTTGACGAATTCCTGGATCTCGCGCGCCAGCGCGTCGCTCGGGGCGTAGCCCGGGCGCAGCACGATCCAGGCCTTGATTGACTCGGTGCGGATCGGATCGGGGATGCCGACCACGGCGGACATCGCGACCGCCGGATGCTTCATCAACGTATGCTCGATCTCGGACGGGCCGACGCGGTAGCCGGCGGTGGTGATGACGTCATCCTCGCGGCTGACGTACCAGAAGTAACCATCCTCGTCCTGGACGCCGAGATCGCCGGTAAGCAGGAACTCGCCGGCATATTTCTTCGCGGTCGCCTCCGGATTGCGCCAGTACTCGATCATGGTGCAGGGGCACGGCTGCCGCACACCGATGATGCCGCGCTGTCCGCGCGGCAGTTCCTCGCCCTTGTCGTTGACGATGCGAACGTCGAAGCCGGGCGTGGCGCGGCCCATCGCGCCGTGGCGGATCGGAAACAGGTTGGAATTGGAGCCGATCACGAGATTACATTCAGTCTGGCCGAACACCTCATGCGCATCGATGTCGAACGTCTCGCGCACCCAGCCGAGCAGTTCGCCACCGAGCGACTCGCCACCGGTGAAGATGCTGCGCAGCTTGACGCCCGGGTTCTTCACATTGGCCTGCCGCATCAGCTTCAGCGCGGTCGGCGGCAGGAACACGTTGCGGATGCCAAGCTCGGCCATCATCTGCATCGCCGCCTGCGGCTCGAACTTGCGGGCGCGGTGACCAACCAGCGGAATGCCGTGATACCAGAACGCGAACAGGCCGTTGATCAGCCCGCCGATCCAGGCCCAGTCCGCCGGCGTCCACATCAGGTCGCCGGGCCGGGGCAGGAAGTTGTGGCACATCTCGACATTGGGCAGATGGCCGAGCACGACGCGGTGCGCATGCAGCGCGCCCTTTGGATTTCCCGTCGTGCCTGACGTGTAGATGATCAGGCCGGGATCGTCGGCCGCGGTATCGACGGTCGCAAAGTCGGGCGAGGCCTGCCTGATCGCAGACCAGAACGATTTTGCGCCCTCCGGCGTGCGCTCGCCGACGACATAGACCGTCTTCAGGTCGGGCAGGCGATCGCGGATCTTGGCGATCTTCTCCCAGCCGGCCTCGTCGGTGATGACGGCCTTGGCGGCGGAGTTCGACAGGCGGAATTCGAGCGCGTCCTCGCCGAACAGCGCAAACAGCGGGATCGAGATGACAGCCGAACGGAACGCGGCGAGATGCGCGACCGGCAGTTCGAGCGATTGCGACAGGAACACCGCGACGCGGTCGCCGCGCTCGGTCCCGTCGGCCTTCAGCACATTGGCGAAGCGGCGCGAGGCGTCCGCGACCTCGTCGAAGGTGGTGCGCGTGGTGCCGCCGTCCTCATCGACATCGACCAGCGCGAGCCGCCCCGAGCCGTCGGCATGGCGGTCGCAGCAGGCGGTCGCGATATTGAAGCGCGCCGGAATCTCCCAGCGGAAGTTGCGGTAGAGCTCGTCGTAGGTTGCGGCTTCCTGAAGCATGATGCGTGTCGTTTCCGTCCCTCGTCATGACCGGGCTTGCCCCGGCCATCGATGTTTTTGTTTACGCCGATTGTAAAGACGTGGATGCCCGGGACAAGCCCGGGCATGACGACGAGGAGGCTTTTTGGCTCACCAGTGCCTCTATCGATCAAGGTGCTCTCCCCGCTCCATCGCCAGCTCAGCCTCAAGGCTGGCGAGATTGCGATAGATCGAGGCAACCGCAAGCACGCGGCCGCCGCCCTTGTATTTCAGCAAGCAATCTTTCGCGGCGATATCGCCGTCGATGGCGATTTCATCCCACTTTTCGGCGTGACCGACATAGTTGATCGGCACATCATAGTGCTGGCTCCAGAAGAACGGCACGTCATCGAAGACCTCGCGCTGACCCAGCATGTTGCGGGCGGCGGCCTGGCCCTGGCGCTCCGCCACCACCCAGTGCTCGACACGGATATTTTGACGGGAATGCGGGTCGGGCCACCGCGCGATATCGCCCGCAGCAAAGATGTCGGGGACGCTGGTTTCGAGATAGGCGTTGACCGCCACGCCGCGATCGATAACAAGCCCGCACTTCTCGGCGAGCGCAAGCCGTGGCCGCACGCCAACACCGACCACCACGAGATCGGGGTCGATCACAGCACCGCTTTTGAGCGTCGCATGCCTGCCGTCGATCGCGGCGACAGTATCGCCCAGATGAAAGACGACGCCGTGCTCCTCGTGCAGGGCGCGGACGAAGTCGCCCATTTCAGGTCCGAGCACGCGTTCCATCGGCCGCGCCTCGAGGCCGACGACATGAACCTCGATGTTCCGGGCGCGCAGGCTGGCCGCGACCTCAAGCCCGATGAAGCTGGCGCCAATCACGACGGCGCGGCGCGCGCCGTCGGCGGTGGCAATGATCGCCCGGCTATCGGCCAGCGAACGCAGGGTATGAACATGCGGCTGGTCCGCGCCGGGAATCGGCAGTCGCAGCGGTTCGGCGCCGGTCGCCAGCAGCAGGCGATCGTAGGGAACAGTCTTGCCATCGCTCAGCACGACGGCCTTCGCCTTCACGTCGATCGATGCGACTTCCGTGTTGAGCCGCAGGTCGATCTTGGCTTCGGTGTAATAATCATCCGGCCGCAGCGGCACCCAATCTTCCGGCGCGCTGCCGGCGAGATAGTCCTTTGACAGGTTCGGCCGATCCACCGGCGGCGCGGCCTCGCTGCTCAGCATGACGATGCTGCCGCGATAGTCCTGCCGCCGCAGCATCTCGGCGGCGGCAAAGCCTGCCGCACCGCCGCCGACAATCACGATCCTGCCGGGCGCATCGAGCGCGCCCTTGACGCGGGGTTTGGGCTGCTCGCGCTTTTCGCGCACAAAAATGCGGTCACCCTGCAGCTCGACCTTCCAGACCGCGACCGGATTGAAGGCGGGCGCCCCGCTCGCTTCACCAGTCCGCACATCAAAACACGCGTGATGCCACGGGCAGCGGATGATCTCGCCGTCGACAAGGCCCTCGGCGAGCGGTCCATGATAATGGGTGCAATGGGCGTCGATGGCGAAGATCTCCACCCCCGAACGCACCAGAAGCACCTGCTCATCGCCGACATGGCCCAACAGGACCGCGCCCGAGAATTCGCTCAGAGCGACGCCTTGGGAGAGATCGGGGCCGGCTGGCGGGGCTTGTTGATCGGACATGTCATTCCTCCACTGCCCTGTGCTGCCTCAAACCGCCATTCCGAGGAATTCCTGGCGGGTCAATGCATTGTCGCGAAAGCAACCCAGCATGCGGCTGGTGACAAGATCGGTGCCCGGTTTGTGCACGCCGCGGGTGGTCATGCAGTGATGCGACGCCTTGATGATGACGCCGACACCCTGGGGCTTCAAGACGTCGTTGACGGTGTTGGCGATCTGCGCCGTCATCTTTTCCTGGATCTGCAAGCGCCGGGCATAGACGTCGACCACCCGCGCAAGCTTGCTGATGCCGACCACGCGGCCGTTCGGGATGTA
Source organism: Bradyrhizobium erythrophlei (assembly GCF_042430365.1). GTDB lineage: Bacteria > Pseudomonadota > Alphaproteobacteria > Rhizobiales > Xanthobacteraceae > Bradyrhizobium > Bradyrhizobium erythrophlei. The sequence goes on from NZ_JBHMET010000075.1 coordinate 25,639, forward strand.
GGCCACCCAGGCCTGACCGATGATCGGCGCCATATGATGCTCGCAGTGGCTCTCGAAGCGGATGCCTCGCAAGGCGATCATTTCGTCGTAGCCTTCGATCTCCTCGAAGGTCTTTTCCAGGATCTCCGCCGGGCGCTGATCGTAACCCGCGAAGAACTCCTCGAACGAACGCGTCACGCGCGCAGGAGTTTCAAGCAATCCGTCGCGCCCGGGATCGTCCCCTGTCCAGCGGATGATCGTGCGGACTGCGGCTTCGACTTCGGCGCGGGTGGGCTTCTCGGACTCGGTCTGGACAGCTCTTGCACGATCCAGGGTATGCACAATCGGGCTCATGGGGGGCCTTTCCACTACGGTGTCATCACGAGGTTATGCCCGTCAGATGCGCCGTAAGCGGAAAGGTTCCCGCAGTCCGGCCCGCGGCACCTTGCGCCGCAAGCCGCAGGGACGAGCGGCTAGCCCGACAGCGCGGCCTTCACCAGGCCGCTGGCCTTGCCGAAATCCATCTGGCCGGCATATTTCGCCTTCAGCGCACCGATCACCTTGCCCATGTCCTTGATGCCGGCGGCGCCGGTCTCGGCGATGATGGCCGAGATCGCAGCCTTCACCTCGTCGTCGGACATCTGCTTCGGCAAATAGGCGGAGATCACCGCGATCTCCTCGCGCTCCTGCGCGGCGAGCTCGGCGCGGCCGCCCTTGTCATAGAGCTCGACCGATTCCTGGCGCTGCTTGATCATCTTCTGCAAGAGGCCCAGCAGGTCCGCGTCCGAGAGCGGCGGCTTGCCCTGCCCGCGCGCGTCGATGTCGGCGTTCTTGATGGTCGAATTTACCATGCGCAGCGTGGAGAGCTTGCGCTCGTCCTTCGCCTTCATGGCCTCCTTGACCGCATTGTTGATGTCGTCGCGCAGCATCCTGATGTCCTCTCGTCTGACACGGATGCTCACTTAAGCCCTTCGCGCGGCCAGAACAACACTTATGCCTCGGTCCCGGGGATCCCAGAACCGAGGCAGGCAGGTCTCACGTCGCCCGGCGTTCGCACCGGCGGCCAGCCGGCGCTGGCAATGTCACCGCATCAGATGCTTGGCGAGCGCATGGAACGCCGGCAGCGTCGTCGGGTCGTTGTAGGCGTTGGCCGCCATCGGGTGCGAGCCGAACCGTGCGATCACCATCTCGGCCTTGGGATCGATATAGATCGACTGGCCGTTGACGCCGCGCGCCATGAACGCACCGTGCTTGTTGTGGGTGACCCACCACATGTCGCGGTAGCTCCAGCCCGGAAGCGTCTTGTAGCCGGCCTTCTCGAAATCGGATTTCCGGCCGCCATTGCGGATGTCGTCGACGACGGTCTTCGGCACGATCTGCTGCCCGTGATACGTTCCGCCGAGCCGCATCATTTCGCCGAACCGCGCCAGGTCCCGGACGGCCGCGTTCAAGCCACCACCCGCAAATTCCGTTCCCTCGCTGTCGATCAGCATGTAGGCATCCTGCTCCATTCCGAGCTTCTGCCAGATGCGTTCGGACAACAGCTGGCCGACGGTCTGCCCGGACGCGCGGCGGATCAGCCAGCCGAGCACGTCGCTGTTGACGGTCTTGTAGGCGAACGCCTCGCCGTGCTGGCCTTCCTTCTGCAACGTCTTGAGGAAGCCGTAGAAGCTCGTCGGCCCGGCATAGCCGGGCGGGCGCGGCACGAGGCCACCTGATCTTATGTGATCGAAGATCTCCGCCTTCGGATCGGCGTAGTTCTCGGAATATTTGACGCCGACCGTCATATCCAGCACCTGCCGCACGGTGGCATCGCCGTAAGCCGTGTCCTTGAGCTCGCGAATGTATTTCGAAACCGGGGCCTTTTCATCGAGCTTGCCCTCAGCGACCAGGACGGCGCCAAGCGTGCCGAAGAAGGACTTCGTCACCGACATCGCGATGTGCGTGGCGTGCGGGTCCATCACGCCGAGATAGCGCTCGTACACGACCTTGCCCCTGTGCAGGACGATGATCGCGTCGGTGTAGTTGGCCGCGAGCGAATCCGCCCACGTCATGGTCCCGGTCTGGCCGAGCGGCTGGAAGCTGACGGCGTCGATGTCTTTGCGCTCCGCGCGCGGCAGCGGCGACGCGGCGTGATCGCCGCGCCAGATGGTGCTCGTCGGCAGGAAGCGGCGAAAGTTTGCAAACGACCAGCGTGTCTGCGGAAAGGTGAAGTGCGAGCCGTTGGAGAACTGGATCAGTCTGTCCGCGGGTGGCGGCGAGCCCACCATCCAGCCCATCTTCACGGGGTCGGAGTCCGCGGCACTCAGCGGCGGCTGTTGCTGCGCCAGCGCGGCCTCCGCGCCGAGCCCCATCGTTGCAGCCAGCATCACACCGACCATTGTCGAACGACCGATCATCGAAGCCTCCTCCCTGGATTGATTATTCTCCCGCGGCCTCAAGGCTGTCGGCTTGACGCGCTTGCCCGTGCGCGCCGGCGACATCCGCTCCGTCTCCAACGACCTCAATCCCGCAGCCACGCGACCAGCGCGTCCGCGCAGGCCTGCGGCTGCTCCGGCTGCGGCAAGTGTCCGCAGTTCGGCAGGACGACGAGCTTGGCGCCGGGAATGCCGTTGGCCATCTCCGACGACAGCGAATTGGGGATGGTGTTGTCCTCGTCGCCGGTCAGCACCAGCGTCGGACACTTGATCCAGGCGAGCGCCGGCCGCGAGTCCGGCCGGCCGATCACGGCGGTGAGCTGACGGATGAAGGCCTCGGCGCCGACGTCCTCGCCCATGTCGTGGACGAGCTGGCGCAGGCTCGCGTCCTCGCGCCGCGACGGATGCACGAAGCCCGGGAAGAGGTCGTCGAGCACGCCGCGATAGTCGCCGGCTTTCGCGCGCTCGATCATGCCGCGGCGGCGCGCGGTCGCTTCGGGGGTGTCGGGCCGGGCCTGGGTGTTGATCAGCGCGAGCTTTGCGACCCGCTCCGGCGCCTGGCGCATGATCTCGAAGGCGATGTAGCCGCCCATCGAATGGCCGGCGAGCGCGAAGCGCGGCGGCGCCTCGGCCAGGATCCGCCGCGCGATCGCGCCCATATTGTCGTCGCGGATGTGGTTGGCGACCGTGACCGGCCCGAACCGCCACAGCGCCGGGATGACTGGGGCATAGATCCGGGGCGAGGAGACCAGGCCCGGAACGAGCAGAATCGGCATCGTGTTGTCCATGCGCGGGCTCCGAACCGGGTCATTTTCGCCAAGCAAACGGCCTGCAAAGGGAACTTTAGATTAAAAGGCCGTTCCGGCCTGTCAATTCGGCCGGTAGAGCCGTGTGAATCGGCGCCCTTTCGCTTTGACGCCGCAGGATGCGGCGATTATTTAAGGCGCTCATGACAACATCCGAAAACGCTCCCGCCTGGCCGGACCACAAACCGACCGCGCTCCTTGTGCTCGCCGATGGCACCGTGCTGGAAGGCTTCGGTCTTGGCGCGGAAGGCCACGCCGTTGGCGAGGTCTGCTTCAACACCGCGATGACCGGCTATGAGGAGATCCTGACCGATCCCTCCTATGCCGGGCAGATCATCACCTTCACCTTCCCGCATATCGGCAATGTCGGCACCAACGAGGAAGACATCGAGACGGTGAACATGGCGGCAACGCCCGGCGCGCGCGGCGTGATCCTGCGCACCGCGATCACCGATCCGTCGAACTTCCGCGCCACCCGCCACCTCGACCAGTGGCTGAAGGCGCGCGGCATCATCGGCCTCTCCGGTATCGACACCCGCGCATTGACCGCGCTGATCCGCTCGAAGGGCATGCCGAATGCCGTGATCGCGCATTCGAAGCATGGCGAATTCGACCTGCACGGGCTGAAGGAAGAGGCGCGCGAATGGCCGGGCCTCGAGGGCATGGACCTGGTGCCGATGGTCACCTCGGGCCAGCGCTTCACCTGGGATGAGACGCCCTGGGTCTGGAACGAAGGCTTCGGCCGGCAGACCGCGCCCGAGTTCAACGTGGTCGCGATCGACTACGGCATCAAGCGCAACATCCTGCGCCTGCTCGCCGGCGTCGGCTGCAAGATCACGGTGGTGCCGGCGACGACGGCGGCCGAGGATATCCTGGCGATGAAGCCGGACGGCGTGTTCCTGTCGAACGGCCCCGGCGACCCGGCCGCGACCGGCAAATATGCCGTGCCGGTCATCAAGCAGGTGATCGAGTCGGGCACGCCGACCTTCGGCATCTGCCTCGGGCACCAGATGCTGGGGCTCGCGGTCGGCGCCAAGACCAAGAAGATGCATCAGGGCCACCACGGCGCCAATCATCCGGTCAAGGACGAGACCACCGGCAAGGTCGAGGTCACCTCGATGAACCACGGCTTCGCCGTCGACCAGGCAACGCTGCCCAAGGGCGCGACCCAGACCCATATCTCGCTGTTCGACGGCTCGAACTGCGGTATCGCGCTCGACGGCAAGCCAGTGTTCTCGGTGCAGTACCATCCTGAGGCCTCGCCCGGCCCGCGCGACTCGCACTATCTGTTCCAGCGCTTTGCGGATCTGATGCGGGCGAAGAAGCGCGCGGCGTAGACCGCGACTTGTCATTGCCGGGCTTGCCGCCTTCGCCAAGGCTTCGGCGCGCCCAGACCGTTGGCCTCGTCGAAGCCTTGGCGTAGACGGCATGAGCCAGGACACCGGCAAGATCCGCACCGAGGGCCGCACGCTCAGCGTCGGCCGCCGCGCCGCAACCGCCGAGGCCCGCATTACCGACGACAAGGGCCTGCTGCTCGCGCATGCGACAACGACCTGCATGGTGTTCGAGCTACCGAAGCAGGCTTGATCGGGCAACATCGGCCCCTGACAGCGGGTTGATCAGCGCGTAGTCTCATCGCCACACGCGGAAACACCACCATGTCCGCAGTCAAAGCCGGGATCGCGCCGCTTGCCATCGTCTTCGAAGACGACGGCCTCGTGCCGAACAACCCGATGCCGTTCCTCGTCTACAAGGGCGCCGTTGACGTCAGCAAAAATCCTGAGGCCACGATCGAGCGGTTATTCAGCGATAACGGCTGGGGCGCGATGTGGCGCAACGGCGTCTACGACTATGCGCATTACCACGCGACGGTACATGAGGTGCTGGGTGTCGCCTCAGGCCACGCGCGGGTGCAGTTCGGCGGCGCGCACGGGCGTGTGCTCGTAATCGCAGCCGGCGACGTCGCGATCCTGCCGGCCGGAACCGGGCATCAATGCCTGTCAACCAGCGACGACTTCTGCGTGGTCGGCGCCTATCCGCCAGGCCCGCCGATGGATTTGCAACGGCCGACGCCGGAGAACCATGCGCGCGCGCTGAAGACGATCCCGCTGGTCGCGGTGCCCGCGACCGATCCGGTGATGGGCAAGGATGGGCCGCTCGTGCAGCTGTGGAAGCGCTGAACCTTTCCGCGGAGCCGCCGGGGCTTGCACACCGCTTGGTGCACGGATATCGGGAAGTCTTGCCAGTCCCCACAAGGGTGCGGCTTTGTTCGTGTGGGACCTTCCTGTAAGGAACCGCAGTTCGGCACATTGAACAATGGCCGCCGGACCGCTAACGCATCACGGTAACCCGCACCGACCCACCCGTTCCTGGGGATCAGGAACCGCCTGCCGGACACCCAACGCGATGGATGAATGGATCGATTACTACGATTCCACGCATACGATCTATGCGAGCAGGCTGCACCGCGACCTGCATTTTGAGGTCATCGCGCGCGACATCATCGGCTACATCTCCTCGCCCGACGCCGTGGTGCTCGACTATGCCTGCGGCGAGGCGCTGTCGGCGGAGAAGGTCGCCGACGCCTGCGCAAAGCTTTATCTGGCCGAGCCCGCGCCCGGCGTGCGCGGCCGGCTGATCGCGCGGTTTGCGCCCAACACCAAGATCCGCGTGCGCTCGCTCGATGATCTCAGGAAGATGGACGAGGATACGGTCGACCTCGTCGTGATGAATTCGGTCGCGCAATACATGACGCCGCAGGAGCTTGATTCCGCCTTTGACGTGGTCCACCGGCTCCTGAAACCGTCGGGCCGCTTCGTGCTCGGCGATATCCTGCGGCCCGAGGTCGGCATGACCAGAGACGTGCTTGCGCTGCTGCGTTTCGCCGCGAGGCACGGCTTCCTGCGCGACGCGCTGATCGGCCTGATCAGCACGGCGCTCTCCGATTACCGGCAACTGCGCAACAAGGTCGGCCTGCAGCGCTACGGCGAAGACGAGATGATCGCAAAGCTCGGCGCGGCCGGCTTCAGCGCCACGCGCGCGCCACGCAACATCGGGCACAATCCGTGGCGAATCACCTTTGTGGCCCACCACTGACCACAGGTTGCAGCGAACGTTAGGGTTAATCGTAAAGATGCGTGGCGGACGCTGAAATATTCAGCAACACTCCGCCCGGCCCGGTGGCGGAAGCGTCGACGCGGGAGCAGTGCATTGCTCTTTATCCTGGTTCAAATCCAGGCCGGGCCTCCAGCCTTCACTGGCTGCGCCAGCTTCGGCTAGGCAAGCCAGCCACCCCCAGTTCCAATCCCCTGCCCCAGCCCGCCCATGGCGGGCTTGCCCCGCGTAGCCCGCCGGGCGAAGGCGGGAAAATCGCGGTTGATTGGGCTGTTTTGGGGGTTTCGCGGGTGCAAAAACTGGTCTAAAGACCACCCGCGCGCGAGGGATCGCGCTTCTAGGCTCGAGGGACGCGCGGGACGCGCGCCCTTTTTTTGTGCCCAAATTCCAGTCCGCGAGAGCTGATGCCCAAAAGAACCGACATCTCCACCATCCTGATCATCGGCGCCGGTCCCATCGTGATCGGCCAGGCCTGCGAGTTCGACTATTCCGGCACGCAGTCGGTGAAGGCGCTGAAGGAGGAGGGCTATCGGGTCGTCCTCGTCAACTCCAATCCTGCCACGATCATGACCGACCCCGATCTGGCGGATGCGACCTATGTCGAGCCGATCACGCCTGAGATCGTCGCCAAGATCATCGAGAAGGAACGCTACGTCATTCCGGGCGGCTTCGCGCTGCTGCCGACCATGGGCGGCCAGACCGCGCTGAACTGCGCGCTGTCGCTGCGCAAGCAGGGCACGCTGGAGAAATTCGACGTCGAGATGATCGGCGCCACGGCCGACGCCATCGACAAGGCCGAGGACCGCCAGCTGTTCCGCAACGCGATGGAGAAGATCGGGCTACAGACGCCGAAGTCGCGCCTTGCCAACGCCTCGGCGCTGAAGAAGGCCGACCGCGACAAATACCTTGCCGATCACGCCAAGCTGTCGGGGGCTGCGCTCGAGGAGTTCGAGCGGCAATGGGCGGCCGGCGAGAACGAGCGCCGCAAGCGCTACCAGCAGCAGGCCCTCGCCGAAGCGCTGATGGCGCTCTCCGAGGTCGGCCTGCCCGCGATCATCCGCCCCTCCTTCACGCTCGGCGGCACCGGCGGCGGCATCGCCTACAACAAGGAAGAGTTCCTCGACATCATCGAGCGCGGCCTCGACGCCTCGCCGACCAACGAGGTGCTGATCGAAGAATCCGTTCTCGGCTGGAAAGAGTTCGAGATGGAGGTGGTGCGCGACAAGAAGGACAATTGCATCATCATCTGCTCGATCGAGAACGTCGATCCGATGGGCGTGCACACCGGCGACTCGATCACGGTGGCGCCGGCGCTGACGCTGACCGACAAGGAATACCAGATCATGCGCGACGCCTCGATCGCGGTGCTGCGCGAGATCGGGGTCGAGACCGGCGGATCCAACGTCCAGTTCGGCATCAACCCGGTCGACGGCCGCATGGTCGTGATCGAGATGAACCCGCGCGTGTCGCGTTCCTCGGCGCTGGCCTCGAAGGCAACCGGCTTCCCGATCGCCAAGGTCGCGGCCAAGCTCGCGATCGGCTATACGCTGGACGAGATCGCCAACGACATCACCGGCGGCGCGACGCCGGCCTCGTTCGAGCCGACGATCGACTATGTCGTCACCAAGATCCCGCGCTTCGCATTCGAAAAATTCCCCGGCGCCTCCTCCACGCTGACGACCTCGATGAAGTCGGTCGGCGAGGTGATGGCGATCGGCCGCACCTTCCAGGAAAGCCTGCAGAAGGCGCTGCGCGGGCTCGAGACCGGGCTGACCGGCCTCGACGAGATCGAGATCGAGGGGCTCGGCCGCGGCGACGACAAGAACGCGATCCGCGCCGCGCTCGGCACGCCGACGCCGAACCGCCTGCTGCAGGTCGCGCAGGCGATGCGGCTCGGCTGGTCGAACGATGAGATCTTCAACTCCTGCAAGATCGATCCCTGGTTCCTCGCCGAGATGCGCGGCATCGTCGGGATGGAAGCCAAGGTACGCGCCAACGGCCTGCCACCGAACGGTACCGGCATGCGCATGCTGAAGGCGATGGGCTTCTCCGACGCGCGGCTCGCGGTCCTCACCGAAACCACCGAAGCCGAAGTCACCGCCAAGCGCCACGCGCTCGGTGTCCGTCCCGTGTTCAAGCGCATCGACACCTGCGCGGCCGAATTCGCTTCCCCCACCGCGTACATGTATTCGACCTATGAAGCGCCGTTCGCCGGCCAGCTCGCCGACGAGAGCGCCCCCTCGGACAAGAAGAAGGTGGTGATCCTCGGCGGCGGCCCGAACCGCATCGGCCAGGGCATCGAATTCGACTATTGCTGCTGCCATGCCTGCTTCGCGCTGGACGAGGTCGGCTTCGAAACCATCATGGTCAACTGCAATCCGGAGACGGTGTCGACCGACTACGACACCGCCGATCGGCTCTACTTCGAACCGCTCACCGCCGAGGACGTGCTGGAGATCATCGCCACCGAACGCAAGAACGGCACGCTGCACGGCGTGATCGTGCAGTTCGGCGGCCAGACCCCGCTGAAGCTCGCGCGAGCGCTGGAAGCCGCCGACGTGCCGATCCTCGGCACCTCGCCCGATGCCATCGACCTCGCGGAAGACCGCGACCGCTTCAAGCGCATCCTCGACAAGCTGCACCTGAAGCAGCCGAAGAACGGCATCGCCTATTCGGTGGAACAGGCACGCCTGGTGGCCGCCGATCTCGGCCTGCCGCTGGTGGTGCGTCCGTCCTATGTGCTCGGCGGCCGCGCAATGCAGATCATCCGCGAGGAGAACCAGCTCTCCGACTATCTGCTGGGCACCCTGCCCGAGCTCGTGCCCGCCGACGTCAAGGCACGCTACCCGAACGACAAGACCGGGCAGATCAACACCGTGCTCGGCAAGAACCCGCTGCTGTTCGACCGCTATTTGTCCGACGCTACCGAGATCGACGTCGACTGCCTCTCCGACGGCAAGAACACCTTCGTCGTCGGGATCATGGAGCACATCGAGGAAGCCGGCATCCACTCCGGCGACTCCGCCTGCTCGCTGCCGCCGCGCTCGCTCGATGCCAAGACGCTCGAGGAGCTGGAGCGGCAGACGCGCGAGCTGGCGCTTGGCCTCGACGTGGTCGGCCTGATGAACGTGCAATACGCGATCAAGGACGGCGAGATCTATGTGCTCGAGGTCAATCCGCGCGCCTCGCGCACCGTGCCGTTCGTCGCCAAGGTGATCGGCACGCCGGTCGCCAAGATCGCAGCCCGCATCATGGCCGGCGAGAAGCTCGCCGACTTCGGCCTGAAGAAGCGCGAGCTCGGCCATGTCGGCGTCAAGGAATCGGTATTCCCGTTCGCGCGCTTCCCGGGCGTCGACACCGTGCTTGGTCCGGAGATGCGCTCGACCGGCGAAGTGATGGGCATCGACCGCTCGTTCGAGGTCGCGTTCGCCAAGAGCCAGCTCGGCGGCGGCACGCGCGTGCCGCGCCAGGGCACCGTGTTCGTCTCGGTGCGCGGCGACGACAAGATGCGCATCGCCGACGCGGTGCGGCTGTTGCACTCGCTCGGCTTCAAGGTGATGGCGACGTCGGGCACCCAGCGCTACCTCGCGGATCATGGCGTGCCGACAGAAAAGGTGAACAAGGTGCTGGAGGGCCGGCCGCATATCGTCGACGCCATCACCAACGGCGATGTTCAACTTGTGTTCAACACCACCGAAGGCCCGCAGGCGCTGGCCGACAGCCGCTCGCTGCGGCGGGCTGCCCTCTTGCATAAAGTGCCGTATTACACCACTCTTTCCGGCGCGGTGGCGGCCGCGCAGGGGATCCGGGCCTATCGGGCCGGGGACCTTGAGGTCCGCACGCTTCAGAGTTACTTTTCCGAGAGCTGACCGCTGCTCGGACCATAGTCCGAGTCGGTCAGCAATTTGCCGTACGGCTGGAACTCACCGCGCGACTGGATGTTGTCTCGGCCCCCTATCGGGGCCGAAAATCACTGGGTTTCCGGGCACTTTCAGGCCCCGATCCTGCGTTAGCTGAACTCGATGTCTCGTGCATCATGGATTCATGCACGGGTGAAGGACGAAGATGATGGAAAAGGTTCCGATGACTGCGGGCGGATATGCCGCGCTGACGGATGAGTTGAAGCATCGGCAGTCGGTGGATCGTCCGCGCATCATCGAACATATCGCGGAGGCGCGCTCGCATGGCGATCTCTCGGAGAATGCCGAGTATCACGCCGCGAAGGAAGAGCAGTCGCATAATGAGGGCCGCATCGCCGAGCTCGAGGACAAGCTCGCGCGCGCCGACATCATCGATATCTCAAAGCTCTCCGGCGACACCATCAAGTTCGGCGCGACCGTGACGCTGATCGACGAGGACACCGAGAAGAAGGCGGTGTGGCAGATCGTCGGCGAGGTCGAGGCCGACGCCAAGAAGGGCCGCATCTCCATCACCTCGCCGCTGGCGCGCGCGCTGATCGGCAAGCGGAAGGGCACGACCGTCGAGGTGATGGCGCCGGGCGGCGCCAAGGCCTACGAGATCACCAAAGTCGAGTGGCGCTAGTTACCTGCAAGTGACTGATGCGAAAAAGCCGCGTATTGCACGCGGCTTTTTTGTTGCCGGCGGGCAGGCCTCATCACGGGCGCTGACGAGATTGTGAGTTGCCAAAAATGATTAACTTGTTAATGGATGCTCCCGGAATTGATTATCAAACATAACTAAAATGGCCGTTCGCTGATGGGAACGGCACTTCCCAGGGTTGCGTGGGCGCGTGATTGCGATGCCCGCCGACGGGCGCAGCGTTCGAAGCGAGCTGCAACCGCAATGTGCGTGCGCCTCCCGATCCAAGGGCGTTCTGCTGCACTACGAAGGCGCCGCGCCGGGAATGAAATTCAGTACGGGGTGTTGGCTGCGGGGGCGAACACCGTGTAATGCCATCCCGCGAAACTTCAGCGTGTCCAACAGGGGAATACGACATGGACCAAGTCCTCACTAGATGGCAGCCGACGGCACTCAGCCTGTTTCGGTTCATTACCGGCCTATTGCTGCTTCAGTACGGCGTCGCCAAGATCTTCAAAATTCCGGCGCTCGCCTATTTCGCCAACCCGCCGCCGCTGATCATGACCGCGGGCGCGCTTGAACTGGTCCTGGGCGCGCTGCTGATCATCGGCCTGTTCACGCGACCGGTCGCGTTCATCCTGGCGGGTGAAATGGCTTTCGCTTACTTCCTCGGGCACATGTTCAAAAATCCCGCGGAGCCGGTGCTTCATCCGCTCAACAATGGCGGCACCGCTGCAATCCTGTTCTGCTTCGCCTGCCTTTATATTGCGACCTCGGGCGGCGGGCCGATCAGCGTCGACGAGATGCGGAAGAAGTAGAGCGCTGACCTAAAAGCAAATTCGCTCCCACCAACATCATCATTCCGGGATGGTCCGCAGGACCAGACCACAGGTGCGCAATTGTGCACCTGAAATGTCAAGATTCCGGGGTCGCATCTTTCGATGCGCCTCGGAATGGCATGCAGCGTCACCCTGGCGCTTTCAGTTCAAGCGGCACGGCGCGTGACGAAAAGGTCGTGTGAACGATATCCGCGATCCGGTCTCTGGTGTATGCTGTCGTGTGTACTCGGAGGGAGCGATGATCCCCGACGCGATTTGGGCACCTCGTATCCTCAGCATCCTGCGGGTCGTCCTCGGGCTGATCCTCCTGCAATACGGCCTTGCCAAGCTGTTTGGCTGGCCCGCCGTCAAAATGTTCGAGGACTTGAAGTTGCTCTCGCTCTGGAGCATCGCCGGCATGTTCGAGCTGGTCGGCGGCACGCTGTTGATCCTTGGCCTTTTCACCCGACCGGCAGCCTTCATCCTCTCCGGCGAAATGGCGGCCGCCTATTTCATCGAGCATTTTCCGGTGAGCATTTTTCCGGTCCTGAGCGACGGCGACCTGGCAGTCAGCCTCTGCTTCACCTTTCTCTATCTTTCCTTTGCGGGCGGTGGCCCATGGTCGCTCGACGCGGCGATGCGCAAGGAATAGCGAGCCAAGCACCAGGCGCGCTTGCGGGGCAAGTCACGCAGCCAGGTGTGAACTTTCAATAGCGTCAGCTCAACACGACACCGAAGGCGGTTCAAAGCCGCACCCGGCCCCGCACGCGTGCGTTCATAAACCCCGTCGGTAGCGCCGCTATTCCGCAGGGGAAAACCGATATCGGTCTGGACGGATGAGTTGGAGGCCGCAACAATGCTGCATACGCAGGCGTGAGCGGGTCCGGGTCTCATCAACGGAGAGATTCTCATGTCCCCTAACACACAACCCCGTCCTATCATTCCCGCCCTCGGCGGCATCTATGAAAGACTATCCCCATATATGGAGCCGCTGCTGCGCTTCGTTGCGGGCGCCATGCTGGTCCCGCACGGATGTCAGAAGCTGTTCGCCATGTTTGGCGGCGGCGGTTTGGCGAAGACGGCGGTATTCATGGAAAAGTCCGGCTATTCGCCGGGAATGCTGTGGGCCGTCGTGGTGGGATGCACGGAGCTGTTTGGCGGAATCTTGTTGGCTATAGGATTGCTTACAAGGCCTGCTGCCGCCGCAATCACGATTGAGCTGATCTTCGCCACCGCAGTGACCATCAAACGGGGCTGGTTCGACTCGAACGAACTTGCGGTTCTTTGGCTCGTGATCGCCGTGGTCTTCCTTGTCCGTGGCGGCGGCCGGTGTTCGGTCGACCGAATGATTGGACGCGAGTTCTAGGCTGGAGTCGTGGCCTCCGCCGACGGCCGGACGGTTTCGCCTTGAGGCGTTGCTGCGGGGCGAGCCGTAGCTCTCGCTGATCGTCTCGCATTCGAAGCGCGGCGGGAACCGGTTCCATTCCGTCGAATCCGAATCGATTCCGATGAGCACTGTCACGGTTGCATCACGGAACACCACAATTTTGTGAGCAGGTTGTGATTCCTGCAGTTTACCACCTGTCAATATTTGAACCAAACGTCGCCGCTGTTGTTGACGGTTGGGGACTACGGGTGGAGAGCGCAATGAACGCGGATCGTTTTCCGGCGGCTTATCAGCCTTATGCGTTGAGCCTGTTCCGGTTCATTACCGGCCTGCTTCTGTTCCAGTACGGCGTGGCGAAAATCTTCAAGTTTCCAGCACTCGCTTATTTCGCCAATCCACCTCCCCTGATCATGACCGCCGGCGCACTTGAACTCGTGCTGGGGACTCTTGTGATGATCGGCCTATTCACGCGGATCACGGCCTTTATCCTGTCGGGTGAGATGGCCTTCGCCTACTTCATCGGCCACATGTTCAAGACGGGCGAGCCAGTATTTCTGCCGCTCAATAATGGCGGGACAGCTGCGATCCTGTTCTGCTTCGCCTGCCTTCTTCTCGCAACGGCGGGCGGCGGGCCGGTAAGCGTCGATGCGGTGGTCGGGAAGCAGCGCGAGCCGCGCGAAGAGAAGCAATCGCGCTTCAGGCAAGCTGCGGAATAGCGCAAGCCTTACCCGGCCGCCTTGAGATCGAGCGGCACTGCGGCTTCATATTTCGAATTGTGCAGCACCAGCGACGTCCTGACGTTGCGCACATGCGGCGCCGCGGTGAGATGCGTGACGAAGTCCTGGAACGTCGCCATGTCGGGCGCGACGCATTTGAGGATGAAATCGACTTCGCCCGACAGCATCCAGCATTCGCGCACCAACGGCTCGGCCCGGACGAAATTCTCGAACGCGCGCAGGTCTGCGTCGGCCTGGCTCGACAGATGCACCGCTGCGAACACGGTCACATCGAAGCCGAGGCGGCGCGGATCGAGCAGTCCGCGGTATCCCTGGATGTAGCCTTCCTCCTCCAGCGTCCTGACCCGGCGCAGGCAGGGCGGTGGGGAGATTCCGACGCGTTTGGCCAGTTCCACGTTGGTGATTCGGCCGTCGGCCTGGATTTCGGCGAGGATTTTGAGGTCGATTTCGTCAAGGTTCTTCGACACGGGAGTCTGGTTCCCCAAGGGCTTGGAAAGCTTGGCAAGTCTGTTGGCAACTGTCTTAGCGCAGCCAACGCGCACTGCGCAATTTTATTGCGCGTGCAGCGCACGATTTCGCGATTTTGATTTCAGTTCCGGGGAAAAATCGCTGCCTTGGATTGCAATTCTTGCATAGCTACCCAGATATCATATTCTTGGATTTGACACTTTTAGCGCCGCCGTGACGCGTTTCCGGGCGCTTCCCGCACAGTCCTGATCAAAGTCCCCAACACAGAGGGATCTGCCAATGTCCGCGCCTGTCCATGCCAAGGTCGTCATCATCGGGTCCGGCCCCGCCGGCTACACCGCGGCGATCTACGCAGCGCGCGCGATGCTCGAGCCGGTGCTGATCCAGGGCATCCAGCCGGGCGGACAGCTCACCATCACCACCGACGTCGAGAACTATCCGGGCTTCGCCGACGTGATCCAGGGCCCCTGGCTGATGGAGCAGATGGAGAAGCAGGCCGCCCATGTCGGCACCAAGATCGTCACCGACTTCGTCAACAAGCTCGAACTCGGGCAGCGGCCGTTCCGCCTGACCTGCGATAGCGGCGACGTCTATCTCGCCGAGACCGTGGTGCTCGCCACCGGCGCGCAGGCGCGCTGGCTCGGGCTGCCGTCGGAGGAGAAGTTCAAGGGCTTCGGCGTGTCGGCCTGCGCGACCTGCGACGGCTTCTTCTACCGCAACAAGGAGGTCGTGGTGGTCGGCGGCGGCAACACCGCGGTCGAGGAAGCCCTCTTCCTCACCAACTTCGCTTCTCAGGTCACCATCGTGCATCGCCGCGGTCACTTCCGCGCCGAGCGCATCCTGCAGGACCGCCTGTTCAAGCACCCCAAGATCAGGGTGATCTGGGACTCCGCGATCGACGAAATCTGCGGCGCCGAGAACCCCGGCAAGGTGACCCATGTGCGGCTGAAGAACGTCAAGACCGGCAAGCTGACGGACGTCGCGGCCGACGGCGTCTTCATCGCGATCGGCCACGCGCCGGCGACCGATCTGGTCAAAGGCCAGATCAGGCTGAAACCGTCGGGCTATGTCGAGGTGGCGCCGAATTCGACCGCAACCTCGGTCCCCGGCCTGTTCGCCGCCGGCGACGTGGCGGACGAAACCTATCGGCAGGCGGTGACAGCCGCCGGTCTCGGATGCATGGCGGCACTCGAGGCGGAACGTTTCCTTGCTCTTCGCGCGAGCGATCGCGCAGCGGCGGAATAAGTCATGGCACGATCTCGCGACGGATTTACGGATATGGATTGGGACAAGCTGAAGGTCTTCCACGCAGCGGCGGAAGCGGGCAGCTTCACGCATGCCGGCGAGCAGCTTGGGCTTTCGCAATCGGCGGTCTCCCGCCAGGTCAGCGCGCTGGAGCAGGAGCTCTCGGTCTCGCTGTTCCATCGCCACGCCCGCGGCCTCATCCTCACCGAACAGGGCGACCTCCTGTTCCGCACCGCGCATGACGTGTTCATGCAGCTGCAGGCGGCCCGCGCCAAGCTCACCGACAGCCGCGAGCGGCCGAGCGGCGACCTCAAGATCACGACGCCGCCGGCGCTCGGCATCAACTGGCTGATCCCGCGGCTCGACGAGTTCACCGCGCTCTATCCGGACATCCGGATCTCGCTGATCGTCACCGACGAGGATCTCGACCTGTCGATGCGCGAGGCCGATGTGGCGATCCGCACGCGCAAGCCGACGCAGCCCGACCTGATCCAGCGCAAGCTGTTCTCGATCGGCTTCCACGCCTACTGCTCGCCGGAATACATCAAGCGCTTCGGCACGCCGCGGACGCTGGATGATCTCGACTCGCACCGCATCATCATGCTCGGCGATTCCCAGGTGCCGACGCATCTGCAGAACCGCAGCTGGCTGATCGATGCCGGCCGCAACGGCTCCGGCCCACGCGAACCCTACTTCAAGGTGAACAACATCTTAGGCTTGGTGCGCGCCTGTCAGCAGGGGCTCGGCATCGCTGCGCTGCCGGACTACCTGGTGGAAGAGAACAACCGCCTGGTGCAGCTGTTCGGCGAGTCCGACTCGATCGCGCTCGACACCTACTTCGTCTATCCGGAAGAGTTGAAGACGGTCGCGCGGGTGCAGGTGTTCCGCGACTTCGTCGTCAGCAAGGCACAGCGCTGGCCGTCGTGATAAGCGATCGCGATTAGCGCCGCTTATACTCCGCCCCCGGTCTCCGCATGTCAGACATGCGGACTGAATGGTTGCTGCATGGCGCCGATGGGGATCATAGTGTTGGCACGCTGATCGGTCGCGTCGCGCATATGTCCCCCTCCTCCAGTGGCGCGGAAGTTCAGTAATCCCTCTTGGAAGGTGATTGTGTCGGCCTCACGTGGCCAATACCTTAAGCCGGGCTCTTTCGAGCCCGGCTTTTTTTTCGTCCGCATGTCACATCGATACGCGCTGCGTCATGTCAGCGCTCGCGCTCCGTCATGGCCCGTGCGCACATTGACAACAACAGCGTGCCGCAGCATCATTGCATCATGATCACGAATTCGTGCGCAGCCCTGTCGTCGAAAAAAGCTCCCTTTCTGGGGGCACGAGGTCGCGCGCGATAAGATCATTTCGCAGTTTGACGATCCCGAAATCCCGCCGCCTGGACGGGGTTTTTTGTTGGTCCCGTCTCCGGCTTTGTCCCCTCAGGAGATGGACCATGACCGACCTACGACACCAATTGCACGGCCTCTGGCTGCCGCTGATCACGCCGTTTCGAAGCGGCGAGCTCGACGAGCCTTCGCTGCGCCGCCTCGTGCGGCACTACGCCGGCGGCCCTGTCGACGGCTTCATCCTCGGTGCAACCTCCGGTGAGGGCATGTCGCTCGGCCTCAGCGAGCTCGAGCAACTGGTGGGCATCGTGCGCAGCGAACTTGCTGCCAGCTCCCGCCATCTGCCGCTCTGCCTCGGGCTGTCAGGCGCCAGCACCGCGCGCATGCAGGACCTGCTGGACGAGACGGCCGACTGGCCGATCAACGGCTACCTGATCGCAAGCCCCTATTACATCAGGCCATCGCAGCGCGGTCTGTTGCAGCACTTCACCGCACTTGCCGATCACGCCGCCTGGCCGATCGTGCTCTACAACATCCCCTACCGTACCGCGGTGAACCTGACCAACGAGACGCTGCTCGCGCTCGCCGCCCATCCCAACATCGTCGGCATGAAGGATTGCTGCGCGGACCGCGCACAGACGCTCGATTTCCTGCACCGGCGGCCGGATGGCTTCCGCGTGCTCACCGGCGAGGATGCGCAGACCTTCGACGCGCTGTCCGACGGCGCCGATGGCGCGATCCTCTTGTCGGCGCATCTGGAGACCGCGACCTTCGCGTCGATCCGGACACTGTTGCGTGAGGGCAATCGCGAAGCCGCGCAGGCGGCCTGGCAGAGCGTCGCCGGATTGACCAAGCTGTTGTTCGCCGAGCCGAGCCCGGCACCCGCCAAGCATTGGCTGTGGCGGCAGGGCCTGATCGACAGCGCGGAGGTGCGGCTGCCGATGGTCGAGGTCAGCACGGACCTCGCCACCTGGCTCGACGCCGAGATCGAGCGCCGCGCGCAAAAGGTGCTGCAAAGCGCGTAGCCTCGTAGCCCGGATGGAGCGAAGCGCAATCCGGGATCGCGAGCGATCCGGGATCGCGCCCCGATCGAGGGACCGGTCCCGGATTTCGCTTACGCTCCATCCGGGCTACAGATCACGAATCCAGCTTCGTCCTTGCCAGCCGCAGCGCGTTGCCGATGACGCTGACCGAGGACAGCGCCATCGCGGCGGCGCCGACCATTGGCGACAGCAGGATGCCGAACAGCGGATAGAGCACACCCGCTGCGATCGGCACGCCGGCGGCGTTGTAGACGAAGGCGAAGGCCAGGTTCTGACGGATGTTGCGCATGGTCGCGACCGACAGGCGCCGCGCGCGCACGAGGCCCATCAGGTCGCCGGTCAACAGCGTGATCCCGGCGCTCTCGATCGCGACATCGGTGCCGCCGCCCATGGCGACGCCGACATCGGCCGCGGCCAGCGCCGGCGCGTCATTGACGCCGTCGCCGACCATCGCAACCGTGCGGCCCTCGCCGCGCAGCCGCTGCACCACCTCGCTCTTGCGCTCCGGCAGCACGCCGGCCTCGACCTCGTCGATGCCGAGCCTGCCCGCCACCGCGCGCGCAGTCGTCACATTGTCGCCGGTCAGCATCACGATGCGCAGGCCATCGGCGCGCAACGCCTGCAGCGCGCTTGTTGCCGACGGCTTGATCGGATCGGCGATCGAAATGACGCCGGCGGGGCGATGATCGATCGCGACCAGGATCGCGGTCGCGCCATCCCGCCGCGCGGCCTCGGCCGGCGTCTCGAGCACGCTGGTCGCGATCTTCAGCTCATCCATCAGCATGGCATTGCCGAGCGCGACCGGGCGGCCTTCGACGATGCCGGTCGCGCCCTTGCCGGCCGGCGAGGCAAAGTCGCTGACCGCAGCTTGTGTCAGCTTGCGCGCCTTCGCGGCATTGAGAATCGCCAGCGCCAGCGGATGCTCGCTGCCCTGCTCGACGCTGGCGGCGAGCCGCAACACGTCGTTCTCGGTGAAGCCGTGGGCCGGTATCACCGCGGTCACCGTCGGCTTGCCCTCGGTCAGCGTACCGGTCTTGTCGAGCACGAGCGTATCGATCGCCTCCATCCGCTCCAGCGCCTGCGCATCGCGGATCAGGATGCCGGAATGCGCGCCGCGGCCGACGCCGACCATGATCGACATCGGCGTTGCGAGGCCGAGCGCGCAGGGGCAGGCGATGATCAGCACCGTGACGGCGGAAACCAGCGCAAAGGTCAGGCGCGGTTCGGGCCCGAACGTCGCCCAGGCGACGAAGGCGAGCACGGCGGCGGCAATCACCGCCGGCACGAACCAGCCGGCGACGCGGTCGGCCAGCCGCTGGATCGGCGCGCGCGAACGCTGCGCCTTTGCCACCATGTCGACGATGCGCGCCAGCATGGTGTCGCGGCCGATCTTGTCGGCGCGCATCACGAGGCCGCCGCTCTGGTTGACGGTGCCGCCGATCACGTGATCGCCCTCGGCCTTCGACACCGGCATCGACTCGCCGGTGACCATGGATTCGTCGAGCACGGCACGCCCCTCGATCACGACGCCGTCGACCGGGATCTTCTCGCCGGGACGCACGCGCAGGCGATCGCCGACCTTGATGGCGTCGATCTCAACGTCCTCGTCACCATGGTCGGTAATACGGCGCGCGGTCTTCGGCGCCAGACCCAACAGTGCGCGGATCGCACCCGAGGTCTGCGCGCGCGCCCTGAGCTCGAGCACTTGGCCGAGCAGCACCAGCACGGTGATGACGGCGGCCGCCTCGAAATACACCCCGACCGCGCCATGCATGTCGCGGAAGGCGGGCGGGAAGAGCTGCGGCGCAAGCGTCGCGACGACGCTGTAGAGATAGGCGACGCCGACGCCCATCGCGATCAGCGTGAACATGTTGAGATTGCGTGTGAGGAGCGACTGCCAGCCGCGCACGAAGAACGGCGCGCCGGCCCACAGCACGACGGGGGTCGCGAGCACGAAGGAGATCCAGTTCGACAAGTCCTGCGGCACGAGATGCCCCAGCCCGAGATGGCCGCCCATCTCCAGCACGAACACCGGCAGCGTCAGCGCCAGCGCGACCCAGAACCGCCTGGTCATGTCGATCAATTCGGGATCCGGCCCGTCGTCGAGCGATATCTGCTCGGGCTCGAGCGCCATGCCGCAGATCGGGCAGGAGCCGGGGCCGACCTGCCGTATCTCCGGGTGCATCGGGCAGGTGTAGATCGTGCCCGCCGGCATCGGCGGCTCCGCCTCGCGCGGCGTCAGGTACTTGTCCGGCTCGGCCTCAAAGCGCTCGCGGCAGCGGCCGCTGCAGAAGAAATAGTCCTCGCCCCTGTGGTTGAAGCGATGCTTCGCGTTCGCCGGATCGACCTTCATGCCGCAGACCGGATCCGTCGCCAGCGTAGGGTCAGCTGCCACAGGGCCGTGATCATGCTTGCCCGCGCAGCAGGAATGCGCGGCTGCGCTATGGTGATGATGTGTGTGCGAATGGTCGTGCTCTGCGTGTGCCACGAAACTCTTCCCGGCCGGTATTCCGGCCTCTTGATTTGTATACCCTAGGGGGGTATATGAGGCTTATGAGAGAAGAGGTCAAGACATCCTGTTTAAAACGGCTCAAACGGATCGAGGGTCAGATCCGCGGGTTGGCCGCCATGGTCGAGGACGACCGCTACTGCATCGACGTGGTGACGCAGATCGCCGCTGCGCGCGCGGCGCTACGCCGCGTCGAGGAGGAGGTCCTGCGCGATCATGTCGCGCATTGTGTGGAGCATGCGATCTCGTCCGGCGACAAGGCCGACCAGCGGCGCAAGATCGCCGAGCTGATGGATGTGATCGGCCGCGCGGATCGGTAATGCGGAATGAAGCCGCGTCGGATCGGCCTGGCGGCATACACGGTGCACCTCTCCCGCTTGCGGGGGAGGTCGCATTGCATCGAAGATGCGATGCGGGTGGGGGCTTCCTCCACAGAGTGACTCGTGGAGAGAGCCCCCACCCCTGCCCTCCCCCGCAAGCGGGAGAGGGAGAAGATACGTCTCAGCCGAACGAAATCGCGATCAGGTATTGAACCGGAAATGCATGACGTCGCCGTCGGCGACGACATAGTCCTTGCCTTCGAGCCTGAGCTTGCCGGCGTCGCGCGCGCCGGCCTCGCCGTTCAGCGTGACGAAATCGTCGTAGGCGATGGTCTCGGCGCGGATGAAACCCTTCTCGAAATCGGTATGGATCACGCCGGCCGCGGCCGGAGCCTTGGTGCCGCGGTCGATAGTCCAGGCCCGCGCTTCCTTCGGGCCGACGGTGAAATAGGTGATGAGATCGAGCAGCTGGTAGCCGGCGCGGATCAGGCGATCGAGCCCGGCCTCTTCCAGGCCGAGCGTCTCCAGGAAGTCGGCGCGCTCCTCGCGCGACAGCGTCGCGATCTCGGATTCGATCTTGGCGGAGATGACGACCGCGACCGCACCCTCCTCCTTGGCGCGCTCGAACACCGCCTTGGAGAAATTGTTGCCGTCCTTGGCGGAGCCTTCCTCGACGTTGCAGACGTAGAGCACCGGCTTCGACGTCAACAGGCCGAGCATGCGGAACGCGCGCTCCTCTTCCGGCTTGCGCTCCAGCGCGCGGGCCGGCTTGCCGTCGCGCAGCAGCACCAGCGCGCGGTTGACGAGCTCGAGCTGCTCCTTGGCGTCCTTGTCGTTGCCCTTGGCTTTCTTCGAGAGGTTGTCGACGCGCTTTTCCAGGCTGTCGAGATCGGACAGCATCAGCTCGGTCTCGATGGTCTCGATGTCGGCGAGCGGGGCGATCTTGCCCTCGACATGGGTGATGTCGGAATCCTCGAAGCAGCGCACGACATGGGCGATCGCGTCGACCTCGCGGATATTGGCGAGGAACTGGTTGCCGAGACCTTCGCCCTTGGAGGCGCCGCGGACAAGTCCCGCGATGTCGACGAAGGTCAGCCGGGTCGGGATGATCTGCGCCGACTTTGCAACCGCCGACAGCTTGTCCAGCCGCGGATCGGGCACCGCGACCTCGCCGACATTCGGCTCGATGGTGCAGAACGGATAGTTCGCCGCCTGCGCCGCGGCGGTCTCAGTCAGCGCATTGAACAGCGTCGACTTGCCGACATTAGGCAGTCCGACGATTCCGCATTTGAATCCCATATCTTCCTCTATTCGTCTTCGTCATGCCCGGCCTTGTGCCTGACATGACGGCAAGGGGATTAGGCCGGCTTCTCTCCGCCGTTCTCACCCTTGTCGAAAAATCCCTTGGCCTGCATCGCCAGATGCACCTTGTTGGCGAACGAGGCGTCGTGCCCCGTGGCCAGAAGGCCGGCATTGTCGGCGACGGCCTGGCACAGGGCCTCCACCCACGCCCGGTCGCTCTTGGCGAAGTCCGACAGCACGTGGCTGTGAACCAGCTCCTTGACGCCGGGATGACCGATGCCGAGCCGCACCCGGCGGTACTCGTTGCCGATATGCGCCGAGATCGAACGCAACCCGTTATGGCCGGCGATCCCGCCGCCGACCTTCACGCGCACCTTCGCCGGCGGCAGTTCGAGCTCGTCCTGGAACACGGTGACATCCGAGGCCGCGAGCTTGAAGAAGTTCGCCGCCTCCTGCACCGCGCGCCCGGACTCGTTCATGTAGGTGGTCGGCTTCAACAGCACGACCTTCTGATGGTCGAGCACGCCTTCGGCGGTCTCGCCCTGAAAGCGACGGCGCCATGGTGCGAAACCATGACGCCGTGCAATTTCGTCGACCGCCAGGAACCCGATATTGTGCCGGTTGCTGGCGTATTTCGCGCCGGGATTACCGAGACCAACAAAGAGGCGCATGGCGCGGCATCCCATGTCCGCGCGCGTCCCGTGGGTCGCGCGCGGACCTGATCAGTTACTTCTTCTTGTCGCCACCGGCAGGCGCCTTGGCACCCGCGGCCGGAGCGGCAGCACCCGCGGCCGGAGCCGCCGCAGCGGCCGGAGCCGCCGCAGCACCCGCAGCTGGAGCGGCAGCACCGCCGGCAGCCGCCGCAGCCGCGGCTCTCTGCTCTTCGGCGTAGCCGGACGGCGGCACGATGGTAACCAGCGTCGCATCTTCGCGCGCAAGCGACTTCACGCCGGTGGGCAGCTTGATATCGCTCAGATGCAGCGAGTAGTTGATCTCGAGGCTGCCGACATCGGCGTCGATGTACTGCGGAATGTTTTCGACCGAGCATTCGAGCTCGAGCGCGTGGGTGACGATGTTGACGGTGCCGCCTCGCTTGACGCCGGGGGCGGTTTCCGCGTTCACGATGTGCAGCGGCACGCTGACGCGGATGGTGGCGCCTTCGCCGAGCCGCATGAAATCGACATGGATCGGGAAGTCCTTCACCGGATCGAGGTGGAAGTCGCGCGGGATCACGCGGTGCTTCTTGCCCTCGAGATCGATGTCATAGATCGTGGTCAGGAAGCGGCCGGCGAGGATGCGCTGGCGCAGTTCACGATCCTCGACCGAGATGGTGACGGGGGGCTGGTTGTCTCCGTAGATCACTCCGGGAACTCTCCCGGCGCGACGCTCTGCCCGGGCGGCCCCCTTGCCGCTCTTCGGACGCGCGGTCGCCTTCAATTCCTTGACGGTCGCCATGGCGTTAAGTCCTTGTATTTAAAAAGTTAAAGGCCGCAGCGCGGCCCATGCTCAGGTCCACAGCAAGCCTCCAGGGGTGCGGGGGCTGCGGACGTGGCGGGCTTTTAGCCCCAAAGGGGCGAAATGACAAGGAAATGAAGGGATTTTTCTTGGGTTGGCTGCCCCGGCGGGAAGGCAAACCGTAGCCCGGATGAAGCGTAGCGAAATCCGGGGCCATGGCCTCCGCGGGACCAATCCCGGATTGCGCTTCGCTTCATCCGGGCTACAGGCCGCCCCTTAGCCCGCCGCACCGCCGAGCTTGGCCTCCAGCGCGGCGATCCGCGCCTTCAGCGCCTCGTTCTCCTCGCGCGCCAGGCGGGCCATGTCCTTGACCGCCTCGAACTCCTCACGCTTGACCACGTCGAGGTCGCGCAGAATGCGCTCGGCCTGGTTGCGCATAACCTGATCGACCTCGCGCTTGACGCCCTGGGCGGCGCCCGCGGCATCGTTCATCAGACGGCCAATCTCGTCGAAAAACCGGTTGGTGGTCTGGGTCATCTCTCAAAACTCTCCGCGTTCACGGCGACAGGCCGCCCGCAAAGACAATGGCGATCCCAGCGATGCGGTTCAAGTCCGTACCGAATGGCAGGCCATCGGCGGTTCGCCTTGTCATGCCACGGTTTCCTTGTAATCGTATTGAACACACAACAGAAATCGCAAATCACAACGCGAGCAGAAACGTCATGATCGAACACACCGTCGACATCGAGACCAAGGACGGCAAGACCACGACCTTCGTCACCCATCCCGAGCGCGGCGGACCGTTCCCGGTCGTCATCTTCTATATGGACGCGCCGGCGATCCGCGAGGAGCTGCGCGACATGGCGCGCCGGCTCGGCACCTCCGGCTACTACGTGATTCTGCCGAACCTTTACTACCGCTCGGGCGTCATGGAGCTCGGGCCGATACCGCCCGACCCGGACGCGCCGGAGCGCAAGCGCATGTTCGGATACATGAACTCGATCAACATCCCGCTGGTGATGGAAGACACCAAGGCCCTGCTCGCCTATGCCGGGACGCAGAAGGCCGCGAACACCAAGATCATCGGCACCGTCGGCTACTGCATGAGCGGCCGCTACGCGGTGAACGCCGCGACGCACTTCCCCGATCGCGTCAAGGCCGCCGCCTCGGTCTACGGCACGCATCTGGCGACCGACCAGCCCGACAGCCCGCATCTCGCCGCAGGCAAGACCAAGGCCGAACTCTATTTCGCCTGCGCCGAGACCGATATCTACGCGCCGGCCGAGATCATCGAGGAGGTGAAGGCGGGGATGAAGGGATCGCGCAACGAGGTCGAGATCTACCCCGGCACGCATCACGGCTTTGCCTTCCCCAAGCGTCCGGTCTATGACCGCACTGCCGCCGAGCGGCACTGGGAGCGGCTGCTCGCACTCTATCGCCGCAACCTCCTGGCCTGATCCGTAAAGCACACGATGCCGTTCCTGCTGATCGATTTTCCGGTGTTCGATCCCGTTGCGATCTCGCTCGGGCCCGTCGCGATCCGCTGGTATGCGCTGGCCTATATCGGCGGCATCGTGCTGGGCTGGATCTACGCCCGCTCGCTGGTCAGGAAGGAGCGGCTGTGGGGCGGTCCCGGGCCGATCACGCTGCCGCAGCTCGACGACTTCATCCTCTGGGTTACGCTCGGCATCATCGTCGGGGGCCGCACCGGCTATGTGCTGTTCTACAACCTGCCCTTCTTCATCCAGCATCCGGCCGAGATTTTCGAGCTGTGGAAGGGCGGCATGTCGTTCCATGGCGGCTTCATGGGCTGCGTCATCGCGGTGATGTGGTTTGCCCGCCGCAACAACATCTCGATCCTGTCGCTCGGCGACATCACCACCGCGGTCGGCCCAATCGGCCTGTTCCTCGGCCGGCTCGCCAATTTCATCAACAGCGAATTGTGGGGCCGCCACGCGGAGGCGAGCCTGCCCTGGGCGATGATCTTCCCCAATGGCGGGCCGTTGCCGCGCCATCCGAGCCAGCTTTACGAGGCCGGCCTCGAAGGCATCCTGCTGTTTGTGGTGCTGGCCGTGATGATCCGGATGGGGGCGCTCAAGCGCCCCGGCCTGATCCTCGGCAGCTTCATCACGATCTACGGCTTCGCCCGGATCGCGAGCGAGTTTTTCAGGGAGCCCGACCCGCAGCTCGGATTCCTGTGGGGCGGATTAACCATGGGTATGTTGCTGTCGGTGCCGATGATTATTGTCGGCGCTATCATTATTTTGGCTGCCGTCCGCCGCAAGGCGACCGGACCGCAGCCAAGGTCATCTTAAGGAAAGCCGTGAGCGAAACTTCCCCACTCCTGGACGAGATCAGGAAGCTGATCAAATCGTCGGGGCCGATGCCGGTCTGGCGCTACATGGAATTGTGCCTGATGCATCCGCAGTACGGCTACTACGTGTCGCGCGATCCGCTCGGGCGCGAAGGCGATTTCACCACGTCGCCGGAAGTCAGCCAGATGTTCGGCGAGTTGCTCGGGCTGTGGAGCGCGTCGATCTGGAAGGCGATCGGCTCGCCCGCCATGCTGCGGCTCGTCGAGCTTGGTCCCGGCCGCGGCACCATGATGGCGGACGCGCTGCGCGCGCTCCGCGTGCTGCCGCCGCTCTACCAGTCGCTGAGCATCCACCTCGTCGAGGTCAATCCGGTGCTGCGGGAGAGGCAGCGCGCGACACTGTCGGGCGTGCGCAACATCACCTGGCACAGGAGCATCGACGACGTGCCGGAGGGCCCTGCGGTCATTCTCGCCAACGAATATTTCGACGTGCTGCCGATCCACCAGATGGTTCGGCGCGAAACCGGCTGGCACGAACGCACGGTCGGGATGGATGCCAACGGCAATTTGTATTTCGGCACGGCGGCGGAGCCCACCCCACGCTTCGAGGTGCTGCTGCCGGCGCTGGTGCGCGCCGCCCCGCTCGGCGCCGTGTTCGAATGGCGGCCCGACACCGAAATCATGAAGCTCGCCACGCGCGTCCGCGACCAGGACGGCGCGGCACTCATTGTCGACTACGGCCATCTGCGCAGCGACGCCGGCGACACCTTCCAGGCGATCGCACGCCACAGCTTCGCCGACCCCCTGAAGCATCCGGGAGAGGCCGACATCACCGCGCATGTCGATTTCCAGGCGTTGACGCGCGCCGCCGAGGACATCGGCGCACGCGTGCACGGACCGGTGACGCAGGGCGACTTCCTGAAGCGCCTCGGCGTCGAGGCCCGCGCCGCCGGCCTGATGGCCAAGGCAACCCCGGAGGTCTCGGCCGGCATCGCCGGCGCGCTGAAGCGCCTGACCGATTCCGGCCGCGGCGGCATGGGCTCGATGTTCAAGGCGATGGCGGTCTCCGATCCGCGCATCACTTCGATCGCCGGTCTGAGCGATCAGCCTGACGAGGCAAGCCAATCATGACCATGGGATCAGCGTTGCTGTCGGCCATTCCGGGCCTGCGACATGCCTTTTTCTCGCGCGAGGGCGGCGTCTCCGACGGCGTCTACGGCAGCCTCAATGGCGGCCTCGGATCGCGCGACGATCCTGCGAAGGTGATCGAGAACCGACGGCGGATGGCGGAACAGCTCGGCGTACCGCTCGCCAATCTCCTAAGCGTGCACCAGGTCCATTCGCCCGACGTCGCGGTGGCGACCGGGCCATGGGATGGAGCTGCGCGTCCAAAGGCGGATGCACTGGTGACCCGCACCGAAGGTCTCGCGATCTCGGTCACGACCGCCGACTGCGGCCCGATCCTGTTCGTCGATCCCAACGCACGCGTGATCGGCGCAGCGCATGCCGGCTGGAAGGGCGCGCTGACCGGCATCCTGGAATCGACCATCGCTGCGATGGAAAAGCTCGGCGCCGAGCGCAGCGGCATTGTGGCGGCGATCGGCCCGCTGATCCGCCAGGAGTCCTACGAGGTCGGCAACGAGTTCGTCGAGCGCTTCATCGAGGCCGATGCCGAGAACGGCATGTTCTTTGTGCCCGGCGAGCGCGATGGACATGCGATGTTCGATCTCGCCGGCTACATCCGCATGCGGCTGGAGACCGCCGGCGTCTTGATGATCGACGACCTCGGCATCGACACCTATGCCGACGAGCGCTTCTTCAGCTACCGCCGTTCCGTGCACCGCAAGGAAGCCGATTACGGCCGGCTGGTCCACGCCATCGCGCTGGAAGGCTGAGTCCGGCGCCCTCACTAGCGTCGTGCGACAACGACCTTGACTCTCCACTTGGTGGAGACCGGACAACGCACGCATGACACAACGCACCTACAGTATCGGCGAGGCGGCGCGGCTCAGCGGGATTTCCGTCCGCAAGCTCCGCTTCTATTCGGACCAGGGCTTGCTGCCACCGGCCGGCCGGACCGCGAGCGGCTACCGCGTCTTCACCGACGCCGAGCTGGTTCGCCTCGACCTGATCCGTTGCCTGCGCGATGCGGGTCTCGGTCTCGACGTCATCCGTGAGGTCCTGTCGCAGGAACTGTCGCTGACCGAGGCGCTGCGACTGCGCCTCGAGGCGCTGGAGGCCGAGATCGCGGCGCAGCGCCGCGTCGCCTCGACACTGCGGGCTGCGTTGCGTTCACCGCAACTCACCGAAGCAGATCTGAGGAGATTCTGGACCATGACGCAGCTATCCCGCGCCGAGCGCCGCAACGTCGTCGAACGCTTCTACGAAAAGGTGTCCGACGGCATCAACATCGATCAGAAATGGATACGGCAGATGATCGAGACGAGCGTGCCCGAACTGCCGGACGAGCCGACACCGGAGCAATGCGACGCCTGGATCGAACTGTCGGAGATGCTCAACGACCCCTCCCTCATCGCCAACATGCGCAACAATGCCAAGGACGTCTGGGATCGTCACGCGCTGGACCTCCCTGCCTGGCAAAAGGCCAACCAAGCCGTGCTCGCGCGAGCCAAGGAGGCGATCGCGCACGGCCTCGCGCCGACGTCGGACACGGGCCAGGCGCTGGCGCGCGACTGGCTGGAGACGTCGGCCCGGCTGTTGGGGCGGGAACCCAACCTGGAATTCCGTATCTGGCTTCGCGGCAGATATGCGCTGCACGACGCCCGCGCAGCCCGTTACTGGGAGCTGGTCGCCATCATGCGCGGCCTGCCGCCCGACAGTAGCCCGAACCGGGAATGGGCCTGGATCACCGAGGCCATGCAGCATCACCTGGCCGACTGAGGAAGGAATTCCGTCCCTCGCCCTGCGCTTGACCGGCTCGATCGGTTAAGCGCTGTGGCCGTCCTGCCCTAGACGTTAAGGCCTTTTAACGATATCGCAGGACGCAATGAGGGAAGCGTCAAAAAGCCCGTTCCAAACTGGGACAGTGGTGCGTGCCACGATCGCGGCGACGTGGCTTGCGATCGCCTGCGCGCTCGGCGGCTGCGCCAGCGGCGGTGGCGTGGCCGATTCCTATGCGATGGCCGCGCCCAGCGGCGGCGCCACCATTGCCTTCGAGTCGATCGACGGTCCGCCGCCGCAAGTGTTCGACCGCATGGTCGGCGTGCTCGACAGCGAGTCCAAGCTGCGCAGCCTCGCGATCGTGTCGCGCGAGGGCGGCGCCGCCTATCGCGTGCGCAGCTATCTCTCGGCGCAGGTGGTGCGCGGCCGCACCGTGATCTCCTGGGTGTGGGACGTCTACGACAGCAACCAGCAGCGTGCGCTGCGGCTCTCCGGCGAGGAGCCGGCCGGCAAGGCCGGGCGCGACGCCTGGG
This sequence comes from Bradyrhizobium erythrophlei, assembly GCF_042430365.1. Taxonomy (GTDB): domain Bacteria; phylum Pseudomonadota; class Alphaproteobacteria; order Rhizobiales; family Xanthobacteraceae; genus Bradyrhizobium; species Bradyrhizobium erythrophlei. The sequence continues at coordinate 54,866 of NZ_JBHMET010000075.1, forward strand.
CCGCCGCTGACGACCTCGTCCTGCGCAAGATCGCGCAAGCCGGCCTCAGCGGCCTCGCCGGCATGATCAATGGCGGCCCGGCGGAGACCCCCGCGCCAGCCCCGGTACCGGGCCTGCGCGGACCCGCGGTCGCGACAGCCCCGGCCGCGGCCGCCGCCGAGACCTTGGCGCTCGGATATTCCGCCAACTAACCCCCGCGTGACCCCGGATAAGGGCCATTTTTGACCGGGAAAACCGGGCTAATGGGTTGCCAGCCAAGCCGCCCGCCTGATATTCCCTCGCCCACCGAAAACCCGCCGGTTCTATAGGGACTTGAGATGCTGAACGTCGTATCCAGCAAGGCGCGGGGGGAAGCATCGATGTCGGCAAAAAACGGATCAATCAAGCTCGTCGCCGGCAACTCCAATCCTGCGCTGGCGCAGGATATCGCCAAGGGGCTCGGCATCGAGCTGACCAAGGCCGTGGTCCGGCGTTTCGCCGACATGGAGATCTTCGTCGAGATCCAGGAGAACATCCGCGGCTCGGACATGTTCATCCTGCAGTCGACGTCGTATCCGGCGAACGACAATTTGATGGAGCTCCTGATCATCACCGACGCGCTGCGCCGCGCCTCGGCGCGCCGCATCACCGCTGTCGTGCCCTATTTCGGCTATGCCCGTCAGGACCGGAAATCCGGTTCGCGCACGCCGATTTCGGCCAAGCTCGTCGCCAACCTGATCTCGCGCGCCGGCGTCGACCGCGTCATGACGCTCGACCTGCATGCCGGCCAGATCCAGGGCTTCTTCGACATCCCGACCGACAATCTGTTCGCGGCGCCCCTGATGGTGCGCGATATCAGAGAGAAGTTCGACCTCGCCAAGGTGATGGTGGTGTCGCCCGACGTCGGCGGCGTGGCGCGCGCCCGCGGCCTCGCCAAGCGCATCAACACGCCGCTCGCGATCGTCGACAAGCGCCGCGAGCGCCCCGGTGAATCCGAGGTGATGAACGTGATCGGCGACGTCGCCGGCTACAACTGCATCCTGGTCGACGACATCGTCGATTCCGGCGGCACGCTGGTGAACGCGGCTGAGGCCTTGATCGCCCACGGCGCCAAGGAGGTCTCGGCCTACATCACCCACGGCGTTTTGTCCGGCGGCGCGGCCGCACGTATCGCCTCGTCGCGGCTGAAGGAATTGGTCATCACCGACTCGATCCTGCCGACGGACGCCGTCAACAAGGCGCCGAACATCCGCCAGATCTCGATCGCCGGCCTGATCGCCGAAGCGATCGGCCGCACCGCGGCCGAAGAGTCGGTCTCGAGCCTGTTCGATTAACTCGCTGTCGTCCCGGCTCAAGGCCGGGACGACACCGAGTTTGCGGCCGCCACCGCCTCAAAACCCCGGCCGCGGCACGTGGCTCATCAACGTCCGCACGTAGCCGCCATCGACGATGATCTCCTCGCCGTTGACATAGGATGCGCGGTCACTGGCGAGGAACAGGATCGCGTCCGCCATGTCCTGCGGCGCGCCGATCCGGCGCATCGGCACCACGGCGGTGCGGCGCTCGGTGACCCCAGGCGTATCGTAGAATGCCTGGCTCATCGGCGTGACCACGAGGCCGGGGCTCACGACGTTGCTGCGAATGCCATGCGGTCCCCATTCGGCCGCGAGCTGCTGCGACAGCATGATCACGCCGGCCTTGCTGACGCTGTAGGCGCCGCTCTGCCCCTGCGCATTGCTGCCGGCGATCGAGGCGACATGGACGAGGCTGCCGCGACCCGCTTTTCGCATCTGCCCGCCGAACGCCTGCGCGCAGAGGAAATAGCCGGTGAGGTTGACCGCGAGCACCGCATTCCACTCGGCGAGCGAGAGGGTATCGAGCCCACCCGGGCGCAGCACCGCTGCGGTGTTGACGAGGATGCCGCACGGCGCGAGCGCGCGCTCGATCGTTTCTGCCGCTGTCGCCACGCTCTCGGCGCTCGTCGTATCGCAGAGCGCGATCAGATGATCGTCGCCGATCTCGCCAAGCTTCGCCTTGGTCTCATCGAGCCCGCGTTCGTCACGGTCGATCGCGGCGACTTTCGCACCGGCGCGGGCAAGGCTGACGGCGGTGGCGCGGCCGATGCCGCCGCCTCCGCCGGTGACAATTGCGATGCGGCCTGACAGGCCGAGCCAGTCGGTGGAATGCTGTTCGCTCATGCCCGCGCCTCCGGTTCGTCTGATCTTAGGCCCGCAAGCATAACCGAACGCAGGGCAGGCGCACGCGATCCCGGCACGCATGCCGGAATCGCGTTTGCATACTAGGTCGAAATTGGCGACCGCGGAGACGCTGCGCCCCCTCTCCCGCTTGCGGGGGAGGGTTGGGGTGGGGGTATCGCCGCGAGTCACACTGTGGAGAGAGCCCCCACCCGCATTGCATCTTCGATGCAATGCGACCTCCCCCGCAAGCGGGAGAGGTGAAGCGAGTCTGCGGATTAGCCCGCGATCCCCGCCGCGACTTGGCCGCGCAGGCGTTCCAGGCTGAGCAGCGTATTGGCGCAGGCTTGCGCCACCTCGACACCCTTGATCGCGAAGTGCTTGCGGAAGAAGTCGAAATGCACCTCGGTCTCGTGGAACTGCTGCGGCGTCAGCACCGCCGAGAACACCGGCACCTCGGTGCGCAGCTGCACGTCCATCAGCGCCTTGATCACGGTGTCGGCGACGAACTCGTGGCGGTAGATGCCGCCATCGACGACGAGGCCTGCGGCGACGATCGCGGTGTAGCGGCGCGTCTTCGCCAGGATCTGCGCATGCAGCGGGATCTCGAACGAGCCCGGCACCTCGAACACATCGATATTGGTGATGTGCCGCGCCTCGATCTCCCTCAGGAACGCGATGCGGCACTCCTCCACCACATCGCGATGCCAGGACGCCTGCACGAACGCGACGCGCTGCGGTTTTGCAAAGCGCGGATGTTCCACCGCCGGCGGTGCCGCCGGTGGATCGGAGGTGACTTCGGCTTGGGAGGTTTGGAGGTCTTGGTCTTGCAACATCTGATTCATGGCTTTCCTCTTTCAGGACCAGAATCAGGGCATACGGACAACGACATTGACCCACGCGAAAACGCGCGGGCCGCCGCAACCGTTCTCTTTCATCCGGACTGTAACCGTCGGCTTCGGAGTTGCACCGAATCTGCTGACCCTTCCCCGACTTCGCGAAGAAGGCGCTCGCGGGCTTGGGCTCATCGCCCTTACCGCCGGTGGGGACTTTCACCCCGCCCTGAGAACATCGGCCCGCCCGGGATGGACGTGCCTGACAGGAAATATGACCAAACCGCGACAGCCCGGCAAGCCGTTTTGGCATGGGAAATCGGCATGTCCCCATGCCCGGCAAGCGAGTCTGGCAACGGCCTTTTGGACCGATATTCGCCAAATCACAGCGCGCGGCGCGACGAACCAAATGGTTAACAAATCGTTACGCGAGCAATTCCGATTCCGATTTGTTCTCAAATTAATAGATGGGGCGAGATGAGCTGTGGACGAGCCGCGCTTTGGCTGTGGACGGACTCGGCGTGCGGTTGCGCGGATTCCGCAAATCACATCACTTCATGCCCGTCAGTTCCCGGACCAACCGGAAAGCCCGATCGAGGAACTGCACTCGGCTACGATGCAATGTGTCGCGCGTGCCGGCCTCAGTGTGCGTATCAACAGAGCATAAGAACAAGGGTCGAGACGGCATGTCCCTCCTCGAAGGCATTATCGATTCCCGGAGTAATCCGCTTGCGGTGGTCGAGGATATCGCCACCGACAACAACTGGGCGTTCGAGCGTTCCGGCGAAGACGAGGTGACGATCGTCTCCAAGGGCGACTGGACCGACTATCAGCTCTCCTTCACCTGGATGGGCGAGATCGAGGCGCTGCATCTGGCCTGCGCCTTCGACATGAAGATTCCCCAGGCGCGGCGCGCCGAGGTGCAGCGGCTGATCGCCGCGATCAACGAGCAATTGTGGGTCGGCCATTACGATCTCTGGACCCACACCGGCATGATCATGCATCGCCAGGCGCTGGTGCTGCCGGCCGGCCTCACCGCCTCTACCGCGCAATGCGAGAGCATGCTGGTCAACGCGATCCACGCCTGCGAGCGCTATTACCCTGCGTTCCAGTTCGTGGTCTGGGCCGGCAAGTCGGCCGAGGAAGCGATGTCGGCGGCGATGTTCGACACCCAGGGCGAGGCGTAAGGGTCTCGCTCCAGCGCTTCAGCAAATTCGGTGTCGTCCCGGCGAAGGCCGGGACCCATACTCCGTGACCGCGGGGCTCACGCAAACTGCTTGTGGCTGATCGCTCGCCTCACTAGAACCGCCTGTGGTTATGGGTCCCGGCCTTCGCCGGGACGACGCGAGAGTTTGTGGAGCGACCCGTGAACACATCCAGCAGCGCACTGAAAAACACCACCGGCACGATCGCGCTTGCGGGCGCGGGCAAGATGGGCGGCGCGATGCTGACCGGCTGGCTGGCGCAGGGGCTTGCGCCCGAGCGGGTCGTGGTGATCGATCCGCATCTTGCGCCCGAGATCTCCGCGCTCGCCGGCAAGGGCGTTCGCCTCAATCCGTCGGCGCAGGACACCGGCGCGGTCGACACGCTCGTGGTCGCGGTGAAGCCGCAGTCCTTCCGCGAGGCCGGCGCGGCGCTGAAGCAATTTGTCGGGCCGTCCACGCTGGTGGTCTCGATCATGGCCGGCACGACGATGTCGGCACTCGAGGAGGTCTGCGGCGGCATGGTGGTGCGCGCGATGCCGAACACGCCGGCGGCGATCGGCCGCGGCATCACCGTCGCTGTCCCCGCAAAGACCGTCAGCGCCGCGCAGCGCGCCACCGCGGATGCGCTGCTGCGCGCCACCGGCCCCGTCGAATGGGTCGACGATGAAAGCCTGATGGACGCGGTGACCGCGGTCTCCGGCTCCGGCCCGGCCTATGTGTTCCTGCTGGCCGAAGAGCTCGCGCGCGCCGGCGTCGCCGCCGGCCTCCCCGAAGCGCTCGCCACCACCCTTGCCCGCGCGACCGTCGCCGGCTCCGGCGAATTGCTGCATCGCTCGGATTTGCCGTCGGCGACCTTGCGACAGAATGTCACCTCGCCCGGCGGCACCACGGCCGCAGCGCTCAAGGTGCTGATGGCCAAGGACGGCCTGCAGCCGCTGATGACCCGCGCCATCGCCGCGGCGACCAAGCGCTCGAAGGAATTGGCGAAGTAGGCGCCTTGGCAGAATCGTAGGGTGGGCAAAGCGCAGCGTGCCCACCATCGCGAGCACGCCGTGAATGGTGGGCACGGCGCAAGCGCGCCTTTGCCCACCCTACGCACTACGCTACGACTGAGCGTCCGACGTCCCGGCAAGCCGCCGGTTAAAACTCTCGACATTGATGAGGCCGCGGGCGTGGCGGCCTTCGCCGAGCTTGCGCGTGCCCTCAAAGGCCTCGACCTCGAAGCGGATGACGCGGCGCTCGACCGCGACCACCTTGGCGGTGGTCCGCACCGTGGCGCCGACCAGGGCGGCGGCGCGATGGCGGACGTCCACCTCCGTACCGACCGTGACCCATCCCGGTTGCAGCGAAGCTCGGATGGCGTCGCCCGACGCCATCTCCATGTCCAGGATCATCATCGGCGTCGCATAGACCATCGGCATGCCCGGCACGAAATGCCCGACCGTGCGCTCCGGCGGCACCACGAGCATGCGCTCCGCGCTCATGCCGATCTTGATGAAGTCGCGTGCGTCCATGGTGCCTGCTTGTCATTCCGGGGCGCGCGAAGCGCGAACCCGGAATCTGGAGATTGCGGATCGAGATTCCCCGATGTGCAATTGCACATCTGAGGTTCAGCCCTGCGGGCTGCCCCGGAATGACGCTAACGCGTCACTTCTGCGCGGTCTTGCGCTCGACGAAGGTCTTGCCGCCCTTCATCTTGTGATGCAGCGGCGCCTCGTTGATCTGGATCACGACAGCTTCCGCGTCGACGCCGAGGTTCTTCACCAGCGCCTGCGTGATATCGCGCATCATGCCGACCTTCTGCTCCTCGGTGCGGCCGGCGGCCATGCTGATGGTGATCTCGGGCATTTTGGTCTCCCTTTATTTTCGTCATGGCCGGGCTTGTCCCGGCCATCCACGTCCTTTTCTATCAAACAAGACGTGGACATCAGGCACAAGGCCGGGCATCGCGTCAGAAGCGAATGGCTATCCCCACATCACGTCATGGCGCGCCAGGACCTCGCGCACCTTGGCGACGAGATCGGCTTCCGCGCAGGAGAACTGCGCGGGGCGCGTTTCGCGCCATTCCTGGTTGGAGGCGATCGCGGCCGCGGCCTTGGCGCCCTCGATCAGGTCCTTGATCTGCACCTCGCCGCGCGCCTTTTCGTCCGAGCCCTGGATGATGACGCAGGGCGAGTTGCGGCGATCGGCATATTTGAGCTGGTTGCCCATGTTCTTGGGGTTGCCGAGATAGAGCTCGGCGCGGATATCAGCGTTGCGCAGCTCCGCGACCATCTTCTGGTAGTCGGCGACGCGGTCGCGATCGAACACGGTGACGACCACCGGCCCGAACTCGGGCCGCGTGTCGAGCTTGCCGAGCATGGTGAGCGCGGCCTGCAGCCGCGACACGCCGATCGAAAATCCGGTCGCCGGCACCGGCTCGCCGCGGAAGCGCGAGACCAGCCCGTCATAGCGCCCGCCGCCGCCGACCGAGCCGAACCGCACCGGCCGGCCCTTCTCGTCCTTGGTTTCCAGCTTGAGTTCCACCTCGTAGACCGGGCCCGTGTAGTACTCGAGACCGCGGACTACGGAGGAATCGATACGAATGCGGTCGGAGTATTCGCCGACAAACGAAATAATATCGCGAAGCTCCTTCTGACCTTCAACTCCTACGCTTTGATCGAAGCGGGCCTGCAACTCTTTCAGTGGGGCGTACTCGTCCTCCTTCATCTCGGAAGACTGCCCGACCGCGCTGAGCACGAACGTCGCTTGAATATGATCGAGGCCGGCGCCCTTGGTGAAATCACCCTTTCCTTCCTCACCACCATCCCAACGCCCAGGTCCGAGCAGCTTGCGCACCTCGCCGACGGGAAACTTGTCGAGCTTATCCACGGCGCGCATGACGGTCAGCCACCGGCCTTCGTCCGCAATGCCGAGCGCGTCTCGAACCCCATCAAGCACCTTGCGATTATTGACTTTCACTTCATAGGAGCCGCGCGGAATGCCGAGCGCTTCCATCGTGTCGGCGGCCATCATGCACATTTCGGCGTCAGCCGCGGGCGAAGCCGATCCCACGGTATCCGCATCGAACTGCATGAACTGGCGGAAGCGGCCGGGGCCGGGCTTCTCGTTGCGGAACACGTAGCCGAAGCGATAGGAGCGATAGGGCTTCGGCAGGTGATCGAAATTCTCGGCGACGTAGCGGGCGAGCGGCGCGGTCAGGTCGTAGCGCAGCGAGATCCACTGCTCGTCATCGTCCTGGAACGAGAACACGCCCTCGTTGGGACGGTCCTGGTCGGGCAGGAACTTGCCGAGCGCATCGGTGTACTCCATCGCCGGCGTCTCCACCGGCTCGAAGCCATAAAGCTCGTAGACGGCGCGGATCTTCTCCACCATCTGGCGCGTGGCCGCGATCGCGGCGGGACCGCGGTCCTCCAGCCCGCGCGGCAGGCGCGCCTTCAATTTCTGCGGTTTTTTCGGTTTGTCGGCCATGTCATGCGTCGCAAGGCTGCAAGTCGGATTTGACCTGCAAATCTGACGCGGAGTTACCAGCCGGGGCGCAAGGCGGCAAGCGCCGCCGGCGGGCGAGGAGCCCCAATTTGAGCAGATCCGGCCGGAAGAACCTCGCCTCCCCGCGTCCAGCGGCGCGAACGCGACGTCACCGTCATGATCTACCGGCGCCGCGCCGCTTGCCACTGATTTGCCCGACGAGGCAAGCCCCCGCGCGAAAAATATTTCGGTTTTTCGGAAGTGCAAATCAGTGTATGAATCCGCCCGTCTCACCCGATTGAGGGGCGCTTCGCGATCGTCACGAGTGTTGGGTTGGGATGCGGTGGACGCTGAGCGCGTGACTGACGAGCACGCGAGATAGCGGACGGCGAAGTCGTGTGGTCCTGACGCCCCAGTGGCAGGTGTCTCTCCCGGGACGGAAGCGTCTCGCGGATGACGGTGACAAACAAGCCCGGTCTCGCCGGCTATCTAATGCACACATCTTTGTT
>NZ_JBHMET010000076.1:0-100373 GCF_042430365.1 Bradyrhizobium erythrophlei
TTTGCACAACCTCATTCTGGCACACTGATGCCGTAGGGGGCCGTCCACCCCATCAACCACCGGTCTTCGTTCTCGGCGGGAAAGCGGCCCCAGCCTCGCGCAACACCTGACATTTGTGGCTATGGGTCCCGGCCTTCGCCGGGACGACCACGCACAGAGCTATCCACCCACAACCCGTCATTCACCATCTGGAAACGACCCCCGGATAGATTCGCCGCCGGGTTTGGGGGATTTCAGTCTTGATCGTTTCGACGGCTACCGCGCAGCGCCGCGCGCTGTTCATTCTTGCGCTGACCGTGCTGCTCGGCGCCTCGCGCTTCATCACGGAAAACGTCATCACCAAGAGCTGGGCGGCCGGCGCGTTCGCGGTCGGCAAATGCGGCGCCTATGGCCAGGCCTACGACTATCCGGCGGAAGCGGCCGCCCGCGCCGCCGCGCTGAAGCAGTGCAGGGGCGAGTGCACGGCGGTGACCATGAAGCGCGCCTGCGCCGCCTTCGCGGTGGACATGGCCAATCCCTGCGGCGCCCATGGCTACGCCGTGAAGCCGAAAATCTCGAGCTCGCTCAACGCCGCCACCCGCAAATGCTACGAATACGGCGGCAAGGAATGCGTGATCCGCGCCTGGGCCTGCGACGCCAAGGGGTAGCCCTTGCCGCTGGCCTGCCGCTAGAGTGGCGCCATGCAGTTCGACACCAAGATCGCGGTCGTGATCCGCAACGACCTGGAAGCGTGGCAGAAGCTTAACGTCGCATCCTTCCTGTCGGGCGGCATCGCCGCCGCGTTTCCCGAATGCATCGGCGAGAACTATGAGGACGGCTCGGGGACGACATATCTGCCCCTGATCGGCCAGCCGATCCTGATCTACGGCGCCGACCGGCCTGCGCTGTCGCGGGCGCTCGAGCGTGCGCTGGCGCGCAACGTGCGGCCGGCGCTCTACACCGAGGACATGTTCAGGACTACGCACGATGCCGCCAACCGCGAGGTGGTGAAAGCGGTGGCACGCGCCGACCTCAATCTCGTCGGCCTCGCCATCCGCGCCGAGCGCAAGGTGGTCGACAAGATCCTCGATGGATTGAAGTTTCACAGCTAGCCATCCGGGCCCTGCTTTCGCGCGTCGACCGGATTGCTCGAAGCCACGATCTGGAGGGACGACATGCTCGACGATTGCAGCCTGATCGCCTTTCTGGCGACGACGGACAGCGCGCGGGCGCGCGCGTTCTACGAAGGAGTTCTCGGTCTCACATTTGTCTCCGACGATGAGTTCGCCGTGTCTATGACGTCGAGGGGATCGAGCTGCGGCTGCAGAAGGTTCGCGAACTGACGCCGCAGCCCTACACCGCGCTCGGCTGGTCGGTCGCGAACATCGATCGCGCGGTGCGCGAGATCGCGAGCCGGGGAGGCAGCTTCGAGCGCTTTCCGCACCTTGCGCAGGATGCAGCCGGCATCTGGCAATCGCCGTCCGGCGCTCGGATTGCGTGGTTGAAGGACCCGGACGGCAATCTGCTTTCGCTGACCGAAAGGCCGGCGCGTCCCGCGTAGAGCCGGCAAGAGTTGCCCCGACTGATCCGGGCGCGTCACCTGCGACAAATCAACCCGGCAGGCAAACCGGTGCTGCAGGATGGGTAGAGCGCAGTGCTGTAGGATGGGTAGAGCGCAGCGAAACCCATCGCGATCCTGACGTGCTGCAGCAATGATGGGTTTCGGTGCGCTCTACCCATCCTACGGATCCGCGGCCCATGCCACTGATTTGCCCGACGGCGCAAGTGCTCTCGGCAAAATATTTCGGTTTTCCGGAAATGAAAATCGGTGTATGAATTCGCCCGTCTCACCCGATTGAGGGGCGCTTCGCCATCGTCACGCGTGTTGCGGTGAGATGCGGTGGACGCCGGTGGCACACGAGGCGAACGTGCCACGGCGGACGGTGAAGTCGTGTGGTCCTGACGCCCCAGTGGCAGGTGTCTCCTCGCAAGACGTGGAAAGCGTCCTTGCGAAGACGGTGACAAACAAGCCCGGTCTCGCCGGGGAGAGCACGAAGGAAGCCGTAAAACCATCGCGCAGGGAAAGCCGGGATTCCGGTTACACCTGTGGTCCTACCCCCGTGCTTTTTGTTGCACGGGACCCATGGGTGCGATCGGCGCCACCCGGCTTTCCCTGCGCCCTCTGTTTGAGGAGAGGGCGGCATACGACCCAAGCCTTGGGCAATTCATGCCGCGAGAGCGCGGCCGTGTGCGCTGGCAGGCCAACAAACCGCGGCCGCCAAGGGCGGCGATCACCAATCCTGTCACGACAGCGTGAGGCGCTCGATGCAAGACGATATTGACGATGACTGACCGGTCAGTCATTATACGCGCATGACCAGACAGCGAAACACAACGATCCGAAAGCGGGCCGCGAAGCCTCGGCCCACCATTCGCCCTGCCGCGGCCAAGGACCCGAAGCTGGTCTCGCCGCTGGCCGAAGACGCCGGGCCCGCCTCAAACCGTGCTGGGAAGTCCGCGGAGCGGCGTGCGGCGATTGTCGAGGCCGCGATGGAGGAGTTCGTCGCGCGCGGCTTTGCCGCGACCCGGCTTGATGACATCGCGAAACGCGCAGGGGTCGCCAAGGGCACGATCTACCTGCACTTCAAGGACAAGGAGTCGATGTTCGAGGAGCTGATCCGCACCGCGATCGTGCCGCTGATCGGCCGCATGGCTGCGCCGCCGCCGCTCGGCGGCTCCGTCCGTGACGCGGTCGAGCGGTTTGCCGAGACCTTCATCCGCGAGGTCGCCTCGACCCGCCGCGGCGACATCATTCGCCTGATCGTGGCCGAGGGGCCGCGCTTTCCGGCGATTGCCGACTTTTATTTCCGCGAGGTGGTGTCGAAGGGCATGGCCGCGATCACCGCATTGATCCAGCTCGGGGTCGCGCGCGGCGAAATCAGGCAGAACGAGCTGGCGCGCTTCCCCCAACTGCTCGTCGCTCCCGCGATCGTCGCGGTGATCTGGCAGAGCCTGTTTGCGAGGCATGCGCCACTGGATGCGATCGCGATGTTCAAGGTGCATCTCGATCTGATTTTTGGCGAACGGAGGACGACATGACGTCGTCGCAAGCTATCAAGCTCCTGGCGGTGCTTGCGCTCCTTGCGGCGACGCTCGGCGGCTGCAACGACAAGAAGGACCCCGGCTTCCAGGGCTGGGTCGAGGCCGACATGATCTTCGTCAGCCCCGACGAAACCGGTCGGGTGATCAAGCTCAACGTGCGCGAGGGTGACGAGGTCAAGACCGGCGAATTGCTCTACTCCGTCGACGACGATTTGCAGAAGGCCGATCTGAACCAGAACAATGCGACGCTGGCGAACGCGCAGCAGACCTATGACCGTGCGGCGTCGTTGCGGGGCACCGGCGCCGGCACGCAGGCGAACCTCGACGCCGCCGTCTCCGCGCTCCGCGTTGCGGAAGCGCGCGTCAACACCTCGCAGACGCGGCTGGAGCGGCGCAAGGGCTATGCCCCGGTCGCGGGCTCGATCCAGCAGATCTACTTCCGCGAGGGCGAGATGGTGCCGGCGCAGCGGCCGGTGCTGTCGATCATGCCGCCCGGCAACATGAAGCTGCGCTTCTTCGTGCCGGAAGCTGAACTGCCGAAGCTTGCGCTCGGCGACGAGGTGAAGGTCGCTTGCGACAATTGCGCGGCCGATCTCACCGCCAAGATCTATTTCATCGCCACCCAGGCCGAATATACGCCGCCGGTGATCTACAGCCTCGATGAGCGCAACAAGCTCGTCTATCTGATCCAGGCGCGGCCGAGCCGACCCGATGCGCTGCGGGTCGGGCAGCCGATCAGCGTCTATCTCAACGCCAAGACCCCGGTGGCGGAGCGGCGATGAACGGCGCCGCGAACCATGCGCCCGGCATCGCCATCGATGTGAAGGGCCTGTCGAAGTCGTTCAGCGGACGCGAGGTGGTCCATGACCTGTCGATGCAGGTCAAGCGTGGCTCGATCTACGGCTTCCTCGGTCCGAACGGCAGCGGCAAGACCACGACCATCCGCATGCTCTGTGGCCTCTTGACGCCCGACAGCGGCACCGGCACCTGCCTCGGCTACGACATCCGGCGTGACGCCGACAAGATCAAGCGTCGGGTTGGCTACATGACCCAGCGCTTCAGCCTGTATCAGGATCTTTCGGTGCGCGAGAACCTCGAATTCGTCGCGCGGCTCTACGGCATGCCCGACGCACGCGGCGCCGCGCGCGACATGGTTGCGCGGATCGGCCTGAACGGGCGCGAGGAGCAGTTGGCTGGAAACCTCTCCGGCGGCTGGAAGCAACGGCTCGCGCTCGGCGCCTGCACGCTGCCCAATCCGCAACTGCTGCTGCTCGACGAGCCGACCGCGGGCGTCGACCCCAAGGCGCGGCGCGACTTCTGGAACGAGATCCACGCGCTCGCAGCCGACGGCCTCACCGTGCTGGTCTCGACCCACTACATGGACGAGGCCGAGCGCTGTCACGAGATCGCCTATATCGCCTACGGCAATCTGCTCGCGCACGGCACCGTCGATGAGGTGATCGCGCATTCCGCGTTGTCGACCTACACCGTGAGCGGCGATGATCTCAATGGGCTGTCGGCCGAGCTCACGGGCAGGCCCGGCGTTGACATGGTGGCGCCGTTCGGCACCAGCCTGCACGTCTCCGGGCGCGACAGGGCGGCGCTCGAGGCAACGATCGCGCCCTATCGGGAGCACAAGGGCTGGCAGTGGCAGGCGAGCGAGCCGTCGCTCGAGGACGTGTTTATCGATCTGATGGGGCGCGCGAAGGATAACTTCCAATGAGTGTGACCGACACCATCCGGAACGGCGAGGCGCCGGAGCCGGCGTTCGGCTTCTGGCGGCGCAGCTATGCGATGCTGATCAAGGAGTTCATCCAGCTCCGCCGCGACCGTGTCTCCTTCGCTATGATCATCATGATCCCGGTGATGCAGCTTCTGCTGTTCGGCTACGCCATCAACACCACGCCGCGCAACCTGCCCAGTGCGGTGTTGACGCAGGAGGACACCGATCTCGGCCGCTCGATCCTGAAGGCGATGGAGAACACCGCCTATTTCCGCTTCACCCGCGAGGTCCACACCGTCGAGGAGTTCGACAATCTCTTGCAATCAGGCAAGGTGCTGTTCGGCGTCGAGATCCCGCGCGGCTTCGAGCGCGCGGTGCGGCGCGGCGACAAGCCTGCGCTGTTGGTCGCGGCCGACGCCACCGATCCGGTCGCGGCCGGCTCGGCGCTCGCCGCATTGGGGCCGCTGGTGCAGACCGCGCTGGAACATGATCTGCATATCGGCGATCCGCCGGCGATGCCGTTCGAGATCCGCGCCCATGCCCGCTACAATCCCGCGGCGGAATCCCGGCTCAACATCGTGCCCGGCCTGGTCGGGACCATCCTGACCATGACCATGCTGATCTTCACCGCGCTGTCGGTGACGCGCGAGATCGAACGCGGCACCATGGAGAGCCTGCTGTCGATGCCGATCAAGCCGGTCGAGGTGATGTTCGGCAAGATCATCCCGTACGTCATTGTCGGCTTCGTCCAGGCGAGCCTGATCATCGGCATCGGCGTATTGTTATTCGGCGTGCCGGTCCTCGGCAGCATGTTGTTGCTGGCGGCGTTGACCACGCTGTTCATCACCACCAATTTGTCGATCGGCTACACGTTCTCGACCATCGTGCAGAACCAGCTGCAGGCGATGCAGCTCTCGATGATGTTTTTCCTGCCGAGCATCCTGCTGTCGGGCTTCATGTTTCCGTTCGCGGGCATGCCGGTCTGGGCGCAATATATCGGCGAGGGCCTGCCGCTGACTCATTACGTCCGGATCGTCCGCGCCATCATGCTCAAAGGCGCGGTCGTGCAGAACCTGCAGTATGACACGATCGCACTGCTCGCCCTGATGCTGCTTGCCATGACGATCGCGGTGACGCGCTTCCGCCGCACGCTCGATTGAGGCTAAGATGGAGCTCGGTAGTCATCGTCATTCCGGGGCGCCTCGCAGAGGCGAACTACGGTGCGCAGTTGCGCACCTGAGAATCTCGAGATTCCGGGTTCGCTTCGCGCCCCGGAATGACCGGGGCAGGGCAATGGCTGGATTCTGGGCCAAAGGCGAAACGGTACAGGGCACGGCGGTGTCGGCCGATTTCCATCATGCCCTGATGCGGGAGGTGATGAGCACCGAGCTGCTCCGCGTCAAGGTGCTGATCGGCACCGCGGCGGGATTCGCTGTCGTCACCTCGGCGATCTACGTCCTCGACCCCGAAGCCCTGGCACGGGTCTGGCACGGCAATTTCAAGCCGTCCTATATCTACACCGTCATCGTACCGTTCATCCTGTTCGAATTGTGGGTGCACACCGCGATCACCCGGCACATGCGGCGGGGGCGCGACCTGCCGGTGGTCCGGCGCTATATCGGCGCGCTGATCGAGACGTCGCTGCCGACAGTGGCGCTGGCGCTGCATATCGACAGTATGGGCTCGGTGGCCGCGCTCGGCTGGGTGGCGCCGCTGGTCTATTTCATCTTCATCATCGCCTCGACGTTGCGGCTGGATTTCTGGCTTTCGACCTTCACCGGCTTTGTCGCGGCGGCCGAGCTCTTGTGGATGGCGATGTACTATCGCCCCGACGGGGGCGTCGATCCGGCGCCGGACCTGTTCTATCATTCTGCGCGCAGCGTCGTGATCCTGGTCTGCGGCGTGCTGGCGGGCGCCGTCGGCATGCAGCTCAGGCGGCAGTTCGGCGCCAGCATCCTTGCCGCCACCGCGCGCGACCGCATCACCAATCTGTTCGGCCAGCACGTCTCGCCGCAGGTGGTCGAGCGCCTGATGGCCGAGGGCGCCAGCACCGAAAGCGACATCCGTCGCGTCGCGGTGATGTTCGTCGATTTCCGCAGCTTCACCGCAGGGGCGCGCTCGCGCTCGCCGCAGGAGGTGGTGGAGCGGCTCGACGGCGCCTTTGCGGTGCTAGTCGAGATCCTCGACCGCCACGGTGGCATCGTGAACAAGTTCCTCGGCGACGGCTTCCTCGCTTTGTTCGGCGCGCCGTTCGAGACCGGTGATGCCGCGCATCACGCGGTCGCCGCCGCACGCGAGATGCTCGCGGCCAATGAGCGCGCCAACGCCGCCTCGAGCTGGCCGCTGCGCATCGGCATCGGCATCCATGTCGGCGAGGTCGTCGCCGGCAACATCGGCTCGCCGCGGCGCAAGGAGTACACGGTGATCGGCGACACCGTGAATTTCGCGGCGCGGCTGGAGGCGCTCAACAAGGACCTCGGCTCGCAATTCCTGATCTCCTCCGCGGTGCACGACGCGCTGGGGGACGATTGCCGGGACGCGGTGTCGCGCGGCGAGGTGGCGATCCGGGGCTATGACCGGCCGGTGCCGGTCTGGCAGCTGGGATAGGGGAAAGTCGTTCTTGATTTCTAAGGTAATTTAGTAGTGGTTGACCGGCAATCTTATACTCATATAGATGACTATATGAACTCCCCCGTCGACGACCGCCTGCCGCGCTACCAGCGTCTCCGCGATGATCTCGCGGCGCGTATCAATCGCAACGAATGGCGTCCGGGTGATCTAATCCCCTCGGAAGCCGAGCTCGGCGCGCATTACGGCGTTGCGATCGGCACCGTGCGCAAGGCGATCGACCAGCTCGTCAGCGACGGCGTGCTGGAGCGGCAGCAGGGGCGCGGCACCTTCGTGCGCCGCGCGCGCTTCAACTCCTCGCTGTTCCGCTTCTTCCGCTTCCAGTCCGAAACCGGCGAGCGTCGCGTCCCGCAGAGCCGTATCCTGCGGCGGAAGGCGGTGCCGGCAACGTCGGCCGTCGCGTCGGCGTTGCGCATTCCCGCAGGCGAGCCCGTCATCAGCCTGTCGCGTCTGCGCCTGATCGACGACGTGCCGCTCTTGGCCGAGGAGATCTGGCTGCAGAAGTCGCGCTTCGAGGCGATCCTCGCGCTCGACACCGCGGAGTTCGGCGACCTGCTGTATCCGCTCTACGAGGATCGCTGCGGCCAGGTCGTGGTCTCGGCCGATGAAATCCTCACCGTCGAGACCGCGACCGAGATGCAATCCCGCCTGCTGAGGCTGGAGGCGAATGCGCCGCTGATCGTCATCGAGCGCCTTGCCTTCGATCTCGAGCGGCGACCGATCGAATGGCGCCGTTCGCGCGGGCCGGCGGACCGCTTCCGTTACCACGCCGAGATCAGGTGAGCGCGGACGCCAGAACAGAACGACAGAAGAAATCATCGGGAGGAGTAATGACGAATTGGTACAGCGAGTGTTCACCGCTGGAGCGACGCACATTCTGGGCAAGCTTTGGCGGCTGGGGCCTCGACGCGCTCGACGTCCAGATGTTCAGCCTCGCGATCCCGGCGCTGATCGCGGCGTTCGGGATCAGCAAGGCGGATGCCGGACTGCTCGGCTCGATCACGCTGTTCTTCGGGGCGTTCGGCGGCTGGCTCGGCGGTGCGCTCGGCGACCGGTTCGGGCGGGTGCGGGCGCTGCAGATCACGGTGGCGACCTTTGCGTTCGCGACCTTCGCCTGCGCCTTTGCCACGACCTACACCCAGCTTCTCGTCCTCAAGGCAATCCAGGGTCTCGGCTTCGGCGCCGAATGGGCCTGCGGCGCGGTGCTGATGGCCGAGATCATCCGCGCCGAGCACCGCGGCAAGGCGCTCGCCGCGGTGCAGAGCGCCTGGGCGGTCGGCTGGGGCAGTGCGGTGCTGCTCTCGGCGCTCGTCTTCACCTATGCGCCGGCCGACATCGCCTGGCGCATCCTGTTCGCGGTGGGATTGCTGCCGGCGCTCCTGATCCTGTTCATTCGCCGCGGGCTGAAGGAGCCGCCGCGATCGGTGCCGGCTGAAGCGAGCCCGCCGTTCCTCGCCACGCTCGCCGGCATCTTCCACCGCGATGTGCTGCGCGCCACGCTGATCGGCGGCCTGTTCGGCACCGGCGCCCATGGCGGCTATTCGGCGCTGACGACATTCCTGCCGACCTATTTGCGCGAGGTGCGGCAGCTCTCGGTGCTCGGCTCCAGCGCCTATCTCGCCGTGATCATCGTGGCGTTCTTCTGCGGCTGCGTGGTGTCCGGAATCATCAGCGACCGCATCGGACGGCGCGCCAACGTCACGTTCTTCGCCGCGGCCTGCGTCGTGACCGTGCTGGTCTATATCTTCGCACCGCTGACCAATTCGCAGATGCTGGTGCTGGGCTTCCCGCTCGGCTTCTTCTCGGCCGGCATCCCCGCGAGCATGGCGGCGCTGTTCAGCGAGCTCTATCCGGCGGGCGTGCGCGGCACCGGCGTCGGCTTCTGCTACAATTTCGGCCGCATTATCTCGGCGGCATTTCCCTTCCTGGTCGGCTTCCTCAGCGACCATATCGGCCTTGGTCCCGCGATCGGGATCGATGCGGCGTTTGCCTATTCCCTGGTGCTGATTGCGGTGCTGATGCTGCCCGAGACCCGCGGCAAGGTTTTTGAACAAGCCGCCGCCGGTACGCGCGCCTGATGATGGGGGATGGATATGTCATCGCGCGAACATGGTATGACGCGGCGCCGGTTTGCCGCCGGATTCATCGCATCTCTGCCGACGATCGGGATTGCGAGCAGGGGCTTGGCTAAGGTGGCAGTGCCGCGATTGTCGATCGATACCCACGCCCACGTGTTTCATCGCGGCTTGAAGCTTGCGCCGGGGCGGCGCTATGCGCCTGATTATGACGCGCCGCTCGATCTCTATCTGCAGCAGCTCGACCAGAATGCCATGACCAATGGCGTGCTGGTGCAGCCGAGCTTCCTCGGCACCGACAACTCCTATCTGGTCGAATGCCTGAAGGCGGCCAATGGCCGGTTGCGCGGCATCGCCGTCGTTGATCCCGCGATCGCGCCGGCCGAGCTTCGTGCGCTCGATGCCAATGGCGTCGTCGGCATCCGCCTCAATTTGGTCGGCCAGCAACTGCCGGATCTCACCGCGCCGGAGTGGAAGACGCTATTGGCATCGATCAAGGCGATGGGTTGGCAGGTCGAGGTGCAGCGCAACGCCGGCGATCTCGCGATGCTGGCGCCGCAGTTGCTCGATCATGGCGTGACGGTCGTGCTCGATCACTTCGCGTTGCCCGATCCCATGCTCGGTGTTGCCGATCCCGGCTTTCAATCCACCCTCAAGCTCGGTGCCTCGCGCAGGGTCTGGGTCAAGATCTCGGCGCCGTACCGCAACGGCGCCAACGGCGAGCAATTCGCGAAGGAGGCGTATCCGCTGCTGCGCACCGCCTTTGGCGTCGACAGGCTGTTGTGGGGCAGCGACTGGCCGCACACGCAGTTTGAGACGAAGGAGAACTACGTCAAGAACCGAAAGTATCTCGACGAGCTTGTCACCGACGCCGATGAGCGCGCGCGCGTGCTCGCGTCGCCGCGCGAGCTGTTTCGCTTCTAGGCGCGCGCATTCGATTGCACCGAGTGCTCTGAAGGGCGTCGTCGCAGCCGTGCTAGAATGCGTGCGATCCGGTCGAGGCCGGCCGGCCATCGCATGAGGAACAACAATGCAGCGGCGCTACATCACTGTCGACGTCTTCACCGATCGCGCTTTCGGCGGCAATCCGCTCGCCGTGGTGCTCGATGCCGGCGGGCTGTCGACCGCGCAGATGCAGGCGATCGCGACCGAGTTCAACTATTCCGAGACGACCTTCGTGCTGCCGTCGCAGGACGCCGCCAACAACGCCCAGGTGCGTATCTTCACGGTGCGTTCCGAGATCCCGTTCGCCGGCCACCCCAATGTCGGCACCGCCTTCGTGCTGGCAACGCGGGCCGCGACGGCGCCGGCCAGGCTCAAATTCGAGGAGAAGGCGGGTCTCGTGCCGGTCGAGATTCTGTCCGAGCAGGGCAGGGTGATCGGTGCCGAATTGACCGCGCCGCAGCAACTGCAGCGGATGGACGAGGTGAGCGCGGCGGAGGCGGCGGCCTGTCTGTCGCTGTCGGCGAGCGACGTGAAGACCGACCGCCATGCGCCGCAGGTCGTCTCAGTCGGCCTGCCGTTCCTGGTGGTGGAGATCGCCTCGCGCGAGGCGCTGAAGCGGGCCAGGCCCGATGCCGCGGCGTTCGCCAGGGCGTTGGCGCGCTTCGGGCGCGACGTCGTCTATTTCTACACCCGTGATGTGCCTGACAGCGAGCAGCCGCTCGACCTGCAGGCGCGCATGTTCCATCCAGGCGCGAGCGGCCTGTCCGAGGATCCCGCCACCGGCAGCGCGACCGCGGCGGCCGCGGCGCTGCTTGCC
Organism: Bradyrhizobium erythrophlei; assembly: GCF_042430365.1. Classification (GTDB taxonomy): domain Bacteria; phylum Pseudomonadota; class Alphaproteobacteria; order Rhizobiales; family Xanthobacteraceae; genus Bradyrhizobium; species Bradyrhizobium erythrophlei. Next base: position 11,270 of record NZ_JBHMET010000076.1, read on the forward strand.
GATCTCGATCCCATCAGCGACGGCGAACTGCGCTTGCGGATCGGGCAGGGCGTCGACATGGGCCGGCCGAGCCTGCTGCTGACGCGGGCGCGGAAGCAGGGCGGCGCGGTCGCCTCGGTGCATGTCGGCGGCGGCTGCGTGCAGATGATGGAGGGGACGTTGCGCGTGGAGGGTGCCGACTAGATCTGCGGCGCGGCCAGGTTCTCCACCTTCACGCCATCGCGGTCCTGGATGATCTCCGCGATCCAACGGCGGTGGCAGTGCCGGTGATCGCGCTCATAGCAGAGGATGCAGACCGGGCCGGACTTCTCGACCAGCGCCGACAATTCGTCGAGTTCCTCCCTGGCCTGCGCGGTCTTCAGGTGCGCCGAGTAGATCTTGCGGAGCACGTCATACTGGCCGCGGCGCGCGGCCTCGCGGCCTTCCTTCGGCGTGCCGAGGCCACGTAGGTGCAGGTAGGAGATGCCGCGCGCGTCGAGGCCCGCGGCGAGCTGGCTCTTGGAAAATCCCGGCCGCCGCGACGAGGCAATCGCGCGCACGTCGACCAGCAGCTTCACGCCGGCGCGTTCCAGTTCGTCGAGCACCGCCTTCGACGGCGTCTGCTCATAGCCGATGGTGAACAGCGTCTTCGCCTTCGCCACGGCTGCACTCCACTTGCTATTTCACACGCTCGATCAACTCCATCGCGCCGGCCGGCGCGCGGATCTTGCCCTCGTGGATCACATAGGCGAAGACGTCGCGCGGGGCCTTGCTCGGCTTGGCGCCGTCGACCCGCGGCAGATCGTCCGGCTCGCTGCCGCCGGCCCAGTCCTGGAAGCGCTTGGCCCAGGCGTCGAGCTGCTTCGGCGGATAGCACGTCTTCAGCTCGTCATTGCCCTTCTGCAGCCGCGCATAGACGAAATCGCTGACCACGTCGGCGATCGCCGGATATTTGCCGTGCTCGGCGAACACCACCGGCGTCTCGAACTCGCGCAGCAGCGCGACGAATTCGGGTATACAAAAGCTGTCGTGCCTGACCTCCACGACGTGGCGCAGCGCGCGCCCGTCGAGCTTGCGCGGCAACAGCTCAAGGAACTTGCCGAAGTCGGCGCCGTCGAATTTCTTGGTCGGCGCGAACTGCCAGAGCACCGGGCCGAGCCGGTCCTTCAATTCCAGCACGCCGGAATCATAGAAACGTTTCACCGAGTCGCCGGCTTCCGCGAGCACGCGGCGGTTGGTGGCGAAGCGCGGGCCCTTCAGCGAGAAGATGAAGCCGTCGGGCACCTCGCTCGCCCATTTGCGAAAGCTCTCCGGCTTCTGCGAGCCGTAATAGGTGCCGTTGATCTCGATCGAGGTCAGCTTCGATGCCGCATAGGCAAGCTCTTTCGATTGCGCGAGCTTCTCGGGGTAGAAAACCCCGCGCCACGGCTCAAAGGTCCAGCCGCCGATGCCGATGTAGATGTTGCCTGTGTTTGTTTTGGAAGTCTTGTTGGGGGCTTTGGCCACGATTGCACTCATCGTGAGGAGGGGACGGGGATCAGAGTAATCAAAATAATCGTGATTGGCCAGTTTGCCAGAATGGCGCGGGCCGTGCTTACAGCGGCCGCTGCTGTTCGCTAGGATGCGCGAAAAGGGAGAAGAACAATGCGCGCGCTGCTCGCGGCAGTGCTGTCGGTCATGTCTTTTGCCGCGATCGCCGACGAGATCGACGATGCGCACAAGCTGGCAGTAACCGGCCGTGATGCCTACTGGAATTGCCTCGCCCGAGAATATCCCCGCGACAGCAACAAATCGATGACGGATCAGGAGTTCACAGCGCTGATCGCCACCGTCTGTCCCTCGGAGCGGCAGAATTTCCGGGTGTCCTTGATCGATTTCCTGTCGTTGCAGTTTCCCAAGGACGACGCCGACAAGCATCTGACGACCGCTAACCGCGCCATTGAGCTGGCGCAGAAGGACATCGTCACCGCCTTCGTCCGGCGCAAGGCCGCTGCCAGGTAACCCTTTCGGATCCTGTTGCTTCCAGCCGATTCTTGGTATCAATCCCACGTTGAGGCGAGGGGACGATCCGGCATGACATCTCAATCCGTGGCGGGCTTTTTGGGCGCACTGGTCGCTGCGATCGTGCTGGCGGCGGCGTTCATCTATGGGCCGTCGCCCAGCCAGATCGCCAAGCCGACGCAGTCCACCGCGGTGCAGCAGCCGGCTGCTGTCGCGCAGCCGGCGCCTCCTGCCCCGGCGCCGCGGGGCCCGGTGATCCGCGAAGTCCCGAACAATTAGCGCCAAATGCGCCCCTTGCGGGCCGCAGGAGGCCACCCTATCTAGCCCATAACGGCGACGTTGCAGCTTAAGGGCTCCGGCGCTGGGACGACCACGACCATGATCGGCTGCGCCGGATGTACGCGCGCCCCTTGTTCGTGGTCGTTGGCATTTTGGGGCTGTTTTGCCCGGTTTTCCCGCCCCACGACAGGATGTTTCGTCGCTCGCGCCTTGGCAGCGCGGGAGGCTGCGGCTATACGCTGGCGCTTATGCATGAAGCCATCAACCTGGGCCCCGAACCCTCGTCGCAGGCCGCTGGTTTGCCACAACTTTCGGTCGTCGTCCCGACCTTCAACGAACGCGACAATGTCACGGTCCTGTACCGGCGGCTCGACGCGACGTTGAAGGATATCCCGTGGGAAATCGTCTTCGTCGACGACAATTCGCCTGATGGAACCTGGGACGTGGTGCGCGGGCTTGCGCGGAAAGATCCGCGCGTACGCTGCGTCCGCCGCATCGGCCGGCGCGGCCTGTCCGGGGCCTGCATCGAGGGCATCCTGGCTTCGAGTGCGCCCTATGCCGCGGTCATCGATGCCGACCTGCAGCACGATGAGACCCAGCTTCCGAAGATGGTGGCGCTGTTGCAGAGCGGCGAGGCCGAACTCGTGGTCGGCAGCCGCTACATCGAGGGCTACCGCGCCGAGGGCTTCAACAAGCAGCGCGCCGGCGCCAGCGCGTTTGCCACCGAGATCGCGCGCCGCGCGCTGAATGTCGAGGTCGCCGATCCGATGAGCGGCTTCTTCATGATCCGCCGCGACCGCTTCGAGCAGCTCGCGCCGCAGCTGTCGACGCAGGGCTTCAAGATCCTGCTCGACATCATCGCGACCGCGCACGGCAAGCTGCGCACCGTCGAAATTCCCTACACGTTCGGCGCCCGCCAGCATGGCGAGAGCAAGCTCGATTCCATGGTCGCGCTCGATTTCCTCGGATTGGTGCTGGCGAAGCTGACCAACGATGTCATTTCGCTGCGCTTCATCCTGTTCGCGACCGTCGGTGCGCTCGGCCTCTTGGTGCATCTCGTCGCGCTGTTCATCGCGCTCGAACTGTTCCACGCGCCGTTCCCTGAAGCGCAGGCGACGGGTGCGATCGTCGCGATGACCAGCAACTTCATCCTGAACAACTTCCTGACCTATCGCGACCAGCGGCTGAAGGGGTTTGCGATCCTGCGCGGCCTGTTGCTGTTCTACCTCGTCTGCAGCGTAGGCCTGCTCGCCAACGTCGGCGTCGCGTTCTCGGTCTACGACCAGGAGCCGATCTGGTGGCTCGCGGGCGCCGCCGGCGCGCTGATGGGCGTGGTCTGGAACTACGCGATGTCCGGACTGTTCGTCTGGCGCAGGCGATAACACCGGCATGAATCCGACCGAGGCGCGGCTCGTCCTCAACACCGCGCTTGCGGTGTGTGCGCTGGTCGCGCTGCGGCTTGCGGCAGCGGCCTGGACGCCGCTGACCTTCGACGAAGCCTATTATTGGATGTGGTCGAAGGCGCTGGCCGGCGGCTACTACGATCATCCGCCGATGGTCGCCGTCGTGATCCGGCTCGGCACCATGATCGCCGGCGACACGCCGCTCGGCGTGCGGCTGGCGTCGATCCTGCTGGCGTTGCCGATGAGCTGGGCGATCTACCACGCCGCGGCGATCCTGTTCGGTGGCCGGCAGGTGGCTGCGAGCGCTGCCATCCTGCTCAACGTCACGCTGATGGCCTCGGTCGGCACGCTGATCGTGACCCCGGACGCGCCGCTTTTGGTCGCCGCGAGCTTCCTCCTGTTCTCGCTCGCCAAGGTGCTGCAAAGCGGGCGCGGCGCCTGGTGGCTCGCGGTCGGCGCCAGCGCCGGTGCGGCGCTATTGTCGAAATACACCGCGTTGTTCTTCGGGCCCGCGATCCTGATCTGGCTTGCTGTCGTGCCGAAGCTGCGCCACTGGTTTCTTTCCCCGTGGCTCTATCTCGGCGGTCTCGTCGCGCTCGGCCTGTTCGCGCCGGTGATCCGCTGGAACGCCGATCACCAATGGGTGTCCTTCATTAAACAGATGGGCCGCGCACGGATCGAGGATTTCAGGCCGGTTTTCATCGCCGAACTGATCCCGACACAGATCGGGTTCGCAACGCCGCTCGTCTTCATCCTCGGCGTGATGGGACTTTATGCGCTGTCTCGGCGCCGCGCCGGCACGTTTGCCGCGCGCGTGCTGGTCAATGCGATGTTCTGGACGATCGTCGCCTATTTCGCCTGGCACGCGCTGCATGCGCGCGTCGAGGCCAACTGGTTCGCGCCGGTTTATCCCGCCTTCGTGGTCGCGGCGGCGGTGGCCGCGATCCAGACGCAATGGGCGCCGCGCGAGCAGCGCACCGTCGACTTCTGCCGCCGTTGGGCCGCGCCTGTCGGCGTCGTGCTGTTCGCGCTCTTGATCGTGCAGGCCAACACCGGCGTGCTCTCGGGCTACCGTCGCGATGCCACCGTACGCAGCGTCGGCGTCGGCTGGCGCGAGCTTGCCGGCGAGATCGAGACGGTGCGTGCCCGCGTCGGCGCCACCTGCGTCCTGGCGCCTGACTACGGCACCACCGGCTGGCTCGTGTTCTATCTCCCCGAGGGCACCTGCGTCGCACAACAGGGCCAGCGCATCCGCTGGATCAACATGGCTGAGCCGAAGCCCGAGCAGCTTGCCGGCAAGCTGCTCTATGTGCATGAGGTTGGGCAGGACCTGCCCGCATCGCTGCGCGCCAACGTCGCGCGCATCGAGCCGGCCGGCGAGGCCAAGCGGATGCGCGGACCGCTGACGATCGAGACCTACGCGCTCGACGTGCTGGAAGGGCCGAAGGGCGACGTGCTCGACCGCTCGCCGCCGCCGGAACTCGTGCGAGAAAAGTAGCTGCGGGAGCGTCGGAACGTCCGGTTCCAATGCGTCTTGTACCAATACGCTCCACAAGCGAGGTACCGACCATGAACAGTTCCGTCCTCAAGCCCGCCGCCGAACTCGCCAAGACCAGCACCGCACGCTTTCCCAACGAGAGTGCCGACTATCGCCGCGCGCGCCAGGCTCTGCTCACTGAGGAGATCGAGCTGCGCCGCCACATCGAGCGCGTCGCCGAGCTGCGCCGCGCGCTGCCGCCGGGTGGCGAGGTGACGAAACCCTACGAGTTCACCGGCGAAAACGGCAGAACGACGCTCGCCGCTCTCTTCGGCGACAAGCAGACGCTCGTGATCTACAGCTACATGTTTGGCCCGCAACGCGAGAAGCCGTGCCCGATGTGCACCTCGTTTATGAGCACATGGGAAGCGAAGCTTCCCGACGTCGAGCGCCGCGTCTCGTTCGTCTTCGTCGCGCGCTCGCCGATCGCGCGGCTGATCGAAGCAAAGAAGGCACGCGGCTGGACGCAGCACAGGCTCTACTCGGATGTGTCGGGCGACTACACGCGCGACTACGTGAACAGGGACGACGCCGACGTACCCGGCTACAATGTCTTCACGCGCCGCGACGGCACCATCCGTCACTTCTGGGCCGGCGAGATGGGGCAGGGTACCGCCGATCCAGGCCAGGACCCGCGCGGCGCACCCGACTGGATCCGCTCTGGACGATACTCGACACCACGCCCGAAGGCCGCGGCAACGATTGGTATCCGAGCCTGAGCTATTGATCCGTTGTGGCTTTTGTCTCTCTGCCAAACCCGGAGAGGGTGAAGCTCCAAGTCGGAGATCATCAACCGGCAGGTGCAAGAACTGCACCCGCCGCAGGCCGTGCTATTTACAAATCCCGCGATTGATGTATTTCAACGCCGACTTCTGCCGATCCACGAGATGATGATGTCGTATCGCAATTCCTATCGCGCGCATGACGCGGTCCAACCGGGTGTCCGGTTGGGTCGGGCTTCCGCGCGTGCGGAATCACCCGCGATCGCAGCGATACTACCGCGCAGTTCAGCGCGATAGGCGGCAGTGGGTTTCCTCTGCCGTGCGGGCAGAGAGACATCCGCGGAAGTGCCTTTACGGGCATATAGGAAACTCCAAACCTCCCTGCCTGCAAGACCGAACCGGCTTGTGTCATGTCCGACACAGGTCATTGTCGGGCGCTTGAATCCGCGCCCGGCGCGATGTGAAGTGCAGCAAAGGAGGATCCAATGCGATCCGATCCCTATCAGACGCGGGCGAGGGAGCTCGCGATCGAGGCCGGGCTCGACCCGGATACGAAGGTCGACCGTCCCGGGCAAAGGCCGATGCCGACCTGGTGCCTGTTTCGCGATGCCGCGCGCAAGGAGAAGCTTGCGCGGGATGCGGCGGCCGTTGCCGCCGACATCGCGATCGCGCCGCAGGGCGCGCAGTACCAGAACAGCCCGCTCACGATCTTCGGCAAGCACGACGACGTGACGGTGGCGCAGATGCGCAATTGCATGTCGGTCGGCAATGTTGTCGCCGGCGTGATCTGCGCGGACGGCCACCTCGGCTATGCCCAGCCGGTCGGCGGGGTGATCGCCTATGAGAAGCAGATCAGCATCTCCGGCGTTGGCTTCGACATCGGCTGCGGCAACATGGCGGTGCGTCTCGACACGCAGTTCAGCCAGATCGAGGCCAATGTCGGCACGATCATCAAGGACGTGCACAACGCGATCTCGTTCGGCATCGGGCGAAATAACCAGGAGCGCGTCGAGCACAATCTGTTCGATGATGCCGACGCGTGGCGTGAGTCCGATATGGAGGCGTACCGTCAGAAGGCGGTCGGGCAGCTCGGCACCGTCGGGTCGGGCAACCACTATGTCGACCTGCTGCGCGACCAGGATGGCTTCGTCTGGATCGGCGTGCATTTCGGCAGCCGTGGCCTGGGCCACACCAGCGCGACCCGCTACCTCAAGGCTGCGGGTGGCAAGGACGGCATGAACGTACCGCCGGCGGTGATCGACGAGGACAGCGAGATCGGGCGGCGCTACATCGCGGCGATGCAGCTTGCCGGCCGCTACTCCTATGCCGGTCGCGAGTGGGTGGTCGAGCGCGTGCGCAAGATCATCGGCGGCGAGGTCACCGACATGGTTCACAACCACCACAATTATGCGTGGCGCGAGAACCATGGCGGCAAGGACCTGTGGGTCGTCCGCAAGGGCGCCACGCCGGCGTTCCCCGGTCAGCGCGGCTTCATCGGCGGCTCGATGGGTGACGATGCCGTCATCGTCGAGGGCATCGAGAGCGACGCCGCGAAGGCGTCGCTCTACTCGACCGTGCACGGTGCGGGCCGGTTGTTTGGCCGCAAGGAGGCCAAGCGCCGCTTCACGCGGACGGAGATGGACCAGTGGCTGCACGCGCGTGGTGTCACGCTGATCGGCGCCGATCTCGACGAGAGCCCGATGGCCTATCGCAGGCTACCGGAGGTGATCGCCGAGCATGCGGGGACGATCAAGGTGCAGCACACGCTGCGTCCGTTCGCGGTCGCGATGGCGGGCGAGAATGAGTTCGATCCCTTCAAGGATTGAACCCTCAAGAGACTGGCGAGCGCGGGACATTTTCAGCGATGTCCCGCGCTCGTCGCGGGGCCTTCGCGGGGGCAATTCTTGCAAAATGTCCGCGCGACTACGGGGAGTTCTGGAACGAAATTCTCCTTATTCGCGGGCTGCAGGTTCCACCCGCATGGCGCGCTTTGAATGTCCCATGATGAGACAGAAAATCGGGTTCCGCGGGCCCGCGGCATCTTAAAAAAGCCCCATGCCACAGGCACTTCCCGCGCTGCAGGGGACCGCATCCGGTTAAGTCGCATTTAACTAAAAGTCGCCTTAATGGCCGTCCGCACCCCTGCGAGACGATGGGCCGAAACAGTCTTCGGCACGAAGTCGAGCGAGGGACCAGGTGGTATTGTTTCGAGCGTCGGGCGTATGAGTAACAGTGCGAGTGCGTATCCTGTTGCGGCACCCCGCCGCCGGAATTCCTCCCGGAAATTTCTCCCCCAGCACTTCCTCGGCAGCGCTGCAGTCGCAGGGCTCGTGCTGGGCTGCGCCTGGACCGTCTACGCCAACATCTTCGCAGCGAGCGTCTATCCGCAGGTCGGCGACGCAGCGCTTGATGCGCCGGCGGCAAAACGTCCCGCTGCCGTCGCGGCCAGGCCGGCACCGCCGGCATTCAACGAAGTGTTCGCGCAGCTGACGCCGCCGCCATCGGCGACTTCGAAGGCGGAACCTGGGGCACCTTCGCTTATGTTTAACGAGAGGTTTGCGGCTGCCGCGCCGCAGGGCGAGCCGTCGCGCGTCGTCGCCGAAGCTACACCGCAGCCGGATGCCGCCAAGCCTGCCGATGCGCCCAAGGTCGCGGAAGCACCGAAGCCGGCGACCGCGCCGAAACTCGCCGACGCTTCGAAGGCGAACCTCGCGCCGAAATCGGTCGATGCCGCGAAGAAGGAAGCCGCGGCCAATCTGCAGGTTGCGCTCAACACCCCGGGCGGTCAGGTCGAGACCAAGTCCGCCGAGGCGAAGCCCGCGACAAAATCCTCCGGCGTCACGGTGCGCGACATGGCTGCCCGCGCCAAGGCCGCGGTGATGTCGATCGCCTCGAACGAAAAGCAGACCATGGTCGAGAAGCTGTGGGGCAAGCGCGAGCAGGGCGGCGGACTGCTCTCCTTCGCCTCCGCCGACGCCAGCGTCACCGGATCTATCCCCTCGACGCTCGACCAGAACCCGATGATGGGCGGCTCGCCGCCCTATGATCGCCAGACCGCCGTCTACGATATCTCCGCCAGGATGGTGTATCTGCCCGACGGCACCAGACTCGAAGCGCATTCGGGCCTCGGCGCGAGGCTCGACGATCCGCGCTCGTCGCATCTGAAGATGGTCGGCGTCACGCCGCCGCATATCTACGAGCTGAAGCCGCGCGAGGCGCTGTTCCACGGCGTGCCGGCGCTGCGGCTCACGCCGGTCGGCGGCGAAGGCAAGATCTTCAACCGCGTCGGCCTGCTCGCGCACACCTACATGCTGGGCCCGAACGGCGACTCCAACGGCTGCGTCTCGTTCAAGGACTACTACGCCTTCCTCGACGCCTACCGCAACAAGGGCATCCGCCGCCTCGCGGTGCTCGCGAAGGTTCAGTAGGCGGCAAGCTTCAGTCGTTCGCGAAGCGACCTGTCGCCGTCGTTGCGAGCCAACGGGTCGCGCGAAATGCGCGTCCGATGACAGGCTCCGCGAAGCAATCCATATTTCCACTTGCCGCGCGATGGATTGCTTCGCTTCGCTCGCAATGACGTGGATGGAATCTACGCGGGGGCCGCGCGGCGACCCGATTCTTGCTATACTGGTGATCCAAATCGAGTCTCAGCTCGACCACCAATCCGGTGCGAAGCGACATGGGTCCCGCAATGCTCGTCGAAACTCCGCCTGCCTTCGCAACCGAAGCATTCGTCGATGCTCGCGCAGCAGTCAGCCGTCTCGAGGAGATCTACGAACGCAACACCCAGTTTTTGCGCGATCGCTTCGAGGCCTATGTCAATGGCGGGGCGCTGACGACGCGGGTGCGGGCCTGCTATCCGTTCGTGCGGATGACGACTGCGACCCATGCGCGGCTCGACTCGCGTCTCGCCTACGGCTTCGTCGCGGGGCCGGGCGTGCACGAGACCAGCGTGACGCGGCCCGACATCTTCCGGACCTATCTCACCGAGCAGATCGAGCTGTTGGTCAAGAACCACGGCGTGCCGGTCGAGGTCGGCGAGTCGAACGAGCCGATCCCGATTCATTTCGCCTATCGGCGCGACATCAACATCGAGGCGGCGTTGACCATCGCCGACAGCTCGGCCTTCACGAGGTCGCTGCGTGACGTGTTCGATACGCCCGATCTCGGCGCCATGGACGACGCGATCGCCGACGGTACGTTCGAGCTGCGGCCGGGGGCACCCGAGCCGCTGGCACTGTTCCGCGCGGCGCGTGTCGATTACTCGCTGCGCCGGCTCTATCACTACACCGGCACTGATCCGGAGCACTTCCAGAACTTCGTGATCTTCACGAATTACCAGTTCTATGTCGATGCCTTCGTGCAGCTGTGCCAGCAGCGTCTCGCCTCGGGCCAGATCGGCCCCGAGGCCTTCGTCGCGCCCGGCAATGTGACGACGCTCAACGCGCGGCTTGGCGGCGGCACGACCGGGCTTGCGCCCGAGCGCGCGCCGCAGATGCCGGCCTATCATCTCGTCGAACCTGGCTATCGCGGTATCACCCTGATCAATATCGGGATCGGACCATCAAATGCGCGCAACGTCACCGACCATGTCGCGGTGCTGCGGCCGCATGCCTGGCTGATGATCGGGCATTGTGCGGGCTTGCGGAATACGCAGCGGTTGGGTGACTACGTGCTGGCCCATGGCTACGTCCGCGAGGATCACGTGCTGGATCACGAGCTGCCGCTATGGGTCCCGATCCCGGCGCTTGCTGAAATGCAGGTCGCGCTCGAGGAAGCGGTCGGCGAGGTTACCGGATTGACCGGCTTCGAGCTCAAGCGGGTGATGCGCACTGGAACAGTCGCAAGCGTCGACAATCGCAACTGGGAGATCAGCGGGCCGTCGGTTATCAGACGGATGTCGCAATCGCGCGCGGTCGCGCTCGACATGGAGTCGGCAGCGATCGCCGCCAACGGTTATCGCTTCCGCGTGCCCTACGGCACCTTGCTGTGCGTCTCCGACAAGCCGCTGCACGGCGAAATCAAGCTCGCCGGCATGGCCAGCGAGTTCTACCGGCAGCGCGTGGGCCAGCACCTCGAGATCGGCCTGAAGGCGCTTGAACGGCTCAAGCAACAGGAATCCGAGCGGCTGCATTCGCGCAAGCTGCGGAGCTTTGCCGAGGTCGCGTTTCAGTAAGTGACCGGCTCTCAGGTTGGCGTCCTCGGAGTGCCGGTGACGGAGTGAGTGCGTGAAGCGCTTGCCGTCATTGCGAGCCAACGGGTCGCGAATGCGCGCCCGATGACAGGCTCCGCGAAGCAATCCATCCCGCCGCCTGCGCAGGCCGTGGATTGCTTCGTCGCTTGCGCACTTCGCAATGACGGCTGTAGTCCTCAGGCGAGCGCGTTGCCGCGGGCGATGATCGCAAAACGGTCCGACAGTTCGGCGAGTGCCACCTCGTGGATCGTTCGCGCGGCAAGCGTCCCGCCGCGGCCGTCGGGCAGGTCGCGGGTGGCGCAGCTATCGGCGTCAATGGTGGTGCGGAAGCCGAGATCGAGCGCGGCGCGGGCGGTCGAGCTGACGCACATATGCGTCATGAAGCCGGCGAGGACGAGCTCCTTGCGCCCGGTCGCGGCAAGCTGCGCCTTGAGATCGGTGCCGGCAAACGCGTTCGGCAATTCCTTCTCGATGACCGGCTCGCCCGGCCGAGGCGCGAGCGGAGCGACGATCGCACCGCGGTCGGCCGTGCGGTCGAACAGGCCGCCGGGCTTCCCCCGATGCGCAATGTGGAAGATCGCAGCTCCGCTTTCCCGCGCCCGGGCGAGCGGGGCGGTGGCGCGTGCGATCGCTCCGTTGGCGTCGGGCAGCGCGAGGGGACCTGCGAGATATTCGTTCTGGATGTCGATCAGCACGAGGCAGGCATCGCCGAGGCGGGGTGGGGTGAGGTCGGCGCCGGCAAGCTGCAGCAGGGTCTTGGAGGAGGACATGGTCGTGGAATCTCCCGGGTTCGCCAGATATATAGCCTCCGGGCGGCCTGCTGTTATGCAGGGATATTGCAGCCATTGGCTGCGTTATTGCAGGCAGAGCAGGCACGATGTAGCCTGACGGCATGAACTGGGACGATCTCCGCATCATCGCGGCGGTACGTGACGAGGGCACCTATGCCGGCGCCAGCGCAAGGCTGCGCATCGACGAGACCACCGTGGGGCGCAGGCTGTCGCGGATCGAACGCTCGCTCGGCTTGCGACTGTTCGAGGCGATCGACGGGGTGCGCAGGCCAACACGGCAGTGCGAGATGGTGCTGGCGCATGTCCAGGCGATGGCGGCGCATGCCGACGAAATCGGCCGCATCGGCGAGAGCCTGCCGGGCCCGATGGGGCGGCTGCGCGTCGCCTCGACCAGCGCGGTCGCCGAGGAGGTGCTGGCGCCGCGCGCGGCGGACTTCCTGCGCGCCCATCCGGGGCTGACGCTGCAATTCCTGACCTCGAGTGAGAACGTGAAATTCTCGCGCTGGGAAGCCGACCTCGCGATCCGCCTGCGCAAACCCGACAAGGGCGATTTTGCGATCTCGAAGCTTGCCGACGTCAGGCTCTACTTCTTCGAGCCGGTTGCGGCCGGCGAGGGCGAGCCGGTGACGTGCGCGTACCCGGAGGAGCTCGACGGCATTCCCGAAGCGCAGTTCCTGCGCACAAGGCGCGCGCGGGCGCGCTGCGTGACCGACAACATCCGCGTCATCCGCACGCTGATCCAGTCGCGTCAGGCCGCAGGCGTGTTGCCCGAATATGGCTGCGCGGCCCTGATTGCCGATCGTCGTCTGCGCGCAACGCTGCTGCCGAAGCGACGCGATGTCTGGCTGTTGGTGCAGAACCACCTCAAGCGCGACGCGGCAACGCGCGTCACGATCGACTGGATCCGCACCTGCTTCCAGGAGTTTCCGCGCGGTTGAGATGCTGGAGACAGCAGTTGTGGGCGAATCCCACAGGCCTCGGCATTGCTGTAAGACAAACGTGTAGCGTGCAGCGCGGAAGGGCCGCCTATGGCGGCCCTTCGATTGCCGACCCGGGGTGCGTACTACCACCCGATAGCGTGCAGAGCCCCTGTAGCGGAGCACCGCCTCGACACGATGCGAGGGGCCGGCCGCAGCTGAATTATTGCATTCGAGACATATTGGGATAACGTTCCGTCCGCCGTGGTCCCGGAATTCGGCCAGCCGTCAACCCGTCGGTGAAGCCAATGCAGCAGATTGCGGACTGGCTCGAGAAGCTTGGGCTTGGGCAATACGCGCAGCGTTTTGCCGAGAACGGGATCGATGTCGGCATTCTTCCAGAGTTGACGGACGAGGACTTCGACAGGCTCGGGGTCCTGCTCGGCCATCGCCGCAAGATGCTGCGTGCGATCAGCGAGCTCAACAAAACCGAACTGATCGCCGAGTCGACCGCTCACCAAGACGCCGAGCGTCGGCATCTCACCGTGATGTTTTGCGATCTTGTTGGCTCGACGGCGCTCTCGGCGCGGCTCGATCCCGAGGACATGTGGGAAGTGCTCCGGGCCTATCGCGCGGCCTGCGCGAGGGTGATCGCGACTTATGATGGCGTCGTCGCCCGATTTGTCGGTGACGGAATCCTGGCCTATTTCGGCTATCCCCGCGCTCACGAGGATGATGCGGAGCGCGCCGTGCGCGCGGGTCTCGACATCATCGCCGCAATCCGCAAGCTCGAGACCCGCGCGGAAGAACGGGTCGCGGTGCGGATCGCGATTGCGAGCGGGCTCGTGGTGGTCGGCGACCTCGTCTCCGGCGGCGCATCGGAGGAGCAGGCGCTAGTCGGCGATACCCCAAACATCGCGGCGCGGCTGCAGAGCCTGGCCGAGCCGGGCGTGGTCGTCGTGGCCGCATCGACGCGCCGGCTGCTCGGCAATCTTTTCACGCTGCGCAATCTCGGCCGCCGCGAGGTCAAGGGGATCTCGGAGCCGATCGCGGTGTGGGCGGTCGAGGGAGAGCCGGCATCGGAGAGCCGCTTCGAGGCGGTGCGCACCGCGCGCGCGATCGGCTTCGTCGGCCGCAAGGCGGAGATCGAGTTTGTGCTCTCCCGTCAGCAGCTGGCGTGGGAGGGCCGGGGCCAGGCGGTGTTGATCTCCGGCGAGGCCGGCATCGGCAAGTCGCGCATCGTGGCGACGCTCTCTGAGAGTCTGGCGCCGGGAACGCACCGCCGCGTGCGCTATCAGTGCTCGCCCTATCACACCAACAGTGCGTTGTACCCCTTCGTCGCGCAGCTCGAGCGCGCAGCCGGCATCAGGCCGGACGACACGCCAGGGCAGAAGCTGGACAAGCTCGAGGCGATGCTCGCGCTCGGGACCCAGCACGTGGCTGCAGCAACCCCGCTGATTGCGGCCTTGCTCTCGATCGCAACCGGCGATCGCTATCCGCCGCTGGCCTTGAGCCCGGTGCAGCAACGGCGGCAGACCTTCGCGGCTCTTCTCGACCAGCTCGAGGGTCTGGCGCGGCAGCAGCCGGTGCTCGTGATCTGCGAAGACATGCATTGGGCAGACGCCACGACGCTCGAATTGTTCGACCTTGCGGTCGATCGGATCAGGGGATTGCCAATCCTCGTGCTCATGACGTTCAGGCCCGAGTTCGAGCCGCCCTGGACCGGGCTCGCCAATGTCAGCCTGCTGCGGCTCGATCGGCTCGACCGGCAGGATACGCGCGCGCTGATCGAGCAGGTGACCGTCGGTCGGCAGCTGCCGGGCGAAATGATGACGCAGATCATCGAACGGACCGATGGCGTCCCGCTGTTTGTCGAGGAACTGACCAAGATGGTCCTCGAGTCCGGGCTGCTCGTAGAGAATGCCGGGCGCTATCGCCTCGATCACCCGCTGCCGCCGCTTGCGATCCCCGCGACGTTGCACGACTCGCTGATGGCAAGGCTCGACCGGCTGGCGCCGGTCAAGGAGGTGGCGCAGATCGGCGCGGCGATCGGCCGTGACTTCTCATATGCGTTGCTGCAGAGCGTGGCCGGGCGCGATGATCTGACGCTCGGTGCCGCGCTTGCGCAGCTTGAAGAGGCCGAGCTGCTGGTGCGTCGCGGGACGCCGCCGGACGCCAGCTACAGCTTCAAGCACGCGCTTGTTCAAGAGGCGGCCTACGCGAGCCTGCTCAGGAGCCGGCGGCAGCTTCTCCACAAGCATATCGGCGACGTCCTGCGCGACAAGTTTGCAGTCATTGCCGAGACCGAGCCGGAGGTCGTCGCCTACCATTTCACCGAAGCGGGGCTTGGCGAAGCGGCCGTCGAGTGGTGGCGCAAGGCGGGTCAGCAGGCGCTGAGACGCTCGGCCTATACCGAGGCGGTCGCCCATCTCGGCAAGGCGGTTGCCATCGCCGACGAGCTGCCGGATGAGCCGCGCCGAATGATCAACCGGCTCCATTTGCAGATCGCCTATGGCCGTGCGCTGCGCGGCAGCCTTGGGCACAGCGCCCCCGAAACGGTGATCGCCTGGACGCGGGCCCGGCAGTTCGCATCCGACATCGACGATCCGGTCGAGCTGGCGCCGATCCAGTCGGGCCTCTTCAACGCCTGTTTGACGCATGGTGAACTGGCGCCGATGCGAGAATTGGCGGAGGCGATCATGAGCGTCGCGCAGCAGCATCCGCAATCGCCGGTGGCGGCCATCGTCGCGCGCTGGACCAGCGGGGTGACAAGCTGGTTCGCCGGCGAATACGCCACCGCGCGCGTCCATCTCGAGCAGGCGCTTGCGGCCTATGCAGCCGAGCCGGATCCGGCGACCTTCAGGGCGTCGACGCTCGACTTGCCGTTCGTCATCATGAGGTTTCTTGCCCTCGTGCTCTGGCCGCTTGGCGAGATCGACCGGGCGCGGCGCCTCGCCGGCGAGGCGGTGACCGCGCCCGGCGGGACGCGCGCGCTTGGCCGGGCCAATGCGCTGGTCCACAAAGCCGTTTTCGACGGCCTGTGCGGAAGCCGCTTGCGGCAGACCGAGACGATCGTGGCCCTTGGCCTCGCGCGGGACCACACGATGCCGCTCTATGTCGCCGCCGGCACCTATCTCAACGGTCTGGCAAAGTGGCGCGCCGGCGACCGGGCCGGAGGCCTCACGGAGATGCAGCGAGGCTGGACGTTGCTCCACGACAACGACTGCTACCTCTGTGAGCCGTTCTGGGGGATGCAGATCGCCGTGGCCAATGCGGAGGCCGGGCAGGTCGAGGCCGGGTTGGACATCCTCAAGGAGTTGATCGACACGACGGAACAGTCCGGACAGCATTGGCTGGATGCCGAGCTGCATCGCGCGCGGGGCGAGCTGTTGTCGCATCGTGATCCTGCGGATGTCTGCGGCGCCGAGGCCGCTTTCCATCGCGCGCTCGAGATTGCCCGGAGCCAGCAGACGAAGACGTTCGAACTGCGTAGCGCGCTGGGCCTCGCGCGCCTCTACTTCAGCAATGGCCGGGCCGAGGAGGTGCCTGATCTGCTTGTGCCAGTGCTCGCTGCTTTCGACCCGCGGCAAGACCTCGCCGAGATCAAGGACGCAGACGAATTGCTCAAGCAGGCGCATTGGCCGGGACGTCTCTCTCGCGCGTCCTGACTGAGCTCGCCCTTGCCGTGCCCCGAAATTGGAACTCGTGGGTTCCCGTGTTTCTACCGTGCGATCATGCGCATTTTGCTGTTGCCTCCGGCGGCGCAATTGCATCTAACTTCTTGAGAGGTCGCGGGCAGGAAAATTCCGCCGTGCGGTCAAGCGTTTGGAGCACTTTTTTGAGAGCGTGTCGGAGTAAGTTAGTCCTCATTGCGCGTCGCTTCACCAGGGGTCCGCGCCGGTGAGTCTTTTCGGCGGAACTGGTAATCGCCTTCTTGCAACACTGCCGGCAGCGGACCTCGATCTGCTGAGGCCTGAGCTCGAGACAGTGACACTCGATCAGGATGCGGTCCTGGCGCGAGCCGGTGACGAGATCGACCATGTCTTCTTCCCTCATAGCGGGGCCATCTTGCTGATGATCGACATGGCGGATGGGCAAACGGTTGCGACCGGTGTAGTCGGGCGCGAAGGCGCCGTGGGCAGTCTCTCGGTGCTCGGGTCGTCACCGTCGGGCATAACCGCAGTCGTACGTACGGCGGGCACCGCCTCGCGGATTCCCGCGTCGCGTTTTCATGCCGCTTTCGGCCGCAGTCCAGCGATCCGGCAGGCGATCCAAAAGCATGTCAGGTCGATGCTGATCCAGTTCCAGCTCGGCTCCGCCTGCAATGCGCTGCATCCGGTCGAGGCCCGCATGGCGCGTTGGCTGCTCCAGCTTCGCGACCGCCTCGACGGCGACGTCCTCCCGCTGACCCAGCAGGCGCTGTCGCAAATCCTCGGCGTGCGGCGAACGACGGTGACGCTGTTGATGCGCAATCTGCGCAAGCGCGGCGCGATCAGATCAGATCAACGAGGCCGCATCGAGATCGACCGGTCGCGGCTATCGGCGGCGGCGTGCGAATGCCACCGTGTCATGTGTCTCGAAGCCGAGGACATCTTCTCGGACACCACGGTCCGGCCTCGCGCTGCGGCTCGAGCCGGCGATGTGCGCATCGCGGAAACCGAAGTCGACGACGCGACCTGAGCGCGTTTCAACGCGATTGGCCTTTCCGACGCCGATCAAGCTCCCGTGCGGCGTCGGATGCCACCTCGAGCTTCGCAATCTCGCGCAGCACCTTCGCCGTCTGGCGCAATTCATTGCGCTCCGGGCCGGGCCTCAGCCGTCGTGCTTCGTCGAGAAAGTCCTTGGCTTGCA
The DNA here is from genome assembly GCF_042430365.1 of Bradyrhizobium erythrophlei. GTDB lineage: Bacteria > Pseudomonadota > Alphaproteobacteria > Rhizobiales > Xanthobacteraceae > Bradyrhizobium > Bradyrhizobium erythrophlei. The sequence goes on from NZ_JBHMET010000076.1 coordinate 28,944, forward strand.
GCAGCCAGGCGGATGTTTCCGTTGAGATCTGCCCGCGCGCCATGGTGTCCCTCCATCGCGATCCTCAATGACCTATGCCGACGTTCAGGCAGACGAGGCGTCGCCGCGCGCGGATGCTCGGCTCATCGACCCAGGCGTCCCGCGCGAACCAGGCGTGATCTGTACGGCAAAATGGGCAACGGGTGCGCGAGAAGAACACCGTGCTGCTTCTAAAGCTCTCGCGATCAGTCTTGATGCCGGTGGGAATTGCGTGTCCGGTTTGCGGACATTTGACCATGAGCATGCCCATGTGAGCCTCCCTCGTGATTGCTTTTTGTTTTGTGCAGAAAACTCCGGCCGGTTGGATTGTGCCTCTTGTCGGTGCGACTAGTTGGGGGGCATCGCCGCACCTACGGCTTTTGACAGAGCATCGGGCAGTGGGGGCTGCATGCTCGTCACTGGGCTTTTTCCAACCGGCCGGATCCCTCCTCAAACGAATCCTCGAACTGAATTACGCGTCCCTTCTCTAGCCTGCGTGGTGCAGCACCCCCGCGAAGTGCTTGTTGACCCGCTCAGCCATTTCCGTGGCAAGCTTCTGGCCAATCTCCCGCAATTCCTTGTTCTGGTCGGATGCCATGTCGAAGGCCTTGCGGGCTTGCTCGGTGGACAAGGTCAAGACATCGGTAGCTGACCTGCTGTCGAGGAGATGGGCGAAGAAATCGAGCGCGGAGGCGGCATTGGCGTGTGAAATTTCGAGCATCTTGAGCCCGTAGTCGGTCGCGCCTCGCGCATTCCACGAACACGTTTCGCTCAACGCCTCCGTCATCTGTTCGGAGGTGGCCCGCGCGCGGGCCAAACCCTGCTCGGCAAGATCGCCGATGACACCAGGAAGCGCGATCTTCGGGAAGCCCAACAGCGGCATTCCGAAAATGTTCGTGCCGTTTACCGTGACTTTCACTTCACTTTCACTCAAGGCGCAGTCCCCTTCTCAAGCGAAGGCATTCCTCGCAACGCTTGCTCGCGTCACGAGAGCTGATGCTCCGCGTTCGATTCAGATTTTGGGTGAGCTTTGATCCGCCCCGACGCTACTCTGGGGGATGAAAATGGGACTGTCGGTTCGGTTTGCGACTCTCGCTGAAAATTTTTCTCAGGTTGTCAACCTAAACCAACGTATGTTTACGGGGCGCTGTGCATAGCGTGGACATCGTGAGCAGCAGAGGACTGCTCCTTCAGCGTGAGATTGTGCAAACAGCCACCTTGGCTGCGTTGCGACAAGTCCCCAGGTGGTTTGGCGCCAAACAAAAACCCCGGCATCGCTGCCGGGGTTCTGCATTTCGTCGATTGCCTTGTGAGGCTGGACTTAGAAGTCCATGCCGCCCATGCCGCCGCCCGGAGGCATTGCGGGGCCGGCAGAAGCCTTCTTCGGCAGCTCGGCAACCATCGCCTCGGTGGTGATCAGGAGCGCCGCAACCGAAGCGGCGTTCTGGATCGCGGTGCGCACCACCTTGGTCGGATCGATGATGCCCTTCTTGACGAGGTCGGCATATTCGCCGGTCTGGGAGTCGAAGCCGTGGTTGTAGGCCTTGTTCTCCAGGATCTTGCCGACGATGACCGAGCCGTCTTCACCGGCGTTGATCGCGATCTGGCGAGCGGGAGCCGACAGCGCCTTGCGCACGATCTCGACGCCGGTCTTCTGGTCGTCGTTCTTGGTGCGCAGGCCCTTGAGTTGCTCGGAAGCACGGAGCAGGGCGACGCCGCCGCCCGGGACGATGCCTTCCTCGACAGCCGCGCGGGTCGCATGCATCGCGTCATCCACGCGATCCTTGCGCTCCTTCACCTCGACCTCGGTCGCGCCGCCGACGCGGATCACCGCGACGCCGCCCGCGAGCTTGGCGAGACGCTCCTGCAGCTTCTCACGGTCGTAGTCCGAGGTGGTCTCCTCGATCTGCGCCTTGATCTGGGCAACGCGGGCGTCGATGTCGGCCTTCTTGCCGGCGCCGTTGACGATCGTGGTGTTCTCCTTGTCGATCATCACCTTCTTGGCGCGGCCGAGCATCTGCAGCGTGACGTTCTCGAGCTTGATGCCGAGGTCTTCCGAGATGGCCTGGCCGCCGGTCAGGATCGCGATGTCCTGCAGCATGGCCTTGCGGCGATCGCCGAAGCCCGGAGCCTTGACGGCCGCGACCTTCAGGCCGCCACGCAGGCGGTTGACGACGAGCGTGGCGAGCGCTTCGCCTTCGACGTCTTCGGCGACGATGACCAGCGGCTTGCCGGTCTGCACCACGGCCTCGAGCAGCGGCAGCAGCTCGTTCAGCGAGGAGAGCTTCTTCTCGTTGATGAGGATGTAGGCATCGTCCATCTCAACGCGCATCTTGTCGGCGTTGGTGACGAAGTAGGGCGAGATGTAGCCGCGGTCGAACTGCATGCCCTCGACGACGTCGAGCTCGGTCTCGAGCGACTTGGCTTCCTCGACCGTGATCACGCCCTCGTTGCCGACCTTCTTCATGGCGTCGGCGAGGAACTTGCCGATTTCGGCGTCGCCGTTGGCCGAGATGGTGCCGACCTGGGCGATCTCCTCGTTCGAGGTGACCTTCTTCGAGTTCTTCTGGAGGTCCGCAACCACAGCCTCGACCGCGAGGTCGATGCCGCGCTTAAGATCCATCGGGTTCATGCCGGCGGCCACCGACTTGGCGCCTTCCTTCACGATCGCCTGGGCGAGCACGGTGGCGGTGGTGGTGCCGTCGCCGGCCGCGTCAGCGGACTTGGAGGCGACTTCGCGCACCATCTGGGCGCCCATGTTCTCGAACTTGTCCTCGAGCTCGATCTCCTTGGCGACGGTGACGCCGTCCTTGGTGATGCGGGGAGCGCCGAACGACTTCTCGAGCACGACGTTGCGGCCCTTCGGACCGAGGGTGACCTTCACCGCGTTGGCGAGGACGTCGACGCCGCGCAGCATCTTGTCGCGCGCCTCGACGGAGAACTTGACTTCTTTAGCTGCCATCTGAGTTTTCCTTGAGAAATTTAACTGGGAGGGAGAGAGGCGCTTAGGCGGCCTTCTTCTTGGAAGCGGGGACGTCGAGCACGCCCATGATGTCGCTTTCCTTCATGATCAACAGGTCTTCGCCGTCGATCTTGACCTCGGTGCCGGACCACTTGCCGAACAGGACGCGGTCGCCGACCTTGAGGTCGATGGGGATCAGCTTGCCAGCTTCGTCGCGGCCACCCGGGCCGACGGCGACGACTTCGCCCTGGGAGGGCTTTTCCTTGGCAGTGTCCGGAATGATGATGCCGCCAGCAGTCTTCTCTTCGGCGTCGATGCGCTTGACCACGACGCGGTCGTGAAGCGGACGGAATTTCATGCAGTCCTCCTAAACATTTGCAGATGTTGTCGAATTTTGGAGTGTTAGCAGTCAAGGCTAGCGAGTGCTAGCCCTGCCGCGCTGGAGATAGGCCAGTCCCGGGCAGCGGGCAAGGGCTTCTAGCAGAAAAGTTGGCACTCGAATGTGACGGCTGCCAGGACTGTGGATCATCCTTAACGCCCGCCAACGTGGTCCGGAGCCCGGCGAACCCCGTATTAGCACCTGCGGTAAGCTGCTGCTAAGGCTTGAAATTTCAACAACTCGTTAAACATTTAGGCTTGTGATGGATTAGTCGCGTGCGTCACATTTCTCTCATGTGAGCGCATCTTTTGCCGGGGTGGCTCCGGCAGGTCGGCCACCACTCGCAAATGCGCTCCGTTACAGGAGGTTGGCATGGTCTCGCGAGTTGGTGGCGTTGTTTCCGACGACTTCAGGAAGCAGTTGCTGGGGTACGGGCTGACGACGGCGCAAATCCTCTATCGGATGCCGGATCATCCCTCGCTGCTGCAGACCTATGTCTGGCAAAACTACGATCTCTTTCCGAAATTTCCGGCGCTGCAGGATTTCCTCGCCTTCTGGCAAGAAAAGCTCGAAGGTCCGCTGTTCTCGGTGACGGTGGCGCACTCCAAGCTGATCAAGCCCGCGGAGCTCCGCGCCGTCGACGGTGTGTTCAGGCTGCACTGATCGGTTAGGACGGCAAGATCAGTAGGGTGGGCAAAGCGAAGCGTGCCCACCGTTCAGAGCGGAGCACTCGAAGGTGGGCACGGCGCATGCGCGCCTTTGCCCACCCTGCGAAGCGCGATCTGTGTTAGTCTCGTCCGATCAAGAAACGACGGGAGGCAACCATGGCCAAACAAAAGGCGGCATCAAGACCAGCGGCCAAATCGGCGGCTAAGACCGCGGTAAAGAAGAAATGGACGGGGCTCGGGACCACAGCCAAATCCACCGCGCGCAAGACCATCAAATCCAAGGGCCGTGTCTCGACGGCCAAGAAGTCGGCCGCGAAAGCCGCCGCGAAGACCGCATCGAAGGCGAGGCCGAAGCAGCGCATCGCCATCAGCCATCACCGCGAAGAGGATTTCAAGGCCGACGGCCTGCGCGCCTACGCCAAGTATCGCGACCTCGGCATTGCGGATGCGACCCACGGCCTGGCGCAGGCGCATGTGATCCGGCTGCAGGGCCCGTGCAATCCGGAAGAGGTGTCGAAGCTGCATTTCCACGACGTCGAATTCCAGATGGTCTACGTGCTCAAGGGCTGGGTGAAGACCTACATGGAAGGCGAGGGTGAGACGCTGATGCAGCAAGGCAGCGCCTGGACCCAGCCGCCGCGCATCCGGCACATGATCCTGGATTACTCCGACGATGTCGAGCTGCTGGAAGTGATCCTGCCGGCGGAGTTCAAGACGGTCGAAATAACGGCGTAAGTCTAGCTATGTTCGTCATGCCCGGGCTTGACCCGGGCATCCATCAATCGGGAAGAGTCTTGCGAAGCGAGATGGATGGCCGAGTCAAGCCCGGCCATGACGAACTACGTCATCACCCCCACGATCGCCCCCATCAGGCACGTCGTCAGCGTGCCTGACACGATCGACTTCAGTCCGAGCGCATTGATCTCCTCGCGCCGTTGCGGCGCCATGATGCCGAGGCCGCCGATCATGATGCCGAGGCTCGCGAAATTGGCGAAGCCGCACATCGCATAGAGCATGATCAGCCGCGAGCGCGCATCCAGCGCGTCGGTGCCGAGCTTCGACAGGTCGACATAGGCGATCAGCTCGTTCAGCACGGTCTTGGTGCCCATCAGGCTTCCCGCCGTGACTGCCTGCGACCATGGCAGGCCCATCAACCAGCAGATAGGGGCCATCACGTAACCGAGCAGCCGTTGCAGAGACATCTTCGCGCCACCGATCTCCGGCAACAGGCTGACGATCGCGTTGGCGAGATAGACCAGCGCCACCAGCACCAGCAGCATCGCGATGATGTTGAGCAGCAGTTCGAGCCCCGCCGCGGTTCCCTTGACGATCGCATCCATCATCGAGGACACCGGGACATCGGGATCGCCCAATCCGCCGCCGGTGCGCTTGTCCGACGTCTCCGGCACCATGATCAGGCTGACCAGGATCGCCGCCGGCGCGCCCAGCACCGATGCGATCACAAAATGGGCGGCAGCGTCCGGGATCAACGGCGCCAGCAGCGTCGCGTAGAGCACGAGCACGGTACCAGCGATGCCGGCCATGCCCCCGGTCATCACCAAAAACAATTCGCTGCGCGTGAGCTCGCCCAGATAGGGGCGGATGAACAGCGGCGCTTCCACCATGCCGAGGAATATGTTGGCCGCGGTCGACAGCCCGACCGCGCCGCCGACACCGAGCGTGCGTTCGAGCAGCCACGCCATGCCGCGCACGACCGGCGGCAGCACGCGCCAATAGAACAACAGCGTGGTCAGCACGCTCATGACCAGCACGATCGGCAGTGCCTGGAAGGCGAGGATGAAATCCGCACCTGGCGCCTTGGGATCGAACGGTGGCGGGCCGCCGCCGATATAACCGAACACGAAGGCGGTGCCAGCATGCGTCGCGGCCGCGATGGTGCCGACGGCGTCGTTGATGGCGCCGAATGCCGTCGTCACCAGCGGCACCCGGATCAGCACCAGCGCGGTGACGATGGTGACCGCGAGCCCGATCGCCGCCTGGCGGAGCGACACCGCCCGGCGGTTCTCGCCAAGCACCCAGGCGATCGCAAGGAGCGCCACCACGCCGACCGCCGATTGCAACTGCAGCATCAAGCCCCCAATAGCCTGTTGCGATTATGGCAGGGGCATCACGTAGTGCAATGCTGTTGCGCGTGGGCGCCACAGCCATTGACAAGTTACAGGCGGTCGGTCACGGCTCGAACATGTCCTCCGTGATGCGGGTCGGCGCCCGCGATCTCCTCGCCCATCGACCCTTCCTGTTCTTCCTGTTGTCGCGCAGCCTGTCGCGCTTCTCGAGCCAGATCGGCGCGGTCGCGATCGGCTGGCAGATCTATGACCTGACCGGCAGCGCCTTCGCTCTCGGCATGGTCGGCCTCGTGCAATTCCTGCCGACGGCGCTGTTGGTGTTCGTCGCCGGCCACGCCGCCGACCGCTTCGAGCGCAAGCGCGTGGTGCAGGCCTGCCAGCTCGCGGAGGCGCTGACCGCGCTGTTCCTCGCCGGCAGCACCTTTGCCGGCACCATTTCGGAGGTGCAGATCTTCGTCGCGACCTTCGTGCTCGGGATCGCCGGCGCGTTCGAGAGCCCGGCAACCGCGGCGCTGTTGCCGCTGATCGCCCCGCAGGGCTCGCTGCAGCGGGCGACCGCGATCTCGAGCGGCGCTGCGCAAGTCGCGACCATCACGGGACCGGCGCTCGGCGGTCTGGCCTATGCGGTGATGCCGAGCATGACCTATGGCATCATGGTGGTGTTCTGGCTGCTCGGCATGATCCTGACCGGCGGCATCGGCAAATTGCAGCGGGTGCCGGCCGAGGACGCGGCGTCGTCGGACGATCTGTTCGCCGGCGTGACCTTCGTCCGCAGCAATCAGGCGATCCTCGGCACCATCTCGCTCGATCTGTTCGCAGTGCTGTTCGGCGGCGTAACGGCGCTGCTGCCGATCTATGCCCGCGATATCCTGGCAACCGGTCCGCTCGGCCTCGGCATCCTGCGCGCCGCGCCCGCGGTCGGCGCGCTCCTGATGACGATGGTGCTGGCCCGCCACACCATCAACCGCCGGGTCGGATTGCGCATGTTGCAGGCGGTGATCGTATTCGGTGCCGCAACCGTGGTGTTCGCGCTGTCGCATTGGATGTGGCTGTCGGTGCTGGCGCTTGCGGTGCTCGGCGCGGCCGACACGGTCAGCGTCGTGATCCGCTTCTCGCTGGTGCAACTTGCAACGCCCGACGCGATGCGCGGTCGCGTGGGGGCGGTGAATTTCCTGTTCATCAATGCGTCGAACCAGCTCGGCCAGTTCGAGAGCGGCGTCACCGCGGCGCTGTTCGGCACCATGCCGGCCGCAGTGCTCGGCGGCGTCGGCACGATCGCGATTGCCTTGCTCTGGATGAAGCTGTTCCCGACGCTGCGGGATGTGGAGAAGCTGGAGTAGGGGGCCTTTCGTCGTCATTGCGAGCGAAGCGAAGCAATCCATCTCGCCGCTTGTGGAGACATGGATTGCTTCGTCGCTAACGCGCCCTCGCAATGACGGTGTCTGCGGCTCTATCCCCGCCCCACGAACGGCATCTTGGTCGCCATAACCGTCATGAACAGCACGTTGGCGTCGAGCGGCAGGCCGGCCATGTAGGCGACGGCGTCGCCGACGGCCTTCGCGTCCATGCGCGGTTCGTGCTTCATCGTGCCATCAGGCTGCATCACACCGGGGCCGGCGACCATGCGGTCGGTCATCGGAGTTGCGGCGTTGCCGATGTCGATCTGGCCGACCGCGATGTCGTACATGCGGCCGTCGAGATTGGAGGCCCTGGTGAGGCCGCTAATGGCGTGCTTGGTCGAGGTGTAGGCGGCCGAGAACGGCCGCGGCGCGTGCGCCGAGATCGAGCCGTTGTTGATGATGCGGCCGCCGCGCGGCTTCTGGTCCTTCATGATGCGGAACGCATGCTGGGTGCACAGGAACGGCGCGGTGAGGTTGGTGTTCACCACGGCCTGCCATTGTTCGAGCGGCAGATCCTCGAAATTGACCGGCGGCGCGCCCATGCCGGCATTGTTGAAGAGCACGTCGAGCCGGCCATAGGTGGCCTTCACCTTGTCGAACAGTGCCGCGATCGCGGCCGGACTAGTCATATCGGCGGTGACGCACAGGCTCTTGCCGGCGGGCCCGAGCTTGCTTGTCTCTTCCAGCATCTCCATGCGGCGCCCGACGAGCACGACGGTGAAGCCCGCATCCATCAGCGCGAGCGAGGCCGCGCGTCCGACGCCGGTGCCGGCACCAGTGACGAGGGCGATCTTGTTGGTTGCTTCGGCCATTTCTTCTCCTTAGGTTGTGCTTGTTGCCGATTTAAGAGAGCTTGCTGGCCAATTCGGGTTGGCGAAGGGGAGGCGTCAGGATAGCAGCTTTCTCCGCAATCCCTAAGCCGTCCAGGGCGATGCAAAGTGGGGCCGCCGCCGCTGTTGCGCCGCCGCTGCTAACTCCGTTTTCCTGATATGGCCGGGCCAATGTTCGGGGAAAGTCATGGGTCAATCTCGCGAACCATGAACCGCGCGTTTCCGTCGTAGCTTTTCAGCTTCGCGTCCAGGGAAGGCTCGCGCACGATCTTGAAGCGATGGCGCTCCCAAAAGCGAACTGAGTTGTTCACCGCCACGAGGGACATGTTGGCATCGTGCTGGTCCTTGGCATGCGCTGCCAAGGTCTCGATCATCGCGGAGGCGGTGCGGGATTTGCGGGCTTCCGGAAGCAGCGCGAGGTCGTGGATGTAGTAGGTGGTGGCCGCTCGTGGGATTTCCTTCAGGAACTCGTTGAGGCCCGGCGGCTTCAGGAAATGCCAGGGATGGCTGATGACATAGCCAACGGCGTGCCCGCCGCTGCGCAGGGTGAAGCAGCCATTCGGATAGAGCGCGAGACGTTCGGCGAAGATTTCATCATCCTCGGGATAATCGATGTGGACGCGGCCGGCGATCGCGCTGACGTCGGAAAGATCGCTGGTCGTCATCAAGTTCCAATTCATCGATCGGCCCAGACGATCGAGCGCGGGTCAAGTCTCGCTCTTGTACGGGGGACGTGGAATGTTCTGGTGCGCCGCGCGCAGCGCCGCCGACCAGCGCGAGCGCAGGTCGTGGAAATAGGGCTCGCCGGCTTCGATCCGGTGGTTGAGGTCGGCCTCGCAGGCATCCGCCCGCACCACCAGGACGTCGATCGGCAGGCCGACGCCGAGGTTGGAGCGCATCGTGGAATCCATCGAGATCAGGCCGGTCTTCAGCGCCTCATAGAGCTCGACATCGTAATGCATGGCGCGGTCGAGCACCGGCTTGCCGTATTTGTGCTCGCCGATCTGCAGGTAGGGTGTGTCGGTGGTGCATTCGATGAAATTGCCGGCGGTGTAGACCATGAACAGCCGCATCCGCGAGCCCTTGATCTGGCCGCCGAACAGGAACGAGACGTCGAAGGAAATGTCCTCCGACCGCAGCGCCTCGCCCTCGGTGGCGTGCACAGAGCGGATCGCCCGGCCGATGCGCTGCGCCGCCTGGAACATGGTCGGCGCGTTCATCAGCGTCTCGACCTCGCCGGTGTGCGGATCCTCCATGCCTTCGGTCAGGGTCGACAGCACCGACTGGCTGATGGCGAGGTTGCCGGCGCTCGCGACCGCCATGATGCGTTCGCCGGGCGTCGAGAAGATGTGCAGCTTGCGGAAGGTCGAGACGTTGTCGAGACCGGCATTGGTGCGGGTGTCCGCGATCATGACGAGGCCGTCCCGCACCAGAATTCCGCAGCAATAGGTCATTTCCAGTCCCCAAACGGTCCGTTTTTCTCGGCGCCAAACTAGTAGCCAATTTCAGGGGGGCATCCAACCCCAATTCCCCATGGCGCGGGATACGACGAATGGGTAAAAATCGTCAGGGAATATCGGCGGGGGAATGCATGAAGAGAGCGGTCGTCTGTGGCGGCGCGATCGTCGCCGCGTGTGTTCTGGGCGCGGCCGGTGCGCTGGCCGGTCCCTGGGAAGACGGCATGGTGCGCTATAATCGCGGCGACTATGTCCCGGCAATCCATCTGTTCCGGCCGTTGGCGGAGGCCGGCAATTCCAAGGCGCAGTCCCAGATGGGGACCATGTACCGCAAGGGGCAGGGCGTCGGCCGCAGCATGGCGCGGGCCTTCATGTGGTTCAGCCTTGCCGCGAAACGCGGCGACGCGCAGGCCAAAACCAACATGCGCGAGGTCGAGAAGGCGATGACGCCCACGGAATTGACGCAGGCGCGCGACATGGCCGCCGCATGCGAGGCCTCCAACTATCGCGATTGTGCGTACTAAGACTTCGGTTCTGATTGAAACAAACCGGCACCCCGGATTGTTATTTGATCCGGGTGAGAACCACTCCACTCCCTGGGAGTGAGGAGCGCATGGTCATGAAGACCCTGCTGCTGTTCGTGCTTTCGATGGTGACCGGCGCGCGGGAAGCGGCGGCGCAGGATGCAGAATGTGACCGCGAACGCGCCGCCATGGTCGAAACCATCCGCGCCTACGCCCAGTCCGACACCCGCGCCCTTGGGCAGCAAGGCTTGTCGGAGAGGGTCCTTGAGGCGATGGGGCAAACCAAGCGCCACCTGTTCATCCCCGGGCGATCTTGCTCCATCGCATATGCTGACTCGCCTGTTCCGATCGGCCTCGGCCAAACCATATCGCAGCCGTACATCGTGGCCCTGATGACCCAGTTGGCGGCGGTCGCGCCCGACCATGTCGTGCTCGAAGTCGGCACAGGGTCAGGCTATCAGGCCGCCATCCTTGCGCGTTTGGCGCGAAAGGTCTGCACCATCGAGATCATCCCGCAACTGGCCGAGACCGCCACGAAGACTCTCAAGGATCTCGGTTACGATAATGTGAGCGTCAGGCTTGGCGACGGCTATCAGGGGTGGCCCGAATGCGGGCCCTTTGACGCCGTCGTGGTGACCGCTGCGCTCGGGGAGGTGCCGCCGCCGCTGATCGATCAGCTCAAAGTGGGGGGCCGGCTCGTCATGCCGGTGGGGCCCGGTTACGCCACCCAGCAGCTCACGATCGTCGAAAAGACCGCCCCCGGTAAGACGACGACGCGCGCCGTCGGCCTGGTGCGCTTCGTGCCCTTCACGCGTTCGCAAGAATAAGAGCCGCCGGCGGTGGCCGTCCTTCAAACGGAGGTTGGCGCTCAAACCGGATTCGGTAGGCTACCCTCGTGCAGAAGGAGGCGGACATTGAAAGCTGCTCTATTGGCGGCGATCGCGCTCATCGCAGGGATGGCTGACGCGAGCGCTCAAGCCACACTTCACTATGCATCCGGCTTGGGCGCCTCCGAGGCGCGAGCGGGAGCTGAGCTCGGCTTCAATATGGCCGACGTCGGCGACGTCGAGTCGCTCAACGCGCTCCCTCAAAACATGAAAGGCCTAATCTGGCTCGGCATCAAGGGCGGAGCCACGGCCGAGTTTCAGAATAAAGTGAAACCGTTCATCGGTAACCCCCGGGTGTTCGGGTTCTATCTCTGGGACGAGCCTGATCCAACCGGGAAGTACGGCGAACTCATCACCCCAAACAGTCTTAAGGAACAGTCCGACTGGATCCACCGGAACGTCCCGGGTGCGAAAACGTTCATCGTGCTGATGAGCATGGGCTCATCGAGCGCCCACCCCGACTATATGAACACCTACAACCCGGCAAACACCGGGATCGATTTGTACGGACTTGATCCTTATCCGTTCCGTACAGACACTGCTGCGTCGGACCTGCATGAGATAGACGCGGCCGTTGCTGCCGCCGTCCAGGCGGGAATACCTGCAAGCAAAATCGTGCCCATCTTCCAGGCGTTTGGAGGGGGTACCTTCAACACGCCCGAGGGCGGGAAATTCGTCGTTCCTGCTCCGACGCAACTTCGGGCCTTGATTGATCGATGGTCTTCGATCATTCCCTCGCCTGAGTTCGACTATGCTTACTCATGGGGCAATCAGCAGGGCGACACGGCGCTCCGCGACCGACCCGAGCTACAAGCCGTTTTCAAGGCGTACAATGCTGGCCGGGCCGCCCTTGCTCCGTCTCGTGGACGGTGACCAGCTCAAACGGACCATGCGCAAAATGCGTTGTCGCAGCGCAGCCGTGGTCGGCTCGGATCAGCAGGTTACGTGAAAGAGGCCGATCTTCTTGGCGTGCGAGCGGTTGAACGTATGAATCGCCTCCGGCGTCGGCTGCAACACGACCGTGCAACTCTTTTTTGCAAAATACGTCTCAGCCTCGGGCGATAGATGCACATTGCCGAACTGACCCGAGCCCAGAATCAACTGCTCGCATCCGTCCTCGAAGACGAACTTCGCTTCGTCCTTCGAAAGGACATGCGACGTGCCGTAGTATTTTTTCGACAGCTTCTTCTTCCGCTTTGTCACTTCGCCGGACAGGCGAATGATCACATCGTGTTCATAGGTCTTTCCGTCAATCGTGATGGTGCCGAATGTGGTGTCTTCGATTTCCATGGCTCGACCTCCTCATGATCTCGGCGCGAGGCCCCGACGCCTCTTCTGTAGACGAGCTTGGTGTCGAGGCCTCATGGCCCGCGACGAGGCGGCCTCCCATAACGAGGATTTTGCGTACCGCGCGTTATTCGGTACCGATCACCGGGTGTCCAAATCGCGGTGGCAGCTCATCCTGCGCGGACGTCCGTCGCGAAACCCGAAACCGCTACGGAAGCTCGGATATCAGCTTGGTCCACTCGGCCTCGGGCCAGGCCCGTGAGGTGCAGGTGCGGACGTTGCCCAGCGAACTGATTGCCAGCGCGAATTTTGTAACGTGGTCGCCGAGCGGTGCCTCGGCGATGACGAGGATGTCATGCTCGCCGGAGGTGAGATAGATGTCCTTGATCTCGACGCCGAGTTTCTTGGCGAGCTCTTTCGCCGCTTCGCTGCGCTTGGGAGCTTCCTTGACATTACGAATTCCCTGGTCGGTCCAGTTGATCGTCAATATGAATGTCGCCATGTCGTCCTCCAAGGGTTACGCATTCCCCTTCCTTGCCGCGCGCGCGGCAGGCCAACCTGCTCCATATTGAAGTTGAGGGAGCGCCACAAAGGTAGGCGCTTCTTTCAGACTGCGACGCCTGCCGATGACCTGACCGTTGCCCGTTCCGTCAAACGGCGACGTCGGCCCGTCCCGTCTTAAAGGGCAACTCGTGACAGTTTACGCCATGTCGTGTGCGGGAAGAAGAGGGCTCTCCGCGTTGCTATTGGAAACGCGGTTGCGATCCTCGGCGATCACCCGAAATTCGCGATAGCGCGGGCGCTATGGCGCTGCGTCGAGATCGTCCGCGCAAAGTTGAGGGCCGCAGAAAACCCTCCGCACTGCGCGGGCAGCCGTCTGATGCCGTGTCAGGTGTGGGTGTAGTCGCCGGGTCTCAAACCAAGCGCCTTGACGGCGGCTTCCGGGAGTGGCGCCCACGCCTCGACCCGCTCATTCGGGGCCATCATGTCCGCGATGATTGCCGTGGCCTTCGCGGGATCTACTTCGGCCACGAAGAAGACCGACCGGACCGGCGCGCCGCCGTCCAACGGCTCAGTTGTTACCAGGACAACCTGACCATTTGCCATGCCCTTATATACCGCTATCGCGGTGCCGATTCCATGTTCGTGTCGATCGATTCCCGTAAAGGGACGATCAACGCGCGTCGGGCGACCTCGCCGCGGTATTGCATCGTCGCGGCACCAACACCAAATGACGGATTGTGGGAGGCAGGGTCGCTCCAGGAGTGAGAGCGTGGCCAGCAAAAGAGCACACGAAGAGCTCCCGGTCATTGCGCGCTTTGAGGTGCGCCGCCGCAATTACCTCGCGCCGGACGGCTCGACCAACCGGCCGCTGCCTGTCTTCGCCACCGATGCCAAGCTGCTCGTCGAATTGTACCGCTCGATGGTGCTGTTGCGCCAGTTTGACCGCAAGGCTGTTGCGTTGCAGCGCACCGGCAGGCTGGGAACCTATGCGGTTTCGCTTGGCCAGGAAGCGGTATCGGTCGGGATCGCCAGTGCGATGCGGGAGGAAGACGTCCTGCTGCCGTCCTACCGCGACAACGGCGCGCTGCTCTGGCGAGGCGTCAAGCCGGAGGAGATCCTGCTGTTTTGGGGCGGCGACGAACGCGGCAATCAATTCTCGGGGCCTGCCCACGATTTCCCGTTCTGCGTTCCCGTCGGGTCACAGGCGCCGCATGCCGCCGGCGTTGCCTATGCGTTGAAGCTGCGCAGGGAACCGCGTGTCGCGGTATGCCTGTTCGGCGACGGTGCCACTTCGAAAGGTGATGTCTACGAAGCAATGAATTTTGCCGGCGTGCACAAATTGCCGGTCGTGTTCGTCGCCACCAACAATCAATGGGCCATATCGGTCCCGTTGCGGCTGCAGAGCGCTACCGAAACGCTGGCGCAGAAGGCGATTGCCGCCGGCTTCACCGGCGAGCAGGTGGACGGCTGCGACGTGGTGGCGATGCACGCCGCGGCCGAGGAGGCCATTGCTGCTGCGCGCGAGGGCAAAGGCCCTCGCTTCATCGAGGCGGTCGCGTATCGGCTGGGTGATCACACCACGTCCGACGATGCTGCGCGCTATCGTTCGCCCGATGAAGTCCAGGCGCATTGGAAGGAAGAGCCGATTGCGCGCTTCCGGGCCTATCTTGTCGGTCGGAAGCTGTGGACCAAGGCGGACGAGGAACGGCTTGCCGCCGAGTGCCATGAACGTATCGAAGCGGCGGTGGAGCGCTATCTGACGACGCCGTCGCGCCGGCCGGAAACCATGTTCGACAATCTCTATGCCGATCTGCCCGAGGCGTATGCCGCGCAACGCCACGAACTTGCGGGAGAGAGCGATGCCTGAAGTCACGTTGGTCGAAGCCATCAATCTGGCGCTCGGCCGCGCGATGCAAGATGACCCTGATGTGGTGGTGCTTGGCGAAGATGTCGGTGTCAATGGCGGCGTCTTCCGCGCGACCGTGGGCTTACAAGAGCGTTTTGGTCCGGAGCGCGTGCTTGATACGCCGCTCGCCGAACTCCTGATCAGCGGGCTTTGTGTCGGCATGGCTGTGCAGGGCCTGAAGCCCGTCGGCGAGATCCAGTTCATGGGATTTCTCTATCCCTGTCTCGATCAGCTCGTGAACCATGCGTCGCGCATGCGCAACCGCACCCAGGGGCGGCTGACCTGTCCGATGGTCCTGCGCACGCCGCACGGTGCCGGCATTCGGGCGCCCGAGCACCATTCGGAAAGCACCGAGGCGATGCTCGCCCATATTCCCGGCTTGCGTGTCGTCATGCCGTCGTCACCGGAACGCGCCTATGGGCTGCTGCTCGCTGCGATCCGCGACCCCGACCCGGTGGTGTTCCTGGAGCCGACACGGCTCTATCGCGCGGCCAAAGGCGAGGTGGAGGACGACGGCGAAGCGTTGCCGCTGGATCTTGCCTTCGTGCTGCGCGAAGGCCGCGACGTCACGCTGATCGGCTGGGGCGCGATCATGAAGGAAACCATGGCCGCGGCGGATGCACTTGCCGGGGAGGGCATCGATGCCGAAGTGATCGATCTCGCTACGCTCAAGCCCTATGATGAAAACACCGTGCTCGGCTCGGTCGCCAAGACCGGGCGCTGCGTCATCGTGCATGAGGCGGCACACACTGGTGGATTTGGCGCCGAAATCGCCGCCGTGATCGCCGAGCGCGGCCTGTCCTCGCTGCTCGCACCCGTGAGCCGCGTCACCGGCTACGACACGGTCGTCCCGATGGCACGCCTCGAGCAATACTACATGCCATCAGTCCGACGCATCGTGGCCGCAGCCCGGAAGGCCTGCCAGTACAACTGACCTCTGACGGACACTGCCCCATGCGCCAGTTCACGTTGCCGGATCTTGGTGAAGGCCTTGAAGAGGCGGAGATCGTCACCTGGTACGTCAACGAGGGCGACCACGTCGTGACCGACCAGCCGCTCGTGTCGGTCGAGACCGACAAGGCGGTGGTCGAGATACCGTCGCCGTCCAGCGGACGCATCGCGCATTTGTTCGGCGCCAAGGGGGACATCGTGAAGGTCGGCGCGCCGCTGCTGGAGTTTGCCGAGGGCGCCGAGCAGGACACCGGCACAATTGTCGGCGAGCTCGGCGGCGGCGAACGTGAGCCGGTGGCCGCTGCTCCCTCCGCGTCGCCTGACCGGCAGGGCGTGCAGGTGTTTCCGGCGGTGCGCGCGCTCGCCCGCAAGCTTGGCGTCGCGCTTGATCTCGTCGAGGCGACGGGACCCGGTGGCACCATCACGCGGGCCGACGTCGAGCGGGCGGCGAAGCGGATGTCTCACAGCGGACCGGCTGAGCCGCTGCGCGGCTTGCGGCGCGCAATGGCCCAGCGCATGGCGGTGGCGCATGCCGAAATCGTCCCTGCCACCGTCACCGATGAGGCCGATATCGAGGATTGGCGGCAGGGCGAGGATGTGACGATCCGGCTGGTGCACGCCATCGCCGCGGCCTGCAAGGCAGAACCCGCGCTCAATGCCTGGTATCATTCCGGCACGGCAGAGCGGCGGCTGATCGAACGCATCGATCTCGGAATCGCGGTCGACACCGGAGGCGGCCTCATCGTTCCCGTGCTGCGCAACGTCGCGGAGCGGAGCGTATCGGATTTGCGCGCCGGGCTCGACCGGCTGCGGGCCGATGCGATCGCGCGCTCGATCCCTCCTGAAGAGCTGCGCGGCGCGACGATCACGTTGTCGAATTTCGGAATGATCGGGGGCCGGTTCGCCAATCTGATCATCGTGCCGCCGCAGACGGCAATCATCGGGGCGGGGCGGATTTCGGAGCGGGTGATCGCGCATCGGGGACTGCCCGCAGTCCGACGCGTGCTGCCGCTGTCGCTCACCTTCGACCATCGGGTGGTGACGGGCGGCGAAGCGGCCCGCTTCCTGGTCGCCCTCAAGTCCGACCTCGAGAGGAGTCCGTGAACCACCCGTCCGCCGTCTATCGTAGTTGCGTGCCCTAGGGGAGTGGCTCTGCGCTGAACGCAGCCCGCAATGACATACGCTGCGCATCGTTGCGACGTGCGCGGCGTTGTGCTCGATTGTATCAGGCCGACAGAAAACAAAAATTCCGGGAGGCGAGAATGTCGTACAGGCTGGCTGCGTGCGTCGCGGCGTTGGGTATCGCGCTGGCGGCCGCAAGCCCCGCATGCGCCCAGAAGAAGGGCGGCACCTTGCGGCTCTATCACAACGACAATCCGCCCTCGACCTCGCTGCTCGAGGAATCCACCATCGCCTCGGTGATGCCGTTTGCGGCCGTCTTCAACAATCTCGTGGTGTTCGATCCGGCCAAGGTCCATGAGACCGTCGACACCGTGATCCCCGATCTCGCCGAAAGCTGGTCGTGGGATCCGACCAGCACGAAACTTACATTCAAGCTGCGGCAGGGCGTCAAATGGCATGACGGCCAGCCGTTCACGGCAAAGGACGTGCAGTGCACGTGGCGGATGCTGATAGGCAAGGGCGACACCCAGGACTTCAAGCGCAATCCGCGCAAGGTCTGGTACACGAAGCTGAAGGACGTCAGCGTCAATGGCGACCTTGAGGCGACATTCGAGCTGAGCGAGCCGCAGCCGGGCCTCCTGGCGCTGCTCGGGAGCGCCTTCTCGCCGGTCTATCCCTGCCATGTGCCGCAGCAAGTGATGCGGACCAAGCCGGTCGGGACCGGACCGTTCAAATTCGTCGAGTTCAAGCGTGGCGATTCCATTCGTCTGGTGCGCAATCCCGACTACTTCAAGAAGGACCGGCCGTATCTCGACGAGATCACGGTGCGCACGATCGACAGCCGCGCGACGCGGATGCTGGCGTTTGCGACCGGCGACTACGATATCACCTTTCCCTCCGACGTCAGCGTGCCCCTGATGAAGGATGTGAAGGCGCGCTCGCCGAATGCGATCTGCGAGATGACGGCGACCAACACCCAGATCAACCTGATGGTCAACCGCGTCAATCCGCCGTTCGACAATCCCGATATCCGCCGTGCGATGTCGCTGGCGCTCGACCGCAAGGCCTTCAACACCATCCTGATGGAAGGCACCGGGCGGCTCGGCGGCGCGATGCTGGCCAAGCCCGAAGGCGAGTGGGGCATACCGCCGGACGTGCTGGCGACGCTGACCGGCTACGGCCCCGACACGGAGAAGAACCTAGCGGAAGCACAGGCGATCATGCAGAAGCTCGGCTATAGCGACGCCAAGCCGCTGCCGATCAAAATCCAGACCCGCAATCTGCCGACCTATCGCGATCCGGCCGTGATCCTCGCCGATCAGCTCAAGAAGATCTACATCACCGGCGAATTGGACATCCTGGACACGCCGCGTTGGTACTCTCGGCTGCAACGCAAGGACTACACGATCGGGCTCAACGTCACCGGCGTCAGCGTCGACGATCCCGACGGCAATCTGGTCGAGAACTATTCCTGCAACTCCGAGCGCAACTATACCCAGTATTGCAATGCCGAGGTCGACAAGCTGCTCTCCGCGCAGTCGCGCGAGCTCGACCGCGACAAGCGCCGGGGAATCGTGTTCGACATCGAGCGCCTCCTCGTCGAGGACGCGGCACGCCCAATTATCCTGCACTCATCGGCCGGCAATTGCTGGCAGCCCTACGTGAAGAATTTCCATCCGCACGACAACAGCCAGTACAACAACCTGCGCTTCGAGGACGTGTGGCTGGACAAGTGACGGCCGAAAGGTGGTCATTCCGGGGCGCGCTTAGCGCGAACCTCAGATGCGCAATTGCGCATCGGGGAATCTCGAGATTCCGGGTCTGGTCCCTCGGACCATCCCGGAATGACGAGGACTGTGACGGCGTGACTACGACTGCGTCTGGCTCTGCCATTGGCCGGGGCGTCCGGCCTGCTCGACCTTGACGGCGACCGTCAGCGTCTCCATCCCGCCGCCGTAGCGGGTGCCGCGGACCGGGGCGGCGCCGAGATAGTCGAGGCCGATCGCGACGCGGGCATGGGCGTCGGTGGTGCAGATGCCGTTGGCGGTGTCGAAGCCGACCCAGCCGAGATCGGGCACATACGCCTCGGCCCAGGCGTGGCCGGCTTGCTGGTTCACCATGCCGTCGGAGCGCAGGAAATGGCCGGAGACGAACCGGGCCGGCACGCCGCCGGCGCGCGCGCAGGCGATGAAGATATGGGCGTAATCCTGGCAGACGCCGCGCCTCAGCGCGAACGCCTCGGAAGCCGAGGTGCCGCTGTTGGTCGGGTCCTCGTCGAACGTCATGTGCTCGTAGATCTGCACCATCAGCGCATGCAGGAAGCCGAGCACGTCGCCGCCGGCTTCCGCGCGCAACTCGCGGACGAAGCTCGCCATCGCCGGGTTGACGTCGGTCAGCGGCGTCGGGCGCAGGAACAGGCTCGGCGGGAACCGCTCGTCGGTACCGCGCAGCACGCCGCCGGTGTCGTGGGTCTCGATCAGGCCCTCGACATGGATGGTGAGGTCGGCGATCGCGCCGTGTGTCAGCACGTGCGTGACGTTGCCGAAGGCGTCCTCATGGGTATCGAGCCGGGAGTCGGTCGAGACATCGATCTGCCAGTCGGCGACATACTGCCCGTCATGGCTGCCGGGCGTCATCCGCAGGATCTGGATCACGCCCGAGGCCGCCGGCTCGTAGCGATAGGTGGTGGTATGGGCAATCCGCAGGCGCATGGCTGACCAACAGAAGGTTTGGGATCCTCATGCCCGGCCAAAAGCGCGCAGCGCGTCTTGGCGCCAGATGTGCCGGGCATCCACGTCTTTCTTCCTTATCGTCCTTCAAAGCAAGACGTGGATGACCGGGTCAAGCCCGGCCATGACGAGATTCCTTGCTCTTCAGAACCCATCAGATCAGATACTGCTTGGTGATGATCTCACCCAGCCGCGAGTTATCCGCGATGAACTCCTGGATGAACTCGTGCACGCCGTGCTGGAAGATATCGTCCATATGGCTGTGTTCAAGCCGGTTTCTGACGCCGCGGGCGTGGCGCTGGGCGGCACCCTGGCGGCCATAGGCGACGCCGATCTGGTCCAGATTGCGCACCAGATTGCTGTAGCAGCTCGCCAGCGACCGCGGCAGCGTGTCGTTGAGGATCAAAAGGTCCGCGATCAGCCAGGGTTTCAGCGTCTCCCGGTACACCCAGTGATAGGCGGTCAGCGCCGAGACCGAGCGCAGGATCGAGGTCCACTGGTAGTAGTCGAGCGGGCCGCCGATATGTTCCTCCTCAGGCAACAGCACGTGATACTTCACGTCGAGGATCCGCGCGGTGTTGTCGGCGCGCTCGAGATGAACCCCGAGGCGCGAGAACCAGTAGGCGTCGTTGCGCAGCATGGTGCGGTAGGCCGAACCGTCGAAGCGCAACGAGGTCTCCTGGACGAAGCGCAGGAACTTGGCCAGGTCCTCGCGGCTCCCGCTCCCGCCCTTGGTCCAGACTCCCTGCAACTCGATCCAGGCCGAGTTGATGGTGTCCCACATCTCAGATGTCAGCGCGGTGCGCACCGAGCGCGAATTGAGCCGCGCCGCCTCGATGCAGTTCTTGATTGAGGACGGATTCTCGTCCGAGAACGAGAGATACTGGACGACGTTGTGCTCGTTGGCCTCCTGATAATGGTCGTAGAAGCTCGCACCGACGCCGGCCGTGAGCAGCGCGGAATCCCACTCATTGGTCTTGCCGACATAGGCCGCCGGCAGCGCCGTGACGCGGAGCGTCGCATCGATGGTGCGCGCGAGATATTCGGCGCGTTCGACATAGCGGGCGAGCCAGAACAGGTTTTCGGCGGTGCGCGACAGCATGCTCTCAACTACTCGCTCAGTATCCAGGTGTCCTTGGTGCCGCCGCCCTGGCTCGAATTGACCACGAGCGAGCCTTCCTTCAGCGCCACGCGGGTCAGTCCGCCCGGCACGATGGTGGTGTGGCTGCTGCCGGTCAGCACGAACGGACGCAGGTCGACATGGCGCGGCGCGAGCCCCTTCTCGGTGCAGGTCGGGCAGGTCGACAGTGCCAGCGTCGGCTGGGCGATGAAACCTTCCGGCTCGCGCTTGAGCTTGTCGCGGAACGCCTCGATGGTCGCTTTCGTCGCGGCCGGACCGATCAGCATGCCGTAGCCGCCGGAGCCGTGCACTTCCTTGACCACGAGGTCGGCGAGATTGTCGAGCACGTAGGAGAGGTCCTGTGGTTCGCGGCAGCGCCAGGTCTGCACGTTCTTCAGGATCGGCTCTTCGCTGAGGTAGAACTTCACGATGTCGGGCATGTAGGAGTAGATCGCCTTGTCGTCGGCGATGCCGGTGCCGACGGCGTTGGCGAGCGTGATGTTGCCGGCCGCATAGGCCGACATCAACCCGGGGACGCCGAGCGCGGAATCCGGGCGGAAGGTCAGGGGGTCAAGGAAGTCGTCGTCGACACGGCGATAGATCACATCGACGCGCTTCAGCCCCTCGGTGGTGCGCATGAACACCTCGTCGTTCTTGACGATGAGGTCGCGCCCCTCGACGAGCTCGATGCCGAGCTTGTCGGCGAGGAAGGAATGCTCGTAATAGGCCGAGTTGTAGACGCCCGGCGTCATCAGCGCGACCGTAGGCTCCGCCGCGGCGCTCAAGGGTGCGACCGACCGCAACGCCGACAACAGCTCGTCCGGATAGCGCTCGACCGGCGCGACGCGGTGCCGGGCAAACAGATCCGGAAACAGCCGCATCATGATCTCGCGGTTTTCCAGCATGTAGGACACGCCGGAGGGCGTCCGCGCGTTGTCCTCCAGCACGATGAAGTTTTCCGGATCAGTGCGGATGATGTCGATGCCCGCGATATGGACATAGACGTCGTGCGGGACGGCCTGGCCGTTCATCTCCGGGCGGAAAACCGGGTTCTGGAAGATCAGGTCTTCCGGGACGACGTTGGCGCGCAGCACGTCGCGGCCGTGATAGATGTCCTTGAGGAACATGTTGAGCGCGAGCACGCGCTGCTTCAGGCCCTTTTCGAGGAGGGTCCATTCCGTGGCCGACATGATCCGCGGGATGACGTCGAAGGGGATCAGCCGTTCCTGGGCTTCCGCGTCGCCGTAGACCGCGAAGGTAATGCCGATCCGGCGGAACAGGAGCTCCGCCTCCTGGCGGCGATATTCGAGCGCATCCGGCGGCGTTTCTTTGAGCCAGCGAGAGAGCTCCTGGTAGGCCGGGCGGAGGTCCCCGCCGAGGCCGTTCATTTCATCGAAAGCAACTGCCATAAATTCCGACTGCCCTTCGAAGCCATGTGACACAGTGCATGACTTGAGGTGGTGGTAGCAAGGGGCGGGCCAGCGCGATATGCATTGGACCGCGGCATTTGCGGGGGTGATTTCCGGCACTGCCTGAAAAACCGGCTGAGGCCTGCTTATTTCGGCAGCAAAACCCCGTGACATCAAGGCGTTGCGGCGGCAATGTCAAAGGGCAAAGTAAGGAATAGACCATGAGCGAGATCGTCACGGCAGGGCTTCTGGTGATCGGCGACGAGATCCTGTCCGGCCGGACCAAGGACAAGAATATCGGCTTCATCGCCGAATACCTGACCAACATCGGCATCGACCTGAAGGAGGTGCGCGTCGTTGCCGACGACGAAGCCGACATCATCTCCGCGCTTGATGCGCTGCGGCATAGGTACGCCTACGTGTTCACCACCGGCGGCATCGGACCGACCCATGACGACATCACCGCCGACAGCGTGGCGAAGGCGTTCGGGGTCGATATCCATCATCATCCCGAAGTGGTGGCGCGGTTCAGGGAGCGCTGGAGCGAACAGGATTTGAACGAGGCGCGGCTGCGCATGGCCCGCGTTCCCGACGGCGCCGAACTGATCCAGAGCGCGACCATCTTGGCGCCGGGGTTCAAGCTCGGCAATGTCATCGTGATGGCCGGCATCCCCTCGATCATGCAGGCGATGATGGATATTGTCGCGCCGCGGCTGAAATCGGGCGTCCGGATGCTGTCGGATTCGGTGCGCGCCGATGCGCGGGAAGGCGACATCGGCGGGCCGCTGCGGGCGATCGCGCTGGCCCATCCCGACACCATCATCGGCAGCTACCCGTTCCAGGACGAGGACAAGAGGCCCAACACCAATCTCGTGGTGCGCTCGCGCGATCCCGAGAAGCTCGCCGCGGCGATGGCTGCGGTGAAGCAGATGCTGAAGCAGGTGCACGGTGCGGCGACGTGACGCGCGCCATCGGATCGATCGAATGAAGCAGATGCAACATGGTTGAAAAAGGTTCCGAACTCAGCGCGCAGGAGCGGGCCGGCAAGGCATTTCCGGTGTCGTGGGATCAATTCCACCGGGATTGCCGGGCGCTGACCTGGCGGCTTAACGAGGTCGGCCCGTTCCACGCCGTCATCGCGATCACCCGCGGCGGGCTGGTGCCGGCCGCGATCGTGGCCCGCGAGCTCGGCTTGCGCGTGATCGATACGGTGTGCGTGGCGAGCTACGACCACGACAAGCAGGGCGACCTCAAGGTCCTCAAGGGCATTTCGGAAGCGACCGCGAAACTCGGCGGCGGCACCGGCAAGGGACTCCTGATCGTCGACGATCTGGTCGACACCGGCAAGACCGGCAAGCTGGTGCGCCAGTTGCTGCCCGATGCACATTTCGCCACCGTCTACGCCAAGCCGAAGGGGCGGCCGCTGGTCGACACCTACATCACCGAGGTGTCGCAGGACACCTGGATCTTCTTCCCCTGGGACACCGCGCTGTCGTTCCAGCCGCCGATCCGCGACGGCGCGGCGTGAGTTCTCCGTCATTGCGAGCCATCCGGTAGGCGCGAAGCGCCGCCGGACGACAGGCTCCGCGAAGCAATCCACGCATCCGCGCATGCGGTACAATGGATTGCTTCGTCGCTGGCGCTCCTCGCAAATGACGATTGTGGCTAGAGGTGCGCCATGCCCCTGCAAAACCGCGTCACGCCATCAGGCGACATCGTCGCGACCGAACATCGCGGCACCTTCACCGGCAATCGCGGCATCATCCACGATCCCGCGACGCGAACGCTGTTAAAGAAGCGCTGGTCGACGCCGGCCTGGATCACCTGTCTCTGCGAGTTCAGGGGATGGCGGCGCAAGGTGATGAGCCGGCGGAGCTGGACCGAGCTGTTCTTCCTTGATGAAGCGACCGCGTTCGCCGCCGGCCACCGGCCGTGCTTCTTCTGCCGACGCGACGATGCCAAGCGTTTTCGCAGTTGTTGGGAGGAGGGCAACGGTGTGAACGGCATCAGCGCGAAGGCGATGGACGCGGTGTTGCATCGTGAGCGGCTCGATCGGAGCAAGAAGAGGCTACATCCGCTGCCGATGCCGCTTGGCGAGCTGCCCGATGGCGCGATGGTGCAGGCGGGCAGGGACAGCTATCTCGTCGCCGGTGGCCGCACCCTGCGCTGGTCGTTCGCGGGCTATGTCAGCGCCGAGGTGGCAGGCCTTGCCCTGTTGCTGACGCCGCCATCGACGATCCGAGCATTTCAGGCCGGCTACCGGCCGGTGCTGCATCCGAGCGCCGGTTAGTCGCGAGCGCCCAGTCAGCGCAGCGGCTTGCCCTGTTCGTCGACGCTCATCCGGGAATCCCGAAGCGTCCATTCCTTGATGATCTGGCGACAGCGCGCGATCTCCGGCGTGTCCGGTGTTGGCTGCGATTGCGCCACGCGCGCGATCATGTCCCGGCAGGCATTGAGCTGGTCGCGCTCGCCTGCATGCGCCGACGACGTGGCGGCCAGCACGACGGCAGCCGCAGCGATACGAACCATCACGGTCATTATGCAAGCCGTTGCCGCGCCAGCCTGGCGCCCGCGCCGAGCGCCATCAGCTTGGCTTCGGCGATATCGCGTCGCATCGGCGCCATTCCGCAATTGGTCGTCGCGACGATGTTGGCCTTCGGCACGAATTTCGCGACCGCCTCGATCACCTTGACGACGTCTTCCGCGGTCTCGATCTCGTCGCTGGCGACGTCGATCACGCCCGCCTGCACGATCTTGCCGGGGAGCGCCGCCAGCAATTCTAGCGGCACCTTCGAATTGCGGCACTCGATCGCGACCTGCTGGATCGCACTCTTGTCGATCACCGGAAAGGTCTCTTCGTACTGCCGCCACTCGCCGCCGAGCGTCTGCTTCCAGTCGGTGTTGGCCTTGATGCCGTAGCCGTAGCAGATGTGGACGGCAGTGGCGCAGGTCAGCCCTTCCGCGGCGCGCTCCAGCGCGTTGATGCCCCAGTCGCGCACCTGGTCCATATAGACGTTGAAGGCAGGCTCGTCGAACTGGATCATGTCGACGCCGTCGGCGGCAAGCGCCTTGGCCTCCTGGTTCAACAGCTCGGCAAAGGCGAAAGCCATCTTGACGCGGTCGCCGTAATACTTGTCGGCAATGGTGTCGATGATGGTCATCGGGCCGGGCAGGGTGAACTTCAGCCTGTTTTTCGTATGCGCGCGGGCGGTGTGGGCTTCGCTGGCATGGACGCGGCCCTTGAGCTGCAGCGGCGCGACCACCTGGGGCACCATCGCCTTGTAGCGATCCTTGCGGATGCCCATCTCGACCTTGTGGGCGAAGTCGATGCCCTCGATCTTCTCGAGGAAGCCGTGCACGAAATGCTGGCGCGCCTGCTCGCCCTCGGTGACGATATCGATGCCGGCATCCTCCTGCAGCTTCACTGCCAGCACGGTGGCATCGCGCTTGGCGCGGGCGAGCTCCGCGCCTTCCGACTTCCACGGCGCCCACAGGACGTTCGGCTCGGCCAGCCATTCCGGCTTCGGCAGCGAGCCCGCGATGGTGGTTGGAAACAGCATGGGAGCCTCCCATAGAGTTCTGATTGAGCGCCTGTCTGCCATGTCTTATGGTCGAGGTACAGAACAACAAAAGTCTTTGTGACCGGGAATAGGGACCCCATGATCGACCTGCACTACGCGCCGACGCCGAATGGCTGGAAAATCTCGATCATGCTGGAGGAACTGGGGCTGCCCTATAAGGTCATTCCGGTGAACATCCGCGCCGGCGAGCAGTTTGGTCCGGAGTTCCTGGCGATCAGCCCCAATAACCGCATTCCCGCGATCGTCGACCATCAGCCTGCCGACGGCGGCGGACCGTTCTCGGTGTTCGAGACCGGCGCGATCCTGATCTATCTCGCCGACAAGGCCGGCCGCTTTTTGCCACAGGACATGCGTCGGCGCTCGACCGTCATCCAATGGGTGATGTGGCAGATGGCGGGCCTCGGCCCGATGCTCGGCCAGCACGGCCATTTCGCGCTCTATGCCGCGGAGAAGATCCCCTACGCGATCGAACGCTATCGCGACGAGGCGGCGCGGCTCTACGGCGTGCTCGACCGTCAGCTCGGCAAGACCGGCAGCTACGTCGCCGGCGATTATTCGATCGCCGACATCGCCTGCTTCCCCTGGACCATGACCCACAAGGCGCAGGGCTTTACCCTCGACGACTACCCGAACGTCAAGCGCTGGTACGCCGCGGTGCGCGCCCGTCCGCAGGTGCAGGCGGGACTTGCGATCGGCAAGTTCGTCAAGGAGCCGTTCGACGAGGAGGCGCGCAAGAATATGTTTGGCGCGCGGGCAAAGGAGTTGGTGGGGAAACGGTAAGAGCTCACCGCGTCGTCATTGCGAGGAGCGCAGCGACGAAGCCATCCATTCTTTCTTTGACCGACGCGATGGATTGCTTCGCTTCGCTCGCAATGACGGTGTAAGGTCCTAACCAAGCAACAAGATGCAACAGGAAACGCCATGATCGAATTCTTCTTCGACTGTTCCAGCCCCTGGACCTATCTCGCCTGGCACAACATCCAGCCGCTGGCGAAGGAGCTCGGCGCCGAGATCGTTTGGCGGCCGATCCTGGTCGGCGGCATCTTCAACACCGTCAATCCTTCGGTCTACGCGCAGCGTGAACAGCCGGTGCCGCTGAAGGCGCGCTACATGAAGAAGGACCTCGCCGACTGGGCGAGTTCCGCGGGCCTTGCAATCAAGATGCCACCGACGGTGTTTCCGGTGAACAGCGTGAAGGCGATGCGCGGCTGCATCCTTCTTGGCAACGAGAAGATGGTGCCGTTCGCGCGCGCGGTGTTCGAAGCCTATTGGGGCGACGACAAGGATATCTCGCAGGACGCGGTGCTGAGCGAAATCTGCGGCAAGCTCGGCATCGATCCGGCAAGATTCCTCGCCGGCATCGGCGAGCAGGCGATCAAGGACCAGCTCAAGGCCAATACCGAGGAGGTGGTGGCGCGCGGCGGCTTCGGCTCGCCGACGATCTTTCTCGACAAGACCGACATGTATTTCGGCAACGACCGCCTGCCGCTGATCCGCGAGGCGCTGGCGCGCCTTAAGGCGCGGGCCGCCTGATGCCGAAAGCCGTCGTCTGCCGCGAGCTCGGGCCGCCCGAGCGTCTCAGTCTGGAAACCTTCGCGTCCGTGCCGCTGAAGCCGGGCGAGGTGCGTGTCGCCATTCGTGCCGCCGGGATCAATTTTCCTGACATCTTGATGGCTGCGGGCGAATACCAGCTCAAGCCGCCGCTGCCGTTCACGCCGGGCTCGGAAGCCGCCGGCGATGTCGTCGAGGTCAATGACGCCAAGGGCGTCGGCGTCGGCGACAGGGTGATCGTCAAGATGCGCTTCGGCGCCTATTGCGACGAGGCGGTGGCTGTGCCGTCGCAGCTCGTGCCGATCCCGTCGACCTTCGACTATGCAGAGGGCGCGACCTTTCTCGCCGCCCACGGCACCGCCTATCACGCGCTGATCGATCGCGGGCAGATCAAGCCCGGCGAGGTGCTGCTGGTGCACGGCGCCGGCGGCGGCGTCGGGCTCGCCGCTGTCGAGATCGGCAAGCTGCTCGGCGCCACCGTGATTGCCGCGGCATCATCGGAGGAGAAGCTTGCGATCGCGAAAGCACGCGGCGCCAACCATCTGGTGCTTTACGAGCGCGAGCCATTCCGCGACGTGGTCAAGCGCCTCACCGACGGACGCGGCGCCGACCTGGTGTTCGATCCCGTCGGCGGCGAGGTGTTCGAAAATTCGATGCGCTGCATCAACTGGGGCGCGCGCCTCCTCGTCGTCGGCTTCACCGGCGGCATCGGGCTTGCTCGCACCAACCTCCTGATGATCAAGGGCGCGAGCGTACTCGGCGTCCGTGCCGGCGAGGCGGTGCGCAAGAACCCCGCGCTTGGCGAGGTCAGGATCAAGGCGTTGAGCGAATGGGCCGAGGCAGGCCGGGTGCGGCCGAACATCTCGCATCGTCTGCCGCTGGAGGACTACGCGAAGGCAATGCGGCTCCTGATCGAGCGCAAGGCGATCGGACGCGTGGCGCTGCTCACCCGGTAAATTACGGGCCTGCACAGGTTCATCGCATCTGCTGCCCAATTCTTCATCGGCGGTTTAGAAGGGCTTTTTTACCAATCACAGGTAGCATGACTTAACGGGATTGTTGGATCATGCTCAAGAACACAGAGATACTTTATCGTATTGCTTTTTCCGCCCTGCTGCCGCTCGTCGCGTTTGCGGTGCTGGCCATCTACGACATATCAATGAAGTGGTCGGTCCGCTCGGACATCGCGCGCATGCAGCCGATCGCGGAAGGTGTCGGCGAGCTCAGCCGGCTCGTGCACGAACTGCAGCGCGAGCGGGGCCTCTCGTCCGCATTCCTGAGCAGCAAGGGCGCCCAGATGCGCACCGAGCTCATGGAACAGCGCAAGCGCACTGACGCCGAGCGCACGATCGCGCTGGCGGCGCTGTCGAGCCTCCGGCAGTCGGGAGCTGCCGAGCTCGCATCCGCCGCGCAGGGAAGCCAGGACGTTCTCGGCCAGCTTGATCAGCGCCGCGCCGACATCGACGGTCTGACGATCGCGCCCCCGACCGCGGTTGGTTACCTGACCGATGCAATTGGCCGGCTGATCACGGTGATCACGGGCATCTCGAAGCTGAGCAGCGACGACGATATTTCGAAGTCCATCGCCGCCTATGCCAACCTCATCGAAGGCAAGGAACGCGCCGGACAGGAGCGCGCGGCCGTCGCCGGCGGTATTGCGGCCGGCCGGTTCGAGCCGCAGCTCTATGTTCGTGCGATCGGTCTGGCTGCAGCCCAGGAAGGCTTCTTCAGCGCCTTCCGCGCGGTCGCCTCGCGCGAGGCTCGGGACCTTTTTGCCAATGCGATGTCGGGTGCCGCCATCGACACCTTCAACGGCATGCGCAAGACGATCGAGCAGGGCGGACTGGCCGGAGATTTCAAGTCCCTCGGCAGCAAGGCGTGGTTCGAAGCTGCCACGGTTCGGATCGATCGCCTCAAGACGGTCGAAGACGGTCTCGCCGCCGAAGTATCGCGCCTGATGGCGAACAAGAAGGGCGACGCTCAGCTTAGCCTCGGCATCGTGGCCGGCCTGATGCTGATTGCCTTGCTTGTCGGCTCGATCGCAGTGCTCGTTATGGCACGCAGCATCACGGCGCCGATCAACACGCTCGCGTCGAACATGACGCGGCTGGCTGAGGGGCACCTCGAGCAAGAGGTCGGCGCCACCGATCGCGGCGACGAGATCGGCGTGATGGCGCGGGCTGTGCAGTTCTTCAAGGAGAACATGATCCGCTCGGCCGAGCTCGCCGCGAAGGATGCGGAAGCCGTCAATCAGCGGGCCGCCCGCGCCGCGCGCGTCGGCGACCTGACCAGTCGATTCAACGACGATATCGGCGCCGTTATCGGTTCCGTGATCTCGGCGTCGTCGCAGCTCAAGGCAACGGCCTCGCTGATGAGCAAGAGCGCGGACAAGACCAGTGGGCAAGCAGCGAGCGTGGCCGAGGCGACCGAGGAGGCGTCCAGCAACATGCAGACGGTCGCGGCGGCCACCGAGGAGCTGTCCGGGTCCGTGACAGAGATCGGGCGCCAGGTCGTGCAGTCCGCGCAGATCGCGCAGCGGGCGGCGGCCGATGGGCGGCGCACCAACGAGACCGTGCGGGGGCTGTCGAACGCTGCCGAGCGGATCGGTGACGTCATCAAGCTGATCAGCGAGATCGCCAGCCAGACCAATCTGCTTGCGCTCAACGCGACGATCGAGGCCGCGCGCGCCGGCAACGCCGGCCGCGGCTTCGCGGTGGTCGCGGCGGAGGTCAAGACCCTCGCCGAGCAGACCGCGAAGGCAACGGACGACATCCGGGCGCAGATCGGGGCGATCCAGGCGACGTCGAGCGACGTTGTGACCGCGATCCAGGGCATGATCGCGACCATCGACGAGATCAACGAGATCGCTTCGTCGATCGCCAGTGCGGTCGAGGAGCAGAGCGCCGCGACCCAGGAGATCGCGCGCAACGTCCAGCACGCGGCAAGAGGGACCGGCGAGATTTCCACCAACATCGTCGCCGTCACCGGTGTGGCAAACGAGTCCGGCGCGGCCGCCAGTCAGGTTCTCGGCGCGTCCGAAGAGCTGTCACGTCAGTCGGAGCGGATGCGCAACCATGTCGAGGCGTTCATCAGCAGCATCAAGGCTGCCTGAACCTCACCTCGTCCTTGTCGAACCGCCCATTCCGCAAAAACGCGATCGTCTGTGCGATCGCTTCGCCGTTGCGCACCAGCCAGGGATGCGAGGTGCGGATCACGATGTGGTCGACCATGCCCTCGAGCCTGGTGTTGGCGACCGAGACCCGTCCGTCGTGTGGCCGCGGCAGCCCGATCGAGCTGATCGGATAGATCGAGCGGTTTCCGGCAATGATCCCGACGGGATAGTCGACCGGAGGCAGCATCGCGCTGGTCGCGGCATCGCGGCGGGTGACGAGCTGCTGGCCGGCCGGTCCGAAGAAGGCGCGATAGGCTTTCAGGTTCTTCAGGCGGTCGGCGATCTCGCTGCCGCCGTTGGGCGTGCCTAGCATCACCACGCTGCCGAGCCGCAACGGGCGGTATCTGGCGAGGTAGGCGCGGGCGAGCAGGCCGCCCATCGAATGGCAGACGAAATGGACGGAGCCGTTCAGGCCGCTCGCGAACAGGTCGACCGTCGGATGGACGTCCTCGGTCAGCGCATCCAGCGCCTTCCTTCGGCTCTCATAGTCGAGATTGAGGGTGGCGAAACCGGCGGCTTGCAGCGCCAGCTCCATCTTGCGGAACGAGCGCGCCGTCCTGCCGATGCCATGCAGCAGGACGACGCCGTCAGATGTAGACGTCGCAGGACGCCGTTCGCTCACTTATAGTCGCGCTCTTGCCACCACGGGAAATAGTCGGGCATGTCGGATGAGACCTTGTTCTTGAACTGCGCCGGGCGCTTCTCCAGGAACGACACCACGCCTTCCTTGACGTCGTCGGAACGGCCGCGGGCGTAGATTCCGCGGCTGTCGACCTTGTGGGCCTCCATCGGATCGTCGGCGCCCATCATGCGCCACATCATCTGGCGGATCAGCGCGACCGACACCGGCGCGGTCTTGGCGGTGATCTCCTTGGCGAGCGCACGCGCGGCCGGCAACAGATCATCCGGCGGCACCACCTTGCTGACGAGGCGGCCGGCGAGCGCCTCCTGTGCCGGGAACACGCGGCCGGTGTAGCACCACTCCAGCGCCTGTGCGATGCCGACGATGCGCGGCAGGAACCAGCTCGAGGCGGCTTCCGGCACGATGCCGCGCTGGGAGAACACGAAGCCGAAGCGGGCGGCTTCGGAGGCGAGGCGGATATCCATCGCAAGCTGCATGGTGACGCCGATGCCGACCGCAGGGCCGTTCACGGCGGCGATCACCGGCTTCAGGCACTTGAAGATGCGCAGCGTTACCTGTCCGCCGCCATCGCGGACCTGCGGATCGCTGTAGTCGACCGCACCATTCGCCAGCCGCTTCACCGGACCGCGCCGCGCGTCGCGGTCGAAGGTGTTGGCGCCCGAGGACAGATCGGCTCCGGCGCAGAAGGCACGGCCGGCGCCGGTGACGATGATGGCCCTGACGTCGTCGTCCTTGTCGGCCTTGTCGAACGCGTCGATCAGCTCCTGCTGCATCGTGGCGTTGAAGGCGTTGAGTTTGTCGGGCCGGTTCAGCGTGATGGTGAGGATCTGCTCGGCGACCTCGTACTTGATCGTCTCATACGCCATGGGGATGTTTCCTCTCGGTATTCTTGGATGAAGCGCGCGATGCGCGTCTTCATCCAGATAACCCGGCAAAGCATCCCTTGTGAAGAAGTTGGATGCGCGGGGCGGTTCCGCGCATCGCGACTTGCGTTGAGGCGCTACGCCTTCGGCGGCGTCGGCCACGGTCTCTGCGAACCGCGCAAGCCCTCGAACGCCTTGGCCATGCCGAGCACGCCGATATCGTCGAAGCGGCGGCCGATGATCTGCGCGCCGATCGGGAAGCCTGCCTTGTCGTAACCGCCATTGATGGAAATGGCCGGGTTCTCCGACATATTCCACGGCACGGTATAGCAGATGTGCTCGAACGGTTTCGCCGGATCGTTGAGAGGTGAGGCGAACTCGGCGGGGAAATTCACCACCGGCGACACCGGCGAGATCACATAGTCGAGCTCGCAGAACAGCTTTGCCGCGGCGGCGCGGATCGCCATCGTCTGATTGAAGCCGCGTATCACGTCGACGCCCGACAGCTTGGCGCCGGCCTCGCCCCATTTGTAGATGTAGGGCAGCGTCTTGGCGCTGTCCTCCGGCGACAGCTTTGAGAGATCGTCCCACATCCGGGCGCGCCAGAAATTGTCGAGGCCATCGAGCATCTCGCGGGTCAGGAAGCCGTCGATCTCGGTGACCACGCTGCCTGCGGACTCGAACGCCTTCGCCGCCTTCACGACGACGTCGCGGACCTCCTTCTCCAGCTTCTGGCCGACCGGGAGATCGAGCATCAGGCCGATGCGCAATTTGCGCGGCGACTTCTCCAACGCCTTCCAGTTGATCTCGTGGGCCGGCAGGCTCATGCCGTCGCGGCGGTCGGGACGCGACAGCACGCTCATCATCAGCGCGGTGTCGTCGACGGTGCGGGTCATCGGACCCGCGACGCGACCAACATAGGGCGGATCGATCGGAATACGCCCGAGGCTCGGCTTCAGTGCGACCAGGCCGCACCAGCCGGCCGGCAGCCGCACCGAGCCGCCGATGTCGGTGCCGAGATGCAGCGGGCCATAGCCGGCGGCGCCGGCCGCGCCCGCACCCGCGCTAGACCCACCGGGATTCTTGCTGAGGTCCCAGGGATTGCGGGTAAGGGGGTGGAACGAGGACAGTCCGGACGACAGCATGCCGTAGTCCGGCATCGTCGTCTTGGCGAAGATCACCGCGCCCGCTTCACGCAGACGCGCCGCGGGCGGCGCGTCCTTTGGCGCGGGTGTCAGCTTGACGCTGGCCGCGCCAAGCGGCACCGGCTGGTCCTTGGTCGCAACGTTGTCCTTGATGGTGACGGGGACGCCGTCGAGCGTGCCCAGCGGCTCGCTCTGGTTCCAGCGTTCAGTTGAAGCTTTCGCCACCTTGCGTGCGGCATCGGGATCATAGAGATACAGCGCCTTGATGTGAGGCTCCCAGGCCGCAACATGGGCGATGATCTCTTCCAGCACCTCCGACGGCGAGAACTGCTTCGCGCGGTAGCCGGCGAGCAGGTCGACGGCGGAGAGGTCATGCAGCGAGGTGACGTGGTCTTCGGCCCCCACCTTATGCATGGGCACCTACCGGCATGCGTTTCTCGATGATGCGGGCGAACATGCTGGCGCCGATCGGCAGGATCTTGTCGTCGAGGACGTAACCGGGATTGTGCACCGGGACTGAACCGTCATGGCCGACCCAGAAATAGGCGCCGGGAATGGCCTGCATCATGTCGGCAAAGTCCTCGCTGCCCATCTTCGGCGTCGAGCGGGTGAACACCTTGTCGGGATCGACCACGGTGCGCGCGACATCCTCGACCACGCGCGACTGCTCTTCCTGGTTCACGAGCACGCTGAAGCCATCACGGATGTCCACCGAGATCTCGACGTCGTAGGCCGCGGCGATGCCGGCGCAGATCTCGCGCATGCGCTTGCGGATCAGCACGCGGGTATCGTCGGAGAAGGCACGCACGGTGCCGCACATCCAGGCGTCGCCGGGAATGACATTGTAGGCCGAGCCGGAGTGGATCTGCGTGATCGACAGCACCGCCGGATGCAGCGGATCGACATTGCGGCTGACGATCGACTGCAGCGCTTGTCCGAGCGTCATCGCGATCACGACCGCGTCCTTGGAGCGCTCGGGCATTGCGCCATGCGCGCCATAGCCGTGGATCTTGATGTCGAAGAAGTCGGCGCCGGCCATCGCCGGACCCGGCAGGATCGCGATCTCGCCATGGTTGAGGTCGGGGGCGTTGTGCAGGCCGTAGACCTCGTCGCAGGGGAACTTCTCGAACAGCCCGTCCTTGATCATGGCGCGGGCACCGCCGAGGCCTTCCTCGGCCGGCTGGAAGATGAAGTGCACGGTGCCGTCGAAATTGCGGGTCTCGGCGAGATAGCGCGCCGAGCCGAGCAGCATCGTGGTGTGGCCGTCATGGCCGCAGCCGTGGAAGCGGCCGGGAATGGTCGAGCGCCACTTGAGATTGGTGTTCTCTTCCATCGGCAGCGCGTCCATGTCGGCGCGCAAGCCGATCCGCTTGGTCCCGCTGCCCTTGCCCTTGAGCACGCCGATCACGCCGGTGCCGCCGAGGCCGCGATGCACCTCGATGCC
Source organism: Bradyrhizobium erythrophlei (assembly GCF_042430365.1). Classification (GTDB taxonomy): domain Bacteria; phylum Pseudomonadota; class Alphaproteobacteria; order Rhizobiales; family Xanthobacteraceae; genus Bradyrhizobium; species Bradyrhizobium erythrophlei. The sequence goes on from NZ_JBHMET010000076.1 coordinate 63,583, forward strand.
CCAGCTCTTCAGCTTGTCGGCGACGATGCCGGAGGTGCGGACCTCTTCAAAACCGATCTCCGGATGCGCGTGCAGGTCCCGCCTGATCGCGGTGAGTTCGTCGGCAAAGGCGTCGATGCGGTCAATGGTTGGCATGGCTCTCTATCCGTTGGTGCGTGATGGGGAAGTGGGCGTGAAAGCGGGGCCGTTCGGCTTGATGCGGATGCCGGGCCGCAGATTCCTCCACGGCAGCGCCGCGGTATCTGCCGGCATCGCGCCGGGGGCGGCGCAGATCAGGAGCTTTTCGGCGATCGGCTCGAAATCGGCGCGGAAATGCACCGAGCTCTTGTTGACGAGGATCTTCTGGGTCGTCGGCTCGATGCCGACATAGCGGTACATCGACTGGTCGGCGAGTTGGGCCTTGTAGGAGCCCACCACGACGCGCACGTCGCCGATGCGCAGGCAGGCCGACGGCCCCATGTCCATGTCGCGGCCGCCGTAATAGGGACCGGGAGCTACGAACTTGCCGTCCGAGAGCGTTTCGACGACGAACGTCTCCGTGTAGGGCGCATCTCCGGGAATGCCGGACTTGCCGCCGAGATCGAGCGTGACCGTGGCGCCGACGCCGGCGGCATGCGCAGCCTTCGCCGATTGCGGGTCGTAGATCACGCCGGTGGCGGCGCTGGCCTTGTTGCGCACCAATGCGCGCAGCATGCCGGTGGTATCGGAATCGCCGCCGGCGCCGGGATTGTCCTGGGTGTCGGCAATGATGATCGGCCTGCTCGCGGATTGCGCCAGCTCCATCGCGAGTTGCACCCCGTCGTCGGGCGAATAGATGCGGCCGTCGAAATCGTCTTCATGACCCTCGACAATCGCGACCATCCTGTCGGCGGCGGCGTCCGCGTCGGCCTGGGTGCGGCCATAGGCGAACACGCTTGGCCCGCAATCCCGGAAATCGGCCGCCGGGAAGCCCGGCGCGAACGACAGCGTCGGCACCGCGTCGCTCTCCAGCGCAGCCAGCTTCTGGTAGATGCCCTTGGTCGGCTGGTCGTTGGTACACTGCCAGCTGATCGGGATCAGGAACGGCAATTGCCGGAACGCCTTGGCGAAGCGCTGCCCGGTCTTGAGCAGCAGCGCCAGATGTTTCGCGCAAGCGCGGCCGGTGTCGGCCATGTCGACGTGGGGATAGGTGCGGTAGGCGATCAGCGCATCGGCATGTTCGATCATCGCGGGCGAGACGTTGGCATGCAGGTCGAGGCTTGCGACCAGCGGCAGGTCCTTGCCAATCACCTTACGTACGCGGGCGAGGATCTCGCCTTCGCCGTCGTCATGATGCTCGGTCACCATCGCGCCGTGCAGATCGAGGTAGACGGCATCGATCGGGCCGGCGGCCGCGATGCCGTCGACAATCTCTTTCACGATGCGCTCGAAGGCGTCCTTCGTCACATGCGCCGACGGGCTTGCAGCGGCCGAGATCGTCGGCATCAGCTCCCAGCCATTGGCCTCGGCCGCGCCGACAAAGCCGGCGAGGCCGACATTGATGTTGCGCATGACCTTCAGCACGTCGGCGCCGTGCGCCATCGATGGCCAGCCGCCGCCATGCACGAAGTCGTCATAGGTTGCCTTCGTCGGCGCGAAGGTGTTGGTCTCGTGCAGGAAGCCGCCAACGGCAATACGGGTCATCAAGTGGGTCTCGATATGTTTCTTGGCGCGGGACGTTAAGCGCGTCGTCGCGTCAAGCGCAAGCCGTGGAGCAATTCCGGATTTGCATGCCGCATGGGCGTGGGGACGTGGCTCGGGTCGCGCCACACCGCCATTGCGAGGAGCGTAAGCGACGAGGCAATCCGTGCCGTCATTCCGGGTTCGCGTCTTCGACGCGCCCCGGAATGACAATGTTTGTGGCTTACTCCGCGGCCTCCGAAACCGGGCGGAAGTTGGCAAAATCCCAGCCGCGTCCCGGAGCAGCGTCCAGCAGCGCGCGGGTGTAGGCCTGTTGCGGATTGGTCAACACCTCCGCCGCCGGTCCCTGTTCCACGACGCGGCCATGCTGCATCACAACGACGTCGTCGCAGATTTGTGCCGCAACGCGCAAATCGTGGGTGATGAACAGCAGCGCGATCCCGAGCCGCTTCTGGATCTCGTCGAGCAGGTCCAGCACTTGCGCCTGCACCGAGACGTCGAGCGCCGACACGGCTTCATCCGCCACCAGCACGTCAGGATCGAGCGCGAGCGCGCGTGCAATCGCGATGCGCTGGCGCTGGCCGCCGGAGAATTGGTGCGGGTAGCGCGAGATGGCGTCGGACGGCAGATGGACCAGCTCGAGCAGCTCGCGCGCCCTGGCCAGCGCATCCTGGCGCGGCATGCCGTAGTTGATCGGCCCCTCCGCGATGCTCTCGCCGACAGTGACGCGGGGATTGAGCGAGCGGTAGGGGTCCTGGAAGATGATCTGGATCTTCTTGCGATGCGGCTGCAACAGGCGTCGCGAGAGATCGGAGATCTCGCGGCCGGCGAGACGCACGCCGCCGGAGGTCGGATCGATCAGGCGGACGATGCAGCGCGCCACCGTCGATTTACCGGAGCCGCTTTCGCCGACGATGCCGAGCGTGCGGCCCTTGCGCAAAGTGAGGGTGACGTTCTTGGCGGCCGCGACCTCGCGGGGCTTACCGAGCAGGGAGCGTTCGCGATAGACCTTGCTGAGGTCGTTGGCCTCAAGCACCACCGGCTCGGACGTCTCTTCGCGGGGCGGGCGTGGCACGAGGCTCGGCACCGAGGACAAGAGGTTGCGGGTGTAGTCCATCTTGGGCGTGCGCAGGACGCCGTCGAGCGCGCCGGCCTCGACCAGCCGGCCATGGCGCATCACCGCGACGCGGTCGGCGATCTCGGCGACCACGCCCATGTCATGGGTGATGAACAGCACCGCGGTGCCGTGATCGCGCTGCAGGTCGCGGATCAAGGTGAGGATCTGCTTCTGCGTGGTGACGTCGAGCGCCGTCGTCGGCTCGTCCGCGATCAGGAGCTTGGGCTCCAGCACCAGCGCCATCGCGATCATGATGCGCTGGCGCTGGCCGCCGGAGAGCCGGTGCGGGTAGGAGGAGAAGATGCGCTCCACGTCGGGCAGCCGCACATGCTCCATCATCGCCAATATCTTCTGTCGCCGCGCGCGGGCGTCGAGATCGGTGTGGACGCGCAGCACCTCGTCGATCTGGCGGCCGACCGGGACCACCGGATTGAGCGCGGTCATCGGCTCCTGGAAGATCATCGCCATCCGCGTGGCGCGCAATTGCCTTAAGCGCCGGTCGCTGGCCGCGAGCAGTTCCTCGCCGACCAGCTTGACGCTGCCGGCCGACGGCACCAGCGTGCCCTTCTGCTGCAGGCCCATCACCGTCAGCGAGGTCACGGATTTGCCGGAGCCGCTTTCGCCGACCAGGCACAGCGTTTCGCCCTCGTGCACCTGCAGCGAGAGATCGTCGATGATGCGCGGCCCGTTCGCCCTCCTGCCGAGGCTGACGATGAGATTGTTGATGTCGAGGACGACGTTGGACGGATTGGCTACGGTCACTTTGCGCCCTCACGCTGCTTCATGCGGGGATCGAGCGCGTCGCGGGCGGCGTCGCCGATCAGGTTGACGCTGAGGATGGCAATCGACAGCAGGAGTCCAGGCCAGAAGATCAGTGACGGCTTGACCTGGAAGTAGGCGCGGCCCTCAGCCATGATGTTGCCCCAGGTCGGCGTTTCCGGCGAGATGCCGGCGCCGAGGAACGACAGGATCGCCTCGGTCAGGATCGCCGAGGCGCAGACGTAGGTGCCTTGCACGATCAGCGGCGCGATCGTGTTCGGCATCAAATGCCGCCACATGATCTTGGGCAGGCTGGAGCCGACCGAGATCGCAGCCTCCACATAGGGCTCCTCGCGCGCGGTTAGGACCACCGAGCGGACCAGGCGGGCCACGCGCGGGATTTCGGGGATGGTGATCGCGACCATCACGGTCCAGATGCTGGCGCCGGAGAGCGACACCACGGCGATCGCGAGCAGGATGGCCGGGATCGCCATCAAGCCGTCCATGACGCGCATCATGACGGCGTCGACCCATCTGAAGAAGCCGGAGACGAGGCCGATCAGGAGGCCGATGCTGATCGAGAATACGGCGGCGCCGAGGCCGATCAGGAGCGAGATCCGGGCCCCGTAGATGATCCGCGACAGCACGTCGCGACCATAGGCGTCGGTGCCGAGCAGGAACTGCGCGTTGCCCGGTTTGAGCCGCTGCGCTGGCGCGAGCACCAGCGGATCGTGCGGCGCGAGCAGCGGCGCGAAGATCGCCATCAGGATGATGAGGACGAGGCAGATCGTCGCGACCGCGATGATCGGCGTTGCCGTGAGGAAGCCGAACTTCGGCCGCAACGGCGTGGTGACCGGGATTGACGGCTCTGGAAGGGTTTCGATCGCCATCGTCTAGTACCGGATACGAGGATCAAGCAGGGTGTAGGCCAGGTCGATCAACAGGTTGACGCCGACATAGATGCCCGACGTCAACAGGATCATCGCCTGGATCACCGGATAGTCGCGCGCCAGCACCGCATCGACGGTGAGGCGGCCGATGCCAGGCAGATTGAACACGCTCTCGGTGACGACGACGCCGGAGATCAGCAGCGCAAAGCCCGAGCCGATTACGGTGATGACGGGCACCGCGGCGTTGCGCAGCGCGTGGTGCAACAGCACGCCGGCTTCGCCGATGCCCTTGGCGCGCGCGGTGCGCACGTAATCCTCGCCGAGCACGTCCAGCATCGAGGCCCGCGTCATGCGCGCGATCAGCGCGACATAGATGAAGGACAGCGTACAGGTCGGCAGGATGAGGCGCTCGAAGAACGGGCCGAAGCCGGCCGAGATGCTCCTGAAGCCCTGCACCGGCACCCAGCGCAGATCGATCGCAAAGAGCTGGATCAGCACGTAGCCGATCACGAACACCGGCACGGAGAAACCGAGCACCGACAGCCCCATCACGAAGCGGTCGATCCAGGTGCCGTGCTTCCAGGCCGCGACCACGCCGAGCGGCACCGCGACCAGGATCGAGAGGATGATGGTGGCCAGCGCAACCGAGATCGAGGGCTCGAGGCGCGGGCCGATCATTTCCAGGATCGGCTTGTTCGATATCAGCGAGACGCCGAGATCGCCGTGCAGCAGTTTCACGATCCAGGTGTAGAACTGGATGTAGATCGGCTCATTGAGGCCGAGCGAGGTCCTGATACGTTCGAGCTGTTCAGGCGTCGCATTGTCGCCGGCGAGAATCGCGGCGGGATCGCCCGGCGTCAGCCGCAGCAGCAGAAACACGAACAGCGCGACTACGCCCATGACGGGGATAGCGGCGAGGATGCGGCGAAGCAGATATCCGAGCAAATTGGATCCGTTGGGTTGTGGTCGTTAAAGTCCCCAGCGGGACCGATGCACATCCGTAGCACCTCAGCAAGTCCCGTGCCATCGGTGCTGCAATTTTTGCGGTGCAGCTAATCGGTCCAAGGGTGGCGATTATTCCCGTCATGGAGTTCGAAGCGCTCCACTGAAAGGTGGATTGCTTTCGCCTTCGCGACGGTTAGCAGACAGGTCGTCAAGTCCGACACCGAACGACGGCGCCGTCGGGGTTGTGTCGAGGTCGCGCCAGTCGTCGATGGCTTGAGCGACGATCTGCAAGGGCCGAACCGTGAGGTCCTGTGGTCGAAGGCGCGGCTCGATGTGCCGGGGACTGTGCCTCGCACGCACTCGGCGCCGCCTCGCTTCATGCTGGCAAGCTGTACGCGCCAAACGACCTTCGGCGCGCTGGCGCGGGGCACCAACAGCGCCGATCAAGATGTCGTTGCCGGCACTCCCGGCTCTCCCCTGAACCACGATCTCATGCGTGTGCGCCACGCCGCCCTCATGCGTGTGCGCCACGCCGACGCGCATGCTCCGCTCCTGAAATGAAACGCTTCCACCCGCCATGATGCTAGTTCCTGTCATGCGGCGTTTCTCAGCGAATACGGACCTGGCCACACGCGTGTACGCTCATATTCTTCCTCTTCGGCCGGATAATTAGAGGAAAGCTGCGTGGCTGTCCTCGATCGTATCGGCCGGCGGCGACGGCACCATCGGGGGCGCGCAACGGTCGCTCCAGTCGTCGATCGTCTCGGCGACCATCTGCGCCGTTGCGGCGGACAAGGTCCAGCCGAGATGGCCGTGGCCGGTGTTGTAGAACACGCCGGGAATGGTGCCAGCTCGAACCACCGGCATCATGTTCGGCATCATCGGACGCAGGCCCGCCCATGGCACGATCTTCGACGTGTCCATCGCGGGGAAATGCTGCCGCACCCAGTCGATCAGCGGCCGGATGCGGTCGGCGCGAATGTCGCGGTTGAAGCCGTTGAACTCGGCCGTCCCGGCGACGCGGAAGCGGTCGTCGCCGAGCCGGCTTGTGACGATCTTCGCGGCTTCGTCGAGCAGGCTGACGGTCGGTGCCGCGTTCCGGCTCTGCGGGTCATCGAGCTGGACCGTGATCGAGTAGCCCTTCACCGGATAGACGTTCACGCGCTCGTTGAGCATCGCGGCGAAGTGTCGGCTGGCGACGCCGGCGCAGATGACGATGCCATCTGTCTGAAGGTCATGCTGTGCCGGCGCTGGTCCGTCGCTCGACGCCGTCTCGCTCCAGCCGATGCGGAAGCCGTCATCAGTGCGCGCGATCGCATCGACATTCGCGTCGTGCACGAAGGTCGCACCGCGGCGGATGCAGGCATCGGCCAATCCGCGGGTGAATTTGTGGATATCGCCGGTCGCATCCGACGGCGTGAAGAAGCCGCCATAGCAGGACGATTGCAGCGTGGGCTCGATGGCGCGGATTTCCTCCGGCGTCACCGGGCGGCGGTCGAGGCCGCCTTGCTGAAGCAGCGCGTTGACGCGCATCCCTGCGTCGAAGCCCGCCTTGTCGTGATAGATGTGGAGAATGCCGCGGCGCTCGAGATCGAAGGCGATGTTCTCGCGCTCCGCGATCGAGAACAGATGCCGCCGTGCCTCGATCGCGAGCCGCGTGGTCTCGACGGTGTTGGCGCGATAGCGGCCGATGTTGCCGACGAACTCGCCCATCCAGGAATATTTGTGCCAGCTCGGCTTCGGATTCATCAACAGCGGCGCATCGTTTCGGAGCATCCAGCGCAGGCCCTTGAGGATGGTCGCAGTGCTGTTCCAGACTTCGGCGTTGCTGGCGGAAAGTTGTCCGCCATTGGCGAACGAGGTTTCCATCGCGGCGTAGCGGTGCCTGTCGAGGACGGTCACCTTGTAGCCGCGTTCGAGCAGCGCATAGGCGGTCGTCACGCCGGTGATACCGGCGCCGATAATGGCAATGTGTGGCATGGTGGTTGTCAGGCTCCCGTGCGTTAGAGTCGCCGAACCGCCGGTAAAAACCGGCGACGGCGCCCCATCTGTCACGGTACCTGAGAGCTTGATCCGCATCGGGCCGAGGCCCAAGAGCGAACTATCCCCTTCGGTGGACGCACAGCCTTTTCCATTGGGCCATGTCGTCTCTCTCCAGATCGTCCTGACGATACAGTCCTTTTGCCTGAGAGTTTCCGGGGCGGTTGCTCCGTCGGCGCCGAAAGTGACAGCACGAATGCTATCTCTTCGATCTCTCCCGCATCGTCACGTTGGACGGCCGGACCGTAGGCGAAGCCTCAAAATTGGACAAGGCTAAATTTCGATCCGGCTGTGCCAATGCGTTGTGCAGTGCAAATCGATCTTAATCCAGCGTCGCCAGCATCGCCGCCATCAGGCGGCCGCGCTCGGCGAGGCTGTCGACCTCGATATGCTCGTTGAGGGTATGCGCGTCGGCGCCGCGGACGCCGAGTCCGTCGAGCGTTGGGATGCCCATCGCACCGGTGAAATTGCCGTCGGAGCCGCCGCCGGCGCTCCCATGCGGCAGATCGAGACCCATCTCCCGCGCGAGGCCTTTTGCCTTCTCATAGAGCGCCATGGTGCCGGCATCAGGTTCCCAGACGGGGCGGGTGACGCCGCGCGTCACCTTGAACGTCACGTCATTGGCTGTGCCCGACAGCGCGAGCATCCGCTCCACGCCGCGGTCGAGATCGGCCTGGCGCTTCGCCATGCTGAGCGCCTCGCCGGTGCAGGTCGTGGCAACGCAGTTAACCCACTGGCCGCCATGCACAATGCCGACCGAGAAGGTGCAGTCCTCGGTGGTCATGCCGTCGATGGCAAGGACCTGCCGCGCCATTTCGCGGATCGCGGAACGGCCGGAGGACAGCGTCGCACCGGCATGGCTCGGCTTGCCGGTCGCCTCCAGATTGAAGCGCGCGATCGCGTAACGTCCGGTGACGACGCCGTTGTTCGGCCGGCCCGGCTCCGGCACCAGCACATATTTGTTGCGCGCTGCCTCGGCCTCGATGATGTCGCGCGTCGAGGGCGTGCCGACCTCCTCGTCGGGTGTGAACAACACGGTGATCGGCAGCGGCGTGGTGAAGGAGGCGCGCGCCAATTGCCTGATCGCCTCGACTGACAAATAGTTGCCGCCCTTCATGTCGAAGATGCCGGGCCCGAAGCACTTGTTGCCTTCGCGCCGCCATTTCAGCTTCTCGATGGTGCCGACCGGGTGCACCGTGTCCATGTGGCCGGCGATCAGGATGCCGGGCTGGCCTTGCTTCGGATGGGGAAAGCGGGCGCGGACACAGCCGGCAAAGCCCTGCCGCCCGGCGATGCGCTCGATGGTCGCACCCATGATAGCCATCTCGCGCGCGGCAAGGTCGAGCATGCGCTCGACCGCGCTCGCATCCCAGGTCGGGCTTTCGCATTCCACCCAGCCGCGCAGGCCTTGCAACATCGCTTCGGAATCAAAGGGAAGATTGGCTGGGTTCATGGATTTTCTCTCTTTGTTGTGGTGCAGCGCCGGCATCGCGCGCGCTTACGAAAGTCGCCGGCGACGATTTTGTAAAGGCAAAATCCGGCGCGCCGCACAATTCGTTTGTGTACGTCCGATCTCGACCAAATCCCGATTGACGCGCATCACGCTTGATGCAAGTCTCGATTTCGCAAGCCTTACAGCGTGTTAGTTCGCCTAAATAACGAACCGCATGCATAACCAATAAGCCGGCTTTGACCAGTTTCACGTCAGGAGAGATTGAATGTTGCACAACACGCGTTGGAAGCATCGTACGATAGCGGCAGCGCTGTCGGCGTTCGCATTGGCGTTCGCGCCGCAAGCGATGGCCGCGGGCAAGACCATCACGGCAGTGATGCACTCGGATTTGCGGGTCATCGATCCGATCCTGACCACGGCCTATATCACGCGTGACCACGGCTACATGATCTACGACACGCTGATCGCGACCGACTCCAACTTCAAGATCCAGCCGCAGATGGCGGACTGGAAAATCTCCGACGACAAGCTGACCTATACTTTCACGCTGCGAGACGGCTTGAAGTGGCATGACGGCACGCCGGTGACGGCGGAAGACTGCGTTGCCTCGCTCAAGCGCTGGGGCAAGGTCGACGGCATGGGTCAGAAGCTGATGGATTTCACCGCCAGCATCGAGGCCACCGATCCCAAGACCATCACGCTGAAGCTGAAGGAGCCCTACGGCCTCGTGCTCGACTCGATCGGCAAGCCGTCATCACGCGTCGCCTTCATGATGCCGAAGCGCCTCGCCGAGACGCCGCCGGACAAGGCGATCCCGGAACAGATCGGCTCCGGTCCCTTCAAGTTCGTGCAGGCCGAGTTCCAGCCTGGCGTGAAGGCGGTCTACGAGAAGAACAAGGACTATGTGCCGCGCAAGGAACCTGCGAGCTGGACCGCGGGCGGCAAGGTCGTGAAGGTCGACCGCGTCGAATGGATCACGATGCCTGACGCGCAGACCGCAATCAACGCGCTGCAGTCCGGCGACATCGATTTCATGGAGAATCCGTCCTTCGAGATGTTGCCTATCCTCGAAGGCGACAAGAGCCTCAAGATCGAGACGCTGAACAAGTTCGGCTTCCAGACACTTGGACGCATGAACTTCCTTTATCCGCCCTTCGACAACGTCAAGGTTCGCCGTGCGGCGCTGCTGGCGATGAAGCAGAAGGACGTGCTTGATGCGCTGGTCGGCAATGACAAATACTTCAAGACATGCGTCGCCTTCTTCATCTGCGACACGCCGTTCGCGACCGACGTCGGCGGGGAGACGCTCTCGAAGGGGGGCGATAAGGCCGCAGCCAAGAAGGCGCTCGCCGAGTCCGGCTATGACGGCACGCCCATCGTGATCATGGCGCCCGGCGACGTCACGACGCTGAAGGCGCAGCCGATCGTCGTCGCGCAGCAGCTGCGCGACGCCGGCTTCAAGGTCGATGTACAGGCGACCGACTGGCAGACCGTGGTGACCCGCCGCGCCAGCCAGAAGTCGCCGAAGGAGGGTGGCTGGAACATGTTCTTCACCAACTGGGTCAGCGCCGACGTCTCCAACCCGATCGCCAATCTCTCGATCGGCGGTCAGGGCAAGAATGGCGGCTGGTTCGGATGGGCCGAAGACGCCAAGATCGAGCAGTTGAAGGAAGCGTTCGTTCGTGCGCCTTCGCTCGACGAGCAGAAGAAGATCGCGGCCGACATCCAGAAGGAAGCCTACGACCAGGTGATCTACGTGCCGCTCGGTCAGTACCAGGCACCGAGCGCGTGGCGGAAGTCGCTCTCGGGTGTGATCGACGGTCCGGCCACCCCGGTGTTCTGGAACATCGACAAGTCGGAATAGGAATAAGGGTCGGGCGACGCGCCGCGCGCGGCCGTCGCCCGACTGTCTCCGGCTGGCCTGCCAGCGATTACGGTCAGTAACTAGAGTGTCAGCTGTGGAGCGATGAGAGGAATTGCCGAAGTTCGGGGGTTTTGGGATCGGCAAAGAGCTGATCGGGCGGTCCCATCTCATGGACCTTGCCATGATGCATGAAGATCATGCGATCGGCGACCTTGCGCGCAAAGCCGATCTCATGGGTCACCATCATCAGCGTCATGCCATCCTCGGCGAGACTTTCGACGACGCGTAGAACTTCGCCAACGAGCTCCGGATCAAGCGCACTGGTGATCTCGTCGCACAATAGCACGGCCGGTTCCATCGCAAGCGCGCGCGCAATAGCGACGCGCTGTTGTTGGCCGCCTGAAAGGCGGTCGGGCATGGCGTCGAATTTCTCCTCCAGACCGACGCGCGCGAGTAGCGCGCGCGCCTGTTCTTCGCCCTGCCGCGTTGTGCGCTTCTTGACGAGCTTCGGCGCCAACATGATGTTGCGTCCGACATTCAAATGGGGAAACAGGTTAAAGCTCTGAAAGATCATGCCCACCTGTTGGCGCAGCTCACGCATCGCAGCCGCGCTGTCATGATCGATCTGCTTGTTCCTGACCAGGATCGCGCCGCTGTCGAAGCGCTCCAGCCCGTTGATGCAACGCAGGAGTGTCGATTTACCCGAACCGCTCTTGCCGATGATCGCGATGACCTCTCCCTGGTTCACGTTCAAGTCAACCCCTCTGAGGACCTGTGTCTCCCCGAAGGACTTGCAGAGAGCGGCGATCTCAACGATGGGCAGCATGGAGCGTCCTTTCGAGAGCGCGGGCCGTAAGGCTGATGGGATAGCAAAGGGCAAAATAGATCAGCGCGACCATGGCATAGACGGTGAAAGGCCTGAAGGTTGCGTTGGTGATCATGCCTCCGGCCTTGGTCAGTTCGACGAAGCCGATAACGGAGGCGAGTGCCGTGCCCTTGATGACCTGGACCAGGAATCCGACGGTTGGGGGCACCGCGATGGTCAGCGCCTGAGGAAGGATGACGTGACGCAACTGCTCCCAGAAATTGAGGGCCAGGCTCCGGGCGGCCTCCCATTGGCCACGCGGAACGGAGGCGACACAGCCGAACCAGATCTCGCTCAGAAAGGCACTCGTATAGGCGGTCAGCGCCACCGCCGCGGCGGTCCAGGGTGAGGTCTGGATGCCGAACAGCGCCAGGCCGAAATAGGCGAGGAAGAGCTGGATCAGAAGCGGAGTGCCCTGGAACAGCTGAATATAGAGGGTGACGAGGCGGCGCGCATTCAGTGAAGGCGTCAGGCGGGCAATCAGAAGGGCGAACCCGACGAAGCCTCCGCCGATGAAGGCGATGAGCGACAGGCCCGCGGTCCAGCGCGCGGCGAGCAGCAGGTTGCGCAGGATGTCCCACAGTGTGAATTCGACCATGCCCTCAATCTCCAAACAGGAAGCGTGGGCCAAGCCAATTGAGGAATCGCCTCAGGGCTATCGACAGAGCAAGATAGATCAGAGCGGCGACGATGAAGGCCTCAAACGCCCGGAAGTTGCGGCTCTGAATCAAATTGGCGGCAAAGCTCAGCTCCTCGGTGGAGATTTGCCCGCACACTGATGAGCCGAGCATGACGATGATGATCTGGCTGACGAGCGCGGGCCAAACCTTGCGCAGCGCCGGCGGCAGCACCACGTGAAAGAAGACCTGCATCCGCGAAAGCGCGAGGCTCACTGCGGCCTCGATCTGGCCGCGCGGCGTCGCCTCGATGCCGGCGCGGATGATCTCGGTGGCATATGCACCCAAATTCACCACCATCGCGAGGATCGACGCGGCTTCCGGCGACAGCCGGAAGCCCATCGCTGGCAGGCCGAAGAAGATGAAGAAGAGCTGCACGATGAACGGCGTGTTGCGGAACAGCTCGACATAAGCACCCGTCATGGCCTTCAACCAGACTGGCCCGTGAATGCGCGCCCAGGCGCATCCAACGCCCAGCACAAGCCCTGCAGTTGCCGAAATCGCGGTCAATCCAAGCGTCCATGCGACGCCCTTGGCGAGCATGCGCCAGTCGACCAGGATGGCCCAAAAATCGAGATTGACCACTGCTCGGCTTACTCCGGAAGGTCGCCGGTGGACCTGCCGAGCCATTTCCGTGAGAGGGCTTCGAGGGTACCGTCAGCTTTGGCTGCGAGGATGATCTCATTGAGCTTGGTGCGCAGCGCGTCCTCGCCCTTGCCGACGCCGATGAAGTTCGGGCTGTCCTTGAGAAGGAATTTGTATTCGGCACCGAGCTGAGGGTTCTTGGTGATCATCGTCGCGGCGACCTGCGCGCTGGTGGCGACCGCTTGAGTCTGGCCGGCGACGAAGGCGGAAATCGTGGCGTTGTTGTCTTCGAACCGGCGGACCTCGGCGGTCGAAGGTGCGACCTTTGTCAGTTCAGCATCATCCACCGAACCGCGCGTCACAGCGATCGATTTCCCGGCCAGCGCGTCGGGTCCCTTCAGCTCCGTTGCCTTGGGGGCGAACACGCCGATGAAGAACGGCGAGTAGGCGACGGTGAAATCGATGACCTTCTCGCGATCGGGATTCTTGCCGAGCGTCGAGACGACGAAATCGGCCTTCTTGGTCTGAAGATAGGGGATACGGTTGGCGGTCGTGACCGGGATCAGCTCCAGCGTCGCTCCAAGTTTCCCGGCGACCAGGCGCGCCATGTCGATATCGAGCCCCTGCGGCTGCATGTCGGAGCCCACGAAGCCGTAGGGCGGGAAGTCCGTCGGAACAGCAATCCTGACCGCCTTGCTGCGAACGATGCCGTCGAGCGCTGTCTGTCCAGAGGCCCCCGCGGCGGCGAACAGCGAGAGTGCGGCGGCGAAGCCGATCGAAAAACTGCGCCTTAAGATTTGCATCACGATTTCTCCTTGCTGAATCGAAGACGCCCGGCGGGGCGGCGAATGGGTCGCTTTCCTTTGTTCCGTCTTGTATGCAAATCTTGTTCCACACCGTCGATCGGTGACAGAGCCTGCCGCAGGGTCGCCAGCGGATCGCTGCCGGAGGTGAGGGGAAGCTTTTCCTTCCAGGTGCGGAGATGGGCGCCCATGCGCTTTTCGGCAAGCGACATGTCCTGCGCCTCCAGGGCCGCGACGATCCGGGCATGCTCGTCGAATGACCGAGTGGCTTCGCCTTGCGTCTGGTGGTGCGCGGCGGTCAGCGCCGTGCGAACGGTGAGATCGCGCAAAGTCTGGGCGAGCAGCCCATTTCCGAGGCAGCGAGCAAGACAGACGTGGAAATCGCCGAGAATGAAGCTCCTCAATCCCACGTCAGAGCCTTTTATTGCCTTCGATTGACGTCGCAAATGACCCCGCAAAAGCCGGAGTTCCGCCTCGCCGAGCGGACGGGCGCCACGCAACAGTCCGGTCTCGATCACGAGTCGGGCCTCGAACGCTTCCCCTGCCTGTCTTTCGGTCGGCTCCAGCAGGTACCAACCGCGGCGGGCGCTGACCGAAATGAGGCCCCGTGTTTCGAGCCGCACCAGTGCTTCGCGCACGATGGTGCGACTGCAGCCGAATAACTCGGCCAGTTGCTGCTCTCCGAGGCGACTTCCTGGCTCCAGTTTCTTCGCCAGAATGGCGTCCAACAAGCGGTCGCTGATCTGCAGGGCTGAAGGCATCACTTGTCTCGAATGGAGTCTCATTCTTGCATGAACGTGGCGTCTTTGTATACAAGATTTGGCCGATACGTGTTGTTGCCTTGAATCGGCTCTTGCAACGGTGGAACGGTGGCCCCGCATGACGCATTTTTGGCATCTCGATGCCGCGCAATTGATCGAGGGGTATGCGCGGCGCACATTCACGCCGGTCGACGTCACTGAGGACTGTCTGGATCGCGCGCGGAATTGCGATCCATCGCTCAACGCCTTCTTGCACTTCAGTGAGGCCGACGCGCTGCGGGCGGCAGAGGCAAGCGGCAGGCGCTGGGCGGAGGCAAGGCCGCTTGGCGCTCTCGATGGGGTCCCCGTCTCGGTGAAGGACAACCTGCATGCCGCCGGCATGCCCACCACATGGGGCAGCGCGCTGATGCGCGGCTTCGTCGCGGCGCAGGACGAGGATCCGGTGGCCAAGATACGGGCGGCGGGCGCGGTGCTTTTCGCAAAGACCAGTTTGCCGGAGTTCGCGATGCAGGGCTATACCGCAAATGCCCTGAAGGGCACGACGTTCAATCCCCTCGATCTGTCGCTGACGCCAGGCGGTTCCTCGGGCGGCGCGGCAGCCGCCGTTGCCGCCTTCTGCGGACCGCTAGCGCTGGCGACCGACGGCGGCGGTTCAATACGACGGCCGGCCTCGCATTGCGGCCTCGTCGGCTTCAAGCCGTCAGCCAGGCTCGTGAAACGGCGCGGTGGTCTGCCGGAGATATTTCTGGACCACGAGGTGGTGGGCGGAATTGGGCGAAGTGTTGCGGACGTTGCCAACTTCACGGAGATACTGGCCGGTCGGCCGCTCGCCGCTGCTTCGAAAAAGTCCAGAATCCTGTATGTGCCGCGCTTTTCGAGCGCGCCCGTCGATCCTGGCATCGCCGATGCGGTCGAGAGGGCGGCGCAGCGCTTCGAAGCGATGGGACACCGCGTCGAGAGTTCGCCGTCATTCGACCTCGCCGACGAGATCAACGGCTTGTGGCCACAGCTTTCCGCGATCGGTCTGGCTTGGCTGTTTGAAGATGGCGCACGGTGGCCTGAACTCGGCCTCCGCGGCGGGGCGCGACCAGACCAGACGATGTGCGGCGAGGTGGCCCGCGCTACTCTGCAAGGGGGCCGCTTGGCGCCAGCTACCGCGCTGTTCAATCTTGTCAGTGCGATTCAGCGGCTCAAGCGGCGGCTGGATGAGCTCTTCGATTCCCATGACGCGCTCCTCACGCCCGCCACCGCGGCTTTGGCCTGGCCCGCCGACCGCCCCTACCCAGAGACGATCGCCGGGCAGGCGGTCGGGCCGCGGGGACACGCCGTCTTTACCGCCATCGCCAATGCCGCTTGCTTGCCGGCGCTCGCGGTACCCTGCGGATGGGTATCGGGGCTACCGACCGGCTTCCAGTTGCTGGGCCCGAAGGGGGCCGACGCAGCCGTGCTCGCATTGGGTCGGGAATACGAGCGGAACTTTCCTCATGGCCGCCTGTCAACGGAGCCGAACCACTCGGTGGGGAGGACGTCGTGAGTCATGCGGGGGAAGCGGCGGACCGGTTGGTCACGGCCCGAAACAGCGGTCGGCCGGTCTCGTGGCGTGACGTTCTCCCTTTGGATCGCGCCGGCGCTTACGCGATCCAGGATGCCACGCTTGCCCGGATTGGCCCGTCGGGCGGCTGGAAGGTAGGGGCGTCGGGCCCCGAGGCCGAGCCCATCTGCGCACCGCTACCTGCGTCGGGTCTGCTCACCACCGGTGCGCGACTCAGTTCAGGTTTCCGCCTGCGCGGTGTGGAAGTGGAAGTCGCGCTCCGGGTGGGACGAGCTCTCACGGCTGAAGATGCCACGTTACCCGATCGCGAGCTGGCAGGCGCCTTCGATGCCGCTTATCCCGCCATCGAAGTGGTCGAGACGCGGCTTGAGGATCGGAAGAATAGCGCTGCCTTGGCCCAGCTTGCGGATTTGCAGAGCCACGGCGCGCTGCTGATCGGGCCAGCCTCGACAGTCAGCCTTCTCTCGGTCGATTTGAAGGGCGTCGAGGCGCATCTCTCTGTCGGCCAACAGATCAGCCGGCGAACGACCGGAGGCAATCCCGCAGGCGACATCTGGCGGCTACTGCGCTGGCTCATTCGCCATTGTGCGGACCGAGGCGCGCCTCTCTTGCCGGGCCAGATCGTCACAACCGGCTCTTGCACCGGCATGGTCTTCGCTGAAGAGGGGGCCTGGGTCCACGCCCGCTTGCCACGTCTCGGCGAGGTCGAAGTCGGGTTCTAAGAGCAAGTCACAAAGGGCCATCTTGACATTTATGTAAGCCATAGCTTACCGTTAGTGATGGCTTACGGAACCGCTCTGGCTGTACTCGCGGACCCAACGCGACGGGAAGTGTTCGAACGCCTTCGCGCCGGACCCCGTCCAGTGAACGCCGTTGCCGCGGGACTGCCGGTGTCGCGGCCGGCCGTGTCGCAGCATCTCAAGGTGTTGAAGGAGGCCGGTCTCGTCGAGGAACGCAGCGAGGGCGTGCGGCGGATCTATTCGGTGCGTCGGGAAGGCTTACGTGAACTGCGCGACTGGCTCGACAGCTTCTGGGGCGACGCGCTGGAGGCTTTCCGGCTGGAGGCGGAGAAATCGTACAAGAGCAAAGGGAGGAAGTGAATGAACGAGCGCGTTGCCATTGCTCCGGTGCGCAAGACGGTTCGCGTCAAGGCGCCGATCGACCACGCCTTCGAAGTGTTCACTAGCGGACTGACACGCTGGTGGCCGCATGACCACGGCGTCGGCAAGAAGCCGATCCAGAAGGTACTGATGGAGCCGCGCCTCGGCGGACGCTGGCTGGAGATTTCCGAAGACGGCACCGAGACCAGCGTCGCCACCATCATCGTGTGGGAGCCGCCGCATCGTGTCGTACTGGTGTGGCAGATCAATGCGCAATGGAAGCCCGACGTCGCGATGAAGTCCGAGGTCGATGTGCGCTTCATCGCCCACGGGGCGGGGGCGACCGAGGTCGAGCTGCTGCACCACAAGTTCGAGACCATGGGCGTGGAGGGCGGCACGTCGATGCGCAATGACGTCGACCGCGGCTGGCCGGGCCTGATGGAGCGCTTTGTGCGGGAAGCGGAATTGCAGCGAGGCTGAAGTTCAGGACAAGGAGGCAATCGTCATGGCCGAATTCATCGTTCACTCCGTTCCGGGCAGCCCGTTCGGGCGTTCGGTGCTGCTCGGCCTGGAAGAGAAGGGGGCGCCCTACCGCCTTGCGGCGCTCGCCCCGGGGGCGATGCGCTCGCGCGAACATCTGGCACTGCACCCGTTCGGGCGCGTGCCGGTGCTCGAGCATGACAGCTTCATGCTCTACGAGACCCAGGCGATCCTGCGCTATCTCGACCGTGTGCTGCCACGTCCCGCGCTGACGCCTGCGGATGTCAGGCTTGCCGCACGCATGGATCAGGTCATGAACGTCAACGACTGGTACCTGTTTCACGACGTCGGCAATGTCATCATTTTCCACCGCGTGATCGCTCCAAGGGTGCTGAGGGTTGCGCCGGACGAAGCCGCGATCGCGGCTGCGATGCCGAAGGCGGTCATGGTGTTCGAGGAGCTGGCGCGGCTGCTCGGTGATCAAAGTTACTTTGCTGGAGACGCGCTCTCGCTCGCCGACCTCCTTGTCGCACCCGCGGTCGACCTCTTCGCGCTGGTGCCGGAGTGGACGGCGCTCGGCGCCCCCCACGCCAATCTTGTGGCCTGGCTTGCCCGCATGCAGGCGCGGCCCAGCATGCAGGCGACGACCTGGGAGCGCGTCGCGGAGCTGGCGAAGGCCGCGTGAGCCGTGGGCGTTACCTGACGCGCGGCTGTGAATCGGCCACAGCCGCAATCGGCACTTGGGGATGATGGGCGCGCGCACCGGCTTCGGATCACGTTCGATCTGCAGCTGACTTGTCTGCAACGCGCCCCGTTTATATGCCTCGCGCGACCGTTTGCCTCTTCTCTGGGGCAAACTGCCTCCTGTAAGCTGTGCGTCAGGTTCGCGCCGTAATTTGACCGCACGATTCCGTGCACACCCGCCACAGGTTCATGGCCGACGACAATATGAAGCCCACGCCGATGGGCGCGCAATGGCCTTCGCCAAGCGAGGAGCGGCGCGACATCTTGCGTCGCCGGATCTTCAAGGGCGGGACCATTGAGTTCGGCAGCGAAGCGATTCCATGCACCGTCCGCAATGTCTCGGCGGCAGGGGCTAGCATCGAGGTCAATTCGCCGCTGTGGTTTCCCGACCGCTTCGTGCTCGCGATCGACGGCGAGCGGCACGCATGCCGCATCGTCTGGAAGAAGGAGCGGCGTCTGGGGCTCGAGTTCGATTGAAGTGAGGCTTACTGGGCCGTAGCTAGCAGTGCCTTCGCTCACGGCGCAAGCGAAGGCTGGTGCGGGCGGTGGGACTCGAACCCACACGACGTTGCCATCGAGGGATTTTAAGTCCCTTGCGTCTACCAGTTCCGCCACGTCCGCATGATCTCCGGCGCGCCGATATCTAGCGCGTTTGGTGGCTGAGTGGAATTGCCAATATCCCGTGCGAACAGGTGTGGTTTCAACGGCTTAGCGAACAAGCCGCAAAATCATCCGCGTCCGCATCGGCGCATCGGGCAGGGCGGCACGCTGCCGCGATGCAGCCTCAATCCGGACACTGGCGGCTGCTTTAGGCAATCTCAACACTGTCTCCTTAAAGAATGCCGGATGTCTGTCCGTTACTCTTCCCGCCAAACCTCGCCGCGCGCCGCAGCCATTGCGGCGCTGCTGGTGTCGGCGGCTGTCGTTTCAGGTTGCGCCCAAATCGGCGACAACATGTCATCGGCGTTCGCCGACCCCGCCAAATACGATCTCTATGACTGCAAGCAGCTCGAGGTCGAGCGCAAGAACCTCTCCACCCGCGCGGCGGAGCTGGAAGGGTTGATGGCCAAGGCGGAGACCGGTGTCGGCGGCGCGGTGGTTGCCGAAGTGGCCTATCGCAACGACTTGGTTTCGGTTCGCGCCCAGCAGAAACTTGCCGAGGAAAACTGGCGCCGCAACAAGTGCCACGAGACGCCGCCGGACGGGCTCGTGCCCGCACCGCCGGGCGCACCCGGAGCCAACGCGAAGGGGACGCGTCCTGCGCGGTCCGGCGTCCGCTAGCGTTACGCCCGCCAGTCGTAGATCCAGTCCTGCCGCGCCAGCATGCGCGCGGGTCCCATCGCGCGGATGGCGAGATCGCGCGCGAGCGCGGCCGGTCCCGTCAAGTGGTAGATGCGGCCCTGCTGCCGGGCCAGCCGCTGCACCTTCACGACGCGCGCGCGCCGCATCCGCGCGTAACGTTTCAGCGCGGCGGGAATGCCGGAGATGTCTTCGCCGCTGCTGTCGCTCAAGGCTTTTGCCAGTACGGCGGCGTCCTCGATCGCCATGCCGGCACCCTGGGCGGCAAACGGCAGCATCGCATGTGCGGCGTCGCCGAGCAGCGCCACCGCGCCTTCGTTCCACGCGCCGATATCGGGCAGGGTGAACAGCGCCCATTTGCGCCAGTCGTCGACCGCGCCGATCAGCATCCGCGCCGTCGATGGCCAGCGTGAGGTCGCAAACGCGTCCTTGATCTCGTTGGCGTCGCCCGGTTCGCTCCAGCCCGGCCGGTTCCAGGCGCCGGATACGATGGCGACGACGTTGATCTGACGCCCGGCCGAGATCGGATAGGCGACGAGATGCGCGTTCGGTCCCATCCAGAGCTGCACGCGCGGCGCGGTATATTCACGCGGCAGGGAGGTGGCCTCCAGCGTGCCGCGCCAGGCGATCAGACCGGAGAATTGCGGCCGCAGATCCGGGAACAAGTGCCCGCGCACCGAAGACCAGATGCCATCGGCGCCGATCAGCGCCACCGCAAGTTCCTGCTGCCGTGCATTGCCGCGGCGCTGCACCACCGTCAGCCCCCTGGCATGCTTGGTCACGTCCTCGAACTGGCAGCCGAGGCGCAGGTCGATGTCGGGATTGTCGTTGACCGCAGCGAGCAGCGCCGCCTGCAGGTCGGCGCGATGGATCACCCAGTAGGGCGCGCCGGCGCGAAAGGCCGCGGCCTCGCCGAGCGGCAGGCGCGCGATCTCGCCGCTGGCCCGCGCGCTCATGATGTTGACGGACTGCGGCGTCACCGCGCGCGGGCTGAGGCGGTCCTTGAGCCCGAGCTCAACCAGGATGCGGCTGGCATTAGGGGAGAGCTGGATGCCGGCGCCGGCTTCCTCGAGCCGCTCGGCCTTTTCCAGGACGACGACGCGAAAACCCTGCGCGGCGAGCGCAAGCGAAGCGGTCAGTCCTCCGATCCCGGCGCCCGCTACGATGACGGTTCGCGTCAGCGCCACGGAACGGTCAGGCGACCTTGTCCTTCAGGACGCATTCCGGCGGACGCGCTTCGCCGGCGCCGAGGTCGGGCGCGAAGCGATAAAGCGTCGAGCAATACGGGCAGATAATCTCGTTGTCGTTGCCAAGATCGAGGAACACGTGCGGGTGGTCGAAGGGCGGGTTGGCGCCCACGCACATGAACTCCTGCGAGCCAATCTCGATCACCGAGACACCGGCATCGTTGTGGAAGTGCGGGACGACGTGGTCGGACATAATCTCACCTTGGATGGCAACGACGGACAGACGCAATCAACGGCATGGCGTCATCGCGAAATGCGGCGCACCATACTGGCGGGAACAGGTGATTCCAAGTGGCCCCGACCGCTCATGTGCTCATGCAAATTCGACACAATCTTGTCGTCCCAGAGAAGCCCTCCTTTGGTCGGAGCCGTTGTGTCGCAAAAACGGCACACTATTTCCAAGGCGAATTAAACTGGAGGATTTTCGCGGCATGAGCCGGGTGCGCCTCGGGATTGCGGTGGCTGGCATGGCAGCAAGCGTTGCCATGGGCGTGGCTGTCTGGCCGCATGCGCGCGACGCCGGTATCTGGCTCGCGGCGCAGGATGATCCCGCCGCGCTTGCCGATGTCAGGGTCAATTCTGCCCTGCGGAACAACACGACGTTGATTTCGGACAACATCGAGGCCGCATTCGCAGCTGATGATGCCGATCTCGCGGCAAGTTTTGTCGAGCTCGCGCGTGAGAGGAACATCGCGCTCGGCGATGATGTCGCAAGGCGCGTCAGTGACGCGGTCGCCGAGGCAGGTTCCACCACGCAATTCGCCAAAGGCTTTGCCGCAGGCCTCGTGACCGGCAACGCCGACGATCTTGCGAGCCTCTCGGGCACGGTCGCGGGCGATCTCTTTGTGTTCGGCGACGTCAGGGACGTCGTGCGCGAAGGCAAGCATCTCGCGATGGGCGAGGACACCGATCATCTCGTGCTCGGGCTCGCTGCGGCCGGGCTCGCGGTGACCGCGGCGACATATGTGTCGGTCGGCGGTGCCGGGCCGCTGCGCGCCGGCCTGACACTCGTCAAGGATACGCGGAAGGCGGGACGGCTGAGCGAGGGGCTGGTCGCGTGGGCCGGGCGTTCGACGCGCGAGGTCGTCGACGGACCGATGCTGCGCGAGGCGGTGGCCGCAGGCTCGGTGTTGCGGCCGACGAAGACTGCGAGCGCGATCCGCGCTGCATTCCGCGCGGAGAAAGCCGGCGCGCTGGTTCGCGTCGCCAAGGATGTCGGACGTGTCGGAGAAGCGGCAGGTCTGCGCGCCGCGCGCGACACGCTGAAGGTCGCAGAGAATCCGAAGGAGATCGCGCGCGCGGCGCGGATCGCCGAGGCCAAGGGCGGCCAGACCCGTGCGATCCTGAAAATCCTTGGCCGCAGTGCGCTGTTGCTCGCGACCGGCGTGTTCGACCTGGCGATGTGGCTGTTCGGCGCACTGCTCACGCTGTTCGGCTTCCTGTCGTCGATCAAGGCGACCACCGAGCGCGCCACCATGGCGTGGCTCAGACGCAGCAAGGCGCGGCGGCTGGAGAAGCAGATCGCGGCCGAGGCCGCGCTGGCGGGCTCCGCCATCCAAGGCTAATCTTGTAAGGCTAAGCTTGCGATCGCCTGTCGATCGCCAATCCCAATCTCCCAACAGCAACGGAAGAGATGATGCCGAGTTTTCTCCACGGCGACGTTGAAATTGCCTACATCGACGAGGGCGGCGGCGAGCCGATCGTGCTGGTGCACGGTTTTGCCTCGAGCAAGAACGTCAACTGGATCTATCCGACCTGGGTGTCGGAACTCGTCAAGGCCGGCCGACGCGTCATCGCGCTCGACAATCGCGGTCACGGCGAATCCGCCAAGCTCTACGATCCCGCGCAATACGAGATCGCGACCATGGCAAGCGACGTCATCGCACTGATGGATCATCTCAGGATTCCGCGTGCCGATGTGATGGGCTATTCGCTGGGCTCGCGGATGACGGCGATCCTTGCACGCGAGGCGCCGGAGCGGCTGCGCTCGGCGATCCTCGGCGGCATCGGCATCGGGCTGATCGAGGGCGGTGGTCCCGGCGAGAATGTCGCGACCGCGCTGGAGGCGCCGTCGCTCGAGGATGTCACCGATCCCGTGGGACGCACCTTCCGCGCCTTCGCCGACCAGACCCGCTCCGACCGGGTTGCGCTCGCCGCCTGCCTGCGCGGCTCGCGGCGGCTGATGACGCGCGAGGAGGCAAGCGGGATTCGCGTGCCCGTGTTGATCGCGGTCGGCAGCAAGGACGAGATCGCGGGCTCGGCGTCGGCGCTGGGCGCGATCATTCCGGGCGCGGAAGTGCTCGACATCCCGAACCGCGATCACATGCGGGCGGTCGGCGACAAGGTCTACAAGACCGGCGTCGCGGACTTCCTGTCACGCCGACCGTAGTTCGTCCGCCTCACGCCGACCGAAGGCTTTTGCGGCCGCGATCAGCACCACGAAGGTTGCGACCCAGGCCAGGCGCGCGCCGTAGCGATCGTGCGGCCCGGAGATGACGCCGCAGACGAAGGCGTTGCCGAGCAAGGTCAGCGTGACGGCACCCGCGAGCAGCGTGATGTCGTCGAAGCGCCGCCGCCACAGGCCGCGGCCGAACAGGATCGCGACCAGGAGCATCGAGGCCAGCGCGACCGGGACGTGGATGCGGTTGATGGCGGTGAAATCGAGCTGCCAGCGCTGCTGATGTGCCGCACGCATCGGCTTCAGCTGCGCGGGGATGTAGCGCTCGATGATGCCGTAGGTATGGGGGATCCAGCCATTGGTGCCTTCGCCGGTCGCGACGTGCACGAGCTGCTGCGCGGTCGCGACAAGCGCCGCCTCGGCCTGCCAGGCCGGATATTCGGCGAGCGAGCGGCGCACGATGTAACCCATCTCGTCGTTCATGCCGGCGAAGCGGCCGAGCGTGTTGAACATGCTGTTGCCCCACAGGAACGCGTCGGCGGTCGCCGGCAGTTCATTGCGATAGGGGCAGAGCTTCAACTTTTCGCGCGGGCAGTGGTCGTGCAGATATTGCGTGACGATGCCATCCTGCAGCATGCGGCCGAAGGCGACGCCGGTGCCGCCGGGCGTCCAGGCGAACTGCCCCGACAGCGCAATATTCGCCGACAGCAGCATGATCGCGCCGGCGACGATGGTGAGGCTACCCTGCAGGAGGCCGGCAACCGGGATCATCGGGCGCAGCAGCGGGCGCGCGACCCATCCGACGCAGCACAGGCCGAGCAGTACGGCGAGCGTCGCGCTGTGCGTCGCCGCCGCGAAGGCGATGAAGGCGAACAGCGCGCATCTTTCGATCGTCGGGATCTTCTCGCCATGCAGGACGAGGATCCACAGCGCGAGCACCGACAGCCCGGCGAAGATGTCGGTCAGGAGCATGCTCGCGAGCCACGGTAGCGCAGTGGTGAGGATCAGCACCAGGCCTAGCCCGACCAGCCTGACCGGGCGGGCCATGCCGAACACGCGCAGCGTCAATTGCAGGATCCACAACGTCGCCAGCGCCTGGATGCCGAGATTGAGCCAGAAGCTCGAATCCTCGCCGGCATGCAGATAGAGGCCGAACACCGTGGAACGGCTCGGCACCAGGTACCCCTCATACCAGCGTGCCAGGTAGCCGCCGGTATCCCATTGAAGCAGCGGATAGCCGTTCCAGAAGGCCGGCGCGAGCAGGAGCAGGGGGATGGCAATGGTGGCGATCCAGACCGACCGTGTCTCGGTCAGGCGCGCCCGTAGGATCTGCGTGGTGATGGTCTTGCCCCCGATTTTGGGCCGACCATGCCCAAAACCACGGCCGGGGCGAAATCCGCCAATAGTTGCAGGGGGGCGGCTTGATTTCGGCAAAACTCCGACCACCTGCTTGGGACGCCCGCTGGGAGGCATTCGGCTGGGGTTTACGGTACCGAGCCTTCCGGGGACGCGATCGATCCGCCGTGCTATAACGCACAACGAAACCATCGAATGGCGAGAGCAGCCTATGGCAGTTCATCAGGTCAATCCGCAGGGGGGCAAGATTGCGGCACTCGATCCGATCTGGGATCGCGTGCGCGGCGAAGCGGAGGACATTGTCCGGCGCGAGCCCGAACTCGCGTCCTTCATCTATGCAACGGTCCTGCATCACGACCGCCTGGAAGATGCCGTGGTCCATCGCCTCGCCGAGCGCCTCGACCATTCGGCGCTGTCGGGCGATTTGATCCGCCAGGCCTATGACGAGGCGCTGCGCGACGAGCCCGATCTCGGCAACGCCTTCCGCGCCGACCTTGTCGCCGTCTATGACCGCGATCCCGCGACCTCGCGCTTCATCGATCCCTTGCTCTATTTCAAGGGCTTCCACGCGCTGCAGACCCATCGCCTCGCGCACTGGCTCTACAACAAGGGGCGCAAGGATTTTGCCAATTACCTACAGAGCCGCTCCTCGGCGGTGTTCCAGACCGACAT
This sequence comes from Bradyrhizobium erythrophlei, assembly GCF_042430365.1. Taxonomy (GTDB): domain Bacteria; phylum Pseudomonadota; class Alphaproteobacteria; order Rhizobiales; family Xanthobacteraceae; genus Bradyrhizobium; species Bradyrhizobium erythrophlei. The sequence continues at coordinate 88,849 of NZ_JBHMET010000076.1, forward strand.
CAATCCGGCGGCGAAGATCGGCCGCGGCATCTTCCTCGATCACGCCACCGGCTTCGTCTGCGGCGAGACCGCCGTCATCGAGGACGACGTCTCGATCCTGCACGGTGTCACGCTCGGCGGCACCGGCAAGGAGAACGAGGACCGTCACCCCAAGATCCGCCATGGCGTGATGATCGGGGCGGGTGCGAAGATTCTCGGCAACATCGAGGTCGGCCATTGCGCGCGCATCGCGGCAGGCTCGGTCGTGGTCAAGCCGGTGCCGCACAACGTCACGGTCGCGGGCGTGCCCGCCAAGATCGTCGGCGAGGCCGGCTGTGCCGAGCCGTCGCGCACCATGGACCAGATGCTCAACGCGATCGGGCTTTGATTTTACTTGATCTTCTGACCCTAACAAACTTGCGCTGATTTCCGATCGCCCGAGCCCGAAAAGGCTCTGGCGATCTCCGTCGTCTCGTCCTAAAACCTCCCGGAAAAATCATCGACCCGATTGGAGACTGCCGTGGACGTTCAGGAAGTCAGGAAGCTCGACGCCTATCTCAAGCGCGTATTCGGCAATCCCAAGATCCGCGTGGTGCCGCGGCCGAAGAAGGACGACTCGGCCGAGGTCTATATCGGCGAGGAGTTCATCGGCGTGCTGTTCGTCGATGACGAGGACGATGATCGCTCGTTCCAGTTCCAGATGGCGATCCTGGAAGAGGATCTCAGCGAGTAAGCTCGCGGTGCGGTAGGGTGGGCAAAGGCGCGTAGCGCCGTGCCCACCGTCAACACTTCGCTCGCTGTGGTGGGCACGCTTCGCTTTGCCGACTCTACAAACCTCGCAACGACGACGGAGACTATCCTTTCGCGCTGTGCATTTGCGCGGCGAGGCGATCCATCGCGGTGGCGAGATCGCGCCACTGCGCAAGCCAGCTTCGCGGAAAGCGGAACGTCAGATCGGCGCCTTCGATCCGCCGCTCGCTCAGGCACATGCCGGGCGTCGAGGTGTCGCGCGTGCAGCGCGCGGTGAGCACAGGCTCGGTCGCCGTAAACAAGTCCTCGCCGCTATAGGGCGAGCCGTCGCGAAACGCGCGCGTCGTCAGACCGTCGTCGACTGACGAGGTCTGGTCGAGATAGCGCGGATAGATCGTGCGCAGGCGCATGTCCGGTGCCAGTGAATCGCGATGCGCCGCGATCGACACGAAGATCCGGTCGATCGGCTGCACCTTGTCGTCGATCGTGTCGGCGCTGTAGTGCTTGGGCGCGGCCGGCGCCTCAAGCGAGGGATAGAGGAAGCCGAGATCGACGCGCTCCTGCGGCCCGGAATGGCGCTGGATCTTCATCCGCACCGCCGACGTCGGCACGTTGAATAGCGTACCGCCGACGCTGACCGGCAGCCGCGACGGGTCACTCGGGGGAACGGTCGTATAGGTCGGCCACAACAGATAGGCGACGAGCGCGATCGCGCCGGCCGTCATGGCGCCGGCGATTGATATCGGGACCAGATGGGCGCGCGGATTGCGGCGCGTGTCGCGGGCGAGGTGCTGGGCCGTCGAAAGGAGCGTCATGAATGAAAGCGTTGGATCAGGTCGAAACAAGCCGAATCATCAGTCGAATATGCCACGCGTCCGGCCGATTTCCGTATGATTTCAGTGGAATCGCGCGGCGGCGAGCCATGCGCAAACCCAGCCGCCGGGCAGGCCGATTAACCCTTTCTTAAGGATGCTGTGGCGGTCGACCGCCAATTTTGCGAAAGCTGGGACCCGTTTGTTGCGTAGCGAAAGTTCCGATGACGCCCGATACCTTGAATTCCCTGTTCTCGCTTTGCATCGGCTTCGCCTTCGCCGGCGCGCTCGCCAGCGGCTATCAGGTCATGGCGGAGCGCCCGGCCGGATTTGGCCTGCTGCAGCAGGGGGTGGCGGCGCGGACCTTCGCCGCGGTACCGTTCCTGGTTTTCGCCGCGCCTTTCATCATCATGCGCAATACGCTCCGCGGCGCGCGCATCGAGCGTCGCCGGTTCGAATTCGTGATGATGGCGACGATCATCGCCGGCTTCTGGAGCCTGATGTCCGGGACCTTCTTCCTGATGACGTTGCGCGCGGCCGGCGTGCTCGCCTGATCCGATCATGATCCGTAGCGGATCATGATCCCTCTCGCTTGAAACCACGTTAGCCGCTGTGCTTAGGTCTCCGTCACAAGGAGACTTCCATGGCGATCTACGAGCTCGACGGTCAGGCCCCCGATCTTCCCGCTGACGGCAACTACTTCATCGCTGACACCGCCGCTGTGATCGGCAAGGTCCGCCTCGCGCGGTCGGCCAGCGTCTGGTTCGGCGCGGTGCTGCGCGGCGACAACGAGTGGATCGAAATCGGCGAAGGCTCCAACGTCCAGGACAATTCGACCCTGCATGTCGATCCCGGCTTTCCGCTCACCATCGGCAAGGACGTCACCATCGGCCACAATGCGATCGTTCATGGTTGCACGCTGGAGGACGGCGTGCTGATCGGGATGGGATCGATCGTGATGAACGGCGCGCGCATCAGGCGCGGCAGCGTCGTCGGCGCCGGTGCCATCATCACCGAGGGCAAGGAATATCCGGAATATTCCCTGATCATCGGCGCGCCTGCGCGCGTGGTCCGCACGCTCGACGCGGCCCAGATCGAGGCGATGGCCAGGCCTGCCAAGTCCTACGCGATCCGGGGGCCGCAATACAAAGCTGGGCTGAAGAAGATCGGCTAAAGCGTTTTCGAGCGAAGTGGATGCCGGTTCGCGTGAAGAAAACGCGTCAAAACTAGAACCTAGAGCTTCGGTTCTGTTTCAATCAGAACCGAAATTGCTCGAGGCCGACTATTTTCGTCCACTCTTCCGGCTCGCGCCGCTTGGCGCCGCGCGTGCCGGCGTCGCTGCGTCCCGCAGCCTTGCGCTCTTGCGCAGGGCATCCTTCAGGTCGATCGGAATGCCATGCTTCTTCAGGAGATCGGCGAAGGCTTCGTCGGCCAGTTCCTGAAGCGTGGCCATCCGGTCACGCCCAAGCTGTTTCAGCTTGTCGAACGTGTCGTCGTCGAACTCGATCAGCTTGCGCAAGCGTCATTGCTCCCATGCCGAACGGAACTGCTGCCTTGTGGTGTCGTTGACGTCCGCAAGGAGAATTCCGACACGCAAATTATCCGCTACGGCCGCGCTCGCGACAATCTCGATTCTGCTGGCGCCGCTTTCTGCCTCCGCCCAAGGAGCCGGCAATGCCCCGACCGGCGGCCCCTCGTCGGGCATCTCGAGTACGATGACATCGCCTCCACCGCCTGGCACCAACAGTGCCGGCACGGCGCAACCCGCAGGGCCGGCGCTGAACCGCGGCGAAGGCGTCACGACCGGTACGGCAAGCTCGAAGAGCGTCGATGAGGCCATCGCCAACGAGAACAAGGCCGTCGACGGTCGCCTGAAAGGCATCTGCCGCGGCTGCTAGACTTTCGAGCGGACGGCCTGTTGGCACGCGCTGTCGCGCAGAAGTGAGTGCGACATACCGCGCAGGGGACACGAGACCGCCTTACATTGGATTGCACGTCCTGACGCAGGACGCGTCGGACACTCATTGGCGATGAGGAGGACGGGAGATGTTGCGTAAGGCGATGGTCGTCTTGATGGCGGCGGCGGCGGTCAGCCTGCTCACGGTCGATGCCGCCTCGGCCCGCGGCGGTTTTGGCGGCGGCGGCTTCCACGGCGGTGGTGGCTTTCACGGCGGCGGCTTTGGCGGCTTCCGTGGCGGAGGTTTTGCCGGCGGGTCCGGTTTTCGTGGCGCAAGCGCGGCGATGGGCGGTGGCGGCTTCCGCACTGCGGCGATCAGCGGCGGAGCGTTCCGTGGCGGATGGGCAGGTGGCGGCTGGCGTGGATGGCACGGCGGCTTCCATCGCCGCGGCTTCCCGTTTGCGGCTGCAGCGATCGGCCTCGGCCTGGGCTATGCGGCCTACGGCTATCCCTACGGATACGGCTACTATGACGACTACTACGGCTATCCGTACTACGCCAATTACGGCTACGATGATGGCTACTATTATGGCGATGGCGGTTGCTACATCGTCCGTCGCAGCGTGATGACGCCGTATGGCTGGCGGGTTCGGCCCGTGCAGGTCTGCAACTGAGTCTCCTGCGCGGCGCAGAGCTGGTTGATTTGATCGTTGATCTTGTTGCTTCGGTGCGACTGGTGCGGCCTCGGTGCGTTCTCCGCCGAGGCCGTCATATCACCCGCCAGTTCGCTGGTATGTGCCTTGCATCGTGCTGCGGTGGTTTCCGCGTGAATGCGTCAAACCCGAAGGCAAAGCCCGATCCGGATCCGATCGGGTGGGATTGCAGAGGATACAAAGATGATGACGATTCCCGATCTGACATTGCTGTTCATGGGTGTTGTTTTTGGCCTCGGGACCGCGCTCGTCTGGATGTTCTGGGAGCTCGAGCCGACACTTGCGCGGTTGCAACTCAAGCACGGCCGCTTCCTGCGCGATCGCGTCAGCTAGCGTTAGGCGAACGGCGTCGCCCCGCTTTCGCGCGCCGCATGCAAAAGCGCGCAGCTTGCGCTGCGTGCTTTCATCAATGTGTGGTCCAGCGGAGAAGCACGCTCAGGCCAGCGCGCCGTATTTTTTGAGCCATACCTGCATCTGATTCCAGCGCCATCATCCATTGGCGCGAAGAAAACGCTTCAAGTGAAGGGCGCTCGGGAGCGCCCTTCAGCAAGCAAAGGCAGCCGCTGGTCCCATCGGCTACACGTTCAGCTCTTCACAATCTGAGATGGTCGTTTGGCGCAGCGGTTGCATCGCGCCGCCTTGATGCCGCCGCCGGCGTCCGGGCGCAACCATCTGAACAAAAAACAAGGCCGTCGACGCAGTATACCGTCAACGACCTTGCCAGCCCCGGATATTGAAATCGGCTCACGCCATCCGGTAGCGGGAACCATGACTCGGATTCGAAGGGGCATATGTGATCCAGTTCACAAAGCCCGGATTAATTCACGCTAGCGGGCGGTCGCTCTGGGCCGGCCCGGCCCAGCCGGAGCCTGTCTTGAACGTAAGCCCTTGGAGGCGCGACTGATTTGCAGTCGTTGCCGCCTGGCAGGTTGTTCACCCGATGACCGTGCTGATTGGGCTGTTGGTCGTGCTGTTCGCCGGGCTCGTTGCCCGGGTCGCTTGGCGCCGCCTGCGCGAGCGTAAGCACGACCCGGTGGAGTATTTTGGCAGCTGGGACGGCTACGGCCTGCCGCTCCGCCTGGTCGACCGGATCAGCAAGGAGGAGGCCGACGCGCGGGCGGCGCGCGGGTCGGCCTACCTGGTCGGCTATTTCGATGCCGAGAACCGGCTGATCCGGGACGTCAAGATGCTGCGCGGCAAGGTGTTTTTCGAGCACCACTACACCTACTATCCGAGCGGCCGGCTAAAGCACATGACGGTCACCAACGCCCGCGGCGAGGTGCTGACGCGCGATTACCGCGAAACCGATTCCCCGACCTTTGTCTGGTAGCTGGCCGGCAGAGACCCCGGCAGGGGTAGGCCGGCCGCTAAAGCGCGATGAGATTGGGTTGAATCGTCATCGCGCTTTAGCTTCTTGTTTGAGCATGATCTTTTCGGAAAACCGCTTCACACTTTTCCGGATCATGCTTTAGCCGCGCGATCGGCTGCGCTTGCGGTGGGAGGTCCGCGTCGCCTTCGAGCGCTTGCGCGGCGACGGCTCCGCGGCCTGATCGTTGGCTTGCGTGCTGGCGAAGGATTGCCGCAGCCCGGCGACCGCTTCGGTCAGCGCCGCGACCTGCTCGGAGAGCTTCTTGTTATCGGCCTGTTGGGCGGCGAGCTGCCGGCGCATCGTCTGCAGCTGGTCCTGGACCAGCTGCAACTGATCGATCGATTCCTGCTGGGTCGCCTCGAGGCCCTTGGTCTTCTCGACCAGCGCCTCGGAGGCCTGCGCCGCGCGCGCCTGCAACTGGCGGGCGGCGACCACGCGATCGGACTCGGGAGCGTTGCCGGTGTAGGCGCGCCACAGCGTGATCGAACCGATCCCGAGCAAGACAAGCACCAGCGCCACCGCGCCGATCGCAATCGGCATCACGCCGATGCCTGCGCTGGCTTGCGAATTCCGGGGGGCGAACTCGATCATGCGACCAGAACCGGACATAAATGGAAAGGTTCCGCTTAGCACAACCTGGGCGGGGCCAAAACCCAGGATTCGCGATGCCCGGGCGGAATTGCAGGGGATTCGCCGCAAAATCGCGATTTCTGGATCAGTTTGGGGGTTGATTGGAGTGCGCAATGCGACTAGCGGATGTGCCCGCGGATAAAGCGCCCAGCCTCCTCCAACGCGCGCCGGCCGTCGGACAGGGCAGCATTCCACACCGGCCAGGCGTGGATCATGTGCGGCCAGACCTGGAGCGTCACATCGACATCGGCGGCACCGGCACGTACCGCGAGCCGGGTCGCATCGTCGAGCAACGTCTCGGCCGAGCCGACCTGGATCAGCAGCGGCGGGAGCCCGGCGAGATCGCCGAACAACGGCGAGACAAGCGGATCCCGGCGGTCCATCATGTGGGGCACATAGGCCTCGGCGAGCTCCTCGAGATAGGACGCGTGGATGATCGGATCGACGGCGTCCTTGCTCGCGAGGCTGGCGCCCGACATGGTCAGATCGGTCCAAGGCGAGACCAGCCAGGCGCAGGCGGGCAGGGGCTCGCCGGCCGCACGCAAGCGGTTAATCAGGGACAGCGTGAGATTGCCGCCGGCGGAGTCGCCGCCGACCGCAATGTGGTTGGCCGCGATCCCTCGGCTGCGCAGGAAGCGCCACGTCGTCAGCGTATCCTCGTGTGCTGCGGGATAGGGATGTTCCGGCGCGCGGCGATAGTCGATCGCAAGCGTGCGCATTTGCGCCGAGCGGCCGGCTTCGGTGACCATCCGGCGATGGCTGATAATCGAGCCGGAGCAATAGCCTCCGCCATGGAAGTACAGCAGCACGCGAAGTCGCTCACTGTCCGGTGCAAGCGACCATTCGCCGGCGACGCCATCGCAATCGACCGCCTCGCACCTGACGTCGGGTGCCACCGTCCAGGTCGATCCGACCTCGTCCAGCCGCTGGCGGCGCTCCGCCCAGCCGACCGGCCGCGGCTTTGCCGCGAGCAGCGTGCGGATGGCGTCGATCTCTGATTGACCCACGATGAATCCTCCTCGGAGCGGCCCGATCCGGGATTGGTCGCGAACCTCACGTCCCCCGCGCGGGGCAGTCGTTCAAAGCCATCACCAACTCGAGGCCTTGCTTGCGGCCGATCGCGATGCCTTGCGCAATTGCCCTCACGATGAGTTCGGCATCGTCGTCGGAGAACCGTTTGAATGGTGTCCATGCGCGTTCGATCCGACGGGCGCGCATCAAGTCCATTTCGGTGATTTCGAGCGGTCTGATGGGCATGTCACGGCTCCATCCTCAACGCCGGGGATCAATCGGGCCATCGCCTGCGTCAAATCAAGCTGATCCACTCGGCGGTCTTTCGCAAGTTCGATTGGCGTCGATTGAGGCCGCCATGCACGCCGAGGCAATCTCAGCCCGAGGACGATGCTGGCGGGACATGGCTCCGTGTGATCTCATCTCGTGAATCATCTCGTCGATCGGGCGGCCGAACAGCAAGGCCTGACTGACGGCGACGCCGATCGGCTGACGACGCGGTTGTGGGCGACTGCTGAGAACAGGAGGAAGGGTGCGACCGGCTTACATCTTCGCCTGCACGCTGGCGCTGGCGCATCCGGGGGCGGTGTCCGCCCAGACCGTTTGGAACATGCCGACGGAATACCCGCAGAACACGATGCCAGCACTCGGCGTCGCGACTTTTGCGCAACGCCTCAGTGAACTCAGCGAGAGAAAAATCCAGATCAAACCAAGCTTCGATGCCGCCGCAGGGATCCGATCGGCTGGAATGCTTGCCGCCGTCGCAGAGGGCAAGGTCCAGGCAGGTGATGCGTTCGCCGGCGCGCTTGAAGCGGAAGACCCGATCTTCGGGTTGCCATCGCTGCCGTTCCTGGTGGGGTCGGTCGCCGACGCAAGGCGCCTTGCGAACCTCGCGCGGCCGTACCTCGCCGCCGCCTTGCAGAGGAAAGGCCAGCGGCTGCTCTATTTGACGCCATGGCCGCCCTCCGGCATTTGGTCGAAATCGCCGCTCAGGACCGCCGCCGATCTATCGGGCCTCTCGATCCGCACCTACGACAAGGTATCGAGCGAGGTCTTCGCCGGTGCCGGCGCCAGGGCGACGGCGATCAGCTTCGCGGACACCCCGCCGAGACTGGCCGACGGCAGCATCAATGCGGTGTTGTCGTCGGGAGACGGCGGCGCCGGCCGCAGGCTGTGGGAGTTTCTCCCGTATTTCAGTGAGATCACCTATTCGCTGCCGATGTCGGTCGCGACGTTGAACCAGTCCGCATACGACAGCCTGAGTTCGGATTTGAGGGACGCCGTGGATTCCGCCGGCCGCCAAACCGAGACGGACTTATGGTCGGCGCTGGCAACCCGGCTGCAGGAAAACCATGAGCGCCTGCGCAGCAGCGGCGTCACGATCGATTCCAACCCCGCGCCGGTCGTCGCGGCGCTGAAGGCGCGGGCCGCATCGGTCGAGCAGGCCTGGTGCAGCAGGGCCGGGCCGGTCTGCGTCCAGATCTTCGATGCCTTCAGGGCAGGAAAGTAGCGGCTCGCGAAAGCCGTTCGCCAAAATGGTTGCGGCCACCCTTTGGGGGAAGGGTGGCCGCGCGCGAACCGGTCTGGGACGGGGAGGGGTGGGGATGTGACCGGGTCGCGGGTTCGAAAAATCCTCTGCTCAGCGCGAGCTTGCCGTTGAAACGGCGGGCCGTGTGTCTCCGAGCGAGACCCACACATTGGGATCGCTCTGCGACTGCCGCTTGACGAAGCGGTAGCCGGTCTCGGTCCAGGCGACGACGTTCTCGTTCTGGTTGTCGAGCACGAACTCGCCCTTGTCGGTCTTCACCGTCAGCACCGCGTGGCCTTCGCCTTTCTTGTCGCGGACGACCGTGATCAACAGCGCCTCGCGCGGCCAGCCGGCATCCATCAGCATCTTGCGCTTCAGGAGCACGTAGTCCTCGCAGTCGCCGTAGCCGTCGGTCGGCAACGACCATTTCTCGATCACGCCCCAATGATCCATGTCGGTCATCGGCTTGATCTGTTCGTTGACCCACTTGTTGACCCGCACGAGGTCGCGCCAAGCGATCTGCGACAACACGATGTCGCGTGGTTGCGTCGCGCCGCTGCGGCATTCGCCCGGATTCTCGGCGCAGAATTCGACCCAGCCGATCGGCGAACGCGTGGTGTCCCCCAGGCTGGCGTAGAGCACGTCGCCGGCCTTCGCCGACACGCAAGTCGCAAACAGGATGGCGGCAACCGCCAATCCTTTCCCCTGTCCCCTGAACCCAAACATTGTGGCCCCCGTTCTTCTTGTTGGGACCACTTTTGCCAGAAAGGTTTTGCACCGCCGCTAAGTAGGCAAAGTAGATTTGACGCGAATACTGCTAAAAGCCGCAGCGAATTCGATCTATACTTGAGTCAAATTCGCGTAAAATTTGATACGACTGCTATTGAATCAAATTTTATGCATTAACGCGGCGAGCGCTGTCGCAGCGCGGTTTGTTGCCGCAAAAGTTCCCGCCGTTAACCGCGAAACGCCGGGGCCAAACGCGTCGAAGGCGGCGTCCGGGATGCCGGAGGCCGCCTTCGAGGGCTGAAAATCAGGGGTTTGAGCGGCCTGCCGCTTTACCTGGCGGTAACGCTCTCTTCGAGCGTTTCCGCAACCTGCTCGTGAACGAACTCGAGCGCAAAACCTTCCTCGACGTTTCGCACCACGCGGGCCTGCACCCGGCCGAGCATGACGAGCGACTTCAGCGGCGGGCGGTTCTCGGCGGCGATGGCGGCACCCGACAGCGACAGGTCGATGATCCGGCAGGTCATCCGCGTACCGTCCTCCTGCGTCAGCAGGGCGATCGGGTTGCGCGGCACGATGCGGTCGTGGCGGCGATCCTCGGGCAGGTTGAGGATGTCGCGGTTGGCGAGCCAGGTGAGCTGGGCGGCGAGCTTGTCGCGCTTGCGGGCGGTCGCGCCGACCGTCATCGCAAAACCATTGTCGATGATGCGGGTGATGCGGCCTTCGACGCGGCCGATATGGTCGAGATAGGCGATCACGCGATCGCCGACATTGCCGATGCCGGGCGCCAGCAGCGCGAGGCCGCCGGGCGACATATTGATGATCTGGCAGGGAAACTCGCGCCGGTCGGGCAGCATGTAGCGGCCGAGCAGGTGCACCTTCACGCGCTGAAAGCGCCGGCGCTCCTCAGCGGCCGGGACGACCGTAGTTTTCTTCTGTGCAAATGACATCACCGCAACCCGACCACCGGCCTTTCGGCGCCCCTCACGACCCTAAGGCTGACAGGGTTAACGAGGCGTTACCGAACGCTGTATGAAGTGTGTGCAGGGGTGCGGCCCAATTTCCGGTAGAGCGGCACCCCCGGGGGCGGCGCGTGCGGGCTTACGTTCGCGGCGGCAGCAGATACAGGGTCATGGCAAAGATGATGTACACGGCCACGATCAACGCCCCGCCGAACCACGCCGAGCGTCCGGCGCCCGTGACGAGGGAGGCGGTCATTACGGCGATCAGCATCATGGCGACCGCGCCGCCCCAGAACTGCAGGTCCATCGGCTTCGGGCCGATCAAGTAGCTGACCAGCACGAGGACGGGGGCGACGAACAGTGCGATCTGCGCCGCGCTTCCTAGGGCGATGCCGACACTCAGATCCAGCCGGTTCTTGCTCGCGGCAGAGAATGCCGAAACCATCTCCGCGGCTCCGCCGACCAGGGCCACGATGATGACTCCGACAAAGGCCGGTGTCATCCCGAGCGCGACCGCCGCCTGCTGAACTGATTCGACGAACACCTCGCTGACGAGCGCGACAAGCAGCGTAACCACCGCAAGCGTTGCTAGCGCCAGAGCCAGCGGCCACTCCGGCCCATGATGCGCGTCATGCTGCTCCGTGGTGGCGAAGAGTTCGCGATGCGTCTTCAGCGAGAACACCAGGCCCAGGCCGTAGACCAGGATGAGCAGCACGGACAAGGCGACGCTGAGGGAGCCCATGAACGCCACGCTTGTCATGGCATCCGCACTGGCGAGCAGCGAGGGGATCATGATCGCGACCGTTGCCAGGAACAGGAGGCTGGCCTGCAGGCGCGCCGTGTTCCGATTGTATTCCTGGACATGGTATCGGAGGCCGCCGATCAGGAATGCGGCGCCCAGCATGAAGAGGCTATTTGTCACGATCGCTCCCACGATCGAGGCCTTCACCAGCACGTACTGACCCGCGCGCAGCGCCGTCAGCGCGATCACCAGCTCGGTCAGATTGCCCAGGGTCGCGTTGAGCAGGCCTCCGATCATATCGCCGGTCCTGGAGGCGACGGACTCGGTCGCGCGGCTGAGTAGGGCTGCTAGGAGCCTGTCTGAGTAGTGACTGGTCAAGAGGGTGCGAGTCTGATTCCCTACGTAG
>NZ_JBHMET010000077.1:0-9102 GCF_042430365.1 Bradyrhizobium erythrophlei
TCTCGGAATCCCCGGGCGACTTCATATCGGTACACCCGGGCGACTTCGTCGGAATCCGCATCGAGCAGGGACGGCGAGCGCCGATGCGCCTCTCGTCGGTAATTCGAATGCGAGAATCTCGAGCATAGCATGGCAGTCGTCGACGGCCCTATGGGCCTGGTGAAAGAGGCCCGCACCGTTCAGGAGGTAACCGAGGCGCGAGCCCTCGAAGCCGTGTTTTCGCCACTCGACCTCTGTCGCCGAACAGCCCCAGGCCTTTCGTTCGAATATCGGCCAGTAGCGTTCCGCGAATTTGCGGTCGAACCCTGCGTTATGGGCGATGACGATCACGGCATCGTCGACGAACGACGAGACCGCTTCCTCGTCGATCCGCTGTCCGGCTACCATCTCGTCGGTGATGTCGGTGAGACCTCCAGCGGGATAGGCACGGACGGCTCGTTGAACGAAGTGAAGGTGTCCCTGACGCCGGCGACGCGGCCGTCTGATAGGTAGTCGAACTTGACCATCCCCAGCTCGATGACCTCGTCCTTTCGCTGGTCGAGACCGGTCGTTTCGACATCGAGAAGGATGCCGGTTTTGGTGCTTTGACCGACTGATGGTTTGAAAGTCGCCCGGGGGACCAAGCGGCGCAAAACCCGGTAGTCAGCGGATTCGGCCAATGCCTTGGCCATGTCAGCCAGAGTCAGTTCGGTTTTAAGCATTGGGTGGTTGCGATCCTCCGGATCTCGCCCGCATCGAGCCTGGTCGGGCCACAAGTCTAGCCCGGGCTAAATCCCGAAATCCAGTTGTGGCTCCGTGTCGTTCATCCCTTGCAGGGAAGACAGAGACACTCCCAGCAAGCGGACTTGCTTCGGCAGCGGCATCTCTGCCTCAAGCAGGCCGGTGGCCAGGCGCTCCAAATCGTCCCGATGGGCAACTTGCGACGAGACCGACCGGCTGCGGGTTATGATTTCGAAGTCGGCAAACTTGATTTTCAAGGTGACCGTGCGCCCACGATTGCCGATCGTCTCGCAGTGGCGCCAGACCTTGTCAACAAGGGGTCGGAGCTCACCGATCAGCGCATCGAAACTGGAGAGATCGGTGGAAAACGTGTTCTCTGCGCCGACCGACTTGCGAATGCGGTTGGCGCGGACGGGCCGTTCGTCAATGCCGCGCGAGATCCAGTAGTAGTAGGTGCCCGACTTGCCAAAGTTCTCCTGCAGAAAGGTGAGGGACTGGTTGCGAATGTCGAGGCCCGTCCAGATCCCGAAGGCGTTAAACTTGGCCGCCGTCGCCGGTCCGATGCCGTGAAACTTACCGACCGGCAGCGCCTCGACGAAAGCCGGTCCCATCTCCGGCGAGATGACGTACTGACCATTGGGTTTGCGGTGATCGGAGGCGAGCTTGGCCAGGAACTTGTTGTATGAGATGCCCGCCGAGGCGTTCAGGCCGGTCTCAGCCTTGATCTTCTCACGGATTCTCAGAGCGACGTCTCTGGCGAGCGGGATGCCCTGCAGATTTTCGGTGACGTCGAGGTAGGCTTCGTCCAGCGAGAGAGGCTCGATGATCGGCGTGTGCTCGGCAAAGATCTCGCGGATTTGCCGGCTGATTGCCTTGTAGATTTCGAAGCGCGGCTTGACGAAGATTAGGTCCGGACACTGTCGCTTCGCGGTAACCGATGCCATGGCGGAGCGAACGCCGAATTTGCGGGCTTCGTAGCTCGCCGCGGCCACGACGCCGCGCTCCGCCGAACCGCCCACCGCGACCGGCTTGCCGCGCAGGCCCGGATTATCGCGCTGCTCGACCGACGCGTAAAAGGCGTCCATGTCGATATGGATGATCTTGCGGTGAGGCGCAGTTGAGACGCCGTGCTCCGGATCGGAAGGGACCATGCGCGGATTGTACAGGGGTCCGCAAGCCAAGTCGCGGCGAAGTCAGCCGCAATCCGCCGGCGGGCATTCAGGGCAGGTGTCGCCGATCGAATCCAGCACCTCGGCGATGGCGACCGTGGCGGCTTCCGGCGAGACGCCGGTCGGTGGATCCTGGCGGGCGATATCGAACGCGCGGTCGCGGGCGTGTGGGTCGGCGCGATCCTGCATCCAACCGTGCTCCTCGCACTCACGGATGCCCTCGGTATTCGGTCAAAGGAGCCGGGTGGGCACGGCGCTTAGGGCAGTGCAGGAATCCCGTAGACGGGGTGCAGGATTGTGGTGAATGCGACAACGGTGACTTCTCTATCCGGCGTCTACAGGCCTTATTGCGAACGATTCGCACAAACTATCTTATGGAATCCTCGCCGAGCCGAGTTCGCCATCAACGTCCACCAATCATCCTACTTTCCGGTCAGGTGCGGCGATGCTCTCAAGCAGCGGCATATCCAGGCTCGGGATCTTTGGCATTGCTTTGCCGGCGATCGCCTGCAGGTCGCCGACCATGCCAACGGTCGACTCCACCACGGCGAGGATCTGGGTTTCACGCTTGGCCCATTGCCGGCCCATGAACTTGCGCTCCTTGTCCAGGTCGTCGCGCATATCGTTGAATTTCTCAACGACAGCTTCTACCCGCTGCCGAAACTTCGTGCCGGTCAGGTAGTGATAAACCTGCTCCATCTTGGTCTGCTGACCCTGCTGAACGAGGCGCGAGCTGCTCACATCGATCAGACCCTGGCGGAGCGCCACGGCCACCGGCAATGCGCAACGCGGATGAGCCACCCATACACCGTCGACGAGGTCAAATTGCTCGATATGTTTCGGCAGCGCATGGGAGATGATCAGAGCGACGTCGGCGCCGGAACGACGCTGGTCGTCCCGTAATTTGGCAAGCCACCCGTCACTCCATGCCTTGGTGCGCTTGGTTTCCCAAAGGATGATGCCGGCAGATTGGCCAATAGCACCATTCACCTGCTGAATAACGTCCGCCCCAAGCTCACCTTTGCCAACCGGCTCAATCGAATCGGTTGGAAAACGCCCGCGCAGAAGCTCTTCGAGCTCGAGCTCGAGAACCTCCCCTTGAGATTGCTGTGATCCCTGTTCCGCCTTGCGCTTAAGTTCCTCGATCGTGCGTGTCATCGACTCGATGGTCTGGTCCTTCTCGGCAACGCGCAAGCGCGCAGCCTCGTCGGCTTCCTGCCTGGCCTTGATCTGGATTCCGCTGATGGAGGCCTGCACGCGCTTTTCTATCGTCAGGTCGAGCTCGCGCTTTTCCTCTTCGAGCGCCCGCTGCTGCCGCATCAGTTCGGCCTGCTGCTTTTGGGCCTCGGCAAGCTTCGCGTTGTTGGTAAGCAGGGTGGCTCGCAGCTCCGCGGCTTCCGCTTCTTTCGCCTGCAGCTCTGCCGCGGCCGCCTCCCGCGCCTTCTTGCTTTCGGCCGCGACTACCTGAGCGCGTTCGGCGGTCAATCGCTTCGCAATTTGGTCCTCGATTAGCTCGCGGTCTTTGGCCACTTGCTCGCGTTCCAGCCGCAGCGCCTCGGTCTTACGCTCCATCTCGGCATCTTTGCTGGCCAGCTGCTGTAGAAAGCGCTGACGGGTTTCAGCGAGGAGGGGAGCGGCCAGCGACTCCGTCAGCCGGATCTCGTGATTGCAGTTGGGGCAATCCAGGGTCGGCTCGTGCGAAGCGCCGGCTGCTTTGAAACTCATGGACTCCCCCTGTCATCGGTGCGGCCGGATTCAACATCATCCGCGCGCGATTGCGATGTCGCCGCTCTTCGATGTCCACATCCGGGTCGTCAATCAGCGGCCTGACCGGTGGGTTTTCCACGGAATCCGCATCATCGACATGTCAACGTACCCGCCCTGCCTGCGCGAGGACCAGCCGGCCGTTCATTGGTCGAGGGAATCATCCCTAACTCCCCGACGCCGATCATGACCGCTTCCGGGGCTGGAGTCTTTAGCCATCATCATGCCCAACAAGGACCTCACCGCGTACCTCCAACGCAAACTAGCGGATGAATGTCGTGAGTCGACAGAGGTTCACGGATGCTTCTAAGATGTCGAGGAAGTAAGTTCGCGGACGCCGGGTACGGGTGTGGGGCAGTGAACTTCCAGGTGACGGTTCTCAAGGTGCTGGTCAGCTATCCAGACGGGTTCGCCGCGATGGCGGACCTCAAGCGCGATATGGCGATTCTGGCGACCAGCGGACGGGACTGGGCCGAACACACCAAGCGATTGGCAGCCCGCGTGCCCGACCTGGATATCTTCTCCCAAGGTCTCATCGAGCGGATGAACGGCGGCTGGCGCATCACCGGCAAGGGACGCTCGGTTCTCGAGATCATGGAGGCGCGGCCCGCACCCGCCCAAGCAACGGAGCTGCCTCCCGTCTGCGCGGTCGAGCAGCCGACGGCTCTGTCACCGATGCCTTCGATAGCGCCAGTTCGGCGCAAGCGGGAACGAAAGCGGCGCCAACGCAACGCTGTACGGCGAAGACAAGCGAGCGCATCGTAAGAAACGTCGGTTGGGGCTGACTAGCAGTCTCGGCTTTCGGATCGTCTTGTTAGGCATATATTCCATAATCAATATTATGCGACTCGGTACAAAATCATAGCGGCTCCCAATTGTTGTGCCCTAAGACCAGAAACGAGTCGGCCAATAACGAGTCCGCCAGAACGTCGCGGCGCCGGCGATCACGTGCCCCGCTCGCCGCGAACGTCCGGTCCCGCCCAGGAAGCCGACGTAGAACGCAAGTCGCATTTTGACCCGGAGCGGACATCTCTCGCGGATCGATCGGCAGCACTGGCGGCACCAAGAACGAACTGACCCGTTCACATGATCGGCCGATTTCACTCTACCTGCGGTGCTCTTCTCGTAGTAGGCTATCAACCACCACTGGCCGACGGGAGTGGTCCGTGGGCGAGCAGCACGTCGAACGAAGGCTTGCCGCCATCCTCGCTGCCGACGTGGCCGGCTACAGCCGGCTCATGGGCGCGAACGAGGTCGGCACGCTGCGCGCGCTCAAGACCCTACAAAAGGAGGTCGTCCAACCCCCGCTCACGGCGCATGGAGGTCGCGTCGTCAAGCTCACCGGCGATGGCATCCTCATCGAGTTCGCCAGCGCCGTGGACGCGGTCGCCTACGCAGTTGAGGTTCAGCGTGCGATGGCCCGGCGCAACGCCCCTCTGCCCCCAGACCGCCGGATCGACTACCGGGTCGGGGTCAACATCGGCGACGTCATCGTCGATGGCGAGGACATTTATGGCGACGGTGTCAACGTGGCGGCGCGACTTGAGGCGCTGGCGGAGCCCGGCGGCGTCTGTATCTCGGGCGCCGTTTATGAGCACGTCCGCGACAAGCTGCCCTTCGCCTTCGCCGACAAAGGGGAGCAGACGGTCAAGAACATCGCCCGGCCTGTCCATGTCTATGCGCTCGACGCCGACGCCGTGGCGGCGCTGGGCGGGATGGAGCCGTCCTTGGCTCAGCCGGGACCGCTGCGGTGGTGGAACTTGCGGCGGAAATGGCTGGCGCTCGCCGGGGTCGCCGCGACGCTTCTCCTCGCGGCTGGGGTCTGGACCACCTTCCGTCCGGCGCCCGCACCGCAGGGGCCGCCGTCGGTGCCAGGCCTCTCCATTGTCGTGCTGCCGTTCACGAACCTCAGCGGCGACCCGGCGCAGGACTATCTCGCCGACGCGGTCACCGACGAGCTGACGACGGCTCTCTCGCGCCTCCGCGGCGCCTTTGTCATCGCGCGCAGCACGGCCTTCACCTACAAAGGCAAACCGATCGACGTTAAGCAGATCGGCCGGGAGCTCGGCGTGCGATACGTGCTCGAGGGCAGCGAGCAGAGCAGCGGCGACCGGGTGCGCTTCAATGCCCAGCTTATCAGCGCCGAGACGGGCGCGCATCTCTGGGCGGACAAGTTCGATGCCGGTCGAGCCGACCTCTTGACGATGGCGGACGAGGTCGTCATGCGCCTCGCGCGCTCACTCGAAATCGAGACGAACGCGATCGAGGCGGCCCGCGTCGCGCGGGCGGTTCAGGGCAATCTTGACGCCGAGGACTTGGCGTTGCGGTGCCAAGCGGGCTTCGACACCTCGACGGTGGGCAGCGCCGAGCGGGCGGCGGCTTTTGACCTTTGCGATCGGGCGCTTCAGATCGACGGGCGCAATGTCATTGCGCTCAACATTCTGGCAGCGAAGTATATCTTCGGGCTCATCAACGGGCTGAGCGCGGACCGGGAGGCGGATATCCAGCGAGCCGCTGAGCTCGTCGCCCGGGCGCTCGCTATCGAGCCGAACAATTACCGGGCTCATGCTTACAAAGCATTCCTGCTGAGCGTCCAAAAGCGCCATGAGGAAGCGCTGATCGAGGCAGAACGCAGCCTCGCTCTCAACCCGAGCTTCATCCCGGCCTATAGTCCCTTGTGCGGGGCGAATTGGGCATTGGGTCGACCGGAAAAGATAATCGAGTGTGCTGATACGGCGAACCGCTTGAGCCCACGAGATCCAACTCTAAACGTCTTCTTCCTCTGGAAGGGCATCGCTTATTCGATGCTGAAGGAAAGCGCCCAAGCCATCGACATGTACCGTCGCTGTCTGGCGATGGTGCCGCAGCATCCCGTCGGTCTGCGCTTGCTCGCCGCGGAACTGGCGCTCAACGGGCAATTGCCGGAGGCGCGCGATACGCTCCAGCGTTATTTCTCACTCAAGGACTTCGGGATCAGAACGGTGGCCCAAGAGGAGGCCGTCTATGGCGAGAGCTTCTCCGACAACCCGACCTATCGGGATTGGCTCCGACGGCTCAAGGACGGCTTGCGCCAAGCGGGGATGCCGGAGGAGTGAGCGCAGGCGGCGCGCCCACTGGCGTGATTGGGTGCGAGGTGTCTGCTCATGGCCCGTTTGCGACATGCCGATGGCCTCTGAGGATGTCTGGTTGTCAGGGCAGACCGGAAGTAACTGACTGGCTGCCAAAACGACGCTGTTGACCCGTTTCGGACATGAGCATAGCCGGACATCGGCCCACAATTTCTGCTATATAACCATTCAATTTCCCCGAGCATGGGGGTGCATCTTGAGCAGCGAGCACGTCGAGCGGCGACTTGCGGCTATTCTGGCGGCGGATGTCGCTGGCTCTTGCCGCTTGATAGGGATCGACGAAGAAGGCACGCTGGCGCAACTAAAAGCTCTTAGAAAGACGCTTTTCGATCCCAAAATCGTTGAGCATCACGGACGTGTCGTCAAGAATACAGGGGACGGCGCCCTCGTTGAGTTCGGGAGCGTCGTAGATGCCGTACGCTGCGCCGTCGAAATTCAGTGCGGCATGGCTGAACAAAATATCGATGTGCCGCAGGTCAAGCGGATCGAATTCCGCATCGGCATTCACGTCGGCGACATCATTTTCGATGACAACGACATCTTCGGCGATGGCGTCAATATTGCTGCCCGCCTTGAGGGCATCGCCGAACCGGGCGGGGTCTGCATGTCCGATGATGCCTATCGGCAGATTCGGGGCAAGGTCGAGATTGCCTGTGATGATATGGGACCGCAGCCCCTCAAAAATATTGCTGAGCCTATGCGGGCGTGGCGGGTTCGGCTGACTGGTCAAACCCCTTCCGTAGTACAATCAGGTTCGGCTGTGAGCCAACCTCAGGCGCTCCCGCTTCCCGACAAGCCGTCCATCGCCGTGCTGCCGTTCCAGAACATGAGCGGCGATCCGGAGCAGGAATATTTTGCCGAGGGGATAGTGGAGGAAATCATCACGGCGCTGTCTCGTTTCAAGGCGCTGTTCGTCATCGCCCGCAACTCGAGCTTCACATACAAGGGGCGCGCCGTCGATGTGAAGCAGATCGGGCGCGAGCTTGGGGTGCGCTACGTGCTGGAAGGGAGCGTTCGCAAGGCGGCCAACCGGGTGCGCATCACGGGACAGCTCGTCGATGCCGCCACCGGGGCACATCTTTGGGCAGACCGGTTTGATGGTGGTCTCGGCGACATCTTCGATCTGCAGGACCAGGTGACCGAGAGCGTTGTCGGGGCGATTGCGCCAGCGGTGGAAAAGGCCGAGATCGAGCGTGCCAAGCGCAAGCCGACCGAGAGTCTCGACGCCTATGCGCTCTATTTGCGCGGGATGGCCAGGTTTTATCAGTATGGTAGCCGGCAAGCGAACGGCGAGGCACTGCGCTTGTTCAACAGCGCGATTGAGCTCGACCCAGATTTTGCGGCCGCCTACGGTCGTGCCGCCTCTTGCTACCTCTTTGCCAAGACTATGGGCTGGATTTCGGTCACACAGAATGAGATTGACGAAGTGACGAGACTCGCTAAGCGGGCAGTTGAGTTGGGCAAGGATGACGCGATCGCGCTCGCCGCCAGCGGATATGCATTAGCGGCTGTTGTTCGCGATCTCGACGCGGCCGCCGGCTTAATCGATCGTGCGCTTGTGCTCAGTGCCAATTTGGCCGAGGCATGGTCTTGCGGCGGCTGGGTGAAAAACTGGCTCGGCGATCCAGAATCGGCGATCGAGCGCTTCGCGCGTGCCATGCGCCTGAGCCCACTTGATCCGCGGGCGACAGAAATGCGAGCTGGGACCGCGCATGCACATTTCTTCCTGGGCCACTACGACGAAGCGGCATCGTGGGCGGCAATGGCATTGCAGGACAATCCGGACAATCAAGCTGGATTACGTATCGACGCCGCAGGCAAGGCAATGGCCGGACGGCCGGAGCAAGCACATAAGGCCGTGGCTCGACTGCGGCAAGTCAATCCCGCGCTACGTGTTTCCACTCTTAAAGACGTGCTGGGCCCTTATCGGCGGGCCGAAGACCTTGCGCGATACCAAGAAGGGTTGCGGCGAGCCGGGCTGCCCGAGTGATCATCGCGGCCAGGTGCTCGCTCGTGGCGACGAGGATCGAATGAGTGCGACTTCCGCCTTTGGCCCAGGCGGTGTGAAAACGCGAAAACGTTCGATCGCGATAGAACAAGTTGTTCGTTCGACGCCGCTTTAGCCGCTCAAACCGCAAGCCCATTCAATTTTGAAATCGAACCCGAGAATATCATTCTCGTCGCGCTTCGCGTTTTTGAATTCTCACACAGCCTAGGCCCTTCGCGACATATTGCACCGCCACAACACCTCGGTCGCGAATGGGGCATAGATGGTGTAACGGGCCGCCGGCTGGCCGCGGTGGTTAAGGCGGCGAGAAGGA
>NZ_JBHMET010000078.1:0-24318 GCF_042430365.1 Bradyrhizobium erythrophlei
ATGAACCGCTATCATTAGGATAAAACCGCCTTCCCGGAGCTAACTGGACAGGCTCCTAGCTCGCCCGCATCCGCAGGCCCGGCGTGTCGCCGCCGCCGATCACCGCGCGGCGGTCGGCGACGGCGTGGTGGAATTGCTCCAGCGTGAGCCCGATCACTGACAGATCGCCTTCCTCGATCGCGCCGTCGTCGTAGCAATCGAGCGCCTCGCGCAACAGCTGGTCGGCCATGCCCTGCATCGTCGCCAGATCTTCCGCCGTCTCGGCGCCGCGCACCCTGGAGATCAGCGCCAGCAGATTGTCGCGATGGCTGATGTATTGGTCGCGTTCGTCGCGCTTCACATAGTGGCGGAACCAGGCCCCGGCCGATCCGAGGCCGGAGAGCACGAGGATCGCGCCCCAGATGTAGTCGGTATATTTCTCGAGGAAGGTGCGTTCGGTGCCGTCGATATAGGCCGCCGCGCCCTGGTGCGCCGGCAGCGCCGCATCCTTGTCGGTGTCGGGCTTCTCGATCTTGGCCGCACCAGGCACGTCGCGCGCGACCTGAAGGCGGTCGGTGAACAGCTGCCGCACCAGCGCGCTGACGGTCGACTCGTGCAGCGTGTGCTGCGCGACGATCAGGTGGTTGACGCTGACGGTCTCGACCTTGTCCTCGGGGCGCGCCGGCGACGACGAGAAGATGCTGCCGGCGATTTCCTCGGACTCGTAGCGTGGATGCTTCTGCGCGATCGCTTCCGACACCTCGATCGGCAGGAACTTCGGTTCGCCGCGCGCGGCCGCCGTCGCCGCGATCGCGTCGGCCGTGATCTTGCTGTTGAGCGGTCCGACGGTCATGTAGGCGTCGAGCGAGGCGTCGTGCGCGAGATCGGTGATCTGGTTGGCGGCGAACTGGACGATCGTGACCTTGTCGGGGTTGACGCCCGACTCCTGCAGGATCACCCGCAGCAGCGTGACATTGGCCTGGGTGCGGCCGATCACGCCGACCTTGCGGCCGGCGAGATCGTCGATGCTCTTGATCTTGGCGGCGGGCGGCTTCTTCGAACCTTTTGGCGGCAGGCCCGACGGAGCCCACAGCACCACGACATTCTTGCGCAGGATCGCGACCGCCTCGGCGCTGGTCGGCAGATTGAGGTCGACGCGCGCGACCGCGAGCTCAACCTTGTTCGCCGCGAACAGCGCGACGCTCTCGGTTGCGCCCTGGGTGGTGACCGGCGTCAGCCGCACTGCGCTGCCGTCATGGGCAAAGGTCTGCGCGAAGGCCTGCACCAGTTTCACATCGTCGCTGCCGGGCGGACCGACCGCGATGTGCAGCGTCACCGGACGCAGCGCGTAGTAGAGCGTGGCGGCGGCGACGCCGAACAGCAAGATGCCGGCCGCAAGGATCAGGAGCGACGAGTTTCGCCGCCTGCGCCTGCGGCGCGTGGGACCGGAATTTTGGCTGGGCTCTGACATCTTACTGTCACGTTACACGAAAAACCGGCAATGCGCGGTGAAAAAGAACCTTACAATTCGATGACGTCATACGTTTGAAACATCCATGTCAGAACGTCGTGGGAGCAGAATCAAGTTAACGATTTGGGTCTCCTGCGATGCGCATACTCGTTGCGACCGATGCCTGGCATCCGCAAGTCAACGGCGTGGTTCGGACGCTGACCTCGCTGGCGCGGAGCGCCGCGACGCTCGACGCCGAGATCAATTTCTTAACGCCGGACGGCTTTCCGTCGGTCGGCGTGCCGACCTATCCGGGCCTGCGCGTCGCGCTGCCGAACCGGGCCGAGATCGCGCGCCGGATCGAGGCAGCTGCGCCGGAGGCGATCCACATCGCGACCGAAGGCCCGATCGGCTGGGCGGTGCGCGGCTATTGCCGCCGCAACAAGCTCGCCTTCACGACATCATACACCACGCGCTTTCCGGAATATGTCTCGGTGCGAACCGGCATTCCCGACAGCGTCGGTTACGCGGTGCTGCGCCACTTCCATGCGGCGGCGTCGATGACGATGGTTGCGACCGACTCGCTGCGACAGGAGCTCTCCGAGCGCGGTTTCCGCAAGCTCGGCTTCTGGACCCGCGGCGTCGACACTGGGCTGTTCAATCCGGACCAGCCTGCCAAGCTCGATTTGCCGCGGCCGATCTTCATGACCATGGGCCGCGTCGCGGTCGAGAAGAATCTCGACGCCTTCCTGTCGCTCGATCTGCCGGGATCCAAGGTCGTGGTCGGCGACGGCCCGCAGCGTGCGGCGCTGGAAGCAAAGTATCCCGGCGCGATCTTCCTCGGCGAGAAGAAGGGGCAGGACCTGACCTCGCATCTCGCGGCTGCCGACGTCTTCGTGTTCCCGAGCCTCACCGACACGTTCGGCGTCGTGCAGCTCGAAGCGCTGGCCTGCGGCACGCCGGTTGCGGCGTTTCCGGTCACCGGCCCGAAGGACGTGATCGCGGATCATCCGATCGGCGCCATCGACAACGACCTGCGCAGCGCCTGCCTGCGCGCGCTAACGATGTCGCGCGCGACCTGCCGCAACTTCGCGCTGGAGCGATCGTGGGAAAACAGTGCGCGTCAGTTCATCGGTAATCTGGCCACGCTGCAGCCGAGCCGCGCCCCGCGGCCGGCCCGCCGCGTCGCCGGTCAAAGTGCGGTTCCAAACTAAAGCTTGATCCGGAAAGGCAGGTGCCTGTTTCCGATCATGTCAAGCTTCAAACAATATCGAGCGAGAGACGAGAGACCATCCATGGCAGATATCATCAAGCTGGACGCCAACCGTCCCCTGGACTTCGATCGCGAGACGGTCGAGCAGGCCTATGACCGCTGGGCGCCGATCTACGACCTGGTGTTCGGCGGCGTGTTCAGCAAGGGCCGGCAGGCGGCGATCCAGGCCACCAACAAGATCGGCGGCCGCGTGCTCGAGGTCGGCGTCGGCACCGGCATCTCGCTGCCGCTCTACGCGCCGCATGTGCGGATCTTCGGCACCGACATTTCGGAAGCGATGCTGGAGAAGGCCAGGAAGCGCGTCGCCGAATACGGCCTGAAGAACGTCGAGGGGCTCGCGGTGATGGATGCCGAGAAGCTCGAATTCCCCGACAATTCGTTCGACGTGGTGATGGCGCAGTACGTGCTGTCCGCGGTGCCGAACCCGGAGGCCGCGCTCGACGAGTTCGCGCGCGTGGTGCGCCCGGGCGGCGAGCTGATCATCCTGACCCGCGTCAGCGCCGACGCTGGCGTGCGCCGCTTCATCGAGCAGAGGCTGCAGCCGGTGGTGCGTCCGCTCGGCTTCCGCACCGCCGAGTTCGCCTGGTCGCGCTACACCAAATGGCTCGCCGGCGCGCACGGCATGGAGCTCGCCGAGCGCCGCCTGATCCCGCCGCTCGGCCACTTCTCGCTGGTCCGCTTCCGCAAGGCCGACGTCGCTAAGGCGGCCTGAGTTCGGCGCCGATCCTCCTCCGTCGAGGCGCTTCGTCCGCGCAAGCGCCTCGAGACGAGGGAGCGGCTGTTGCGTCAAGGCGTCGCTGCACACTGTCATATGTCATTATGATGATGTCACACGCCTTACATCGAATCCCTGTAAACCATGTCCCGAAAGATGTTGGGGGAACCAATGATCAAGAATTTCCTGCAAGAGCTGCGTACCCAGCGCTGGGATGACCACCGCTACTATCATCACAGCCGCATCAACCAGAGCCTGCACTTCGTCAGCGCGCTGAGCTTCCTGTTCGCCTATGTGATGCTGTTCTTCGATCCGGTGATCTCGGGCCTGGTCGGCTGGCTGGTCTCGATGACCTCGCGCCAGGCCGGGCACTTCTTCTTCGAGCCGAAGGGTTACGACCACGTCAACCAGGCGACCCATGAGCACAAGGAAGACATCAAGGTCGGCTACAATCTGCAGCGCAAGGTCGTGCTGATGGCGATCTGGGCGCTGTCGCCCGTGGTGCTGTACTTCGACCCGACCCTGTTTGGCCTGTTCACGCCGTGGGCGACGTTCGCCGACTTCGCCCGCCAGGTGGCCAAGATCTGGCTCGTGGTCGGCATTGGCGGCCTCCTGTTCCGCACCGTCCACCTGTTCTTCATCCGCGACGTCGAGACCGGCCTCGTCTGGATGACCAAGATCATCACCGACCCCTTCAACGACCTGAAGCTCTATCACAAGGCGCCGCTGTTCCTAATGAAGGGCGAGCTGATCGATCCGGGCCTGCATCTCGTCGGCGAGCTGGAAGAAAAGCACGCCTGAGCGCCTGCCGCCGATTACTGAGATCGTCGTGTTGACACGCGTCATGCCCGGGCTCGTCCCGGGCATCTACGTCTTAGGGCTTCTGTGAAGAGATTAGACCAAACTGCTCGTCACAATGGAACTGTGCTCCCTCTCCCGCTTGCGGGGGAGGGCTGGGGTGGGGGTATCGCCGCGAGTCGTATCGTGGATAGAGCCCCCACCCGGATCGCATCTGAAGATGCGATCCGACCTAAGAGCGAGCTTCGCTCGTCTCGACCCCCGCAAGCGGGAGAGGTGGAGGAGGAGCGCGAGGGGCTCAGGGGCGATGCCGCCTCAGCGCCCGAGCTTCACGGCGACCATCTCTTTCAGGATCTGCCGCTTGATATCCTTGTTGGTCTGGCCGGCCTTCTGCCACCACCAGCCGTCGCGCTTCATCTTGTCGCAGGCGGTGACGAAGCGGTCGGTGACCTCGGCGAAATCGGCGTCGGTGAAGTTCAGCGTGAAGATCAGGCGGCCGGTGCCGACCCAGCTCAGTGCCAGCCCCTCGGCGCGCAGGTAGTACTGCAGCATCCAGTTGTAGCGGGACGGCTCGGTGTACTGCACCATCCAGATCGACGAGAGGTTAGCGACGCGAACCGGGAGGTCCTGCGCGGCGAGGCCGTCGTTGAGCGCTTTGGCGCGGCCGTTCCAGGTCTCGTCGAGGCCGTTGTAGATCGCGCGGAAGTTCGGGCTGGCGAGCCGGCTCAAAAACTCGTCCATCGCCGTCATGACATAGGGGTGCGAGTTGAAGGTACCGCGGGCAAAGCAGATGTCGGCGGGGCGGTCGTCGCGGAAGCGCCGCATCAGGTCCTTGCGGCCGCAGACCACGCCGATCGGCAGGCCGCCGGCGAGGCTTTTGCCGTAGGTCACCATGTCGGCGTTGACGCCGAAATATTCCTGCGCGCCTCGGGGCGCCAGGCGGAAGCCGACGAACACCTCGTCGAAGATCAGGACGATGCCGCGTTGGTCGCAGACCTCGCGCAGCTTCTTCAGCCATTCGGTGTAGGCGGCGCGGTCGTAGCGGCCGGCGCGCGAGCTGTCGACCAGCGCGGAATCGCCGGGCGCGTTGGCGTTCGGGTGCAGTGCCTGCAGCGGATTGACCAGCACGCAGGCGATGTCCTTGCGCGTGCGCAGCACATGCAGCGTCTTCTCCGACATGTCGGCGAGCGTGTAGGTCTCGTGCGGCGAGACTGGGTTGCCGACGCCGGGCTGCACGTCGCCCCACCAGCCGTGATAGGCGCCGGCGAAGCGGACGAGGTGCGTGCGCTTGGTGTGGTAGCGCGCCAGCCGCACCGCCTGCATGACGGCTTCGGTGCCGGACATGTGGAACGAGACCTCGTCCAGGCCGGAGATCTCGCAGAGCCGCTTCACATTGTCGGCAATAACAGGATGGTAGGGGCCGAGCACGGGGCCGAGCGCATGCGCACGCTTCTCGGCTTCCGCGATGCATTCCTTGTAGAAGTCGTTGCCGAAGATGTTGACGCCGTAGGAGCCGGTGAGGTCGTAGAACAAATTGCCGTCGAGGTCGGTGACGGTGACGCCGTTCGAGGCCTGCATGAAGGCCGAGGTGTTGAGGTGCTCGCGGACCAGGCGGCTGTACTGGAACGGCACGCGGTAGGTTTCGGTGAATTTGAGGTCGGAGATGCGGTCCGACACGTCGGCGGTCAGCGCGCGGCCCTTCGGGAAGCGGTCCTTGTAGAGGCCGGCGAGCCGGAAGAAGCCGTCCTGGCGCTGCATCGCGACCTCAGACGGCGCTCCGTCGGAGCGGAAGAACGCGTCGATGTCGAACTCGTAGTGCGGCACCATCCGCGCGACCAGCTTCGACATCTTGGAATGCCCGGTCAGCGAGCGATGCTTGGCGCGCGACAGGGCAATGCGGGCCTGAATTTTGGGGAAGGCTGCGGCGGCGCCGGCAAGCGCGGCGGCGGACAGCGAGAGAATCGGAAGGGATGTTTCCATGACAGAAGCGCTAGCGTCGCAGGCTGACAGATTCATGACAGTGAAGGGCCTGATCGCGGCTTTGACCCAGCAGGAGGACCTCAATTTTCTGCTAACCAACCGGATTCCGCGAGCCGCGCTGACCCGGTTCATGGGCTGGTTTTCCAAGATCGAGAACCCCCTGGTCCGCGATGCCTCGATCGCTTGCTGGAAGCTGTTTTCCGACCTCGACCTGTCGGAAGCGAAGAAGACCGAGTTCAGGAGCCTGCACGACTGCTTCACCCGCGAGCTCAGGCCGGGCCTGCGCCCGGTTGTGGCCGATCCGTCCGTGATCACGAGCCCGTCAGACGCGATCATCGGCGCGCACGGCCGGATCGAGGACACCGAGCTGTTCCAGGTCAAGGGCGCGCCGTATTCGCTGCTCGACCTCGTCGGCGATCCCGCCCTCGTCGAGCAGCACAAGAACGGCCGCTTCGTCACGCTGCGGCTGACGTCGAGCATGTATCACCGCTTCCACGCGCCTTACGATCTCACGATCGACAAGGTCACGTTCATCCATGGCGACGTCTGGAACGTCAATCCGATCGCGTTGAAGCGGATCGAGCGGCTGTTTTGCAAGAACGAGCGCGCCGTGCTGCGCACCAAGCTTGCGACCGGCGAGGCACTGACGCTGGTGCCGGTGGCGGCGATCCTGGTGGCGAGCATCCGCCTGCATTTCCTCGACGTCACGCTGAACGCGCAGAGCAGGGGCCCGGTCGATTTCCCCTGCAACGCGCAGGTGAAGAAGGGCGACGAGCTCGGCTGGTTCGAGCACGGCTCGACCATCATCGTGCTGGCGCCCGACAATTTCGAATTCTGCGACAACGTCGCGGAGGGAACGCGGATCAAATGCGGCGAGCCGCTGCTGCGGAGGCCGGCAACGTAATTATCTTGCACTAAAGCGCTGCGCGATAGAGACCGAGCTCGCTGGCCTTAGGTCGCTTCGCCGGTCATAGCTCGCTGGGCAAATAGGAGATAGTCGGGATCTACGATGTTTTTCAGCAGAAGCATTTCGTCGATGCTGAACCATCTCAGCTCCGTATGCTCGTCGCAGACGTTGGCCGGGTTACCGCCTCGCCAACTCGTAACGGCATAAACATGATGCAGCGCAACTCCATAGATTTCCGGCCGGCGTTCCTTGACGGTCGCGACGAGCCTGAACTGAGTTGGTGTTACCCCAACCTCTTCTTGAGCTTCGCGGACAAGCGCATCATCAAGGCTCTCGCCGGCCTCAACGCGCCCGCCGATCGTATCCCAATGGCGCGGCCACACTTTTTTCGAGGGTGCACGCAGGCCGAGAAGGACTTTGCCATCTGAGCTGATGAACAGTGCTCCGACAGTTCGGGTGGTTTGATCTTGCATCGCGTACAGTCTTGCGATTAACGAGCGGGGAAACATAGCCTAACAGAGCTATTCTGGATACGACGCACGGTTGCCCGCGGAGGGAACGCGCATCAAATGCGACGAGCCGCTGCTGCGAAGACCGGTAGTCGCGGAGAAATAGGCCTCTTCGATCGAGCCGAACCTCCCGCTGCCGTCAGCCTTTCGACCAGGGCGAGCGTAGCGGTGCGGTCACGGCGACGACGCCGAGGATGATCAGGACCATTCCCGCGATCATCGACCATGTGAAGTCTTCACCAAGGAAGAGGCTACCCAGCGCAACTGCAAATCCAGCGCGCAGGTAGCTGCCGCTGGTGGTGCCGAGCGGTCCAAGGGTGCGTATCAGGCGGAAATAAATGATCATCGCGATCGCTGTGCATAGGATGGCAAGAACGATCACCGACAACGCCGCCTCTGGTGTCAGACTCAAGGTCCAGGGTCGTTCGATGATCACTGCGACCGGCAGCATCAGGATGGCAGCGCCGCTCATCGCTCCCGCCGCGGTCACGATGGCGGGGAGGCTTGAGAAGCGTTGTCCCCACATCGGGGCCAAAGCATAACAGAGACTCGCGACCAGCACCGCGATCTGTGCCAGAGGGGCTGTCGTGTCGATGTCCCGGAGCGACTGGAAGCCGACCGTGACCAACACGCCGATGAAACCCGCTCCGACGCCGATCGTCTTTTGCACGGGGATACGCTGGACATTGCGTCTCGTTACCAGCGTGATCAACAGCGCGAATATTGGTGGCGTTGCGTTGAGCACGCCGGCAAGGCCGCTTGCGATATGCTTCTCGCCCCAATTTATGAGTGTGAACGGCAGGGCGCTCTGGAGTAGCCCTTGAATGAGGAAGGCGGCCCAGGTCTCGCGGTCGCGGGGCAGGGAGAGCCCGCTCATTCTTGCGATCAGAACGAGAAGAAGCGCGGCGATCGTCGCCCGCGTGGCTGTCATGGTCAGGGGCGGAATTGTTTCGATCGCGACCTTGATCAAGGTGAACGAACTGCCCCAGATCAGCGACAGCAACATCATTAGGCTGATGTCCAACGCGAGATTGAACTGATTTCGGCCGCTTGGCGCGGCATTGAAACTTGTTGCGGATGCTTGTGTATTCACGGTGGCTCCTCTCGAACTGACCTTCAGGATCCTTCGGAGCAACGCGCCATGCTCGCTGGAATCGGACCTCATCCCCCGATCCGGTCCGATTCCAGCTACTCAATGGGGTGTCATGAAGCTAGGCTTCCGGCATGGCCGTGTTTTCGCCCCCTCTGGAGTCACTTCCTCCGCATCTCGACCGGGCGACATGCGACCGCGCGCGGCTGGCTCGCGATCGCAGCTTCGACGGCCTGTTCTTTTCAGGTGTCCGATCGACGCGGATTTATTGCCGTCCGGTCTGTCCGGTGCGTCCTGCGCGCTCCGAGAACGTCACCTTCTATGCAACAGCAGCAGCGGCGGAACGGGCGGGGTTTCGGCCATGCCTGCGCTGCCGACCGGAAACGGCGCCGGGATCGCCAGCCTGGATGGGGACAGCAACGACGGTGGCGCGTGGGATACGCATGATTGATGAAGGTTATCTGGATCGAGGGTCCGTCGCCGAACTGGCGACGGCACTCGGCGTCGGGCCGCGTCATCTGTTGCGGTTGTTCATGCGCCACGCTGGCGCCAGCCCGAGCGACATGGCCGCGACGAGGCGCGTGCAGAGAGCAAAGCGATTGATCGACGAGACGAATATGACGCTGGCTGAGATCGCGTTCTCGGCCGGCTTCGGCAGTGTCCGTCGCTTCAATGACGAATTTCAAGCGGTCTATAAGCGAGCGCCATCATCATTCCGCCGATCCGTCGGAAGCAAATTGTCGCGGAGTTCCCAGCTTTCGCGATAGCGACATGACGTGTTCCCGCGATCTCGATTTTGCTCCCGCAAGCCCCTATATGCGTGCGGGGTTGAACCACGATCTGAAACCGAGAAAATCCTGAAGGCTCAAAGATGGCGCGGACGCCTGTTCTGGCGGCGGGAGGCATTGTGCTGCGGCGGGAGAGCCCGCCGCGGTTTGCTGTCGTGCGCCTGCGCAAGCGCAACGAATGGGTGCTGCCCAAGGGCAAGCTCGATGCCGGCGAGACCGCGCGCGCCGCCGCCGAGCGCGAAGTGCTGGAGGAAACCGGTCACGCCGTCGACGTCCACGAATTCCTCGGCACGCTGGTCTATGACTCCGGCGGACGCTCCAAGGTCGTGCATTACTGGCGCATGGATGCCGGCAATGAACCGGTGCGCGAGCTGATGAACGACATCAAGGCGGTAGACTGGCTGCCGCTCGAGGACGCCGTCGAACGGCTGTCGCGCGGCTACGAGCGCGCGTTCCTGGAAAATGTCGGTCCGATCGCCTTGCAGGCCGCGGCGGCTGCCGAGAGCGCGCGACGTGCGCGCGTGCGGGCCGCGGCCGCGGAGAAGCGGCGCAGCCGCAGTTCAGCGCCGCCGCCGGTGATCGAAGGGATGCCTGATGTCGAGGATGCGGCGGTCGCTTTGCAGGCGGAAGCCGATATGCCGACCATGGCGCCGCATGAGACCGCAGTTGACGCGAGCGAAGCGGTCGAGGCGACGGTCATCGACGCGGCCGCGCCTGTGGAGCCGTCATTTTCGTCCGCGGTCGAGCCTGATGTCACTGCGCCGCGCCGCAATCTCATTCAACGCGTGCGCGACTGGTTCCGCCGCGCGGCCTGACCCGGCGCGTTCCGTTCATCGCTTCTTATCTTTGGGCGGCGGCTTCGCGACCCTGGGTGCAGCCGCAGCCGGCGGCCGTCGCTGCAGGAAGCCGGGCCGCGCCTGTAATCCGGGCCGCTGCAGGCCCGGCGGTACAGCGCTGGGCACGGCTTGCTGAATGCCCGGGGGCCGCGGCTGTCCTTGTGGCGGAGCAACCGGCGGCACGACGCCGCCCTGTTGCGGAATGCCCGGTTGCCGCACGCCGCCCGGCGGCTGCGGGCTTGCCGGAATTCGCGGGCTTACCGGTTGGATACCGCCCTGGCGCGCGGCCGGTGGCGGTCCGCCCGGTTGCGGCGTGCTGCCCTGGCGTACGGCAGGCGGTTGTCCGGCCGGCGTTGGTCCGGCGGGCGCTTGTCCGCTCGGCGGCCGTCCCGTCGGCACGCCCGGTGCGTTGGGTAGCGGCGCGCCGCCGGGCTGGCCGGGCAGGCTGTGCTGCGCGGCGCCTTGCTGCGGCGTGCCGGGTTGCTGTTGCGAGCCTTGCCGTCCGGGTGCGGCCGGTTGCTGCGGCTGTCCGGGCCGGTTCGGCTGACCCGGCACCTGCTGCTGCGGTTGACCCGGACGGGTCGGCTGCCCCGGTTGCCCCGGCTGCTGCGGCGCGTTGCGGTTCTGGCCCGGCAGGCCGTTCGGCTGCTGCCGGCTCGGTTGCGCCGGCTGGCCGCGGTTCGGATAGGGCGCCGCCGGATTGGCGCGGCGGAAGTCGGGATTGGCACGGCGGAAGTCGCGCTGCTCGGTGACGACTTGCCGACCGAGCGTCTGCGCGGTGTGCAACTGGCGCACAAAGCCCTGGTCGCGCGCGACCTGCTGCGGCGAGATCGTCAGCGGCACCGCCGCGAAGCGCGCACCGCCGGTGCCGGGACGTATCGCAAAGCCACTCGCCCCGCGCGTCAGCACGCCGAGCGAGGTGCCGCTGCGGTCGTTGACCTCGATGCGTCCAACGTGTCCGTCGGGGTCGGGATAAAGCTTGATGCCGACATTCCTGCTGGTCGCGGTCGCGCCTTCCGGTACCTCGACGAGGCCGGTGGTGCCGCGGATGCCGAGCGTTGCCGTTGGGGTCGAAATCTGCATGTTGCCGGTCTTGGCGACCGAGGCGGCGACGAAGGCTGCGGTGCCCTTGGCAACGTTGAACAGCGCGCTGTTCTGTTGGCCGCCCTCTTCATAGACGTAGTTGTCGATCTTGATCCTGGCGTTGGCCCGCAGGTTGAAGGTGGTGGCATCGTTGAAGGTGATGCCGAGCGTCGAGCTCGCCGCGGTCGCGACCTCGTCGTCGGCGTAGATGTCGTCGCGGATCTGCAGCGGCGTCGTGGTGTTGTTGCGCGTGACGGTGGCGGTGCCGGTCAGCGTCGCGACGTTGCCGATCGGCTCGGGCGCTGCGGCCTGCGGCGATGCTGCGGGCGTCGGGGTGGGTTGTGCACCGGGGGCGGGCGGTGGCGTTGCCGGGGTGGCAGCGGGTGGCGGGACCGGTGAAGGTGCAGGCTGCGCTTGCGCCAGTCGCGTCAGGTCGGGCGCGGCAATGGCCTGCGCATGCCATCCCGTGATCAGGCCGGCACAAAGCAGGAGCGCGAATCGGAGCTTGCGCCGCATCACCATGGATTCCCGGGAAGCAGTTGACGGTCGGATCGGCAATTGAGCCGCGTCAGGCTGAATGCCGAATGAACGAGACTGCCTTGTTGTCATGGCATGCCATGACGATCAAGCACCGCGTGTCCGGTCAACGGACACGCGGTGCTTGTTCAGTTCGCCGTCGGTTAAATTCAGCCGCGCTTGTGCGGGGTGATGTTGAGCGGCCTGGTGGCCTTGGTGGTGGGCGAATAGGTCGCGGGCTGCGCGGTCGCCGCCGGCGGCTCGTAGCGGAATACGGCCTTGCAGCCGTCGCTGAGCAGCGCGCGCTGGCGGATCATGCAGGCGGTGACGCGATCGACATCCGGAATCTCCGCGCCGCACAACCGCATCGCATCTCCGGTGCACATCTGCTCCTGCTCCTGCGTGTAGGCATGGGACGCCGTGGTCAGCAGGCCGAGCGTGAAGGCGGTTGCGGCCAGCAATTTGCCGTGGCGAAGCGCGGAAGCAGTGAAAGCCATCATGTGTCCCTCTTGATGCTGATCGCGCCACAGCGGCGCGTTGTCGGGCGCGATCACTACGGGTGCTTCGTTTCGGCAGTTTTTCGTCGCGGCCGCGAATTGGTTTCGTCGCGTGCCGCTTTGTTTCATTAACGACTTGGATGGGCGGCGCGCGCTGAGCTTGGCATGCAAGGGGGACCGAATGTGTAATCCAGATTCGAGGCACACGCAGGCCGTGCGACCGCAATGGTCGACGCCGCTGAAGAGATCAACCCTTCACATCCTATGCGGGTGATGTAGTCTGCGCGAAGAGCCGCCCCCAGATGTGCCGAAATTCTGGAGACAGACCGGCGGCGTCGATGCCCACGGCGGGCCCTGTTATCTTGTCCTTTTGTCGTCGCAACTGCGCCTGATTTGGAATCTGTTCTCGGCGAGGCTCAGCAATCATTTCAAACATGAACGGATGGAGGACTTGCCATGCATTTCTGCTTCACCGGTCACTACACACCGCGCGCAATCAACGCCATCTTGGAAAATCCGACGGTCAACCGCTACGAGGCCGCCAAGAAACTGATCGAGTCGGCTGGCGGCAAACTGGTTTCGATGTACAGCATGGCCACGGAGGGGCCGAGTGTCCTGGTGATTTTCGACGTGCCGGACCCGGGTATGGCGCCGGCCATCTGCGGCGTGGTCGTGGCCGCCGGCACGCTGTCCGATGTGAAGCTGACGCGCCTGTTCACACAGGACGAGATCAAGGAAGTGCGCCAGAAGGCGGTCAAGCTCAGGGCTGCCTACACACCTCCGGGCGGCTAGTCGGCGCGCAGGAGCGAAAGCGACGCTACCGATAACATCATCTGCTTTGGCGCAGCACTTCACCAGGCTGCGCCAAAGTTCTGGGAGTTGTGACGTTCGTTGCCGGAGCTGACCCGGATTTGAGTTAGCTCACGCGCTTCCAGGTCTGGCCGCCGCAGAACATGCCGCCGAAGGCGCAGCCCTGCACGCGCATCGCGTTCGGGCCCTTCATCGCGATCGTCGAGTCGTAGTTGCGACCGGAGTCGGGATCGTGGATGCGGCCGCTCCACGCGTTGCCGTCGGGCTTCATGTTGATCAGGATCCGCTCGTTGGTCGTGACGGCATAGCCGCAAAGATTGGCGCCGCACGGCTCGACGCGGACGTTGCCCTTGTTCTCTTCGGTGGCCCAGACGCCGATCGGTCCGCTCGGCGCGGGTGCCGGCGCTGCGGCGACGGGGGCCGGTGCGGGTGCCGCAGCCGCGGCGTCGACCGGGGCCGCGGTTGCGACGGTCGTGGCCGGTGCAGGAGCAGGTGACGGCGCGGCATGGGTTGCGACTGGCGCGGCCGGTTGCGGTGCGGGCTGTGCGGTGGCCGGGGCAGGAGCGGGCGCCGGCGAAGGAGCGAGCGCGGCTGGTGCCGGTGTCGTCGACGCGACGTCGTCATCGTCGTCTGTCTTCGAGCCGAGCCCCTTGAGATTGATGTTGCCGATCGTGCCGTTGTAGCCGGGCGCGGAGATCCGGATGCAGGACAGCGCGTTGCAGTTGCGCGGCGCCTCGACATGGATGCGCTGGCCGTCGATCTCGAAGGTGACGCCGATGCCGCCGGCATGGGCTGACGTGGTGGCCATCAAGAGTGCGGCGATCGTAATGAGCTTCTTCATGCGAGCCTCCTCGAACGGCGGGTGCGCCTGGTTGCGTCGGATTGGCCCGCACGCTACGCGCCGCCGCCGCGGCCTTCCGTGATGCACGTCACAGCAAAAACGCCCGACGGAGCGGGCCGCCGGGCGCGAAACTCTGATCAAATCGTGATGCCTAGATAACGCCGAAGATGATGGCGCCTACGAAGGCAAGTGCGACGTACGCGGCCACAATGCTCAGCTTGCTCAGCAGAGGACTCGCGAAATCCATTGAGAAGCTCCCTTGGTTCACAACGGTGCCCGCATTAACGCAATAGCTAGCAAGACGTTCCAGGCCGAAAAAGTCAGCGCTGCTGTCCATCCGTTCCCTCCGCTGCCGGCCCGGGTTCCAGCGCATGGTTAAAGAGACGTGAAATCAATGCGTTGAAGAGTCTTTAAATAAATTCGCCGAACGTGCGCGCATGACGCGTGGAGTTCGTTTGTATCTCGTCGGCTCCCTTGTCCTTGTTTCGCTGGCTGGTTGCGGTCGCGGTCTGTTTCAGACGGCCGAGCGCGAGCCATGGCGGGCCGAGGCCGAAGCTGCATGTCTCAAGTCCGGCGCGGTCAAGGAAAGCGCCGACCTGGTCCGCATCGATCCGATCTCCGGTCCCGGTGCGTGCGGTGCGGAATTCCCGCTCAAGGTTGCCGCCCTCGGCGAGGCCAGCTCAGCCTACGGATTCGCCGACAACGATCTGCGTCCGCCGGCCGCAATCGGCAATCAGCCGCGCTGGCCGATCAACCCGCCGCCGAGCCAGCCGCCGGCACAGCCAACCTATTCGGACCAGGCCCCGCGCCAGCCGGGCTACGGCGCGCAGTCGAATGGACCGATCTCGCTGACTGCGCCCGGCGTCGCGCCGCAGGAGGATGAGATCGACCTGCCGGCCGAGGGCGCGCCGGGGCCGAAAGGCGATGGTTATTATCCGGGCTTGTCAGCCAGCCCGCAGCGCGACCGCGCCGCCGCGCCGTATTCACCGGCGCCCTATTCGCAGCAAGAGCAACAGCCCGGCGCAGCGCCACTGCCGCGGCTCGGTCCGTCCAGCGGCAATCCGGTGCAGTCGGTCGGCCCGGTCGCGATGAAGCCGGCCGCGACGCTCGCCTGTCCCATCGTCTCCGCGCTCGAACGTTGGCTTGCCGATTCGGTACAGCCGGCGGCGCAGCGCTGGTTCGGCGCGCGCGTGATCGAGATCAAGCAGATCTCGGCCTATTCCTGCCGTGGCATGAACGGCAATCCGCACGCCCATATTTCCGAGCATGCCTTTGGCAATGCTCTGGATATCGCTGCCTTCACGCTCGCCGACGGCCGCCGCATCACGGTGAAGGACGGCTGGCGCGGCATGCCGGAGGAGCAGGGCTTCCTGCGCGACGTCCAGGCCGCCGCCTGCCAGCAGTTCAACACTGTGCTGGCGCCGGGCTCCAACGTCTATCATTATGACCACATCCACGTGGACCTGATGCGGCGCGCGAGCCGCCGCGTCATCTGCCAGCCGGCCGCCGTCTCCGGCGAGGAGGTGGCCGGGCGTGCGTCGGCTCGCAGCCCCTATGCGGCGCGGCGCGAGCCTTATGTCACAGGGGCGCTCGGCGGCAGGAAGCCGGTCGGACCGCGGCGCAAGGGCGGGGTCAACGAAGAAGACGAGTTCGCCGACGACTAGGACGTGGATTCTCGTCCCGGCATCGTTTTTGCCCGCTGTCGTACATACCGCGGCCATTTTGTTCCAGGATACAATAGTGAGGCCGGGCGGCCGGCCGACTCATTGGGGGTGGCGTTGCAAGACTTGCCGATCATTCTCGTCATCGAAGACGACCGCGACCTTCAATTCCTGGTGGAAGACGCCTTGAGGGATGGCGGCTATGAGCCGGCGATCGCGGGCTCCGGCGAGGAGGCGCTGACGCTGTTGAAGGCGTTCCGCACCAAATACAGCGCACTGGTCACCGATATTCGCCTGCTCGGCCGGCTTGACGGCTGGCGCGTGGCGCGCGGCGCCCGCGAGATCGATCCGTCGTTCCCGGTGATCTACATCACCGGCGCCGGCGGCAATGAGTGGCCGACCAAGGGCGTGTCGAACAGTGTGCTGCTGCAAAAGCCGTTCTCGCCGGACCAACTGGTCGAGGCGGTGTCGTCTCTTCTCAAGGCCGCGCCAAAGGCCTGAGACATCAGCGCGATGGAGCACTGCACAACATGGCCGCCGCCTTGTGCGGGGCGGCGAATAGGCTAGGTTTCGCTCCGCGCTCCGGCCCCAATCCAACAAGCAACAGGC
Organism: Bradyrhizobium erythrophlei; assembly: GCF_042430365.1. Lineage (GTDB taxonomy): Bacteria > Pseudomonadota > Alphaproteobacteria > Rhizobiales > Xanthobacteraceae > Bradyrhizobium > Bradyrhizobium erythrophlei. The sequence goes on from NZ_JBHMET010000078.1 coordinate 16,343, forward strand.
TAGCGAAGGTTCCTATCCATGAAACGCGTCTCCGGTCTCGACATTCCCCAGACCCTCGCCGAGGCCTGCGATCCGCAGCGCCTCGCGCTTGTCGTCTACGACATGCAGGTCGGCATCCTCCGGCAGATCAAGAACCCCGAGGAGGTCGTCAGCCGGGTCTCGCGCGTGCTCGAGGCCGCGCGCGCCGCCGGCGTGCGCATCTTCTTCATGCGCCACATGTCGCTGCCCAAGGAGCTGATGGGCACCTTCGCCTACCGGATGGCGATGGCCTGGCAGCGCGTCGACGATCCCAACGAGGTCAAGCCGTGGTTCCTCAGGGATACGCCGGGCTTTGCCATCACGCCGGAGCTCGCGCCGCGGCCGAGCGAGGCGATCTTCGACAAGCTGACGATGTCCGCGCTCGAGGGCACACCGCTTGAGATCGCGCTGCGCGACTGCGGCATCACGACGCTGGCGCTGGTCGGCGTCGCGATGGAGATCGGTATCGAGCCGACCGCGCGCCACGCCGCCGATCTCGGCATCATCCCGGTGATCGTGGCCGACGCCTGCGGCGCCGGTCACGCCGAGGCCGCGCAGCGCTCGATCGAGTCGCTGAAATTCGCCGGCGACGCCATCTTCACCGACACCGACGAGTTCTGCCGCACCCTGCAACGCATGCCGGCATGAATGATTTCGCGCAGTCCATCGCGGCGGCCCTTTCGCTGGTTGCCGGCCGGGATCCGGAACTGCTCGGCATCGTCGGCCTGTCGCTCCGCGTCAGCCTGTCGGCGAGCGTGCTTGCGCTTGTGATCGGCGCGCCGCTCGGCGGCTGGCTTGCGATCTCGAAATTTCGCGGGCGGCAGGCGGTGATCGTGCTCGCCAATGCCTGCCTCGGCCTGCCGCCGGTCGTCGTCGGGCTCGGGCTTTATCTCCTGCTCTCGCGATCGGGGCCGCTCGGCTTCGCCGGCCTGTTGTTCACGCCGACGGCGATGATCGTGGCGCAGGTCATCCTCGCGACCCCGATCGTGGTCGCGCTGGTGCATCGCCCGGCGACCCTGCTGTGGGCGGAATACGCCGATTTGGTGCGGATCGACGGCCTGTCGCGCCTGCGCAGCCTCGCATTGCTGTCCTCGCTCGGCCGTGCCTCGCTGCTCACTGCATTCCTCGCGGCCTTCGGCCGCGCCATCGCCGAGGTCGGCGCCATCATTATCGTCGGCGGCAACATCAGCGGCTATACGCGCACGATGACGACGGCGATCGCGCTCGAGACCAGCAAGGGCGACCTTGCGCTCGGCCTCGGGCTCGGGCTGATCCTGCTGGCGCTGAGTGTCGGCGTCAGCACGATCGCCTTCCTGCTCGGGCGTGCATTCACGAGGTGAGACGTCGCACGGCCGTTCGCACGCATAGCCTCAAGCGAACTGTGCGAGGCCGTGGCCGACGGACCAGTTCTCTTTCGCGGTCGGAACGATGTTCACGAACACGTTCTCGGGGCGGATGCCGGGGTTTTCGCCGAGCCGCTCCGCGATCCGCCGGTACAGTGCCTTCTTCTGTTCCAGCGTGCGGCTGTCGAACACGGTGATCTGGATGAGCACGAGATCGTCGCTGCGCGTGACGCCATAGGCGTTGCCGTAACGGAAGTTCGCGGCGTCATGCTCGCTGATGGTCATGAACTGGTCGTCTTCCGGCACGTCGAGCGCTTCGCGCATCGCGCAGTAAAGGCTGTCGAAGATCGCCTGGCGGTAGGCTTCCGGCTTTCCGGCGCGCAGGGAGATGTGAATGATCGGCATCGCGGGTCCTTTCAGAAACCGGCCAGGCGGACGCGAGCCATGGCGGCCCGCGCACGGGTGGTTCGCTTCGTCGACGAAATGGGCTATCAACCCAGCAGTTTTTGACACGGTGTCCAGAAATCATGTTCTTGACGCCGTGTCAAATATTTTCCCGGCCTCGCTCCGAGGACGAGCGTCGATGGCCGGGATCGGACCTATCGAGAGGATGAGACATTGAGGCCGCGCGAGTTTGACCACGACGACGTTCTACGCATCGCGTTCGATCAATTCTGGCGCAAAGGGGTGCGCGGCACGTCGCTCTCGGACATCGCGCGTGACGCGGGCGTGCAGCGCGGCAGCCTCTACAATGCCTTCGGCAGCAAGGAAGCGCTGTTTCTCTGCGCCTATGAGCGCTATGCGAGCGAATATCTGCGCTCGCTGCAGAAGGCGCTCGGCGTGGGGACGCTGCGCCAGCGCCTTACCACGTTCTTCCATGTGACCATCAAGAACTTCCGTTCCGGCACGCCGCCCCGCGGATGTCCCACCACACGGGGACTGATGGAGCTGGGGTCGGTTGAAGGTGAGGGGCTGGATGAGAACGCGCGACAGGCCTTCGCGGATCTGATGTCGCGTATCACCGCCCTGATTCAGGACGTCCTGTCCGAGGGCGCCAGGCGCGGCGAGTTCGACGGAGACCCCGAGAGTGCGGCATTGCATATCGCCACCGTGACGCGTGGACTGGCCGTGCTCGAACGCGCTTTCGGCGATGAAGCCCAGCTCCGCAAGATTGCCGCACACACGGTCAATCTCGTCCTTGGCAAGCAAGGCCGCTAAAGCATGATCCGGAAAAGTGTGAAGCGGTTCTCCGAAAAGATCATGCTCAAACAAGAAGCTAAAGCGCGATGACGATTCAACCTAATCTCATCGCGCTTTAGGTATGCGTGCCGACAATGGCGACGCGCAACAGCAAGCTCAGCGTGCGTCGGCGTTGGGGAAAAACAGCTGCTCGCCGCCGACCTTGTAGTCGGCGATGGTCTTTTGTCCGTCCGCCGAGATCAGCCAGTCGATAAAGGCCTGTCCGTCGGCGGCCTTCACCTTCGGATGCTTCGCCGGATTGACCAGCATCACGCCATACTGGTTGAACAGCTTGCGGTCGCCCTCGGTGAGCACGGCGAGCTCGCCGCGGTTCTTGAACGACAGCCAGGTGCCGCGGTCGGACAGCACATAGGCGTTCGATGACGACGCCATGTTGAGCGCGGGGCCCATGCCCTGTCCGATCTCGCGATACCAGTCGCCCTTGGCGGCGGCGAGATCGATGCCGGCGTCCTTCCAGAGCCTGAGTTCGGCCTCATGCGTGCCGGAGCGGTCGCCGCGCGAGATGAAGGGCGCTTTGGCCGCCGCGATCTTGCGCAGCGCATCGGCGACATCCTTGTCGCTGGCGATGTGCGCCGGATCGGCCTTCGGTCCAATGATGACGAAGTCGTTGTACATCACGTCATGGCGTCGGGTGGCAAAGCCCTCGCTCAGGAATTTCTCTTCCGCCACGCGGTCGTGCACGAACACCACGTCGGCATCGCCGCGCCGCCCGATGTCGAGTGCCTGTCCGGTGCCGACCGCGACCACCTTCACCGCGATGCCGGACGCCTGGGTGAAGCGCGGCAGCAGATAGCCGAACAGGCCGGACTGTTCGGTCGACGTCGTCGACGCGACGACGATCGACCGGTCCTGTGCGAACGCGCTGCCGGTGAGCAGCAGCGCGGCGGCGACGAGGAGGTTTCGAACGAATGATGGCACGTGACTATGGCGTGGCGGACAATGATGTCGGTCACCATGCCGCATTTCGCCCGGTGACGCAAAGCAGGCGTGATGTCGCGCGCCGCGTTCGGCAATGTTAGGGTGGTCTCGAACGAACCAACAACAAGGGACCATCAATCATGGCAGCAGAAAAGGTCGCGCTCGTCACCGCGGGCGGCAGTGGCATGGGCGCCGCGGCGGCACGTCGCCTCGCGGCAGACGGATTCCGTGTCGCGATCCTGTCCTCGTCGGGCAAGGGCGAGGCGCTGGCAACCGAGCTCGGCGGGCTCGGCTTCACCGGCTCGAACCGGTCGAACGACGATCTCAAGCGCGCGGTCGACGGCGTCGCGGCGCGCTGGGGCCGGATCGACGTGCTCGTCAACAGCGCCGGCCACGGCCCGCGTGCGCCGGTGCTGGAATTGACCGACGAGCAGTGGCACACCGGGCTCGACATCTATCTGATGAACGTGATCCGTCCGACGCGGCTGGTGGCGCCGATCATGCAGGCGCAGAAGCGAGGCGCGATCATCAACATCTCGACCGCCTGGGCGTTCGAGCCGAGCGCACAGTTTCCGACCTCGGCGGTGTTTCGCGCCGGCCTTGCGGCCTTCACCAAGCTGTTCACCGACAGCTACGCCGCCGACAATGTGCGCATGAACAACGTGCTGCCCGGCTGGATCGACAGCCTGCCTGCGACCGACGAGCGCCGCCAGAGCGTGCCGATGCGGCGCTACGGCAAGATGGAAGAGATCGCCGCGACGATCGCCTTCCTCGCCTCCGACGGCGCCGGCTACATCACCGGCCAGAACATCCGTGTCGACGGCGGATTGATGCGGTCGGTCTGACGCTAGCTCTTGGTCATGGCCGGGCTTGTCCCGGCCATCCACGTCTTTCTTGTTGGAGGTGACGAAAGACGTGGATGCCCGGCACAAGGCCGGGCATGACGAGCAAAGACAGTTGCGCCCGATTTGGGTTAATCGCCTTTCGCGCTTCTCGCCATGAGGGCTCATGACGCGATGAAACGAGTTGCGTCTACACGCTGCGTGCCGTGCTCCAAACCTCGGTCGCCACAGGTGTGGCTACCAAAGATTGCGTTTGTCATGATGACAAACTGAAACCGCAGGACTAGCCTTCCGCCCAAAATCAAAACGCCCGGGAGGAAATGGCATGCCAGACGCAGCAGTCGCAGCACGTGCTTCTGAAACAAAGCGTAGTGGGACCACGCAACAGGTCGACGTCGCGGTCGTCGGCGCCGGGTTTGCCGGTCTCTATCTGCTGCATCGGCTGCGCAAGGCCGGCTTCTCGGCGGTTGTGATCGAGGATGCCAGCGACGTCGGCGGCACCTGGTACTGGAACCGCTATCCCGGCGCGCGCTGCGACATCCAGACCATCGACTACAGCTATACGTTCGATCCGGAGCTCGACACGGCGTGGACCTGGTCGGAGAAGTACGCGACCCAGCCGGAAATCCTGCGCTATCTCGGCTTCGTCGCCGACCGTTACGATCTCCGCCGCGACATCCGCTTCGGCACCAAGGTGAAGGCCGCGACCTGGGATGACGCGAACGAGCGCTGGCAGCTCGCGACCGACCACGGCCCGACCGTGTCGGCCCGCCACTACATCATGGCGACCGGCTGCCTGTCGTCGCCGAAGCCGCCGGAGATCGACGGCGTCAAGGATTTCAAGGGCGAGATCTATTTCACCGGCCGCTGGCCGCATGACGGCGTCAACCTGAAAGGAAAACGCGTCGCCGTGATCGGCACGGGATCGTCGGGCATCCAGTCGATCCCGATGATATCAGAACAGGCCGCGCATCTCACCGTGTTCCAGCGCACGCCAAACTTCGCGCTGCCCGCACATAACGGCCCGTCGCCGGACGATCGCAAGACCTATTTTGAAACCGACCGCGCCGCCTATCGCGAGCATGCGCGCTGGTCGATGGCCGGTGTGCCGTATCCGCAGCAGACGGTGGTGAGCTGGCAATTGAGCGATGCCGAGCGCCGCGAGCGCTTCGAGACGGCGTGGGCGGCGGGCGACCTCGTCCACATCCTGACGCAGCTTTGGGCCGACCAGGCCGTCGACGTCGACGGCAACAAGGTGGTCGCCGACCTGATCCGCGAGAAGATCCGCGCGGTCGTCAAGGATCCCGCGATCGCCGAAGCGCTGACCCCGCACGACCACCCGTTCGGCGCCAAGCGTCCGTGCCTCGATACGAACTACTATTCGACCTACAACCGTCCGAACGTCACGCTGGTGAATCTGCGCCAGGAGCCGATCAAGTCGATCACCGCTGACGGCATCTTAACCGACAAGCGCAAGGTCGATGTCGACGTGATCGTGTTCGCGACCGGCTTCGACGCGATGACCGGCGCCATCATGGCGGTGCATCCGATCTCCGGCCGCGGCGGCACGTCGCTCTCCAATGTCTGGGCGCACGGGCCGCAGACCTATCTCGGGCTCACCGTGGCGGGCTTCCCCAATTTGTTCATGATCACCGGCCCCGGCAGTCCGTCGGTGCTGTCAAACATGGCGGTGTCGATCGAGCAGCACGTCGACTGGGTGGTCGATCGGCTGGCGGCGTTGCGCGATGCCGGCTTCACGACCATCGAGGCGACCGACGCGGCGCAAGCGGGTTGGGAGCGGCACATGGGCGACTGCGCGATGCTGACGCTGCATCGGCTCGCCAACACCTGGTACACGGGCGCCAACGTCCCCGGCAAGCCGCAGGGCGTGATGCCCTATACCGGCGGCGTCGGTCCCTATCGCAGCATCTGCAACGAGGTGGTGAGCCGCGGCATGCTGGGCTTCAAGCTCACCGGTCCCAACGTCGCCGAGCAGTGCAATGACGGCGAGGTGGTGCGCCTGCAGCCGGATGTGCGGCTGGTGCTCGGCATGCTGGCGGAGATGAACCTGCCGCCGATCGAGACGATGGGTGCGCAGGGTGCGCGCGACTTCCTCAACGAGTTCAACAAGGGCCGTCCCGCGGGCCGGCCGGTCGGCGAGGTCGGCACCGGCATGCTGCAAGGCGCCGAAGGTCCGCTGCCCTACAAGCTCTATCGCCCGGCGACGCCGGGGCCGCATCCGATCGTGGTCTACTGCCACGGCGGCGGCTGGGTGCTCGGCGACGAGCTGTCCGACGATCCGTTCTGCCGCGACATGTGCCGGCGCACCGGCATGATCATCGTCAGCGTCGGCTATCGCCATGCGCCGGAGCATCGCTTCCCGGCCGCCGCCGAAGACGGCTACGCCGCGACGCGCTGGATCGCCGAGCACACCGCCGAGCTGGGCGGCAAGGCTGGGCCGGTGCTGGTTGCAGGCTGGAGCGCCGGCGGCAACATCGCGGCCGTCACCTGCCAGCTCGCGCGCGACCGCGGCGGGCCTGCGATATCAGGCCAGTTGCTGCTCTGCCCGGTCACCGACTGCACATTCGACCGTCCGTCCTATGTCGAGAACGCGACCGGTTACTTCCTGACGCGCGGGCTGATGTACTGGTTCTGGGACATCTATTGCTCGCCCGCCGATCGCACCGATCCGCGCGTCTCGCCGCTGCGCGGCAAGCTCGAGGGCCTGCCGCCGGCCTATGTCGTGACCTGCGAGTTCGATCCGCTGCGTGACGAGGGCATCGCCTATGGCGATGCGCTCGCGAAAGCCGGCGTACCGGTCGAGCAGCTCAAGGCGCACGGCCAGTTCCACTCGTCCTTCACCATGGTCGACGTCATCATCACCGGCGTCAGCGGCCGCGTGAAGATGGCGCAGGCGCTGCGCCGCTTTGCCGGCCTGCCCGAGGACGCCGAGCAGGACAATGCACCCGCACGCAGGGCGGGGGCGGAGGTCAACGCGGCAGCGAAGTAAGTGGGGGGTGGCGAAAATCCCCCGCGGGTCACGCCGCAGGGGATTTTCGTTTGTGCGCGTCGCCTAAATTTAGAGAAAGGCGAGGTGCTCCACCTTGTTCACGACGTCGTTGAGCGTCTGCTGCGTGGCGGCGGTGTCGCCGCCGGCCATGAACACCTGCCAAAACTGCCGGTCGACGATGTGCAGGTGCAGGATGGACACGCGAACGCCGTTCTTGTTGCCGGCAACTTCGGACTGCGTGTTGACGACGTCGGTGAAGCCGTTCTGCTTCAGCGTGTTGGCGACGACGCCCTTGAGCTCGCCGATATTGGCGAGCGCCTCGCTGAGGCCCATGCTGCGAAAATTGAAGAACAGGAACGCCATGTGACACCTCCTTCTGTTGCGGACGAGGGCAGCGCGCGGGAGCGCGCCGAACCGGCTCATTGCCGCTCAACCTGAGGTGTAGCCGTTCAGTAAATAATCGCGTATGAGCCGCTTCACAGGAACCGCGTTCGCGATCATGCGTCATTTGAACGCATGGGGGGTGCTAAAGCGGGATGAAGTTAGCTTGAATCGATTTGGGATTCCCAAATCGGGCGATTTCTG
>NZ_JBHMET010000079.1:0-40616 GCF_042430365.1 Bradyrhizobium erythrophlei
CCGAGCCCTCGGCGCGACGCTTGACTCACAAAGGCCTCATATGAGGGTGGGCAAAGGCGCGAAAGCGCCGTGCCCGCCATCACGAGCACGCCAAGAATGGTGGGCACGCTGCGCTTTGCCCACCCTACGCTTCGGAGCAGATGCCCGTGGGCACCGGCGTCCGGCTCACCGTGATCACCCAGAACAGCAGCGCCACCGCGCTGATGCCGGCGCCGAGCATGCAGACGCCGATCCAGCCGGCGATCGCATAGACGGCGGTCGAGGAGATCGCGCCAAGCGCGCTGCCGATCGAATAGAACACCATGTAGCCGCCGACCAGCCGGCTCGCCGCGTCGGGACGCGCGGCGATGATCAGGCTCTGATTGGTGACATGCACCGCCTGCACCGCGAGATCGATCATGACCACGCCGGCAACCACGAGCCAGAGCGAGGTGGAGAGGCAGGCGATCGGGACCCAGGCGGCGAGCATCAGCAGCAGCGACAATCCGGTGGTGCGCTGGCCCCAGCCGAGGTCGGCGAGCCGGCCCGAATTGCGCGCCGCCAGCGCGCCGGCGACGCCGACGATGCCGAGCAGCCCGATGGTCGTATGCGACAGCGAGAACGGCGGTGCCGCGAGCGGCAGCACGATCGCGCTCCAGAACACGTTGACGCTTGCGAAGATCAGAAGCGCAAAGGTGGCGCGCTCGCGCAGGGTCGGCTCCTCGACGAACAGCGCCGCGGTCGAGCGCAACAGCTGCGAATAGGATTGGCCGGTTCCGTTCGCGCTGGCCTCTGGCCGATGGCTTGGCAGGACCCGCGCCAGCAGCGCGGCCATGATCAGCATCAGCGCTGATGACGTCAGATAGACCAGGCGCCAGCCGCCGATGTCGGCGAGGGTGCCGGCGACGAAACGGGCGAGCAGGATGCCCGACACCACGCCGCTGGTGACGGTCCCGATCGCGCGTCCGCGCTCGGCCGGCGTCGCCAAGGTCGCGGCGAATGCGACCAGCACCTGCACGACGACCGCGAGCAGCCCGACCAGGATCATGCCGACCAGCAGCGCGGTGGCGCTGGAGGCGGTGCCGACGATGACAAGCGCAATCGCTGACAGCACGCTCTGTCCGACGATCAGACGGCGGCGATCCCAGAGGTCGCCGAGCGGCACGATCAGCATCAGGCCAAGCGCGTAGCCGGTCTGGGTCAGCGTCACCACGATCCCGATCGCGGCGGGCGTGATGCCGAGATCATGCGCCATCGCATCGAGCAGCGGCTGGGCGAAGTAGATGTTGGCGACACTCAATCCGCAGGCGAGGGCAAACAGCAGCGCCGTTGCGCGCGACAGCCCGCGCCCGGCGGTGTCACCGGCACCATATTCCGCCTGTCCGGCCGCCGCCGTGGTCTCGTTCGTCATCATCGCCTCCGCAAGTCACGCATTCCCATGTGGTCTTATAATGAGACCAGTTGCGTCGCGCGCTGTCTAGTCTTATTTTAGGACCAGATGGGGAGGAGGCTGTGAAATGAAGCGGACCGGTTTTGCCAAGGCCGAATGCCCGGTGGCGCGTGCGCTCGATGCGATCGGCGACTGGTGGTCGCTGTTGATCGTGCGCGACGCGTTCGACGGATTGCGCCGGTTCGGCGACTTCCAGACGAACCTCGGCATCGCCAAAGGCATGCTCACTGCGCGGCTGCGCAAGCTGGTCGCAACAGGCGTGCTCGAGCAGGTCGCGGCTTCCGATGGCAGCGCTTATCAGGAATATGCGCTGACCAAGAAGGGGCGCGACCTGTTTCCTGTCGTGGTCAGCTTAAGGCAATGGGGCGAGGCGCACCTTTACGCGCGGGGCGAAGCGCATTCGGCGCTGCTCGACCAGGCCGGCCAGCCGGTCGGGCGCCTGGTGCTGCCGTCGAAGGCCGGCCGTCCGCTGACGTGGTCAGATACCAGGGTGAGGAAGGTTGCCCGCAAGGGCTGAGTGCGCGATCCGTTCAATCCACGATGAACAGCGTCGCACCCGTTCTTGTTGACGAGCGGTGCGCGGCGTCGCCGAAATCCGAGACCTGATAGCTCATGCCCGGCTTCAGCGTGAATTTGCGGCCGTCGCGCAGCTCGGTGTCGAGCTCGCCCTGCACGACGAACAGCACATGGCCGCGATCGCACCAGTGATCGGCGAGATAGCCCGGCGAATATTCGACCATGCGCACCCTGAGCTCGCCGATATCAAGCGTGCGCCACAGGGCCTCGCCGGTCTCGCCCGGATGGATCGTCGGCGCGACCCCGCTCCAGTCCGTGACGGTGAAGGAAAGGGGCGGGATCTTCATGCGGTCTCTCCGGATGCGCGTTTGCGTAGGGTGGGTTAGCGTAAGCGTAACCCACCACCTTCGCGGCGATAACTGCCGTCATTGCGAGGAGCGGCAGCGACGAAGCAATCCATCTATCCTCGCACGCGGCACAATGGATTGCTTCGCTCCGCTCGCAATGACGGGGTAAGAGCTCGCCTCAATGCATCAGATGGTTCGCCGAGCCCTGCCGTATCTTGCCGGCCGCATCGAGCCGCAGATACTCGCAAATCTTGCTGCCGCGCTCGTTGGTGTAGAACACCACGAGGCTGTCGGGGCTGACGAACACGTCGATCAGGTCGAAATGCAGGTCGGGCAGGCGCTCGAGCGCGATCGACCAGTACTGGCGCAGCCGGTCCTTGCCGCGCAGGGTTCCCGTCGGGTCGAGGCCGAGCGCCGGGATCTTGTCCGAGGTCATCTCGGCGTCCTCGGCGTAGAGCGCCAGCACGCGCTCCAGATCGCGGGAATTCCAGGCGGCGATCCAGTCCTTGCCGAGCGCGGTCAGGCGCGCGGGGTCGTGACGGTTGGGCATGGTTTCCTCCGTTTGATATAATAGGTAAGTATTACTTACCTATATCGATTTGTCCATGCCCAAAGAAGAATGTGGGTGTGCCGCGGTGCGCGGTTGCGGGGGCGGGCATCGTCGCGTATTTGCTTGCCATGACAGCCGCACAACAAGACCGCCAGTGGTCGACGCCTTCAGTGGCCTCGGCGCATGACAAGATTCTGATTGTCGATTTCGGCAGCCAGGTGACGCAACTGATCGCCCGCCGCGTCCGCGAGATGGGGGTCTATTCCGAGATCGTGCCGTTCCAGAAGGCGGAAGCCGCCTTCAAGGAGATGAAGCCGAAGGCGGTGATCCTCTCCGGCGGCCCGGAATCGGTGCATGAGACCGGCTCGCCCCGCGCGCCGCAACTGATCTTCGCATCAGGCGTTCCCGTGCTCGGCATCTGCTACGGCCAGATGACGCTGGCGGCGCAGCTCGGCGGTGAGGTCGAGGGCGGCCATCACCGCGAATTCGGCCGCGCCGATGTCGAGGTGAAGACCGAGAGCTGCCTGTTCGACGGCCTCTGGGGCCTCGGCGAAAAGCACCAGGTCTGGATGAGCCATGGCGACCGCATCACGAAGATGCCGCCCGGCTTCAGCGTGGCCGGCACCTCGCCGAATGCGCCATTCGCGATCATCCAGGACGAGAAGCGCAAGTACTATGGCCTGATGTTCCACCCCGAGGTGGTGCACACGCCCGATGGCGCAAAACTCCTGCGCAACTTCGTCCGCAAGGTCGCGGGCCTCACCGGCGACTGGACCATGCGCGCCTTCCGCGAGGAGGCGATCGAGAAGATCCGCGCGCAGGTGGGCAAGGGCAAGGTGATCTGTGGCCTCTCCGGCGGCGTCGATTCCGCTGTCGCTGCGGTCCTGATCCACGAGGCGATCGGCGACCAGCTCACCTGCGTGTTCGTCGACCACGGCCTGTTGCGGCTTGATGAAGCCAAGACCGTCGTCGACCTGTTCCGCCATCACTACAACATCCCGCTCGTGCATGTGGATGCGTCCAAGCAGTTCCTCGGCGAGCTCGCCGGCGTCACCGACCCCGAGGTGAAGCGCAAGACCATCGGCCGGCTCTTCATCGACGTGTTCGATGCGGAGGCGAAGAAGATCGGCGGCGCCGAATTTTTGGCGCAGGGCACGCTCTATCCTGACGTGATCGAGAGCGTCTCCTTCACCGGCGGCCCCTCGGTGACCATCAAATCGCACCACAATGTCGGCGGGCTGCCCGAGCGTATGAACATGAAGCTCGTCGAGCCCTTGCGCGAATTGTTCAAGGACGAGGTGCGCGTGCTCGGCCGCGAGCTCGGCCTGCCCGAGATCTTCGTCGGCCGCCACCCGTTCCCGGGCCCCGGCCTCGCCATCCGCTGCCCCGGCGACATCACCAAGGAAAAGCTCGACATCCTCCGCAATGCGGACGTCGTCTACATCGACCAGATCCGCAAGCACGGCCTCTACGACCAGATCTGGCAGGCCTTCGCGGTGCTCTTGCCGGTCAAGACCGTCGGCGTGATGGGCGACGGCCGCACCTACGAATACGTCGTCGGCCTGCGCGCCGTCACCTCGACCGACGGCATGACCGCCGACTTCTATCAATTCGACATGAAGTTTTTGGGCGAGACGGCGACGCGGATCATCAACGAGGTGAAGGGCGTGAATAGGGTGGTGTACGACGTGACGTCGAAGCCGCCGGGGACGATCGAGTGGGAATAATTCAGCCCCATCCGAGCGTATCCGGAAATTCGCCGGACTATGATACAAGTCATTGAAATCAAAAATAAATAGTTCTTTTTGCTATCGCCGACTATCGGCACGCAGCGTTCGGCTCTGCCAATCCGACTGACGGACCCCGATATCTTGCCCAGCCGAATCTTTGAACGTACCGTCACGAGAAATGCGGCTCGTGACGGTACTTTTTCGGCCTTAACAGATTGAATTTTCTTGAAATTCTCTGCTGCGAACCTCCGAAAAAGCGCTGACGGTACTTTTCTGGAGACGGTAGGAATGCTGACGGACGTTGCTCTCAAGGCTCTGAAACCACGGGAGAAAACCTACAAAGTTGCTGACCGCGACGGCATGTATGTTCGCGTCCTGCCGAGTGGTACGATCTCGTTTCTCTTGGATTACAGGATCAACGGACGCCGGGAGACGGTCCATCTGGGCAAGTACGGGCGCGATGGAATCTCGCTTGTGCGGGCTCGAGAGAAATGCCTCGACGCGAGGCGCGCTGTTCGCGAAGGACGATCGCCCGCGATAGAGAAGCAGCGCGAGAAGCGCCGTCTGAAGGAAGCGAAGAGCTTTGGCGAGTTCGGGGAGAAGTGGCTCATCGCCGCGCCGATGGCCGACAGCACGCGCGCCATGCGGCGATCGATCTTCGAGAGAGAGCTTTTGCCAGTCTGGCGCAACCGGCTCCTAACGGAGATCACGCCGAACGACCTGAGGGCTCATTGCGTCAAAATCGTTGACCGTGGCGCTCCGGCGACCGCAATCCACGTGCGAGACATTCTGAAGCAGATCTACGGCTTCGCAATCCTGCACGGTGAGAAGATCGCCAACCCAGCCGATGAAGTGGGGCCAGCATCAATCGCGACCTTCGTACCCAAGGATCGTTCACTCTCGCCTTCCGAAATCCGAGTGATGCTGAAGCAGCTAGAGCACATCGCCACGCTTCCCACGATCCGTTTAGGAATGCGGCTCTACCTACTCACGATGGTGCGCAAGAGCGAGCTGCAGGACGCGGTGTGGGATGAGGTCGACTTCGAGAATGCGGTGTGGACGATCCCGAAGGAACGGATGAAGCGCTCGAAGGCGCATAACGTTTACCTGTCGCGCCAGTCGCTCGACATCATGATCGCCTTGAAGACCTGCGCGGGCAATTCGCGATACCTCCTACCGTCGCGTTACGATGCGGACGCTCCGATGTCCCGCGCGACTTTCAACAGAGTGACCTACGCGGTCGTCGAACGAGCGAAGGCGGAAGGGTTACCTCTTGAGCCGTTCACGGTTCATGACCTGCGGCGGACCGGTTCAACTCTACTGAATGAACTTGGCTTCAACAGGGACTGGATCGAAAAGTGCCTGGCGCACGAGGACGGTCGCTCGTCCCGTGGAGTCTACAACAAGGCCGAGTATGAGGTGCAGCGTCGACACATGATGCAGGAGTGGTCGGATATCTTGGACGCGTGGGTTGACGGTAGAAAGCATGTGCCGACGCTCATACCTCCGTCGATGCCGATCTTGGCGCCCGATCCGACTCTTTGACAGGACGGGCTCGCCTCTGCCTCACGTCGGGGCCAGGTGCACGCAAAATTGGTTTGGAACGACGGGCCGCGAGCCATGCCTGAACCTCGCTTAAATCCCAAACCACGCATCGTGGGGTCAAAGCGAAGCGTCTCGGAAATTCGCCTCGCTGCTCCATTTCGTAGATGGTGCTATCCGCCAGGGGTACGATTTCTCGCAGCTGGTGCCGTCGAATAGTGCGTTTGATCAGTGGTTTTTCTTGAGCTTGCATCTCCGAAGCCATTCACGATTGGACGGAGTTGATTGAAATCAGTAGTCTTCAAAAGAGCAAGCCGATTGGGAAAGTAGTAGGGCCGCCGGCGGCTGCAGCGTACGAACGAATTATTCGACGAAGGAAATCTGGTAGCCACGCCGTCGTTGGTGCTCGGCGAAGAGCCCGTAACCGGCTGCGGACGCTCCGAATCGACGATCCCCTCCGGATGTCCGGCTAGCTCAAGAATACTGTGACACCGCTGTCCGGGACCGGCGTACAGTCGGGAATCGAGGAGCAACGAGCGACCGTTCGATAGGGCGGAAACGCTAAAAAATCGCTAGCCAATCGCCTGATGACGACTATTATAGTCGTTTCCGTGGCGTTTCGCCCGCTGCGTGTGGCGGTGATCATGCATGATCACTACCCGCCAGGTGCGGGCCGCACGCGCGCTTCTCGGTTGGACACAGGAGATGCTCGCTGACAAGGCCTTGGTCGCTCTAACGGCCCTCAAACGCCTCGAGTCCGAAAGTGGTCTCGAAGTGCGCGAAGACACGCGTGATCGCGTCCGTCGCGCTCTGGAGGGGGCTGGAATTGTCTTCCTGGTCTCTGAGCAAGGCGAAGGTGTGATGCGGGTTCGAAACCCCGGTGGCGCTCGTGCAGCGTTGCGCCGTGGTGGAAAAGCTGGATGAGTATCGCGATCACCTAGATCTTCTGCTTCCAGCCGTGGACGTCAATGCAGTCCACCGCTGTTATGCAGGATACCAGATGCAAAGCCCCCCGTTTGATCCCGAGGTTGCCGACACTGCGCCAACGGATCCAACTCTCACGAAATATGATCGTGAGCATTTGGCGACTTATTTGCGGCTCCTTGACGCCGAGGCCGATGGCGCCGACTGGCGTGAAATCGCGCAGATTGTGTTGCGCATAGACCCGGATCGAGAACCGGACCGCGCACGCCGTTCATTCGACACTCATCTGGCCCGAGTGAGATGGATGACCAAGCACGGCTATCGGCATCTCCTGCGCCTCAGCCCCACTTAGCTATTCACTTAGTTGGATGACTTCGAAGCCAACCAGCCCGCGAGAAAAGAACCTTCTCGGGCATGCGGTGATCTTCTGGTTGCATCGGAATTGTGGATTGACGGTCGGGGCCGTGGTGCGAAGTAATCCTTAATCTAGCGGCGCATTCTCGTTTTGCCCTCCAATCGGCATCCCGCTTTTGCGCTTCCTTACTCCACGGGCGGATCAGCAAGGTGGGCGACGTGCGGCGGGCGCTGCAGGAAGCGGCGAGCATGCTGCTGACGCGCTTCAAGAAAAAGGACAAGGCGCAGGGCCTGGCGCTAGCGAAGTCGACAGCGAGGGGCAGACCGTTCGCGAGGTGAAGATCGGCACCGAGCCGGCGGCGCTCCGCTCTTGAGGGCTGCGCGGATCGCTTGGATAGAGCGGGAGCTGAGGCGTCATCGCTGGGCATTTGGCTCTATCACGAACTGCAGCCCGCCGGAGTTCCGATCATCATTGTCGAAACGCGTCACATGCGGGTGTCGTTGTCGACGATGCGCAACAAAACCGACCAAATGATGCGCGCGGCATCGCGCAGATGATGCGATTGGGCTGGTATCGCGCTGCCCATGTCAAGAACATCGACATGCAGAAGATGCGCACACTGCTGACCAACAGGAAGCTTCTCAAGCGCAAGCTGATCGACGTCGAGAATCACATTCGCGGGGCGCTGCAGGCCTATGGTTTGTTGGTCGGAGCAGTCGCCCGGGGCGCTTACGAAGCACGCATTCGCGAGTTGCTCGAGCGCGATGATCCGATCTTCGCGATGACCATCGAAGTCATGCTTGCCGTGCGGCGGGCGAGCATGCTGTGCGCGATCACTGCGGTCGCGCGCAAGCTCGCAAGCATCTTGCATCGGATGTGGGTCAGCGAGACCCATTTCAAAGTCGGCTTCGGTGCCAAGGTTACGCGGCGGCCGCGATTGAAGCCTGCGCAGTAAGTGCTGCAGGGATCACGAGGAACTAGCGCTGGTATTGCATCCAGCATGCTGAAGGGGAGCAAAGATTAGGGATCCGCGCGCGCGGTGAGCGTCCCCTGGCGGGGCCGCGAAACGGGGAATATCCGCCATCTCCTGCCGGTGGGAGCAAAGACGCGCCGGCCGTCCAGCAGGTCAACCGCCACCATTCCCTTTGGTGGATGCACGAGGTCTCGCAGCAGGCGCGTTGGCCCTGCGTCATCCGGAAGCGTAACGGGCGCAAGCTGCGCGCGCTTCTTCCGCGCTACGCCGAACTGCACGCGCCATCGGAACAACATACCCGCGACGATCCCGTACTTGCGCGCGACCCGCGAGACGCTGACGCCGGGCTGGTCGCTCTCGAGCGCGATGGCGCGTTTTTGCTCGTCGCTAAAGAAGCGCCGGACAGGCTGCCGAGGCGACACCGGATCGTCGCTCGGCGGAGCTGTCAAGCTCGATTTCGGCGTCGCTTGCTTAGCACTAGTGCTAGCGAAGAGCCGGGCGGAGGGATGCAGATGAGCCCGCCACTTGATTTCGACCTCGGCTTCATCCAAATGGTCACGCCAGCGCCGCAGCGAGTAGGGCGAGAGTTGTAATGCTGCGGCATATTCGCGAACGCCCATGCCGCTCCAGGTCATCGCCTCGACATGCATCGCCCAGAAGGCCTGAAGGGCCTTGTTGCGCACGTCGGTGCTCACGGAGAAGCGCAGCCGAGTGCGCTTCTTGCGCTGTTTGTCGTGCGCTTCCCGACGCTTCTGACGGCGCAATTCCGCCTGATCTTCCGCGTGTTTGCGGGCGGCTTCCTTGCCGGCCAGATACTTCAGTCAGCGATCGAACGTGCACTTCCAGAGTCGGTGCTGACGGCAGTAATTCGTCCGATCCAATCCGCTCTGACGCCAGGCTTCGATGTGAACCAGCCAAAAGGACTGTCGTGCCTTGTTCTCGAAATGTCTCAAATTCACCGGAGATCCTCCACGCTACGAGGGAGCTCCGCATGGTGCGCAATTGCACTACTCAATCCGGGTGCAGAGATCGGACGCTTACGCGATGGCGAGCGATGGCCGCCCGTAATCGGTCTGCGCCGGAAATTGCGGCAGATGATCACGTGGCTCGCGCGATGAATGACGTGCACAGTGCGCCGCCTCAGCAACGCGGGAGGCGGGTGATGGACTTCTTCTGTGGCCTGGATGTCGGCATGGACGAGACGGCGATCTGCGTGGTGGACGACGCGGGCAGGGTGGCGCTGGAGGTCACGGTGGTGACCGATCCGGACGCGATCAAGGCGGCGCTCACGCCGTATCTGTCGCGCTTGCGGCGGGTTGGCCATGAGGCAGGCTCGCTGTCGCCCTGGCTGCATCCGGAATTGCTCAAGCTCGGGCTGCCGGCGGTCTGCCTGGAAACCCTCCACGTCCGCGCCGCGCTGAAGGCGCAGCGCAACAAGACCGACAAAGCCGACGCGCTCGGCATTGCCCACATCATGCGCACCGGCTGGTTCCGGCGGGCCCATATCAAGAGCGCGGCCTGCTACCGGCTGCGGCTGTTGTTGACGCACCGGCGCAATTTGAAGCGCAAGTTCCTGGATCTGGAGAATGCGATCCGGCATTCGCTCAAGGTGTTCGGCATCCGGCTGAACCGGGTCGGGCGCGGCGGTTTTGCGCAAGCCGTGCGCGAGGCGGTGGCCGGTGACGCGCTGGTCAGCGAGCTGATCGACGCCATGCTGACTGCGCGCGCCGCGCTGTGGAAGCAGTATTGCCGGCTGCACGACCTGGTCGTCCGGCTGGTCGCCGGCCATGAGCTGTGCCGGCGGTTCATGCAGATTCCCGGTGTCGGCCCGATCGCGGCGCTGAGTTTTATGACCGCGGTCGACGATCCCTCGCGCTTTAAGCGCTCGCGCGACGTGGCGGCGTATTTTGGCCTGACCTCGCGGCGCTGGCAGTCCGGTTCCTCGATCGACGTCCAGGGACGGATCAGCAAGGCGGGTGATGGTGACGTGCGGCGGGCGCTCTACGAGGCGGCGAGCGCGCTGCTGACGCGCTACAAGAAGAAGGACAAGGTGAAGAGCTGGGGCCTGGCGCTGGCGAAGCGCGCCTCGCACCGCAAGGCGACGGTGGCGGTGGCGCGCAAGCTTGCCGTGATCATGCATGCAATGTGGAGGCGCGGTACGGTCTACTGCGGCGATCCGTCCGCATCTGCAGCGGAGACGCGCGCGCGTGCGGCCCTCAAGCGGCGCAAGCTGCTCGGGGCTTACGCATGAGGCGCGCGATCAATCGACCTGCCAACGACGCGGTGATCGCCGCGAACTGAACATGGAGCTCCGCCGCAGGCGGATGAGGACTGGTGCAGCACAACGACGACGGAACGCACGTTATCTTGCCTGCGACGGCGCATCTTGAGATGCCAGCCGATCGCGCTGGATTGCCTGTGATGTGGCTCCGTCATGCCGATGGAAAGATGCGCCGCGACGGTGTCCGCGCTGCCTTGCTGCAGCGAATTTGTGCCGTCGATGAGCGCGGAAGAGTGCACGGCGCACCGGGACTCGTGGCTGTGGTGGCGCGTCGCGTTCAAGCGTGGCGCAGAGGACCTTGTCGTAGAAAAGAAAGGAAGCGAGAATGGGTGACGTGGTGCGAAAACAACGCCCGATTAAGAGGGCGAGATAAAAGGCCGCGAGGTGCGGCGTTGGTCGGTCGTGTTGTTTCAAGGGGTTATGCCGCATTTTCGCGAGGTGCCGGCTCTTCGCGCACCTCGCGGCGCCCCGGATTTCCTATCGTTCTCCGCGCCTTGGTGCGATGTGCGGGGCCTCAAGCATGAGCGGCGAGGATGATTTCCGCATCCGGCCCGGCCGCATCCGCTCGTCCAGCGCACAACGCGCCAGACCCTTCGTCGCGCAGGCGCTCGCCGCCGCCGAGAGGGCCGGCGTCCAGGACTCGCGCTCCGGCCGGATCACGCCCGGCAATCGCTCGAGCTTCGGGCGCGGGCGGGGCGATCGCCACCAATTCCGCTTCATCGTCGCCCCTGAGGATTGAGCCGAGATGGGGGACTTGCGCGGCCTTATCCGCGACCTGATGCGGCAGTTAGAGATCGACCTAGAAGCGCGGCTCGACTGGGTCGCGGTTGATCACAACAATACGGTCATCCCCACACTCATATCCTTGTCCGAGGCGTAACCGACGATGGCAAGATTCTTAATATCGCCGGCGACTATATCGCTCATGGCATTCGGCACCGGGCGCGAACTGGTCACCCTGGAATTGGATCATCAGAACGAGAGCGAGCTGCAGGCGCGGAGTTTAGCGCGCTGGCGGAAACCCAGGCCAGAACCCCTGCTTCTGCTCGCTCGGGATTGGTTGAGTCGTCGCGGTTGCCGTTTCAAACTTCTGTTCAGGCGCGGGCGGACCTTCGCGGTTCCACCATCCGCCACCCAGCGCCACATAAAGAGCTGCCGTATCTGACAGGCGGCCTGCTTGTGCCTGCACCACCTGAATGAGCGCCTGCAAGTAGGTCGTCTGGGCGGTGAGGAGCACAAGGACGTTGGCATCGCCGGTTTCCATGCGCTGGCGCGCCAGATCGAAACTAACCTTGCCGGCGCGCTCGAAATCGCGCGCAGCCTTCAGTGCGTCGGCATCGTTTCGCAAAGCATGCAGAGTGTCGGCAACATTCTGCAGAGCTCCGATGACCGTGTTACGATAGGTCCAGGCCGCCTGTTCGAAAGTAGCTTGGGCCGCACGCTGTTGGTGATACAGCGTGAATCCGTCGAAGATGGTGTGCGCAGCATTTGCGCCCACCGTCCAGAGCACATTGGCGGGCGAAATCAAGTTGGCAAGCTCCAGCGACGTGTAGCCGTGGGTACCGCTGACCGTGAAATTCGGAAGCATGTTGGCGATCGCGACGCCGACAAGGGCGCCCGCCGAATGCAACTGCTGTTCCGCCGCGCGAACGTCCGGCCGCTGGTCGACCAGCTTGGACGGCAGGCTCACCGGCACGTCGGATGGCAGGCGAAACGATGTGAGCTTGAAGGTTTGGGCCGGCTCCTGGCTCGGATATCGGCCGGCGAGCGCCGAAAGGAGATCGCGCTGCACCGCCAGCTGTCGTCGCAGCGGCGGCAGCGTTGCCTTGACCTGCGCGAGAGCGGCTTCCTGGACGGCCACGTCGCTGCGATTGGCAAAGCCCGTCGCCAATTGCCGGTGCATGATATCAAGCATCTTCGTGCTGACATCGATGAGTTGAAGCGTCGCGTCAATTTGCGCGCGCAGTGCGGCCTCCTGGATCGCCGCGACGACCACATTTGAGGTCAGGGTGATGTAGGCGGCTTCCGCCTGAAAGCGCTGGGCATCAGCCAGCGCCTGCTGCGACTCGACATTCCGCCGGGTGAGACCCCATACGTCCAACATGTAGGAAACGGAGACTTGGGCGGTAAAAACATTAAAAGGGTTAATGGGTTTGCCGTCTGGCCCGACCGGCACCGAGGTCGCACCCAACGGATTGTCCGCGGCCTTCTGCCGTGTCGCGCTGAAGCCTCCCAGGACAGTCGGAAAAAACTTGCCTTCCTGCGCGTAGGCCAACTCCTGGACGGCCCGCAGCGCCGCAAGCTGCGACTGCAGATTGGGATTGGCGCGTAAGGATGCCTCGACCAGGGAGTTGAGCGCCGGCGAACGAAACAATTCCCACCATTTCGCCGAAACGTCCTTGCCTTGGCTAAAGTGCTGCGACTGGCCGAGAGATACGTCGCTCGAGCTGGTACGGCTGGCCAGGGGCGCTTTGCTATAGCCGTCGACATCGGGCGCGGCCGGAACGACGAAATCAGGCCCCACCGCACAGCCACCGAGCAGAGCAGTCGCAACCAGTACAGCGGCCATCGAATGTCCGAAGGGTATGATCGACATCTTGCTAGCAGACCGTGCTGATCGCCTCGGCGCCTGGGCCAGGCTGTCGCTATCAATCATTTCAGGTTTGCCGTGGCTGCGCTGTGATCCCCTTGCCACAACTGGCAAATATTGGCCGTCCAGGGAACTGTGATTTATCACAGTAGACCGGCGGCGGCCCCAAGACCATTGTCACGCCATTCGCCGATCAATTCCGCAAACGGATCTATGTCTATGACGCTCCCCGATAAAGGCGATCGAATCCGAGCAGCCGTTGTCGCCGCGGGACTTGCTGGGGCGGCCGCAGCCTTTCTGATTTGGCAGGTAGGCGACATCGGTTCGGGGCTTGCGGCGACCAACGCGAAGACTGAACGCGGAAGTCCGGAGACGGCACGTGATTCACTCACCGTCGACCTATCGGACAATCAGCTCGCGTGGGTGAAAGTCGAGCCGGTGCACCAGCAGGCTTTTCCTGTGGAAAAGGAGGCAGTCGGGACGATCCAGTTCAATGGCGAAGTGTCGACCGACGTGTTCACCCCCTACCCGGGCAGAATCATCGGCACGTTCGCGAGCATTGGGGACGACGTGAAGCGGGGCGAGACCCTGTTCACAATCAACAGCCCCGATCTGTTGCAGGCGGAATCGACCCTGATTTCCTCCGCCGGAACGCGGGAGTTCACGACCCGAAATCTGGCCCGCTTGAAAGAACTCTATACGACACGGGCGGTCTCGCAGAAGGACTTGGACCAGGCGACCTCCGACCAGCAGGCAGCCGAGGGCGCGCTGAGAGCTGCCCGCAATTCGGTGGGCCTGTTTGGCAAGAGTGATGCCGAGATCGATCGCATCATTGCCCAGCGCATGGCCGAATCCGTCCTCGTGGTTCCCAGCCCGATCAGCGGCCGGATCACGGCTCGCAATGCAGCGCCCGGCCTGTACGTGCAGCCGGGCAATGCGCCCGCTCCGTTCTCCGTGGCCGACATGGAGAGCATGTGGATGCTGGCTAACGTGGCTGAGACCGATAGCCCGGGCTACCGCATCGGCCAGGAGGTCCGCGTCAGGGTGGATGCCTTTCCCGGTCGCACCTTCTATGGAAAGATCACCAGGATCGGCGAGGTGGTCGACCCGACGACCCGACGTGTGCTGGTCCGCTCCGAAATCGCGAATGGACAGCACGAATTAAAGGCGGGGATGTTTGCGAATTTTGTCATCACGGTTGGCGCGCCGCTCACCTCGCCCGCCGTGCCCATGGACGGCGTCGTGCGCGAAGGCGACGGCACGATGACCGTGTGGGTGACCGCCGACCGCCGCCGCTTCACGCGGCGCACCGTCAAGATCGGCTCGCAGTACAACGGTGCGCGCCAGATCCTCGAAGGCGTGCAGCCGGGCGAACTTGTTGCCACCGAAGGGGCGTTGTTCCTGAGCAACGCGCTGGCCAACGGACCGCGGTCGTAGACAAACGCGCCGCAGTGCAGAGATTGAGAGGACATCGGTGCTGAGAGGAATACTTGCGTTCGGCTTGACGCGCCGCCCGATCATTCTCCTTGGCCTGTTGGTGTTCATCGGCGCGGGGCTCGCTGCCTATACCAAACTCAACATCGAGGCCTATCCCAATCCGGCGCCTGTGATCCTCGAAATTACTGCACAGGCGCCTGGCCTGTCGGCAGAAGAGATGGAGCGCTACTACACCATCCCGATGGAGGTCGGCCTCTCGGCGACCCCCGGCGTCAACGTCATCCGTTCGAACTCGTTTTATGGCTTGTCGTTCATTCGCGTCGTGTTCGACTATGGGATCGACTACTATTTCGCGCTTAATCAGGCGGCACAAAATCTGCAACAACGCGTAAACCTCCCGAACAATGTGCAACCGACAATTCAGGGCGGCAGCCTGGTCGGCGAGATCTTTCGCTATCAGCTCGTCGGCCCGCCAAACATTGGGCTGACCAATCTTCGGACCCTCCAGGATTGGGTGCTGCAACGCAGGTTATTGACCGTCCCCGGCGTCGTTCAGGTCAACACCTGGGGCGGCACGACCAAAGAATTTGAAGTGGACGCCGATCTCAACAAGCTCGATGCCTATAACGTTACGCTGTCGCAGCTGATCAGCGCCATCGGCAACGCCAACATCAATGTCGGGGGACGGACCATCAACGTCGGTCAGCAGTCCGTGAATATTCGTGGCGTGGGCCTCCTTGACAGCGGCGGCGAAAGCGATCTGACGCAGGGCTATCGCGTTAGCGACATTGAGAACATTGTCTTGACACAGTCGAATGGCGCGCCGGTCCAGATAAAGCATGTTGCCAGGGTCTATGTCGGCAATCTGCCGCGGCTTGGCAAAGCTGGCCGCGACAGAGAGGACGACGTTGTCGCCGCCATCGTGGTGATGAATCGGACGCTGCATACCAATGACGTGTTGCCGCGGGTCGCGGCGGAGATCGAGAAAATCAACAGCGACGGCACGCTGCCGCCCGGTGTCAAGCTCGTCCCGTACTATGACCGTGGCACGCTGGTGTCGGTCACCACCCGCACGGTGCTCCACAACCTGATCTTCGGATGCCTCCTGGTTTTTTTCATCCAGTGGGTTTTCCTCGGGAACTTCCGCAGCGCGGTCATTGTCGGCGTCAATATCCCCTTTGCCTTGTTTTTCAGCATCATCATCCTGGTGCTGCGCGGCGAGGACGCCAATCTCCTGTCTATCGGCGCGGTCGATTTCGGTATCATTGTCGATTCCGCCGTCATTCTCGTTGAGAATATCTTCCGGAATTTCCAGACCCGACCTGAAGAGCGCCAGACGCTGCTCGATCAGCTTGCCGGCGGCCGCCTTGGCGTCGATCCAACCCGAACGGGCGACGCCGGAAGCACCTGGACCGATCGCTTGCGAGTTATCTATGCGAGCGCTTTGCAGGTCGACAAAGCGGTGCTTTTCTCCACCCTGATAACGGTCGCAGCGTTCGTGCCGCTCTTCACCATGCAGGGCGTCGAAGGTCAGATCTTCAATCCAATGGCAAAGACGTATGGCTATGCGCTGATCGGCGCGTTGATCGCGACCTTCACCGTTACGCCGGTGTTGACCTCCTACCTGTTGCCAGAGCACATCGAGGAAGCGGAAACCTTCGTGGTGCGTATCCTGCGCAAGACGTATACGCCCGTCCTTCGCTGGTCGTTGGCGCACCGCAAGACCATGGTTGCGGTCGGGCTCGGATTTCTGGCGTTCAT
Organism: Bradyrhizobium erythrophlei; assembly: GCF_042430365.1. Taxonomy (GTDB): domain Bacteria; phylum Pseudomonadota; class Alphaproteobacteria; order Rhizobiales; family Xanthobacteraceae; genus Bradyrhizobium; species Bradyrhizobium erythrophlei. The sequence continues at coordinate 16,436 of NZ_JBHMET010000079.1, forward strand.
CGGCTTTTTGATCCCGCGTCTGGGCACCGAGTTTCTGCCGCATCTCGAGGAAGGCAATCTCTGGATTCGTGCGACCATGCCGCCGACGATATCGCTCGAAGCCGGTATGCCGATCGCAAACAGGATGCGCGAGATTCTGCTCCGCCATCCGGAAATTACCACGGTGGTCACCCAGCACGGCCGCCCCGACGACGGTAGCGATGCCGCTGGCTTCAACAATCTGGAGATTTTCGCCCCGCTCAAGCCATTCGAACAATGGCCCGCGGGAAAAACGAAAGAGGATCTGATCACTCAGGTCCAAACGGAGTTTTCGAATGAGCTTCCCGGGGTCGAGCTTAATTTCTCGCAGTATATCCAGGACAATGTTGAAGAAGCGCTCTCAGGTGTGAAGGGCGCCAACTCCATCAAGATCATGGGGCGCGACCTGGCAACGCTGGAGCGACTCGCCGATCAGGTCATGCGAGAGGTGGGGCAGGTCAGGGGCGTTACTGACCTTGGAATCTTCCACGTCCTGGGCCAGCCCAACCTGAACATCAAAGTCGACCGGGAGAAAGCCGCGCGCTATGGCCTCAATGTCGGCGATATCAATACTCTGATTCATGCGGCTATTGGAGGCACGGTTGCAACCACGCTGCTCGAAGCCGAGCGGCAGTTCAACGTAACGGTGCGGCTCGCGGCAAAATACCGCGACGAAATCGACAAGGTGCGCGCGGTCAAAGTCGGATTCCAGACCAGTGGTGGCGGCAATGCCTACATTCCCCTGAGCGAGCTCGCCGACATCTCCCTCGACACTGGTGCGAGCTACATTTGGCGGGAGCGTAACGAACGCTATATTCCAGTCAAATTCAGCGTGCGCGACCGTGATCTCGGAAGCACGGTGGAGGAAGCCCAGCGGCGCGTCGCACAGAACGTCAAGCTTCCGAACGGCTACCGCATTACTTGGGCTGGCGAGTTCGATTCGCTGCAGCAGGCCAAGGCACGCCTGGCAATCATCGTTCCAGTCAGTCTCGCCATCATCCTCGTCCTGCTTTATGGCCTGTTCAATTCATTGCGCGACAGCCTGATGGCGCTCGCCGGCATCCCATTTGCGGCTGGCGGCGGAGTCATGGCGCTCTATTTCTCCGGACTGGATTTCAGCATCTCGGCGGCGGTCGGATTCATCTCCTTGTTCGGCGTGTCGGTGATGAATGGCATCCTGATCACGACGTACTATAATGAGGTGAGGGCCAGCGGCCGAGGAACGATCGATGCAATGTTCCACGCCGCCGAGCAGCGGATGCGCCCGATGTTGATGACGGCGCTTTCCGCGTGCATTGGCTTATTGCCGGCCGCGGTCTCGAGCGGCATCGGCAGCCAGGTGCAACGGCCGCTCGCGGCGGTGGTGGTCGGAGGAATGTTCATCGGACCAATCGTCCTGCTGGTGGTCGTACCCGCGCTACAGACCCTGCTGACGCGCAATGAAACCGGTTCACCGCCGGCGGCAGAGGCGAACGAGGCCTAAGATGTGGCGGAAATCTGCGCAGGGCTTGCTTGTACCCAAAGGCCGGGCAGGGAGGCGGAGCGTTCCCTTGATTGTTGCGCTGCTTGGTGTGCTCATCATGCAAGGAGGCCGCGCCCAAGAGGCTGCGCCGACGGGGAGCGGAGGCACTGATGCTGGACCAATCGACACCAGCATTACCGTGCAGCCCAGCCGCGTCACCAAACCCGCCCAAGATATCAGCGGCATGAAAACCAAAAGCGGCCTTGCCGTCCAACAACCAGGTCAACAGGCTCCCCGCACGCCCAATGACCTCACGACACCAAACGCCATTGGTTTTCCGGTCGCCAAGCCTGGCGCGCCTCAACCCGGCCTGCCAGGGGGCTCCCGCCCGGTGCCCCAGTCAGGCCTGGCACCGGCCAGTCCGATCGCGTCCGGAAATGCGGGGGTGGCGGCGGGCGCCGGCACAAAGTTGGCCGCTCCGGCTACAATAAACCGTGCCGTCAACGGAACCGCCATGACGCACCTTGGCACCAGTCCTGCTGGGATGGTCCAGGGCACGCCAAAGAGCTTGGGGACGGTCACCGGCACCAGCTTGCAGCGAAGGCGGTGAGGGTCGGATAGCTGGTCGATACGCTACCTATTGCCCGGCGTGGGGCGCGAACATAGAATATGAATATTGGAGCTGATTTGGTGTCGACCTTGACAAGGATGTCGAGCGATGCCTGCCAAGTTGGACCAGCAGATCACGTCCTTGCATCCTCCGCCTTCCCGGCGCTTGCGGATGTTGGCCCTTTTTCTGCGCGCAGCCTTTATCCTGGTCTTGGTGATTTTGACGGCGCGCGTCAGCTTCCCCCAAAGCGAGAAAATCTGGAGCGTTTATGAGACCCCTGGCGACCTGATCAGGCTGGTTGTGGGCGCAGTCCTTTGCCTCTGGATCGCAATCCATCTCTTCAGACCTCCCAAGGACCCCGAAGCATCTCGGACCTGGGTCTACTTCAGTCTGCTTGCCGTGCCCTTCGTTTTGATCTGCCTGATCGCCATTTGGTGATCCTTAAGGATCGATCAAACCGCCGGCCGCCGCTTTACCGACAGCTTCGATCCGGGTTGCTGCTCCAAGTTTTGTGCGAGCGTTATCGATATGAAAGTCGACCGTGCGCTTCGCCAGGCCGACAATTTGGGCAACTTCTGCAGACGTCTTGCCACGCGCCGCCCAGGTCAAGCATTCCACTTCTCGATCATTCAGCTCAATGAGCCGCGGCCATAGCTCCGTGCGCGCCACCCCGGCGAGCCGGGCCTTGATGATGGCGGCGAGCAGGTCAAAGTCGATCGGTTTGGTGACGTAGTCGTCGGCTCCAAGGCGTCGGCCTCTGAGTTCGTTGTCACGATCGGTGAGCGCGGTCAGGAAGATGAACGGCATCTTGGCAAACCGGGGCGCCAGCGCGATCAACCGCTCGAGCAGCTCGAAGCCGGACATTGCCGGCATACTGATGTCCGACAGCACCAGATCCGGCGCGTTCCTCAGGATCGCAGCAAGACCTTCGTGACCGTCGTGCGCAGTGCTGACCTCGTAGCCCCGATCGATCAGATCCTCGGCAATCAAAGCCGCGGTCTCGCGGTCATCCTCGATGCAAAGGACCCTCTTGGGCGGTTCGGACATCGTGCAGCCTGAAGAACCTCGATGGAACTAAAGTCAACTTTGTGGTATAATGATACTTAAAGGCTTCGATCTTGTCAAAATCCGAGTTTCCAGACTAGGCCAAAATAGCTGATTCTCTTAAGTTTCTGGCATCTTGCAAATTCAAGGTTGGGCCCAATGTGGCAAACGCATTCAGTCCGATCCCAGCTTGCATCCGTCTTCGTTTTCTTCTTCCTGCTGGCCGGCGCACTCGGCCTGTTCAGCATCTCTCAGCTCAGCAGCTTCAATCGGCTTTCCGCCAACGTCGCGGAAGTATGGCTTCCGACCATCCGCGCCCTCGGCGATCTCAACAACTTTACATCCGACTTCCGGGCGATCGAGGGCGGCCACCTTCTGTCATCGGATCCGTCCGAGATCGCCGCAACCGAAAAGGAAATGGAAAATCTCGATCGATTGATTGCGCAGGCCGAGCGTAGCTTCGAGGAGATCCGGCACGATGCCACCGAAGACGATCTCTACGCCAAATTCAAGGATCGCTGGAACGACTATCGCAAGATAGTCAATCAGATGCTCGACTTCTCGCGAGACAATCGCAAGGCCGATGCGATCGCGATCCACAGAGGCAGCTCGCACGCTGCCTACAACGCGGTCAGTGATTCACTGAACCAGCTCACCGACCGCGCGGTGGCGAACTCCCGGGTCGCAAGCGATCGTCTAGCGTCGACCTATCGGCGCGCGTTCTGGCTGATCGGGCTCGCCATTGCCATCGCGGGCCTCATGGTAGCCGGTGCGCTCGTCTATATCGGCCGCGTCATTTCGAAACCGCTGCTCGATCTTGCGCGCCGCATGCATCGTCTTGCCGCCAATGACACCAGCATCGATTTTCCCGGCATCGAGCGACGCGATGAGATCGGCGAGATGGCGCGCGCCGCCGTGGTGTTCCGCAGCAACGCAATAGAGCTGATGGAGAGTCAGCGCACGCTCGCCGAGCAAGCCGCAGTGCTGAAGGAGCAGCTCGAACAGGAGCAACGCCTAGCCTTGCTGCAGCGCAATTTCGTGACGATGGCTTCGCACGAGTTTCGCACGCCTTTAACCAACATCGACGGTCACGCCCGGCGCCTGATCAAAATGAAAGACCGGCTGCAGCCCGACGATATCGACGAGCGGGCGGGCCGGATCCGCGGATCGGTGCTGCGGTTAACCCTTTTGATCGACAACTTGCTGAATTCCTCTCGCCTGATCGAAGGCGGGCCCGCGCTGCCCCTCGACCTGACGGATATCGATATCGCGGCCATGTTGCGCGAGGTGTGCCAGCTGCATCGTGAGATCGCGCAAGGGGCACCGGTCGTCGAGCGGTTTGCGACGATACCCTTGCAAATGCGAGGCGACCCAAAGTTGCTTTTTCAGCTCTTCAGCAATTTGCTGTCGAACGCGATCAAGTATTCTCCTGGAGATAAGGCAGTCGAGGTCGATGCCACCATCGCGTCCGACGAAATCGTGGTTTCGGTTGCGGACCAGGGGATTGGCATTCCCGCCGGCGACATGGATCGCCTCTTTGGACGCTACCATCGCGGCAGCAACGTATCGGGGATCGTCGGAACGGGCGTGGGTCTTTACCTGGTCAAGATGGTGAGCGAGCTTCATGGTGGCCGGGTCCATGTCGAAAGCCAGGAAGGAAAAGGATCCCGGTTTACAGTTTGGTTGCCTGTCAAGTCCAACTCGGAATTTGGCCAGCTCGACCACCGTAGCACTGGTGCCCCCGACGAAACGCCTCTTGCTGAGGCGCGCCCAAGTTGATCTCCGTGGGTAGGATTCTGATCCGACAATTTGCGCCTATTTGGAGTCAAGGCCCATTGAAGCGCACGACCGCAACGTATGCTGACGGCCGAGCGGCCGACACGCCCCTTCCACGACAACGGTCAGCAGGAGAAGGTCGTCGGTCGCTTCAGCGCGGAGCGCGACGAGCAATATCGCGAATTCCTGGGGCGCTGCTCGGAGTTCGAAAAGGAGATCGCGAAGGAGTTCTCGATCAACAAGTTTACTTACGCGGAACTCGAGGAGGAGGACACTGATCTCAAGAAGCTTCAGGGGTGGCTCGAGAAGATCAAGAAGCTTGATTTCTATGGCGCGCCTGTTCCTGTCGGAAATCAGGTTCTTGCGAAGATAAAGTCGACATCCGCAATGCGATTGTCGAAATACTCGAAATCGATCACGGCGACCTTTGCGTCCCACGGATCAAGAATATGGATGTTAGTCCCACGTGAACTACCGTCGCCCAAAAGCCCAAATAAAACGAGGGCATGTTGATCCGCCGCGGGCCTAGTCAGATAGTTAAAATATCCAAATGCCGCTGCCGCTGACTTAAGCAAAACCTTCTCCAGCAAGGAAACGGTCAGTCTCCGAGCACCACGCATGTCATGGCAAAAAAGATGAGCTGCTCTAGCGAGGGCAATGGCTGAAGCAGGAGGAAGTGACCCATTTTGGTTGATTTGAACTCCGGCCGCCCTTGCCAAGTTCTTTACGTGGTCGACGCCCGCCAGCGAGTGGCGCCCCATAACGATGGCAACAGCCGTCGCCCAACAGTCATCAGGGTTTGGCTGCTGAATGTGATCGACGTGGTGCAAGTGGTTGATTCTTGCCATTCCCGGGCCCTCCGGCAATTTGCTGGCCCACCTAGTTACCCCTATCACGTCTAGCCTCCGTGCACAGCAGCACGTTGGCCCACCCGCTCACTGCCGTCCTACGGCCTCGACGCTTCAGCCGCGGGGCCGGTATGATCTCCGCTCGTACCAAGGCCGCGTTGGCGGGCCGCGAGGCGCCGCGGCACGAAACTCGGCGGCAATATTCCGAATGGGTAGGTAACCAATGAATACCCGGGTCGTCGGCTATCAAATGAAGCCGTGGACTGCCGAGGAAGAGCAGCGGATCATACAATTGAAAGAGGCCAGAAACACTTCCCGGGAGATTGGTCGGCTTTTGGGACGCAGTCCCCGGGGCGATCGAGGCGCGATTTCGCAAGTTGCGACGAGAGCGATCCGTACAGAAACGACCGTTAGCCTGAACGACGGCAACGGGCTTCGCGTACTTAGTATCCGCAATCTGCGTAGTGCTTGCTGGCGAGCCTGTACTGTGAGCCCACCTCGACGAAGTCGACATCGAGGCACTGGTTACCTCGCCGAAATTCGCCCAGGCCCTCGCAGCGAAGATATTCGAGATTGATGCGCCAGCGTCTTTCGCGGGGATTGTAGGTTGCAAAATCGCGTTGAGCGGCGGGTGGGGATTTGCAAATTCCAGCTATGTAGTGCCGAACCTCCGGCGGCAAGCCGTTGATGTGGTGCGGGTTCCAAGGGTCGTCTTTGTTCATTGAGCCAGAGACGGCTTCCGGTGTGCTCCAGACGAGCAGGCAGAATGCGAGCGACCAGATCCGGATTGCCATTTGACGCTCTCCTAATGTAGCGCTTGTCTCCTCGTGTCTCGGTCAACGGCTCGTATTGGTGTTATGTCTCAGCCAGACAAACAGCTGGACGCCAAGGAAGATTTCGCAAAGACCTACAATGATTAGCAGCCTATCGATCCACGGGCTCGCCAGCTAGTGACTTGCGTGTATTATCGCCAACGCAGCAAGTAGGACACTGAAGACGACGAGCTGCCCCGCTAATCGCGGCGGCACCTTGCGCTCTCGTGCCTGTGCGGTCATGCCTTTATGCTACAGCACAGCACTTACACGGAACTGACGGAACGATCGTCCACGTTTAACATGCTGCGCGATCACGCCGTACTAATGGACGCGCCGGAAAGGTGTTCCGTTGTTGGCACCAGCGGCAGTGCCCTGGTTTCGAGATGCGGAAGCCGCGGCGCTTGGAGCCGGTGGCGGCGGAGCGGTGCGCCGCCTCAGATCGCCAGCGGCCCCGCCCTCATCGGCCGGCTGTTTCGCTTCGGATGCCGCTCACCGCGCCCGCATCACCCATCGCCACTAACGGAAGTTTCCACCAGGACCCCACGGCCAAGTCGGAGGGGCGCGGTTGTCTTTATCGGGCTTCACGCTGAAGCCCCGTCTGAAGGCGAACCAAATGAAGCCGACGAGGGCTATCAGGCAAATCGGAGCAAGAATCCAATCGGGCATTGTCCGAGTCCTCCAGTAGGGCCCGCCTCCACCCCAGTTGGTCGCGCCGATCCTGGGCCGAGTTCAATACGGACGCCGCGCGCCGGGCCAGCCGCGGCCGTCCAGCGCGCTGATCGCCTCGGCCCGCTCACGCGGCAACCGCCGCTACGTTTTCCGCCGCAAGGGCCATAGGCGAGTCGCCATCAAGGGCAAGTCGGGCTCACAGGAATTCATGGACGCCTATCACGCGCTGATCGAGCAGACCGGCGGCGCGCCGTCCACGGAAATCGGGAAGCATAAGGCGAAAGCCGGCACGGTCGACGCATGGATGGTGGCCTACTACAAGCATGGTCAAGCACACATGGGCCACGTATGGCGAGACCTACGGCAGGCCGCCTCCTATCGCGCAGATCGTGGCGAGTTGCACCGCCGGCCGATTCAAGCTCGTCGACCTACGCGGTCGGATTGCGCGCGTGACACACTCGCGGCGACTACTGAAGTACATCGTTGACGCCACGGACAAGATGCCGGTGCCAAGTGACGACGGCTTGTGGTAGGGAGCGCGCCGCTTCAAGCGCGCTTGTGGCGCGCTCCGGACACGGTGCATCGGAGCGGCGGCACAAACCGGCGCGGGCTCACTGATAGGTCTCCTCGCCGGCACGATGGACGGTGGACGCCGTCTACAAGCAGGCCGTCCCCGCAAGTTGCTGCGCAGGCATTTTCGTGAGAGATTAAGGTTCCAGTGTCCGTTTAATCCTGGAACCTTCGATGCTGCACCAGAAGCTTCGCGCCAATCTGTGGCGGGACAAAAAGCGGGCGCAGGAAGCCGCGTCGATGTCGGGCCGTGCGATGAGGCACGGCGAAAAAGAAGGGGATGGTTCCGTCCGTGCTTTGCAAGGCGCGCTGTTCAGATTGCAGTTTAACTCTTACCGGTTGCCAGCTGAGCATCGGCCACAGACGGCAAATACCAACCCGTATACTTTGTCGAATGTGAACGCGAGCTGGGGGCCGTTCTTCATAACAAAAGCGCCTGACATTCCTCCCGGGAAGCGGCATCCCTCCGCCGAACGAGCGGAATTTGGAATTGTCTACGGACCTCAGACAGAGTTGTCGGTCCGGCTGTTCCAGCAACAAGCTGGATTCAGAGCCGATGGGCTGGCAGGAATGGTCACGCTCCATCGGATCGACGAGATCCTTGTCTATCTGGGCGAATAGTGGCGCGGCGCCCGTCCGTCTGCGGAATTTTTCGGCCCTCGCCGTCGCGCCTCGCAATCAGCGACGGGGGGTTCAGGTGCTGGTCAGGTTAACGAGCTACTATTCCAATGCTTCGCCCTCTTGGGGGTCCGCGACCCCCCAAGAGGGCGACGCCCGCGCGGGGACTGGCCTCTTGCACCTTTTGGACAACGGGGACGGGAGGCCAGACGCGCGTCGCGGCTGGGCGTTATGAAAACCCACCACGCATCCGCCCGCGTGCGGATTTTTCTGAGCCGCCCTCAGGGCATGGCGCCGAACCACATCACGAGCGCGACCATCGCGAGTAAGACGACGATCACTATTGCCTCGGTCATGGGTATTCCCTTTTCGGCCATGGCTCGGCCTCCGCGCGGGGAAACCTGATGCTGCGGCGAAGTGCGCGAGTCGCCTATGAACTGACTCACAGGCGGCGTGCCTCTGCGTCACGGCTGGGGGTGATGAAAACGAACGCATAAGCGGGCGCCGGGTATTGCTCGCGAGCGACGCGCACCGCCTCCGCCGCGGAGTCGGCGGTCACCCGCATCTGGAAAATGCTCTGATCGGCCTTGTGCTGGAAGGCCACCACAAAGGTCGGCATGAGGTTCCGTGTCGCTGCCCGGGACACAATTCCCCGGGTGCCTCTTGGGACCGCATGATGCGTGCCAGAATTTGTGTGCCGGATTGGAGCATCTGGAACGTTTGCGAGGTCATACTCACCCGACCTGAACCCCACAGGTCTTTGCCAAACTCAAACACTTGCTCAGACAAGCGGCCGCCCGAACGGTCGAGGCTGTTTGCCGAGCATTCGGCGAGGCCCTGCAGCTTTTCTCATCCGAAGAATGCGCAAGCTACTTCGCAAACTCACGATATGGACGAACCTAAACTCATCACGCTTTAGGCATTGGGACGCGGGATGACCAGTGCACCATGCTGATGCCGTGCGCCTCCATAGGCGACGCCCTGGGGTTCGCCATCAGCTCGGCGCGCGAGATCGCAAATGAGACCTCCGGGCTCGCGATGATCCCGCACCACGGGATGGTGTCTTGACCGTATGCATCGACCTGACGAAGGATGCCCGGGGTAACAAGTATAAACACGCCCGCCGGTTCAAGCCGGCGGGTTTTTCCTTGCGGCGTGATACGCTAGCGGTCTCCCGAATAGCGGTTCCAAAAAAGATATGCGGGCAGGGTGCCGTCGGCACATTGCCAACCTTGTCCATCCCATTAACTTGAACGCGACGGAACCACGTTCAGCTTTCCGGGGTTCTGTTTGGATGTCACCATCCCTCGGGATGCGGAGGTCCACGATGCGGTGGCGTATCTCATTGGGTGCGGCGCTCGTCAGCTGCATACTCGCCGGCAATGATACCGCAGGCATTGCCGCGCCGGGTGAAAGACCGGACGTGGCGGACAAGCAAACCGCACCTTCGGTCGACGTCGAACTCGTCATCGCGGTTGACGTCTCCTATTCGATGGATTTGGACGAACTCGCGGTCCAGCGCGAGGGTTATGCCCAGGCCATCGTCTCCAAGGAATTCCTGCAGGCGCTGCGGGGCGGTCCGAACGGCAAGATTTCGGTGACTTACCTCGAATGGTCCGCCTCAAGCGACCAGAAGATCATCATTCCCTGGCGTGTGATCGACGGACCGGAGACCGCCGACGCCGTCGCCAATGAAATCATGCAAACGCCGGTCCGGCGAGGATCGCGGACCTCGATTTCAGGGGCGATACAGTTCGCGATGCCGCTATTCGACGAGAACCCGCAGCGCGGATTTCGGCGCGTGATCGACATCTCCGGCGACGGACCGAACAACAACGGCCCGCCGATTACGCCGGTTCGCGACGAGGCGCTGGCGAAGGGCATCGTCATCAACGGCCTGCCCATCATGATCAAGGAGCCGTCCTATTCGACGATGGATATCGACAACCTCGATTGGTACTACGAGGATTGCGTCGTCGGGGGCCCCGGCTCGTTCGTCGTGAGCATCAAGGACCGCGACCAATTCAAGGAGGCCATCCGCACGAAGCTTCTGCTCGAGGTCGCGGGCAGGACTCCCGAACACCGGGTCGTTCCCGTCGCGGGAACGGAGCCGCGCGTCAGTTGCACGATCGGCGAGAAAATCTGGCAGGATCGCTGGGGGCGTTAGGCGCTCCGTTCCCTAGCTCGGGTTTTCGAGACTGAAGGTTTCGGACTGCTCGTCGTAGGCGAACAGCTCCGCGTAGCGGCCCCATGAAACGATTGTCTTGAGTGTTTCGTCCGCGTAGTCCTCAGACATGTAGTCCTCAAGTTCGTTGCGGAAGCGCGCGGCCGGAGCAGCGTGGGAAGGCCGCTCGTCGAGCACCCGGCGGATCAGGCCCATAACCGGTACATAACTTAGGAGATGCTCGGCAAACAGTTTCTTACGCCCGTCGGTCTCAAGATGTGCGAAATGTTTGCCGGATTCGGTGAGAGTGAGATCGCCCTCGCTTAAGACGGCAAATCGCAACAACTGCAGCGCTTCTCCGAGATGGAAGAGTTCGTCCGCTTCCATCTGCAGATGACTGGCGAGCACCGGGAGGTCGGCATGACCATTGTAGGGCGGTGCGGCCAACGTCTCGATCAGACCGGAGAGCACGTTCGACGAGACATGATTGAGAACCATGCCGACGCCGCTACCGGGAATGCCATCAACGGTCGGCGCCTTCGGCTCGGGGCGCTGCGTCATGCGGGCATAGATTTGATCGACGAGTTGACGGAACACCGGATCGAGCCGATTGCGCGGGTGAGGCAGGTCGACCTTGATTTCGGCGGCGACGCGCCCCGGGTTCGCGGAGAAGACGAGGATGCGGTCGCACATCAGAACCGCCTCCTCGATGTTGTGCGTTACCATCAGCACGGATTTGATGGGCAGCCGGCCCTCGATCCAGAGATCGATGAGGTCGGTGCGCAGCGTCTCGGCGGTCAGCACGTCCAGCGCCGAGAACGGCTCGTCCATCAACAGCAGGTCCGGATGCACCACCAGGGCGCGTGCGAAGCCGACGCGCTGGCGCATGCCGCCCGACAACTCCTTCGGATATGCCGACTCGAAGCCGTCGAGACCGATCAGGTCGATCGCAGCGAGGGCGCGGCTTCGGCGCTCGTCGCTATCGACGCCGAGCGCCTCCAGTCCGAGCTCGACGTTCTGCAGCACGGTCAGCCATGGAAACAGCGCGAACGATTGGAAGACCATTGCGACGCCGTTCGGCGGCCCCTTGATGGTCTGGCCGCGGCATTCCGCTTCTCCGGACGAGGGCGCGACCAGACCCGCGATGATCCGCAGCAGCGTCGATTTTCCGGATCCAGACCGGCCGAGGAGGCCAACGATTTCGCCCGAGCGGATTGTCAGATCGACCTTTTCGAGCACCAAGAGCTCCTCGCCACTGCCTTTCGGAAAGGACCGGCAGACGCTGCGGATGTCGATAAGCGTGGGTTGGGGCTCGAGCATGACTACCTCCCGATCAGCCGAGGCGAAGGCGGCGTTCGCCGAAGGCGTAGAGCGGCCTCCAGAGCAGACGATTGAAGAGCGTCACCAGAATGCACATCACGGCGATTCCGAGAACCACGCGCGGGAAATCGCCAGCTTCCGTGGCCGCTGCGATGTAGGCGCCGAGCCCCTTCGCCGTCAGATGCGTATCGCCCCAGCTCGCGACTTCGGCGACGATCGATGCATTCCATGATCCCCCGGATGCCGTGATGGCACCGGTGACATAATAGGGAAAGATGCCGGGCAGGATCACCTTGATCCACCACCGCCATCCTGTGAGATGGAAGCTGCCTGCAGCCTCCCGCAGGTCGGTCGGAAAGGCGCTCGCGCCAGCGATCACGTTGAACAGGATATACCATTGGGTACCCAGGATCATCAGCGGGCTGAGCCAGACGTTCGGGTTCAGGCCGTAACGAACGATGAGTACGACGAAAACCGGGAAGGCCAGGTTGGCCGGAAACGCAGCCAGAAATTGCGCCAGCGGCTGTATCCGCTCGGCGAGCTTCGGCCGCAGTCCGATCCAGACCCCGACAGGGACCCAAATCAGTGACGCCAGCGCGATCAGAACGACGACGCGGATCAGTGTGAGGACGCCGTCTCCCAGCGCGATTGCGACGTCCGAGGCGTCGAGATTCGCGGAAAGGTATCGATAGGCCTTCCACGCGGCGTAGCCGGTGCCCGCGACGATCAGCGCAAGCCAGGCAGCATCAAGGATGCGCGACGGGGCGCCACGTTTGACTTTCGTCAGACCTTTGGGAAGACGGAGGTGCAGCGTCGAAATGGCCTTGTTCGCGGCCGCAAGCGGAAACGTCAGCCCGCGCAGTGCGCGGGTGCGCCGGAACAGGTCAAGCACCCAGGAGGTTGGCGCCTCGCCCGAGGCGGTCTGTTCGAAGCGGAATTTGTCAGCCCAGGCCACGATCGGACGGAAGAGCAATTGATCGTAAGCAATGATGACGAGAAGCATCGTCAGGAGAGCGTAGCCGATCGCGGGCAGGTCCTTCTCCTGGATGCCAAGCGCAACATAGGAGCCGATGCCTGGCAAGGTGACGGTGGTATTGCCGACGGTGATGGCTTCTGACGCCACCACGAAGAACCAGCCGCCGGACATCGACATCATCGCGTTCCAGATCAGGCCGGGCATGGCGAACGGCACGTCGAGCCGCCAAAAGCGCTGCCAGCCCGAGAGATGAAAGCTTTGAGACGCCTCTTCGAGGTCCTTCGGCACGTTGCGGATCGACTGGTACATGCTGAAGGTCATATTCCAGGCCTGGCTCGTGAAAATCGCGAACACGCAGGCAAGCTCGGCGCCCAACACCTGGCCGGGAAACAGGTTCAGAAAGAACACGACCGTGAAGGTCAGGAAGCCCAGGATCGGTACCGACTGCAGAATGTCGAGGAGCGGGATCAGGACCATCTCCAGCCGGCGGCTCTTGGCGGCGAGGGCGGCATAGACGAAGGTAAAGACAGTCGAGCAGACGATTGCCAGCAGCATCCGCATGGTGGTGCGCAGGGCATAGAAGGGGAGGTGGATCGGATCGAGCGACACGGGAGCAGTATCGAGCGCGGACAATGGCAATGTGGTCTGCTCACCGCCGTAGGCGATCAGCACCATGATGCCGACGACCAGAATGAGCGCGACGAGATCCCAGACGTTGGGCCGCAGTGCCTGGCCCAGCGCGGCCGGGCGAAAATCCTGCAAGTTCATGACGGCCGCTCCGGCTAGAATTCCGCGTGCAACCGGCCCGAAAAGATCGATGACCGGGCCGCGGTCGGCGTTATAGGCGGGGTTCACGATGAACTGGTAGTCGGCCGTAAGCGTGACGTTCTTGTTCACGGAATAGGCGTAGTAGAGAATGCGGCGGGAAATGCACCTTATGCGTTGAAGGCTCTTGACAACCTATTGAAATCGCAGCAAATGCGATCGCCCTCCGAGCGCACCAGGGCAATAAGTCGTTGATGCGAAAAACATTTTTCGCGATTTTTCTATTCCCACGTTGTTACCCATAGCGCGCGTCAGTTTTTGCTCTGCGCAATCTCCCCTGTTTGATCTCGCGCGTCTTGGTGCAGTGCTTGCTCGTGCGGTCTGTCGCATCTTTATTTGAGCCAACGCCCCCGCGAAACCAGCATCTCCTCACGCGAGAGGAATGGCGTGGCCCAGCGTAGAAATCGGCGGGCTCGTACTCTGATCACCCTGCCAACACCCGTTTGAGATCGTCGTACTCGAACGCGCAGGGCCCCGCGCGGGATGGCTCGATGAGGAGCGAAGCTCTGAACAGCGATGAACCGGCTTGTGGAGCTCCGCGATCGGTGCTGGCTGTTTGGCGGTTCTCAAGAACCGGCGGCCCGGGAATGCTGAGGATGATGAACAGGCCAGCCGTGCGGCCCGATTTGGTCCCCATTCGTGTGAAACGCGCCTTGGAGGGTCGAATTCGTGATAGTGTTCGCTTCCGGTCCTTGCTATCCCGTGCTCTCGATGAAATGGCAACTCAGCCACAGGCGGCGTCTTTTTGCACCTGCGCTACGCGGGATGCTGACCGTTTGCCTTACATTGGCATACGTCATCGTTGGGGTTGCTGGAGAGATTGTCTGCGCCGAGGAGACGCTTGCGTCCGTTGAGCAGGCCGAGCAGGTCGAACTTGCCGCTATGCCCGGCAAAGCGGACCAGGATTCGAAGAAGCCGGCCGTCACTGTCGTTGATCATTGCTACACCTGTGTTCCCTTGCTCCTTCCGCCGCCTGTCCTGGTAGCCGAGCCGACGTCAAAGTCGGCCCCGCCGACATACGCCACGCCGACGTTTCTTCTTGAAGATCACCCGGGACTCGATACGCCGCCGCCCAAATACCGGATCTAAGCGTCTCCTAAGAGCGCGCGAGCGCTCGAATCGATCGCTTGGCCAGGTAACTCTCATGCTTTGCAAAACGGTCACGCATCTTGCGTGCGCAGCCGCATTTCTGGTCAGCCCATGGCTCACCGGCGCCTCACATTCCCAGACCCTCACCATGAGGGATGCGCTCGGTCGGGCGCTTGCCGCCAGTCCGCGTCTCACCGCGGCCGAGCGCGATGTCGGCATTGCGACGGGGCAGCGTATCCAAGCCGGAGCGCTGCTCAATCCCGAGGTGTCCTACGAACAAGACAATTCGTTCGGTACGGGCAAGTATCGGGGCACGAAGTCCGCAGAGACCACGCTGCAGATCAGCCAAGCCTTCGAATGGTTCGGCAAGCGGGAGGCTCGCATTGCGGCGGGTGCGGCCAGTGTCGAGACGGCCGCGATCCAACGTCAGGCGGTCCGATTGGAAGTTCTCACGGAGACCGCGATTGCATTCCTCAACGTGCTGGGCGCACAGCGTCGAATCCAAATCCTGGATGAACAGATCGCGGCCATCGACAGGCTGACCCCGCTCTTGCGGCGGCGGGTCGAGGCCGGTGCGTCTTCGCCGGCAGAGACCGGCCGGGCAGAGGTGGCTTCTGCCTTGGTCAAGGCAGATCGGGAGCGGCTTCGGTCGACACTCGCCAGTGCGCGACGTGAACTCGCCGTCCTAATGGGAGAAACCACACCGAAGTTCGCTGTTGTCTCCGGCCGTATTGAAGCCACCGGACGACCGCCGTCCTTTCAATCCGTCGTGGCTGGGATCGACGCGAATCCGCAACTGGTGCGATGGACCGCGGTTTATGCGCAGCGGAACGCGGAGCTGTTGCTGGCCCGGCTGAAACCCTATCCCGACGTCCGGATCGCTGCTGGCTGGCGTCATTTCAACGGGACCAACGACGACGCCGTCCGGCTTACGCTTTCGGTACCTATCCCGGTGTTCGACCAGAATCAGGGCAACATCCTGTCGGCGGAGGAGAGCCTCGCGAAGACTAGGGCGGAGAGAGAGGCCAACCGGAACATCTTAGTCGTCATTGCCGGACGGGCCTACGACTCACTTCAGGGCTCGCTGCGGGAGCTTGCCATCCTCCGCGAAGTCGCGATCCCGAAGGCGGAGCAGGCGGCGCAGGCCATTTCCGATGGTTACGGGCAGGGTCGCTTCACGCTTCTTGAGGTGCTGGATGCCCAGGCAAGCCTCACGCAGGCGCGGCTGCGCGAACAGGAAGCATTGCAGAATTTCCACGTTGCCGTCGCGACCATCGAAGGACTCGTGGGCAATCCGTTTTCGCTCGCACGTGAGAGTTCAAGATGATTCGGGGATTGATCCGGTATTTGGTTTTCGCCCTGGTTGCCGGCGCGCTGATCTACGCCGGCTACCGCGTATCGACGCCGGCGACAACCAAGACAGCGACAACCGAGAAGATTGAAGAGGAAGAGCATTCAAACAGCGTCGTGATGACCGACGCCAAAGTTGCGACGGCCGGCATCGAGCTGGCGAAAGCATCACCTGCGGTGCTGCACGACAATCTGCTGCTGAACGGAATCGTTCAGCCAAACCACGAGTCCCTGGTTCAGGTCACGCCTCGCTTTCCGGGAATCGTCCGCGACGTACGCAAGCGCATCGGAGACCAGGTCCAGAAAGGCGAGGTCCTCGCGATCGTCGAAAGCAATCAGAGCCTGACGCCGTACGAGTTGAAGGCCGCGCTCGCAGGCACTGTCATCGACCGTCAGACCACGCTTGGCGAATATGTCTCCGAACAAAAGCCGGCGTTTGTCATCGCGGATCTGTCGAGCGTCTGGGTGGACTTCTCCGTCTATCGCCGCGACCTTGGCCGGGTCAACGTCGGCGATCAGGTTCTCATCGATCCCGCGGATGGCAAGCCGACGATCGAGGCGAAGATTTCCTACCTATCGCCCGTCGGCAGCAGCGATACCCAGAGCGCTGTGGCAAGAGCAGTCGTACCGAACACCGACCAGCGGCTGCGCCCTGGGCTGTTCATCACCGGCCGGCTCACGCTGTCAGCCAGGCAGGTACCAGTTGCCGTGAAAGTCTCGGCGCTGCAGACCGTGGAGAATCGCACGGTCGTGTTTGTCCGCAGCGGCGACAAGTTCGAAGCCCGCGACGTCGAGATCGGCGAGCGGGATCCGGAGTTCGTCGAGATCACCTTCGGCGTTCTGGAAGGCGACGTGTACGCAGCGAAGAACAGCTTCATCGTGAAGGCGGAAATGGCGAAGGGAGGAGCGGACAATGATTGACGGCATCCTGTCCTTCGCCATCCGTCAACGGTGGCTGGTGATGATCGCCGTGCTCGCGATGGCCGGCTTCGGAGCCTGGAATTTCACGCTCCTTCCGATCGACGCCGTCCCCGACATCACGAACGTTCAGGTCCAGATCAACAGCCGCGCGCCCGGCTACTCGCCGCTGGAAGTCGAGCAGCGCATCACGTTCCCGGTCGAGACCGCGATGGGCGGGTTGCCGCGCCTTGAGAACACGCGGTCGCAGTCGCGCTACGGCCTTAGCCAGGTGACGGTCGTCTTCAAGGATGGCACCGATATCTATTTTGCCAGACAATTGGTCAACGAACGGATTCAGCAGGTCAGGGATCAGTTGCCTGCCGGGATCGAGACTGCGATGGGTCCGGTGTCCACCGGACTGGGCGAAATCTACATGTTCACGGTCGAAGCCAAGCCCGAGGCGCGCAAGCCAAGCGGGGGGCCATACACCGAGAGCGACCTGCGCACGGTTCAGGACTGGATCATTCGGCCTCAGTTGAGGACGGTGCCGGGTCTCAGCGAGGTCAACACCGTCGGTGGTTTCGAGAAGCAGTTTCATGTGCTGCCCGATCCCGCACAGCTAATGGCCTACAAGCTTAGCTTCCGCGACGTCATGGCGGCGCTCGCGACCAATAATGCGAACGTCGGCGCCGGCTATATCGAGCGCAATGGCGAGCAGTACCTCGTTCGCACGCCGGGGCAGGTCGGCAACATCGATGAGATCAAGGAAATCGTGATCGGATCGCGGAACGGCGTTCCCGTGCGGGTGTCCGATATCGCGGACGTCAGAGAGGGCCGGGATCTTCGTACCGGTGCGGCGACGTTGAATGGGAAGGAAGTCGTGCTGGGCACTGCGATGCTGCTGATCGGCGAAAACAGCCGAACTGTGGCGCAGCGCGTCGCCGCCAAACTCAAGGCGATCGGACGTTCGTTACCGGACGGCGTGGTCGCGCACACCGTTTACGACCGGACGCGCCTGGTCGAGGCGACCGTCGAGACGGTCCGGAACAATCTCGTCGAAGGCGCTTTGCTTGTCGTCGTCGTGCTGTTTCTGACGCTGGGAAATTTCAGGGCGGCGATCGCAACTGCGTGTGTCATTCCGCTTGCCATGCTGATCGCCATCACCGGCATGGTCGAGAACCGCGTCAGCGCCAATCTGATGAGCCTGGGCGCCATCGATTTCGGCATCATCATCGACGGCGCCGTCATCATCGTCGAAAACTGCCTGCGCCTGCTCGCCGCGGAGCAGCACCGGCTCGGCCGCATGCTCGATCGCGAGGAACGTTTTGCCACCACCCTCGCCGGATCGCGCGAAGTCATTCGTCCCAGCTTGTTCGGAACGTTCATCATCGCCGTCGTCTATCTGCCGATCCTGACGCTCACCGGGGTCGAAGGAAAGATGTTCGTGCCGATGGCGCTGACCGTGCTGATGGTGCTGACAGGCGCCAGTATCCTGTCGCTGACGTTTGTGCCGGCGGCCGTGGCGCTGCTGGTCGGCGGCAAAGTATCCGAACGTGAGAATTACTTCATGCGGGGAGCGCGCCGCATTTATGCGCCGCTGCTCGCGGCGTCGATCCGCA
Source organism: Bradyrhizobium erythrophlei (assembly GCF_042430365.1). Classification (GTDB taxonomy): domain Bacteria; phylum Pseudomonadota; class Alphaproteobacteria; order Rhizobiales; family Xanthobacteraceae; genus Bradyrhizobium; species Bradyrhizobium erythrophlei. The sequence goes on from NZ_JBHMET010000079.1 coordinate 35,109, forward strand.
ACAGGTTCGGTGTCGTCGTGATCGCGGCCCTGTTGGTTGCCCTCTGCGGCATAGCCGTTGCCCGCATGGGCGGTGAATTCATTCCAGGTCTCGATGAAGGTGATGTGTCCATGGAGGTCATACGCATCCCGGGCACGAGCCTGACGCAATCGGTCGAAATGCAGACGATGCTCGAGAAGCGGCTGCTCAAGGTGCCTGAAGTCAATGAGGCGTTCGCGCGGACGGGCTCGGCGGAAGTTGCGACCGACCCGATGCCGCCGTCGGGCTCGGATGGCTACGTGATGCTGAAGCCACGGAAGGAATGGCCCGATCCGGACAAGCCGAAGGCCGCTGTTGTTTCGGATATCCAGGAGGCGCTCGAAGATGTCCCCGGAAGCGTCTATGGGATTTCACAACCGATCCAGCAACGCATGAACGAAACGGTATCGGGTATCCGAAGCGACGTCGCCGTCAAGATATTCGGCGACGATCTGGACGTGCTCATCCAATCCGCGGCCCGGGTCCAAGCGATCCTGCAGAAGGTTCGGGGGGCAGCGGATGTCAAAACGGAGCAGACCTCGGGATTGCCGGTACTGACCGTTAAGCTGAACCGTCAGACTTTGTCGCGCTATGGGATCAGCGTGGGCGATATTCAGAATCTGGTGGAGATCGCGGTTGGCGGCAAGAGCGCGGGCCGATTGTTTGAGGGTGATCGCCGCTTCGATATCGTCGTCAGGCTCCCGGAGCACCTGCGCTCCGACATCCAGGCGATCAAGGCGTTGCCGGTCCCGTTGCCGTTGGCTGAGAATCAGACCAAGCCAACGGCGGCTTTATGGGGCAATTCCCCGCTGGCTCAAATTCGCTATGTGCCTTTGTCAGAACTCGCTCAGATCAATCTTGCGCCCGGTCCCAATCTCATCAGCCGCGAGGATGGCAAACGGCGGATCGTCGTGACCGCGAATGTAAGAGGCCGCGACCTCAGTTCGTTCATCGCCGACGCTCAGAACCAGGTGATGACAAAGGTGAAACTGCCGGCCGGCTATTGGATCGGCTGGGGCGGCCAGTTCGAGCAACTGGTCTCGGCGACGCGGCGCCTGACGGTCGTCGTGCCGCTCGCGCTGTTCCTGATTTTCATGCTGCTCTTCATCAGCCTCGGCTCGATACCCGATGCACTTCTGGTGTTCAGCGGCGTGCCGCTCGCGCTGACCGGCGGCGTCGCCGCGCTTCTGCTCAGGGGAATCCCCCTCTCGATCAGCGCCGGAATCGGTTTCATCGCGCTCTCCGGGGTCGCCGTGCTCAACGGTCTGGTCATCATCACATTCATCGAGAAGCTGCGCGGCGAGGGGCGGGCGCTGGTGGACGCGGTCCGGGAAGGGGCGCTCACGCGGCTGCGGCCGGTCCTGATGACCGCACTCGTTGCCTCGCTCGGCTTCGTCCCGATGGCGATCGCGACTGGCGCCGGCGCAGAGGTCCAGCGGCCGCTGGCGACCGTCGTCATTGGCGGGATCATCTCGTCGACTGTCCTCACCTTGTTGGTCCTGCCGGCGCTCTACGTCCTGCTCAGGCGGGAGGAACCCTCCAACGGCAAATCGAACTCACCTGTTACCGAAGGAACAACGTCATGAAGTACACGCTGTTGTTGATCGCAACCATCTTGTTCGCGGCGCCGGTTTCCGCCGGGGAATACGAAAAGGGTCCGAACGGCGGGTTGATGCTCGACGTCGCCGGCATCGATGCTGAACTCCTGACGTCGGGCAAAACGGTCACCATCAACGTCTTTGAGGCCTTCAAAGCGAAGCCGGTCTCGACCAAGGGCTATGTCGGTGCGGTGCTGATCGTCGGCGGATCGGCTCGCGAAACGGTCACCCTTGCGCCCCAAGGCGAGAACTCGCTCAAGGGGGACGCGAAGAATCCGATCCCTGCCGGCGCGACGATCACCCTCACGATCAAGACCGCCGAGGGGAAGTCGGGCCAGGCCAAATTCAAGAAGTAGCTCACAGACGTGAAGCGAATGCTGCGAGCGGGGAGAAGATCAAGGGTGAGAAGCGCTTCCGCGCCGCCCCATAGCTGCCGCCGACATTTGGCAGCCGTCTGCATGATCTGCACGCTGTCGTGGAACTCAGTGGCTGCAGAAGAACTGGGCGCGCGGACCGCGCAGATTGTTGGGCTCGGTGCCGCTTCGTTCCGTGAGCAGCCAATAATGGTGCTGTACAGAACGGGTGACCGACGACTTCATCAGTGAGCCGGCGTCGGACGAAATGGATCTCTTCCTCGAATTGCTCGAAGCGGTCCCCACCACGCTTGCGGGCGTGGTCGCCCTGGTGACCCATCTCGACCAGGTCCACAAAAAGGAGCTCTGGAAGTTTGAGGACAACTACACAACCCCGCTGATCGGCGCATTGGCAACGGCATTCAACCGCATGGCGGTGACGTCATGAGCGGGAAATTTGCGAAGGCGTTCTCTGAACTCGAGGGAGATATTTGCGGCCTCACGCGCATGGCGCGTCTTGCAGAATGTCAACTCAACGAAGCAGTTGGCGGTCTAACCTACGAAAACGGTGAGTGTATTGAAGCTCCCGATGCGGCGGCTCCCGAACTTGCGGTGTTTACGGTTACGCAAATGGCGGTGATGGCCAAGAGATTTGAGGATCTCTATTACCGCCTTCGCAAGGAGACTGGCGCTCGATCGCGCGCCACGTAGTCAACTTCATTTTGATGGGACCCGCCGGTTCACAGCCGGCGGATTTTTCCTTGCGGTGTGGTGCGCTAGCGCCCTAGGCTGCCACTGCTTCAAAAGGGAGAGAGCGACGTGGCGACAGGCACTGTGAAATGGTTCAATCCAGTCAAGGGATTTGGATTCATCCAGCCCGACAACGGCGGCAAGGACGTCTTCGTGCACATTTCGGCAGTCGAGAAAGCTGGACTGAGTACACTCAATGAGGGCGCAAAGGTGAGCTACGAAGAGAAGGAAAACCGGGGCAAGACGTCCGCGGAGAATCTGAGGGTCGGCTAGCGAGGGTCGGAGTCGACTTCCCGCCGGTTCACGCCCGGCGGGCTTCAGTCTGCCTCAGCATCAAGTGCGCGTGAGATGTAAGGCCGTTCACATTTGAAAATCGCGAGTCGATCTAACGACAGGGCAGCCTCGGTGTCGGGAAAACCGCGATGCCATTATTCAGCAGCGAGAATTGGTGTGGAACAGGCGCCACTTTGGTGGTCTGGATTTTCATCGTGGTAGCGCTCGCCTTTGCGGTCGTTGGTTATGTGGAATGGTCATCGGACGCTAGTCTGGCCCAATTCACGAGCCGGACCGAGGTGGCCGTGGCTGCCTCAACTCCGATTCTGCCTCTCAAGGGGCGAACAGGTTGCCCGCAGGGCAACAAGGTGTCGCCTTCGACGCTTTCACCGCTCGACTGACGCTGATCAGCCGCTGCCAGATGGCCGGGAACAAGTGGCAATGCCGGGAGTCAATTCATTTGCTCCCCGCGGTCACTCCCGCCCCCCGACGGCTGGGAGTTGGCTGAAATGGCGACCTCGACGCGCCGACCGCGCCGGGGTCGTTTCATTTTGCGTCGGTCTTCAAGCGCACTGTTTCATTGGCAGCGCGGTTTTAGATTGATCGATCGTAACAGAGTGTCCAGTCCGCTCTCGCTGCAGTTTTTTGCCTCGATAGCCTGCCTTGGCTTGTCGTCCTGAACTATTTGAGATCTCTCGCTGACAGCCGCGCGTTTTCGCGATTTGAATTTTGAGTCGGCCGGATCATGCCAGTGTCGAGAGATGATGGACGGTGCTGGATCGGCCTTCGGTTTGGACGGTAGCGGCGTCACTGTGGCGATCTGGGTTGGCGCCGTTGGCTTCGTCGCCGCAGGTGAGGCGTCCACCTTGGCCTCAGCTGTGTCGTGCTCGGTGTTGTTGAGCGGAAGCCGATCGGCTTTCCCCGCGCTCTGCGCCACTGGGTAGGCTTCGGTAAGCGGTGCAGGCGCGGGATTTCTCCCTAGCGCTGCAACCGCGCCCATTACGACTAGGCCAACCACTCCGACCGCCAAAATCCGGATCCACATTGATTGATCCTCGACCAACGCAGCGAACCGCAGGCTTGCGCCGAAAACCGCAGGCTTCCGCCGAAATTTGCCCAGAATAAGGCTAAGCTATTGGTAGGTTTGATAGAATGGATTTGCCAAAGCCACGACTCGCGCAGCGCGGAGACTCGGTGGGAAGGCTTAGGGACTGCGCATTTGGGGCAAATCAACGAGATGCTGCGCAATGGCTGCGCAGCAAATCCGTCGTGTCTATCCCTGGCACCGCAATGGCTCTCTGCGCGCCCCGGCGCACTATTGCGGAGAAGCATAGAAGTTCAGCCAAGAAGGAATGTCTTCCTGGCTCACGCAGACCCTTGAGCGCATCGCTCAAGGCTGGCCGATCTCGAGCATCGACCAGCTCATGTCGTGGAACTTCAAAGCCTGAATGGCCTCAGCTCGGCCTATGGATGGCCGACGGCGAAGATCGACGAATCGCTGGCCTGGGATAAAAGCAAAGCAAGCCTTCCGCCCTAACCGCATCCATCAGTTCGGTGGTAGCGCCTCCGGAATCTCCTGCGCCTCACTCGCGTCGGCGAAGACCTCATCGCGGATCACGCGCAGCGTCACTTGATGAAGATAGGCCTGCAGGGCCTGGTCAAGCTCGGAGAACTCCGGCCACAGAACTTGATCGAGGAACCGTTTGGGTGCGCGAACCATGACCGTGTTGCGCCGCTGCCGATAATAGCGATAGGGCTTCATGCCGTAACGCCGACACAAGGCGAGAAACAGATGGCGCGACCATTGATCCGGCATCGAGAACTGCATCTCAATTGACGGATCTTGCCGACCAAGTTCCGTCAAACGCTCCCTCACACGTTCCAGCGCCGCTTCCGCCGCGAGCCGCTCGCCGGCCGTTCCGGCACCCGCGAAAAGAGCCTCGATCTTCCGCAACTTCTCGCGCAACTGGGATTCGATAGACATCGGCAGGGCTCGCGGCTGAGTTTGAAAAACCCACCATTCGGCCATATCGACGTCAATCGCCGGGGCATCGATATCCACGTCATTTACTCGCCGTGGGGCAAACGATCGCTATCCCCGAACGGCCTCAGCTCGACGCTTACGTTCGTCTTCACGCGATCGCCCGGCTTCCTTGGGATCAGCGATGGCGCCACCACCGTGCATTCATGGACGAGCGACCGGATCAGGCGATAAAGGCCATAGCCAGTCGGACCGGCCTCGTAACAGAAATGCACGCGGTCAAACCGGTTGGCGATCCGCACTACGACGCGGCGCATGTTGGTTGCCGAAGCGTCGACCTCACCGAAGAAGCGAACCTCTCCCTCCCGGCCTGCTTCCGCAATCGCGATGGCCGGAGAAATCAATTGCTGATCGACGTGACCGTGTCCGGCAGGTCGAGCCGCTCGCGCCGTCTGACCTGGATGCTGCCACAGTCAGAGCTATGCGGGAAAGTGGGTGATGACGGACTGAGATAGGCGGCGTATCGAGGCGGGTG
>NZ_JBHMET010000080.1:0-2319 GCF_042430365.1 Bradyrhizobium erythrophlei
CGTTTGCCGGGTGGGACTTGCACCCACTGGAAAGCGCCGCCTTATCACGGCGCACGCCAATGGCGGACGTCGCTCCGTCATATCTTCTTCGCCAGCGGCTTTGCGATTTGGCGGGCAGCGTCGATGAAGAGCTGCGCAACCGGGCTGAGTGTGCGGTTCTTCAGTGTCACGATCCCACTGGGCACCGGAGCTGTGGGCAGCTCGACTGGCAAGACCTTCATGGGCGATTGTGTGAGGAAAAGTCTCAGCTCGGAAAAGATCGATAGAAAACGCCCAGTCGTGACCAGATTCATCCGTGCCTCGGGCCTTGCGAACACGGGCGCCCGTGGAAAGTCGACGCCGCTGGCGCGAAAAGCTTCACGGGCGATCGACGCAGCCGTGCTCCCTGGCAACGGCATCGCCCAGCATTCGTCTGCGAGCTCTGCAAGAGTGATCCTGCGTCGCCGAGAGGACGGATGCTGCAGCCCCGCGGCGACCACGTAGGTGTCACTGAAGAGAGTCTCGAAGTTCAAACGCTCGTCATCAGCGGCGGGCGATTTGCGCACAATCAGAAAATCAAGATTGCGCTCGTGAAGTTCACGGTGCAAAGCCTCGCTGTCTTCGCCGACGACATGGAAGATGATGCGAGGGTGGCGCCGCGACAGCCGATCGACCACGGCAGGGACGAACCCCGCGTCCAACGCTGCGGTTGCGCCTATGCGGACTTCTCCCGCCGTCGGGTCAGCAAGATGCTCGATGTTCTTCACGCCCTGCCGCAGCTCGTCGAATGCAGTAGCGCAGCGATCAAGCAAAGCACGACCGTACGCGGTCGGCGCGACGCCGTGCTGGTAACGATCGAGAAGGCGAACGCCGAGCGTATGCTCGAGCTCGGCAATTGATCGTGAGACAGCAGGCTGGGTTGTGTTCAACAGGGTGGCCGCCTTGTTCATGCTGCCGGCCTGCGCGACGGTCATGAGGACGTGAAGGTCGTGCAGCTTCATGCGACGTCCGATCCGATCGCTCAGCTGCATCGCGTCGCCCCCTATCACTGATTTGAGATATCAGTATCACCAAATAGCATTATACAAGCATAGCCGCATCCGCTAATTCCGCGGGCGAGCTTCGCGAACGAGCCCGGAACGAAGGCAGAGCACCTCGCGAGCTCGGACTTGAGGAGCACGTCTTGAAGCTTCCGCGCCGCCATTTTCTGCGCCTCGCAGCGGGCGCTGCCGCGCTTCCCGCCAAATCGCGCTTCGCTTGGGGGCAATCCTATCCGTCGCGGCCGGTACGGATCATCGTCGGCTTTGCCGCCGGCGGTCCGAGCGACATTCTCGCGCGTCTGATTGGTCAATGGTTGTCGCAGCGCCTGGGGCAGCAATTCGTCATCGAGAACCTGCCTGGCGCGGGTAGCAATATTGCAACCGAGGCCGTCGTGCGCGCGCCTCCGGACGGCTATACGCTCTTGCTGGTCGGTTCGCCGAACGCGATCAATGCCACGCTTTACGACAATCAAAATTTCAATTTCATCCGCGACATCGCACCGGTCGCGAGCCTGATCCGTGGTGCCCTTCTCATGTTGGTACATCTCTCGGTTCCGGTTAAGGCGCTCCCCGAGTTCATCGCCTACGTCAAGGCGAACCCGGGCAAGCTCTCGTACGGTTCGGCGGCCTAGGCGGGATCTCCCATATGACAGCCGAGCTGTTCAAGCAGGAGGCGGGCGGCCTTGACATTCTGCACGTCCCATATCGTGGCGTGGCGCCCGCGCTCGCCGATCTGCTCGGTGGCCGGGTGCAGGTCGTCTTCGTGAACCCGGCGGTATCGATCGGGTACATCGGGGCCGGCAAGTTGCGCGCGCTCGCGATAACCACAGCGACGCGCTCGGAAGCGCTGCCGGACATCCCAACGATAGGCGAGTTCGTCCCCGGCTACGAAGCAAGCTCAATCTATGGCCTCGGCGCGCCCAGGAACACTCCTGCCGAAATTGTCGACAGGCTCAACAAGGAGATCAACGCCGCGCTCGTTGATCCCAAATTCAAGGCGCAACTTGTCAATCTCGATGCTACGGTGCTTGGTGGTTCGCCGGCCGATTTCGGCAAGCTCCTCGCCAACGAAACCGAGAAGTGGGCCAGGGTGATCCGGACCGGCGCTCACATCAAACCCGAGTAGACCGGGCGAGATCGAGTCCCAGTTATACGAAACCAGCAGACGCGAGTCCGGTTTGGGTCAAAAGCGCCGTTTTGACCGCGTTCCAGCCTCTTCCGGTCTGCCCCGATAAACAGGCATTCTCGGTATCCGTCGGCATGGCTCAAAGGTGCCAATAAGAGACTCATGCGCCGCTCT
>NZ_JBHMET010000081.1:0-3259 GCF_042430365.1 Bradyrhizobium erythrophlei
GTTTGCCGGGTGGGACTTGCACCCACTGGAAAGCGCCGCCTTATCACGGCGCACGCCAACAGGGGTCATCGAAGGATGTTACTCGATCACGTCGTCGGCGAGCACAAGCAGATCTGGGGGAATATCGAGCCCTAGCGCCTTGGCGGTCTTGAGATTGATGATCAGTTCGAACTTGGATGGTTGCGCGACTGGCAAGTCTGCGGGCTTGGCGCCCTTGAAAATCTTGTCGATGTAGGTGGCGAGAGTCTTGATGATGCGATTGTAGTTCGGCCCGTACGACATGAGTCCGCCAGCCTTGGCAAACAGCGGGTCGGGGTAGATCGAAGGAAGCTTCAACTGCAGAGCAAGCTCGGCAATGCGGCCCGCTTGACCGCTCATGAGCGGCGAGCCCAGGATGACGAGGGCACCGGGCCGCGCCTGCGCGATCTTTTCGAAGGCCGGCGCGATATCGCCGGGCGTGGGTGCCCCGATAGTCGTTACCTGCAAACCGGCCTGGCGCGCGGCCTCCTCTGTCTCTTTGAGCGCGTTCAGCGCCGGGGGATCGTCGGAATTATAGAGAACGACGATTGCGGAAAGTTTCCCGCTTGCCTGGCGCAACAGCTCAAGCCGCTTTCCGCTCAGCTCCGGCGTCTGTAAGCTTAGTCCGGTAATATTGCCCCCAGGATGAGCGAGGCTTTCCACCAACCCATTGCCGATCGGATTGCTGGCCACCATTACGATCGGAATGCTTTTCGTCGCGTGTTGGGCAGCTTGCGCCGCCTGTGTGCCGTTGGCGGCGATAAGGTCCGGCTTGAGTCCGGCCAGTTCAGTCGCGAGCGCGGCAAGCCGGTCCACTCTGTCATCGAAGCGCCAATCGATCGTCAGGTTTTGACCTTCGACATAGCCCAATTCACGCAGCCCTTCGCGGATTGGCTTCTGGCGGATCTCCGGTGCCAACATTCCGATACGCCATTTGCCCGGAGCGGGCTGGTGCGCGGACGCGGCAAGCGGTGGCAGTGACGCGGTTACACCGCAGAGAAGGGTTAAAAATTCGCGACGTCTCATGGTCTTGCTGCCGCTACGAGAACCACACCGTACAAGCTCCGGCAAACTATATCAGATCGTACTAAAGCGAGATGACGGCTGTCCCCGCGAATTGGCCCGCCATTTCCGTTCCGGGTCATTTTCGACTGAGCCAACCGGTCCTGCCTACTATTTGATGTCCGCTTTGACCCGGAAGCAATGCGATTGCTGCGGGCACCCGAAATGACCCGAAGGGCCACATGCGTGAACAAAAGCTTGCGGGAGTTTGAAGGCTTGCGTGCCGCCGGTCGCGCAATGGCGCCCTACGAGCTACTTCGTTGCGTAATCGCTCATCTCGTCCAAGGCTTTGGCAAACGGCGCAGTCGTTGGCGGTGCTGCGAGGCCGTGCCGTGGGTAAATCGTCTTATACAGATAGTCGGCGGAATTATAAGACAGCCACACCTTACCTTGATCATCCTCCCAGACCAGTGCCTTGGGTGGCACGTCGATTGCCAGTAGTGGCGTCTTGACCATGACCGGCGTTCCAAGTTTCGGATTGCCGAACACGATGACGGTGCGTGGTCGCAGGTCGAGTCCAAATTTATTGGCCGCAGCGGCGTGATCTATTTCAGTGAAGACCGTGAACCCGACCGCCTCCCGCTCTTTTATCGCGGCTTCAAATCGGCTGACGGTCTCTTTGACCGGGTATCTACTCGGCTTAGTGATCAAACCATCGTCGGCGGCATGAGCCGCGACCATCGTTGTGCAGATCGCGGTTGACACTACCAGTTTCAAGAAGGAGTTTGTGACTCTCATGAGATTTCCTCCTCTGCTCGCGTCCCCGTGGGGGCGTAGCGTCATCATGCCTCAGTCAGTTGGCTAAGCCAACTAGGCCAGGAGGTTAGCTTGGACAATGACGGCTCCGGGTCAAACTGAGAAGAACTCAGCGTGAGCACATGCCTTCCGGGTTACCCCTGAATGCGGCCATCGCTCGGTGCAGTTGGCATGTCTCGAACGGGCCAGAAGGCGACATCGCTGACGCGCCACATGTCGCCGACGACTTCTTCGAGTGAGCTGCCTAGCTGTGAAGTTGCGAGTTGAGGCCGTCCCAATTTGGTGTGCGTCTGGTTGCCTCAAGAGCGCCGCTCTGGGAGTTACGACGAAAAAGAAGGCCCTTTTGGCCTGAAAGTTCTTTGGCTTTCATTACTCGGCCATCTTCCAAAAGGATGCGCGCGCCTGCTGTGACATAGCAGCCCGCTTCGACGATACAATCGTCACCCAACGAAATGCCGATACCGGCGTTGGCTCCGATCAGGCAGCGCTCACCAACTGTAATCCTCTCTTTCCCTCCTCCGGACAGAGTGCCCATGATCGACGCTCCGCCACCAACGTCGCTGCCACTTCCCACAACCACACCGGCGCTTATCCGACCTTCGACCATGCAGGGACCGAGCGTACCTGCATTAAAATTGCAAAAGCCTTCATGCATAACGGTCGTGCCCGGCGCCAAGTAGGCTCCGAGCCTTACGCGATCCGCATCTGCAATTCTCACGTCCGCAGGCGTCACATAGTCAGTCATGCGCGGAAACTTATCCACGCCTGTCACCTCAAACGCGAGGGCACGCTTTCGTGCTACTATTTGCGCTTCCGGTACACGAGAGCACTCACAGGGACCGAGGGTCGTCCAGGCAACGTTAGGTAACAGACTGAAAATTCCTTCAAGGTTCAGGCAATTAGGCTGGACGAGCCGGTGGCTCAGTAGATGGAGTCGAAGATACGTGTCGTGCACATCAGTCGGCGCAGATGCAAGGGAGTCAATTTCTGTATGGATTGGAACGATGTCGACATTGCGAATGTCGTCGTGTCGCGCATATCCGTCCGCCGACTTACCCAACGATCTGTTGATCTCGTCCTTCGTCAGCCGTACCGTTGCCGCCTTGTCGGCCTCCGCAACTAGGCGCAGCTGAAGAAACCAGGAATCTAACACGCGACCGTCAGCGGTAATCGTCGCAAATCCCTCGCCTCTCGCACCCCTCAGCTCCATCGTCATTTGAATTTCCCACACTACGATCCTACACGTAGTGCATACGCGAGTTCTCCCAGAATTGGCAACTCCTGCACGCTCAAACACGGTCGCGGTAGGGACGAGGATTGCTCCTCGCCCACCGGGTCGCGGGAGGCGGTCGCCCGCCTCCCGACCGGGTCACCGGAGGCGGTCGCCCGCCCCCGGTTCCCACAGAACGTGGCATGCGGATTT
>NZ_JBHMET010000082.1:0-74370 GCF_042430365.1 Bradyrhizobium erythrophlei
CGCGACGCTTGACTCACAAAGGCCTCATATGAGGGTGGGCAAAGCGAAGCGTGCCCACCAATCCTGTCGCAGCAAGAAAGGTGGGCACGGCGCTTTCGCGCCTTTGCCCACCCTACAGAGAGCCTCCTCGCAATGACGGGGTGAGAGCGCTCGCTCCCTACTCCACCTTCGCCGGTGCGGGCTGCGCGGCCGGCTGCAGCGAGGTCTGGTTGGCGACCCGCGCAGCGTTGGCCATGCCGGCGAGCGCGGCCGCCCGCTTCTGCGCATCGCCGTTGGCGCCCGGCTGCACCACGCCGGCCGACATGATCAGCGTCGCGGCGTCCTCGGTGCTCATGTCGACCTCGATGATCTTGCTCTTCGGCACGTAGAAGAAGAAGCCGGTGGTCGGGTTCGGCGAGCAAGGCAGGAACACCGAGATGTGCTCCTCCGCGCCCGGCAGGCTCGCCGCCACGTCCGGGCTCGGCGCCTGCGAGATCAGCACGATCGACCACATGCCCGGCGACGGAAACTCGACCAAACCAACGCGGCGGAAGCTCGATCCATTGCCCGAGAACAGCGTCTCGAACACCTGCTTCAGGCCGCGATAGATCGCCCGCACCGCGGGGATCCGGCCGAGCAGCCGCTCGCCGAGATCGACCAGCGAGCGGCCGATCAGGTTAGCGGTGAGGAAGCCGAGCAGCGTCAGCGCGATGACGGCGACGACCAGGCCCGACCCGGGCAGCCCGAACGGCAGATAGGTCTCCGGCCGGTACGCCAGAGGCACGAACGGCCGCACCAGGTTGTCGACCCAGTTCACGAACCACCAGGTCAGGTACAGGGTGATCGCGACCGGGCCGGCGACCACCAGGCCGGTCAGAAAGTAGTTGCGGAAGCGCGCCATCAGCCCGCGCGGGTGGTCGGGAGGCAGTTCGCCTGACGTGACGGGAGGCACTTGTTTGGAGGTCATTCGGGTTCCAGGTCGTCGAAGCGGCCGTAGTCCATTACCCAGCTAAGCCATCCTAGCAGGTTTTTGAAGGGCCTGCGTGACACCCGGCCTTGCGACTATTCGACCGTGACCGATTTCGCCAGATTCCGCGGCTGGTCCACGTCCGTGCCCATCACCACGGCGGTATGATAGGCCAACAATTGGACCGGAACGGCATAGACCATTGGCGCGAACATCGCCCCCATGTCGGGCATCACGATCGTCACCAGCGACGAGACGGTCGCTTCCGCCGCCCCCCTTGCGTCGGTCATCAGGATGATCTTGCCGCCGCGCGCAGCGACCTCCTGCATGTTGGAAACGGTCTTCTCGAACACCTTGTCGTAGGGGGCGATCACCACGACCGGCATGTTTTCGTCGATCAGCGCGATCGGGCCGTGCTTGAGCTCGCCGGCGGCATAGCCCTCGGCATGGATGTAGGAGATCTCCTTCAGCTTCAGCGCGCCCTCCAGCGCCAGCGGATAGCTGGTGCCGCGGCCGAGATAGAGCACGTCGCGCGATTTCGAGATCTCGCGCGCGAGCTTCTCGATATGCGGCTCTGAGGTCAGCGCAGCCGACATCAGCCGCGGGATCTCGACGAGGCCATGGACCAGCTTGGTCTCGTCGGCATCGGACAATTCGCCGCGCGCCTTACCGGCGGCGACCGCGAGCGACGCCAGCACCATCAGCTGGCAGGTGAAGGCCTTGGTCGAGGCGACTCCGATCTCGGGACCGGCCAGCGTCTGCAGCACAGTCTCGCTTTCGCGCGCGATCGTCGAGGTCGGCACGTTGACGACCGCGAGCGTGTACGCGCCCTGCGCCTTGGCATAGCGCAGCGCCGCCAGCGTGTCGGCGGTCTCGCCTGACTGCGAGATGAAGATCGCAAGATCGCCCTTGCGCAGCGGCGCCTCGCGGTAGCGGAACTCGGAGGCGACGTCGAGCTCGACCGGCAGCCGCGCCAGCCGCTCGATCCAGTATTTTGCGACGAAGCCGGCATAGCTCGCCGTGCCGCAGGCGGTGATCGAGACGCGCTGGATATCCTTGAAGTCGAACGGCAGCTTTGCCGGCAGCATGACGCGGTCGGTCGCCATGTCGACGTAGCGGGCGAGCGTATGCCCGACCACTTCCGGCTGCTCGTGGATCTCTTTCGCCATGAAGTGGCGGTAGTTCGCCTTGTCGACCAGCGAGGTTGCGGTCGTGTGCTTGATCGCGTCGCGATGGACGATCGCGTTGTCCTTGTCGAAGATGGTCGCGCCCTTGCGCGTCAGCACAACCCAGTCGCCGTCCTCGAGATAGCTGATCGTGTCGGTGAAGGGCCCGAGCGCGATCGCGTCCGATCCGAGATACATCTCGCCGTCGCCATGGCCGATCGCGAGCGGCGGGCCGTTGCGGGCGCCGATCAACAGATCGTCCTCGCCGGCGAAGATGAAGCCGAGCGCGAACGCGCCGCGCAGTTGCGATAACGTCGCCCTCACCGCCTCGACCGGCTTGACGCCGCCCTTGAGCAGGTGGTCGACCAAATGCAGCACGATCTCGGTGTCGGTCTCGGTCGAGAACACGGTGCCCTTGGCCTCGAGCTCCTCGCGCAGCTCGCGGAAATTCTCGATGATGCCGTTGTGGACCACGGCGACGCGCTCGGTGGCGTGCGGATGCGCGTTGTTCTCGGTCGGCTTGCCGTGGGTCGCCCAGCGGGTGTGACCGATGCCGGTGTGGCCGGAGAGCGGCTTGGCTTCGAGCCGCGCCTCGAGATTCTTCAGCTTGCCCTCGGCGCGGCGGCGCGCGAGCCCGCCGCCTTCCAGCGTTGCAACGCCCGCGGAATCATAGCCGCGATACTCCAGGCGTTTGAGCGAATCCACCAATTGCTCCGCGACCGGAGCGCGTCCAAGAATGCCGACGATGCCGCACATGCGGTTTGATATCCCCAAATCGCCGAAAATTTGCCAAAGCGGCGACACGGTCCCTTAACGGGAATCGCTGGCCGCAAGATAGTCAATATTTATTGCGGATTGCGACAGTCTTAAACCAAAGGATTAATGGCGGGGATTGGTTAATCCTGGCCCGCTCTCCCGCCTTGAATTCCGCTTGGATGCGTCGGGATCCGCGCGAGAGAAGCCCCTCACGATCGAGCGCGCCCCGCCGGCCCGGTCGGTCAAAATGGCGGAAACGGGGCCCACCGAAACGCGACCTAGTCGACATGCATGCGGACGCCCTTTGCCCCATTGAGCAGGCGTTTCAGGTGGAAGCCGGCGAGAGGATCATCCGCATGCAAGCCGACCAACGCAGCAAAAGCCGGTATTGCGGCCGCGTCCCCGGCCTCGAGCTTGGCGAAGGCTTCGGCATATTGCGCCGTGGCCTGCGCCTTGAAACGTTCAGCCGGTAGCGGTTCGTAGGCACGCAACGGCGCGCTGCGCCCGCGCAAGACGAGGTCGCCGATGGGGCGGCCCTGGAAGTTCAATGCGGCATCGGCAACCACCGCGCTGACGCAAACGCGCGTCCCCAGGAACTTGTTTGCTGCTTCAAGCCGAGCGACGGTATTGGTGGTGTCGCCGTAGGCGGTGTAGTCGAAGAAGCGGCTTCCGCCGAAATTGCCGACCAGCGCGGGACCGGCGTGGACGCCGATCCGGGTCGCGCCGAAATTCACGCCCTTGGTCCGCCAACGTGCCCGAAAGGCTTCGGCCCAGGCATCGATGTCTTGCGCACAGACGACGGCGCGAGTCGCATAGTCCGGCTGGTCTCCGGGAGCGTTGAACAGAATCTGGATCGCATCGCCGATCACCTTGGCGACCGTGCCCTCATGCCCGAACACAATCTCGGCCATTCCGCCCACATATTCGTTGAGCATTTCGCCAAGCACGTCGGGTGCCACGGTCTCAACGACGGAGGTAAAGCCGGTGACGTCGGTAAAGATGGCGGCAACATCGCGCCAACGCGCCTCCATGCCGTTGCTATCCGGACTGGCGGCCAAACGCTTGGCGAGCGCGGGGGAGAAGAAGCGAGACAACGAAGCCAGCGCACGCTCGGCCTCCGCCTGGCGGCGCCTTGTCTCGCGCAGCATTTCGATATGGCGCAGCGTCTTCTCGATGGTCGCCTCGAGATCGACGAAATCGATTGGCTTGGTCACGAAATCAAACGCGCCACGGTTCATGGCAGTGCGGATATTGCTCATGTCGCCATAGGCCGAGACAATGACGGTCGCCTTCTTGTCGTCGGCTTCCTGCAGCTTCGCGAGCAGCGTCAAGCCGTCCATCCGCGGCATGTTGATGTCGGAGACCACCAGGTCGATGTCTGGATGCAGCTCGAGTGACTGCAGCGCTTCCAGTCCGTCGCGCGCGAACATGAAACCGACCATCCCCTCGCGAATCTGCCGCCTGAACTTCTGGAGGACCAGTGCCTCCAGGTCAGGCTCGTCATCGACCACGAGGATGGTGGCAGTCATGCGGCCTGCTCGAGCCTTGTATCGATCGCCAGGCGCAGCGCCGCGAAATCGATCGGTTTGGTCAATAGGTCAGTCGCTCCGTTCTCGAGCGCCCTTCGCCTGGTTTCGGCATCGCCGTAAGCCGTGATCATGATAACGGGAACGTCGGGCCGCGCCGCACGCACGATTGGAAGCATCTCCAGCCCGCTCATGCCAGGCATGTTGATATCAGACAGGATCAGAACGAGCGCGGCATCCCTGATCTCGATGGCGCGTTGCAGCGCCACCGGAGCCGACGGCGCAAATTCCATGAGAAAACGGCCGGCGCGCAAATCGCGCCGGAAGTGCTGGCGAAACAGCACTTCGATGTCGGGCTCGTCGTCGACGACCAGGATATAGACGCTCAACTCTTGCCTCCGGTCTGCGTTTGTGCCGCCGCCGCACGCGGCAGCGTAATGATGAATTCAGTGAAGTCGCCCGGCGCGGTATCGACCGCGATTCTGCCGCCGTGCTGCTTCACGATGATGTCGTGGCAGATCGAAAGGCCGAGCCCCGTGCCGTCGCCCGCCGGCTTGGTCGTGAAGAATGGATCGAAGATCTTCTCCCTCACCTCGGCCGGAATGCCGGTGCCGTTATCGCGGATCCGGATTTCCACCCCGCCGCCGAGGCTTCGTGTCGTTGCGCTCAGCGTCGGTTCGAAGCCGTCCCCCGCTATCTCCCTGCGTTTGGTGGCTGCGTAGAATCCGTTTGATATCAGATTGAGGAAGACCCGCGCGATCTCCTGCGGGTACAGATTGATCGTCCCCGCGGCAGGATCGAGACTTCGCTCAAGGGTGATATTGAATCCCGGCTTTTCTGCGCGCGCGCCATGGTAGGCCAGGTTGAGGCTCTCCTCGACGATCGCGTTGATGTCGGTGGGACGCCGCTCGCCAGACCCCTGGCGTGAATGCATGAGCATGTTCTTGACGATGGAATCGGCACGTTTGCCGTGGTGCACGATCTTCTCAAGGTTGCCCTGCAGCATCTGCGTCAGTTCGTCGACGCCCTGCCTGGCTGTCTCGTCGAGCCCGGCGGAGCGGAGTGTTTCACTGAGCTCGTCGATCAGTTCCGACGAAAGCGACGAGAAATTGTTGACGAAGTTGAGCGGATTCTTGATTTCATGCGCAATTCCGGCGGTGAGCTGGCCAAGCGAGGCAAGTTTCTCCGTCTGGATCAGGCGGTCCTGCGCCGTGCGCAAGTCATCCAGTGATTGCGACAGTTGCCTCGTGCGCTCGCGCAGTTCGTTGAGCAGCCGGGCATTCTCGATGGCGATCACGGCCTGGTTGGCGAAGTTTGCAACCAGCTCCGTCTGCTTTGCGGTGAAGGGCTTCACCTCCTGGCGGAAAATCGTGATCGTGCCGATCAGCTCGCCCTCCTTCAGCATCGGTACGATCACGAGCGACCGTGCTCCGCCGAGATCGGCGAGCGCGCGGACGTTTGGATGGCCGTCCCGATAGGGCGGCTGGGTCCGGAGATCCTCGATCTGGACGGCGTGGTGGGTCCGCTCGATCATGCTCAGTCCGCTTTGCGGATGCGGCTCGATCAGTAGGTGGAGCTGGGCGGACCTGCAGGCTTCGGGCACGTTGTACAGCGCCACGGACCGGAAGCCGCCCGGCTCATACATGGTCATTTCGCCAAAACTGGCGCCGCAGATCCGCGTCGCATTTTCGAGCATCTTTTGGAAGACCGGCTCGAGGTCGCCCGACGAAGCGCTGATGATTTCGAGCACTTCAGACGTCGCGGTCTGCTGCTCCAGCGATTCGGAAAGCTCGCGCGTGCGCTCCTGCACCTCCTCAAACAGGCGGACGTTGCCGAGCGCAATAACGGCCTGATTGGCGAAAGTCTGCAACAAGGTGATCTGCTTGTCGCTGAATGGGTTCACCTCGGTACGACGAAGCACGATTGCTCCGATCCCCTCACCTTCGCGCAGCAGCGGTACGCCCAGGAGCGTATGGACGCCATCGCGGCGCGACAATTGCTGGGCTGCCGGAAATTCTGCGCCTTCATCGGAGAGCACGTCGTGCAGATGGACCGGCGCGCCGTCGGCAATCGAGCGGCCCGATACGGAATCCCGGTCATTGACCCATCTCTGCCGGTTGACCGGTATCGGACCTCGATGCGCGCTGACGACGAGGTCCGCGCCGCTCTTCAGGACAAGCAAGGCGTCATAGGCCTCGCATAGCTCGCAGGCGCTTTCGACGATCGCTTTCAGGACCGGACCGACATCGGTCGGCGAGGACGCGATGACCTTAAGGATGTTGGCGCTGCCGGTCTGATAGGTCAGCGCCTCCTGTAGATCGCGCGTCTTGGCTTGCAACTCCTCGAACAGACGCGCGTTTTCGATCGCAATCACCGCCTGATCGGCGAAGGTCGCAACCAGCTCGATCTGTTTCTGCGTGAACGGCTGCGGTCGGATGCGCGCCAGAAAGATCACGCCGACCACCTCCGCTTCGCGCAACAGCGGGACGCCAAGCGCGGTTCGGTATCCCGCGACCGTTTGGGCATCATGTCGGGTGTAGCCGGGGTCAGCCAGCACATCAGCGATATGGACGATCTGCTTGTCGATGACGGTGCGCCCCACCACACTGCCTCGATCGATGCTGATCGGATGCGACTCGAAATACTCCAGATTCTCGCGGGAATAGCCGTATCGGGCTGCAGCGCGATAGACGTTGCCGCTCGGCAGGTGAATCAAAGCGCCCTGTGCTTCACAGAGCAGCGTGGCGGATTCGACCAGCGTGTCGAGAACGGCCTGGAGGTTAAATGTCGAGCGGGTGATGACCTTGAGAACCTCGGCCGTCGCCGTCTGCTGCTGCAGCGATTCGGTCAAATCGCGCGTGCGCTGCCCGACCTCCTTGAACAGCCGCGCGTTCTCAATCGCGATCACCGCCTGGTCGGCGAAACTCTGCTGCAGCGCGAGTTCTTCGTCGCTGAAGGGCGACAGGCGGTCGCGATAGACCACCAGTACGCCAACAGCCCTGCCCTCCCGCCGCAACGGGGTGCCGCAGATCGTCCGCGTCCCCGCCGCACGGGCGCGTGGGATGCCGACAAAATCCGCCACGGACGGATCAGGACGGTCGAGATCGGGAATGTGGATTTGCCGGTTGTCGCCGATCACGGCATCGGGAAGATTTCGGCCGCCAACCCGGATTGCCTCGAGGGGGGCGGCTGAACGCACATGTCGCGCACTCGTGCCGAATCGGAATCCCCGTCCCCATTCGCCGTCTTCGGCGAGTTGGATCTGAACATCGGCTGCGTCGAACAGGCGAGCGCTCGTTTCGGCGATCTGCTTCAAGGCGCGTTCGGCATCGCCCGATGCGTCCGCAATGGTCCTGAGGATGTCCGCGCTGGCGTTCTGGTGTTCCCGCGCAGCCCGCAGCTCGGCCGACAGCCGGGCGTTCTCCTGTTTCAAATCTGCCACAACGTCCTGCGAAAGCGCGGGCATCGGCAAAAAATCCACATCAATGGATGGCGGCACCGCGCCACAACCTGCAGCAGTTTCGTCCGGAGTATTTCACTTCGCCGCCCGCCCGACCAGTCATACTTTGCCCAAGGGTAACCGGTGCCGGCAATGAGCTGCAACGCGGATCGGCCGGATATCACCCCGTCCTTTGTCCGGCGTAGCTCGACGAGCGAAGGCGGACACGTCGCGCAGCCTGTCACCGGGCGCGGATTCACACGACCCGTTGGCTCGCAATGACGATGTGGAGGCGGTGGGCGCGACGAATCACCCGACGGGCAGAATCGCTGAAAATTTGCCAAGGCGGCGACACGGTCCCTTAACGGGAAACGCCGCTCTCAAGATGCTCAATAATTATTGCGAATTGAGACAGTGCAAAGCGCGAGGGCTAACACGCAGGCTGGGCCGACTTGGGCGTTGGCCTACATCCTGTCCCGTGTGACCGATTTCGGCCCGGAAAGCAGCTAGCGGAACAACCAGCTGCTGTGATTTGATGCCGGCAGTTGATTTTGAACATAGGGGGGCGGCCTTGCCCCAGGAGCGTGTTCAACGGCGGTTGGCGGCCATCCTGGCCGCGGATGTTGTCGGCTATTCCGCGCTCATGGAGCGGGCCGAAGAGGCCACCTATGCGGAGATCGGCCGGCTGAGGCGCGAGGTGATCGAGCCTGGCTTCGGCCGCCACCAGGGCCGCCTCATCAAGACCACGGGAGACGGCATCCTCGCGGAGTTCGCCAGCCCGCTGGCCGCCCTCAAATGCGGGCTGGAGATTCAGGATCACCTCGCCTCACACCACAGCGCCCTTCAACTGAGGATCGGCATCAATCTCGGCGACGTGATCGTTGACGAGCAAGGCGATGTTTACGGAGAAGGGATCAACATCGCGGCCCGCCTCGAAAGCATTGCCGACCCGGGCGGCATCCTGATCTCCGGCAAGGTCCACAGCGAGGTCGAGGGCAAGCTGGACGCATCTTTCGAGGATCGCGGCGAGCAGCAGCTCAAGAACATCTCCAGGCCGGTCCGCGCCTACGCCGTATGCGCGGGAGTGCATGGCGCGCTGACTGAGGGACCGAGTGCGGCCCCTCCGCTTCCCGACAAGCCGTCGATCGCCGTGCTGCCGTTCGAGAACATGAGCGGCGATCCCGAGCAGGAATATTTTGCCGATGGGATGGTTGAGGAGATCATTACCGCACTTTCGCGGTTCAAATGGTTGTTCGTCATCGCCCGCAATTCGAGCTCCACCTTCAAGGGCCGAGCGGTCGATATCAAGGAAGTCGGGCGCAGGCTCGGCGTGCGCTACGTCCTTGAAGGGTCTGTGCGCAAGGCGTCGGGAAAGTTCGCATCACAGGGCAGTTGATTGATGCGGTGACCGGCGCGCACATCTGGGCGGACAGATTCGAGCGTGACCTGACGGACGTGTTCGCGCTCCAGGACGAGGTCACGGTCGCCGTCGTCTCAGCCATTCAGCCAAAGCTGCTCCAAACCGAAATTGCAGTGGCGGTGCGTCGGCGGCCGGAGAACCTCACCGCCTATTATCTTTTTCTTCGCGCCATGCAGCAGTTCTACCTGACGACCCGCGAAGGTGTGGCCGAGGGGGTCAGGCTGGCTCATCGCGCCTTGGAGCTCGACCCTCGGTCTGCTTTGGTTGCGGCTCTGGCAGGTGTCAATCATATGCAAAACATCCTTTATGGCTATGCTGCCGATCCTCAGTTCGACCGCAAGGAAGCCGTTCGGCTTCTTGGCGTGGCAATGAACCTCGACGATGGCGATCCGGACACGTTGGCATGGACTTGCTTAATCTCGGCGTTCATGGTCGGCGATTGTGAAAGTGCGATCGAAATGGCCGACCGGGCGGTCGCGCTCAACCCCAATTCATTTAGCGCATGGAACGGCAGAGGCTGGGTTTACAGAGTTGCGGGGCTGCCGGAGGAAGCGATCCGAAGCTTGGAATGCGCCATTCGCGTGAGCCCGATCGACCCACGGCTACACCTAACGTTTGTCGGGATGGGGTTTGCCTTTATCGAGCTTGGTCGCTTTGACGAGGCCATCGTCGCAGGGAAGAAGGCCCGACGTCAGAACCCCTCGTATTCGGGAACTTACCGCTGTCTCGCGTCCGCTTTCGCCCATCTCGGACGCGACGCTGAGGCGCGTGAGGCGGCGGCGCGTCTGCTTGAGCTCGATCCCGCCTTTACAATATCTGCGTGGATCGCTCGGGGCGGGCAATCAAACGCAAAGCTGCTCACGGAGGGTCTTCGGAAAGCGGGCTTGCCCGAGTGAGCGCGCGAAAGCCGATAACCGGATCGAGATCTCCTTCACCTGACGGAAGACCTGAGCTAGCTTGGGCCGTCATTAGAGGAAGATTCGATGCCGACCGATAATGCTCCACCGACGGTCAAGCCGTTCTGGCGCCGCGGTCTTGCCGGCTTCCTCGACTTCCTGACGGTGTTCTTCGTCGGCGGCTACGTCATCGGCGCCGCCACCGGCCAGACGACGAAAGACGGCTTCAGCCTCAATGGCGGACCCGCGCTGCTGCTGTTCGCGCTGATCGCGCTGTACTTCTATCTCGGATGGAAGGTGCTCGGCGGCACGGTTTGGCAGCGCATCCTCAAGGCGCGGTAGAGGTCATCAGCTCCGGCAGGTCGCAGTTCGAAATCACTGATTTGGGTGATTTGTCCAGCCCTTCCGCACTTGTCAGTGGCGCAATCAGCGTCCATCGCATCTCGACCTAACACTCGTGACGATCGCGAAGCGTCCCTCAGGCGCAAGAGCGCAATGTCTTTCGCGAACGACGGTGACAAACAAGCCCGGTCTCGCCGGGGGCAGGCGAACCGTCAGAAATCTCAGAACCGCCGATTCACTTCAGCGCGCGCCCTTCGGCTTCGAACCCAACAGATCGTGCGTCCCGCTGACGCTCAGCGTTCCCGAGCACTCGAACCCGCCGAAAATTCCGCAGGAGCCGGTCACCGTGACGCGCAAGTCCTTGCGCTGGTACAGGTCGACCGAAATGCCCAGGCGCGAAAAATCATTCGCGCTGTTCGGCAGGATCAGGTCGATGTGTTCGGCCGCCCATTTTGGTAGCCCCAGGCTGGTCTTCCAGAACAGCTCGTTGCCGGCGTGGTGCGCGAAGTTCGGCCCGACCGTGAGCGCACCGTCGACGCCCTCGAACACGAAGCCGGTTTCGTCGATATGAACGTTCACCCGATCGGGCGCCACCGCGAAATGCAGCGAAGTGATGTCTTGCGGCTTGGGATCCTTGCCGAATTGCGCGCTGTAGGCGTCGCTCCACTGCCCGCGGTCGCGTCCGAGCCCAAAGCCGTGCCGGCCCGGGAGGTCTCGCGTCGAGAGCGGCCTGTCGGACAGTTGTGGGCGCCAGATCTCGCGAAAGCCCTTGCCGATCGTCGCGGCCATCGACAAATCGAGGGCCCAATGCGCCGGTTTCTCCGCGCTGCGTCCTTCGGCGAACGCATCGAACCCGTCCGCCGTCTTGGCGACCCGCAGCTTCTCGATCAGGCCTTGCCAATCCTTCGCCAGGAAGGTGACCCCGTCGAGCGTGTTCGTCGCGGCCGCAACACCGTATTTCTTGAGCTGGTCGCGGATGTAGGGCTTTTCCTCATAGAGGCGCACATCCGGGTTAGGCCCCGCGAAGTATTGCGTCAGATCGATCTGCGGCCGAAACATGGTGAGCCGCGCCGCGATCTTGCGGTACGTGTCGGTCATCGTGGGGTGGGTGCTCACCGAGCCGCCTCGCGCGTCGCTTGATCCCCATTAGTCTAGCCCGAAGCGGTCCGGGTTCAATTCCGGCGCGCTGTCGCGTTGCCTCCGCCGGCGTGTGCCGCTTGCAGGGCATTTGAAGCACAAGGCCTTGGGTGCAGCCCGGCAGGCAGGCTGGACACGACGAAGGAACCGGGGTCGCCCCTTGGCATTGATTTGCCCGACGACGCAAGTCCCGGCGATCAAAATATTTCTGTTTTTCTGAATGGAAAATCGGTGTATGAATTCGCCCGTCTCACCCGCTTGAGGGGCGCTACGCGATCGTCACGAGTGTTGGGTCGAGATGCGGTGGACGCCGAGCGCGCAACTGACGAGTGCGTGCAACGCGGACGGCGAAGTCGTGTGGTCCTGACGCCCCAGTGGCAGGTGTCTCCTCGCAAGACGCGAAACGTCCTGCGAAGACGGTGACAAACAAGCCCGGTCTCGCCGGGGAGAGCACGAAGGAAGCCGTAAAACCATCGCGCAGGGAAAGCCGAAGTGTTTTCCGGTTTCACCCGTGGTCCGACCTCCCGTGCTTTTTGTTGCACGGGACCCATGGGTGCAATCGGCACCCGGCTTTCCCTGCGCCCTCTGCTTCCAGAGCGGCGAAAACGACACGCAAACCTCGGACAGTCATGTCGCGAGAATGAGGATGCATGACCCTGCCCCGTCATTGCGAGGAGCGAAGCGACGAAGCAATCCATCCTCCCGCGTGCTCGGCGCGATGGATTGCTTCGCTTCGCTCGCAATGACGAAATGGAGGGCCTCTCTCAACTCCATCCCCGTCATGCTGAGGAGGCCGCTCAGCGGCCGTCTCGAAGCACGACGGCCCGGCTCTCACCGCGTCGAAGCATCGGGGCCGTGCATCCTTCGAGGCTCGCCCAGCGGTGCGAGTGCACCGCAAGGCTCGCGCCTCAGGATGACGGGAAAGCCGTCACTTCCCCTTCGCCGCCTTCGCCTTCAGCTTCAGCTCGCGGTAGCGCGCGGCGCCGCCTTCGCGGATGGTCTGCTGGCTGCGCTCGACGGCGAGCGCATCATCCGGCACGTCCTTGGTGATGACCGAGCCGGAGCCGATATAGGCGCGACTGCCGATCTTCACCGGCGCCACCAGCGAGGAGTTGGTGCCGACGAACGCGCCCTCGCCGATCAGCGTCTTGTGCTTGAGGAAGCCGTCATAGTTGCAGGTGATGGTGCCGGCGCCGAGGTTGGAGTTGGCGCCGACATGGGCGTCGCCGACATAGGAGAGATGGTTGACCTTGACGCCGGCCTCCAGCGTCGCCGCCTTGGTCTCGACGAAATTGCCGATCCGCGAACCGTCGCCGAGCGAGGTGCCGGGGCGGAGCCGCGCATAGGGGCCGACCGAGACCTTCTTGCCGATCCTGGCCTCGACGATGTGCGAGAAGGCATGGATGACCGCGCCGTCGTCGATCGAGACGCCGGGACCGATCACCACGAACGGCTCGATGGTGACGTCCTTGCCGAATGTGGTGTCGGCGGCGAGATAGACGGTCTCGGGCGCGATCATGGTCACGCCGGCCTCGAGCGCCGCTTTACGCAACCGCGCCTGCATCACGGCCTCGGCCTCGGCGAGCTGCGCCTTGGTGTTGATGCCGCGCACTTCGTCTTCGCTGGTTTCGATCACGACGGCCTCCAATCCCAATTCCCTGACAATGGTGACGGCATCGGTGAGATAATATTCGCCCTTGGCGTTGGCATTGCCGATTCTGTCGATGATCTCGAGCGCCCGGCTGCCGCCGAACGCCATCACGCCGGCATTGCACAGCGTGATCTTGCGTTCGTCTTCGCTGGCGTCGGCGTGCTCGCGGATCGCGACCAGCTTGCCGTTGTCGACGACGAGGCGGCCATAGCCGGTCGCGTCGGCGGCGCGGAAGCCGAGCACAGTAAGCGCCGCGCCTTGGGCGAGCGGCGCGCGCATCCGCGCAAACGTCTCGGCGGAGATCAGCGGCGTGTCGCCGAAGGCGACCAGGAGGTCGTCGGCGCCCCGGGCGATTGCCTCGCGCGCCGCGAGCATCGCATGGGCGGTGCCGAGCCGCTCGCGCTGGACGAAGGTCTGCGCGTCGGGGCGCACGCGGCGCGCCTCGTCGGCCACCGCCTCGTGGTCCGGCCCGATCACGACCGCAAGCGCGGAGCCCTCGCCGGCGGATGCGGCATTGAGCACATGCGCGAGCAGCGACTGTCCCGCAACGGGGTGCAGCACCTTCGGCAGCGACGAACGCATCCGCGTGCCCTCGCCGGCCGCAAGCACCACAGTCAGGCTCGATCGCGCAGTCATCCAACGTCCTCAATACGCCGCGCCGGGAGTGGCGCCGGGCCGTCTTTAATTGTTTTCCCCGACAGAAGAAACCGATTCGCCGCGGTCAGGCTGCGGATTCAAGTTCCCGGTCCATTTCCTGTTAATCTTTGCAGCGTGATTCGGCGGGCCTTGAGGAGGGCCAGGGGCGCTGTGGCCAAAGATCCCGACAAGCTTGCGGCTGATTTCGAGACCGAGGACACCGGCGGCTTTTTGGCCGAGGAGGACCCGCTCGATCGCCGCGCGCTGTGGCGGCTCGGATCGTGGGGTGTCGGCGCCGTCGGTGCGGTGACGATCGCCGTGATGGCCAACCAGAACTCGCTCTCGTTCAAGCGCGATCAGCTTGCCGCCGCCGACGTCGCGCGCCAGGCGCAGCAATTGCAGATGCTGGCCAAGGAGAGCCACAACGAAGCGCGACGGCTGGCGTCCGCGATCGACACGCTGAACAGCGACCGCGACCGGCTGTATTCGCGGGTCTCCACGCTTGAGCAAGGGCTCGATTCCGTCACCGGTGCAATCACCAAACAGGCGACGGCACCGGCGCCACCGGCTGCGGTGGCCTCGCCCGCGCCGGTCGCGCCTGTGGCTGATCCCGCCCCCGCCCCTGCGGTCGCGCCGGTTACAACCACCCCGCCGCCGGCACCCGAGAAACCGGCTGCCGCGGACAAGCCGACCGCGCCGACCGACAAGGCCGCAGCCGCGCCCGCCGACAAGAAGCCCGCGACGGACAAGCCGTCCGGCATCGCGGACAGGCCGGCAGCGCCGGCCGACAAGCCGGCCCCGGTCGCAACCGTGGCGCCCGCCGATGCCCTCCCACCTGCGGCAACCTCCGCCCCGCCCGATGCGGCCAAGGATCTAGCAAAGGATCCAGCAAAGAGCCCGGTCGCGCCGCCATCGCCCCCGCTGGTGGCGTCCAAGTCGATGATGGCGCCGCCCGATCCGGCCGCCGGCAAGCTGATCGAGCCGGTCAGGCCAGCGACCGCCAATGATGTCGCGGCCAGCGCGATCCCGGACGTGGCGCTGGATCCGGATTCCCAGGTCGACGAGGCCACCGCGCCGAAGGCGAAGATCCAGCGCACCGAATTCGGCGTCGACCTCGGCACCGCGAACTCCGTCAATGGCCTGCGGGCGCTGTGGCGCGGGCTGCTCAAGTCCAAGGCCAACGCGCCGCTGGCAGCGCTGCAGCCGATCATCGTGATCAGGGAGTCCACCAACGGGCTCGGCATGCAGCTTCGGCTGGTGGCCGGGCCACTCAACGATGCCGGTACCGCCGCCAGGATTTGCGCCGGGCTGAGCCCGAACCAGCGAACCTGCGACACCGCGATCTATGACGGCCAGCGCCTGACGCTGAAGGCCGACGATTCGCCGGCCGCGGGCAAGCCGGTGCCGCAACACCGCCGGGTTACGCCGAAGCGCGCGGTGGCGCCACCGCCTGCCGAGGAGCCGAAAAAGCCGGAGCCCACGACATTCTCCTCGATGTTCCGCCGCAACAGCCAATAATCATGGATGGCACGGCGTTGCCGCCAGATTCTCACCCAGTTTCGCTGATTGAGAGGCGGCTTGTCCCGCATCCCGATCCCGACCATAGTGCCCGCGATGAAAAAAGCCCCGTTCCGCCTCTCGCCCTACCAGGTCCAGTTCCTCCTGATCGTCGGCTTCGTCACGGTCGGCTATGCTCTCTATCTGCGCTATCTCGCGATCGAGCTCTCGACGGTGGCGCTCGCCTGCGACGCCGGGTTGCAGACCATGGTGTGCAAGGCGCGTGCGCTCTCGACCGTGCTGTTCAAGAACTCGGTGTTCGGGATCACGGCGCTGGTGATCGCCCTGCTGCATGTGTTGCGGCCGTCGATCGTGCTCTTGACCGGCGGGCTGGTCGCCGCGGGGCTTGGGATCGTGCTCTACAATATCGTGCTGTCGGGGATCGCGATCGGGCTGCTTATTCTGGGCTTTGCGCGGCCCGCGCCCGCCACAGCGTAGCCGCCAGCAGCAGGTACATCACGCAGGTCCAGTCCGACTGCCAGTTGATCGTGCCCTCGTTGTAGATCGTGTAAAGCGCCGCGAGCGTGAGCACCCCCGCGAACACCGTTTCCGCGATCGGGCGGACGCCCTCCTTCGGGCGGTTGAGCATGGTCAGCAGCGCGAACGGCACCACCGCCATGGTCAGCGAGGTATAGGGGAAATCGCGGTAGCGCGGGTCGAAGGTGAAGCCGAGCGCGGTCTCGGCCGCGATCACGACCGTCACCGCCAGCACGATCGCGAGCAGTGCCGCCAGCACGCCCTTGCCGCGATAGTCGCGCGGCCCAAGCAGTTCGAGGAAGGTCGGCAGCGAGCGGCCCGCGATCAGCGCATGCGCGATCAGCAGCGGCGAGGCAATCGCCGCGGCGAGCAGCGCGCCCCATTGCAGCCAGCCACCGATGCCGTAGCTCTCGTAATACATCTTGTCGGCCGCGATCCCGAGCAGCGCGCCCGCCGTCGTCGCGCAGATGCCGACCGCGATCCAGGCGGCGGGCCGCGGCGTCCAAGGGCGCCGCCGCTGGGTCAGCCAGGCCACCAGCAGGGTCACGGTGCTGAGCGCCATTCCGGAGCCCATGTACAGCTTCCAGGCGGGATAGTTGCTGATCGCCACGCCCGGCGGATACTTCACCTGCCGCTTCACCGAATCGAACAGGCCCCAATAGCCGCCGACGGTGCCCTCGAGCTGGCGCTTCCAAGGCTGGTCATAGGCTTCGATCAGGTTGACGCGAAACCCCTCGCGCTTGGCCAAGTCGAGGATCTCAGACACGATTCGCGCCTGGTTGGTGCGCGACGGCAGCGCGCCCTCGCGCATCCGGCCCGTGCTCGGCCAGCCGGTCTCGCCGATCAGGATCTCCTTGCCCGGGAAGGCCACCGCCATTCGCTGGCGAATGTCGTTGACATGAGCGGCGGCGAACTTCGCCTTGACCGGCATGTCCTCCCAGTACGGCAGGATGTGGATGGTAACGAAATCGACTGCGTCATAGATCTCGCGATTCTTCAGCCAGTATTCCCAGACGTCGGCATAGGTGACGGGGACTTCGGTCTGCGCCTTCACCGCGCGAATATTGGCGGCGAGGTCGGCCGTGGTCATCTCGCCACGCAGCAGCACCTCGTTGCCGACGATCATCGAGGTGATCACGCCGGGATATTCCTTGGCGAGCCGCACCGCGATCGCGATCTGCTGCAGGTTCTTGAAGCGGTTGCTGCCGAGCCAGATGCCCTGCATCACCTTCAGCCCGACCTTGGCTGCGACGGCGGGCACCTGGTCGAGGCCGTTCTCGATCGAATAGGTGCGGACGCAGTCGGTGACCTTGGCGAGATCGGTGAGATCCTGCTCGATCTGCTCGAGCGGGATTTGCGTGGTCGGATCAAGCGGCGTCTGGGCGCCGCGGAACGGCGTGTAGGACACGCACTGCAGCTTTGCGTTGGGGTCGATCGGCGCACGCGCGAGCATCACCGGCGTGGCGAGCCACCACCACACGGCTGCGATCACGGAGAGCGATATCAGGAGAAGCGCCAGTGGCGTACGAAGCGAAATCGGTTCCATCCTCCGGGGGACCGTCGAATTAGCCGGTCAGCGCCCATCTGCCAAGAGCTGGAATTGGTCAATACCATGGTTGTCCTGCGACAGTTTTGCGCTGTTGCGATAAAGTTGTGAGTTTGCTGGACAAAATCGCAAATTCCGGTCATGGGATTCCGCCAGAGTCTCCGCCGCACTGGAGACCCATTTGGACGGCATCACGCGAGCCGTTAGGATTGTCCGCGGGCAGGAACATATCGGGGAACGTATGCGTCGACGGCTGCTTGAGTTGAAGAACACGGGATCGCGCCATCTCATCGTAGCCGGCCTTGCGCTCCTGATCGGGGCCAGCGCAGCTTTCGCCCAGAGCGGCACGCCCAATCCGCCGGACCAGGCCAAGCAACAGTCTGCAAATCCTGCCGACGCCAACGCAAATGCCGCGAAGGAAAACAACCAGCGCAAGACCGACGAGTTCGTCGAGGCCCAACAGGCCATCAACGGCCCGGCCGGCAACCCGGAATGCGTCTGGCTCGGCCGTCGTGTCGTCCGCCTGATGTGGCTCGACGACCTCGACACCGCTTTCCGCCATCTCGACCTCTATGACCGATTCGGCTGCCCTGGCGGCCACGTCCAGGCCACCTTCCGCTGCCTGACCCGGTTTGGCGCCCAGATCGACGACAAGGTGCCGCGCAGCCTCGACGGCCGCATCCATGCCTGCTGGATCAACCCCGGCGCCCAGCCGCAGGCTGCGGCCGCTGCGGCCCCAGCTCCGGCGGCGTCGCCCGCTGCCAATTTCGCGCCCGCGCCGGCCGCGTCCCCCTCGCCTGCACCGGCGCCGTCGGCGTCGCCAACGCCGGCGAAATAGCCTGTTCGCGCCGATCCGGCCGCGCGTTTTTTTGGCGGCTGGAATGCCTTGCGCCCTTAAAACGCCACGGCGGCATACCAGTTGTTAAATCGTGTGGTGGAGATATCTTTACGTCCGCCGCCGTTCGGTCGAACCTAGGGGACGGGTTCGCTTAGTCCTCAATCTCAGGCCCCGTATGGTTTAACCGCGATGCGCGCCGTCGTCGCCGTCCTGTTGCTTGTCACCGCCGCCCACGCTGCGCTTTGGGGTCTGTTCCAGGAGAAGCAGTCGGCGCCTGATTTCCACGGCATCCTGCCGAGCGTGTCCTACGCACCGTTCGAGGGCACCTCGCATCCCGACGTCGACAACATTCCGCAAGCCGAGAAGATTCACGCCGACCTGAAGAAGCTGTCGACGATGACGCGGGCGATCCGTCTGTATTCGTCCACCGGCGGCGTCGAGCTGGTCCCGCCGATCGCCGCGGAGTTCGGCCTCAAGGTCATGGTCGGCGCCTGGATCGACAAGAACAACGATCGCAACGACCGCGAGATTGACGCGGCGATCAACCTCGCCAAACGCAACAGCAACGTCATCGGCGTCGTCGTCGGCAACGAAACCATCTACCGTGGCGAGCAGAAGGTCGACGACCTGATCGAGCTGATCAAGCGCGTCAAGAAGTCGGTCAACGTTCCGGTGACGACCGGCGAGATCTGGAACATTTGGCGCGACTACCCGCAGCTCGCCAACTCCGTCGATTTCATTGCCGCGCACGTGCTGCCCTACTGGGAAAACTTCACCGACGCGCAGGCCGTCGATCAGGCGGTGGATCGTTTCAACCTGTTGCGCGACCTGTTCCCCGGCAAGCGCATCGTGATCGCGGAATTCGGCTGGCCGAGCCAGGGCTACAACCTGCGCAACGCCGAACCCGGCCCGTTCAAGCAGGCCTCGGTGCTCAGGAACTTCGTGACCCGCGCCGAAGCCATCGGCATGGACTACAACATCGTCGAGGCGATCGATCAGCCCTGGAAATTCTTCGAGGGCGGCGTCGGCCCGTATTGGGGCATCCTCAACGCCGACCGCGAGCCGAAGTTCGCCTGGAGCGGCCCGATCGTGAACCCGGACTACTGGAAGCTCGCCGCGATCGCCGTGCTGGTCGGCCTGTTCATGTCGCTGCCGATCCTGCGGCTGGATTCACCTACCGTGATGCAGGCGCTGCTGCTGTCGGCCGCCGCCAACGGCGTCGGCGCCTGGGTCGCCACCGTGTTCTCCTACTGGAATACGCACTACTTCGTCTGGGGCTCGGCCTTCGCGCTCGGGCTCGGCCTTGTGCTGCTGATTCCGCTGGTGCTGATCGCGATGGCGCGGATCGAGGAGATTGCGGCCGTCGCGTTCGGCCGCGGCCCGCGGCGGCTGATCGCCAAGAGCGCAGCCCTTGCGCCGGCCACGATCGGCGAGAACCTCGCCTTCCCCAAGGTCTCGATCCACATCCCGGCCTATTACGAGCCGGTGGAGATGCTGAAGCAGACGCTCGATGCGGTGTCGCGGCTCGACTACCCGAATTTCGAATGCGTCTGCATCATCAACAACACCCCCGATCCGGAGTTCTGGCGGCCGATCCAGGATCACTGCCGTCTCCTGGGCGAGCGCTTCAAGTTCATCAACGCCGAGAAGGTGCAAGGCTTCAAGGCTGGCGCGCTGCGCATCGCCATGGAGCGCACCGCCGCTGACGCCGAGATCATCGGCATCATCGATGCCGACTATGTCGTGCATCCGGACTGGCTGAAGGACCTCGTGCCGCTATTCGCCGACCCGCGCGTCGGCCTAGTGCAGGCGCCGCAGGAGCACCGCGACGGCGACCGCTCGCTGATGCACTACATCATGAACGGCGAATATGCCGGCTTCTTCGACATCGGCATGGTCCAGCGCAACGAGGCCAACGCCATCATCGTGCACGGCACGATGTGCCTGATCCGGCGCGCCGCGATGGACAAGGCCGGCGGCTGGTCGAGCGACACCATCTGTGAGGACACCGACCTCGGCCTCACGATCCAGCAGCAGGGCTGGCTGACGCACTACACCAATGTGCGCTACGGCGAGGGCCTCCTGCCCGACACCTATGAGGCCTTCAAGAAGCAGCGCCACCGCTGGGCCTATGGCGGCTTCCAGATCGTGAAGAAGCATTGGCGGCGCTTCATGCCCGGCGCGAGCCGGCTGACGCCCGATCAGCGTCGCGAATTCTCGCTCGGCTGGCTGAACTGGCTTGGCGCCGAAAGCCTCGGCGTTGTGGTCGCGATCCTGAACCTGATCTGGGTGCCGATCGTCGCCTTTGCCGACATCGCGATCCCCGACAAGATATTGACGTTACCGATCATCGCCTCCTTCATCGTCTCGCTGGTGCATTTCGTCGCGCTCTACCGGCTGCGGGTGAAGATCAAGGCCGGCCAGATGCTGGGAGCCATGATCGCCGCAATGAGCGTGCAGTGGACGGTGTCGCGCGCGGTGGCACAGGGCCTCATCACCGAGCACCTCGCCTTCGCCCGCACCTCGAAGGGCGGCCTGTCGCGGATGTCGATCGAGTTCCAGGCGTTCTGGGAGGCTGTGATCGGCGTGCTGCTGCTGGTTGGCGCGGTCGTCCTGGTTGCCACCAACGGCTTCAAGCAGGTGCGCGAGATCTACATCTTTGCCGGCGTATTGGTGCTGGAAAGCCTGCCGTTCCTCTCCGCGGTCGCGATCGCGATCCTCGAGAATTCGCGCATCAACGAGTTCGCCTTCTGGCGCAACAGCGCGGTGCGAACCGCGGAACTGATCGGTCTGCGCCCGGTCAGCCTGCCCTCGGTCGCCGCCCCATCCCAGCCGGTCACCTCGGAGATCCGCCGGGACGGCTGAGCCTTCGCCTTTGCGCCTAGTGGATGGGTGGCCGGGGCGGCTTCAAGAAGCAGCGCTAACATCCGGCCTTGTAAGGCAGATTCAGGAACAGTCCGGCGCACAATTGCGGTACCCTCCGCTATTGACCCGATGGGCCCCGCCCCCTACACAGCGCGGGCTGGAGCATGATCCGGAGCAGCGGGTACCCGCGGGTTGTCAGGAGAAGCTGCCCAGGTGAGTGAGCGCGTAGCTCAGGCGGTAGAGCACGTGACTTTTAATCATGGGGTCGAGGGTTCGAGTCCCTCCGCGCTCACCAAGCAAACTCTGTCTGGCCCGGAGACATAGGTAACAGGTCGTACCTAAGACATGGGTGACAACCTCGTGCCGAACGGGTTGTCGAGGGGCTGCAAGGTCTCGTGCTCCCGGCAGACGTCCGTCATGACCACCCCGAGCAAACCGGCGCAGGCCGTGCGATCGTTATCGTCTGCGGTTCCAATGAAACAATCCGGCGGCACGACGAAACCATTTTCGCGGTCGCTCGAAATCGGCCCGCAACGCTGCGAGACTAACGTACCCCAAAATATTTAGGGGAAGTGTCATGTTCGCGTATCTCGTGAATGCGCTCTATGAGCAGTCCCTTTGCAGCTATCTCAGCTCCATGCCGAAGCAGGGAGCGCCGCGATGACCGAAGCAATCGTTGCTATGCTCGTGCTGGTCAGCATCGGTATTTTCCTGGCGCACGCGTTTGATGCGTTCACGCATCGGGCCCACTGATCTGAACGACAGACCGACCGGGTTGGGTTTGCGCGCCGGAGCGCACGCGCGTCCGCTGCTTCGGGATTCGAACTCGGGGCTCGCGGATTCTGGCCTTGTTGCATCGGCACCGCGCGCTCGCCGATGGGCTGCGGCGTCGGGTTATTCCTTGTGGCAGCCATCCGGCCAATCATCGGTTTCATCGAACGCCAGCGGACCAAGCCAAACAGGTGAGAGGACCGCAGCAGCGATCAGGACACCCGCGACAAGCGCTAACCCCAGCAGCGCGCACCACATGGGCTCGTCCTCTCGAACGAAGGTCCGGAACACAATGCCGCACGAGCGGACTAGCTTCGCCGATGCGACATCGCGTCATCGCTGGTGGTGACAAAAATTCCCCAGCGTCTCTTGCCTAATTGCGGCGCGACAACCTGACGACGTCTGACGCACAGTCGGTCGAAATATGGCCCGTGAATCTCGTCGTTGCGCTCACGTTCGAGGTGCGTGCGTCGATCGAGTCCGCCGCGCAGATCAGCGCCATTCGCGTGAAAGGCAGTCCGGATATTGCCACTGATTGAGGAGGTCGACGGACTCGCGCGCGCCCTCGGCCTTCACGTTCCGAGAAGCATGACGCCTCAGGTCACCGCGGTGTGCGAAACCTCCCGGCGCAATCGGCGCCGGGACGTTGACAAGGATACTCCCGCTCGGCGCGGTAGCATAGGCGGGATTGGTTTCGGATGCCGTCGCGCGGCAACATCTTCGATGATCCTTGCGCTGCTCAGAGCTGGACCGCGCGCGCAGATCGGGCCGAATTTGCCCGCCTTCCCGGCAGGCCGACCGCTGCGCCCGTCTGCATTTAAACCGGAACCGGGCATGCAGGCTGTGAACTGCGGAGGATCGGAACCTATCGTTCCGACCATGGTGATCAAGCCCAAATGAGTGGTAGCGGGCCAGGTCGCGAGCCGGTAAGTTGCAGTTTGTTTTTGTTCGGTTTTTCGGGCTTTTGCGGTGCGCACCCTGTTCATCATTCTCGGGATTTGGCTGCTGCTGAACGTTTTGTTCGTGGTGGTGATGTCCCCGCCGCGCAAGCCGCGACGGCCGGAGCCGGCCGGCCAGCCCGGCAGAGGCCTTGCGCCGCAGCCGATCGACAAGAACGCCTATCCTTATGACGGCGACGAGAAGCTGTCCCTGCGCCACATCATCATCTCGGTCGGAATGGGCGCCTTCTTCGTGCTCTCGCCCTTCCTGCTAGAAGCGATCGAAGCCACCAAGCGCTTCTTCAAGCGGGGCCGTGAGTGAAGGCGAGTCGGCCAGGAAGCGATCCATGACATCGAGCTGGCCGCGGTCGACAGGATGAGGAAACGCGACTGGACCTTCGTTGCCACCTGCATCGCAGGGGCGCTGCTGTTCGGTGTGTGGAGCGTCCGCCTAGCCGCCGAGTTCTACCGATCCCACCGCGGCACGACCGACCTCAGCAGTTCGCATCGCCAACCCAGTGAAGGTCCTTCCGCGAGGCACGCCGCTCCGCAAGGTGCACGAGCTGTCAAAGGCGACGAACGGCCGGGGCCGTAGGCTTCGGAGATTTTGATCGCCGCGTGTGACCTTTCTGCCACCCCAGGCGGATTGGTCCGGCATACTGTCGTAGTCACGTTGTTGCCATATTCTTTGCAGGTTTGAAATGAAGCGAATTGTTGTTGGTCTGTGTGCCCTCGCCGCATCGACCGTGTCGTCGTTCGCCGCCGATCTCGCGGCAAATGTGTACACAAAGGCGCCTCCCGCGGTCGCCGCGGTCTACGACTGGACCGGCTTCTATATCGGCGGCAACGTCGGTTACGGCTGGGGCGAGAACACCGATCCTGCAATCTCGGTCGCCGACGGCGGCGGCGCCGGACTTAATCCGTTCCTGACGACCGGATTTCCAGGCTTTCCCTCCGGAAACCTCTACCCCGGCCTGAAGCCTTCGGGCGTCTTCGGGGGTGGTCAGATAGGCTATGACAAGCAATTCGGCCAATGGGTCCTCGGCGTGGTGGCCGATATCCAGGCCGCCGATTTCAAGGCGAGCGGCGTTGTCTTCACGCCGGCGACAACCTGCTGCAACGTGACCGAGGGCATCTCGGCGAAGATCGATTGGTTTGGCACCGTGCGCGGCAAGGTCGGTCTCGCGGCCAATGACTGGCTGTTCTACGGCACCGGTGGCCTCGCCTATGGCGAGACCAAGAGCAGCACGGCGCTGTCATGCACTCCCGGCGGGGTTGGCTGCGCCGCGGCTACCATCGGCTTTGCCGGCACTGCATCCGAGGTCAAGGTCGGGTGGGCCGCAGGCGCCGGCGTCGCCAAGGCCTTCGGCAACTGGAACGTCGGAGCCGAATATCTCCATATGGATCTCGGGCGCGCGTCGGTGACGGCCACTTCCACCACCGGCTTCTTCACCGCGACGACCTACACCGCGAGCCAGCGCTTCATCGAGGACATGGTTCGGCTGAGCGTGAACTACAAATGGGGCGGCCCGGTCGTCGCGAAGTACTGATCCGGATCGATCGAAACGCCTCGAAGCCCCGCCCCAGGTCGGGGCTTCTTGTTTTTCAGGCCCAGGCCAGGCCGGGAACGACGGCGCTGCTGTCGTCATCCTCCCTTGCCCGGCTCGGCCGCTTGCGGTGGCCTGTCGCGCCTGCGCGCCGCTGACGGGCGCCGAGGCGCCGCCACGCAATGGGCACGCGTCGCAGGAGCTCCAGCGCATGATCGACAGCGTGTCTGACGACGTACATCACGGTCGCGATCCGCGTCACAATGCCGAGCAGGATCATCATCGAGAAAATGTCGATATAGGCCAGCACGTCGCCGAGCAGCATCAGCTCGGGAGGGATCGGAATCCGGTGATGATAGGCCAGGATGAGGACGACGACCGGGATGAACGCGATAACCCGACGCAGCGTCAGCCGGTCGAGCAGAGCTGCGAGCTCAACGACGAAAATCTCCCACAGCCAATCGCCAAATGCCGCGGGTTTGCCGATCGTCCATGTTCGCCACAGCCGCTTCCACATCGTCCCGCCCGCACCTTCCGTCAGGCTGCGTATGACTGATTGCCCGCAACGGCCACATCGGCATCGGCGGGCAAGGTAGACGCCAACTCAGGCGTCAGATGTCCCCTGCCTTCCATCGCCGCCGAGCGGGCCTGGTTGTTCGCGCGCCGGATCAGCGGACGGAAATATGCGTTCGTAATTCGCGCGGGCTTCGCGGATAAGCCGCGCCCGTTCGAGGTCTGATTTCGACATGAACCGCACAACGTCGCCCATTGGCTCTCCAAAGCAGGGATTCTTGATTCGATAGGTAATGCGAACATCGTGCCAGGTGATGCGTCTACCCGGATTCACCCGGTGCGATGTCATCGGACCCGCCGCGGTGAAAGCCGCTGCTCGCCGAACGCAAAGCGCGGATTGTAGCCGCAATAGGCGTACCGGCCCGACGCTGCCGCCTGGCACTGCGCGTAGGTCTGGAAGCCGCAATAGCCGGGATAGCCCTCCGCCCTGCCCTGGATGCACCAGGGATAATCGTAGGGATCAAAGCCGGCCGCGGATGCCGGGCCGACAAGCCAGCCGGAACCGAGTGCGGCAAACACCAGAAGCCCCCACATCGCGCTGCGCATGATCTCGTTCCCCTTCAATCGAAACACATTGTCTGATCTATGTACGGAACCCTCATTCGCGAGGTTTCCCACTCTCGCCTCAACAAGCTGTGAGGACCCGCTCCGGACGAGTTCCCGGCCCCAGGAGGCCTGACAGCCGGCGCTGAATTCCGTAGCTCCCTTAAGCCTGACGGGCGACCTTGGTTAACCGGCACATAATGCGACCGGTGCGGTTGAGTTGCGTACCTTAAGCGCGGCGCAACGCCAACCTCCCTAATCTCCCTGCCGGTCAAACTCACCAACGACTTCGCCTTCGGTGTCGCAAGGGGGATAATCATGCGCAGCGCGCTGCTCGCCTCAATGGTCTTGTCACTCACGCTTGGCCCAGCGCTCGCCGGGCCACGATCGTCAGAGCCATCAAATTCACCCGCCGGCTTTGAGCGATATCGCGGCTACGCTTTCAATCTCGCCGAGAACAGCGAACGCAAGGACGTCGCCAGCATCGCCGATGCGGTTCGCCGCCAGCTCGACGTCGTGGAAAGCGTGGGCTTCAGCCCGAAGGTGCTGCAGTTCTTCCACAGCGTACCGATCGTGGCGAGCGAAATGGCGTGCCTCGACGAGGGAGCGGCGGCGGCCTGCTACGGCCTGATGGCCTCGGAATGGGACCAGCGCGTGGCGCGCAACGTCACGACGTGGGACCACGACAAGCAGCAATGGACCAACTCGGACGCACTCGCGCTCGCCGTCGATTCCGGTATCGGCGTCATCAAACTGCGCCCAAACATGATGCGCTACGAGAAGGAGCCGGTGCTGCTGCACGAACTCCTGCACGCCTACCACGCTCGGCTGATGCCGAACGGCTACGACAACAGGGGCATCAAGGGCTTCGTCGCCGAAGCCAAGGCAAAGGACCTCTTCCCTAAGGAATCCTACGTGCTGAAGAACCAGCAGGAGTTCTTCGCCGTCACCGCGAGCATCTTCCTGGCCGGCAAGGACGCCACGCACGAACCGCATACGCGCGCGAAACTGAAGGAGAAGATGCCGGAGTATTACAAATATCTCGTCGGCCTGTTCGGCTTCGATCCGGAAGAGACCAGCGTCACGCCGGTTGCATCGGCGAACTGAATTTCGAGGTCGCAGGTGACCAAAGCGGTCCGATGCGAGACCCCAAAAAGAGTACGAGGCCCGGTGAGCCTAGGAGACCGGGCCTCGTATCTATCGTCCCCCGCCCCACTGGCGGATCAGATGATGTTTGATGGCGTGCGTATTACGCCAGGTCTTGTGCGCAATCCATTCCGGATGACTACGGTGTCGACCGCAGCGCGCGAAGTCGACGGGTCGGCGCGCCGCGGTGTCCAATCTCACTTGTTGTAGCTGTAGAATCCCTGGCCGGTCTTGCGGCCGAGATAGCCGGCGTCGACCATTTCCTTCAACAGCGGCGCTGGGCGATATTTCGGATCGTTGAAGCCGGTGCAGAACACCTCCATCACCGACAGCATGGTGTCGAGCCCGATCAGATCCGCGAGCGCGAGCGGTCCGATCGGATGATTGCAGCCGAGCTTCATGCCGGCATCGATCTCCTCCGCGGTCGCAATGCCTTCCTGCAGCGCGAAGATCGCCTCGTTGATCATCGGACACAGGATGCGGTTGACGGCAAAGCCGGGGCTGTTCTTCGCCGTGATCGCGACCTTGCCGACGCGCTTGGCGAAGGCCTCGGCCTTGGCAACGGTGTCGTCGGAGGTCTGCAGGCCGCGGATCAGTTCGAGCAGCGCCATCACCGGCACCGGATTGAAGAAGTGCATGCCGATGAACCGGTCCGGGCGATCGGTCGCCGCGGCGAGCTTCGTGATCGAGATCGACGACGTGTTGGTGGCAACCAGCGCGCTCGGCTTCAGCCCCGCACAGAGGTCCTTCAGGATCTTGATCTTGAGGTCTTCGTTCTCGGTCGCCGCCTCGATGACGAGGTCGCAGGCTGCGAGCTTCGCCTTGTCCGTGGTCGCCGTGATGCGCGCGAGCGTCGCCTCGCGGTCGGCGGCCGTCATCTTCTCCTTGCTGACCAGGCGATCGAGGCTTGCCCCCACCGTCTTGAGCCCGCGCTGGACCGCGGCATCGGAAATGTCGACCATGGTCACGCCGAGCCCGGCGGCTGCGCAAATCTGGGCGATACCGTTGCCCATGGTACCTGCGCCGATAATGCCAACCGTTTCAATCATCGCGTTTCGTCCTTCTGTCGCTTGGGCCGCCTTGCGGCCCGCAGATGTCCAACCTGGCGGACCAGCGGTCCGCGGATGGCGCATGCATAGCAGCCCGGCCCGGCTCCCGATACGGGGGCCGCAGGTATCCGGTGCCGCTCCAGGCGGCGCTATTCGGAGCGTGGCGGCACGGGCTGCCGTGGCGGGACCGCGATCCGCGGCGGCAAATGCGGCCGCGACGGCTCGTCGACACGGGACGGCTCGAACATGCGATTCAGCCTGACGATCCACCAGGCCAGCCGCCCATAACTGCGGCGAAGCGCCGAGGCGATGCTGTCGTCGATGTCATGCTGCGGGTCCATGGCGGGGGCATTGCTAGCGTCGATCGTTGAAAGAACGGTGTGGCGCGATCGTGTGCTGAAGGCGAGCGCCTTAAGAATTGATTAACTCACCCTGGCAGGCGTACCGCATGCGGCACCCGGCGGCGGCGCCACCGTTGCGCCGGCGACAAGTCGCAACCGGCCGAATTTTCGGCTGTCCAGATCGACCGCGACGCATGTGCGCACCAGTAATCTGCCGGATTGAAGACAGCTGCGATTGCGCTGCAGCATCAAGCTGCCGGCGCCTCTCGCGATTTGTTGATCGAATTTCCGAGCGAGCAGCGCGACCTATTAGAATAGACGACGAGGGCTACGCCCATGCTTGCCGAAAAATTCATTCTGTATCTCGAGACGTTGCTGAAGAGCCAAACCTATCCCGATGGAAGTCCGCGCGTGTTGAGCACCTCACCCCACGTCCCGGTTAAGCTGCCGAGCAGCAAATAGCCCGGAGGTGTTGGACCAACGGCGGCTTTGCTGGCAGCATCATGCAAGCAGGCGCCTCGCCTGCGATGGGGTCCGTCCATGACGCGCGCCTTGCCGCTTGCCGCCCTCGCCCTGATTGCAATCACCGCGCCCTGGCCAGCGCAAGCCCAAGAGCTTTGGCAAGGCCGAGAGCTTTGGCCGGCCGTTCCGCCGGAGCTCGGTTTTCGCTCACCGCCGCCCTATGGCTGGATCCCCTACCGCTGCAGCGACCGCCAGGTGCTGAACTTCTATCATGGCGCTCTTTACCATGAGCCGCCGGCGGTCTATCGCGGCTACGTCTATCGCCCCTACTACCGCTACACGGCCGCCCGCATCGTCCCTCGCGTCTATGCCTGCGCGGAATAGGATATCGCCTTGCGAGATGACGCGCCGATCGTGAACCATTTCACAATCCTGCATCACCGCAGCACGTTACGGTGGCCCCGTACGAACACGGTGCCGCCATGGACAACAGGATCGATTTCGCTGGCGTCGTCGTCGCGGTTTGCGTCGCCGCCTATGTCGCGATCATGCTTGTCTACGTGGCCCGGAACGACCTCGGCCTGACCGGCACCGAGATACGGCATTTCGCGGTGATCGCAGCGCTTTTCCTCGCGCTTCCGGTGGCGATCGATTTCGTGCGCGCAAGAACCGACAAGGTGCGTTGACAGCTGCGTCGACAGCGCCGCGCGATCGTCACCCGCCCTCGCTCCACCTTCGGCAATTGCGATCGCCGCTCAAACAAGGCGCTAGGCGATTTCGCGCGAATCAGCGTTACTTCACAACTGATCACTCTTTGAGATTCCGGCGGCATGACCCAGCCAGAAGTCTTGGATCAGAATATTCGCGCCCTGCAGGAATGGCTGCGCAACGCCTGGCAGCAACTCGGGGATCCCTCCCTCACCGCCTTTTCCCGCCGCGAACTGCGCAACCAGATGAAGCAGTGCAGCGCGGATTTGCGGATGCATCTGCAAGCCGCCTCCGAGCGGCCGCCAGAGCCGCCGGCAACGCCTCCGAAGACGTTCGCCAAACCGGCACTGCGGCTCTTGGCCTGGAGCTAGCGCGGCCTCGTCGGACGATCCGCCCGATCGGCGGCAAGGATCGGACGGCGATACGTGGCGTCACTCTCTTCGGCCAAGATCGGTTGCCGGTGACGCGTACCACGCGCAGCACCAGCGGCATGAAGACTCTCACGCGACAAAAGCCGAGGCTTGCCCATGACGAGAACGTTGGCTCTCTGCACCGTCCTTGCCGCGTTCGCCGCGGCTCCTGCGTCGGCGCAAAGTCCGGCGCCAGGCAGCTTCACGGTGATCTCGCCGATCTTCAGCCAGCTCGTGACCTTCTCCATGCCGTCGACCTTCGTGGCGA
This sequence comes from Bradyrhizobium erythrophlei, assembly GCF_042430365.1. Classification (GTDB taxonomy): domain Bacteria; phylum Pseudomonadota; class Alphaproteobacteria; order Rhizobiales; family Xanthobacteraceae; genus Bradyrhizobium; species Bradyrhizobium erythrophlei. Next base: position 29,955 of record NZ_JBHMET010000082.1, read on the forward strand.
TCGGCGAAAGGACCAACGGGCCAAGCTACATCCGCGAGGCCGTCTTGAAGGGCGAAACCGCCGAACGCTGGACGCAGATGATCACGGTGACCGGCGCCAAGGGGCTCGTCGGCAATCCGAAGGCCTCGCCCGAAGCATTCGCCGGCTCGATCGTCGGCGGCTTCAAGGCGGCGTGCCCGGAGAGCTTTGCAGCGAAGGGGTTCGGCCCGACCAAACTCGGCGACCAGGACGCCTATGTCGCGGTGGCAAGCTGCGGCCGCATCGAGGGCGCTCCCGAGCCGCACAGCGAGAGCGCGCTGATCATCACCGTCAAGGGCACCGCCGATTACTACACGCTGCAATGGGCCGAGCGCACTGCGCCGCTCGCCAAGCCGGTGATCGACGACGCGAAATGGCAGGAACGGCTGCGCACGCTGCAGCCGATCCGCCTCTGCCCGATCGTGCCGAACGAACGCGCGCCCTATCCGAGCTGCGTCGGCAAGGGCTAGCGCGCCAAAATGCCGCGATCCGTTGCTGCATGCGCGACATTCATCGCGCCCGCTTGTGCGCTGCGCGCTCACAAGGCACAGCAAAGCGGCGCGGGCGTTCCTATATAGACGCCGTTGCGCTGCCGCCATCGCGGCCAAAGCGCTTAGGGTCTCTCAGTGTTATATCTGGAACTTGCGATCGTGACGGTCCTGATCGTCATCAACGGTCTGTTGTCGATGTCGGAACTCGCCATCGTCTCCTCGCGCCCGGCAAGGCTTGCGGGGCTGGTCGAGAAAGGCGTCGGCGGGTCGCGCCGCGCGCTTGCGCTCGCGTCCGATCCCGGCAAGTTCCTCTCCACGGTGCAGATCGGCATCACGCTGATCGGCGTGCTGTCCGGCGCGTTCTCCGGCGCGACGCTCGGCCAGCGCGTCACCCAATGGCTGCTCGAGATGGGGCTGTCGCAGACGCTGGCCGATGCGGCCGGCGTCGGCCTCGTCGTCGGCGTCATCACCTATGCGTCGCTGATCGTTGGCGAGCTCGTGCCGAAACAGATCGCGCTGCGCGACCCCGAGGCCATCGCCGTCAAGGTCGCGCCGGCGATGACGATGATGGCCAAGCTCTCGCTGCCCGTGGTGTGGCTGCTCGACCGTTCCGGCAAGGCGCTGCTGTGGCTGCTCGGTCATCGCGAGGATGCGCAGGATCGCGTCAGCGAGGAGGAGATCAAGACGCTGGTGGTGGAAGCCGAGAACGCCGGCGTGCTCGAGCCCGGCGAAAAGGAGATGATCGCCGGCGTGATGCGGCTCGGCGATCTCCCGGTCGGCGCCGTGATGACGCCGCGCCATGAGGTGAGCCTGATCGATCTCGCCGACCCCGAGCCCGAGATCCTGTCGACACTGCAGAAGAGCAATCACTCGCGCTGCGTGGTGTTCGACGGCAACCGCGATCACGCGCTCGGCATCGTGCAAGCCAAGGACCTGCTCGACGTCTACCTTGCCGGCCGCACGCCCGACATCCGCGCGCTGACCCGCGACGCGCCGATCATCCCCGAGACCGTCGATGCGCGCGACGTGGTCGCGATCCTGCGCGACTCCGCCGTGCATATCGGCCTCGTGCATGACGAGTACGGCACCTTCCAGGGCGTGGTCACCAGCTTCGACATTCTCGAGGCCATCGTCGGCACCTTCCACACCGAGGAGGGACCGGCGGAGCCTGCCTATGTCAGGCGCGACGACGGCTCCTACCTGATCTCGGGCTGGATGCCTGCGCTCGAATTCGCTGAGTTGCTCGGCATCACGCTGCCCTCGCCGCGGCCCTACCAGACCTTCGCCGGCTTCCTGCTGCAGGAATTCGGCGCGATCCCCACTGTGGGCGAGAAGATCACCTCGAACAGCTGGCAATTCGAAATCGTCGATCTCGACGGCCGGCGCATCGACAAGGTGCTGGCGAGCCGCCTGGAGGCCGCCTGAGCTTGCGATTCCGGCCCCCTGTTGATAACGGGCAGGAAAGCAAAACACGCGGCTGTGCTGTGCTACGGCATACCGGCCGCAAGTGAACCCACGGAATAGCCCCCATGAAGATTACCCTCGTCGGCTCCCGCCATTTCGGCGTGACGACCCTGAACATGCTGCGCCAGCACGGCGTCGACATCGCGCGGGTCGTCGTTCACGACGGCGAGGACCGTCTGGCGGCAGCCGCCCGGGCGTTCGGCATCGCGGTCGTGGTGCAGGCCGATCCCAAGCTCGTCACCGCGTCGGAGATCGCGCCCGGCACCGAGTTGATCGTCACTGCCCACAGCCATGCCCGCGTGAGCAAGGAGGCGCTGGATGCGGCGCGGCTCGGCGGCATCGGCTACCACCCGTCGCTGCTGCCGCGGCATCGCGGCATTGCGGCCGTGGAATGGACCGTCAAGGAAGGCGACCCGATCGCCGGCGGCAGCATCTATCACCTCGCCGACCGCATGGACGCCGGCGCGATCGCGGCCCAGGACTGGGTCTTCGTGAAGAAAGGCGAGACGGCGCGGGAGCTGTGGGAGCGCGCGCTGGCGCCGCTTGGCCTGCGCCTGCTCGCCGAGGTCATCGACCACGCCAAAGCCCACAAGACCCTGCCCGCGAAGCCCCAGGACGAGCAGTTTGCGACCAAGGCACCAAGCCTGACCGGCGCCAAGCACTAGGTTCGAATGAACCAGTATCCAGACACCGCAAGCATTTCAGACCCGTCTGGTCAGCGTTCCAGGATCGGAACCGGATTCACGATGATGTGTTTGAATCCACAGGAACTTTCGGGGCTTCTGCGGCGCAGCAAATTTTGGACACATTGTGCCCGGATAACCCGCGCATCACACAAATCATGGGGATTTCATTCAATGCGTTCGATCCGCATCCGCGACATGCTTTTTGCGTCGTTTGTCGCCTCCGCAGCCACCTTTGCCGCTGCACCTGTTTCCGCCCAGCAGCCCTATGATGGCCTTTGGAATGTCACCGTTGTGACCAAGACCGGCAGCTGCGATGCATCGACCAGTTCGACCGTCACCGTGGCCGACGGAAAGATCAGCGCACCGAACGCGGCGATCTCCGGCACCGTGGGCAGTGGGGGACTTGTGCGAGTCTCGATCAATGGTGCATATGCGAACGGTCAACTCAGTGGCAATTCCGGATCGGGGAAGTGGAATGGGGCATCAGCTGGCGTACCGTGCAGCGGCCGATGGGAAGCATCCCGTCAGTAAGTTGAGTAGCACGTCAGAATTTCTGGCAAAAGCGCGGCGGCCTGCATTCGCAGCCGTCGCGTTTTTCATGGCGGCGTTGGCAACGACCGCCGGCCATGCCCAGTCCAGCCCGTTCGCCGGAATGGCCGGCAGCTGGTCGGGCGGCGGCACCGTCACCCTCGACGATGGTTCGAGCGAGCGGATCCGCTGCCGCGCAACCTATCAGGTCTCGGGCCCCACCATGAAAATGAGCCTCACCTGCGCCAGCGACGCCTACAAGTTCAATCTGCAGGCCGCAGTGAAGGCTGAAGGAAGTGCCATCACGGGCGAATGGAGCGAGACCAGCCGCAATGTCAGCGGCGACCTCCAGGGCCGCGGCGGCGGCGGCAACTTCCAGGTCCTTGCCAGCGCGCCCGGCTTCAATGCCAACATCGCGATGCACACCAGCGGTAACAAGCAGTCGGTTTCGATCCGCGCCGACAGCCAGTTCCGCGGCGCCAACATCGCGCTGTCGAAGTAATCAGCCGTCAGACAACAACGCCCTCGGGACGCAAATCCCGGGGGCGTTTTTTGTTGGTTCGGTGCGCGTTACGCTGTGCGCGGCTTGGCAAGCTTCTCGGCGGTCTGCTGGATGGTGCGAGCGATCAACAGCGCCTGCTCCTTGTTGACGGCAAAGTCGTGCACGCCTTTGTCCGTTGTCATCGAGATCACCATGATATCGGGCTGATGCTCCGGCCAGCCGGTCGCGAACCCGGTGAGGAGGTCCGGAGCTTTTCGCATGCTGCTCTTATTCATTGCTGAAGGTCCTATGCGGCGGGAATGAAGGCGGTGACTTCGATTTCGACCTTGGCGCGCTGATCGACGAGCCCGTCGATATAGAGCAGCGTCGAGGGCGGGAAATTGCGGCCGAGCGTTTCCTTCCACGCCGCGCCGATGCCGGCGCCGGCGGCCTCGTACTCGCTGCGGCTGGTCAGGTACCAGGTGAGCCGAACAATGTGCTCGGGCCCTGCGCCGGCCTCGTTGAGGAGCTTGACGATCCGCTTCAACGCGGTGGAGACCTGCGCGGCCATATCGGGCTGGTACTCGCCCTTTTCGTCGCCGCCGGTCTGACCGGCCAGCACGACCCATTTGCCTGACGCGTCGAAGGCGACGCCGTGCGAGAAGCCGCGGGGTTTCGACCATTCGGCCGGTTGCAAGACGCGCATGAGCAGATCCTCCTGACTATTTCAGACGTTGCTTAGCACCGAACGGGCGGCCAGCGCATCACTGCATCGGCAGATTTGCGCGTTGCAAATTCATGCCAACTCGCCGATACCGGCCGTCCCCTCCTCACCTCGTTTCACGCGATGGACCATACGCCCTCGAAGACCCGCGCCGCGCTGTGGATGGCCGGCTGGCTCGCGCTGATGCTGATCGTGGCCGTCGCCGGCCGCGAGGCGACGCGCGAGGTGAACGTCTTTGAGCTGATGGAAGTGCGCGCGGTGCTGGGCTTCGTGATGCTCTACCCGCTGATCCACTTCAGCGGCGGATTTGCCGCGATGAAGACGGCGCGGGTGCATGTGCACATCGGGCGCAACCTGATCCACTACACGGCCCAGCTCGGCTGGTTTTACGCGCTGACGCTGATTCCGATCAGCCAGGTGGTCGCGATCGAGTTCACGATGCCGATCTGGACCGCGCTGGTCGCCGCGAGCTTCCTCGGCGAACGCTTGAGCCTGCAGAAGATCACCGCGATCGTGCTCGGCCTTGTCGGCGTGGTCGTGATCGTGCGGCCGGCGACCGGCGAGCTCAATCCGGGACAGCTGATCGCGCTCGGCGCGGCGCTCGGCTTCGGCGTCTCGATCGCGATCGTGAAATCCCTGACGCGGACCGAGCAGACGCTCGCGATCATCTTCTGGATGCTGGTCGTGCAATCGGCTGCGAGCTTCGTTCCGGCGCTCTATGTCTGGACCTGGCCGCCGCTGCAGACCTGGTTCTGGCTGATCGTGATCGCGTTCTGCGGCACTTTCTCGCACTACTGCATGACGCGCGCCATGCTGCACGCCGACGCCACCGTAGTGGTCCCGATGGATTTCCTGCGGGTTCCGCTGACTGCGATCATCGCCTGGCTGATCTATGCCGAGCGGCTCGACATCTACACGGCGCTTGGCGCGGTCCTGATCCTGAGCGGCAACCTCTTGAACCTGAAGCCGAACGCATCGGCTCCGGCGAGCGCCCGGGCCTGAGATTCGTTGCCAGCCTTGTGAACTGCGTCACTCGGGCGGTGGCCCCGATCCGGCCGGCATCGACCGCTTCATGGGCGGTGTGATCGGCGGCGTGCCGCGCTGAACCGCGCAACCCGCAGCAAGAAGCCCGGGATCATCCCGGGCTTCTTGTGATGCGCTGTTATTTCCCCGCCGCCTTGCGGAGCGCCTCGTTAATGCGGTCCTGCCAGCCGGGCCCGCCTTCCTGAAAATACGCCAATACGTCCTGGTCGATCCGCAGCGTGACCTGCTCGCGCACGCCGGGGACCGCATTGGTCTTTGGCGGCGCTTCGGCCTTCTTGGTGGTGGCGCGCTTGAACGCAGCCTCCGCCTCGGTGCGGGCATCACTCAGGGTTCGCGGTCGTCTCGGCTGATCGGCCATATCTCAAATTCCTTCAAACAACACCGTCGACAGGTAGCGCTCCGAGAACGACGGCACAATCGCCAGGATGGTCTTGCCGGCCGCCTCCGGTCGCTTGCCGATCTCAAGCGCAGCCGCGATCGCCGCGCCCGACGAGATGCCGCCGGGTATGCCCTCGTTGCGCGCCAGCGCCCGCGAGGTTTCGATCGCGGTCGCGCTGTTCACCTTGACGATCTCGTCGATCACCGAGCGGTCGAGGATATCGGGGATGAAGCCGGCGCCGATGCCCTGGATCTTGTGCGGGGTATGCTGGCCGCCGGACAGCACCGGGCTCTCCTCGGGCTCGACTGCGACCACACGCAAGCTCGGCTTGCGCGGCTTCAGCACCTGCCCGACCCCGGTGATGGTGCCGCCGGTGCCGACGCCGGCCACGAAGTAGTCGATGTTGCCGCCGGTGTCGTTCCAGATCTCCTCCGCCGTGGTGCGGCGATGGATTTCGGGGTTGGCGAGGTTCTTGAACTGCTGCGGCATCACCGCATTCGGCGTCGTGCGTACCAGCTCTTCGGCGGTCGCGATCGAGCCCTTCATGCCCTGCGCCGCCGGCGTCAGGATGATCTCGGCGCCGAGGAAGGACAGCATCCGGCGCCGCTCGATCGACATCGATTCCGGCATCACGAGCTTCAGCCGATAGCCGCGCGAGGCCGCGACATAGGCAAGCGCGATGCCGGTGTTGCCGGAGGTCGGCTCGATCAGCACGGTGTCGGCGTTGATGATGCCGGCCTTCTCCATCGCGACGATCATCGCAGCGCCGATGCGATCCTTCACGCTCGCCGCCGGATTGAAGTATTCGAGCTTGGCGAGGATCGTCGCGTTGACACCGTTCGCCTGCGGCAACCGGCGTAGACGCACAATCGGCGTCGAGCCGATCGCATCGACAATGGAGTCAAAGACGCGGCCGCGTCCGGGTTGCACTGCACTCGTTGTCGACGATGCGTCCATCAAGCGGCTCCTGTGGCAAGTTGTGCCGGGAATATGCGGTCTTTTCTCATTAGAAGCACTGCATCATAACGCGCAAGTGAGAAACCGGATCGCCGCACATTCGCTGCGCTGCAATACCGAAACCCTGCGCAAATAACGTAAAACCTACGCATTTGTGTTGCGACATGGTCAAACAAATGCGGTTATATCGTCCTTGCGAGCGAAGCTCAGGTTCAGAACGCAAAGGAGGTCACGATGGCAGCATTTGCTGAAGTCATGTCGACCGTCGCGTCCAGACCCGATCCGCGGGGGTGTGATCTACCGACCTGCCCAGTGTGCGCAGACTCCATGGTGGCAGCCGAGGCTTCCGCCTACATGGCCGACCACGTGATCAGCTATCTCTGGACTTGCGACACGTGTGGTTACGGATTCGTAACCAAGCATTCGGTGAAGCGTTTCGCCTGTAACTGACATTTGAACACGCTCACCTCTGAGCAATGTCACCGCGCGCCCATCCGGCGCGCGTTGTCGTTCTGAATTCCTCGAACGTGCCGTTGGCGACCGCCGCGCGAATGCCCTGCATCAGCTCCTGGTAATAGGCGACATTGATCTCCGACAGCAGCATCGCGCCGAGCGTCTCTCCGGCACGCACGAGATGATGCAAATAGGCGCGCGAATAGCTCCGTGCCGCCGGCCACGGGCTCTCCTCGTCGAGCGGACGCGGATCGTCGATGTGGCGGGCGTTGCGCAGATTGATCTGGCCGAACCTTGTGAACGCCATGCCGTGGCGTCCGTTCCGCGTCGGCATCACGCAGTCGAACATGTCGACGCCGCGCGCGACCGCCTCGAGGATATCCTCCGGCGTGCCGACGCCCATCAGATAACGCGGCCGGTCGGCCGGCAACGCCGGCGCCGTCTCCTCGATCATCGACAGCATCACCGCCTGCGGCTCGCCCACGGCAAGCCCACCGATCGCGTAGCCGTGAAAGCCGATCTCAGTCAGCCGGCGCGCGCTGACATGCCGCAACGCAGGCACATCGCCGCCCTGCACGATGCCGAACAGCATGTAGCCGTCGGGCGCGCTCTCGAATGCGCGCTTGCTTCGCTCGGCCCAGCGCAGCGAGAGCTGCATCGCCCGCTCGATGTCGGCGTGCTCAGCCGGCAGCCGCACGCATTCATCCATCTGCATCGCGATGTCGGAGCCGAGCAGCCGCTGCACCTCGATGGAGCGCTCCGGCGACAGCTCGACCTTGGTGCCGTCGATATGCGAGCGGAAGGTGACGGCCTGCTCGGTGACCTTGCGCAGCTCGGACAGCGACATCACCTGGAAGCCGCCGGAGTCGGTGAGCATCGGCCCGCCCCAGCCGGTGAACCTTTGCAGGCCGCCCAGCGCCGCAATGCGCTCGGCGCCCGGCCGCAGCATCAGATGATAGGTGTTGCCGAGCACGATGTCGGCGCCGGCCTCGCGGACCTCGCGCCAGTGCATGCCCTTCATGGCGCCGGCGGTGCCGACCGGCATGAACGCCGGCGTCTGCACCACGCCGTGCGGGGCGGTCAGGCGTCCGGTGCGGGCGGCACCATCGGTTGCGAGCAGTTCGAAATGATTGGGGACGGTCATGCGGCTGCTTATTGCGTGCCGCCGGTGCCCGATCAACCCGCCTCCCCCCGGTATCTGGCCGAACCGCCCGATGACCGCGCGGCCCGAACGTCCGCTGATTGGACGAATCCGGTTCCTGCGGGTTATAGACCGGGACAAACCCGTCCGAACGCATACAACGAGATGAATGGGTATGGGATTGACGGCGACCAAGGCAGCCAAACGCGCCGCTCCGAAGTCGCGCGGCGGCCGGCCGACCCGGGACGCCGCGATCGAGCGCGACCAGCGGCTGATCGACGTCGCCACGCGCCTGTTCCTGGAGCGCGGGTTTGACGCAACCTCGATCGACGCGGTGGCCGAGGCGGCGCGGGTCAGCAAACCCACGGTCTATGCGCAATATGGCGACAAGCGCGGGCTGTTTGCCGCCGTGCTGCGGCTCGAAATCGCGCGCTGGCTCGCCCCGCTCGCGGCCGCAACCGAAATGCAAGTCGACTGTCCCTCTGACGGATCGATCGAACAGCGGCTGGTCGATCTCGGGCGGCAATTGCTGTCGATCAGCTGCGGCACTGACGCCGTCGCCTTCGGCCGCATCCTGACGGCACAGGCGATCAATTTTCCCGAGATCGCCAAACTTGCCGAGGAAGAAGGCTGGTCGAAAGCCGTTTCAACGACCGCGCGCTTGTTTGATCAGCTGGTCGCAGCCGGCGCCCTCGACGTCGAGGACACCACGATTGCGGCCGAGGCCTTCCTCAACATGGTGGTCGGCCACACCCACCGCATCGCGACATTCGGCATCCCCGTCGACATGAAGGCCGCCGAGAAGCGGATGAAGCTGGCGATCAGGCTGTTCCTCGCCGGTGCCCTGGGACCGCCGAACCGCCTGCCTGCATCGCCGAAGACCCCGGTACGGCGCCGGCCGCCTCGCTGACGGTTCCCGAACGTCGGGTTCCCGCACATCGTTCAGACCATTCCGTTCTTGACGATAACAAAACGAAACCGTATTGTTTTGTTCAAGAGGAAGCGGATCTGCCGTTGCAAGCCCCCAAATCGGCCCGCATCACCTGCCAGACTTCGATCGCCACAGCGGAGCCGCCGTCGCTCCGTCAGGGACGCTCGGCGGCCGACCTCGAACCGCGGGTCGGCCGTACCTATCTCCAAGTCTCCTTGTGTGCGAAGGCTGAGCGAGAAGCACGGGTTCGATGATGACGACACGACGACCATGCATGCCGGGACGCCGGACATTCGCAACGCTCCTGCTTGCGAGCGCGCTGCTGTCCCTGCCCTTTGCTTCCCCGTCTTATGCGATCGCGACCGCGGATGCCGCGAGGGACCCGCTTCAGGGCCCGGTCGATGACAACGCCGCGCTGGACGCGCAGACGGTGCGCCGCGAGCTCGACAGTTTCCGCGCGGCGCAGGTGACGCTGAGCCGCGCCATGGCGATTGCCGAATCCCTGCATGCCGGATCGACGACTGCCGACGTCAGTTTCGACGGCGCGGCTGCAACGCCGGTCTACCGGGTCAAGACGGTCCAGGAGGACCGTGTGTGGCGGCATACGATCGATGCCGCGACCGGCGCCGTCATGGAAAGCGAGGCGGCCTCGCCGCTGATGACGCTCGACGCCGAGGATCGCAGCAACTTGATTGTGCTGAAAACCCTCCGGCATCGCCTGTCGGATGCCGTGCGGGTCGCCGAGCGCACCACGTCCGGAAAGGCGATCAGCGGCGGCCTGACGCGCGAGCGCGGCAGGCTCAATTTCGTGATCGTCGTGCTCAGCGGCGCCGATCTGAAACAGGTGATCCTGGAGCCTCCGGGCGCGCGGCGGCGCTGAATGAGGCCGCGAGGGGCTCCCATGCGTCCAAAAGCCGTTGACGGACGCCAAACTCTCCCGCATAAGTCCGCGCCATGATCACTTTGACCAAACGCACCACCAAAACCACCAAGCCCTCCGGGGCCTCGGGAGGCGTGCGCGCGTAGTCGGTCGAACCGCATCATCTTCACCCGAAGCCCCGCCTGATGAAGGTCCGGGGCTTTTTTTTGCCTGCAGCAAACAGCATGATCCGGAAAAGTGGGAACCGGTTTTCCGACAAGATCATGCTCAAACCTGAATGGAGGACAAAGTGAGTAACGATCCCGTCGTCGCGATTGTCGGCGTCACCGGTGCAGTCGGCGCCGAATTCATCGCCACCATGGACAAGCGCGGCTTCCGCGTCGGCAAGCTGAAGGCGCTGGCGAGCGCCCGCTCGGCCGGCAAGACCGTCGACTTCCGCGGCAAGCCCGTCGTGATCGAGGAACTCACCGAGCGCGCCTTCGAGGGCGTCGACATCGCGCTGTTCTCCGCCGGCAGCGGCATTTCGAAGAAGTTCGCACCGCTTGCGGTCAAGTCCGGCGCGGTCGTGGTCGACAACTCCTCGGCGTTCCGCATGGATCCGAACGTGCCGCTGGTGATCCCAGAGATCAACGCGCGCCGCATCCGCGACCACAAGGGCATCATCGCCAACCCGAACTGCGCCGCCATCACCGCGCTGGTGCCGCTGTGGCCGATCCATCAGAAGAACCGCATCAAGCGGGTGATCATCGCGACCTACCAGGCCGCGAGTGGCGCCGGCGCCGCGGCGATGGAAGAGCTCGTGGAATCGACCCGGGCCAACCTCAACGGTCAGGTCTACACGCCGAAGGTGATGCCGCACCCCTACGCCTTCAACCTGTTCAACCACAACACCTCTGTTGATCCCGAGACCGGCTACAACGACGAGGAGACCAAGGTCATCAAGGAGACCCGCAAGATCTTCGAGGACGAGACGATCGCGGTCGGCGTGACCTGCGTGCGCGTGCCGGTGCTGCGCGCTCATTGCGAGGCGATCACCTTCGAATGCGAGAAGCCGATCACCGAGGATCAGGTCCGCGCGATCCTGGCGCAGGCGCCGGGCGTCAAGATCGTCGACGATCGCGCGAAGAACTATTTCCCGATGCCGATCGATGCCTCCGGGCAGGACGACGTGCTGGTCGGCCGCATCCGCAAGGACCTCAGCGACGCCAGCGGCCACTCGATCTCGATCTTCGTCGCGGCGGATCAGCTCTTGAAGGGCGCTGCCCTCAACGCGGTGCAGATCGCCGAGCTGTTGCCGGAGCGCGTGCCGGCGTGAGGTAAGAGCGCGAACCTGCGCACACCCGTCATCCCCGCGCAACGGCTTCGCCGTTGTCGCTGGAGGGCGCGAGCCTTGCGGTGCACTTGCACCGCAAGGCGAGCCTCGAAGCGTGACGGTGAATACAGTTGCGCTTGCGGACCCTACAAATCGCCGCGCGGCTCGTGCGCGCGGAACAACAGGCAGGCGTCACCGTAGGAATAGAAGCGATAGCCGTCCCTGATCGCGTGGGCGTAGGCGTGCTTCATGGTCTCGAGACCTGAGAACGCCGAGACCAGCATGAACAGCGTCGAGCGCGGCAGATGGAAATTCGTCAGCAGGATATCCACCGCGCGGAAGCGGTAGCCGGGCGTGATGAAGATCGACGTCTCGGCGGAAAACGGTTGGATGGTGCCGTCGGCGGTGGCCGCGCTCTCCAGCAGCCGCAACGATGTGGTGCCGATCGCGACGATGCGGCCGCCTTTGGCGCGCGCGGCGTTCAGGGCCGATGCCGTCTGCGCGGTGACGCAGCCCCATTCGGCGTGCATCCTGTGCTCCGACGTGTCGTCGGCCTTCACCGGCAGGAAGGTGCCGGCACCGACATGCAGCGTCAGCCGGTGCAGCTCGACGCCGCGGCCGCGCAAGGCGGCCTCCAGTGCCGGCGTGAAATGCAGCCCCGCGGTCGGCGCTGCGACCGCTCCTTCGTTCGCCGCGAACATGGTCTGATAGTCGGCGGCGTCCTGCTCGTCGGGGGTGCGCTTGGAGGCAATATAGGGCGGCAGCGGCGTCGCGCCGACGTCAGCGATCGCCTGGTCGAGCGCGGGGCCATGGAACGAGAATGACAGCGTCACCTCGCCCTCCAGCCCCTTGGCCTCCACGATCGCGTCGAGATGGCCGAGCAGGCAGACCTTGCCTTCGTTGCCGAAACGGATGGTGTCGCCGGCGCCGAGCTTCTTCGCCGGCTTGACCAGTGCCTGCCAGCGCGAGCCGTCGAGCCGCTTGATCAGGGTCGCCTCGATCTTCGGCTCGGTCTCGCGGCCGATGCGGCGGCCCTTGAGTTGCGCCGCGATCACTCTGGTGTCGTTGACGACGATCTGATCACCGGGCTCGAGCCAGTTCGGCAGGTCGCCGATGGTGCGATCGCGCAGCACGCCGTCGGGATGCACGACCAGCATCCGCGCGGAATCGCGCGGGCTCGCGGGCCTGAGCGCGATGCGTTCGGGGGGAAGCTCGAAATCGAAAAGATCGGTACGCATGTGTCGTTTGGTTCTAACCGGCAAAAGTGCGTCTGGCGATGGGACGGAGCCGGTCGCGCAGCCAGACCATGCCGGGATCGCGGCTGCGGCCACTGCACCACACCATCGCATGCGGCAGCGGTGCGATCGCGAACGGCACGTCCACGCTCCAAAGATCGTGAGCCTCGACCGCCCCCGCCATCGCCGCCGCCGGCAGCGTCGCCAGCAGATCCGACCTCGCCAGGGTCGGTGCGATCGCGGGGAAATGCGGCACCCATCCGGCAATCGTCCGGGTCAGGCCAGCGGCCGCCGCGGCAATGTTGACCGGGCTCCTCACATTGTCGCCGATCCGCACCGCGAGATGGGGCCAGCGCATCCAGTTAGACGGCCCCCAGTCCGAGAACGCTGGATGACCGCGGCGGCCGAAGCACCGCCATCCGAGCGCCCCGATCGCCTCTCCTGCCACGCTGGGCGGCCATTGCAGTTCCGATGGGACGATCGCGAGGTCGACCTGGCCTTCGGCGACGTCAAGCAGGGTCGGCGCGCGCGGCGTCGTCCATTCGACCGACACCGACGGCGCGTCGCGGCGAACCCGCGCGAGCAGTTCTGCAAACAACGCGAGCGCAAAATCCGGCACGGCCAGCCTGAACACGCGCTGCGAATGCGCCGGATCGAATACCTGCGTCGGCGACAGCACGCGCTGGATGCCGCTCAGCATCGGCCGTGCCTGCTCGATCAAATCGAGCGCGAACGCCGTCGGCTGCATCCGCACCCCGCCCTTGACCAACAGCGGATCGCCGAACTGGCTGCGCAGCCGCGACAGGGAATGGCTGATCGCCGACTGGGTCCGCCCCAGCCGCTCGGCGGCGCGCGTGACGCTGCGCTCGTTCATCAGGACATCGAACACGACCAGCAGGTTGAGGTCGAACCGGCGCAAATCGATCTTATTCATGAAACGACAATATTACTCATTGGATTAATGATCCGGCCGGGTTCATAGCACCGCTCCCCTTGGAAGAGAACAACTGGAACCCAGCATGAAACGGATATTCGCCGCCTCCGCCGCCATTGCAATCGCGACTTGCCCGGCCGCGGCCGAGATGGGCCCGGAGGCGGCCCGCGCCACGGTCGCCCCGTTCTACAAGGCGCTGAACGCCCAATTCGCCGGTGACAGCGCGGACCTCATCCGGCAGGCGACGGCCGCCGACTGGGTCTCCTGCCGCGGCAACAATCTCTGCAACAGCCGCGACGAGGTCATCGCGGGCATTGCCCAACGCCTCAAATCCGTCCCCGACCTCAAATGGGAGATCAAGGACGTGCTGGTGTCAGGCAATCAGGTGACGATCCGCGGTGAGGCGACCGGCACGCCCGCGGGCGAATTCATGGGCGCGCCGCACAGCGGCAAGTCGTTCAAGGTGATGTCGATCGACGTTCACACGCTCGAAGGCGGCAAGATGGTCCGCTCCTACCACATCGAGGACTGGATCGGCGCCGTCCGTCAACTCACCACGAACTAGCGTGATCGGACCGCGAGCGGCGTAACCGCGTAACGCTCGCACTCAATCAAGAATCAGAACGGGATGACGATCCGAAGAAAGTCATCCCGCTCCACAACGCTTCGAATGCGCGACGGCGTTACGCCGCGTCGGCGGCCATGCGCGCCTTGACGATCTTGTCCGGATTCTTCACCGGCTCGCCGCGCTTGATCTTGTCGACGTTCTCCATGCCCTCGGTGACCTTGCCCCAGACCGTGTACTGGCCGTTGAGGAAGGAGGCGTCATCGAAGCAGATGAAGAACTGGCTGTCGCCGGAATCCGGATTGGCGGCGCGGGCCATCGAGGCGGTGCCGCGGACGTGCGGCTCCTTGTTGAACTCGGCCTTCAGCTTCTTGCCGGAGCCGCCCATGCCGGTGCCCTGCGGACAACCGGTCTGCGCCATGAAACCGTCGATCACGCGATGGAACACGATGCCGTCGTAGAAGCCTTCGCGCACCAGTTCCTTGATCCGCGCGACGTGGTTCGGCGCGAGGTCCGGGCGCATCTCGATGGTGACGGGGCCCTGGGTGGTTTCAAGGATCAAAGTGTTCTCGGTGACAGCCATGCTTGCCTCTCCTGGGTTCTGGGTGGGTACTTCTTGTTTCTGAACGGGATCGCGAAGGGTCGGCCGGCCACGGCACCGCCCAGGCTCTCCGTAAATGGCAACGGCGTGCAGCGTTGCAATGTTTCCATCACGGCGATCCGGTATTGCAGCCGGTCGTTATCAGTCGCCTGCTGCGATTCATAGCTGATCCTGGGATGCCCGAGGATCGCGCCCTCGCGGTTGAAGCTGACGATGACCGTGATGTCGATCGGATTGGCCTTGTCCGGCGGCGGCGGCCGCCAGCAGCGGTGAATTCTAAGGACGACATCCCTGATCGTGTCGAGCCGCTCGGGCTCGGCCGGCGCCGCCGCCGCGGTCAGCGCAAGCCACACCAGCGGCGCGGCAAACCAGGACAGTGCCCTGCTGCGCGCCGCCGCCATCGTTCACTTGATGTCGGATGCGACTTGCACCTTCACCATCTTGTCGGGGTCGGTGACACTGCCGCTCGCGGAGCCCGGAGGCGCCTTCTTCAGCTTGTCGACCACGTCCATGCCGGACACCACTTCGCCGATCACGGTGTACTGGCCGTTGAGGCCGGATCCGTCGGCGAACATGATGAAGAACTGCGAGTTGGCGCTGTCGACGCTGTCGCCGCGCCGGGCCATGCCGACGATGCCGCGCTTGAACGGCACGTTGGAGAATTCCTGCTTCAGGTTCGGATATTTCGAGCCGCCGGTGCCGTTGAAATTCTGGCCGTCGCCGGTCTGCGCCATGAAGCCGTCCATGACACGGTGGAACGGCACGTTGTTGTAGTAGCCCTCGCGCGCGAGCTGCTTGATGCGCTCGGCATGCTGCGGCGCGATGTCGGTGCGCAGCTTGATCACGATGCGGCCCTTGGCGGTGTCGATCACGATCGCATTGGCCTTGTCGAGACCGGCGGGCAGCGGTTGCGCGATCGCGGGAGCGACGCAGAGGAGCGCGGCAACGAATGCGAGAATTCGGATCATGGAAACTCCGGATCAGGACGTCGGGATGTGGCAGGCGGCCGGCGTCAGCCGGCGAATTTCGCCTTCAGGCTAGCGGCTACCGATGACGGCACGAATGAAGAGAAGTCGCCGCCCATCTGGGCGATTTGGCGCACCAGTGTGGCGGTGATCGGGCGGACCGCGACCGATGCCGGAACGAACACGGTGTGGACCTCGGGCGCCATGGCCTCGTTCATGCCGGCAAGCTGCATCTCGTAATCGAGGTCGGTGCCGTCACGCAGGCCGCGAATCATGATGGTCGCGCCGAGTTGCCGCGCCGCCGTAACGGTCAAATTGTCGTAGGTGGTGCACTCAAGGGTGCAGCCCGCTTTCTGGACGATCGGGCCGCAGACCTCCTTGAGCATGTCCAGCCGCTCCTCGGTCGAGAACAGCGACTTTTTGCCGGGATGGACGGCGACGGCGACGACCAGGCGGTCGCACAGGGCGGCGGCCAGCCTGACCACATCGAGGTGGCCGTTGGTGACGGGATCGAAGGAGCCAGGATAGAGCGCGATACGGGGCATGGCCCCCTCCTAACCCGCCCTGCTCTCCCCGGCAAGCGGCTCCGGTTCCGCAGGTCCCGGGCAGCCGATCCCGCCTCGGCCAATGAACGAGTCCCGTGAACCTGTCCTGGCATCCCAGCGTCTACGGGAGCGAGTGTTTCGTCGCAAGCGGGCCGACGAAACACAACCGCCCCGGGACGAAACCATTTTCCGGCATGGCGAAGACACGAGGAAACTTGCGGCCGGTACAGGTCACACAACGAAACGACGGGCCGCCACGGCCCGATGACAGGGGACACCGTCATGCTCAAGGCACTTTCTGCCATCGCCGTTGCCGCGTTCATTGCTGCCGCGCTCACCGTGCTTCCGGGCTTTGCGCCCCAGGTCGAGGCCAGCACCCCGCAGCCGCTCGCGAAGGCCGACCGCCTCGACATCCGCCCGGTTGGCAAGGACTGCTCGCAGCAGCCCTGGCCCAATTTCGAAGCATCCTGCCTGCGCACCGCCGGCTCCAAGTCGATCGTTCGCGAAGCCCGCCTCGTCACCGCCGACCGCACACCGTAGCGTCACAGCTGTCCTGTAATACCCCATGGCAATTTGCGACGTCCCGTCGCAGACTATCCTTTAATGCGCCCACCGGATGCCTCCGGCGGGTGCGAGGCCATCGGGGGATTCGCACGTGAGCACGACGCCAGCCATTGCCTCCGGCCATCATCAGCCCAGCCCGCTGCCATTCGCGATCACGCTCGGCGCGCTCGGTGTCGTCTACGGCGATATCGGCACCAGCCCCCTTTACGCGCTGAAGGAAGCCGCCAAGGCCGCCGCCCATGGCGGCGCTGTCACGTCGAGCCAGGTGCTCGGCGTTGTCTCACTGATCCTCTGGGCGCTGATCCTGATCATCTCGGTCAAATACGCCATGCTGATCATGCGCGCCGACAATCGCGGCGAAGGCGGCATCGTCGCGCTGCTGGCGCTGCTCTCGGCGCGCAACGCGCAGCCGGGGACCTGGCGGGCCCAGCTCCTGATCGTCGGCCTGATCGGCGCCGCCCTGCTCTATGGTGACGGTGCGATCACGCCCGCGATCTCCGTGCTGTCGGCGATCGAGGGCCTCAAGGTCGACGCGCCGTCGCTGGCTCCCGCGGTGGTGCCGATCACAATCGCGATTCTGGTCGTCCTGTTCGTGATCCAGAAGCGCGGCACCAGCTTCATCGGCCGGATCTTCGGGCCGGTGATGGTTGGCTGGTTCGTGGTGCTGGCACTGCTCGGCATCCATGGCATCATGAAGGCGCCCGGCGTGCTCGCGGCTCTGAGCCCGACTTACGCGCTGGACCTGATGCTCCATGAGGATTTCCACATCAGCTTCGCCGTGCTCGGCGCGGCCTTCCTCGCCGTGACCGGCGGCGAAGCCATGTATGCCGACATGGGTCATTTCGGCCGCTTCCCGATCCGGCTCGCCTGGTTTGCGGTCTGCCTGCCCGCGCTCGTATTGAACTATTTCGGCCAGGCGGCGCTCTTGATTTCCGATCCGACCGCGATCGAAAATCCCTTCTTCCAGCTATCGCCGGATTGGGCGCACTATCCGTTGGTCGCGCTGTCCGCGATCGCCACCGTGATCGCCTCGCAGGCGATCATCTCGGGCGTTTACTCGCTGACCCAGCAGTCGATCCAGCTCGGCTTCCTGCCCCGCATGCATATCCAGCACACCACGAGCGACGCGATCGGCCAGATTTACGTGCCGCTGGTGAACTGGCTGCTCGCGGCGGCGACGCTCGGCGCGGTGGTGGCTTTTGGCTCGTCGGACGCGCTAGCCGGCGCCTACGGCATCGCAGTGTCGCTACTCATGGCGATCACCACCTTGCTCGCCGCGCTGGTTGCCATCCAGTGGGGCTATGCGCCGATCATCGTGATTGCCGTGAACGGCTTCTTCTTCATCATCGATGCGATCTTCTTCGCGGCGAATTCGACTAAGCTGATCGAGGGCGGCTGGTTCCCGCTGGTGCTCGCCGGCGCCGTGGCGTTTCTGATGTTGACCTGGCGCGGAGGCGTGAAGCTGGTGGAGAAAGCGCGCACCCACCTGCGGCAGCCGGAAGAGGATCTGATTGAGACCGCGGTCAACAGGTGCCACAGCCGGTTGCCGGGAACGGCGGTGTTCCTCGCATCCGCCCCTAATGGCGTGCCGCTCGCGCTAACGCAGTTCGTCAAGCACAACCACGTGCTGCATCAACGCGTGCTCTTGGTCACAGTGCAGATCGAGGAATCCCCGCGCATCCCGGATGAAGGCCGCGCCGAGGTCCACGACGTCACCCCGGGCATTATCCGCGTCATCCTGCATTACGGCTTCATGCAGTATCCAACCGTCTACGAAGGACTGAAGCTCGCCTGCCGCCAGGGCAAGCTGCCCGGCGTCCGTCTGGCCGATGTGACCTACTATATCGGCCGCGAGACCATCATCCCGCGCGAGGATATCCCGGGCATGTGGGTGTGGCGGGAGTCGTTGTTCGCCTTCCTGCAGCGCAACGCCGAGCGCACCGCCGCGTTCTTCGGCGTGCCGACCGGTCAGGTCGTCGAGTTCGGCACGGAGATCGAGATCTGATCTCGTAGCCCGGATGCAGCGAAGCGTAGTCCGGGGTCTTCGCATTTCGGCGACCACTTTCCCGGATTTCGCTTCGCTGCATCCGGGCCCCGCAATTGCCGAAAGCCCCCGGAACGAATGGCAATGTCGGACGACGCGCCGTTGTCGCTGAAACCTTGGCTGGCGATCTCGATCGATCAGGTGCAGGCAATGGCGATGCAGGGACCTTGGCGCAACTGCCGGACGTCGACGGAGGGAGCAGCCTTGCGCCGCTGCCCCGGCGCCTTGACCGCACGACGTGCCGGGTCTACCGATGTCAGCATGAAACAGCCGATCCGCATTGTCTGGTGGCTCGCCTCCTAGCGAAGGCGGCCGGACGTGAGTTGATGCAATTCGGGGCCGCCGCATCGGGCGGCCTTTTTCATTGGTTCAGCGCGCATGCGGCGATCCCATTCCAACCGAATGGAGAGAGCCATGACCAAACCGATCATCCTGACCGGCGACCGCACCACCGGTCCGCTTCACCTCGGCCACTATGTCGGGTCACTGAGGAACCGCGTCGCCTTTCAGGACACGCACGAGCAGTTCCTGCTGCTCGCCGACGCGCAGGCGCTGACCGACAACGTCAACGACATCGCCAAGGTGCGAAACAACGTCATCGAGGTCGCGCTGGACTATCTTGCTGTCGGGATCGATCCCGCCAAGACGTCGATTTGCCTGCAATCGCACCTCCCGGCGCTGACCGAGCTGGCGATGCTCTATCTCAACTTCGTCACGGTCGCCCGGCTCGAGCGCAATCCGACGATCAAGGACGAAATCCGCGCGCGCGGATTCGGACGTGACATCCCGGCGGGCTTCCTGTGCTATCCGGCGTCGCAAGCCGCAGACATTACGGCCTTTCGAGCGACGGTCGTCCCGGTCGGCGAGGACCAGGCAGCCCTGATCGAACAGACCAACGAGATCGTCCGCCGCGTCAACGCGCTGGCCGGTCGGGAGCTGCTGCCCGAAGCGCAGGCCGTCATTCCACGCGCGGGACGGCTGCCGGGCGTCGACGGACGCGCCAAGATGAGCAAGTCCGCGGGCAACGCGATCCCGCTTTCAGCCTCGCCCGACGAAATCTCGGCCGCCGTGCGCGCGATGTTCACCGATCCCGATCACCTCAGGATCGACGATCCCGGCAAGGTCGAGGGCAATCTTGTCTTCGCCTATCTCGACGCCTTCGATGACGATCGCGGCATGGTCGAGGAGTTGAAGGCGCGCTATCGGCGCGGCGGTCTCGGGGATTCCACGATCAAGCGGCGTCTCGATGACATCCTGCAAGCCCTGATCGCGCCGATCCGGGCAAGGCGCGCCGAGCTAGCCGCGAGCCTCGATCACGTCATCGAGGTGATCCGTGCCGGTACCATGAAGGCCAGGGAGGTCACCGACCGCACCAGGCACGATGTGACCGAGGGGCTCGGCCTGTTCCGATTGTGATGAGGGCGCGACGTCGTGAAATCGTCGCGCCCCGGATCATGCGAGTGACGAACCGGCAGTGGCGAATGAGTTACTCGCCGTTGCCGTTCGCCCCGTTCTCCTCTTCGGGAATGTGCTCGACCGAGACGACATGCTCGTCCTCGGCGGTGTCGAACACGATCACGCCCTGGGTCGAGCGGCCGGCGATGCGGATGTCCGCAACCGGGCAGCGGATCAACTGGCCCTTGTCGGTGACCAGCATGATCTGGTCGGCATCCTCGACCGGGAACGAGGCGACCAGCTTGCCGTTGCGGTTGTTGACGCTCATCGCGACGATGCCTTTGCCGCCGCGGCCGGTGGTCCGGTACTCGTAGGACGAGGTCCGCTTGCCGTAGCCGTTGACGGAGACCGTTAGCACCACCTGCTCCTGCGCCGACATCTCGGCGTAACGCTCGGTGGAGAGCTGGAAGCTGCCGGATGTCTCCTCGGCCTCGCCGTCCGCAACCGCCTCCTCGGCCCCGCTCTCGCCGGCCACCGCGCGGCGCATCTTCAGATACGCCGAGCGTTCGTCCGACGTGGTCTCGACATGGCGCAGGATCGCGAGCGAGATCAGCTTGTCGCCCTCGGCCAGCGCAATGCCGCGCACGCCCATCGAGGTGCGGCCGGTGAAGACGCGAACGTCGGTGACGGGGAAGCGGATGCACTGGCCGCCGGCGGCGGTCAGCAACACGTCGTCATGCTCGGTGCAGATCTGCACGTCGACGATCGCCTCGCCGTCATCGAGCTTCATGGCGATGATGCCGGAACGACGGACATCGACGAAGTCGGACAGCTTGTTGCGGCGAACGTTGCCGCCTGTCGTCGCGAACATCACGTCGAGATTGGCCCAGGACGATTCATCCTCCGGCAGCGGCATGATCGTGGTGATGCGCTCACCCTGCTCCAGCGGCAGGATGTTGATCAGCGCCTTGCCGCGCGCGTTCGGCGCCGCCATCGGCAGCCGCCAGACCTTTTCCTTGTAGACCTGGCCGCGCGAGGAGAAGAACAGCACCGGCGTGTGCGTTGAGGCCACGAACAGGCGCGCGACGAAATCCTCGTCGCGGGTCTGCATTCCGGCGCGGCCCTTGCCGCCGCGGCGCTGGGCGCGATAGGTCGACAGCGGTACGCGCTTGACATAGCCGGCGTGCGACACCGTCACCACCATGTCCTCGCGCTGGATCAGATCCTCGTCCTCGACCTCGCCTTCCTGCTCGACGATGACGGTCCGGCGCGGGGTGGCGAATTCGGCCTTCACCTCGGCAAGCTCGGTCTTGACGATGCCCTGCACGCGGGCGCGCGAGCGCAGGATTTCCAGATAGTCGGCGATTTCGACGGCGAGCTTGTCGAGCTCTTCGGAAATCTCCTCGCGGCCGAGCGCCGTCAGGCGCTGCAGGCGCAGGTCAAGGATGTGCTTGGCCTGCTCGAGCGAAAGCCGGATCGTGCCGTCCGGATTGATGCGGTGGCGCGGATCGTCGATCAGCGTGATCAACGCCTCGACATCCTTCGCCGGCCAGTCGCGCGACATCAGGGTGTCGCGCGCGGTGGCCGGATCTGGCGAGGTCCTGATGACGCGGATGACTTCGTCGATATTGGCGACCGCGATCGCCAGGCCGACCTGGATGTGGGCGCGCTCACGCGCCTTGTTGAGCAGGAACTTGGTGCGCCGCGTCACCACCTGCTCGCGGAACGCGACGAAGATGGTGAGCAGGTCCTTCAGGTTCATCAGCTGCGGCCGGCCGCCGTCGAGCGCGACCATGTTGGCGCCGAAGCTCGTCTGCAGCGGCGTGAACTTGTAGAGCTGGTTCAGCACCACATCGGGCACCGCATCGCGCTTCAATTCGATCACGACGCGGTAACCGTCGCGGTCGGATTCATCGCGCAGGTCGGCGATGCCCTCGATCTTCTTTTCCTTGTAGAGGTCGGCGATGCGCTCGACCATCGTTGCCTTGTTCACCTGATAGGGAATCTCGGTGATGACGATCGCCTCGCGCTCCTTGCGGATGGTCTCGAATTCGACCTTGCCGCGCATCACGATCGGGCCACGGCCGAGGTGGTAGGCCGAGCGGATGCCCTGCCGTCCGAGAATGATGCCGCCGGTCGGGAAGTCGGGACCGGGCACGATCTTGATCAGGTCATCGATCGAGAGCGACGGATCGTCGATCAGCGCGATGCAGGCGTCGATCACCTCACCGAGATTGTGCGGCGGGATGTTGGTCGCCATGCCGACCGCGATGCCGCCGGCACCATTGACCAGCAGGTTCGGGAATCTCGCCGGGAGCACCGACGGCTCCTTCTCGGAGCCGTCATAGTTGGGCTGGAAGTCGACGGTGTCCTTGTCGATGTCGTCGAGCAGGTGCTGCGCGATCTTGGTCAGCCGCGATTCCGTGTAACGCATCGCAGCTGGCATATCGCCGTCGACCGAGCCGAAATTGCCCTGGCCGTCGATCAGCGGCACGCGCATCGAGAAATCCTGCGCCATGCGCACCAGCGCGTCGTAGACCGACTGGTCGCCGTGCGGATGGTATTTACCGATGACATCGCCGACCGTGCGCGCCGATTTGCGGTACGGCTTGTTCCACTCGAAGCCGTTCTCGTGCATCGCATAGAGGATGCGCCGGTGCACCGGCTTCAAGCCGTCGCGCGCATCCGGCAGCGCCCGCGCCACGATCACGCTCATGGCGTAATCGAGGTAGGACTTCCTCATCTCGTCGAGAATGGAAACGGGACGAATATCTGAAGGCACCGGCGGCTCGCCGGGCTTGTCATCTTCGGGTTCGGACAAAGGGGAAATCCGGTCGGTTTTACTCGGGAATCATATAGCCCATCGGGGGTCTGATAACCACCCTTGGACGGCCGCGGCAAGCCGTTCTTCCCTTCGTTTTTTCATGCACTTACAGGAAGGGAACTGAGCTGGCGCGGCGGCTCGCTCGGCGCCCCGGAAACGGGCTTCATCAAACCGGTTTTGCTGCCTGTTTACTGGCCGAAGACCACGGCGTGCATGATCCGTCCGGGCATGAAGGTGAACAGGCCGGCGATGACCAGGGCGCCAAAGAAAATCGAGATCATCGTGATCCTGTGACGGCGCACGTTGTGGGCGCGCGCCGCCATCACGCCTGAGACCAGCATCACCAGCGAGAAGATCGAGAGCAGATGGATCGGGCTCCATGGCCCGAGCAGCCGGATCTGGTGGATCCAGAACGAGCCGCCCGCGACGACCAGCATCAGGATCACCCAGATCCAGCCGAGCGTTCGATGCGGCAGGGTTCCCTTTGGCGCGGCGAGCTGGATCGAGCCCAGCACGAAGGCAGCCATCGCCGCGAAGGCATGGAGCGGCATCGCAGGGGCGGCGTCGAGCAGCGGCGCGAGGCTCATGGTAACAGCCCTCGGATGACGGTGTCGCCGGGCAATCGAGCCGACGGAAATCATGTTAATACAATTAACATTTGCGCCTGTCAAAGGCACCGAAATCCGCCATCTATATTCTCGAAATATCATTCAAATTCAAATTATTGATGTGATATATTATTCCTTTACATAAAGTCAGAAACCAAAACAAAAGAGCCGCCCGTCCCGTGAACAACCGTTACGGAGCGAGCGGCGCTCGACAAATTGCTGAGGATCGGAACACTCGCCCGTCAGAACGGGATATCGTCGTCCATGTCGCTGTTGCGGCCGCCGCCCGCCGCGACCGCGCGGCGCGGCGCCGAGCTGACCGGACCGGCCGAGCCGAAGTCGCTGCCGCCGTCATCGGAGAAGCTGCTGCCACCGCCGCCGCCCCGGCCATCGAGCATGGTCAGGTTGGAGTTGAAGCCTTGCAGCACGACCTCGGTCGAGTATTTCTCAACACCGCTCTGGTCGGTCCATTTGCGGGTCTGCAACTGGCCCTCGATGTACACCTTGGCGCCCTTCTTCAGGTACTGCTCGGCGACCTTGCAGAGGCCCTCGTTGAAGATCACGACGCGGTGCCACTCGGTCTTTTCCTTGCGCTCACCGGTGCCCTTGTCCCGCCAGGTTTCCGACGTCGCGATGGACAGATTTGCGATCGGGCGACCGTCCTGGGTCCGACGGATTTCCGGATCCTTGCCGAGGTTGCCCACCAGGATCACCTTGTTCACGCTTCCCGCCATCGCTCTATCTCCACTCAAAACCGGGCTGACCGGATATCGGCCGCCGCTCTCAACCTTCGCCACTTACTGCAGGCGTCGCGAACGACCCTATACGCTGACACCGGCTAGATGCCTCCGGCATCGCACGGCCGTCCCGCGGTTATCCACATATAGCATCGTGGCCGGAAATGTTCCAGTTTTGTTCGATGCAACCTGCCGTAGCAATCGGCGCAATGCGCCCACACCCGCGAATTCCGAACTGGAACCCGACACCGACGGCCGACACCCTAGAAAAACTATAAACAAATCAGCGTGTTGCATCAGATTCACTTCTCCGCCGAGTGTTGCATTTGGGAGACGGCTTTTGCGGTTGAATCGGGTTATAGGCTTTGACCAATGGCGTGGGCGCTCGCGTCTCAGCCGCTTCGGGACCAACGAGAAGCGGACGGAATTGGAGACTGAGGATGAAGAAGTTTCTGCTGGGAACGGTTGCTCTGGTCGCGCTTGCCGCGCCGGCCTCCGCCGCTGACCTCGCCGCGCGTCCCTACACCAAGGCTCCGCCGATGGTCGCTGCGGTCTATGACTGGACCGGCTTCTACATCGGCGCCAACGGCGGCTGGGGCTCAAGCCGCAATTGCTGGGACGCGGTCCCTGCCGGCATCTTCCTCGGATCGGAAGGTTGCCATGATGCGACAGGCGGCGTTGCGGGTGGCCAGATCGGCTACCGCTGGCAGTCCGGCACCTGGGTGTTCGGCCTCGAAGCGCAGGGCGACTGGGCTGACCTGAAGGGCAGCAATACCAGCCTGATCTTCCCGGGCTTCTCGAACCAGACCAAGGTCGACGCCTTCGGCCTGTTCACCGGCCAGATCGGCTACGCCGCCAACAACGTGCTGTTCTACCTCAAGGGCGGCGCGGCGGTGACCGACAATCGCTACCGCACCTTCTTCATACCGACCGGCGCGCTCGCCGCGAGCGCCAGCGACACCCGTTGGGGTGGCACGGTCGGCGTCGGCCTCGAATACGGTTTCGCCCCCAACTGGTCGGCCGCGATCGAGTACGACCACCTGTTCATGCAGGACAAGACCTACAACTTCACCACCCCGGCCGGCGCGCTGTTCAGCACCGACCGTATCAAGCAGGACGTCGACCTCGTCACCGTCCGCGTGAACTACAAGTGGGGTGGCCCGGTCGTTGCGAAGTACTGATCGCGATCCGATCTCGTCCAAACGAAAAGACCGGCCTCGTGCCGGTCTTTATTGCTTTTCGGGTAGCGCAACCGGCGCTGCCACCGCTGGAACTCGTTAAGAAGTTAACGAATCGTGAAAACGGGAACCAAAACAAGTTCTTGGCGGCTGTGGCTTGTGGGTGACAGGCGTTTCCACTCCCGCGTGTTAGTTTGGGGCGGACTTCAGAATCGAAGAAGGGGTGGATCGCATGAAAAAGTTGCTGCTTGCTACGGTCGCCATCGCGGCCTTGGGAATTTCTTCGGCCTCCGCGGCTGACCTTGCCGCGCGTCCCTACACCAAGGCGCCGCCGCCGATGATCGCTGCGGTGTACGACTGGAGCGGGTTCTACATCGGCATCAATGGCGGTTGGGGTTCGAGCCGCAATAGCTGGGATTCGGTCGCGCCGTTCCTGGTCGGCCCGGAAGGCAGCCATGATGCGACCGGCGGCACGGTCGGTGGCCAGATCGGCTACCGCTGGCAGTCCGGGACCTGGGTATTCGGCCTCGAAGGACAAGGCAATTGGGCCGACTTCACGGGCAGCAACACGAGCCTGCTCTTCCCGGGCTTCGCGAATAGGTCGAAGATCGATGCGTTTGGCCTGTTCACCGGCCAGATCGGCTACGCCGCCAACAACGTGCTGTTCTACGTCAAGGGCGGCGGCGCCGTGACCGACAGCAAGTACCGCATCAACAACCTCGCCACTGGCGCGCTGTTTGCGAGCACCGGCGACAACACCCGTTGGGGCGGCACGGTTGGCGTCGGCCTCGAATACGGCTTTGCTCCGAACTGGTCGGCCGCGATCGAATACGATCACCTGTTCATGCAGGATCGTACCCTCAACTTCACGGCGCCGGTCACCGGCGCGATTGTCGCCAGCGATCGCATCCGTCAGGACGTCGATCTCGTCACCGTCCGCGTGAACTACAAGTTCGGTGGCCCGGTCATCGCGAAATACTGATCGCGCGATCCAACAATTCAGCGGAAAGGCCGGCCTCGCGCCGGCCTTTTTGTTGCCCCTGACTCGTTCGACCAACCGCCGCGTCAGTTTGCCTGTTTTCCGAGCATTGTTGTTTTCCGGTTACACATCTCCCGGTCTGTCCGTGTAGAAACGCCGCAAGGTCAGGCAACAAATGCCGACGCTCCCTTCAAGACTTGAAGGGAAACTGAAATGGGACTGGGGAATTTTGAAATGAGGAATGTTCTGCTGGCGTCCGCCGGCCTGCTCGTCCTGAGCGCTTTTGCACCGGCCATGGCCGCAGATATGGCCGCCGCACGCGCGCCTTATGTGAAGGCTCCGGCGCCGGTCGCGATCTACAACTGGACCGGCTTCTACATCGGCGGCTTCGGCGGCTACGCCAGCGAAAACAGCTCGGCGACGCCGAAGGTCAGCGGCGGTCTCGCCGGCGGCACGGTGGGCTACAACTGGCAGGCCAACAACATTGTGTTCGGTGTCGAGGCCGACGGTGGCTGGGCCGACGTCAATGCCTCGATCACGGCGCTCGGCATCACCGCGAAAACCCAGATCGAGTCGCTGGGCACCGTTCGCGGCCGCGTCGGCTTCGCGGTCGATCAGGTGCTGTTCTACGGCACAGGCGGCTACGCCTGGGCCAACAACAAGCTCAGCCTGTCGGCGCTCGGCGTGACGGTGTCGGAGAGCCACTTCCACTCCGGCTGGACCGTGGGTGCGGGCATCGAGGCGTTCTTCGCCCCGCAGTGGTCGGTCAAGGGCGAATATCTCTATCGCAGCCTGGGCAGCGAGAACTACTTCGGCGCTCCCTCCGGAGACATCAAGCTGCACAGCGCCCAGGTCGGCGTGAACTATCACTTCGGTGGCCCGATCGTTGCCAAGTATTGATCGTCTGTTGATTGTCCGCGGCGGCAACGTCGTGACCGAAAGGCCGGCCTCGTGCCGGCCTTTTGCGTTGGAGGAACCGCCCTGCTGACGGCTGCTGCCACCGGCAAACTAATCGTTGATGGCAGCAACACAGCACTGGAAATTCGCGCGCGTTCTTCCTACGTTCCAGTCCTCACACACTTAATCGGCGCAAGGTCCCGGCATCACCGGCGATGCGCGCCCAAAAAGGCGCAGCGTCGGGCGCCCGGAATTGCCGCTATGGATGAAGTGCTCAAGGCGAAGCGCCAACAGAACGCCGGCGCGTCATCGCGTGCCATCACGATCCGCGGCGCGCGCGAACACAATCTGAAGAACATCGACGTCGAGATCCCCCGTGACAAGCTCGTCGTGTTCACCGGCCTCTCCGGTTCCGGCAAATCCTCGCTCGCCTTCGACACCATCTATGCCGAGGGGCAGCGCCGCTACGTCGAGTCGCTGTCGGCCTATGCGCGCCAGTTCCTGGAGATGATGCAGAAGCCCGACGTCGACCAGATCGACGGCCTGTCGCCGGCGATCTCGATCGAGCAGAAGACCACGTCGAAGAACCCGCGCTCGACCGTCGGCACCGTTACCGAGATTTACGACTACATGCGCCTCTTGTGGGCCCGCGTCGGCGTGCCCTATTCGCCGGCCACGGGCCTGCCGATCGAGAGCCAGATCGTCTCGCAGATGGTCGACCGCGTGCTGGCGCTGCCCGAGGGCACCCGCCTCTATCTGCTGGCGCCGGTCGTGCGTGGTCGCAAGGGCGAGTACAAGAAGGAGCTCGCCGAATACCTCAAGAAGGGCTTTCAGCGCGTCAAGATCGACGGCACCTTCTACGAGCTCGCGGAAGCGCCGGTGCTCGACAAGAAATTCCCGCACGACATCGACGTCGTGGTCGACCGCATCGTGGTCCGTCCCGACCTCGCCCAGCGCCTCGCCGAAAGCTTTGAGACCGCGCTGAAGCTCGCCGAGGGCCTCGCCGTGATCGAGTATGCCGACGCGCCGGCCGCGGCCGCCACCGAAGAAAAGAAGAAGACCGCAAAGATCCACGACAAGAGCGGCCCGGAGCGCATCCTGTTCTCGGAGAAGTTCGCTTGCCCCGTGTCCGGCTTCACCATCCCCGAGATCGAGCCGCGGCTGTTCTCGTTCAACAACCCCTATGGCGCCTGCCCGGCCTGCGGCGGCCTCGGCGTCGAGCAGCATATCGACGAGGACCTCGTCATCCCCGACAAGGAGATGACCTTGCGCAAGGGCGCGATCGCGCCCTGGGCGAAGTCGTCCTCGCCCTATTACATCCAGACGCTGACCGCGCTCGGCAAGCACTACAAGTTCACGCTCGACACCAAGTGGAAGGACCTGCCGAAGAAGGTGCAGGCCGCGATCCTGCACGGCTCGGGCGACGACGAGATCAAGTTCTCCTATGAGGACGGGGTGCGCTCCTACGACACCAAGAAGCCGTTCGAGGGCGTCGTCACCAACATCAACCGCCGCTACCGCGAGACCGAGAGCGAGTGGGCGCGCGAGGAGCTCGCGAAATATTTCTCCGACGTCCCCTGCGAGGGCTGCCACGGCTACCGGCTGAAGCCGGAGGCGCTGTGCGTCAAGATCGGCGGCAAGCATATCGGTGAGATATCAGACCTCTCGGTCAAGCGCGCCGGCGAATGGTTCGAGACGGTGCCGGAGGCGCTGAACGCGCAGCAGAACGAGATCGCCGCGCGCATCCTGAAGGAGATCCGCGAGCGGCTGACCTTCCTGCTCGACGTCGGCTTGAACTATCTCACTTTGTCGCGCGCCTCCGGCACGCTGTCAGGCGGCGAGAGCCAGCGCATCCGCCTCGCCTCGCAGATCGGCTCGGGGCTCACAGGCGTGCTCTACGTGCTCGACGAGCCCTCGATCGGCCTGCACCAGCGCGACAACGCCCGCCTGCTCGACACGTTGAAGCGGCTGCGCGACCTCGGTAACACCGTGGTCGTGGTCGAGCATGACGAGGACGCGATCCGGCTTGCGGATTACGTGCTCGATATCGGCCCCGGCGCCGGCATGCATGGCGGCCATATCGTGGCGCAGGGCACGCCCGACCAGATCATGCGCAATCCGAAATCGCTGACCGGCAAATACCTCACCGGCGAGCTGTCGGTTGCGGTGCCCGAGCGGCGGCCGCCGAACCATCGGCGCACCATCAAGGTCGTCAACGCGCGCGGCAACAATTTGAAGAACGTCTCGGCCGAGATCCCGCTCGGCCTGTTCACCTGCGTCACCGGCGTCTCCGGCGGCGGCAAGTCGACGCTCCTGATCGACACGCTCTACCGCGCCATCGCCCGCAAGCTCAACAATGCGAGCGAAGGCGCCGCGCCGCACGACCGCATCGAGGGGCTCGAGCACATCGACAAGATCATCGACATCGACCAGTCGCCGATCGGCCGCACCCCGCGCTCCAACCCCGCGACCTATACCGGCGCCTTCACCCCGATCCGCGAATGGTTCGCGGGGCTGCCCGAGGCGAAGGCGCGCGGCTACGAGCCCGGGCGCTTCTCCTTCAACGTCAAGGGCGGCCGCTGCGAGGCCTGCCAGGGCGACGGCGTCATCAAGATCGAGATGCACTTCCTGCCCGACGTCTACGTCACCTGCGACACCTGCAAGGGCAAGCGCTACAACCGCGAGACGTTGGAGGTGCTGTTCAAGGGCAAGAGCATCGCCGACGTGCTCGACATGACGGTCGAGGAAGCCGCCGAGTTCTTCAAGGCGGTGCCGCGCGTGCGCGAGACTTTTAAAACCCTGCATCGCGTCGGGTTGGATTACATTCACGTGGGCCAGCAAGCCACCACGCTGTCGGGTGGCGAAGCCCAGCGCGTCAAACTGGCAAAAGAGTTGTCGAAGCGCGCCACCGGCCGCACGCTCTACATCCTCGATGAACCGACCACCGGCCTGCATTTCCACGACGTCGCAAAGCTGCTCGAGGTGCTGCATGAACTGGTCGCGCAGGGCAACACGGTCGTCGTGATCGAGCACAACCTCGAAGTCATCAAGACCGCCGACTGGGTGATCGACCTCGGCCCCGAAGGCGGCGACGGCGGCGGCGAGATCGTCGCCTGGGGCCCGCCGGAAGACATCGTCAAGGCACCGCGCAGCTACACCGGAAAATTCCTGGCCCCGGTGCTGAAGAAGGCGACCAGCAAGCCGCGGAAGAGCAGCGCGAGCGAGGCGGCGGAGTAACAGAGGCATCCATCCCGAGGGAGAGCCGACATGTCCGCCGGTCTCGTCCAAACCTACCGCGCATTCGCCCACAACAATGCCTGGGCGAACCATCGCCTGCTCACCGCCTGCGCCGCCCTGAGCCCGGCGGAGTTCGAAGCCGAGCGAGCCGGTTTCTTCCCGAGCCTGCAGCGCACGCTGAACCACATCTACGTCATCGACGTGTTCTACATCGATGCGCTTGAGGGCGGATGGCTTGGGCCGGCGGCCTGGAAGAACGAAGTGCCGTATCCTTCCCTCGCCGAGCTGAAACCTGCCCAAGCAGCAATCGACAATCGCTTGATTACTGTCTGCGATGCGCTGACACCCGAGCTGCTCGACGGCTTTGTCCGGATCAATCGCGACACGCGGGTCCAGACCGAACGCCGCGATCGGCTGCTGATGCATCTCTTTCAGCACCAGATCCATCATCGCGGCCAGGCGCACGCGATGCTGTCCGGAACGAGTGTCGCGCCACCGCAGCTCGACGAGTTCTTCTCGGCCGGAGAAGCGCCACTCCGAGCGGCCGAGTTCGCGAGCCTCGGATGGAACGAAGATACCGTGTGGAAGTCGTAGGGCGGACTGGCGAAGCGCATTCCGCCGCTGCTCTTCCGGCGGAATTGGCGTGTTACGCCTTCGGCAAACCCGCCCTCCGCATTTGCTGGTGAGTTGGCGCAAGTCGCATTTATGGCTCGGCGCCGCTACCCATTGAACACGACCATATCAAACATCGCCGTTTTCGAGTCCGGCTCGAATTCAGGCGAAGGGGCCTGCAGCTTCGTTATCAAGAGGTCCTTCCGCGCGGCGCTGTTCAGGAACGGGTCCTTGTCATTGTAGGGATCGCCCTCGAAATACATT
Source organism: Bradyrhizobium erythrophlei (assembly GCF_042430365.1). GTDB lineage: Bacteria > Pseudomonadota > Alphaproteobacteria > Rhizobiales > Xanthobacteraceae > Bradyrhizobium > Bradyrhizobium erythrophlei. The sequence goes on from NZ_JBHMET010000082.1 coordinate 61,628, forward strand.
TGCGTCACCAGCCGGTCTTGTTTGCCGCTCACCTGGAAGTGGATGTGCGCCGGCCGGATCAGGTTGGGACCGGCCGGATAGGCCGCCGGCTTGATCGTCGTGAAGCGATAGCGTCCCTCCGAGTCGGTCGTCAGGACGGCGGAGCCTTCGAAATTCGGGTCGAGCGGTGCGGGGTTGCTATCGCTCGGATGCGTGTAGCGCCCATACGAATTGGCCTGCCACACCTCTATCTTTGCGTTGCGGACAGGATCTCCCGAGACGTTCAGCACCCGTCCCATCACATTCAGCACCTGCCCTGCCGCACGTCCGGATCGACCGGGCACCCTCGTCAAATCGGTGCCTTTAGCGAACTCCTTGAGAGGATAGAACGGCCCAAGTATTTGCTGTGGCGTCCGCGGCAGAGCTGCAGCGGCGGCAAACCTGGTCGAGAGAGTTACGGCGGAGCCCGCGATGACAGCGGACATTTTCAGGATTTCGCGGCGGCTGAGATCGCCGATCGAATAGATCGCCATTTCACTCCTCCCTAAGAATTCGCTGCGCGTCTCAGTTACAGAGTATCGGCCGTCTAGTCCTGTGAATGGCGGACGGTCGGTGAAGAGCCGCGCCTCCTTGACCGGCTGCCTCTGCTCGCTGACCTGCCGCGGACGTCGTCGGCTAATCCGTCCTGTGCGTTTTACACCGCCCAGTAATTCGGGTGCGTGTACGAGCGCGAGCGGTCGCCCCAGTCGAATTCGTCGCCGTCGAACTCGGACGGGCCGGTGCGGAGATCCTCCAGCGTCACCTCGGCCTCGAAGGCCTGGCGCGCGGGGTCGAATTTCAGGGCCGTCCACTTGACCGGATAATGATGGTGGCTCGCGAGCACGCCGCCGGTCTTGATCACGGCGTAGGCCACCGTTCCGCTGACCTTGTCGAGCATCAGCCGCTCGATCGATCCGAGCTTCGTGCCGTCGCGCCCGAAGACGCAGACGTGCTCGACGCGGTCGCTGGGCACCAAGGTATGATGCATGGCATCCTCCCTGTTTTCCCTTGTTCGGCCGGGATTATAGCACCAACGCGCGCGGCATGTGCGCGGATCCCCTGTGCCGCGGTGCGGCAAAACCGACCAGCCGCCCGCGAATTTGATCCAGCGCAACTCGCGCCGTGGCGCCGGGGCTGCCCGGCACCAATCGAATGGGAGCACCCTACCGTCGGAGAAACGCTCCGAATGCGCGCGGGCCGTCGCCGACCTTGACCTCGGCCGTCACCGTCAGTTCCGCCGCATCGATCACGCTGAGCGAGTTGCTCTCCCAGTTCGCCACGATGACCTGCCTGCCGTCGGCGGTTGCAGCGATCCCTTCCGGATATTCGCCGACCTTGATGCGCTTGATTGGCTGAAGCGTTGCGAGATCGAACACGGTGACGGTGCCGTCATACTGGTCGGTGACGAAGCCGCGATTCAACGCCAGCGCGACCGCATAGGGGCGCAGGCCGGTCTTCACCCGCCCGATCTCGCGGGCCTCGGCGATGTCGATCGCCGAGGCGTCGTTGGAGGCGACGTTGGCCGTGTAGGCGCGCCGTCCCTCGGCATCGATGGTGATGCCGAACGGGCGCGCACCGACCTTGACGACCGCCCGCCGCTCGCGCGTCGCGGTGTCGATCACGGACACGCTGTCGGCATCGCGGTCTGCGGAGAGCAAGAGCCGCCCGTCGGGTGTCACCGCAAGCCCTGATGGCGAAGCGCCGACCGCGATGCTTCCCGCCACGCGCTGCGCCTTCGGGTCGATCACCCGGACTGCGGCGGCATACCAGTCGGCGACATAGACAGTCGCCCCATCGGGCGCCACCGCAACGCCCAGCGGGCCGCCGCCGACATCGATCCGGCCGACGATTTTTCGAGCCGCAGCATCGACCACTGTCAGCGCCTTGGCGTCGGGGCTCGTCACATAGGCGAAGCGGCCATCCGGCGTGACGGCCACGCCGGCGGGCTTGCCGCCGATCGCGATGGTCGCGACCGGCCGCGCGGTCACGAGGTCGACGACCGTCAAATTTTCGCTGAGCTGGTTGGTGACGAACGCCTCCTCGGCCCACCCCTGCGTGGCCGAGGCGACGGCAACGCTGGCGACGGCCGCCGCCAGGAGGATCGCCCGCACGCTCAGCTGCCGCTCTCGATTTTCTTCTTCAACGCCTCGAGGCCGGACCGATAGAGCCCGGTCACCGCCTTCAGCGCGGCTTCATCGCTCAGCTCCGGCGGCGGGTCGTTGTTGGGGTAGCCACGATAGAACGCACCGGTCCATTCCAGCTTCGCCTTGCCGTCGGGAGCCGGCGACACCGTCAGGCTTGAGGAATAGTTGGTGACCGGCAGCACCTTCACGTCGACGGCCGTGATCCGGTACGAATAGCTCAACATCTCGGGCTCGTATTTGTAGAGTTCCTCGTCAATAACAGCGCCGCTCGCAAGCGTCAGCCGCCGCTTCGCGCCGATCTCGTTGCCCTTCTCGCCCTCGGTCTTGCTGACGCCTTCGAGCCAGCTCATGTCTTGGAAGTTGCCGATCACGGCCCACACCTTGGCCTGCGGCGCGTTGATCTCGATCGATTCCCGCACCTTCTGCCGGCTCGGCCCATGCCGCCGTCAACGCGGCCCCCACCAGCGCCAACGCCGCCACCACGACGCCAGCCTTCGCGATCGTCCCCTTCATCTCGTTTCCTCATCTTTAATATTGGCCGGTACCCCGGCAGCCTTCATCGTAGAGCTATTTTGGACCAAACGGAGACCGGTTTCTTGCACCAGAGCGAAGTGGTGGCCGCCGTCTTCCCCGGAAGGCAAGCGTCCCGCTCCCCGCCCTTCACTCCGCAATCGTCGCTTCGACAAAGCCCCGCGGGTCGGCGCAGAACTCGCGCATGACCCGGTAGTGATCGGTCTGTTCCACGGTCACCGGCTCGAACCCGTATTTGCTCAGCCGCAGCAGCGTTGCGTTGGGATAGGCCATCAGCATCGGCGCATGGGTTGCCATGATGACCTGGCATTGGCCCGATAGGTCCATGCGCCGCAGCAGTTTCAGGAATTCGATCTGGCGCGCGGGCGACAGCGCCGACTCCGGCTCGTCGAAGATGAAGATGCCCTGCTTCTGGCAACGCTCCTCGAAAAACCGGATGAAGCCTTCCCCGTGGGAAAACGACAGATAGTCGGGCGCGAATTGCGGCGCATCCGATGCGGCTCTGCCGAGCGATTGGTCCGCCTCCACCGCCGAGCGATCGAGATAGCGGGCGACCGTGAAGAATGTCTCCGCCCGGAAGAACCACCCATAACTCACCTTTGGCAGCCAACCGGCGCGCAACGCCGCCGACAACTCAGCGCCTGTCACCTCGATTCCCGGATCGACCGAGTGGTGTCCCTTCCCGCCGCCGCCACTATCGAATCCGGCAGCCGCGGCGATCCCCTCCAGGATGGTCGATTTGCCGGTCCCGTTCTCGCCGACGATGATGGTGATGGCCGATTCAAAGCTCAGATCGAACTCATCCCTGAAGACCGGGAGGCAAAACGGATAGGCCTCCTCGTCCGGAACGAGCGCGCGATCGAGCCAGACGCGCTTGAGATACGGTGCGGGAAGATTGATCGTGCGATGTCGCCTGCGGGCCATACTGCTTACTCGTCCTCGCCAATCGCCGCGTCCACGAACCCCTTGGGGTCGTCGATGAAGTCGCGCATCAGCCTGTAGTGGTCGGTGTCTTTCAGGTTCACCGGCTCGAACCCGTATTTGGTCAACCGCAGCAGCGTCGCGTTGGGATAGGCCATCAGGACAGGCGAGTGCGTGGCCATGATGACCTGGCAGTGGCCGCTCCCGTCCATCCGATGCAGGAGTTTTAAGAATTCGATCTGGCGCGACGGCGACGGCGCGGACTCCGGCTCGTCGAAAATGAAGATGCCTTGGGTCTGGCAGCGCTCGTTGAAGAAGCGCAGGAAGCCTTCGCCGTGGGAGTAAGACAGGAAGTCCGGCGGGATCGGCTTGAACGGGTCGTCCAGCGCGGCTTCGTCCAGATATCGCGCCACCGAGAAGAAGCTCTCGGCGCGGAAGAACCAGCCATTGGTGATCTTGGGCAGCCAGCTTGCGCGCAGCGCCGTCGCAAGACGGCCGCCCGACTTCTCGATCGCTCTGGAATGGTCGACCGGCCGGTAGCCCTTGCCGCCGCCGGCGTCGTCATAGCCGGCCATCACGGCGATGCCTTCCAGCAAGGTGGATTTGCCGGTGCCGTTCTCGCCGACGATGATGGTGATCGCCTTGTCGAAGCCGAGCTCGAAATCGTCGCGTAACAGCGGCAAGACGAACCGGTAAGCTTTGCGGTTCGCAATACGGGCGGGGTCGAGCCAGACGCGCTTGAGATAGGGCGCCGGCATATTGATCGGACGCTGTCGTCTGGCCATTCACCTGCCCCAACTCCACGCAACGGCGCCGACAATCCCAGATGCGCTTCGCGCCGTCAAGAACATAACAGGAACAATATACCATCAGACTTAGGGTGGCGCGCATGCTTGCGCGCAATGCTAGGTTCGGCTCCCCGCGCCCGATGGCGCCGAATGCTCCAGCCGGATTTTCAGACATGACCGCTTCGCCTCCAGAGGGCTTCAAACTCCTGCCGCCCCAACCGGGATTTATCGACCACAACGGCCCCTACTACTGGCGCGAGAGCGACGCGGGCACGCCCGAATGGGGCTTCCAGAGCGACGCGCGGCACGGCAATCCCTACGGCTACCTCCATGGCGGGGCGATCCTCGGATTTCTTGACACCCTGCTTGGCAGCGCCGTGTTTGCGGCGACGAAGCGCAAAAGCGCCACCGTGTCGCTTGACAGCCGCTTCGTCAGCGGCACGGCGCCGGGTGGCTGGATTACCGGCCGCACCACCGTGAAGAAGATCACGCGGACCTTCGCCTTCGTCGATGCGGAGGCCTACGCCGGTGACAAGCTCCTGGTGACGGCGGCCGCCGTCTTCCGCGTCTTCGACGAATGAGCGCATGCGAAGCCGCGCCTACACGATCTTCCGCAAGGCGATCCTCGCCGAGCAGCAGGTCGTCTGCGTCTATGACGGCCGAAGGCGCGAGCTCTGCCCGCACATCATCGGGCACAACAAAAGCGGCGAAGAGGTCGTGCTGGCCTGGCAGTTCGCCGGCGAAAGCTCAGGCAAGCTGCCGCAATGGCGCTGCCTGCGGCTCGCCAATGTCAGCGACGCGCACGCCCGCGACGGAAGCTGGCACGAGGGCGGCTCGCACCGCACCGCGCAGACCTGCGTCAGCGCGATCGACCTCGACATCAACATTCATGTCCGCAAGCGGCGATGATGCGCCTTGGCATTGATTTGCCCGACGGCGCAAGTGCCCGCGAAAGAAATATTTCGGTTTTTAGGAAATGCAAATCGGTGTATGAATCCGCCCGTCTCACCCGATGAGGGGCGGCTCGCGATCGTCACGAACGCGCGGTGAGATGCGGTGGCCGCCGAGCGCGTGACTGACGAGCATGCGTGAAGCGGACGGTGAAGTCGTGTGGTCCTGACGCCCCAGTGGCAGGTGTCTCCTCGCAAGACGCGAAGTCCTTTTGCGAAGACGGTGACACAAGCCCGGTCTCGCCGGGGAGAGCACGATATAAGCCGTAAAACCATCGCGCAGGGAAAGCCGGCGTGTTTCCGGTTTCACCTGTGGTCCTCCCCCTGTGCTTTTTGTTGCACAGGGCCCATGGGTGCAATCGGCACCCGGCTTTCCCTGCGCCCTCTGCTTGATGAGAGGGTGAAACAAGATGCAAAGCTCGGGCAAATCATGTCGCGAGAACGCGGACTGTCGTCCTCACCGCTGTTTGACAATCGAATCCGAAACCCCACCCCGTCATTGCGAGCGAAGCGAAGCAATCCATGGGTCCGCACACATGGATGCATGGATTGCTTCGTCGCTAACGCTCCTCGCAATGACGAAGCGGCGAGTCGCGGGCATAACTCCATCCCCGTCATGCTGAGGAGGCCGTGCAGCGGCCGTCTCGAAGCACGACGGCCACCAGCGGGGTCGCGCATCCTTCGAGACGCGCTACGCGCTCCTCCAGCGACAAAGGCGAAGCCTTTGCCCGGGGATGACGGAACTAGCAACCCAGCGAAGAGACGATGCGACTACGGCCGCTCCGCCTCCTCGATCACCTCCAGCACCAGCTCCATCGTCATCAGCACCGGATTGTCGCCGCGGACCAATGTCCCCTGCGCGATGCCGCCGAGATAGTCGACCAGCGCGATGTCGAGCTCGGCCTGCAGGCGGCCGTCGGCATCGGTTGCGATGTGGCCTGCGGTCACCGCAAGCTCGGTTGCGAACGGCACCACGCTGCGGCCGTCAGTGAAGGTGGCGCCGATGGTCGAGCCGACGCCGCCATGCAGCCGCGCCCGCAAGATGCCGTGCTGACGGCAAAAGCCCTCCAGTGCGCAGGCAAAGTCCTGGTTCGGCCGCAGCCGCAAGGCAAAGGCACGGCCTGTGGTTTGGGCGTCGGTGAGCGGACGGGCGACCGGGCCGAACAGTTTGAAATTGGTCTCGCTGTCGGGCTCGGCGAGAAACGTCGCGCCGTCGAGGCCGAAGCCATCGACCTCGAATGCTTCAGCCACGACCGTCGCTTCCGGCAGCATGTGGCCGCCGTTGACGTGTCCATCGGCCTCGGTCCACAGACCGTGGCAATGGAAAAACGGCGCGCCGTCGCGCATCCCGAATGTCAGCGCGGCGAGCTTGAGCCGCGTCACCCCTTCGGGACGGAAGGTGTCGCTGTAGAACGCCGCGTTGGCGCCGTCCTTGGAGAGCGCCGGCATCACATAGGCGAAGGGCCCGAGCGCCCCGCCTTTCGCGTTCAACACGCCGCCCGAAAATCCTTCCGCGGCAAAGCCACGCCTGACACCTTCGAGCAAGGGAATGCCGGCCTCAAGCACGAATGAGAAGGCGCGGCCGCGCGCCTCCACCCACTGGATGCGTTCGCCGATCGGCGTCCCCGGCTGGGCGATGCTGCGCATCGCCTCAAGCGCCGGTCGACTTGGCGATGACCTCGAGCAGCCCGCGCGCCTCGAGTTCGTCGCGGATCAACCGCTTCGGCACCTTGCCGTAACCGGACTTCGGCAACGCCTCCCAGAAGAAGAAGCGCTTCGGCATCTTGTAGCGCGGCACTTTGGGCGCGAGATACGCCGCGAGCTCCGCTTCACCCACCGCGCTTGCGGCCTCGCGCGCGACGCAGACGGCGACGCCGACCTCGCCCCAGACCGGATCGGGCACGCCGAGGACTGCGACCTCGCCGACCGCGGGATGGGTCAGGAGCTTCTCCTCGATCTCGCGCGGATAGATGTTGGAGCCGCCGGAGATGTACATGTCCGAGGCGCGGCCGGTGATGTAGACAAAGCCCTCCTCGTCCGTGTGGCCGAGGTCGCCGGTTCGAAACCAGCCATCGCGAAACGCCTTCGCATTGGCCTCGGGGTTGTCGTAATAGCCGGCGAATACGCCGGGGCCGATCACGCAGATCTCGCCGGTCTCGAAGGCTTTGAGCTCGCGCCCGTCGTCGCCCTGGATCGAGACCTGCATCCCGGTGCGCTCGAAGCCGCAGGTGCCGATCCGCGCATGCGGGCCGTCCTCGGGATCGTGCAAGCCGGGCGGCAGCACGGTGATGTTGCCGGTGACCTCGCCGAGGCCGAAATACTGCACCAGCACGCCGCCGAGCTTGTTCAGGGCCGCCTTCTGGTCCTCGCGATACATCGGAGCGCCGGCATAGATGATGTAGCGCAGCGAGGAGTGGTCGTGCTGGTCGGCTGCGGGATGCTCGACCATCATCTTGAGGATCGTCGGCACCGTGAACATGTTGCTGACGCGATGCTTGGCGATCAGCCGGTAGGCTTCCGCGATGTCGAATTTCTCGGACGGCAGCAAAATGGTCGGCACGCCGCGCGCGGTCTGCACCAGCTGGTGCACGCCGGCACCATGCGACAGCGGCGCCACCACGAGAGAGGCGTCCTGCTCGGTGGTGCCAGGCATCAAATCGGCGAGATGGTTGGTGATGACAAACGCCATCTGGCCGTGGGTCAGCACCGCGGCTTTGGAGCGGCCGGTGGTGCCGGAGGTGAAGAAGAACCAGCAGGGATCGTTGTACTCCACTGCCGCGTTCTCGATATGGGCACCGGAATGCTTGGCGATGGCGTCGGCGATCGTCGCCTCGCCGAGGGTCCCCTCCTCGCCGATCCGCCAGGTGAATTCGAGCGCCGGATTTTGCGCGGCCTTGGCATGCTCGGGAAAGTCGCCATGGCAGAGGAACGCCTTGGCGCTGGAGGCGCTGGCGAGATAGGCGACCTCGTCGGGCATCAGACGGAAATTGGTCGGCACCCAGACCGCGCCGAGCCGGAAGGCGGCGAACATCGACCAGAACATCTCGTCGCAATTCTTGGAATGGACCAGGATGCGATCGCCCTTGACGATGCCGCGCGCCGCAAGCGCCGCGGCCAGCGCCGAGACGTTGCGGTCGATGTGGCGCCAGCTCCAGGATTTCTCGCCCCAGATGAAGCCCGCCCGGTCGCCATGGCGGCGCGCGTTCTGGGTCAGGAGATAGGCGAGGTTCATCACCCGCTGCGACACCCGCGCAATACCGCCGCGCGGTGCCGTGGTCTCGCTGCTTACCGTCCCATCCATGCGCATGTCCCCGCTCGAGGACGACGCCCTTCCGCGCGCCGCCACTGGTCTGTTGGACGTGGTTTATCGCCTCGCCGCAGGGTGAAGCAAGGCCCGCAAATTGTTGCCTTAGTTCGGCAATTTGAAGTCGAACGACCGCGCCGTGATCGTCCTCTCCTTGTGGCAGGACGGCGTGCCGTGGCCGCCGCAATAGGCGCCGTGCAGCTCGAAGGCGATGCTGCGCGGCGCGGTCGCCTTCTCGGCGGGGTCGGGGCGGATGCTGAAGCTGCGCACGTAATTGTCGAATACCTTGCGGACGCGGCCGTCCGGCAGCGTCACCAGGATGTTGATCAGGCAGCCGCCGGAGCCGCAGAACACCGCGCGGGTCCCGGCCGCGCATTTGGCATCGCCGAACTGGATGATGTAGTCCAGCCGGCCGTCGCCGGTGAGATCGACGGTCTGCACAGTGTCCGGCGCGAATGTCACGTTGCCGCCATCCTGGAATTTACACTCCTTGCCGGCGTCGGCGAGCGCCCGCTGCACGTCCTTCGGGTATTTGCCGGCATCGAATGGCGGCCTGGCGTCTTCGGCGAGCGCATTGCCTGCGGCAAGCATGGCGACGATAAGGTGAACGATCATGCGGATCATGACGACCCATTGGTCCGCGCGACCGTCCACAAGGTTCGCTTGATTGATCGAGGTTCTGATGATTTCACGCCGCACGCTCGTTGTCGCCGCCCTGCTCGCCCCGCTCGCCCGCCCCGCCGTTGCGGCGCCACCTGCGGCGGCGGACCCGGTCGCGATCGTCACCGCGATCTACACCCGCGCCGCCAAGGGCAAGGGCGACGGCGGCGGCGCCTTCGTGATCGAGAACAAGGCCGCCAAGGCCAAATACCTGTCGAAGTCGCTGGTCGAGCTGTGGGCCAAGGCCGACGCGCATACGCCCAAGGGCGACGTCGGCCCGATCGATTTCGATCCCGTCACCAATTCGCAGGAGCCGGACGTAAAGTCGTTCAAGGTGGTCGCGGAGAAGACGGAGGCGGACAAGGCGCTGATTGCCGTGACCATCACCGGCCGCACCAAGCGCAAGCCGGCCGACCAGGTCGTGCGCTACGATTTCGTGCGCGACGGGATAGAATGGAAGATCGACGACATCAGGGGCGCAAGCGACGGCGAGCCGTGGTCCGTTCGCGGAATGCTCACGGAGTCGCTGAAGAATTAGAGCGCGGTTCGACCACGCTCAACAAAGAACGAGCACAACCTGCCGGTCGATGCCGGCAGGCCGCCAAACGGAGGTACCTGCTACTGCGGATGCTTGGCCAAATCCTCTTCGCTCATATTCCAGTCCTGCCAGAGCTGCAGCGCGGCCACGATCGTGACCAGCGTGCCGAGGATGGCGTGCCAGACCTGCAGCATTTGGTCGCCGGCATAGCCGAAGATGAAGGGCGATGCAATCAGCCAGAGCCCGAGCAGGATGCTCGCCACCTCCTCCCAACGATGCAGGGCGACATATTCGAGCTGGGCGATGCCCAGCACCAGCATGCCGACCACGAAGCTGTTGAGGATCAGGTGGCTGCGCTCGACATCGACGATGTCGCTCGCCTGCAGCGGAAACCAGGGCGAAACCATGATCAGCACGCCGAGCAGCATGCCGAACCAGTCCTCCCATGGGCGATGAAGTTTGAAGAAGCGAAAGTCCGACATGGTAAACCTCCTCCCGAAAAGAGGCATACGTCAGCGGCCGGCGACACTCCGTACCAAACGACCATTCGGCCGCATCGGAGGCGTATGTCTGTTTCAAAACGTAATCCAGCCGCAGCGGCTTGCAAGCCCCTGCGTGCGGGTTTGCGGTGCGGCGGCGATGACCGCCGACGGGCGCTATCGGGTCGCGCCGAGCCGGTCCAGCGCCTCCTGCGCGGTCTTGAGATCGGGCCGCAGCTCGAGCGCCTTCCTGAAATCGGCCGCCGCGCCCTTCTTGTCGCCGAGCTGCATCTTGCCGAGCCCGCGGTTGCTCCAGGAATTGGCGTCGTTCGGGTCGTATTGCAGCGCCTTGTCGTAATCGGCGATCCCACCCTTGATGTCGTCCGTATAGAGGCGGAGCAGGCCGCGGTTGCGCCAGCCGCGTGGGTCCGTCGGCGCGATCCGCGTCGCCTCGCCATAGTCGGCGGCGGCGCGGTCAAGCTGCTTCATAACGCTGTAGACGTTGCCGCGGTTGATATAGGCGAGCGCGTTGGGTTGGAGCTGAATTTCCGTCGTGTAGTCGGCGATCGCGTGCGCCGTGTCGCGCTTGCGGAAATAGGCGAAGGCGCGATTGTCATAGGCGACGGCAAGCTGCGGATTGTATTTGATGGCGAGGTCGAAATCGGCCAGCGCCCGGTCGAGATCGCCCTTGCTGAGCCAGGCGTCGCCGCGATTGTTGTAAGCGAGCGCGAAGGTCGGATCGACGCGAATGGCCTCGTCGTAATCGGCCATCGCATGGTCGAGGTCGTGCTTGAAAGCATAGACGCGGCCGCGGTTGCTGTACGCACAGGCGTAGCCAGGATCAAGCTTGATCGCCTCGTTCAGGTCAGCGAGCGCGGCGTCGAGCTTGCGGGTTTCAGTGAGCCCATGGCCACGGCCGCAATAGGCCGTCGCGAGCCGCCGGCCGGTCTCGGTCCTGCCATCGATGACGGTGCTGCAGGCGGTCACACGTTCAGCTGGTGCGGTCGTCTTGCCGACGCAGGCCTGCCAAGCCGGGTCGTCGTCGGCCAAGGCCGCCGGCGGCTGCGAGATCGCGAGGGCCACGCCGAGCAGCGCGGCGGTCAGGGTCAACATCCGCATTTTCGTCAATCCACCAATGCCAAATCGACCGTTGGTCGCGGCTTTGCCCCGGCGGGTTCACGGGCTTAGATCAGGGACAGTGAATCAATCAGGATCTTGCGATGGCTGCCGTCCGCGACAACAAGGCTCAGAACCGCTTCGAACTCGACACCGAGGGCGGCATGGCCTTCGCCAATTACCGCCAGACGCCATCCGCCGTCATCATCACCCATACCGAGACACCGCGGGCCTTGCGCGGCCGCGGCATCGCCTCGGAGCTGGTGAAGGGCGCCCTGGATCAGATCCGCGCCGACGGTCACAAGGTGATCGCCGGCTGCGGCTTCGTGGTGGACTATCTGCAGAAGCATCCGGAGTACGCAGATCTCACCGGCTGACGCCCTGCCGGTCAGACGATCCGGATCGACATGTCGGGAAGTCCGTCGAGCTTACAGAGCAGCACGTCGCCCTTGACGACCGGACCAACATTCTCCGGCGTGCCGGAGTAGATGATGTCGCCGGCCTTCAGTTCGAAGGCCTCGGAGAGTTTGGCGATCTGCTCGGCGACGCTCCAGATCATGTTCTGCAAGTCCGAGCTCTGCTTCACCGTGCCGTTGATCGCAAGCGAGATCGCGCCCTTGGTGAAATGGCCGGTCTTGCTGGCCGGATGGATCGGACCGATGACTGCGGCGTGGTCAAAGCTCTTGCCGATCTCCCACGGCTTCTTGTCGGCGGCCATGCCGTTCTGCAGGTCGCGCCGGGTCATGTCGAGCCCGAGCGCGTAGCCATAGACGTGATCGAGCGCCTTCTCGGCCGGGATGTTGGTGCCGCCGGATTTGAGCGCCGCGACCAGCTCGACCTCATGGTGATAGTTCTTGGTCAGCGACGGATACGGATGATCGGCGACGGCACCGACCGCAACGTTCTGGATCGCGTCGGTCGGCTTCTGGAAGAAGAACGGCGGCTCGCGGGATGGATCGGAGCCGCGCTCGATCGCGTGCGCGGCATAGTTGCGGCCGATGCAGTAGATGCGGCGGACCTGGAACACTGCAGCTTCGCCGACGATCGGGATCGTGGTCGCAGGCACCGCAAACATCGGCTTGGGCGCGGCCTGCGCCTCCGCCGGCGTGGCTTGCGCCGCGGCGCCGGCAAATGCCAATGCGCCGGTTGCCAGCAGCGAGCGGCGGTCGAGATCAGTCATGGGCGTTCTCCTTTTTGTTGTTCGTTGATTGAATTGGGATAGGGGGACGTCTCGCGACGCCGCCCACCGGGTCACCGGAGGCGGTCGCCCGCCCCCGGTTCCCACAGAACGTGG
>NZ_JBHMET010000083.1:0-26973 GCF_042430365.1 Bradyrhizobium erythrophlei
CCGATTTGGCAACTACTTGCAGACGCCCACATGCGATTCCCCTGCGCTTGCGGGGGAGGGTGGGGAGAGGGTAAGCCGCAGCGGAATTGCGCGTAAAAAAGCGGTGCTCGTGGGAAACCGTCAGTTCGCCTTCGGCGCTGCGGCTGCCGGCTGGGCGGCGGCCTGCGGGGCGCGGCCGACGATCACGGTGAGCAGGCCGTTGCCCCAGAGCTGCTTCGCAACCCGCTTGGCGTCATCAAGCGTCACCGCATCGACGATGGCGTTGCGCTTCTCGATATAGTCGATCGGCAGCTTGTCGAGCTGGTATTGCAGCATCGCCTGCGCCAGCTTCGAGGAGGTATCGAGCGCCAGCATCTGCGAGCCCTTCAGATAGGATTTCGCCTCGTCGAGCTCGGTCTGGGTCGGGCCTTCCTCGGCGATGCGGCGGATTTCCTTCTCGATCGCATCGACGGTTTCGCCGGCACGATCGGCGCGGGTGCCGGTGTTGCCGATGAACAGCGCCGAATGCTCCATCCAGAGCAGCGCCTCATAGACCGAATAGGCGAGCCCGCGCTTCTCGCGGACCTCCTTGTAGAGTCGCGACGACAGGCCGCCGCCGCCGAGAATGTGGTTCACCACATAGGCCGCCATGAAATCCGGATCGTGGCGGCGGATGCCGGGGCCGCCAAAGGTCACGACCGTCTGCGGTACGTCGAGTGGAATGAAGGCGCGCTGCGGCGGCTTGGCCGCGCCGACGTCGGGAACAGCCGTCAGCTCGGCCTTGGCCGGCAGGCTGCCGAAGGTCTTGTCGATGAGCTTGCCGAGCGTGTCAGGGTCGACGTCACCGACCACGGCGATGCGCAGCGTATCCTTGGCGATGACGCGGCGGACGTAATCCTTTAAGTCTGCGATCTCGATCTTCGGCACGCTCTCCAGCGTGCCGTTCGAGGGCCTGCCATAGGGGTGATCGCCGAACGCGACCTCGAGGAACTTGCGGCCGGCGAGCGCGGACGGATTGGTGGAGTCGCGACGCAGGGTCGACATGAGCTGGGCGCGAATGCGCTCGACGTCGGCCGGCTCGAACCGCGGCGAGGTCAGCGCCGTCCGCAGGAGGTCGTAGGCCTCATCCTTGTTGTCCTTGAGCATGCGAAGCGAGCCGCGGAATTGATCGCGCGCCACCTGGAAGGAAAGCTCGATCGCGCGGCGGTCGAGCCGCTCATGGAAGGTCTTGGAATCGAGGTCGCCGGAGCCTTCGTCGAGCAGGTCGGCGACCATGTTGCCGGTACCGGGCTTGCCCGCCGGATCCTGGCTCGCGCCGCCGCCGAAGGCATATTCCATCGCGATCAACGGCACGGTCGCGTCCTGCACGAACCACGCCTCGATGCCGCCGGGCGACACCAGGCGCTGGATCTTGGCTGCGGCCTGCGACGGCAGGGATGATAGCGCCAGCATCGCGGCGCAGGCGCCGCCGATCAGCGCCGCGCGGCGGGTGAGGGAATAGGTCACGAGCGCTTCTCCTCGCGTTTCGGCGCAGAATCCTTGATCAGATAGCCGGTCACTGACCGCTTCTTGTCGAGCCATTTGGCCGCGGCATCGCGCACCTGCTCGGCGGTGACGGCGCGGATGCGGTCCGGCCAGCTCCTGATATCGTCGATGCTGAGCCCCGTGGTCAGCGCGCCGCCATACCAGCGCGCCAGCGTCGCCTGGTTGTCCTGGGCGTAGATCGCTTCCGCAATAAGCTGGGTCTTGACCCGCTCGAGGTCCTCGGCCTTCGCGGTGTTCTGCGCGACGTCGGCGATCACTCTGTCGATCGCCTCCTCGATCTGCGCGAATTCGACGCCGGGCTTCGGCGTCACCGAGATCGAGAATTGCGACGGGTCGAGCGCGGTGCCCTGGTATCCGGCACCGGCGCTGATCGCCAGCCCCTTGTCGATGACGAGCGCGCGGTAAAGATAGGAGTTGGCGCCGCCACCCATCAACTGCGCGAGCACGTCGAGGGCGGGGCTTTCACCGGCTTCTGCGGTCGAAGCCGACGGCACGAGGTAATAGCGCCGCAGGCCGGGCTGTTCGACGCGCGGATCGGACAGCGTCACGGTGCGCGGTGCCGCCGGCGTCGGCTCCTGCGGCCGGACCCGCTTCTCGGGGATCGCAGGCTGCGCCGGGATCGGGCCGAAATTCTTCTCCGCCAGCGGCCGGATATCCTTGGCATCGACGTCGCCAGCGATGATCACGATCGCGTTGTTCGGGGCATAGAAGCGCCGGTAGAAGGCGAGCGCGTCCTCGCGGTCGAGCTTCTCGATCTCCTGGTGCCATCCGATCACCGGGCGGCCATAGGGATGGTTGAGGTAGAGCGCGGCCATGATCTGCTCGGTCAGCCGCGCATCCGGATTGTTGGCGACGCGCATGTTGAATTCCTCGAGCACGACGTCGCGCTCGGGCAGCACGTTCTCGTCCTTCAGGATGAGGCCGGTCATGCGATCGGCCTCGAACTCCATCATGCTGGCAAGCTGCTCGCGCGGCACGCGCTGGAAGTAGCCGGTGTAGTCGGTCGAGGTGAAGGCGTTCTCGTTGCCACCGACCCGCAGCACGGTCTGCGAGAACTCGCCGGCCGGATGCTTGGTCGTCCCCTTGAACATCAGGTGTTCGAGGAAATGCGCGAGCCCGGATTTGCCCGGCGTCTCGTCGGCGGAGCCGACCTTGTACCAGATCATCTGGGTCACGACCGGCGTGCGGTGGTCCGGGATCACCACGACCTGCAGGCCGTTACCGAGCGTAAAGCTCGCAGGGCGTTCTGAGGTGACAGTGGTCTGGGCGCGGAGGCCGTTGCCCGACAGCGAGATCGTGGAGACGAGCGCGGCAACGAAAAGGGCAGTCGATCGGCGTGACGGCATCATGATCCTTATGGAAGCCCGGACACGCGGTCGGGGCATGAAAGCACGGCATCGTACACGGTGCTGCCCGTGCCGGACGTCACGAAGCGGAGAGACAGGCGTCCCTCCGCATTAAGCTTTGCTCATGTGAGGCCTTGCCGGCGAAAACCACACGACTACTGGAGCGGTTTTCCGGTCATGACGTCGTATTGGCCCTCTTTCGCCAGCGGCTTCATCGGTCCCGTGCCATAGGCATAGTTGGACGACGGCGTCTGGTAGCCCGGAGGCGGCTCGGTGAGCGATTCGCGCGTCGGCTCACCCTTGAACGGTGCGGACTCGCTGGAATTTCCCTTGAACATGCCCAACAGGCCGCCGGTGTAGCCAAGCTGGTCCGGCATCAGCGAGGGGTTTTTGGTCACGCCCGGCTCGACCGGATCCTTCCGGTCGGTGGCGGTCGCCTGCTTCCTGCCAGCCTCGATCTCGGCCTGGGTGAGTGGCACGGCCTGCTGCCACGGCTCCTTCTTGACTTCCTTCTTGCGGGCCTCGATTGCAGCTTTGCGCTTGGCGATATCAGGGTCTTTCGGCCAGTTCGGCGCATTGGCCTGGGTCGCGGAGGCCGGCGGGGGCAGGTCGAGCTTCGGTGGCACCACCAGCGGCGAACGCTCGCGGTAATCGATGCCCTTGCTGTTCATGCTCTTGGCGCCCATGCCGGTCATGAGATTGTCGATGATCTTCTCTTCGAAGGTCATGCCGTCGTCGCCGTCGTCCTCATCGTCGCCGGCGCGGGCTGCGTTCGCCGTCATCGCCAGCGCGATCCCGGCGGCCACCAGGGCCAGGCGCAGGCCGCGCATCAGTGCCACGTAAGAGGTCTCGATCAGGTAATCGCGGGCTTCGGTGTTGCGCATCGCGCCATTCCCATCTCAAAATTCGGCAAAGCGATCACTGGCTTAGGCACAGTTCCGCCGCGGGCGGCCAATCGGCCGCTGACCGGCTCGTATCGGCCGGGATCAGGGCGCTTTTGCGGCGGGTCCCCCCAGGAAAGAATCATACAATAGGGCCGCCACCCCAGCAACGATGGCCACATCCGCGAGGTTAAACACGTACCAATTGAAGGTTTTTTCGCCGATTTGGACGTGGAAAAGCGCGAAATCCACCACGGCGCCATAGGCAAAGCGGTCGATGCCATTGCCGATTGCCCCGCCGATGATGAGGCCGAGCGCCACGGTGGCGAGCCAAGTCTTCGACCGCGCCATCCAGATCGCCAGCGCAATGACTGCTGCAGCCTTCACCACCATCAGCACAATCTGGGCGACCGGGCTCTCGCTCTGGAACCAGCCGAAGCTGATCCCGACGTTCCAGGCCAACACCAGGTCGAAGAACGGCGTGACCTGCACCACGCCGTGGTGGGCGACGATGTCGAACACGAACAGGAGCCACAGCTTGGACGCCTGATCGACGATCAGTGTCGCGATGGCCGCAAGCACGCCGGCGCGGAGCGGAGGGGTCAAGCCGTGACCCCCAGCGCCTTCCATTCGCGCAGCGCCTTGGCGTCGCGCGGCGACACGTCGGGATACGCGGGGTCCTCGCCGATCGTGGGCAGGATCTTCCAGGAGCGCGCGCACTTGGTTCCGACCGCCTTCTCGACCACCACGGCGACGCCGGGCACGGCATCGAGGCGGAACGCGCCGGCCGGCGCCTCGCCCTCGCGCACCTCGTAGCTCGACGTGATGCAGACTTCGGCGACGTCGACGTCGAACAGCGTCGCCAGCGTGTCCCTGTCGGCGACGTAGATGACCGGCGAGGCCTCGAGCGACGAGCCGATGTTCTTGGCGGCGCGTTCAAGCTCGAGCGCGCCGGTGACGACGCGGCGCACATCGCGAATGACATCCCATTTCGCGGCGAGCTTGTCGTCGCGGAATTGCTCGAGGCCTTCCGGGAACAGCGCCAGGTGCACCGACGGCTCCGCGTTCGGGCGGTACATCCGCCAGGCTTCGTCGGCGGTGAAGCTCAGGATCGGCGCGAGCCATTTCAGGATCGCTTCGCACAGCATGTCGATCGTGGTGAGCGCCGCCTTGCGCGCCACCGAAGACGGCGGGTCGCAGTACAACGTGTCCTTCCGGATATCGAAATAGAACGCCGACAGTTCGGTGTTCATGAACGCCGCGAGGCTTGCGACCACGGTCTTGTAATCGAATTCGGCATAGGCCTTGCGAATGGTCTCGGCCTGTCCGGCGAGGCCGTGCAGCATCAGCCGCTCGAGCTCGGGCATGTCGGCAAAGGCGACCTTCTCGCTCGGCTTGAAGTGGTGCAGCGTGCCGAGCATCCAGCGGATCGAGTTGCGCAGCTTGCGATAGGTCTCGATGGTGTTCTTGAGGATTTCCGGGCCGATGCGCTGGTCGTCGGCGTAGTCGGTGGCGCAGACCCAGAGCCTGAGGATATCGGCGCCGGAATCCTTGATCACCTTCTGCGGCTCGACCGTGTTGCCGAGCGATTTCGACATCTTGCGGCCGTTCTCGTCGAGCGTGAAGCCGTGGGTCAGCACGATGTCGTAGGGCGCGCGGCCGCGCGTGCCGGCGCTCTCCAGCAGCGAGGAGTGGAACCAGCCGCGATGCTGGTCCGAGCCCTCAAGGTACATCACGGTGTCGTTGCCGCCGTCGATCTTGCGGACGATGTTGCCGAGTTGCGGGAAACTCTGGCGATCTTCCAGCACGAAGGCGTGGGTGGAGCCGGAATCGAACCAGACGTCGCAAATGTCGTCGACCTTCTTCCAGTCTTCAGCCGCGCGCGATCCGAGGAAGCGCTCGCGGGCACCGTCCTTGTACCAGGCGTCGGCGCCTTCCTCCATGAACGCCTCGGCGATGCGCTGGTTGACGACCTCGTCCTGCAGGATCTCGGCCGAGCCGTCGCTCTTCTCGCGCACGAATACTGCGATCGGCACGCCCCAGGCGCGCTGGCGCGAGATCACCCAGTCGGGGCGGTTTGCGATCATGCCATTGATGCGGTTCTGGCCGGCCGGGGGCACCCACTGCGTCACCGAGATCGCATGCAGCGCGCGGGCACGCAGCGTGTCGTCCTTCCGGGCATGGCCGTCCTCGACGATGTCCTTGTCCATCGCGATGAACCATTGCGGCGTGTTGCGGAAGATCACCGGCTTCTTGGAGCGCCAGGAATGCGGATACTGGTGCTTCATGCGGCCGCGCGCCAAGAGCTTGCCGGCCTCGATCAGCGCCTTGATCACGGCCTCGTTGGCGTCGCCCTTCTCGCCCTTGTCGTTGAGCACGCGTTTACCGGTGAAGCCGGGGCCATGCGCGGTATAGGCGCCGTTCTCGTCGACGGTATAGGGGATCGCGGTGTTGATGCCGCGCGCGTCAAGCTCGCGGGTGTTCGCCATCCAGACGTCGAAGTCCTCACGGCCGTGGCTCGGCGCCGTGTGCACGAAACCGGTGCCGGTGTCATCGGTGACGTGCTCGCCGGCGAGCAGCGGCACGGTGAAGTCATAGCCGCCGCCCAAACCTTTCAATGGATGCGCGCATTCCACCGCGTCCAGCGTGTCGCCGGGAATATCGCGCAGCTTCTCATAGGACGTGACGCGCGCCTGCTTGAACACCTCTGCGGCGAGCGCGTCGGCGAGGATCAGGAGATCGCCGGTCTTCGCCCAATTGTCCGCCGGCGCGTCGGTGACCTTGTAGAGGCCGTAGGCGATCTTCGGCGAGAACGAGATCGCGCGATTGCCGGGCAGTGTCCACGGCGTGGTGGTCCAGATCACGACCGAGGCATTGGCGAGCGCGCCATGCGCCGGCGAGGTGACCGGGAATTTCACCCACACCATGTCGGAGGTGTAGTCCTCATACTCGACCTCGGCTTCGGCAAGCGCGGTCTTCTCGACCACGCTCCACATCACCGGCTTGGAGCCGCGATACAGCGTGCCGTTGGCCGCGAACTTCATCAGCTCGCGCGCGATCTGCGCTTCCGCCGGGTAGCTCATCGTCTCGTAGGGGTGGTCCCAGTCGCCGGTAATGCCGAGCCGCTTGAACTCCTCGCGCTGCACGTTAATCCAGTGCGTCGCGTAAGCGCGGCACTCCTTGCGGAACGCCACCATCGCGGTGGAGTCGCGGAAGTCAGGCTTCTGCTTGCCCTTGGAGCGGTAGTTTTCCTCCTCGATCTTCCATTCGATCGGCAGGCCGTGGCAGTCCCAGCCCGGGACATAGTTGGAGTCGAAGCCGAGCATCTGCTGGCTCTTGGTCACGACGTCCTTGAGGATCTTGTTCAGCGCGTGCCCGATATGGATGTTGCCATTGGCGTAGGGCGGGCCGTCATGCAGCACGAATTTGGCGCGGCCCTCGGCGGACTGGCGCAGCTTGTCGTAGAGGCCGATCCCGTTCCAGTATTTCAGGATTTCCGGCTCGCGCTGCGGCAGGCCGGCGCGCATCGGGAATTCCGTCTGCGGCAAATAAAGGGTCTTGGAATAGTCGTTGGCGTCGGTCTTTTGCGGCTTGTCGGACATAAAGGCTCTGATTTGGCTCGGAAGGGGCGCGAAAACGCGATCAATCGCGGGTGAAACGAGGAAATCCCGGTCTTGCGCCGAGCCGGAGCTCAGGCGGAAGCCGGGCCGCTAATCCGTATGATCCGCCGCGAAAACATTGGTTTTCCATAGCAGGGCGAAGCCAAATCGCAAAGCCTCAGGCTCTGGGGGGCCTGACCTCGAACGCGGGCTAGGCCGGCCCATCCGGGCGATCGAGCTCGCCGGCGAGCATTTTCTGCCTCCCGGCCTTGATCAGCCGATCACTCCGAGCTTCGGGAACGCGTCGGGCGCCGCGGCCAATGCCGCGCGCGCCCTGGCGCTGTCGTTGTCCATCTGGCGTATCAACGCCTCGATGCTGTCGAACTTCAGCTCGTCGCGGATGAAGCCGATGAAGGCGACGTCGAGCACCTTGCCATAGAGGTCGCCCTTGAAGTCGAACAGGAACACTTCGAGCAGCGGCGCGCCGTTGTCGAAGGTCGGGCGGCGGCCGAAGCTTGCGACGCCGTCGAAGCGCTCGGATCCGCGGCCGACCCGCACCGCATAGATGCCGTGCTTCAGCCCGCAAGTCTTGTCGAGGCGGATATTGGCGGTGGGATAGCCGAGATCGCGGCCGCGCTTCTCACCATGGATCACGTCACCGGTGACGAACCAGGGCCCGCCGAGCATCATGGTGGCGTCGGCAATCTGGCCTTCGGCGAGCGCCATGCGGATGGCGCTCGAGGACACCGGACGCTCCTCGATGTCGACATGAGCCTGGACATCGACCTCGATGCCGAGCCGCGGCGCCTCGCTGACCAGAAGGCTCGGGGAACCGACCCGGCCCTTGCCGAAATGGAAGTCGTAGCCGACCGCAATGCCGCTGACGCCGAGCCGCTCGATCAGGTCATGGTGAATGAAATCCTGCGCCAAGGTACCGGCGCGCGCCTTATCGAAGGTCATCACCACGGCACCGGCAAGGCCGGTCGCGGCCAGCAGGCGCAGCTTGTTGGTCTCGTCCGTGAGACGGAATTGCGGGCTGTTCGGGCTGAAGAAGCTGCGCGGATGCGGCTCAAACGTCACCGCCAGCGCCGGCTTGCCATGGGCCCTGCCCATTTCCAGGGCTGCCCCGATCACGGCGCGGTGGCCGAGATGGACGCCGTCGAAATTGCCCATCGCGACCACGGCCCCCTTCGGGATTGCGGCGGCGGGGGTATCGTCTCGGATAACGGTAAAACCAGTGGTCATTGCCGGGATTCTTCAAGGATTCTTAAGCATGAACGTTCGCGGCCGGACCGTGACGTGGCAGCGGCTCGGAAGTCAAGCGGGCGGAATTCGCATCAAATCCGTAACAATCCGGTTCCGGCGGGTTAACGCGCTGTTTAACGCCTGCTGTTAGAGCTTGGGGGAGAACTGCGGGTCGCGCAGACCTTGTTTTTTGTTGTGGCGTTAGCGTCGCTTGGGGGAAAGAAGATGGCGGTTGATTTGTCCATGCCGGTTCTGGTGGTTGATGACTACAGCACCATGATCCGCATCATCCGGAATCTTCTCAAGCAGCTCGGATTCGAGAATATCGACGACGCTTCCGACGGCTCCGCGGCGCTCAACAAGATGCGCGGCAAGAAGTATGGCCTCGTGATTTCCGACTGGAACATGGAGCCGATGACCGGCTACGACCTGCTCAAGGAAGTCCGCGCCGATCCCAATCTCGCCACCACGCCCTTCATCATGATCACGGCGGAATCCAAGACCGAGAACGTGATCGCCGCCAAGAAGGCCGGCGTGAATAACTACATCGTCAAGCCGTTCAACGCCGCCACGCTGAAGACCAAGATCGAGGCGGTCTTCCCTGACATGGCGACGGCGTAAGAGCGCCGATCTCAGCTGAATCAAAAATGCCCGGGCCAGGCCCGGGCATTTTTCGTTTTGGCTACCAGCGCAGCTCGCGCATCAGCGCGCGGGGCGGATGGCCGAACAGCTCCTTGACCGAGGCCTGGTCGAGCTGTTCGACGCCTTCGAAGTCCTCGGAATGGATGCCGCGGGTGATGAACAGGCAATCGATGCCGAAGCCGCGGGCGCCGGCGAGATCGGTGCGCACGGAATCGCCGATCGCGAGCACGCGGGCAGGCTCGGTCGGGCGTCCGCGCCGCTCGGCGGCCAGCGCCATCGCGCGCTCGTAGATCGGCCGGTGCGGCTTGCCGTAGAAGATCACCTCGCCGCCGAGCTCCCGATAGAGTTCGGCGATCGCGCCGGCGCAATAGATCAGGCGGTCGCCGCGCTCGACGACGATGTCGGGATTGGCGCAGATCAGCGTCAGCTTGCGCTCGCGCGCCTTCAACAGCATGTCGCGGTAATCTTCCGCGGATTCGGTCTCATCGTCGAACAGGCCGGTGCAGATGATGTAGTCGGCCTGCTCCAGCGGCACCAGCACGGCGTCGAGGCCGCGATGGATCGAGCCGTCGCGCTCGGGGCCGACCCAATAGATCTTCTGCCCCGGATGCTCGGCGACGAAATGGCGCGCCAGGTCGCCGGACGAGACGATGGCGTCATAGGTCTCATCCGCGACGCCGAGCTTGCGCAACTGTCGCTGCACGGAATCGGCCGGCCGCGGCGCGTTGGTGATCAGGATCACGGTGCCGCCTTGCTGGCGGAACGCGTGCAGCGCCTCGCACGCCTCGGGAAAGGACTCGAGCCCGTTGTGCACGACGCCCCAGATGTCCGACAGCACGACGTCGACCCCGTCGACGAGGTCGCGCAACCGCTCCACAAATCGCAATGAAGTCATGACGCGGACCGCCCGCTAGCTCGGGCCGACCGCACGGCGAGCCAGCGCGGCATTGCCAGTTGCGCGCGGCGGCTCCATCGCTTGGGTGGAGACGGGAGCTGGATTGCTGACGCCATAGGGTTCCTGCGGCTTGGTCTGCGGGGCCCCGGCGGTAGCAGATGCCCCCTCCGGCCGCAACGGCCGTGGCGGGGCGAACAGGAAGCCCTGGCCGAACCGGACGTCGTAGTCGAGCAGGTCGACCACCGCGCGCTCGCCCTCGATCTTTTCGGCGATCAGATCGATGCCGTAGCGGCCGAGCAGGTCGGAGAGGTCGGAGGGATGGATGTCCGAAGCCGGGCTCTGCTTCGGGTCGAGCAATAGCGCTGCCGGCACCTTGAGGAAACGGACGCCGCGGTCGGCGAGCTCGCGCGGCTCGATGCGCAGATCATTGACGTGGTCGATCGAGAAGCGGTAGCCGCGCTGCGCGAGTGCCGCGAGGTTCTCGCTCTCGGTCGGGCCGAGATTGCGGAACGTGGCCTGCTTGAACTCGAGCACGAAGGAGGGCGCCAGCGCACGGTTGGCCTCGAGGAAATCCAGGCATTGGGTGAAGTTGGCAGGGTTCGCAAGTGTCGCGGCGGAGACGTTGCAGAACACGCCGACATCCTTGTTGCGCACCAAGAGGCGGCGAAGCACCTGGACACAGCGCAGCATCACCATGTGGTCGATGCGGCCGATCAACCCGCCGGTCTCGGCAACGCCGATGAATTCATCGGCGGCGAGGATCTGGTCGCGCTCGTCACGCAGCCGGCTGACAGCCTCGTAGTAGCGCACCTTGCGCTGCGGCAGCGTCACCATCGGCTGCAGGTAGATGTCGAGGCGGTTCTCCTCGATCGCGCTCTTCACCGCGCCAAGGAGCTGGCTCTGGCTGCGCGAGATCGCGGCGGGCTCGACAGCGCTCGGAACGGGAGGCGGCTGGGGCGCCGTGGCCGCCGCCGTAACCGGCGCGGCAAGCGGTACCGGGGCGTCGCGTTGCGGCTCGGCCGGGCGCCCCGGCTCCGACGCCGGAGCAGGGACCCCTGCCGCCAACATGTCCTCATGGCTGGCGACGGAGGCGGCGAGCTGCTTCACCAGCACGCCAAGCTCGTTGATCTCGCCGACCATGGCCTGCATGCGGTCGGCGCCGGCGGAATTGGCCGACACCACCCGCCCTTCAACCGCGGCAAGCCGTCGGCCGAATTCGGCGACCTGACGGGCGAGGTCGGCGGTCCCGCGCGACAGATCGGCGATCTGGCCGCCGACGTCGGTGCGGTCGCGCAACCGCATCGAGACCGCGTTGTAAAGGATCAGGAAGGTCAGGGCGGTCAGCGCCACGATCGCGGATTCCGATCCGCTGATGCCGGCGACCGTGTACAGGACGAACCCGAGCGAGGCTGCGACCAGCACCATGCAGATGGCGATGAAGATCGTCGAAATGCGAATCATGTCGCGCGCTACGCCCTCAGTCCGAACGCCCCGACCTTAGCATCATTGTTGATTCGACGGGGCAGCGATCTTGGGAACCGGCTGGAGCGCACACGATTTTCGCGCCAGGCGCAGCCGCGCCCTGCGGGGGCGCCGGATCAGAGGTCGGCGGCGGCGATCCAGAACACCTCGCCCTCGGAGTCCTCGGTGTCGAGCCAGAGCAGCGGCAGGTTCGGATAGGCGGCTTCCAGATAGTCGCGGCCGCGGCCGATCTCGCAGAGCAGTCCGCCATGCGGCGTCAAATGCTGCTTCGCCTCATCAAGGATGCGGCGGACGATATCGAGCCCGTCCGCGCCGCCGTCGAAGGCGAGTTTCGGCTCCGCGCGGCATTCGCGCGGCAGCGCCGCCATGCCTTCGGCGTCGACATAGGGCGGATTGGAGATGATGAGGTCGTAGCGCGCGTTGCCGAGCGGCCTGAACAGGTCACCGCGATGAAGCGTCAGGCGATCCTCAAGCCCATGCTCGGCGACGTTGCGCGCGGCGACCTCGAGCGCATCCTTTGAAATGTCCACCGCGTCGATCGCGGCATTGGGGAAATTGCGGCTCGCCAGGATCGCAAGGCACCCCGACCCGGTGCAGAGGTCGAGAACGCGTTCGACCTCGGCGGGATCGCCGATCAGCGAGGTCCCGTCCTCGTCGCCCCCGAAATGGGAGTCGAGCAATTCGCCGATGAAGGAGCGCGGCACGATGGTGCGCTCGTCGACGTAGAACGGCAGGCCGCGCATATAGACCTTGTTGACGAGGTAGGCGGCGGGCTTGCGCGACGCGACGCGACGCTCGATCAGTGCGATGATCGCCTTGCCTTCGGCCGCGGTGACGCGCGCGGTGGCGAAGGCCTCGAACTGGTCTGGATGCAGATGCAGCGTCTCGCAGACAAGGAAGGCGGCCTCCGCCACCGGATCGGTGGTGCCGTGCGCGAAGACGAGCTTGGCCGCGTTGAAGCGGCTGACCGCGTAACGAACGTAGTCGAACAGGGTGTGGAGCTCGCCCGTGCCGACCTTCGGCGGCTTCGGTGCCGCAGGGCCGCGCTTCGCCGGCACTTTGCTGCGCATCGCCATCAGGATTTGGTCCAGCGCGCGGCAGCCGCGTCGTCGTGGTCGCGCGCCTCGACCCAATTCGCGCCGCGCGCGCTCTCCTCGCGCTTCCAGAACGGCGCGTTGGTCTTCAGATAGTCCATCAGGAACTCCGCGGCCTCGAACGCCGCCTGCCGGTGCGCCGACGCGGTGACGACCAGCACGATGTTCTCGCCCGGCGCGATGCGGCCGAAGCGATGGACGACGGTGAGCCCCTGCAGCGGCCAGCGTGCCAACGCCTCGTCGGCATGGCGCTTGATCTCGGCCTCCGCCATGCCGGGATAATGTTCGAGCGTGAGCGCGGCGATCGGCTCGCCGTTCTCGCTGCCGCGACAGATGCCGCTGAAGCTGACGACGGCGCCGACATCGGTGCGGCCCTTGCTCAAGCCAGCGATCTCCTGCGCGACGTCGAAGTCGGCTTCCTGGATGCGGATGGTCGCGGCGACGGTCATGAAGTCTCGCTTGTCTGACGCGTTCCGGTGACGCGAAACGGTGCCCACTCAGCCGCCGGTCATCGGCGGGAAGAACGCGATCTCGCGGGCGCCTGCAATCACGGCGTCGGGCTTCACATGGGCATGGTCGATCGCGGCACGGATCACCTTGGGTTTCTCGAACGCATAGGCATAGGCCTCGCCGCGAGCGGAAAGCCAGCCGATCAGGTCGTCGACGGTGCGCACCTCGGCCGGCGGCTCGACGGTCTCTTCCGCCTTGCCGACGCGTTCGCGCACCCAGGCGAAATACTTCACCTTCATCCCTCATCCTCCTTGATGAGGTGGTGGATGCCGGCGCGGAAATAATCCCAGCCGGTGTAGATCGTGAAGATCGCCGACATCCAGAGCAGCACGATGCCGATCAGCGTGGTCGCCGGGATGATCTGCTCGCCGGCTTCGCCCGCGATCAAAAATCCGATCGCCACCAGCTGGATCGTCGTCTTCCATTTGGCGAGCTTGGTGACGGGGACGCTGACCCGTAAGCCCGCGAGGTATTCGCGCAGGCCCGAGACCAGGATCTCGCGGCACAGGATCACGATCGCCGCCCACAGCGTCCAGCCATGGATCGAGTTGTCGGCCGCCAGCATCAGTAGGCAGGACGCCACCAGGAGCTTGTCGGCGATCGGGTCGAGCATCCGGCCGAAGGCCGATTGCTGGTCCCAGATCCTGGCAAAATGGCCGTCGAGGTAGTCGGTCACCCCCGCCGCAATGAACACGGCGAGCGCCACCCAGCGCAGCCACAGCGGGCCATCCAGGATCGACTGCCAATAGACGCAGCCGATCACGACCGGAATGGCGGCGATCCGGGCATACGTCAGGATATTCGGAAGGGACATGGTCTTGGGTTGTCCCCGGGTGGTGGCGATGTTCATCCGTCTTACCAATACCGCTGAAGCAAGAAGGTCAACAGGGCGTACCCAAGATGGACAGTCGAGGGCGACGCCGTGATGACTCGTCTCCCCTTTAACCCGGCTGGGCGTGGAAAAACTCGAAAATCTTGCGGGCGCTCTCGGCGCTGACCCCTGGAACCTTTCCGAGGTCGGCGATCGAGGCCCGTTCGATCTCCTTCAGCGTTCCGAAGTGGTGCAGCAAGGCACGTTTCCGTGACGGGCCGATGCCCGGAATCTCCTGCAAACCGGCCTCGCGGATGTCCTTCTTGCGTAGTTTGCGGTGCGAGCCGATCACGAAGCGATGGGCCTCGTCGCGCAGCCGCTGAATGAAATAGAGCACGGGGTCGCGCGGCTCGAGCTTGATGGCCTCGCGGTCCGGCATGAACAGGGTCTCGCGCCCGGCATCGCGGTCCGGCCCCTTGGCCACCGCCATCAGCGAGACCTGGGTCAGTCCGAGATTCTGGAAGATGTCCCTGACGGCGTTCAGTTGCCCGCGGCCGCCGTCGATGATCACGAGGTCGGGCCATTGCGGAAACGAATCGTCGTCGGCCTTCGCCTTGGCGGCATCGCCCTCGGCCGGCTTCAATAGGCGCTTGAAGCGCCGTTCGAGCACCTCGCGCATCATCGCGTAGTCGTCGCCGGGCGTCAGCCCCTCGGACTTGATGTTGAACTTGCGGTACTGGTTCTTCATGAAGCCATCCGGCCCCGCGACGATCATCGCGCCGACGGCGTTGGTGCCCTGGATGTGGCTGTTGTCGTAGACCTCGATGCGCCTCGGCGTATGCGGCAGGCCGAGCGTGGTGACCATGCTCTCGAGCAGTCGGGTCTGGGTCGCGGTGTCGGCGAGCTTGCGCCCCAGCGCCTCGCGCGCATTGGTGAGCGCGTGGCCGACCAGCTCCTTCTTCTCGCCGCGCTTGGGCACGGAGACTTCGACCTTGTAGCCCGCCTTCACCGACAGCGCGTCGGCGAGCAACGCGCTCTCCTCGATCTCGTGCGACAGCAGGATCAGCTTCGGCGGCGATTTATCGTCGTAGAATTGCGCGAGGAAGGAGGACAGCACTTCCTCGGGCGTGAAGGTCTTCTCCGCGCGCGGGAAATAGGCGCGGTTGCCCCAGTTCTGGCCGGTGCGGAAGAAGAACACCTCGACGCAGGAATAGCCGCCCTCCTGGTGGATCGCGAACACGTCGGCCTCTTCCACTGTGCGCGGGTTGATGCCCTGTTGCGACTGGATCGCCGAGAGCGCCGCGAGACGGTCGCGGTAGAGCGCCGCGGTCTCGAATTCGAGCTCGCCCGAGGCCTTCTCCATCTCGGCGGCGAGCAGTTCCTTCACGGCGTGGCTGCGGCCCGACAGGAATTCGGTCGCCTCGCGCACCAATTCGCTATAGCCGGGGAAATCGATCTCGCGCGTGCAGGGGCCGGCGCAGCGCTTGATCTGGTAGAGCAGGCAGGGCCGCGAGCGGCTTTCGAAGAAACCGTCGGTGCAGGAGCGGATCAGGAACGCGCGTTGCAACGCCGTAATGGTGCGGTTGACGGCGCCCGCGTTGGCGAACGGGCCAAAATAGCGGCCAGGCCGCGACTGCGCGCCGCGATGCTTGAGGATCTGCGGCGCCCAATGGTCGCCGGTGATCAGGATATAGGGAAACGACTTGTCGTCGCGCAGTTGCACATTGAAGCGCGGGCGGAGCTGCTTGATCAGATTGGCTTCGAGCAGCAGCGCCTCGGTCTCGGTCATGGTCGAGATGATCTCGACATGGGTGGTCGCCGCAATCATGCGCAGGATGCGCGCCGGGAGCGGCGCGTTTGCCCGCGCATAGGACGACAGCCGCTTTTTGACGTTCTTCGCCTTGCCGACATAGAGCACGTCGTTGGCGGTGTTGAGCATGCGGTAGACGCCGGGCGAAGTCGGCGCGAGGCGGACCGCGTTCTCGATCGCGGCGTGGCCGACCGCGAGCGGACCTTCGGCGATCGCCTCGACGGCGTCCTCCGGGGCGTCGGGGAGGCGCGCCTCGTCGTCCTCGTCGGCGACGGAGGTCTCGGGATCGACGTCGCCCGTATCGAGCGTCAGGTCATCCTGGGGGACATCGGATTTCGGGCTGCGCCGCGCCTTTCGGGCGGGCGCCGCCCGGTCGGGAGAATCGTGAACCATGAGGCGTAAACTAAGCGCTGTGGCCGGCCGTCGCCAGCGCCGGCCGCGCAGGAAAGGGGGCCAATTGCAGAGGGTTACCCGCTCCTCGGATCAGCCGCAGCGGGCCGCCTGTAACACATTGTTAAGACTGATGAGCGGGCGGTAACCGGCCTTAACAGGCCTTTAACTTAAAACTCTCGATAAACCTTAGTGAAAAAGGTGGAATTCCGTAACCACGCTGGCCGTTCGCCGGCGGGTCACGGCAGTTGCGTGGTGGAGAGTACCGATGACCCGGTTGGTTTTGCGTTTGCTGGCATTGATCGTCGCCGGCTGGGCGACATCGGCGGCAGCGGCCGATTACGACTACGGGCGCGCTCCCTACACCGTGAACCAGCCGCTCAATGCCTATAGCTGGGCGGGGCCCTATCTCGGTGGCAATCTCGGCTACGCCTGGGGCTCGGTCGACAACAACCCGACCAAGCCGTCCGGTTTCGCCGGCGGCGTACAGGCCGGCTACAATTTCCAGAACGGTCCGTTTGTGTTCGGGATCGAGGGCGACATCCAGGCCTCTGCTGCGGACGACACCTTTGCGCCGTGGAAGTTTTCCAACCCCTGGTTCGGCACGGTGCGCGGCCGCGCCGGCTATGCCTTCAACAATGTGCTGTTCTATGCGACCGGCGGTCTCGCCTTTGGCGAGCTCCGGGCCGAGACCTTCGGCATGACCGAATCACACACCAATGCGGGCTGGACCGTCGGCGCCGGCGCCGAGATGGGCTTTGCTCCGAACTGGAGCGCCAAGATCGAATATCTCTATGTCGATCTCTCCAACAGCAACTTCGTGGTCACCGGCGGCGCGTCGAACGGCTACGCGTTCGGCCTGATCCGTGCCGGCATCAACTATCACTTCTGAGAACAAGAAGACGTCGACCATCGACTCCCGGCCGCGTGTCCCGCGGCCGGGATTTTTTGTGCTGATGGACTTGGAACGGCCGATCGGCGTGGCGACTGCCGCAAGCCGGCAAAGCTTGCAGCCAGACGCTCGCGACCGTGCGGAGTCCGCCGGCGCGGCGGCCACATCATGCAGGCAGCTACACAGCGAGCACGGGTCGTGCGCTCGGCAGGTTACTCACACGCAAAACGTCATTCCGCTTTCGTCATGCGCCCGATGCGTGATGCGATTCCGGCATCACGATCTCGGCTGAAGAGTGATCCGTTGGGGAACCCGGCTTCCCGCTTTCCGGATCACGCTCACGCTTACGACGAAACCACCAGGTTGACCGCCTTCGGGCCCTTGCCCTTCTTGTCCGGTTCAACCTCGAATGTAATGCGTTGTCCTTCAGTCAGGTCCTTCAATCCCGCCCGTTCGACGGCTGTGATGTGTACGAATACATCGCGGCCGCCATCATCAGGCTTGATGAAGCCATAGCCACGCTCTCCGTTGAAGAACTTGACTGTCCCAGTCATGGCCATCGGGAAAACTCCTCCCCCGTATTGCTCCACCGCTACGCGCACGTCGCGTAGCGGTTGACCGACATTCGCTTGTCGGAAGCTTGGCCACCTGAGCAGATCAGTTTCACGCAAACTGCTCTGCCTGGATTTTATTTCGGCCTTGTCACTCCGCCGCAACCATTCGCGGAAGCGGAACGTAAAGCCAGTCGTAACAGGATGAGCATAATACGGTTCCGCGCAGCTTGCCTACCGCTTCAAATGCACTTTTCGGGAGGTGCGTATTTCTACGGTTTGGGTACTTCGAGTCTGAAGCGCGCGGCGCCGCCCTGGCCGAGCGGCTTCTCGAGTTCAGGCAGGATGATCTTCAACTCGTTTGCCAGCGTCCAAGGCGGATTCACGATCAAAAGCCCGGTGGAAACCAGCGCGCCGCCGGTTTCCTGCGGCGCGACGCTGAATTCCAAACGCAAACACGTGCCGGGCGGCCGGCTGGTTGCGACAACGGCTGCAACCTTGCGGGCTAGCTCATCTGGGCTACGCCGGGCTTTTACGGGGTACCACATCAGATACGCGCCGGTCGGCCACTTTGCGAATGCGTCCGTGAATCCCCTCGTCAGTTGCTCGAACTCGTCCTTGGCCTCGAACGGCGGATCGATCAGCACGAGGCCGCGCCGTTCGTTCGGCGGCACGAAGGCCGGTAGCGCGGTCCATCCGTCGAGATCGACGACGCGTGCTTGCGCGTCACGCCGCAGCGCGTCGATCAATTGCTTGCGCGCCGCCGGCTCGATCTCGCAGGCGGTGAGACGATCCTGCGGCCGCATCAGCGCGCGTGCGATCAGCGGCGAGCCGGGATACGCCTTCAACTCGGCCTTCGGGTTGAAGGCCCTCACGATGTCGAGATAGGGCCCGACCAGCGGCAACGCCTTGTCGGAGAACCGCGCCTGCATCAACCGCGCGATGCCGGTCAGCCATTCGCCGCTGCGCTGCGCCTCGCTCGATGTCAGGTCGTAGAGCCCGGCGCCGGCATGGGTATCGATGATGCGAAACGGCGCCTGCTTCTCCTGCAAATAGGTCAGCATGCGCACCAGCACGATGTGCTTGACGACGTCGGCGAAGTTGCCGGCGTGGAAGGCGTGGCGATAGTTCATGGAACAGCAGTTACCACGTCACCGCGACCGCGGCGACCAGTCCGCATTCGTGCTTTGAGGTCGTCGCGACGCGTCGCGCAATGACGGGAAGCGAGGGCTAGCCGCCGCGGATCGGCGGCATCAGCACCTGGTCGCGGCGGCAGGCACGGCGGTCGATCTCCTCGCAGGAGCGGAATTGCAGGTCCTTGGAGAGGCAGATCCGTACTTCGCTGAGGCGCTTGCTGTCGCAGGTCACCGAGATCGCCGAATTGCTCAGCCCCGGATTGACCTTGATGAAGGCGTTTTCCAGGTCGTCGGGCGCGATCGTTTTCGGCTCCGACAATTGCAGGAATTCCTCGGGGATCTTCACCGCGGCGCGGGCCTTGCGGATGGTCTCGAAATAGGCGCGCTCGCCGAGGCCGGAGCAGGTGCCGTGCTTGTCCCATTCATTGAAGATCAGCCCGGGTGCCGGCATCAGATCCAGCATCGAGGTCATGATACCGCGCGCCAGCCGCGGCGAGGGCCGCTGGCAGTATTCAGGGAAGCCGCGCTCATATTGCGGCCACAGGCCATGTACCACAAAGGAGTAAGGCCTCCCGCCGCACTGCGCCTGGGTGCCGCGGCCGTTATTGCCACGCTCGCTCGCCGCCTCGCAGAACGAGGGCGACCAGGATAGCGAGAGCACGTAGAAATCGAATTCGCCCGGCGCGTTCTGCCGGCGGTCCTGCGCCGGCACGATCCCGGCGCCGAGCACGACAAAAGCTGCAATTGAAATCAGGAATCGGGAAATGGTGACCAACCGAGGCATAAAAACGCTCCCTTACTCGACCGTCCCGAGCCTACCAGGGAAGTGGAACATTTCAAGAACAAAAACCGGCGCCCGCCCAGAAGCTGGGCAGGTCGCGGACGTGCCAGGACTGGCCGGAGATCAGGGCCGCGCGGCCTTGCAGGACGGGTTGTAGGCCCAGTTGCGGTCGAGGCCGGTGACGCACCATTCGACGCCCTGGCCGAAGCCGGAGAAGCCGCCGTCCTCGATGATCGAGTAGTGCACGTGGCGCATCTTGCCGTCGCTCAGCATCACGTCGCCGGAGCAGTAGCGGCGCGGAATATTGTCCGACTGCCAGGGGCGGAAGGCCGTTTCGTGGATCCGACCAAAACCCGTGATCACCAGCGGTGAATTCCAGAAGGTGCTTTCCTTCTCCTGGAACTGGTAGGTGATGGTCGACAGGGCCCTCTCGCACTCGGCCACGCGGCCGTCATAGCGCGGACCGGACAGCCAGAAATTGAGCTCGAGCGGATTGGCGGCCTGCGCCGTCTGCCCGAATGCCAGCAGGCCGAATGCGACCGCGACGCCAAGGCCGAGCTTCTTGGGGGAGATGAACAGGTTGCGCATGGGAATCCACCCGATGATCCGATTGCCGCGGACGGTGCCGCGAAGCCCCGGCAAGGTCAAGTGCAGCGCGGCAACACCTGCCGAGAAGTCCACTTGTAACCGCCGGCGCGCGCTTTTCACGGCCGCCGCCGCGCCTTATGTTGGGGCCTAGCGAAATGGAGTCTGCGATGCGAACGAAGTTGGCCGCGTGCCTGGTTGCCATCTGCGGAATGCTGGCTGTTGCGCCCGCGCGGGCCGATTGGTTGCAGCAGGTGCCGCCGTTCAAGGGTAATGATACCGGCGGGATCATCGCCTATACGCTGGCGGCCCAGACCGATGCCCGCCAGCTCGCGGTCGACCACTGCGCCTCCTACGGCAAGGTGGTGAAATTCCTCGCGGTCCAGGCCTATCCGGGCGGCTACATCTCGTTTGCCTGTCGCTGGGTGCCCTACGGCTCCGCGGAGCGGCCGGTGCGCACGCTCTATTGAGCGGCGCTTCGAGGTCCAAGACACGTCACAAGACACATCAGCCGGGAGCCCTTCGCATGATGCGGCAGCTTGCTTTGCTTGGTTCGGCCGTTTGCCTTGTCGTGTCGGCTGGCGCGGCTGGCGCCGTCGACCTGCCGGTTCGCAAGGCCGGCCTGTGGGAAATGAAGATGGTGCGCTCGGGCGGGCCGATGCCTGAAATGACCATGCAGCACTGCACTGACGCGGCCACCGACAAGGAAATGAGCACCGCGGCCTCGCCGATGGCCAAGGAGATCTGCTCCAAGCAGGACATCCAGAAGACCGCGACCGGCTATGTCAGCGATTCCGTCTGCGGTGTCGGTGGCATGACGATGACGTCGCATGCCGAGATCACCGGCGACTTCAACTCCGCCTATACCATGAAGAGCACCTCGCATTCCGAGGGCGGACCGGCCGGCGCGCCTCGCGACACCACCATGACCATCGAGGCCAAGTGGCTCGGCGCCTGCAAGAGCGACCAGAAGCCCGGCGACGTCGTCATGCCCGGCGGCATGAAGATGAACGTCAAGGACATGGAAAAGCTGAAGGGCCTGCTGCCGAAGCAGAAGTGAGGCGCTGATGTAGCTGACGTAGCCCGGATGGAGCGAAGCGAAATCCGGGATCGCGCCGCCGCTCCGAAGTCCCCGGATTGCGCTTCGCTTCATCCGGGCTACGGCCAACCTTCTTACACCGGCACCCGAACCGCGGCCCGCAGGCCGCCCATCGGGCTGTCGCCGAGCGTGATGTCGCCGCCATGCGAGCGGGCGATGTCGCGGGCGATCGCAAGTCCGAGCCCGCTGCCGCCTTCGTCCTGGTTGCGGGCATCGTCGAGTCGAAGGAACGGCTTGAACACCTCCTCGCGCATCTCCACCGGAATCCCCGGCCCGTCGTCGTCGACGGTCACGATCAGGTAGCGGTGGTCGCGATGGCCTGTGATCGAGATCGTGTTGGCGTGGCGCGCCGCGTTCGAGACGAGGTTGGCCAGGCAGCGCTTGAACGAGGCCGGCTTCACGGTGACCACCGGCAGGCCGTGGAACGCCACCGTCGCGGTGTGGCCGTGGCGCTCGGCGTCGCTGCGCAGCTCCTCCAGCGCCATCGCCATGTCGGTCGGCTGCGCGATCTCGCCGGAGTCGCCGCGGGCGAAGGCGAGATAGTCCTCCAGCATCATCGACATCTCGTCGACGTCCTTGCGCATCGCGTCGATTTCCGGACCCTCGCCAATCAGCGCGAGCTCGAGCTTGAAGCGGGTCAGGATGGTGCGCAGATCGTGCGAGACGCCGGCGAGCATCGCGGTGCGCTGCTCGATCGAGCGCTCGACGCGCGCCTTCATCTCCATGAATGCCACCGCCGCGCGCCGCACCTCGCGGGCGCCGCGCGGCCGGAAGTTCGGCGCCTCGCGGCCCTTGCCGAAACTCTCTGCAGCGTCGGCGAGCCTCAGGATCGGCTTGATCTGGTTGCGCAGGAACAGCACCGCGACGATCAAAAGGATCGTCGATGTGCCGAGCATCCAGAAGATGAAGATCTCTGAATTGGACGCATAGGCCGCGCTGCGCTGGGCGAAGATCCGCATCACGGCGTCGTCGAGCTGGACGCGGATCTCGACCAGGTTGGAGTTGCCGACGGTATCGATCCAGAACGGGCGGTTGATCTGCCGGCCGAGCTGCACCGACAGCGTCTGGTCGAGCAGCGAGAAGAACGGCTTCGGCCCCGGCGGCGGCATGTCGCCGGCGGGGAGGAAATCGACCACGAGCTGGAGGCGCTGCCCGATGCGACGCAACTGCGCGCGGTCCTTGTCCTGCGGATAGCTCTTGTAGACGTCGATCAGCGCGGCGATGTCCTGCACCACCGCGGCCGAGAGGCGCCGCGTCACGGTGTTCCAGTGCCGCTCCATGAACACGAAGGCGACCACGGTCTGCAGGATCACCATCGGCACGATCATGATCAGCAGCGCGCGGGCATAGAGGCCGGTCGGCATCCAGCTCTTGAACGCGTTGCCCATCCAGCCATTGGCCTTCGACACGCGCTGCGACGCGTTGCGGATCAGGGTCAGGCCGGAGTCGAGCGTGCTCATGACGGTGATCTAACGCATGATCCGGAAAACTATGTAGCGGTTTTCCGGCAAGATCATGCTCAAACAGGGGGCGGGAGCGCGATGCTGCGTCATCCGGATCTCGTCGCGCCCTATGGCGAGGCCACCAGGCGATAGCCGATGCCGCGCACCGCCTGCAGGAACAGCGGATTGGCGGGATCGTGCTCGATCTTGCGCCGGAGGCGGTTGATCTGCACGTCGACGGCGCGCTCGTTGACGGTGCCGCCGCTGGTCAGCGCGGCCCGCGGCACGGTCTCGCCGGGCGCGCTGGCGAGGATGCGCAGCATCTCGCGTTCGCGGTCGGTGAGATGGACGATCTCCTCGCCCTGGCGCAGCTCGCTGCGCTCGATATGGAAGACATAGGGGCCGAACGCGATCTGCTCGACGGCCGCGACCTGCGGCGGCGCGGTGCGCTTGAGGATATTGCCGATGCGCAGGACCAGCTCGCGCGGCTCGAACGGCTTGGCGACGTAGTCGTCGGCGCCGATCTGCAGGCCCTCGATGCGGGCCTCGGCCTCGTGTCGCGCGGTCAGCATGATGATCGGCACGGAGGAGGAGGTGCGGATGAAGCGGGCGAGGTCGAACCCGTTCTCGCCGGGCATCATGACGTCGAGGATGAGGAGGTCGA
This sequence comes from Bradyrhizobium erythrophlei, assembly GCF_042430365.1. Lineage (GTDB taxonomy): Bacteria > Pseudomonadota > Alphaproteobacteria > Rhizobiales > Xanthobacteraceae > Bradyrhizobium > Bradyrhizobium erythrophlei. The sequence continues at coordinate 23,380 of NZ_JBHMET010000083.1, forward strand.
AATGCAGGCCGAGCAGCTTGGCGCGGGCGTCGCTTGCGCTCATCGCTGTGGTGACGCGATAGCCTTCGCCGGCAAGGAAACGCGACAATAGATCGCGGATACGGCGGTCGTCGTCGACCAACAGAAGGTGCGGCGCATCGTCCGCCGGCTCGACCGGCGGTCGCATCATGGTTGCAGCCTGAACCACCGGTCACTCCCTCGTTTTTCTGCCGCCCCCGAAGATCGCCTCGAGCACTTTGTCGGGATCGTCGCGGTCGATCATCGCGCGGAGGAACTGACGCACCGTCTCGACGCCGGCCGGATCGATGCCGGCGACGGCGCGGTTGATGCGGTCGGTCTGCAGCCCGGCAAGCTTCGCCACCAGCGCCTCGCCCTTGGGCGTGGCGTAAAGCAGGCGCTGCCGGCGGTCGTTGTTGCCTGTCTTCTGCACGATGTAGCCTTCGTCGAGCAGCTGCTTGAGCACGCGCCCAAGCGACTGCTTGGTGATGCGCAGTACGTCGAGCAGGTCGGCGACCTTCAGTCCGGGGTAGCGGGTCACGAAGTGGATCACGCGGTGGTGGGCGCGGCCGAAGCCGAATGCTTCCAGCTCCTGGTCGGCGTCGCCGACGAAATCGCGGTAGGCGAAGAACAGGAGCTCGATGATGTCCCAGCGCAGGTCGCGTCCGCCCGCCGCGGGAGACGATTGCTCGTTCCCCTGCGAATCGGGCTTGGCTGCCATGCCTGAGAAATTTATGTCAGTCATATTGACGTATCTTGGGTTCAATGTTACAAAACTGCCAGCCACGACGAAACATTAGGTCGTTTTGTCTCTGGCAGCATGTAGTGCGACCTGAATGTGCCAGCAATGGCGGTTTGGGCCGCGAATTGGACTACCGTGCGATTGTCGAGCGGCATTTCGGCAAACATACTGGACTTCGGCACTCCGCAAAAGCATGTCCTGAGCGGCATGATGGCGATGAAAACCGGCCGCGAGGCCGGGGGCGGCGAAGTCCGGACCCATGACGCCGGCAGGCCCCGGAAAAACAGGCCGGCGCCCGACATCGCGCCGGTTGCGACAGCGGAAAGCAAGACCATGAGTTTGAAATTCGAAATCCAGCCTGCAGCGAACCCCACTCCAGAGAAGGAGCGCGCGGCAAAGCTCGTGGACCCAGGCTTCGGCCGGGTTTTCACCGACCACATGGCCATCGTTCGCTACAACCAGGCGAAGGGCTGGCATGGCGCGCGCATCGAGGCGCGCGCGAATTTCCCGCTCGATCCGGCCGGCGCCGTCCTGCACTACGCCCAGGAGATTTTCGAAGGCCTCAAGGCCTACAAGCGCGACGATGGCGGCGTGAACCTGTTCCGCCCCGACGCCAATGCCCGGCGCTTCCGGAGCTCGGCGGAGCGCATGGCGATGGCGCCGTTGCCCGACGACGTTTTCATCGAGGCGGTCGAGCAGCTCGTGCGCATCGACCGCGCCTGGATCCCGGGCGGCGAGGGCAGCCTCTATTTGCGGCCGTTCATGATCGCGAGCGAGGTCTTCCTCGGCGTGAAGCCGTCGGCGGAATACATCTTCTCCGTCATCGCCTCGCCGGTCGGCTCTTACTTCAAGGGCGGCCCTGCGCCGGTGTCGATCTGGGTGTCGGAGAACTACACGCGCGCCGCGATCGGCGGCACCGGCGCCGTCAAATGCGGCGGCAATTACGCCGCGAGCCTGCGCGCGCAGGCCGAGGCGATCGAGCGCGGCTGCGATCAGGTCGTCTTCCTCGATGCGGTCGAGCGCCGCTACATCGAGGAGCTCGGCGGCATGAACGTGTTCTTCGTGTTCGACGACGGTTCGCTGTCGACGCCGCCGCTCGGCACCATCCTGCCCGGCATCACCCGCGACTCGATCATCGCGCTCGCCAGGGATGCCGGCACGCCGGTGCGCGAGGAACCCTATACGATCGACCAGTGGCGCGCCGACGCCGCCAGCGGAAAGCTGAAAGAGGCCTTTGCCTGCGGCACAGCGGCGGTGATCTCGCCGATCGGCAAGGTGTGCTCGGCGAGCGGAGACTTCCCGATCAACGGCGGCGCCGCCGGTCCCGTCGCCATGGGGATGCGCAAGAAGCTGGTCGACATCCAGTACGGTCGCACCAACGACCCGCACGACTGGATCCGCAAGGTCGTTTGACCGGTGGCGAAAGCGCTGCGCCGCCTTCGACCCATCATTGATTGCTTGTGAGCAGGAGGCTTCGCGCCTCCCGCCGCGACGCGCCTGCGCGCCAGGAGCGCGCTTGATAAGAACTGCGCCATGGCTGCAACGACCATGGCGCCAATCCGGGAGGAGCCCATGGGCGTTTCGTTCGACAAGACCGACGGCATGATCTGGTACGACGGCAGGCTGGTGCCGTGGCAGGACGCCAATGTGCACGTGCTGACCCATGGCCTGCATTACGCAAGCTGCGTGTTCGAGGGCGAGCGCGCCTATGGCGGCAAGGTCTTCAAGAGCACGGAGCATTCCGAGCGGCTGAAGACCTCGGCCCGGATCCTCGACTTCGAGATTCCGTACTCGGTCGCCGAGATCGACGCCGCCAAGCAGCTCGTGATCGACAGCAACCATCTGCCGAACTCCTATGTCCGCCCGATCGCCTGGCGCGGCTCGGAGATGATGGGCGTCTCGGCGCCGAACAACACCATCCATCTGGCGATCGCGGCCTGGGATTGGCCGAGTTACTTCGATCCGACCGCGAAGCTGAAGGGCATCCGCATCGGCCTTGCCGAATATCGGCGGCCCGACCCGGCCACCATCCCGGCGCTGGCGAAGGCGTCGGGCCTCTACATGATCTGCACGATCTCCAAGCACAAGGCGGAGCGCGCGGGCTATGCCGACGCGATGATGCTGGACTGGCAGGGGCGGGTCGCCGAATGCACCGGCGCCAACATCTTCTTCATCAAGGACGGCAGCATCCACACGCCGATCGCCGACTGCTTCCTCCCCGGCATCACCCGCGCCACCGTGATCGATCTCGCCAGGCACCGCGGCATCGAGGTGATCGAGCGCCGCATCATGCCGGATGAGCTTGACGGCTTTTCGGAATGCTTCATCACCGGCAGCGCGGCCGAGGTGACCCCGGTGTCCGAGATCGCCCACTGGAGGTTCACCCCCGGCAAGCTGTCGGAGCAGTTGATGACGGACTACAGCGCCGAAGTGCAGCCGAAGGGCGAGAGGGCCGCGGCGTAGGGCGGGCTCGGCGCTTCACTCTGCGAGGTGCCGCCCGATGAGAGCCTCAGCGACGCAATCCGCCCGAATTGTCGCGCTCTCTCCCCGTCATTGCGAGCGAAGCAATCCATGGTTCAGCGTACGCGGAACGATGGATTGCTTCGTCGCTTCGCTCCTCGCAATGACGAGGTGAAGTCCTGATTCAATTGTCAAACAGCGGAGAGGATGTGGGCTCGCGTTCTCGCGACGTGAATCGTCCGAGCTTTGCATCTCGTTCCGCCCTCTCGATAAGCAGAGGGCGCAGGGAAAGCCGGGTGCCGATTGCACCCATGGGTCCCGAGCAACAAAAAGCTCGGGGGTAGGACCACAGGTGAAACCGGAAAACACGCCGGCTTTCCCTGCGCGATGGTTTT
>NZ_JBHMET010000084.1:0-1232 GCF_042430365.1 Bradyrhizobium erythrophlei
GCTTTCCTGACCTCGGCGGTCTGTTCCTTCAGCGCCGCGATCAGGCCGGGCCGGTCGAACTTGGCGACATAGTCGTGGAAGCCGGCCTGGCGGCCGCGCTCGATCGCCGCCGGCGACACCATCGCCGACAGCGCGATGATCGGCAGCTGGTTGAGGTTGTGGTCGGACCGGATGTTCTCGGCGAACTCGAAGCCGTTCATCTCGGGCATCTCGATGTCGGTCAGCACGACGTCGAAGCTCTGCCCCGAGCGCAGCGCCGCCAGCCCCTCCTGCGCGCCTCCCGCGGTCCGGACCTTGTAGCCGGCGGCCTTCAGCACCGGCGCCAGCATGTTGCGGAAGAAGGCACTGTCATCGACCAGGAGCACCGACTGCGCGGTCGCCGACGGCCGCATCTCCTTGCGCGAGAACCAGTCGGCAAACGCCATCGGCAGGAAGTGGCCGACGTCGATCACCTCGGTGGCCTGGCCCTTGATCACGGCCGAGCCGAGGATGCCCTCCTGGCTGCCGGCGACCTCGATGTTGAGCCGCTCCTCGACGATGTCGATGATCTCGTCGACCACGAGCCCCATCGAGCGGCCGTCGTCGGCGAACACCAGGATCGGCTGCGCCCCCTGGGGCTGCACCGTGACGCCTTCCATCTGCACCAGCGGCATCAGCTGCTCGCGGTACTGCACCATGTAGCGGCCGTTACTGAGCTCGATCTTGTCGGTGGCGATCTCCTCCAGCCGGGTGACGAGGCCGAGCGGCACCGCCTTGGGCTGGCTGGTGCCGGCGCGGAACACCAACAGCGAGGTCAGCTGCTCGCCGCTCGAGGCGTGCGCGGCGGCGCTGTCCTCGGCCATCTCATGCGCCGCGGCGCCGGAGGCGCCCAACGCTTTGGCGATGCCGTTGGGATCGATGATCATGATCACGGCGCCATCGCCCAGAATGGTGTTGCCGGAGAACATGTCGATGTGGCGCAGCTTGGTCGACATCGGCTTGACCACGATCTCCTCGGTGTGGAACACGCCGTCGACCACGATGCCGAAGGTCTGGCTGCCGACTTGCGTGACCACGATGAAGCCGTTCTCGGGATCCGAGGTCGCGCCGTCGTCGATCTTGAGGAGCTTCTTCAGATGGATCAGCGGCAGCAGCTTGTTGCGCAGCCTTAAGACCGCGGTGTCCTTGATCCGCTCGATGCGGTGCTCGGAGTTGGCGCGGGCGCGCACCAGCTCGACGACCGAGAGCTGCGG
>NZ_JBHMET010000085.1:0-2711 GCF_042430365.1 Bradyrhizobium erythrophlei
GCCCCGTGGGTCGGTCAAAATCCCCCGGGTATGGTCACTTGAAACTCCCCCACCTGATGATCACCGTCAGCGCCGCTGAACAGCGGTAGCCGATCAGGCAGGACGTTTATTTTCGGTCCCTTTAGCCAGCAAGGGGCCGGGGAGTTGAACGTCTTGAAGCCACACCTGCAAAGCACGGTATTTACGCTACTCGATCGCAACACCAGCCAGCGCGAGATCCACAGGCTGACGGGGGTCGATCGCAAGACGATCCGGCGTTACCGGGCGCTGCGGGCTGGTGCGGAGGCAAATTCCCCCGGGGAAGTGACCACCGGCCCGGTGAGCGTGGACGGCCAAATTCCTCCACCCCGACCACCGGCTTCTGGGGCATCGGGAGCGACGGTCACCAGCAGCCTGGCCCGTTCGGCTTGCGAACCGCATCGGACGTGGATCGAAGAACAGGTCCGCCTGAAGCGGAATGCGCAGGCGATTTACCAGGACCTGGTCGATCATTTTGGCTTTCCGTCCAGCTACCAGAGCGTCAAGCGGTTTGTGCGCACGTTGCGACACAGCGATCCCGAGCAGTTTGATCGACTTGAGTTCCTGCCCGGCGAGGAGGCCCAGGTCGACTATGGCGAGGGCGCTCTGACGATTGATCCCAGGAGCGGCCGGTACCGCCGTCCCCGCCTGTTCGTGATGACGCTGCGCTACTCGCGGCGCAGCTTCCGGCGGGTGGTCTGGAAGTCCAGCCAACAAGTCTGGGCGCAGCTCCACGAAGAGGCGTTCCGGTATTTTGGCGGGGTCCCCAGCTATGTCGTGCTCGACAATCTGAAGGAAGGCGTCCTCAAGCCGGATTTGTACGAGCCCGAGCTCAACCCGATTTACAGCGCGATGCTGGCTCATTACGCCGTGGTCGCCGATCCCGCGCGGGTGGCCGATCCCAATCGGAAAGGATGCGTCGAGAGTGCGATTCAACATACCCAGGGCACCGCGCTGGCCGGACGGCGCTTCGAGACACTGGAAGCCCAGAACGAGTTCTTGAGGCACTGGGAGGAGAATTGGGCCTCCAAGCGCATCCACGGCAGCACGCGTCGTCAGGTCGAGGCGATGTTCCAGGAGGAGAAGTCACACCTGCGGCCGTTGCCAGTGGCTGCCTTCCGCATCTTCACCGAGGTCGTTCGGACCGTCTGCGACGATACCACCGTGCGTGTTGATAGCAGCTATTACGCTGCGCGGCCTGCACCCATCGGCAGTCAGGTCGTGGTGCGGATCTACGCCTCCACGATCGAGATCCGTGATCGCCGCACCCATGCGCTGCTGCGTGTTCATCCCCGGATGACGCACCCCGGTTCTGTCGTCCTGCCGACCAGCGAACGGCCGTTCAATCCGTCGCGGCAAACCGCCGTGCTGCTGGCGAGCGCCGAGCGCATCGGGCCGCAGACCAGGGCGCTGTGCCAGCAGGTGTTCGACACCGAGGGGCGCCCCGGACAGCGCGCGATGTGGGGCATTGTCGGGCTGAGCCGGAAGTATCCGGCACGGCTGGTCGAGCAGGCCTGCGCGCACGCCATCGGCAACCGCATCTACCGTTACAAGCACGTGCGTGCGACCGTCGAGCGGTTGTTCGAACAGGCGATCGCGCAGGTTGGAGCGACGCCACAGCCGGCATCGCCGCTCACCCAGGATCATCCGCTGATCCGCGCTCCAGCCGAATACGGCGATCTCTTCAGCCGTGCCGTGCGGCACGATGCCGGCGACAATGGCCGGCAGGCCGAGGCTCACGACGACCGCGCCCCTGCAACCCGCGCTCGTGGCGCCTGCGCAACCCCGGCCAGCTCCGGCGCCACGAGCGCTCCCGCGGCTTCTCACCTCAAACTGGAGACCAAACCCCATGATGACCATGCCGGAAATTGAGCGTTGCCTGCGACAGCTGCGCCTGTCGGGCGTTCGCGACACGCTGCAGACGCGCGTGCTGCAGGCGCAGGGCGCCAACCAACCCTTCCTCGAGACCTTCTCGTTGATCTTGCAGGACGAACTGGATCGCCGCCAGTCTCGCCTGATCGAGCGGCGATACCAGCAATCCGGGCTCGACGAAAAACTGACGCTCGCCGAGTTCGACTGGACCTTCAATCCCAGATTGCCGCGCCAGACTTGCTTCCAGCTCCACACCCTGGCGTTCATCGCCGCCGGCGAGAACGCGCTGCTCGTCGGCAAACCTGGCACCGGGAAGTCCTACATCGCCAAGGCGATTGCCTATCAGGCGATCCTGCAAAGCCACAAGGTCCAGTATCTTGAGACCGACGACTTCTTCCACCGCTACGCCATGAACTCCGCGGCACAACGCGAGGTCCGGCTGCGAACCATCATCGACTGCGATCTCCTCGTGCTGGACGATCTGTTCCTCGCACGCGCCATCCCTGACGACGCCGGCGCATTGCTGCAGACCCTGATCCATCAGCGCTACAAACTGCGCCGCAGCGTCATCGTTACCTCCAATCGCGTCGTGCAGGACTGGGGGACATACCTGGGGGACAACACCATGAGCACGACGATCCTCGATCGCCTGATGCATCATTGCCATCTGCTTGAGTTCGACGGACGCAGCTATCGGCTCAAAGAGGCCGCTGAAACTCTTGCCCGGGAAACAAAGGCAAACTAACAATCACCATGTCCTGCCTCGGGGTGGAGGAATTTGACTGACCATACCCGGAGGAATTTGAAGTGACCCGCGGGGG
>NZ_JBHMET010000086.1:0-9465 GCF_042430365.1 Bradyrhizobium erythrophlei
GGGTCCGTCAACGCCGTTTCAAAGGCCGCCGTATCACTCAGCTCTGATTCCGGGTACTAGCTCAGTGACTATCTCCGCAAACCTGTGAGGGAAATGGCGCGATGACTGTGCGCGAGCAGCTCTTTGCCCTGTTGCGCAACCTCCGGTGGATGATTGTTCTGTCGGTAGCCATCTCAATATTGCTCTACCTGCCAGATCAGATTCAAGAGCTCTACAGGATAGCTGCTGATGACATTGGTTGGGTGACCGTCAGGGAGTTTGTCGCCCTCGGCGTGATTGCGATAACAATTTGGGTGGGTGCCTTTCAGCTTACCACTGCGTCCCTTCCGGAAATCCCTCACGCTAAGGGCCGCTTGGCCTTCTATATAAGAGTTGCACCCATTGTGCTCGGAGCGCTGCCGCTAATCGCCGCGACGGCAAGTCAATTCGCCTCGCGGCCGGCGCGAAAGGTCGGTGAGGTCGAGGAAGTCGGAAGTATCTTCCGCATTCAGGACCAAGCGCTCGCATTTGAGCGGAACATGCTGCTCATCCTCGCAATTGCCATGCTGATCATGCTCGTCTGTTTCGTGATGTTTGCTTGGCGGATGGGATCAAGAGATCGATCGATTGATCTCGCGAGTCGGGCCAACAACGCCTATTTCATCCGCTACAGGTTCCTCGCGCTTACGATCTGCGGGATCGTCCTGTTGACAACGGGATTCATTCTGCTGCCGGACAGGCTTGCACAATTTGTCGGGTCGTTCGGCGTGATTGCTCTCTTTGCGGCTTGCGTCGTAGGTCTCACCATCCACTTTGCCCTAATGACGATCAAGTTTACGTTTCCATTTATACCGGTAGTCTTTGGCGGCTTGTTTCTGCTTGCCTCCTTGTTGGGAGGTGACGATCACGAGCTGCGCACCGTCGCTGATGCAAACAGCCAGCCGGATACGCGCATGTCTGCTGTCGCGGCATTCCGTGAGTGGCTTTTACAGAAGCCGCGGATGGAGGAAGCGAAGAGGCTCGGCGAATATCCCGTCTTTATCGTGGCGGCTCAAGGAGGAGGTATCTACGCCGCCAATAGTGCGGCGCGGTTTCTTGCGAGGATGCAGGATCTCTGTCCGGCATTTCGGCAACATCTGTTTGCAATAAGCGCTGTCTCCGGGGGCAGCGTCGGTTCGGCAATCTTCGCCGCTGCGCTCCACGCCGATGGTGCGTCCCTTGATTCGAATGCTGCAGACGCAAAGACATGCCCGAAAATCGCGGATTTTCTGGCTGGTGTCGGACGAGTCGAAGATATTGATGCCCCTGGCCCGGTAGAACAGCGCGTTGCAGGCGTTTTGGCGACCGATTTTCTCTCGCCTTTGGTTGCTGGTTTTCTGTTCACCGACTTCACTCAGATGTTTTCTCCGGTCGCGATCCCCGTCTTCGATCGCGCGCGTTTTCTGGAATACTCTTTGGAGAGCGCTGGTGACAGAATGCTCGATAGACACAAGGGTACCGGCGATCAATCCAATTTGCTAAGGGCCGACTTTCAGTCCCACTGGGCACCGGGAAACAGCATGCCGGCACTGTTGTTCAACACGACAGATGCCGGCAGCGGCAAACGGGCTGTCATCTCTCCCTTCGATATCGATCCGTTACACCCGACGGACAAGGACCTGTGTATTCTCGCGGCGCTTGATCGTGCGGGAACTGGGGCCGACCAAACTGTCAAGAGCCACTCACTTCGTATTCCGCTCAGCACAGCCGCTTTCACGAGCGCGCGATTTCCGTGGGTGACGCCGGCAGCGACCGTCTCGCTGAAAAATGACTGCATAACCGCCAATCCGCAGGCGCGCCTGGTGGATGGCGGATATGTGGAGAATTCCGGGATCGAGACGGCGCTCGATCTGATTGAGAAGCTTAATAGTATCAAGGGCACCTCCGACGCGCCAAAATTCCGGATCTATCTGTTGTCCCTGGTGAGCGGGCAATTCGGAGATCATGGTTCATTCATGTTCGGTGAGCTCATGGAGCCGGTACGAGCGCTTTTGAGCACACGAACCTCCAGAACGTATGTAGCGCTCAATCATGCAACCAGCATCGATCGTCGGCCGGACACCGATGTCACGCCAAGCGTGCAGCGCTTTCCAACATTCGGCCGAACGGACATAACAGGCTTATTTTATAGTCTTCCGCTCGGCTGGACGTTGTCCCAGAAGACCGAGGATATCATCTCGCTGAGCAGTGGCCGCTTTTGGGACTGCGTGCCGAAGGACGACTTCGATCAGTCTCGCGAGAGGCAGAGCAACGCTGATTGCCTGCAAGTGAAGTTGTTTCATCTTCTGAATGGATCAGTTGCATCCGCATTTGAAACGCTCAAAGACGCCAAACTCGCCCAGGCTGCCTACGCAGATGAGCTAGACAAGGAATATCGACCAACTCCAAAGATCAAGCCGCAGCCATTGCTTGCTTGTTATGAGAGCAAGTGGCTGCAAGAGCGCGGCTATCAGAAATACCAGGATAAATTGGCTGCTTACGAGCGTCAGCTGACTGAATCGATTAAGGACCATTCGCCGGCTCCTCCACCCGTTCTGCCATATCGCAAGAGCTACATGGCTTATTTTCAGGCCGAGCAGGTCAAGGCCTTGCTGCAGGAATGGGATCGCGTCGAGGAAACGGATCCTCGTATCCTGGCCTATATTCTGGGATCAGTCTCCTACGATAGCGCCGACTTTACACGGAGCAGCGAGAATTTCTCGTACAGCGCGGTTTCTCAACTCCCGCGCAAATGGCGCGATCGCATCGACAAAAACAGCGCAAAGCTTGTGGCCGCAAATAAGCCGGCGGTCGACGTGAACTCGTTGCTCAATCATCCCAAGGAATTGGCCAACTTCGTTCTTGGTTACGACGGCAACCCGTTCGGAAACCAGCCCGGAACGGATGACGGTTGGCTGTTTCATCCGCGAGGAATGTATCAATTGGTCGGACGCGAGCAATATCAGGAAGCGCAGGCTCAAATGCAGCAGCTTGGCGAGCTGGAAGGACTTGATCTGCTAACGCTTCCCGACGCGCTAAGGGATGCGAAGATTGCAGCCAAGGTGACTTTCGCTCACTTTCGACTCCATCCTTACGAAAACAATCGGACACTGTTCGAGTTGCTGAAGGATCGCGCGAAGGACTGGACAGCCGTGCGCGCATTGCAGACAGACATGGAACATGCCCCGGCTGATGGCGAGCACGTCAAGGCAAGGAGTGAGATGTTTCTCGGCTGTATCGAGGACGTGTTGCATCCTACGAAACTCAAGACCTTGCAAAGCCAGTTCTACGGTGAGGAATGAGAAACTTGGTCGACCGTTCCACTTTGCCGTGGAGAGAACGTCGCGCCAAGATCTCCGCCTTCTACAGCTGATGTTTGAACTCTTAGTCTCACAGGGGGATTGCCGATGATGGCAAGGGGTGAAATGTACGGATCGATGTTTCGCCAACGGTTTGCAAGACTGTCCGCGGCGGCGTTGATGTTCGCCACAGCTTTGGGCGTGGGAACGGCTCCGGCGCAAACGGCCTCAAAGCCGCTTTCGGCCAACGATGTGTCCATCCTCTTTCCTCCACCGAAATCGGCGGGTGACTTGGCTAATCTGATCGCGGTATCCGATCTCGCCGGCCCTACTGGATCTCCGCAGCGACTGTTTTCCGACACAGACTTCGCGCGCTTTATCGCCAACGCCGAAAATCCCGAGCGTCGGGGAGTGCCGGACTCGGGTGTACGGCACATCCAGCTGCCGGATGCCGTGAAGAAGATCGACGCCTGGTTTGTCGCCGGCATTAGGATCGATCCGGGCGCGCCGGGATTGTCGCCGGACGTCATCGCCCAGTTTGGCCGGCAACCGCAAATCCGTCTCATCATTCAGCCGGTGACCAATGGACCGGACGGATTCAAGGTTCATGACACGGCCGGCCACCTTATCTTTAGCTTTAACCTCGACCCGGATCCACCTCTCGACGGTTGTGCGCCGTTCCCGCGATTCAAGCCGGACGATGAGACCTTCAAGGCGATCGTTCGTGACGTCGCGACCTTGCGCGATCAACTTGCAGCCGGACATTTTGGCAATGTCAAAATCTCGACTGCCGGGGATCTGAATGTGCATCCGGGCCTTATGGGGGCATCGGCAAAGGCGTTTCGTGATGCACTCAAGGCCTTACTTGAGAAGCATCTCTCAGCCCAGCGCCTCAACACGATGGCCGTCATGGGCATTTCGCCGCCAGAACCCTGGATTTTCGTCTCGATGTTGAGGATCCCGCAGGTTGGCTTGATACCCGTGCCTGGCCCGACGCTTGACGGCCTCCGAGCAGCGCAGATGTTCAGCATTATCGGCGAAAAACACATTGTCCCGCAGCCGGTTACCAACAATCAGAAGCCGATCACCTGTCGTCACGCGGCGCTGCAAAATCCGCCTTTAGCAGTCGGCGATCGCAAGGGTGTTTCGACCTCCGAGTTCATTGATGGCAACGCGCCCAACAGTCGCATACTCGAAATCGTCAATATCATTGCTGATCCGAAGAAAAGCCACTTCTTCAATACGGATTGCGTCAGCTGTCACACCGAGACGGCACAGCCAATCGCCAGGAAAATTCCAAATTTCGCAGTGCCGGGCGTAAACCGAGCGGTCTTGCCAAAGGAAAACTGGAATGTTCGCAATTTCGGTTGGTTTCCATCGTTCTTGAACGGCGGCCCGGCGGCGGCGACGATAACGCGGCGCGCGGCAGCCGAGACAGCTGACGTGGTCGCCTTCATCAATAGCCAATTGCTGAACAAGTAACAGACGCCGTCACCGTTACCGGCTGCCTGCCGGCCCGGATGAATGCATGAAAGAAATGAATGGAGTGGTTGCTATGGGGGGACGTTCTTTCGGCTCTCGACTTGATTCCTGGGTAAGGCGCTGGCCTCATGTCTTTCTTCTGTTATTCGCGACCGTGTTCCTCGTAGTCGTGTTCGCCGTCGTCGTTTATGTCGCGCCGGAGAAGATTCGCGATGCAGCTCTTAAAATCAAGAACGACGCAAATCTGGTCGCTCAACTGCTGCCTGCGACTCTGCCGGAGCCATCGAAAATCGAAAGCGCCTATTGGCTGCCGCAGAATTGGACCTCGCGCCAGCGTTACTGGTTTCACCACACATCGCAGGGGACGGCGACCATTCCCGTCCCCTTTCAATGGTTTTTGGCCCTGGAACGGCCGGAGCTGTCCATCTCTTACACGAGCTTGACCGACGAGGACTACTTGCGCCGCCTTGGCTTCATCCCGAGTCCTGGCTCAAAGGACTTCGCCGGTAACGCGCCCTCATACGGTTATCATGAAGATGCGTCGAATGGGGACGCTGCGAGCACCGGTTGGACTCCAAACGTGCCCGACAATCCAAATGGCTTGCCTGTCGGCTTTGCCATCCTCAAGGGCGGTGTCGACCCGACGACGGGAGCCTCGTATGAAGATCAGATCGGATTAACCTGCGCCGCTTGTCATACCGGGCATCTGGAGTACAAAAATGTCAGCCTTCGGTTCGACGGTGGGCCGGCAATGGTCAATCTCGGCGAGGTTGAAAGGGTCATCGGGCTGTCTATCGGCTACACGCTGATTTTGCCGTGGCGATTCGAGCGCTTCGCCAGCAGGCTGGAGCAGATCAAGGGGCAAAGCGTCGATCGAAAGCAGCTTCGAAGCGATCTGGAGCTTGCACTTCAAAAGATCAAGAAACAAAAGGAGGAGGGCGATAGCCTTTTGACGGGACAGGGAGTAGCGGATCTCGATGAAGGTTTCGGTCGACTTGATGCGCTGAACCGGATCGGGAACCAGGTTTTCTATAGCAACCTACTCGATCCCGTTACCGGCGAACTCCCGGATCCACTCCTTAAGGGCAACTTCGCGCGCCACGATGCGCCCGTGAGCTTTCCGCCCATCTGGGACACGCCGTATTTCCTTTGGGCGCAGTATGATGCCTCTGTTCTCAACGAACTTGTTCGCAATTCAGGCGAGGCGCTCGGTGTCAGCGCGAAAATCAATATGACGGCGCCCGCGCCCGGGCGGCCGCTTTTTGGCTCGTCAATACATCTATCGGACATCGCGCGGTTCGAAGAGCTTTTGCGCGGCACCGATCCCTTTTCGGCGGTCGATCCAAGCGGCAGAAAATTTACCGGGCTCGTAGCGCCCAGGTGGAAGGACGCGCAGGAAAAATTTCGGGGCGACCTGGCATGGGCCATTGACGAAAAACTCGTTGAAAAAGGCCGCGATCTCTATCGCGCGCGTTGCTTTGAATGCCACCGAGGCCCGGTCAACGATCCTGCCTTCGACAAAAGATGGCCGGAGGATTCGTTCTGGAAACCGGAGAACCCCGATCGCTCCGCCAAGAACGAGAAGAATTGGGTGGAGATAGGGGGCCGGCATTATTTCAATGTGGTCCAGATGCCGGTCACGGCGATCGGCACCGATCGTCAACAATCCGATGTCCTCACGACGCGCCGCGTTCACTTACCCGAGTCACTTGGATTAAATCCCGTCGATGACCTCAACAAAGCCTGGGGTTGCGGCCTTCCAGCGGACAAAGGGGCAGATCCTCTTTTCGTACTCGCGCTCATGGACGTGGTCGGCAAGACAATCGACCAATGGATCATTGCGAACGGCACTTCCGAAGAAGCCAAGCAGCAGATGTGGGGACCCAGGAAGAACTGTCAAAACCAACGAGTCCACGTTGGGGCTCGGGCGAACCGTAACGGAAAGAACGAAGATGTTCTTGCCCTTGAACCTCAATATCGGGCGCGCCCGTTGGATGGTGTTTGGGCGACAGCTCCGTATCTGCACAACGGGTCCGTGCCGACGCTGAGAGACATGCTGTTGCCGCAGAGGAAGCGGCCGACGTCTTTCTGCGTCGGCAGCCGCGAATTCGATCCAATCAATGTGGGCCTTGTTACGAAAACACAAGCGAGCGACGCCTGCGCGGCCGGCCTGACGAACTTCAATGTGTCGCTGCTGGGGAACAGCAATCGTGGACATTCGTTTGAGGGCAAGGAAACCGACTTAGCGAAGCTGCCGCCTGGCGTCATCGGACCAGAGTTGACCGACACCGAGCGGCGGGCGCTTGTCGAGTATCTCAAGACGCTGTGAGAGGTCCGTTGCCCGTAACGTGGAAAGTCAAAGCGAGGCCCTGAAAGCGGCGATCCTTTGCGCCGGCGCGGGCTGACGGCTGGGGCTGCCGCGAACCCTACAAATCTCCCAATCCCGCGACCGGCGAACCGCTCCACTACTGGATCAAGGATAATGTGGTGATCTGGGCTGGGGCCATGTCGAAGGTGCAAATACCTGCTGGGCGTGCTCATGATGATGCTCATGATGATGCATCCGTGCGGCTTGTTTCTCTGAGGTCGCGTGGCCTTGGTGGCGTCGGCTCAAGAGCCGCATATGGACATGGTGGAAGAGCCTTCTTGACGGGCTAGGCTTGCACTGAAACGTCCAACATTTGCGTCCAACGAGTCGTCCAACAAAATTTCGGAGTGGTGCATAAGGTATTCATATATATATCGTGTAATCATTGGGAGTGAGCCGCTTCGTCCGGCGTTAAATTCTCTACCGCGACCGTCGCGACGCGCGCCTGGGCGATCATGCGCATTAATCACCGCTTTGAACGTGTCAGGGCTGTTCCTTCAAGATCCTGGTAGAAGTCGTCGAGGAACCATCCGGCCTGGTGGTTGTCGACCAGCGGTAGAGTTAGCTTGGGTATGAAACGAGCACCGTCTTGGCGAAGCGTGCGGGCTCCCTTCCCCCAAGGGAGATCCTCGATCGCCTTTTGCACGACAGTCACGTGTTGACCATCCGCGGCGACAGCTATCGGCTCGGCGCCAAGCGAAAGAACGGACTCATCAAGCCGCCCGCCGGTGACGGGCCTCCGGTCGGCTCCGCCTCCCTCCGCCCGTCACCGGCGGAGCCAACCTTCAACCGAGATCATGAATCCGATGGTGGGGGCAGTTCTTCATGACGCAAAGGGTGCAGTTCCGGATGGCGTTTGACACCGACGTTCTTCCACACCGACTCTGAACCGTACAAACGCACGGCATCGGCTTTCTGAATTTCGACAATGCGTCCGCAGCGGCTGCAGGAGACCTCAGCGGTGCATTCCGATATCCGACAATTTGCGCGTCTGGATCGGCTTGCCAACCGGTGCAGTGTCGGCGCTTCGTCGTCGAAGATAACCCGCCAGTATTCTGGCGGCATCTCGTCGGCGGGACCGTAGGCGGGCGCCGCTGGGGGCGGCTGTCCGCCGACACCTGCGCGGGGCCATTTTTTCCATTTGCTCTCGGGCGGGCATTCGCCAGCTTGCGGGTCGATCGGTCGCCATATGGCATTAGAACACAACAAGAACAAAGAGTCGAGTTCGGGCCTAGTGGGAATGGAACCCTACATTTGCGGCCCCGAGATCGCGCCATGTTATGGCTTTCTGCAGGAACCCTAACTATAAATTGGAATCGGACGCCTAACTTTGGCTTTTTCATGAAGCGTAGCGATCTTAGCCACACCATCCGGGAGACCCTGAAACGATTGCCGCCGCCTTATGATTCCCACTACGGGATCGTCCCGCCGCCACCGCCCGGAGAGGAAGTATCGGTAGCCGGAGCGAAAGCCTTGGATGCCGCCCAAGCAGCCTTCGGCAAGGTCGATGCCATCGCCGCTCAGATGAAGGACCCCTATATCGTCAGCCGTGTGCTGGCCAGACGCGAGGCGGTGAGTTCGTCGTCGATCGAAGGTACCCAGAGCACCCTCTACGAACTGCTGTCCGTCGAGGAGACGGGGGACGACCGTGCCAGGGTTGAAGCGCGTCAGGTGAGAAACTACGCTGTGGCGCTCGATGGATTCATTCCGCTCGCGGCGAAAGACGGGTACGGCGTCTTCACGATGGACCTGATCAAGGATCTCCACCGCGCCGTGATGAAGGACGATCCGGACTACAAGGACGTTCCCGGCGACTTTCGCAGGCGCGTCGTTGGATCGGCGGAAGCAAGGACATCGCGTATTCGAGTTTGAACCCTCCGCCTCCCGCGGACGTTCACGACTGCCTCGCTCAAACCGTCGACTTTCTACGGAACGAGGGAATGCAGCAGATGACTCAAGGGGTCATCACGCGCATGGCGATTGCGCACACTCATTTCGAGGCGGTCCATCCCTTCAGCGATCGCAACGGCCGCGTCGGTCGTCTCCTTCTTCCGCTCATGATGGCCGCCGAGAAGCACGTCCCGTTGTACCTCTCTCCATATATCGAGAGCAAAAAGGATACGTACTATGCTTCGCTCAAGGACGCTCAACAGCGGCTGGACTGGCAGCCGATCATTACGTTCATGGCCGACGCCGTGACCGGCACGGTCGACGAACTGATCCGGACCAGTGAGGCGTTGTCCGAACTGTCCGATGTCTGCCCCGTGGGTCGGTCAAAATCCCCCGGGTATGGTCACTTGAAACTCCCCCACCTGATGA
>NZ_JBHMET010000087.1:0-11755 GCF_042430365.1 Bradyrhizobium erythrophlei
GCGCAAACGACGGCCTCTTCCAAAACCATTCGGCATAGTGCGGCAGTCGGCATAAACGGCGAAACAACAGGCGCTGCGCCTCAACGAAGAACTCGATCGCCGACGGCTTTCCTTATACGTCCATAGCTCGGCGCTGAGCGCGGCCCATTGCTGCTGACCGAAGACCAATACAAGCAGCTCATCCTTCTGAGACACTCGTTAAGGAGCGGGTGCGCGCAATTGCCGGCGTGAAGCAATTGTCCAACGAAGGTGGAGGTCACACGTTCGAATCGTGGCGGGTGCGCCATTATACGATTTTGCACGATGCAGGACCATTTCACCGCGGTCGGCCCTACGACACCGCCGAATCGTCTCCGCATCGCGCGGCGCTCACGAATAGCGCATCGTGACAAGCAAGCCCATGGGGTGCGCGCAAAGTTCCCCGACGGGCCGGGTGGGTGTTATTCGCAGCCGCAAGAGCTTGCCGATACCAGGACACGCATCTGCGCAGTGGACTACCGCGACTCCGACAAGACTGAGGCGCGATCCCCCCGCTAACATCGGTTGATTCGCGGAGGTAACATTGATGACCCGAGCCCAGCCAAAGTCTTCGCCGACCGATGACCATGCGAGACAGATCGCGCGCGCACTATCCAAGGGCCGGTCGCCCCCGTTCAGCGCCGACCTTGATGAATACTGCGAAAGCTCCCCGCGCGAAATCTTCGCAGCTTTTGCGGGCGCGGCCCGCCACATGCCTCCGGCCGGCAAGGACGAGGTGCTCGCTATCGGTTATCTGTTTCTGCTGCAACGGCTCCTCGAGCATCTGCGTTATCGCACCGATCGCGGCTATGCGGATGCGGCCAAGCTGATCGCGGATTTTCAGGCCGACGTCGTCGGACGGGTTGAGGCGGGACAGGTCGATGCACGCATGCTCGCCTTCGTGGGAGGAGCGCTGCACCAATCGAAGATTCTGGCATCGCCAGAGCTTGCCGCGGCGTCGGCCAGGCACGCCATCGACGTGGACGAGAGCAGGCCGCTTCCGGCTGACGTCCGCGCCGCGCTCGGCGGCATCCTCGAGGCCTGCGGCGGCGATCCGTTTGTGGTTGTCGGCTCACTGATTGAAAACAGCCATGCCATGCCGGCAGAAGCCCGCAGCTCCCTGGCAGGAGCCATGGCGCTCGCCGGGATCCCTGAAGCCCGCGCCGCCGCGGTTCTGTTCCTGCTCGATCCGGAATCAGCCATTCGCCGCACGGTTGCCGGAGCGCTTGACCAGGTCGCCGCCTCGCTGACGCCGACGGATGTTCGGCGGCTGATTGCGATGCGCAATTGGCGACCAGGGGCCGAGCGAGCCGAGGTCGATGCTGTCATCCGCAGGGCGAGGGCCGCGGGGATCGATTGCGCGCAGTGGGAAGCGGGCAGCATCGAATCAGTTGTGGCCACGGCCATCGACGGCGCAACAACGCAAGGTTTCCTGCTGGTGTCGCCGGCCGGACGGAAGAAGCGGATCTCGTCGGTCCTGACCAAAGACGGGATTGCAGACGCCTGGAGCGGCGAGCCGGAATCGCGCCGCCGGGTCGAGGCGAGCCTGGCCGGCGCAGGGATGGACGCCCCCACGCTTGCGGTATCCCGCCCGTATCTCGACCGCACCGTGGCGCACCATTTGGCGCTCAGCACGGAGAAAGGGGAAGCGCCGCCGTTGGGCCTGCTCCAGGTTGCCGAGACGATCGGCGGTGCTGACTGGCAACCCGCGCGGATGGCCTTCAGTGAAGCGCTTGCCGGGCTGATCGCCGACATCCCGAAGGCGATGTGCGAGCCCGCGGCGCTCGCATTGGTGCTACGCAAGAGCGACAAGCTGGCCGACATCGAGGCCATCGCACAATCTTGGTTCGAGGACGACGCGCAGGTCGCACAAGCGGTGGAGAGCGCACGCGGCCGTGATCGCACGAAGCTTGCCAGTTATCTCTTGCAGAGCGTCATCGCACGGCGCCGTGACAGATGGGCCGAGGTTGTTCTGCGCACGGCCCTATGGATGCGCGAGGCCCCTCCGGAGGCCGATCTGTGCTGGCGCGAGGTCGCGCTCGTTGCGAAAGCGCTCGCCGACGGACGGGATATGACCGAGATCGGATTGATGCGCGATATCGCACTGCGGACGATCGCAGCGCTCGGAAGCGCTGGGCGAATGTGAGGGAGCCTCGCATCACTCCGACCGGGCGTAGCGCGAGATCGCACGTCATCGTAGAGCTACAGATTGGCGCGAACGCCGGGCGGCCGCATCATAGTGCTACGGCAAAGCAATATGTGCCCATCTTCATCGGTCGTGGCGCGCCAACCTTACAACGGCCGGAATCGAGGCGCCATTTGAGATGCTCCCTTGGTGATCGGCCACGCCCTGCGCGGCCGGCGGGAATGAAAATGGCCGGCGGTATCGAGCGGGCGCGCAACGGAGGGTCCGACCGAGGCCCGGCACTTCGGAATACGGCTGGATGCCTTGCGCGGGCGCGCCCCCGGCCTATGACCGACATCCAGGCCGCGAGCGTTTGGGCATGCCCATCGGAGACCGACCGCAGACGACGATCATCGCAACTCCTTGAAGCCCGGCTTGGAAGTCGATTCCGCAAGAAGGCAAAGTGCTCTACTTAATCCGGAATCGTTGTCCGTCCGAGGAAAGCTCCAGCGCATGCCGGAATCTGTGGCGCGGGAAGTTGGTCTGCTTCGAACACTTGCCACACATCTTGAGCGGCGACCGCTGCCGTTTGAGAAGCTGACGCAGGAGTTTATGCGTAAGGAAGGCCTTGGGCACGTACGCGAGAAGGCCAGCGGTATGATTTCCATTCGGCTGCCCGGTCCTCATGCATTCCCCGAGCTTACCGACTGTCTCTTGGATCGGCTTGCCTACATACGGCCGAAAGCCGCCCATACGCCGTCTTCGCCGTCCCAGCTGCCGCGGCTCGCCGCCTTGGAGTACTCCGTGGCGCGCTGCTCGAAGAAATTGGCGTGCTCGACGCCATTGAGAATCTCGACGAGCCACGGCAGCGGATGCGCCTTGAGCTGTGTGGACCCGCCCTCCTTAGCCTCGAAGAAGCCGAAGACCGGGGCAATCCGGAGCTGGGTCAGCCGCCAGTCGGCGACATAGCGGACGTAGGCGTGGATCTGCTCGGGCCGCATGCCCTCGATCTTGCCGAGGCCGAAGGCGAGATCGACGAAGTTCTCCTCCAGTTTCACCATGGTCTTGGCGACGTCGACGATGTCGTCGCGGACGGAGCGCGTCACCGCGCCGGTTTCGCGGTGCCATTCGTGAAATAGCTTGATGACGCCCTCGCAGTGGAGGCTCTCGTCGCGCACTGACCAGCTTACGATCTGTCCCATGCCGTTCATCTTGTTGTGGCGCGGGAAGTTGAGCAGCATGGCGAAGCTCGCGAACAACGCCATGCCTTCGGTGAAGGCGCCGAACATCGCCAGCGTGCGGGCGACATCGGCCACGGTGTCGACGCCGAACTGATGCATGTAGTCCGCCTTGGCGCGCATCTCCGCATAGCCGCGGAATGCCTCGAACTCGGTCTTGGGCATGCCGAGCGTCTTGAGCAGCAGCGCATAGGCGTCGATGTGGACCGTCTCCATGTTGGTGAAGGCGGCCATCATCATCTGGACGGTGAGCGGCTGGAAGATCGGGATGTAGCGCTTGAAATAGTTGTCGCCGACCTCGATGTCCGACTGAGTGAAGAAACGGAAGATCTGGGTGAGCAGCGCACGCTCGTTGGCGGTGACGCGGTCCGACGCCCAGTCCTTCAGGTCGGCGCCGAGCGGCACCTCCTCGCCCATCCAGTGGGTCTGCTGCTGGCGCTTCCAGAACTCGTAAGCCCAGGCGTAGCGATCGACGTCATAGCTGCCGGTCGAGTCGAGGAGGCCGACGCGCCCCTTGCCAATCAGCGTGCGCGGATCGACGGACGAGAGATCGATCACTGACATGCGAGGCACTCCTCATAGTCGGTGCGCTGCGGCGCCGGCTGCTGCGGCGCGACCTTGTCGCCATCGGCGATCTTGCCGGCGAACGCCGCGCGCGAGATCGATTTTGAACGGCAGTAGTAGAGGCTCTTCACCCCGCGCTTCCATGCCGTCCAGTGCAGCATGTGGAGGTCCCACTTATCGACGTCGGCCGGCAGATAGAGGTTGATCGACTGGCTCTGACAGATGAACGCGGCGCGGTCGGCGGCAAGCTCGACGATCCAGCGCTGGTCGATCTCGAAGGCGGTGCGAAAGATCGCTTTCTCGTGCTCCGACAGGATGTCGAGATGGGCGACCGAGCCCTCGTGCGCGATGATCGACTGCCAGGTCGCCGAGGTGTCGGCACCCTTGGCGGTCACCACCTTTGCGAGATGCGGATTACGCACCGAGATGGCGCCGGACAACGTCTTGTGGGTGTAGATGTTGGCCGGGATCGGCTCGATGCAGGCGCTGGTGCCGCCGCAGATGATGCTGATGGAGGCGGTCGGCGCGATCGCGATTTTGTGGCTGAAGCGCGCCATCACGCCGCGTTCCAGGGCATCCGGGCACGGGCCACGCTCGTGAGCGAGCGCCACGGATGCCGCGTCGGCATCGCGACGGATTTTTCGGAACATGTTCAGATTGAACGACTTGGCCAGGACACTCTCCATCGGAATGCCCTTGGCCTGGAGGAACGAGTGGAAGCCCATGACGCCGAGGCCGACGGAGCGCTCGCGCAGAGCGGCGTAGCGGGCACGCTTCATGCCGTCCGGCGCAACCGTGATGAAGTGGGTGAGCACGTTGTCGAGGAAGCGCATGACGTCCTCGATGAAGCCGGGCTCCTCATTCCACTGGTCCCAGGTCTCGAGGTTGAGCGACGACAGGCAGCACACCGCGGTGCGCTCCTCGTCGCGATGATCGATGCCGGTCGGCAGCGTGATCTCGCTGCACAGGTTGGAGGTCGAGACCTTGAGGCCGAGCTCGCGCTGGTGCTTGGGGAGCGCGCGGTTCACGGTGTCGATGAACAAGAGATACGGCTCGCCGGTCTGTAGCCGGTTCTCGAGGATGCGTTGCCACAGCTGGCGGGCGTCGATCTCGCGGACGACCTCGTTAGTCTTGGGGCTGCGCAGAGCGAACGCGGTGCCGGTGCCCACAGCACGCATGAACTCGTCCGTGACGTTGATGCCGTGATGCAGGTTGAGGCTCTTGCGGTTGAAGTCGCCGGACGCCTTGCGGATCTCGAGGAACTCCTCGATCTCGGGATGGTGGATATCGAGATAGACCGCCGCCGAGCCGCGCCGCAACGAGCCCTGGCTGATCGCCAGAGTCAGGCCGTCCATGACGTGGATGAACGGGATAATGCCTGAGGTGACGCCGCCCTTCACCTTCTCACCGATCGAGCGAACATTGCCCCAGTAGGTGCCGATGCCGCCGCCGTTGGAGGCAAGCCAGACGTTCTCGTTCCAGGTGCCGACGATGCCTTCGAGCGAGTCCGACACCGAGTTAAGGAAGCACGAGATCGGCAGGCCGCGCGTGGTGCCGCCGTTGGAGAGCACCGGTGTGGCCGGCATAAACCACAGCCGAGACATCGCATCATAGAGACGTTGGGCATGCGCAACATCGTCCGCGAAGGCGCAAGACACCCGCGCGAACATGTCCTGGAGGCTTTCGCCGGCGAGCAGATAACGGTCGGTCAGCGTCAGCTTGCCGAACGACGTCAGCAGGTCGTCGCGCGACCGATCGAGCGTGAGGTCGGACGGCTTTGGCGATGGCGCGAGGGGCCACGGCAGCGGAGCCGGCGATGGCGGCGGCCGCACACTCGGCGGCTCAACGAGATGACCATGCTGATCGAAATCGTAAGACAGCGCCATCGGCAACCCCGACGATGTTTGGGGCTGGGGCCGCGCGGACGACTTGCGAGGAGGCCGGGCAAATGTCCCCGGCTGCAAGCGACCCACCGGGGCACCCCGCCCGAGGACGTTCGTTCTGTCGCGGCAGGTCTCCTGGCTCGCGGGTCGCTGCGGCTGTCGGCCTTCCCGGCGCTGTCGCACCAGTGACCATGATGACAGCCGCTCGCCGCTTACAGTTGCGGGGGCAGCCCCGGAGTAGCCGTTGCCGGCGCACCGGATTCCCTCTTAGCTTCCACCGTACGAAATGTGGGGATGGAAGACCGTGACATGGCTACATATAGGCACCGCTCACCGAGATTCGTCAAGCCTTGTGCTGGGGGAGATCACGGTTCAGAAGGCAAAAGTGTTGGAACTAACGACTCTGCCGCCCCGGCGCGACTCGAGCCTAGATCACATCCAATGTGCGCCATCGGAGACGGACACTTCTTTTTGCTCGCAACTGTCTGCACACTCATCGCGTCACCGGCGCCTTCCATCGCATGAATCGCCTCTCCAGCGTCTCGAGAACGGCATTGAACGCAAGTGCTATGACCGTGATGCCGAGAATGCCGAAATACACCTGCGGGATCAGGAAGCTGTACTGGCTGTTGATAATGAGATAGCCGAGACCGGGCCTTGGCACCGACCATCTCGGAGGCAACCAGCACGAGTATGGCGGACGCGCTGGCGAGGCGAATGCCGACGAAGATGGTCGGAGGCGCCGCCGGAAGGATCACCCTGCCGAACAGTTGCTGCGGCGTCGCGCCCATCGTCTGCGCCGGCTCGATCAGGAGCGGGTCGACCTGCTTCACCGCTGATCTAAAGCTGCGCTTGGCCGCTGATGCTCAACACCATTGCTGCGAGCCGAAAGCGCTGCGACACCGGTCCTCCAGTATTTGATCGAGGAAGCATCCTCATCGCGTTAGCGCTCGGAGATGATCCGATCGAACCGGGTCCGCACCTCTTCCGGCCGAGTCGTCTGCGCCCATCCGGCGATGCGTATTCGCTAGCTTAATTCAGGCGATCGCGTGATCGCCTGACTCGCTTACGTCACCGGCACCTCGCCGGACGTCACGGACCTTAGCGTCGCGACCGTCTTACGATCGCGGTGTGTCGGACTTCGCTGGCCTTCTTTCGTCGTGCAATCCGTTTGGTTCTCTGGAGCGTAGCCTCGGCCTTACTGTGCCGACGGCCCCCGCCGTCTGGCCTGGTTGCAATTTATCCATGGAGAGCGGCGATCTCGTCATACCGCGACTGCGTCTTTAGCAACCTTGAGCGGTGACGCTTTAACCGATTTGCTGGCCGGCTTGGCCGCGAATTCCATCGGCTTCTTCGTGAAGGGATTAATTCCGCTGCGGGCTTCAGTAGCGGGTTTGTTCACGACCGACATTTTGACGAAGCCGGGAATGACGAACTCACCGGACTGGTTCAACTCCTTGTAGCCTACAGCCGTCAGCTGCTCGATGACGGTCTTAATGTCAGCCTTAGAAATCTGCGTTCCTTCAGCAATCGCGTCAATTAGCTGGTTCTTGGTCATCTTGGCCATGATAGATTCCTTTGAGAGGCGCAGAACGAACTACGCCGATTCCGTCACGTTTGTTCGAGCACGGCAAAACCGCACAAATCGCTTCCCGTTCGCGCCGCGGTCATGAAGTGACGGGCTTAAAACCTATCGGAAGCCAAAACACAAGGATCAGTTTGACGTGCTTCCGGCGTCCGATTCGTACATCAGGTGGGTTCGATCGACGGCCCTTTTCAGGGTCACGACACCGCAGCGCGCGCCACGTTCCGAGTCTGTGTCTGCGCCTGGGCCCTACTGAGAATTTTCCTCGCCATGGCCGGCGTTTTCGGTTCACGGTCGCTTCGCTCATTCGTTGCTGCCCCTTCGGAATGGAGCAGCAGCCTGCCGTATGTACCCCCGTTCAGTTCAGGGCAATCCATCTCCGCGCTCGGGCAAAAATGATGCGTGGACGGCCACACCGACACAAAGAAAGGCGGACAAAAAACTCAGACCAGAAATGTTCACCTACAGCTTGGGTCTCGTTCGACCAGTTTGCAGCGCGCGATCGGTAACCCGGCTTCATCAAATAGCTGTCCGTTCCAGTTCGCTTCGTCCCGATCCCACACCATATACCCGAATTTGCTGAGGATAAGATCGCTCGTGACTGGTACGCCGTCAACCTCGGTCGGTTCCTCGGGCTCCTTCGCCAATTCGGTACCGCTGTTGCCGATCACGAGTTGTGGGGACACGCGCCGGACTCGCTTCGCCAAAACTAAGCGCCTCAAACGCGTGAGCGTGCCCCGACACGATCATCTTGACCGCAGGCGGTAGGAAATCGCCGAGGGCCCGTTGCTCGATGGTGTTGTCAACCTGATCTTGCTGAGTGTTCTTGTTCAAGCGTACGGCATTGAACGGCGCATGGGTCAAGAGCCAAGTCGGCGACTGCACGCCACCACCTATCTGCGCGAATTGCCGCCGTAGCATCGCGCTGACATCGGTGCCAGCCACTTCTGGGGATACATCCTCGTCATCATCATCGTCTTTGTCTTTGGCTACCGCGGCGCCGTCCATGACCACGAAACCAAGGCCGCCAATGCCGGTCACAAAGAAGCCGCCCATATCAAGCTCGGGGCATTTCTTCGGTGGCGGATCGTGGTCAAGGAAGCGAAACCAACCTTCGCCTGCAAGCTTGCAGGTTTCGCGATTGCCTCTGACCATGATCCAAGGCGCAGCGGCGAAAAGCTTAGCAGATGGTGCGACAAAGTCTGCCTCTCATACATCCCACCCGTAGCCCACGGGCGTACCAGGGCAAACAACGGCACGCCCCTGGCAAGACTTCTCCCGGACGAATAGGCGCCTAGTATTCCTGGTAGGTGCATCGGCGATCTTTTCGGGAATACATTAATTCAATATTGGCCGGCGGTTCAGTCGGAATCGAGCAGGTGCAAGCTTAATATAATACTCCGCTTTGGAGTTGACCTCGATCAAACGCAAGGCGTGATGACGAAGAAAATGGCTGAAAGGTGCGTGTTTTGGCTCTGTCTCGGTCTCGTATTGATTTGCCGGGGTGGGTTAGCCGTCACTAGCGGCGGTGCTCGGGCGAACGACAGCACGCTTGTCGACAAGGTCAAGTCAACTTGGCGAGCGCAGGACGGAGAGACTGTCGAGCAGATCATCTCCAATGTCTCGAAAGTGGCGCACTTCGTACCGAGAACATGGGGGATCGTTCAGCCGCACGACGGTGCTGAATATGTCTTCTTTTCGTGGGCCAAACATCCGAACGATAAATCAGACGAATATGCAATTCTCTGGAAACTTGCGGCCGACGGGGCAATGAAGATTGGATCACCGTATGCAAGACCGATGGAATTGGGCTGGAGGGCATTCGCACTCTCGCTTATCGCCAGTGAAGTCGCAGATGGCCAAAGGGGGGGCGAACCTTCGCTTTTTGCATGATCCCGTCAACTTCAACTTCGTGATGACCGCACAGGGCAAGTTGGGCGACCTTCTGCGGCGTGGCCGTTGCACGATCGGCGATCCGGTCGGGGTGGATTACCTGCAGAAGGTGGATGACAAAGAGGCCACGAAAAGCGATCTGTGGCGCGTACTGATTATGGTGAACTGCAATATTCGAGGGCCTCGTGATTTCACTCGTGGTGGAGTGATCATTTTCGAGACGTGCGACGGACAAGCTTGGGAGCCGCGCTCGTTCTTGGCCAAGCGTATCGCCACCTATCCCCCAGGCTCTTGGTTTGATCGCTCTTGGTTTGATCGTGCGCACCCGAAAGAACAGGAAGTGTTTAAGGCGGGCAAGGGGATCTTGGTAAATGAATGCACAGAATAGGTAGGGCGCGCGCACTTGAGGGGCACGTTGAGCTAGAATGGCTGCCAATCCCGGTAGGTGCCTCGCTGGTCGTTACAGATCGGGGCTACAATGAATAAGCACTGAATGTATTGGTGCAGTTGGCCGCCGTCGCAGCGCAGGAGCCTACTCATCAACGTCCGCACTGCAGGAACGAAATTAAGCTACGGATCGCTCGCAGCTCCGCTACTAGAGGAATCGTGCCGACGCTTTCAGGAGCCGCTCGCCAACAAAGTTTCCGAAGTAGCTCGTAAGACCGAGGCGTTGCGCCAGGAGCGTGGGCATCTGGCGAAGCAGCGCGACCAAATTGAAGACCAAGTGGCGCACCGGCTTGCGGTTGAGCGCAGCCAGCTTGTTGTAGCCGAAGCCAACAAGGCGCGAGCTGCTGCTGCCGCTGAATTGCAAGCAAAAGATGCTGAAACGGCCGAACTTCGTTCACCCTCCACGACGTGCCGCCTCACCGTTCGGTCTTTGATGGCGCGGTACGCGCGCAGAAGCCGAAATATCTCCGCCGCGTCCCTCTCCTTCGGGATCGATCTGAGACGAAAATCGAAACGGCGGCCTCAATCGAAAGGGACCGCTCGCGCCGCGGCCCCTTGCCGGTAAATCTGAAAATTTGCTCGGTATGGAAAACCAGCCCCGGCAACGATTAGACTAGACTAGACTTCTTCAGGCCTGTTGCGGATTCCGTAGAACCACCGGAATTGTCCGCGCAAAGGACGACGTCTCAGCAAATCCCCATTATTTCTCGGCGACTTGCCTATTGCTGCTCGCAATCTGAAGATCGTTCGGTGTGGTAGGAGCAGGACGACGCTCAGGGCCTTCATATCGAGCCGCGAGGTCGAGCAGGCGCCGCTTAATAAAAGGATCCGCTCGCGCGGCCAGATCTCGCACCAAACTGGCACGCTGCTTCCTGAAATCTTCACCCAACATGGCTTCCCTCAAACGCAACAATCAGAAACATAAAGATCATAGCACAGAGTTCAGCCGGGAAAGAGCATATCCATACTCCCCAAGATGTGGTCGAAGACCTCTCCTCAAGGATATCGATACGCCGTAGCGATCGGTTGGGAACGGCGCACAATCCGGCAGCAATGATTGTGAATGATTGGCAAGAACTTGGCGGACAGCTCGCTGCAGCTGGCAATGCAAGCCAATTTCACGTCGCACTCACGCTTAACCTTCATCTCGATCGAATCCTTGCCGCGGGGCTTGGGGATTTGCGAGGAGCGTCGCTGCAATTGCGCGGAAGCGAGGGTGCGAGCAGCCCGCGAGGTACGAGAAACGGTCGTAGTTCCAACAGCTCAACAATAGAAGCGATGCCGGAGCAAGCGAAGGAGTCGGCAAACAACCCCCGGCATTGCTGCCGGGGTTTCGCATGTCGTGGTTTGCGCGACGCGGCTGGATCAGAAGTCCATGCCGCCCATGCCGCCGCCCGGAGGCATTGCGGGGCCGGCAGCAGCCTTCTTCGGCAGCTCGGCGACCATCGCCTCGGTGGTGATCAGGAGCGCCGCCACGGAGGAGGCGTTCTGGACTGCGGTGCGCACGACCTTGGTCGGGTCGATGATGCCCTTGGAGACCAGGTTGCTGTACTCGCCCGTCTGCGCATCGAAGCCGTAGGAGTACTGAACCTTCTCCAGGATTTTGCCGACCACGACCGAGCCGTCTTCACCGGCGTTGATCGCGATCTGGCGGGCCGGAGACGACAGCGCCTTGCGCACGATCTCGACGCCGGTCTTCTGGTCGTCGTTCTTGGTGCGCAGGCCCGTGAGCGCTTCGGTGGCGCGGAGCAGAGCGACGCCGCCGCCCGGCAGGATTCCTTCTTCGACAGCCGCGCGGGTCGCGTGCATCGCGTCATCAACGCGATCCTTGCGCTCCTTCACCTCGACCTCGGTCGCGCCGCCGACGCGGATCACCGCAACGCCGCCCGCGAGCTTGGCGAGACGCTCCTGCAGCTTCTCACGATCGTAGTCCGAGGTGGTTTCCTCGATCTGCGCCTTGATCTGGGCAACGCGGGCGTCGATGTCGGCCTTCTTGCCGGCG
>NZ_JBHMET010000087.1:12031-51378 GCF_042430365.1 Bradyrhizobium erythrophlei
AAGCTCGGTCTCGAGCGACTTGGCTTCCTCGACCGTGATCACGCCCTCGTTGCCGACCTTCTTCATGGCGTCGGCGAGGAACTTGCCGATTTCGGCGTCGCCGTTGGCCGAGATGGTGCCGACCTGGGCGATCTCCTCGTTCGAGGTGACCTTCCTCGAGTTCTTCTCGAGGTCCGCAACCACGTGCTCGACCGCGAGGTCGATGCCGCGCTTCAGGTCCATCGGGTTCATGCCGGCGGCAACGGCCTTGGCGCCCTCGCGGACGATCGCAGCCGCCAGCATGGTTGCGGTGGTGGTGCCGTCGCCGGCCGCGTCAGCGGACTTGGAGGCGACTTCGCGCACCATCTGGGCGCCCATGTTCTCGAACTTGTCCTCGAGCTCGATCTCCTTGGCGACGGTGACGCCATCCTTGGTGATGCGGGGGGCGCCGAACGACTTCTCGAGCACCACATTGCGGCCCTTCGGACCGAGGGTGACCTTCACCGCGTTGGCGAGGACGTCGACGCCGCGCAGCATCTTGTCGCGCGCCTCGACGGAGAATTTGACTTCTTTAG
Source organism: Bradyrhizobium erythrophlei (assembly GCF_042430365.1). Taxonomy (GTDB): domain Bacteria; phylum Pseudomonadota; class Alphaproteobacteria; order Rhizobiales; family Xanthobacteraceae; genus Bradyrhizobium; species Bradyrhizobium erythrophlei. The sequence goes on from NZ_JBHMET010000087.1 coordinate 12,586, forward strand.
CTGACATAATGATTTCCCTGAGTTTCGTTTCTTCTCACCCTTGGCGGGGCGCCCGACGAGCGCTCCTCAGGGGTGAGCGGTGGATTAGGCGGCCTTCTTGTTGGACGACACGTCGGTGAGAACGCCCAAGATGTCGCTCTCCTTCATGATCAACAGCTCCTGGCCGTCGATCTTGACCTCGGTGCCCGACCATTTGCCGAACAGCACGCGGTCGTCGACCCTGAGGTCGATGGGGATCAGCTTGCCAGCTTCGTCACGGCCGCCCGGTCCAACGGCGATGACTTCGCCCTGCGAGGGCTTTTCCTTGGCTGTGTCTGGAATGATGATGCCGCCAGCGGTCTTCTCTTCGGCGTCGATGCGCTTGACCACGACGCGGTCGTGAAGTGGACGGAATTTCATGCAGCCCTCCTGAGTGTTTGCACGAGTTGACGATTCTGGATTGTTAGCAGTCGATACCTACGAGTGCTAGCGCAGGCGAAGCTGAAATAGGACAGGGTTTTTCGCGAACAAGAGTTTGCAGCAGAAAAATTGACGCTCACCTGATCCGGCGTTCCGTCAGCAATCTTCCGGCCGTAGTCGGAGCACTGTGATCGCGGGGCCCAGCGCGGTGCGCGGCATGCGCGCCTCACGCGAGAAAGCTTCCGAATGGAGTGGAGTGCCCGCCACGATCGTCCCCCGCCGAAGGCCAATCGCGGCAAGCGATTGGCAACGAGGCAAGAACTGGCGCAGTTCAACAAGTATTCTGCCGTAGTAGGGAGCGAGCGTAGAGCAGAGAAAAAACTTGCTGGATAGGCTCTATAGCAGGTGCTCATTTGTCCGAGTTCCTAAGTTCGACGGCCCAAAGGTGCGAGAGCTCCAAGACTTGCCTAAAGGTCGCAAGCCGGCGCGTCGACGAATGGGAGGGACGCTCAATCGCGGCCCGGATGGGAGTTTTCGGGGATGTTCGAACACGGCTGTCGCCTGAAGCCAGCGGCCTGCTGGTGATAGAGATGTCAGAGAACATGGTGCGCTGAGCGGTTGGAGGTAGCGGTCGATTCGAAACTGGGCCAAGGAGAATTAAGAAAGTCGTGCTGGGCACGGCAGCTCTCATCGCAAGGACGACTTAAGCTAACTTGCACGAACTTTGACTGCAAAGGCTTGCAGACCGTCTTCACCGAGCTCCTCGACATAGCTGACACGCGAGCCGACAGTGATATTCGCGCGACCTTCCAGAACACTGATAAAACTGAAGTAGATCTCCCGGCCGTTGGCGCTCTCGAGGAAGCCGAACGCGCCGCCTGGATCGATCCGCACGACGGTCCCAACCGGCTCTCCTTCACAAGAGCCTGTCTGGCCGCTGCCCATCAGGTGCTCTTGGTCCTGCAGCTGGCTCCGCGCTTGATTGAAGCTATCGTCCACGGCATAGGCGAGATCGGCGTACCGCTCATCCTGCTTGGACGTCCGTCCGACATTGACCTCCCGTCCATTGGGAAGCGCGAGCCGGATGTTCACCTTATACTGACCACCCGGCTCGTGACGATCAACCGGGCCTCGCACGTTGATGCGCCCTGCCGACACTCCATACAGCTTTTCCAGCTCGGATATGTGCTGCTCAATGACGGCTTGCAGTTCTGCGGGCGGCGTTAGATTCTCGAATTCGATTTGAGCCGTGGTTTGCATAGTGTTGCTACTCCAATCTGAACGCTGAGCGAATTTCCTAGGGCTCGCCGCCAGGCTCCATGAGCCACCAGCGACGTGAGACTTCAACCGAGAATCAATTGGACGCCGGCAGCAAGCAGAATCGCCGCGAGGATGAAGCTGATGGCCGTCTGACCCAACCATTTTAGGCCGATGGCCGTTCCTGCGATGGCGCCCCCCAGTGCGGCGATTGCGTAGAGACCCAAATGCAAAGACGGAAATTGGCCAGTGAAAAGAACTCCGACCAACCCGACGGTGGAGTTCGCCAGGATAAAAGGGGCCGACACCGCGGCCGTCTGCTTGGGTGACGCCCAATTCATTGCGATGAGCGTCGGGGCCAGGAACACTCCGCCGCCCACGCCGGTTAGGCCAGAAACGAGGCCGATGGCCGCTCCAACACTGACGGCTCCCCAGAGCGGAGTTTCGCGATTCCGATCGGCGGCGTGTCCGCGCCGCAAGATCATCGCGGCGCCTGCCAGAAGAAGGACGACACCGGTCAGCGTTCGGTAAATGTGTTCCCCGAGCACGATGAGGCCACCGGCGAGCGCCGTTGGCATCGATGAAAGCACGAGCGGACGCAGCATTGTCCAGTCAATGACTTTGTTGCGATTGAAGACCCATGTCGAATAAGTCGCGACCACAATGTTGAGCGCAAGCGCCGTCGGGCGCATCTGTGTCGGTGGCAGAGCGGCGAAAGCCATCAGCGCGAGAAACGCTGTACCGCCCGCCTGGCCAACGGTCGTATAGAGCAGTGAGATGATCGCGAAGAGCAGAGAAAACACGCTACACCGACCTTGGCGAAGTTCTTCGCCTTGCTTGCATTCACCGCGCAGCGATGTCCTCGCGAGGCAAGGCGCAATTGCCTTCCCGGTCCGATACGTTTGCTGTCACTTTAACCGGGGTGCGCTCGTCTCGGAGGTAGATCGTCACTGTCTCCGTCATGCTGACGGCCAGGGCGTGAAGATAATGGGCGTGAAGATAATGAGCGGCGGCGTCGCCAGAGAACGCCAGCGTGTACAAGCGCTTCGACGTGAGGGACCACGTGCAGGCGACGACTTGGCACATCATCAGGGTCCATTGGCGCGGCCAGATCTATATTCACCTCGAGTTCCTTGACCACGATTGCCATATGCCTGACATCTCCATCAATTACCAAGCTTGGTAGTTGACCGGGTACGCAAGGCGTTTGCGTTAGGAGGCCGGTCGGTGACAACGCATGTCGGGCCGGCGCGAGCTGTCTGCCGACTGATGATCAAGCGGCGGCTTGCCGAGATGTGTTTCGATGGTTCGCGCAAGCTTGCTGATAATGGCGATGCGATTTCTCTGCCATTGCTGAACTGGTTGAGGTCAAGCCGTCTCTTTCCGTAATAGAAGTGCACCTCATCCGCGGGTAAACGCCTGGCGGGATGAAGACAGTGCGCCGGCTCTTTCCCGCCTTCCCATGCTGTCCGACCGGACCGGATGAGGGAGTGCCCGCGCGGCCATTGGAACTATCAGTGGCCGCGGCCAATGCCCGCAAGCGGACGAGACGGCGCTCCACCAACTTTCCAAACTGCTCCATCCCCTAGCGCGGGACATTGGTCTTACAATTATAGTGCTCTCCGGCCAGCCCCATTTTGGTGCAAGCCTCCTTCAGTACGTCTTTGGGAGTTGCCCAAGTCGGGTGCCAGTTCTTTTGGTCGTAGCGAACGTCCTTGAACAAATCCCACATGATAATCCCGGCTTGACCGTACTTCATCGTCTCATCGACGAGCAGCGTCAGCTTATCTTTGGTCAGGACCAGGTTTCCGGTCGCGGGCTGCCCCACCTCAAAGCCGACGGTGATCGGAGGTGATATTAGGAGTTTGCGAGGCTGGATCGACGCCTGAGCGTAGGTTCGTGACCCCGAGAGCTTGACATTAGATGTCGTTACCCAGGAATCCGCCGGTAGCCCTCCGCCGGTCTTCAACCAAGTGGCGAACTGGTTGTAATAAAAGCTCACCTGCCCGACGAGGTCGCAGGGGATCTCGGAATCGGGATCATCCCCGTCTTTGCAATCCCGTTGGCTGAGGTCGTAGGACATGATTCCGACGTGGCTCAGCTTGTCTATCTCTTCTTTGTAAAGCAGGGCAGTATTGTAGATCAACCCGTACAAGTTTCCGCCCCGCCACGCGCCGCCGTAAATGCCAGCGTTCGACGCGACGGTGCCCCAGTTGGCGGACATATTGGGGATCCCGCCGCTCGCAGGCGCTGCGGTGCTCAGCTTCATCGAAGGGTTGATTCTCTTGATCGACGTATCGAGTGTCTTCAGAATCGCGGCGAACTTGTCCACCGTCAGCGGCATGGCACGTGCATATTTTTCGGATCGCGAGTCGACCTCCATCTGAGGATTATAGACATCCTCGCTCAAGCCAAGCTGCTTGAGCTCAGCGTCGCTCAGCCGCTGAGGGGTTCCATTTTCGACTGGCGGAATGATCGTGTCGGGATTCAACGTCCAGAATTTGGCATTGATGTCGGCATGCCAGAACTCTTCATAGTCAACATCGATGCCAGCCGCGCCCAGGTCGTTCGCGAGCTGAACGATGTTTCTGTATGCGCCCTCGGCTGCACTGCCCGTGATGTTGCTATCAAAGCGGGGGATCGTTTTGGAAGGATTCGGAAAAACATCGTATACTTCGTCCGCAGGCCCGCATGCGTTTTGCTTTTTCGCCGTCTTATCGTAGATGTCCGGATGGCAACTAAAATTCCAACCGCCGACCGCGATGTATGTTTGGACGCCATGGGCTCTCAGGTTCGCGAGAATGCCCTTCAGCCTCTTGAAGTCTGCTGCCCCATTTGTGGCATCCATGGGGAGCTCTTTCTCTTTGACGCAGGTATAACCGAACAATCCCGTGCAGGTCAGGCTGTTTGGCGTGTAATTGATGAGGCTAGGCTGCACGAACGACAGCATCAGATTGTTGAAGTTCGAGCCCTCGGCGGCGATTTTCTCGCTAAGCTCCTCCAGGTTCTCCAGCGTTGCATAGTAGTCGGGCGCGCCCTTCTTCGCTGAGGGGCCGCTTAGGTAATAAGCCGAGATTTCTGGTGTCGCTGCGGCATATCCAGAAAACACAGATGAAAATGCGATCGACAACAGGACCAACCACAATCTCATACTGCTCATGAGATGCCTCCCTTTGACTGCGCGATACGCGGTTTGCACGCCGGTAGAATGCCAATGGAGGCGTAACGCGTGCCGTTCCCTGGCGAATGGTGATGTCGAAGCGCCGTGTAACACGGCAGCCTTTGAAATGGCGTTGACGGACCTTTTTCTTAGGTCCAGACGAAGGGCTCGGCTTGGTCGTTGTACTTGTTGACGTAGGCTTCGATGTGGTCCTGAAGCTGCTTGAGGCTTCTGAAGGACGTAGCGAAGCGACTGCCCCTGTGAGATCGAAAACCATACCTCGACCTGATTGAGCCAGGACGCACCTGTCGGCGTGAATTGAAATTGCACGTTGGCCTCGAGCCAATGTTCGTTTTTCTTGTGGCTGTTGAGGTTGTAGAGGATGACGTGAAGCGTTCGGCTGCGGAAAGGCCGTAGTGCCCCTGTGATCGAGAGCCGATAACGCTAAATCCGTCCGTGCCTTAACACGAAAGATCGCATTAGTCGGATAACATCCCGTCCAACGCCGTGCGGATCTTGGTTGCCCTCGACGCCTCGATAGATGCGCTGTATCTGAGGGAGTCTCGCTGAACAGCAAAGGCTTCGAGCCGTCCGGCCAACGACTCCGTTTTGGGATCGCGTCTGCTGTTACTGACATCTTCGCCTTTGATGCCAGCTTGGTACCTTGCGACCTCCTCGATTACTCCTCTCGAGTGGGAGTGCTTGTAAAACAGCGCTGGGAGAAACCTTTCCCCGTGAAACAAGCTTATGCCGGCAAATTCTAGCATGGCGTCGGGTGAGGGAATGTAGTTGGGGGACTCATCCCCCTCCTCGGCAATCGTTCCATGCCGATGAAGATTGTTGTGCCAGCCATCGAAGATGGACGACTCTCGGTGTGCCGCCAGCGCAAATTGCATGCCGAATATCACGCAATCGGCAGACGATTTTTGCGCGCCAACACCAATAAAGGCCCACTGCGGCTCTGTTCGCAGCTGCTGTAGCGCTTCCCGTCGCAATCTGGAGTATGCGGTCACGAAGGTGTAGAGGTCGGCTGGCTCCATCACGATAACCGTCGGCGGGGCTCCGGCGCGAATTCGCACATCAGCAGCAAAGTGGTGCATCTCGCCGTCCGCCAACCGCACGACAGCGCGCCAGGCACTATCCGACGACCGGTCCGCCAACGCCTCAAGAAACTTGGCGGGCGCGTCCATATACTTAAGATTAAGGTCCGGGTAGCGCCTGTTATAGCTGTCCACCAGGCGATGAAGGTTGTCGATATCAAGGGACAACAATTCCTGGTCGGGCTGGATGTCGGCAGACATATAGCGAACCACCTGCTGACCGTATTCCATTAGGCCGGACGAAATTCCCGCTTGGCCGGCGCGCTCAAGCGTTTGCCCAAGCGACTGGAGCTTCTCGTTAATGCGGGCCGGACGAATACGGTGAGATATGGTTCCGCCATCGGCCTCGCGAGATGATCCGGGCGCGTGCTGCGACTCAATACTGGATCGAGGTGGACTCGATCGCACCAAATCTAGCTGAGTAGCAAACTCGGCCTCCAGGGCGTGTCCGTCATCGTGAGAAGTTTCGCGCCGTACGCTCAGTCGTGAAATGCAGCCGCCCATATCTATGCTCCTGTCAAAAGGATCAATCACCCGACCAAGGACTGAAGTCGTGATGGCGCATTGAGCGCGTTCTTAGTGATCTGCGCAACGAATCACGAGCCGCAGAAGTCGACGGGGGAGGCAAGCAACGGGCCGCGCCGCCCGATGGTAATCGAAAAACGAAGTCAGCGCTAGGGACTGGGATGTCACGCGACATTCTCACCTCTCGCTGATGTGCGAGTTTTCGCGCGCTCCGGTGAGAATGCGAAGTCCTTATTGACACTCTCATCGCTGCCACGTGGCAGGATCGCTACTCTTCCCGCGTTATGTGGCAACAACATTCGGGTGATCGACGATGCGGGACGTTTTCTATGAGATGTCCCTGTCAACGAGTTGCCGCGTCGAAAGAACAGGGGCGAAACGCATCTATCGGTGGGGCCGCCGTGACAGATCGTTGACCCAAGCGCCCCCCAACCGCTTGAGTTGCGATCGGCAAAGGCCATCTGGCGGCACTCACGAATGATGGCATGCTCTTTATCGAGAAAGAGACGGTGGATAGCTCACGTCGACGCCCAAACGAGAGAACGCGGCATTCGAGACGATTGGACGATCGGAGACGATAACGCGATTCCCCGGATTCGAAGATGGTATGTAGAAGAACTGCTCGAACCGCGACCTCCAGAAGCAGTGACATCGGCGTTTAAACCCCCAGATGCACGGAAGACTGCGACTTTAAAGACGTTTGCAGACTGACGGCATCGCCTTACTCTTTCGTCTTACGGACGACGGCTTGAGAATCCGGTTCGAGCCAGAGCGGGCCATGGAGACCCGGGACCCCGCCAATCGAACCCGACCCGAAAGAGTGCTCATAAGAATATCGCAGCGAGCGTGCCAATCGCGCCGAACGCCAGCCCGATCAGCGATCCGGTTGTCGGCACGTCTCGAAAGAGCAGAAACGTAAGAATAGGTTCCACCACTAGAATCGACCCCACCGACATTGCGACAATTATCCAAATATTCTTGAGATGCATGTAGGCGAGCGCGTATCCGTAGACAAGCAGGATACCTCCGGTCGCTATTAGCAGGAACATCGGCAGGAGCGTTGGCAGAAGCGGCGCCTGATGCCCGCTGGCTTTTCCAAACTTCTTTGAAGCGATCAACTCCGCGATTACCGAGAGGGCTTCTCCTGAGAAAATTGCCCCTACCGCCACAATCCTCAACATTGAGCTCATTGTCTGATTCTACCAAAAAGGAAGGTGAAAGGTACCCACCAATATTCGATTCGATTTTTGGCCAGCCTCTAACAGCTGGAATTACGATGACGTGAAAACGAAATCAGCGCATCGATCCCGACGGACTCCAACCGGAAAACTAGGTGTTCGAGTTGTCATCTTCCATCCAGTGATCGATGCTTGAGAGTGCAATTGCGCGCTTTGCAGCGGGTTGATCCGGGCATCGCCGCGCTTGAAAGGCTTCACGAAGGCTTCGGCCATGTCGTTGCTCTCAGGGCTCTCCGCTGACGGAAGTGGGGCTCGAGGTTTAGGCGCGGATGTCGCCAAACCGCTGCTCGACACGATGCACCATCACATCTCTGATCATCTCGCCGGAGGTTCCAGCTGTCGTGCCGATCCAGCTGACCACCGCGCGATCGACAGGGGCTACCCCCACACGTGCGTTCCTTTCGGCCCCGGGGCCACTTCCACATCCTAGAGGATCCCGTCGACGAACTTCCTCTCGATATCCCAAGCGAGCTAGACATGCTCGCACGCCAAGCACTTAAGGGGCTTGAATCGCACGATGCGTCAGGTTGTACGCTCCCAAAAAGAAGGTACCGGCAAAGGAAGGTACCGGCAAAGAAAGGAAGGTACCGACGAAGCTACCGACGGACGTACTCGATGATGGGCAGCGAACTTGCAAATGCCTCAAGTCCGAAAGCTCGCTCCACAGGAGTCCGTTATTCGCTCCTTGGAAAGTCTGGCGCACGAAGTGGTCTATGCGGGTTCGGCCGGAGCAAGATGAGTTGTTCAATCCACTTCGCGTGAGACGTGGAAGATGTTTGCCAAACTCCCACGAAGTTCATTGTTCGCCGATCAGCTGATGGAAAATAACCATGTCGCCACCAGATAGACCGCCGCTTTTGCGGCGAAGACATTGTCGGAAGGATGACCGCTGTATCGAATCGGAAGGTCTTGCCCGTTAACTCGCAATGAAACGTGGGCTCGTTTCCAAGCGGCGCGGTCGCGGAACAAGTGACGCCTTCTAAAGCCCCGTGGTGAACGCCGGTAGCGAGGACCTCGAGCCCGGATACACGATGAACTGCAGAGATCCGGCGCGCGCGCCGCCTTTCCCAAAGGACAGGGGCGCGTGCAGCTTTCGGCCACTTCTAGAATCTATGAAAACTGGTGATGCGCGCGATGAAGAAGTCAGCGATACGTGAGCTTTCCCTTGTACGTAAGGGATGCATTCTGGGCGTTGGGATGCTGGTTTCGTCAGCGGCCAGCGCGAACGACGATTTGATGAGCTCCGCTCGGCAGATTTTCAAGTCGATACCGTCAGTCACTCCAGAGGTAAAAGACAACCCAGTCACCCGCGAGAAGGTGGAACTTGGCAAGATACTGTTCTTCGATCCGAGGCTATCGGCAAGTGGGGTCATTAGCTGCAATACGTGCCATAATCTTGGCGCCGGCGGAGTAGATTCCGGTCCGACATCGGTCGGTCATGGCTGGCAGCTGGGTCCACGTCGGGCGCCCACCGTCTATAACGCAGTATTCAATGTGGCACAGTTCTGGGATGGACGGGCGGCAGATCTGAAGTCGCAGGCCAAGGGCCCTGTCCAGGCGAGTGTCGAAATGAATACGACGCCAGATAGATTGCTCAGCACGTTGAATTCGATGACCGACTATGTCGTCATGTTCAAGAAAGCGTTCCCTGGCGAGGCGACGTCCGTCACCTTTGACAACTTCGCGAAGGCGATCGAGGCTTTCGAAGCAACCCTGATTACGCCGGCAGCCCCGTTCGATCGATACCTCGAGGGCGATACGCATGCTCTTGATGATCAGCAGAAGGCGGGACTAGTGCTATTCATGGAAAGGGGATGTTCATCTTGCCACAATGGAATCAACGTCGGGGGACAGGATTACTTCCCGTTCGGCGCGGTCGAAAGGCCGGCCGCCCCTCTGCTTCCAGCCGCCGATAAAGGGCGTTTCGCCGTCACCAAGGCGGCTGGCGATGAATATGTTTTCCGCTCCGCTCCATTGCGCAATGTCGCGTTGCGGGCCCCGTATTTCCATTCGGGCCAGGTTTGGAGTCTAAAGCAAGCGGTTGGCGTGATGAGTGAGACTCAACTCGGTGTGAAGCTCAGCGATAAGGAGGAGAACGACATTGTCTCGTTTCTGAACTCGCTGACGGGACAGCGGCCCAAGATCGAGTATCCGATATTGCCCACGCGTACCGACGCAACACCGCGGCCCGCCCTAGACAAATAGACCTGCACTGTGGTGGCACTATGGCTCTCGATTCCAAATGGACGTCCAAGGGGAGACGGCGCCGCTGGCAGGCCTCTCCCACAAACCAAGAGTTCGCAGCTTTATCCTGACTGGCGCGCCATCGGTCTCGCTCGATGGCAGCAAGCCAGGTTTCTTTCCTCGAATGAAATTCAGTCATGATTTGGAGAGCGCTTGTTGCCGACTTCACGCGCGCATGGAGGCGCCCACCTTGGGACAGTTGAGCGTGGTCGCTGATTTGCTTCGCGTTAATCTCCCGCACTGGGGCATGTCTTCGGGGCCTCGCAAGCTATCCGGCGAAATCGAGCACAATACGGCCATCGATCTTTCCGGACTTCATCCGGTCGAAGACGTCGTTGATCCCGGCGAGCGGCATCTTGGTGATCTCGGCCTTCACCTTGCCGCCGGCCGCAAAGGCAATGGCTTCGTCGAGATCCCTGCGGGTGCCAACGATCGAGCCGCGCACGGTGATGCGCTTCAAAACAACATCGAAGATCGGCATCGGAAAGTCGCCGGGCGGAAGGCCGACGAGGCTGACGGTGCCCTTGCGGCGCACCATCTTCAGCGCTTGGGCAAACGCCGCGGTGGAGACCGCCGTCACCAGCACGCCATGTGCGCCGCCCCCGGTCGTGGCCACGACCTTCTCCACTGCATCCGCCGCAAGCGCGTTGACCGCGAGATCGGCCCCTGTCGCGCGTGCAAGCTCGAGCTTGTCATCGGCGATATCGATCGCGGCGACCTTCAGGCCCATCGCTTTGGCATACTGGATCGCGACATGGCCGAGCCCCGCTTCGCGGCGAACGCGGCGGAGGCGATGACATATTCGGCAAAGCCGCCATTGACGTTGTAGCCGGTGTTGTGCTGGCGTTCGCACAGCGTTTCCCAGCCTGTTTCGCAATATTCGCAACGCAGACAGGCATCGTGCAGCCAGGCGACGCCGACGGCATCGCCGACACTGAGATTGGTGACACCCGGCCCGAGCGCTGTGACAATGCCGGCCGCCTCATGGCCAGGGATGAATGGAAGAACGGGCTTCACCGGCCAGTCTCCAGACGCAGCATGCAGATCAGTGTGACAGACGCCGCAGGCTTTCACCTTGACCAGGACTTCGCCGGGGCCAGGCTCCGGCACTGGCACATCCTGGATCTCAAGCGGGTTGCCGAATTGTGTGACGACGGCGGCTTTCATGGTCGGCATGGGTCTGGTCCTTTGGATATCGGAAGGAGACTAGCGATCGGTCGCGGCGTCCCCTTGATCGGAGTCAACTCAGATCACGGCAAGGGCGCGATCACGGACCTGGAGCTTGCGGAAAGCTACGCTCAACACGCCCGTCTCTACTTCGATCGAACGCCTCTCGACCTCGACCTAGCTGCTCCTGGAACGTTCGGCATCGTTCCAGCCGGCGGAATGCTCGCGCCGCTGAAGACGGACTACGAGAAGATGGCTGGCATGATCTTCGGCCAAGTCCCGCCGTTCGATGAGATGATCGAGCGAATAGCAGAGGGCGGAAACGACATTGAATACCAAGCCTAACCCTGGGCCCCAGTAGGACAGCCGACATCGCGCACGATTTCAATATAATCCGCTGGCGGTGGTTGGCGGCGGCCTTACCTGATTGGCGGCGTGTCGCAGACGGAAAGCCGGGCATCGAACCGCCTAATGCGCTGGCCGAAACAAAATCGGGGGACGAGATGGCTGAGACTCAGATCGAGTGGACGGACGCCACTTGGAATCAGTCGCGGGGCGCCCAATCGTGACCGCCGGTTGCACTCACTGCCACGCCATGGAGATGGCCAGGGCGCCTCGAGGCGATGGGCATGGAGAAATATACCAAGCTGACTCACAGAACGAAAACGTGCATGGTCTGGAATGGTGTCATGCGTGACGAGCGTGAGGCGCTCTCGATTCCGTACCGCTGGCGCAAGTCTCGCAAGATATTCGTAAACTCGATGAACGCCCTGTTCCATGCCATCGGCTGTTCTGCAGTTCGGGTTGACTATCGCACGCTAGCTGCGAGACGTTGAGCCAGCGCCTTTGCTTGAAATCCAGTGATCGACCAGCTCGCTGAGGATTCCGAGAGGAAGTGCACCGCTACCGAGAACGACGTCGTGGAACTCGCGCAAGTCGAACGCTCGGCCCAGCGCAGAGTTTGCCTTACTCCTCAACGCGAGCATTTGCTGCATGCCAACCTTGTACGCCGTCGCCTGGCCCGGGATGACGATATAACGTTCCACTTCACCGATGATCTGGGATAAGGGATGGGGGGTGACTTTGTGCAAATAGTCGATCGCTTGTTGGCGCGTCCAGCGGCAAGCGTGGATGCCGGTATCCACCACAAGCCGCGTGGCGCGCCACAGCTCCGCCGCCAGCCGACCGAAATCGGACATCAGATCGCCATACGCACCCAAGTCCTTGGCAAGCAACTCTGCATATAGCGCCCACCCTTCCGAATAGGCGGCGTACGAGCCGAACTTCTGGAACGTGGGAACTCCGGTCAGTTCGCTCGCCATCGCCAACTGTATGTGATGACCCGGCACGCCCTCGTGGTAGGCAAGAGCTTCGAGCTGGAAAGTCTTCAGGATCTCCATTGTGGACAGGTTGACATAGTAGATGCCGGGCTGGCTACCATCCATCGGTGGCGCCTGATAGAAGGCAAGACCGCTAGATTCCTCACGAAAGGCCTCGACACGCCTGACAACCAGAGGAGCTCTGGGAATCCTCCCAAACGAATTGCCGAGCTTGCGGTACATCTGATCCATAACGCGGGTGGCGTCGCGGAGGTAGGTGCTCCGTCCCTCCTCGCTGTCCGGATAGACAAACTCGCGGTTTGTCTTGATGTGCTCGAAGAAAGCAGCGAGGTCGCCGCCGAAGCCAATCGAGTTCTTCATCTTTTCCATCTCTCCGTGGATCCTGGCGACCTCCTCCAACCCGTACTCGTGAATTTGTGTCGCCGACAGCTCCGTCGTGGTCACGTGCCTGAGCTCCTGCGCGTAGAACTCAACGCCGTCGGGGTGTTTCCAGGCGCCGTCATCCGTGCTCGCCAACGCCTCGAGCCGGGCCGCCGCCGCAATCAAGTCAACGTAGGCCGGTTGGACGAACCTGATCATCGCTTGGACGGCTGCTTCGATTAGCTTGGGCTTCTTCGTATAGGATATGGGGAGCGCCTCGACCTTCGCGCGGACGTCCGCAAGCCACGTCGAGTCCTTTCCTGAAGCATGAAAGGGCACGCCGCTCAGAAGATTGCGACAATCCCGGATGACTTTGTCGTAAACAAACCTGGGAGCGACGATTCCCTTGCGATAACGCAACTCGACACCATCGATGACTTGTGCGACCAACCTGCGGACGCCCTCGAGGCGAGAGATGTAGGCCTCCGCATCCTCGACAGCGTCGATGGGATGATTGTTGAGCAGGAAGGCCGGAATGGACGATTGCCAGCCTTCCATCTGATTCAGCGGGTAGTTGTAATGCCGGAACTTGTCCGCTTCTAGCATCGTCACACAGCCGCTCTCGAACAGCCGATAGCTGAGCTTGGCCCCGTCCGGCAACGTCCGCGGATCGAAGTCGGTGCGCAGGCGATCAAGGTCTCGGCCTACCTCCCGAACCGCGTCGTCCTGTGCGGCTTCGTCGATCTCATCCCAGAGATGCTGGCGATCTTTGCGCCCGAGCAAGGCGGCCTCGCTCGTCGGGCTGCGGCGGATTTGTCGTTCGAAAGCCTGTTCGAAGAAAATGCTGAGCGCCTCGGCTTGCGTTCTGGCGGTGACGGATTGTGACATGGCAGGCTTGCTCATGGCGTTCGAGGTTCCTTGCTGAAAACTGATCCGGGGCGCCCCGAAGATGGCGAGCCCATTGCTTCGGGACGCACCTCATCCAATCAGGCGCTTGTCCTCGAGTATTCGCAGCCGGATTGATGCAGCCGAGACAGGCACCGAAGGCAACGGCGATGCCTCAAGCTCTTTCATGCCGCCTCACAGCAGAATCGGGCCTGGACATTCTGTAACGTCGCCGCTCCGACTGTGCCGATCAGGCATTGGTCGCGGCGCCTCGCAACCAAGCAAGCAGCGTGCCGATTTGGAAGTCGGAGGTTCTACAGCCGCTCCGTACTGGGTGCGCGTAGCATCAAGTCGTAAACACGCACCTGAAAGCCAACGAACCGCCTGTCCGCTTCTCCGCGGCACTCGTGAATAAGTTCTCTCGCTAAATAAAAACTCAGTGACACGTCACTGCTGAGGCCCAATTCGCACAGAACGCATTGGTCGGGGCGGATGAACTGGGCCCGCAAGGAGCGCGATCGTGCGCGCTACTACGATGAGACCCGCCGCCGCTCAGAGAGCCCATTGGCGTCTTCCTGTAAGCCTGCAACTTCGCCAAGGCTCAAAAGCCCCTTGCGGCCTCACGCCATTCGAGGCCATCGGCAAAGCAGGGTGAGCCGTCGCCGAGTCAGATAGATGCGATCCGCCTCGGGACTAAACACCTAGCGCACTTTGATCTTATCCAAGGGAAGTCGCAGTTCTGCGGCGCGCTCCTCCCGATCCCTCTTGCGAAATTCGCTTTCCTGCAGCTCGAATTTTGCCAGTTCCTTCCGGGCTACCTCAAACAGCCGCTCTCGCGGCGCTGTGCCGAGTTGAACGCGTTCCGTCATGATGCTCTCCGATGACGAGGCCCCCATCCTAAACAAGGATGGGAACCGCTGAAAGGTTCGGCGCCGGAAGATTACGAATTTATGACAGCGCTGGATTGCCGGCCAAGGCAGCCGGATCGCCATGAGAAGCACCGTTGGCCGGATGGCGGATCCAGATATGCGATCTAACGCGACCAGACTGGATTCACGACTGAGGACACTAGCAACTTTTCATTAGGACACTTGGGTCCAAATACGGAGAGTGTCGCTGGTCCTGTCCCAACTGGGACACCAGAAATAGAATTGAGACAACCGGCAGGATTCGAAATCCGCACTTGGCGAGGAACGCCTATTTGATGCCAGCGCTCAATGCTGGTGATTTGTTGCAGTTTCTCGCGAGCCATCTGGAGGGCATTCCTGAGACTTAACACAGCAGAAATACAAACTCCCTGGCGTCGACGAGGTCGATCACGGTGGATACCCCGCTCCCATTGAGCTTTCAGATCGCATCGCGGTCCGCTGTTCACGCGAAATCTGACGCTGCCGGATTTCGCTCTTTGCGATGCAGTAAGTTGCGTTACCTTCGTGTGAGAAGTCGTGTGTGACATGGCGAAAAACAAACAAATGCGAGTTACTTTCGGACAGCAACGGCGTGAAGCACGTTTTTTCTGACCAGCTTTAGACAGTGGAATCTCGTGTAAGCAGTTTCGGGCGATTGGCCCGTTATTTGCAGCGCTTGCAGAACCGTACGGCTCCCTGCCGCATCTGCAGCGTTTGCCTCAGACACGCCATCTCCGTGCGACGAACGGCACCTGCCATGAAGAAGTGCATCTCGATAGCGCTGGGCACGGTCCCTCTTAGTGCTGCTCTTAGTGACAGGCACGGCGCTCGCGAGCCAATACAACATGGACAGAATCGGCGAACTCCTGCTCCACTCGGGCCGCGACCTCATCCTCGTGTGCGCCCATCGAGGCCTGCACGGCACGCTGGTTCGTACCAACATTCACATTCCCGAGATCCGGGATGCTCCGGAAAACTCTCGTGCCGCAATCGCGCCGCAGCGGACAAGAACATCGAATGCCTGGAAACTGATCTCCGCTCAGCCAATTGGGGAGACGTGATCGTGCTCTACGACCGGGGTGCTCAGCTCTGATGCCGGACGCAAGTTCTATGCGCCGCAGATGCGCGAGGAGGCTGCGTGTGCAATCAGGTTTTCGTCAGACTCGACGTGTATGTTTGGCAGCCAGAGCGCAATCACACGCGTGACCGCTCGCATGGCAGACACAACACAGGAGAAAGACATGTCTGTAATCCGCGGCACAGAGTCCAACGATCGCTTGGACGGCACGCCCGATAGGGACTATATCAGGGGCCTGGGCGGGAACGACTGGATCTCAGGTGGTGCGGGCGCCGATGATGTGGAAGGCAATAAGGGTGACGACACGCTCTCTGGTGGTGCGGGTGACGATTTTCTGTACGGCGATGAGGGCAACGATACTTTGTTCGGCAATCAGGGCAACGACAACTTCATGTTCACGAGCGGAGGCGGCAAGGATGCCGTGATGGACTTCACGGTGGGGGACAAACTGCACATCGCGGAAGGGATCAATGACACTGGTATTCATACGGTCACCGATCTTGTCGCTCGCGTCGAGGCGGCTGGCCCGGACACCACGGTCGTTGACCTCGGAAAGGGTAATTCGATCACGCTCACCAATGTGAGTGCTAACGACGTTCAGCATCACCCGGAGAATTACTTCTCCGTCATGCATACCACCGAGCTATTCATCTGACTTTCTCGGCGATACATTTCGGCCGAGAAAACGCGGCCGGGCACGGCGATCGATATGGCACGTCCTTTCCACCTGCCGCTGGTCGCCGTCGCCCTCGACGAGATAATTGAACCTCTCTCGATACGCAGGGACATGGCGGTCCGAGTTCATCGACAGGTCGCAGAGTTGCATGAAGCCATGAACACGCGGACACTGTCCGCATCGCAACAAGGGCTCTGCATTGTCTGATTTTGTCCTTCCGGGCCGAATGCTGGTCTGAGGCCGCGAGCGCGCCAGAAGCCGGTTCTCGGGCTCGTCCGCGTCATACTGACGCCGAGCGCGCTCGGCCTCGTCGCGGGCACGCTCCGCGCGAAGCACCCGCTGACGCTCGAGCCGACAGCTCTCCTGCTCCAGTTGGTCCGCCGCCGCGTCGTAAAGCCGCTCGCCATCCGCAATGAGCACGCCGAATACCCGAGCACAGCTCGAGAAGCTGACGCCAGTCCCAATTATTGCAGGCCAAGCGGAGAAGCATCGAGACTCACCACAAGACAATCGTTGCCAAGGCCGATCTTGATCAATGAGCTTCTGAAAACCATGACGATCCACGCCGCCAGCACCGGACTTACCCCGATCCGCGTCAATCACCCGGACTCGCCCGGGCGGCCAGCCCAGACCGATGGCGCGATTGATAAGGCGGTACTGCAGCTCGCTGCTCTCGTGATGCTGGCGCACCTGGTTCACGGATGACTGCCGCACGTAGACATAGGCCAACTTCGCTCGGTGTGCGGTCGTGAGCTGCTCGTCAGCGATGTTCAAGCTGAATCAGTACGACTCTGTCCCTTCCGGCGTGCCGGGTATCGCTTGCATTCGTCGCATCAGCGTAGCGATCGCTTGAGAACTCTGGGTTTGCGTCGCGTTTGACAGATTCGGCCGCAGGCGCGGAATGCAGCCGTCGGATGGCCGGTAGGCCTCTACGCGCTCCAAACCGCAGGGTTCGTCAGCTTCTCGAAAGCTGGTTTCACTATTAAAGCAAGTAAGGAACCATTCCTCAAAGTGGCAGACAGAATGAATAACGACTCATGGAGCCCCGCTGACTTGGCCCGGCAGCAACCGGTCGACATGAACGCACAAACCAGCTCACCAGTATACCCGTCGCCGGATCAAACGAACTTTGACCAGCAGCTAAGTGGGTTGCGGCCAGTCCATCATTCAGTCTTGACAAACCTCGAGGGGGACTCTCCTTCGACTGTGACAAATGTGATACGAGCGCACGCACTATCCCGGAGGGCGAACGATGTACCGCGGCAGCTTTGTCAGGGGACGCGCCGAACTTGCCGCATCGCTGGCCGGAGCGAACGTTGAGGCGCTCAGAAACGAGATCGGGCTGGCCGAGCAGCGAACACTACAGTGGTCAACGACGGCTGAGTCTTCCGCTGACGGCGTCGATGGCGGAGGCGTTCTCAATGACGTCTTGGCATCGTCGTATTTGCAGCTGCACCGTTTTCAGAACAAGAGTAGCCACTGCAAGCCGCTTATGGACGACGATGTGGGGGCAATGGAGCATGTACGTTCCATAGCGGATTTACGTTGTCACACTAGCCCGCATGTTTCTGAGGCGTTCTGCGACGACAACACAGACGAAATCGATATGGCTCGCATGGCTGCAATGCACACGTACGGTTATGGCAAATTGTCTTTCTTTTGTGTCATTGGCCCAGGACCCCTCACGACTGCTCCTTTCGGATGACGATACCGGCGGGAAGGCAATCGCAGAGAAAGCTAAGGAGTTGCACACCTACACGATACCGAGGGTTGCCGCTTGGCCAACCAGTCGAATCGACGGCGTTCTAGCGCGCGGAAGCGATCCCGAAGATCCGAAATTGCGAAAGTGGGTGAATGGAACACCGACGAAAGAGACCGAGGTCTTGTTTCTGGGCGGCAATCTGGATGATTATCGGACGGCCAGCCAACCGAATCCCTACAGGAGGTATCGTCGGGGCGGCAATCAAGAGACTCCGTGATCGGTGGTATCCTCCGTTTTGTCGAGCGCGATTCTGCGCTGTGAGGGCTGGCCAACGTGCGTCCTTTGATCCCGTACGTGAGCGCGTCCAGCGCACCATGCTGGCTCCGCTTTGGACGGAACCCCTGGTGAAGCCCAGGAACTCCCGCTTCGTAGATAGGCGTGAGGATCATGACCACCGCCGCCTGGACGATCTCGTCCTCGATCGCGGCAATGCCGAGCGGCCGCCCCTGCTTGCCGTCGGCCTTCGGATTGTAGGTCCGACGCGACGGCAGCCGCTCGATACGAGGAGGCCAAGCTGTCGAAGAACGGCCGGTTGATTCGCCGCTGCAATGCGAATGACAAACCGAGAGAAATAAGAAAGCTCGGTGTTCTGGTCGTGTCACTAAGAACATTCAACATAAAGGGCGCCGCCGACAATTGGTCATCGGCGCGATCGCAAGCATCGATCCTGCTGCGGCGACCGGAAGGCGGCGGACAACAAATGTCAGGGACCGAGCGCGAGATGCAGAGAGGTCCCTGTCCGGGTCCCTCCACTAGCGAACGTTCTCCAGCCCTACGAACCAGTCATTTGAGGTCGCTTTCCTGTGCAGAGGGAACGGACTGAATTGGTTGGCGAGGAAGATCGCCGAAAATCCTTGATCGCAGGCCCCGAAGCCCACATTCGCGCATGGCGCCATATACACGCGCAATCGGCCCGCACTCATGTGCACCTGCCAGTTGGCGGTAACGGATTGTAAACCGCTCACGCTGACGTCTGGCCCCGAGGCAACCGGGCTCCTAGCGCCGGCATTGTCGATGGCCTGCGCCTTGGTTGAGTAGTTTCCTGCAGGGAGCGCACATTCCTGATATCTGAAATTGTTTTGGTTGAGAGCAGCGCTTTTCGGTCCTCGCGTGCCGAGTTCGACTTGGACGCTTGCGAGCTGACCTTCGGGATCGGAGGCATTACCTGCGACGGTGACGCAATCGCCGCTGACGGACGCGCTGTTGATCATAACGCTCGGCGAGAGATTCGGTGGCGGGGAGCCGACCGCGACCGGGTTTCCGCTCGCACCCGTCGTGGCGCCATCATTGTCTTTCGCAGTTGCGACCGGCACGTAGAATGCGTCCGAAGGCAGATTGTCGAACGTGACGTTCCAATTGCTTGTCCCCGACGCGGTTTTCGATGGTTGCGGAAAGCGGCCATCCAGCCGCACCGTTACACTTGCAATTGAGCCGGTGGAAACGGACGCGGTGCCATTCACGGTAACCGAATTTCCTGCGACCGTAGCCGAGGCAATCGAGATCGACGGCGGTTGGCTCTCACGGAACGGGTGCGCCTTGAAGAAGGCCCATTGCAACTCGCTGGCACTTGGTCCGGTCGGATTGGCGAATTCTCCGCTATTGTCGCCGACCCAATAATGGGAATCGGTGGCGATAAAATCTCCCCGCTTACCGTCATAGAAAATCGTCTCGACGATAGAACGCTGGGCAGTCCCATACTTCGTCTGGGTGCAAGCCACACCTTTGGCCGTGCAGTCCGACGTCGCAACCGCACTGGAGTTCAGTCCGTAACGGCGGATCCAGGAATCCCGTATGTTCTCCGAACCCAATATGTTAACGACGCAATCGTTGCGCGAGTGGATTGCCATGACAGGAATTTGGCGTTGCTCTTCCGGCTGTTTCTGCTCCATCTGCATCGCAACCGCGTCGGCCGAAATGGGCTTAAAGATTCCAGGATTGGCGCAGACGAATCCCACGGAAGACGCAGTTTCGGAATAGGGTAAGCCCTCAACAGAGCCGGCCGCCGCAAAATAAGCGCTCTGTGCAACGGCAAGCGCCACCGACATTCCGGCGCCCGACGAAAGGCCGGTGACATAGCGTCGGTTTGGATCGATCTTGAACTCAGCATCAACCTCCGATGCAATCTGATGCAAGTCCTCGACCTCGCCGCCTCCCTTGTGGATGTGTTGATCGAGAAAGAAACCCCAACAATTGGTATCGCGGAAGCCGTCATAGGAGGTAATGAAGGGATAGACCACGATGAAGTTGTCGCGCTCGGCCAATTCCTTGAACCGCGTCTCGCTGATCATGTTGAGTTCGGTCTGGCGGCACCCATGCAAGACCATCACCATCGGGACCGAAGCCTCGCCGGTATAGCCGGACGGCACGAACACCTGATACTGTCGATCGCGCGAGCCGGAGTAGGATTTGGCGTTAAACAGCTTCTGCCGTAGTTCTCCAGCGCAAGCTGCGCTACCAAGCAGCGAACAAAGAGCAATGGTTAGCAATGGCCGCAGAGTTGGAGACATTTGCCCCTCCAGATGTGCTAAAGAACGTAGTTGGCGATGTTGTTTTCGCACCGCTTCAAATCGCGGGCGGCCCGACCGAGAGCGAGCGGTCGGACCCGAACGACGAGCCGATGCCTCAAGCGCCGAACAGCTCCAGGGATTTGATCCGCTTTGGATACTCTTTCACTTCCTTGCCGAACGCGGCAACCGCCGTCGCGAGATTCATCCGCTGCTGCGGACCTTTCCAGTTCCAGTCCGCCCGGGCGGTGTCGTCTTTCAGCACTCCAAAGCTCGTAACTGTGTTCTGCAAGACAGGATCGACCTGGAAGTCGATGACGGCGTCCGGCTTGATTGCTGCGACTGCGTTCTTGATGTCGAGGGCCGTGGGTGCTTGTACATCGTCCGTCCTGATGCCAGCGATGTTGTAGACGCGCCGTTTGAGCGAGCTGCCCGGTGCGTCATGCAGGCCCAGCAGAGCATCGATCGCCTCGGAAATATAGATGATGTCGAGACGCGTGGTAGGCTCAACATAGGCGATATAAGGCCGCGACGGCGTGCGAAACGGCTCCTGAATCATTAAGGTTGAATAAACGGTTGTGCCGCCCGGCCCGCGGCTCGCGCCGATTACGGACGGATAACGGACTGCACGAAAATCGATCCAGCCCTTGCGGGTGTAGTATTCGCCAAGGCGCTCGACCGATACTTTGGAGACGCCGTACATCGTTGTCGGCATCTGGATGTCTTCGTTGTTCACGAGCGCACCGGGCGCGATAAAGCTGCCGAATGACGCAATCGTACTTGGAAAGAGCACGCGAATGGGATCGCTGCCGGCGTGCTGGCAATAGAGGCGCGCGGCCTCGAACACATGCCAGCTCCCGACCGTGTCCGTTTGGAATCCCATCGTCGGATTTGTTTCCGCGCCTGCGGACAGCAGTGCGCCAAGATGAAACACGCTATCGGGCGTGTGGGCGTCAAACAGCGCCAAAACGTGCGGTAGGATGGTCAGATCGCCTTGGACGAAGGTGACCCTATTCTTCACGGCATCGTAGCGCGCTTCGAAGCCCGTCAGTCTGGAAAGATCGGGATTCCTGTCGAACAGGACGACTTTAGTGTCCTTGTCCCGCTCCAGAAGCCGCATCGCGAGATTCGATCCAATAAACCCGGTCCCGCCGGTGATGAGTACCGTCGCCATGTACGTCCTCCTCGGTCAAGCATTGAGAGTGCTCGCTTACCGCCGCGCAATCGATGCGTCGGGTAGCGCGACTACAATCTTTCACCCTGACGTTGACAGGCATGTGATACAACACACAAATCGAACGCATCTTTTTTGTGCAAATCGCAACCCGTGCTCACGCTGCGAGGACGTCGGCGCAGAAATGGATGCCCATCACAACGAAATCAGCCTGCATCGACACGTCAGTTGTTGGGTGGCGAGCGGTAGCGGCGGGCGCAAGGTTTCCGGTTCTATTTTGTGAAGTCGCCGGCGACGGGGCGGTCAGAGAAAGGAGCGCTGGGGGTGGCCAAGATCAGGCAAAAGGCCGCCTTGAGGGCGATCACGAAAAATATTGTTCGCGACCTGACCTTGCGCAGTCCCGACCCAACACGCTTTGTCTCTCGGATTATCGCCCAGTTGCGGCACAGCACGTTGATATAACTTGCATTTTTAACTTGTCTCATGACCGCAATTTGCCAGCTTCGTTACGATACGGAGCGCTCTGCGCGAGCAACGGCAAGGACGCGGCAATGGCGCGACCGAGAGGCACAACAACCGAGAAGCTTCGCGTGATCGGACCGCCTAAGCCGCGACCAAGAGGACATCGCCGGCGAATGACATATGCCGGCGTGAAAGATCGTTCCCCTCTCGGAGGGCGACGTCAGCTATCTTCACGTCGGGCTAAAGGACACGATGAACGCCCCCGTTCCTGAAGGATCTTACTGACAAAACGCGGGCGGGGCCTTCGCGGCTGAGGATGGTAAGTCTGGTGGTGGACTTTGCTTTGGTTATGATGTTGTCAAGCAATTCGCGGCGACGGCGAGCCGATCCGCGGCGACCGCACGATCAACGAAGCTGAAGCCGCTGTCGTCCGACGCATCTTCGCAGATTACCTTGCCGGCAAGTCCTCCCCAGCGTTGCTCGCGTCTGAAGTCCCATTTATTGCAGCCGAGATAACAGCGAAACCAACTCGCCCTGGCGCCTGGTCGCGGTCCGTGCAAACACAGCCTTGAGGTGATTTCTGGCTGTTCCGGAAGAAATGTTCATCTCGCGGGCGATGTCCTCCAGCGACTTTCCCTTTACCAATAACGATGCGACTTGCGCTTGAGCGGGTGTCAAACCGAAGACTTCCATGAGGGACGCCCGTGAAATAACAGGCGCTTCATCCAGGTCCGTCAGGAGAAGAAGAAGACCCACATCACAAGGCAGGCTGCCGGATCCTGAACGTCGCGGGATCGCTTCAATCACGATCGGCCGACGGCTGACGCGATTGATTACGAGCCGCGAAACTGGAGGCGGTTGCCTGCCGGAGAGCAGGCGTGCACGATCCAGAAGCTCTTCTAGCCTCGTTCGCGATTGATAGTCTGCCACATAAATTCGCCGTCCTCGTACGGAGAACTCGCTGTCAAAGGCGTCTGGGGCCTTGCCGCTCACAGCCAACACTGAGCCGTTTCGATCGAGCAAAATAGCGGGGCAGTTTATCCAATCGAGCGCAATGAGGACGCTCGAGTGTTCCTGAGGCTTCATGGACGATTGATAAATCGAGGCCCTTCCCTGGCGGGGCTCAAACATTTGAAAAACCAATCGATCAACTAGCACGCGCCCCTCCAAGCTTCACATGGCTGAAAGCGACAACAATGTCGGCTACCATCCTCAATTTCTAGGTGCACCGCGTCCCAACGGACAGTCCCATTTGGGATGTTTGTGCAACACTCTCTTATCCAAGTTCAGGTGAGGTCCGGGAAAAATGATTCGATCCGACATCCTCCAAATTCAGCTGAGGCCATTCTTCCGGGCAAGGGTCAATGCGTAACCAATATCAATCGCGAAACGTTCGATCGCCGTTGCTTCAATCTGCATCCAAACGATCGATCTGAATGACGCGCGGATCGCACCATTATGCTCGCTTAGGCCATGTCCGTTCCAAAACAAACGCTTTGGTCCGTTCCGTACAAAGCTTGCACTCCACAATTCCGTCTTCATACAATCAGCCGACTGTCGGCTTCAAATGCATTCACCACCTCAAGGCCATACTTTGATCGCCGCGTTAGCCGCAGCCGCTTAGAGCCCAAAAGCGTCCTCATCGAGCGATCGAACTCGGCCGGTTTCCATTGCGTTACGGAAATCAGGTGGGATTGCTAAGCACAATCAGCGTTCGTCGTGCACACGCAGGAAGCAGCTTGATCAATCCATTCGCAAACGAGCTGGCTCCGTAGCTCTCGGTAGCTCTCGCCCTCTCCTGTCTTGGGCAATGCTATCATTCTTCAAAGTCAGAGTTCTCTGATTTCGAGGCCTTCAATTCCGAAATTCTGCGCTGGAGAAGGACAATGCGCAGGGGATTCTCGCCACCAAGCCAAGTCCCGGCGTGCAAGGCGCGAGAGGTGCGTCTGAGTTTTCGAACGAGCGCGCTCGGCAACACGCGATCTTGTGCGCATTCGTGAACTCCGATTTGATTCCCTATCCTGGAACGATACGATCGTACTCTGAACCGAGGGACGCAAGCCTTTGAAATCGATTTGTCACGAACGCGATCATCGCGCGCCACCGCGTCGCTGCATCCGCCCTCCATCACCATCAGGCAGGTTTTCCAGCCCAGTCAACGACGCGAGCGGTGAGGGACCGTCAGAAAGGTACCGCTACTGCATTTGCCGCGCGTTATTTGGTTTGCGGCGATATCCTGTCCTTCCGATGGAGGCCAAATGTTCGAAGTATATCTAAACGATAGACATGAATTTCTGGTCGTCGAGCAGGGGGCGTCCCTACCTGCGAGCGCGTTCGGGAAATGGTGGAAGAAAAGGCGGGTCATCAACGTCAGCGATGAGATCAAGTCCACCGTTCGCAAGCAGGGCTACTACATGCGAAAGCTGAGTGATTTGAAGAAGCATTAGTCGACCTGTCGGGCCTGTTTTATGTCGACGTCGGCCACCTGTTGCGCCGCCGGAGCGTTTTCCTTCAGCCAGCGAGATAATGGGAAGCGGACAACCGGAAGCGCTCAGAAGCTGCGGCGCCGCCACCTGCATGATCGTAGCGACTTTCCGGATGGGCATATAGCGCGGGACTACGCATACGTTTGTGCGTCTAACTTCACGGGACGGTTGCGGTGACGTCTTGGCCAGATTCGAAGATGACGCCATTTGTTCGTATCGCCTTAAGCCAATTTCAAGTTCAATAATTTGGAACAAGATAAATGATTGCCGTGCTCGGTATCGTGAGTGTTGCCGCGGGCTCCGCGCTCGCGTATTCTGCAAACTGACATCAATCAAAAGCTCGGATCTTGGAGACCTGCGCAGGTGCTTTGCTGATTCTCGGTCTCAGCTCCCTCGGAGCAACCCTGCCCAATGTCATTAGCAAGGTGGACAGCAGCCAGTACATCGGTCAGAAGATCGGCTTTTCCAGTGAGCAGTGGGTGCGGGTGCGCGCGCTTTCATCAACGCGACTAAGGCAAGCAACGCTTCCTCTATTTGCGTGTAGTGCAGACAACAGCAAAGATGGGCCGGTTGAATCTGGTTCGGCGCTGGTCCGTCGCTATACGGATGCCGCGTGGCTCGCCGCACCCACTCCCGCCCGAAGACGGCTACCGGAAAAAGACCTTCGGTTTCGTGGCGCAGATTCAACAGTCGGACGTGCTCCTGCAGCGCCTGATCGTCGGGAGCGGTGGTGACCAGATAGAACGCCTGGAGTGGGGGTGTGAAGCCCTTCGCCTTATCAACCTCCTCGTCGAGTTCGACCGTCGTCAACTTGGAGACCGGCCACACGGATTTCTTTTGTACTGGATGCCGACCGGCCAGATCGCACCATCCCTTCCCACGATGTCGACGCGGAACTGAAACTGTCCCGCGCGCCCGTGCCGCACAAGCATCGCGTCGCGCCACTCCCCCTAGTGTCGGCGCATAGTTCTTCGAACTGGTCCCAATTCCTGGGCGGCGCTTGCTCGAAAAGAAGATCTTGGCTCACGGGATCCTCGCACGAATTATAATTCCAGAAGGCTGCGCTGCCTGTCCGGCGAACGACCGAGGAGGGACTACGGCGTCGGTCGGCCTACATCGCCCGCCGCTGCGTGCCAAGCACTTCCGCCAAGTCTCGCTGATGTTGGGAATTTCGATAAAGCGAATCGGGACGACAGACGGGTCGTGCTGTTGAAACTTACCCCGCTTGGCAAAAAGTTCTATCGAGGCAAGGTGGCGGATATGATCCATTGCTGGAGCGACCCACCGAAGAATTTCGACAGGAAGGAGGTAGCTCAGTTGATCTACTTCTTACGAAACTGCAGACGGCGCTCCTCCAGGATGTGGAATGACGCCGCGCTTCATGAGCGCCTAGCCGCTGCATCTCTATGTGGCGGGCGTTTTCAAATACGCTCTGGACGACCAGACGCCGGAAATTCGCCGACATCGGCACTGGCGGCCCGAACCCTTCGACTTTTTGTAAACCGAAGCGAGGCCTGCTCAAGGAAACCAAGCGGCCGTTCACTCATTGTAACGTCGCGTGACATAGCCGTTAGTGGAGTTTGGGCGTGAGCGACATCATCGGTCCCTGAGGGAGCTTTCCGTTGTCCGTAAACCGGGGCATCCGCAGCGGGGAGCCTTTCATTTTCCCATACCGTAGAAGACGCGCATCATTCGTCGGCACCGACCACAACGCATCACCCTGGCGCGCAGAGCGCAGTGAAATGGACCCGCGAAGCGCGACCGCTTGAACCGGTTTGTTAGTTGGAAACTGACCGCTCCTGATCCCTTTCTATCACGCTGCCAGAGACTCTGTCTGCTGCAGTTGCTGTGGGCATGTGGTCAACGCGTCAGCGTTGTCCACCATGTCCACAGCCTTCGCGGCCTGCATCCGTTCGCGCCAGACCGCCATCGGCGTGCGATAGCCGTGCGCCTGATGAAGGCGACGATCGTTGTAGAAGGCGATCCAGCTCGCGACCCCTGCCTTGGCCTCGCGGCCGTCGGCATAGCCCTTGAGATAGATGTCCTCATGCTTGAGCGACCGCCACAGCCGCTCGATGAAGACGTTGTCCATCCAACGACCGCGGCCATCCATGGAGATCTTGATCCCTGCGCCCGCCAACGCGCCGGTGAAGACCGCACTGGTGAATTGGCTGCCCTGGTCGGTGTTGAAGATCTCCGGCGTGCCATACTTCGCCAGCGCCTCGTCCAGAGCCGCCACGCAGAACGAGACGTCCATCGTGTTCGACAACCGCCACGCCAGAACCGCACGGCTCGCCCAGTCGATGATGGCGACGAGATAAAGAAAGCCGCGGCCGATGGGCAGATACGTGATGTCGGCCGCCCACACCTGGTTCGGCCGGTCGATCGTCATGTTGCGCAACAGATAGGGATAGATCTTGTGGCCCGGCGCCGGCCTCGTCGTGTTCGGCCTTGGTCCCAACGCCGCGATGCCCATCTTGCGCATCAACCGCTGCACGCGCTTGCGATTGACCTGAAGCCCCTCAGCCTTCAGCATCGCGGTCATTCGCCGCGAGCCCAGGAACGGCCAGGCGGTGAACAGCTCGTCGAGGCGCCGCATCAGGGCAAGGTCGTTGTCGTTGGCCGGCCGTGGCGGCCGGTAGACCCCAGAGCGCGCGATGCCAAGCAACATGCATTGCCGGCGGATCGACAGCGCCATGTCGGCGCGATCGAGCATTCCTCGACGGTCCGGCGTGCTCATCTTCCGGACCTCCGCGCTAAAAAATCGCGCTCGACTGTCAGTTGTCCAATCTTGGCGTGCAGCTTCTCGATCTCGCGTTCGCGAGCCTCCTCGCTCTCCCGCCCGACACCCGCGTCAAAGGCCCGGGCCGCCTGTTCCAGCAGTTGCTTCTTCCAGGCATAGATCTGGTTCGGGTGAACCTCATAGCGCTGGGCCAGATCGGCCACCGTCGCCTGCTCCCGCACGGCTTCCAGCGCGATCTTTGCCTTCAGTGCCGCGTCGATCTTGCGTCTCGTCTTCGTCGTCATCATGCGCTCCGTCTATCAAACGGAGCAGCCCCTTCCAACTAAGCACGTGGTCCCAAAATCGGGGTCCATTTCACAGCCGCCAAGCAGCGATTTGCGGCACAGTTCTTCTTCGTATGCGCGTCATCGAGTCCGCCGAAGAACGTGGACGAGCATGATTAGGAGATCGTTGTGCCGGTGCAAGTCGGCCAAAGCCCGGATGATGGCGTGCAACGCACATTGCTTCATCTTGCGCCGGATGGAAGCCGTGACGCGACAGCGTGCTTCGGCGATCGTCTGTTCAAGTGGCGGGACGAATGATGCATCACCACCAGTCTGTACCATTCATATTCGACGATAGTCCCCTCCTCCGCCGCCGCAAAGACCGAGCCGAAGTGGATGCCCAGAGGATACCGCGCGCAATGATGACTTACTTGATCACTGGCAAGGTTTGATTCTTGAGGGACGCGCGTGCAGCAAGCCCATCGGCCAAGAGCTCAGGACGCATCGTACTTGCCTTTGCCCTTGTGACGGAGCAATGCGCGATAGCCGCCGCGCATGAGACGTAACCCCATCTTGACCAAGCGAATGGTCTGGCTGCGCAGATTGTCCGTTTTCCAGCCTCGATCGGGAACGCGAAGCGTGCCAAACAGGCCTTGCGCGATCTGGCGATAGCTGTTTCCTTCCAGCCATCCATCCAGTGCTCGCAAAGCGAGAATGAGCCGCCGCCGGGTCAGGATCGATCGAGCAAGGGGCGATGGTCCGAGGGGACGCTGTTCGAGCGCTCGCCTAAATCGACGTGCTGCCCGCAAACGAATGTCGAAATTGCGGTCGAGCGGCAGGTCGACGGCAACCAAAGAGCCGCTCGCTGGAAGCTCTGGTAGCCAAAGGCGATGCTTTGCCCCTCCGAGCGGCACGATGGCATGCCATCCATCTGGCGCATGGCGAAGCTCGCTGCCCGCGAGTTTGGCAATATCCAAGTCGTATTGTTTGCACGCCGCCGGAGAGACAGCTGCGCAGACAGTTAGCACGGTCGACAGCGCCTCAGGCGCCCAGAAAATCGCTTGTTGGTCGAACGTCTTTTGCGGGTCAGCGGCGAAACGACAGCCCCCACTTCCAGCGGAAGTGATCCGCCGTCATGCTGGATCGTTTGCTGCTGAGCAGCATTTTATAGTCTGTTTTGTACTCCCGATCGCGGCGAAGGCACTCCCAGGCTAGGTCTACAGTTTCTGTTGTCTTGGCGTCAGGATATGCTTGCTCTGATCTCCAGTCAGCACCTGCCATCAGCTATTTTCCCCATGCATTCACGCAAGGGGAATTGCAGCCCGACAATTGTGACGATTTCTGGTTGTGCTGATGCGCCCATTCGATGTTGATGCGCTTACTCGATGGAACCGTCTACTTTTGCGATTGGACCTCAACACGAGGTCACGTTCATTCCAAACGTATTCATCACTCACTCTCCACTCTTTCGGCCAACCGCGGCGCAGGAGATCACGATAGCCGTGACGCGCCACCCATTTGGCGCGCGCCAGATGGCTGTCGAACGCACGGCGGGCGCGGTCCGGTTCAAGAGCGGAATCCATACACAGCACAATGCGCGCGACTTCGCGCCAATCGGCGTTATCGGCTTCGGCATCGAGGAGACGCACGTAGGTGACGACGTGTTGCTCGTCATACGGCGTGAGCTGGGGCGCGTCGGGCGCCAAATCTGCAACCTTTGGATCGGGCGGCACGGCCTGAAACTCCTATCAAACTGAAAAGACCATGATAGCCGTATTCAGAGCGTCTTCGTAGCGATCCGAAGGTCGCGCCTTGCGGAAACAGCTTCCTACGAAGGTCAATTGGCGGCTGGCGGCAAGCGTCTCTAAGCGAAGCGGCTGGCGTCGCTCACTTCAATTTCGCTTACCCCGACTTTCGCCGGAGGCCGTTTGATCATGGTCCATATCGCTCGGATCGCGATCAGCAGACTTGGCGTCCCGCACGCGTCAGCTTCGTTTCTTGCTTGCCAAGCGGCATAGCCGCGCGCGGTTTACGTTCACAACCTGCACGAGACGGCACTTTGTTAAGTATATCGAGGTGCAGTATATTGAGCAAGCGGCTTCCTTTCCCGCATGGACTTGCGGGAGACATTCGCCACCAATTTGCGCCGTCTGCGCAATGCGAGAGGATGGTCCCAAGACGAGCTTGCCTTGGAGGCCAAAATAAGCCGGAGCTATCTGAGCCAGCTTGAAAAGGGCGCGTACTACGTCAGCATAAAAGTCATAGGCCGCCTTGCCGACAAACTCGACGTTGAACCTGATGAGTTCCTGAAACGGCCTGCAAAGAAAGGCTGCTAGGTAGTCTGCCAATACACGTCTGCCCCTCAATCCAGCTTTTAGTCTCTTCGGCAGCTCTTGAAAGCTGGTCTAGGTGATTTCCGGCTTATGGAGAATGGCGATCACCCCGGTATCAGCACCGAGATGCTTCGGGTCGGCGCTGACGAGACGGATCATCTCGGCTGCCGCCTTGAGCAAAATGTCGTAGGCCACCGCCTTGTTCTGCAGCGCGATGGCGGCCACGGGCGTGAAAACGACATGAAAATAGGGCACCGGCAGCAGGTCGGCCTGGCGATCGGCGAGCCATTGGGCGCGCGAGAGAGCTTGGCACTTTGGACAGTGCCGATCACGACAGCTGTTGTAGGCGACGCGAACCAGGCCGCAGTCGTCGCACCGCTCGACATGGCCGCCGAGCGTCGCTGTGCGGCACGCCTCGATGGCCGCCATTACACGGCGCTGGTCGGACGAGAGCCGAGAGCCCTGGGCGGCATGGCGGCGGAAGATGTCCGCCACCTCAAGCACGGAGCCCATATGCGCGGCTCAGTCGGGAGGGAGATGGAGAGCCCATCGAATGGGCTGGTCGTGCGGGCGAGCAGATTGGTCGCAACCTGTGCGTAGCACCGTCGATCTGAGGTCGGCATGTCCGAGCAAAACCTGAATGATGCGGATGTCGATCCCGCCTTCCGGGAGATGGGTCGCAAACGAGTGCCGGAGAGTGTGGACAGTAATCGGCTTGGCAAGCCGAGCGCGGCGGCGGGCAGCGCGGCAGGCCGCCTGGACGCAGCGGACGCTGACATGTTCACTTGGGTCTTGACCTGGAAATAGCCACAGCCCCGGTCGGGCTCGCATCCAGTACGTGCGAAGAAATATCCAGCAGCCGAGGGGAGAGCATCGCGTAACGTTCTCTGCCGCCCTTGCCGTTCTCGATGTGGATCAACATTCGCTTGCTGTCGATCGAGCTCACCTTCAGGCGGACGACTTCACTAACCCGTAAGCCAGCCGCATAAGCCGTCGCCAGCACGACGCGGTTGCGCAACCCTGTAACCGCGTCCAGGAAGCGCTCGATCTCTTCGGCACTAAGCACAAGCGGGAGCTTGTCGGGCTTCTGGCCACCGATGATCCGCTCGAATGCCTCCGTCTGCCCGAGTGTCACGCCGTAGAAAAACCGCAGCGCGCAGGGCCACCTGATTGATGTGGGACCACGAACGCTTTTGGCCGATGAGATGCAGTTGGTAGGCGCGGACTGCTCGAAACTCAACCGGTCCGGCGCGTAGCCGAAATGCCGGCTAAACTTTGCGATCACATAGATATAGGATTTAAGTCGACGACGACAGATTGCGGACCGTCATGTCCTCGATCATGCGCTGGCGAAGAGGGCTCATCGTAGCCATCTGGGTCTCCTGTCTTGAGAGGGGTGGTGCGAAGACCAACATCCTCTCAGACAGGAGACCTCAGTTCAGCAGGCTTGCCTCCACTCCCACGTAGCGGGTTCGTTCAATCCCGGGCGAGATCATCGGAATCCGCAGCGGGACCGAAGGTGCGAGACAAGAAGCATATCGGATGAAGTAGCTTCAGCCACCCCCTCGATTTGATACTTTTTAGCCTCTCCAGTTGCACCTCGTGAGAGGTGATCCTGGAGATTTTCGGCTGAGTATTTCTGCCATGGCCCAACGCCGAAACTCTTTGACTGCAGCAATATTTCGCGCATGCTTGCCGACGAACATGTAAACTGAACGGTCGACGGGCATGAAGCCGAACGGAGCCACAAGCTCTCCCTTTTCAAGGTTGCTTCGGACCAGTACCTCTGGCGCTATCGCAGCTCCGAGGCCGCTTTTCGCCGCCTCAATAGCCAACGAAAATGTATCAAACACAATATCACGCGATCCTCGCAAGCAAATTGCCGTGGCCTTGGCCCATTCGTTCCACGCTTCCAACTTGGGCGATTCATGCAGTAAGGGAATTGATGCAATGTCTTCTGGACTTGTCATCAGATAGAGTGCAGCCGGCGCACAAACCGGCCCAATTATCTCATTGGATACGTAGACCTCATCGACGGGATGCGGTTGCTTCAATACACCGCAAACAAACAATATATCCACGACACCAACAGCGACCGATTTTAAATCGGCATCCGTTTTGAAAACCAACTCGATATCCGAATGCGCTTGCCGAAATGCACTAATCCGAGACAACAGACTGTGCGATAGAAATGTGGGTGAACACCCTACCACCACGGAGTTTCCTACATCACGCCTTCGCAGTTCATGACATCCTTTCTCAAGCATTGTAAATGCGCTCTTACAGCAGCGCTTCAGCTGTTCGCCATCGGACGTAAGCCGCACTCCCGAGCTGTGACGGATGAACAATCTCCTCCCCAACCAATCCTCGAGAATGCGCATCTGGTAGCTTATGGCCCCGTGTGTCATGTTCAATCTTTCAGCTGCTCTTGAGAAGCTTGGAAACTCGCTCACCGCCTCGAAGATGTGAAGACTTTTCAAGATTGGTAACTTGCGCATAGCGGACTTCTTTCCAGGCTCTAAGAACTCCATCAATGGGTAGTCCTTCCATGCGCTCAGTTTCTTTGATCAAGGATGCTAACCTACGTTGCGGACTCGCGATTGCTCGACTATTGAGACCTCATTCAGCATTTTCGGCTTTACCCAACTTGATTGCCTGCACCGCTATCTGACCGAATCTGATTGCCCCTCCATTCTCGCTATGGCAGGCCTGCCATAGCGAACACATACAGGGGGGATACGCACGCATTGCCCGACGCCGAGCGGTGAGCGCGCCCACCATGAACGATACCAGCTGCGGCCGTTGCAGCTTCAAGTGCCTGCATGCCGCGATGGGCGTCAGCTGCATCGATCAGCGGCCCAACCAGCGCGCCCGATGAAGCGGGTTGCGGCCCCGACGGATGCATGGGTGCGCTTCAAGCGCGGCAGGAAGGTCGTAGACGCTCCCGTGAACGAACAGGCGACGCAATATAGTGGAGCGCTGGCCGGCCGTGCCCATCGCGGCAAAGGCAACGCCGCGCAACGTCTTATCAAGATCGATGGTGGGCGCAACGCAGCCCCAAGTCTCCGCTCTCATGATTCCTAGGATGAACGCTTGAGTGAATATGTAAAGCGAGAGCGATCTTGCGCTACCCTCCAAAATTGGTAGGGAGGACTCCCTTCCCTTTTGCTGTATTCTTCACAATCGAGAGCGACTACCGCTTCGGGACTCAAGCACTGCAATTCTTCAACTGCACGAACGGGGAAATGATGGTTCGAGACGACTAGAGATCGCAAGAGCTTTTCAGAGGCCGGCACGTAACGGAGTGCCGCTAATTCTAGAGTTGGTGCCAAGGCGTTGAGGTTCGTGCCAGGAGTTTGTAATGACGCCCGGTCGATTGATCCTCATGAATTCGCTGGCTAGGTTTGTGCTTCCTAGCGCGGCGAGACCGCAGAGATGGTCAAGTCACGAGCATCAATTGATGGCGCTGATGCTTAGCACAGCTTGTGCCCCTGTGCCGCTCTTATTGGATCGGCATGACATCGCCCTCAACTCTCATATTTGGTCGGGCAGATGCTAGGGCGCCGTAAATCAAGCATCCTGCAGAGGCGACCTCTGAACAGCACACAATGGGTGTGGGAAGTGTCGGTTGAGGTGCATACCCCCGAAAGTCTTGGAAGGACTATGAGTGTAAAGCTCGCCAATTCCCGTGCGGCCTCGCAGCATCGACCGTCGTCCTTGTTGGCACGAATCATCGTGGCAACTGGGTTGCCCGATAACCTGGAGGCGGCTGCGGGCCGCGCGAGAGCCCGCCATGGTGAGTGACACTCGGGCGGGTGGCGCCCCTGGCTACGAGGGCGAGCCCACGTTGGTCAATTTCGGCAAATTTGTGCTGGTCGGTATCGTCAACACGGCCTTCGGCTATGCTGTGTTTGTGCTTTTCTACCTGCTGCTCGGATCTCATCACCTTGCCATAACGCTCGCGACTGCATGCGGCGCCGTGTTCAATTTTCACTCCACCGGATGGCTGGTGTTCCGCAGCCGACGGATTTCCGCACTCCTGCCCTTTGTGGCTGGCTACACAGCCATTTGGCTCGTCAATATCCTGCTGCTGGACAAATTGATTACTTTCGCAATATCGCCGCTCGCTAGGCAAACTTTGGCCCTCCCTCTTCTCGCTCTGCTCTCTTACGCGATCAATCGTTATCTTGTATTTGGCAGGCCCCGATGAAGACTATTTCGATCGCGACGTCGCGTTTCAATGAAGAGGAGGATCAGGGATACCTACGAAGCAGTTCGAGCTGTCTTCAGGTGCATGTCGAACTGCCTACGCCAACATATCTTTTGCGACAATGCGTCGACGAATAGAACGCTCGCCATCTGCAAGCGCCGCCCGGGATCCCTGCGTCGGGGTCATCATCAACGCCCGTAATTTATCAACGCCCGTAATTTCGGTCCGCATTGAAACACGCAATGGCGTGATGGCCGGTTCGGGCGATGCCGCCCTATTGTTTCTTCCGGTTGACTACCGAATCCACCAGAGCTTCTACCAAACATTGTCGAGCTGTTGGAAGAGGGCTACGAGATCGTCTACGGGATTCGCGCCGGCGCAAAAAAAAGGGGTGGATCATGCGCTTCATCTGCAGCGTCTACTATTGCTCACTAACGACGTTGAAGTTTTCCGGAGATGGTCGCCCCCAATTTCAGCGACTTCCGGCTGGTGGATCGACGGGTCGTCGAAGCCATGCGACAGGTCCGCGATGGCTATCCTTTCATGCGCATCATAACCTTCGAATGCGGCGGGCGATCGATGCCTTACACGTGGCGACGACGCAAAAAGTGTACCTCGAAGAAACGGCCTATTGGTGCTTTCGATCGGAGATGAATGTGCTTGTTTCGTTCAGGACGGTCCCAGGTCGGCTTAGCCGTGTTTCGGCCTGACATATCTTGCAATCCGTATTCGTGAAAACGAAGTTCAAATGCGGCGGCAAGCCGCCGGAAGCCGTCTGGCGCGTGAAAGGTCTGAGCCAACTGGTAGCTTTCGCGCGCGAAGAAGTGCACGTGTTCAAGCCCGATACCGACGTGAAGCGCCTGGCCATTAGCAACATGCGGCGCGCGTGGAATAACGGTCCGGCTTCTACACGATCAAGCTCGCTCGACGATGAGGCGGAATTCAGTTCCAGGTTCGCGCTGCTTCGTATCGGCAGGAACAAATCAAGGTGTCGGGGAGTGTGTCGAGCAGAGCAAGAGTCCCGAGTTGAATGATGCTTTGCGCGCCCATTGCGCGCGAGCTCCTTTTGAACTTCCGCGATCAACGATCGAACATCCCGTGATTATCAGAGCTTTGCCGTCTGTTGCAGATCTATAGCGAGATGCAACAATTTGCGCGCGGTCAACTACCAGCGCTAGGGATTGATCTGGGTGACAGAAGCATGCCACGTGTTGGTTGATAAACGTTGGACCGGTCAAACGCACTTGCAAGGAGACGGCATGCAAGATCATTCAATCACAATCTGTTCGCCAACCGTCCTAATCGGTGCGCCCCCGCCCTTGCAGAATGCTGTGCGCTCGGGATGATCGGCTACTCGATGAGCACAACGAACTCTACATCAGTGACGCATATTGGCGTGACGCTTGATCGGCTCGCGGGACGACCGTGGCGCGAGATATCGTCGAGGAGCATACCGATCCGCGCCTCCCCAGGAATTACCACGCCGACCGTTTGTGAAGAAACCACGTCAGTGCATCGACCCGGCTTTTTCAACCTAACCTCTAGGGGATCATCATGACGGTCCAATGCACATCGGCGTCCGAGCCCGTCGGAGCTGCAGGCAGAGGACATCCGGCGTCAACTTCATCAGCTGGTCGAAGGCCACTGCGCGCTGAATCACGGCAGGAAACTCTCTGCCGCGGGCGCCTGTCTCCGGTCGCCTCTTCGACACCACCGATGTCAAACACTCGGTGGATGCTACGCTCGAATTCTGGCTCACCGGGGGTCGCTTCAACAACGAGTTTCAGGCCAAGCTCGCACAGTGCGTCGGGGTACGCTATGCGCTCACAGTCAACGTCGGCTCGTCGGCAAACCTGGTTGCCTTTTCAGTTCCAACTTCGCTCCTGCTCCGGGAGCGCATATTGCAGCCCGGCAGCGACGTCGTTACGGCAGCAACCCGACTTCCAACGACGGCAATCCCTCGATGCTGAGAGCGATGACGCAGTCTTCATCGATATCGAAATTCCCGCCTACAACGTTGCGTCCGAGCTCGTCGAGGCGGCGATCACTCCGCAAACGTACGCTATCATGGCGGCTCATGCACTTAGGGATCCACTCGATGCTGCGAGCATCGGCGAGATTGCCAGCGGCATAGCCTATTTCTCATTGAAGACTGCTCCGACTCGCTTGCGGATGGCATGTGGGGACGTGCGAGATCGACACTCGGAGCTTATCTCGTGCAGCACAATAGATGGGCGACGGCGGAGCGGCCTTTGCCAGCCGTCCCGAATTGCGGAGGCGATGGATCTTTTCGCGACTCGCGCCGGGACTGCTCCGTTTCTGAGAGAGAGGCGAGCTCGCGCATAATGTCGTGCAGCGTCTAACAATAGCTTTGGAGAGCAAATGGTGTTGCGCATCGGGTCCCTCGCTCCTCCGATCAAAGTGGAGAGCTGGCTGCGCGGCCAGCCCCTGACGAGTTTCCAGCCTGGGAAAGTGTACATCGTCGAATTTTGGGCAACTTGGTGCACGCCATGCATGGCGGCGATGCCCCTTCTGGTACAGCTGCAAGAAAAGCATAAAGACAGTGGACTTCAGGTCATCGGAATCGCAGCTCATGAACGCGCTCGAACGGCCAACGAGGCCCGAACCAAGTTGGACGCTTGGTTGACCAAAAATTTCCCGAATCCTAACTATGGAATCGCGTTCGACTACGCGGGAGAGATGAACAACCTTTGGATGGAGTCCAGTTTTTCTTGCGGGATTCCTACCTCGTTCGTCGTCGACCGGGATGGCTACATTGCCTACATCGGTCATCCGATGCAACTCGATGACGTTTTGCCGAAGGTTTTCAACGGCATCTGGCGCACTAGCGATGATGCTAAAGCAGCCGATACGGAATTTCCCTGCGATAAACCGTTAGTTGTAGATCTAGACGGATCTTTGTTGCTAACGGATGTGCTATATGAGTCTTTTTTAAACGTCTTACCTCGTGGGTTCCACGTGAATTTTGCAACGATTCGGGCTCTGGCCAACGGCAAAGCGGCCGTAAAGCATCATCTTGCCCAGGAGTCCGAACTGGATTATGCAACTCTCCCTTACAACACTTGCGTTTTGGATTTCATCCGTGCGGCCAAAGCGCGGGGCAGGAACGTTTACTTGGCTACCGCGGCCAACGCGAAGCACGCGAAGGCCATCGCAGACCACTTGGGCATCTTCGATGGTTGGTTTGCGTCTGACGCAAAAAACAATTTGTCAGGATCTTTGAAGGCCGAGATACTCACAGCGAGTTTCGGTAAAAGCGGGTTTGATTACATTGGCAACGGTCCTTCAGATTTTCCGGTGTGGAAGATTGCCGATAAAGCCTACGGCGTCGGCCTCTCCAATTCGACAAAGAGTCGCCTCCTCGCGCTCAAGGGTCACTACGTCGCATTAGATGGCGGGAATGCCGGCAGGTGGGCGTGGTTCAAGGCCCTTCGGGTCCACCAATATGTCAAGAATGTTCTTGTTTTTGTGCCATTGGCGACCTCGCATCAATTTACGCTGGCTAACCTCATCACATATGTGACCGGCTTTCTAGCCTTTTGCGCTTGCGCCTCAGCGGTCTACATCCTCAACGATCTACTAGATCTTAAGGCTGATCGCGCGCACTCTAGCAAGCGCGCGCGACCCTTTGCGAGTGGCCTCCTCCAGCTTCGGACCGGCTTGCTTATGGTTCCGGCGCTCCTCCTATTTTCTCTGATGCTGGCAACCACCATCTCGCCTGAGTTTGTCAACGTATTGGCTGGCTATTTTGCGCTAACAAGTGCTTATTCTGTCTATTTGAAGCGCAAGATGCTCGTGGACGTCGTTGTGCTCGCGACGCTCTACACGACGCGCATTGTTGCAGGTGGCGCGGCAGCTGGCATTCAAATTTCGCAGTGGCTTTTCATCTTCTCTATGTTCATCTTCACATCGCTCGCGCTAGTCAAGCGCTACGTTGAACTGGCGACGAGGCTCGACCGCGGCCTTCCAGATCGTCCAGACCGTGACTACAGGATCGGCGACCTTGATGTCGTTGCCGCTCTAGCTGCTGCGGCTGGCTTGAACGCTATCACGATCTTTGCGCTCTATGTTGCATCGCCCGATGTCCAGATACTCTATCGACATCCGAAGGCACTATGGCTCATCTGTCCAATTCTTCTCTATTGGATAGGCAGGGTGCTCATGATGGCGCACCGTCGTCTAATGGACGACGACCCTATTATCTTTGCACTGACGGACCGTATCAGCGCAATTGCCATCGCCTCGATCGCCGCCGTAGTTATTATCGCCATTTGACGCATTCGCGGGCGGCGTTGCATCGATGCGTTCGGCTCCATAACCTTGCTACAGCGCGCAAGGACAGGAACAATCGAGCTCGAACTGGTCGGCTCTCGCGCGCGCGTTGAGCTGACCTGCCACTGAACTTTCATCCGGTAGCGGTTAGAGTCTCGGGGTACCCTGCAGCGAGACCGAAGTTTGGACCACCCAGAACTAGAGTTTTGCGCCTCTGTCACGTTGG
>NZ_JBHMET010000088.1:0-5337 GCF_042430365.1 Bradyrhizobium erythrophlei
TCCAAGTGCCGGCAAACCACGCCGCCTGATCGCCTCGTCACCCAAAATCCCGCATAGCTCTTGAACATAAGCGCGTAGGCTCAGGACATCGCCGCCTGGGCGAACCATTCCGCCGATCAAGTGAGATCGTGCACTTTCTTGAGTGAAATCAGCGCTGAGGTCGTGCGACAGCCGCTACAACGGCCGCCGCCACTATGCTCGCTGAATTAGAGGGACCTTGGCAGATCACCAGCCGTAAGACCCGAGCGCGAGTGGCCGACCTTGAGCTTTAGCGGTGCGTGTCGTCTCAGGCGTCAAACAACGCTTCGCGGCCCCGATTTCAGCATCGGTCGCCCCTTTGCTTCGCGCCCACGCCTCGGCTGCTGAGGCGCTGTATTTCGCGACGTAATAGCGAACAACCGAGCAGGAAACGGTTCGCAACAAGCCGGGTTTCTCGCCCGCAACGGCATTCGACGAGAATGCAAACAAAACTGCCAAAACACAAACTGCGCGTCGTGCCATCCGCAAGTGGCTCCTTGGTTCGGATGTTTGATTGAGCCTGTTCGTCAATCCTGCATCGCACGTCATGGGCAGCTTGCGTTGCGAGCTCAGGGCATCGTTCCGGTCCCGACTCAACTAACCGCTTGACTATAGCACCTCAGTCATTGCGGCCGTGCACTGGGCCGAGTTATGCTCAACGTTCGAGTGCGGAACTTCATCATTCTGGGCGGCAAGACAGGAAATGCCCGCGCTCGGCGAGCGACTCGGCGCCGGCCTGTGTGAACTTCACATACGTGCAGCTTTCTCATTGATAGCCAGCCACGCTCGATTGCAGCTTCATACAGGCTCCGTACTCAGGCGGCGTGCCCCGCTCCTTGAACACGAACGGCTCGCTTATCTTCTCGATGTGAATGCGCCCATCCTGAACCCGCTCGACGCCCTTGGCGATTGCAAGGATCTTGCTTTCTAGGTTTCGGTGCCGGGCCGGCCGGCAGTGAATTTCACGCAGCGATCGTGTCTTCCTTGTCGGCGCCGCGCATCACGATCTTGAGCAGATCGTCCGGCAAGGGACGCTGCAAGGCTTTTGCCTCGTCCCACGGCGCGCGCATCCAGACGTCACGCTCTTCGCCGGTCGTCAAGATCACCGGCATCGCTTTCGGATGGATAGGTTCAACGACCGCGTTCGGAGATGTTGTCAGGAAGCCATAGACGAGGTGAGGGCCGGGCACCGGCTTGGACTTGGTGCCACGGTCGCCCTTGAACTCAGTCCAGACGCCTGCAAACGCGCAGAGCGGGCGATCCTCGTTCAAGGCGAACCAGACGACATCTTTTTTCTTCGTCTCGGGGTTCGGCTCGGGCGCATATTCAGCGAAGCTGTTGAACGGTACCAGGCATCGGTTCTCCGGCTTCAGCCAACCGCGCCAGTGTGGCGAGCTGGTATTGCGGATGTTCGTGACGGGCGGGCCACCGATCTTGGGAGGAGGCGGCATGCCCCAGCGCATCATCGCCAGCTCGCGGCCGGTCTCGGCGTCGCGGATCACCGGGGCAGGGTAGTCGGGGAAGACGCCTGGCATCGGCGGTAGGTTGCCGACATAGCGATTAACGACGCGGAACAACGACCGGATAGCCTCTTGGTTGGTTGTGATGGAGTAGAGGTTGCACATGATTTCGCTCAATTCGCCTCGTCGGAGCAATCCGAGCGCCTACCGCCGGATCGGATGCAGGAGCGATACCGCCAAGGTTCGACGTAGCTCCCTGCCCACATTCCACGACTGGCCTGCTGAGCCGCCTGCTGCGGTGAACCGTAGCGGCCTCTAGAGAACTGCGGCCAGTCCAACGCGAGCCCTTCGGCAACGAGCCATTCGGCGAGATCGACCGCGTCGATGGTGCAGGTAGCAACGATGCGTCCGTATCGGTCGATGTCTTTTTGCAAGCAGTGGACGGGCCTGCTGCCAATGAACGTCGCCAGCTTGTTGGCTGCCGTCGCCCCGCAGCGATATTGCAGACTGTCTTCGCCCCGGCAAAGCTGGTCCGCCTCTGGAGCGTCGATGCCCCATAGCCGAATGCGTGTCCCATGAATTTCGAGGGTGTCGCCGTCGATGACGCTGGCCTGCCCGGTCAGGTCGTTCGCTGACGCGCTGCCGCCGAACAAGACGAGCAACAGGGTGGCGGCGACAAAACGAAGGTTGACGTTCATCGCTCCCCCGGCCACCACGATGAGTGCGGATCGCTGGCGGAAATCCTTGTTGTCCTCAGCGCAACGAGATGGCTACGCTTATAGGGATAGCCGCGAACCTCAGAGCAGTCCTTGCAGCGCATGTATCGCTCAAGCTCATGGATGGGCGTCGTCTTCGGCCTGCGGATGATGTCGAGCGCGACTGTCTGATGGGTGTCGCAGCCCAAACACTTGACCTCAAGGTAGCCGTAACCCGCATTGAGGGCGTCACCCAGGGCCGGCGAGGGCTGGGCAGGCCCCTGAAAGGCGAGCATGCGCTTGTTCCAAGCCTCGCAGGCGAGCCGATCGGCCTTCTTGCGCGCCTCGGCCGCGCGCTCGGCTGACGCGCGAACAGACGCGCCGTAGATCCTCTCTCGTGACTTGGTGCCCATGGTCCAACCATGGGCTTCGCCAATGTTCACGGCAAGCCGCTAGACCTTGCGGTTTGGAGGGCCTGAGCACCCACCGTTTCGTCAAGCCCGTTGTTTTGCGGATACGGGAGCGCTGCCAGGAACCTGCTCTGCCATTCCATCGAGCAATTTCCGAAGATCCCTTTAGTAGCACACGTCTCGAGCGTCGGCGCGGAGATGTTCGTCTAACGCCAAGCCGATCTTTCCAAACCCACTGTGGCGGTTCTGCCACCGCGCATCCGTCCAGACCCGTTATGCTGCTTGCAGAGGTCAATCAATGTACGAAGTGTATTTGAACAGTAAGAACGATTTGTTGGTCGTGGAGCAGGGATCACCGAGACCTTTAGTTATGGGCGGCAACTGGCGGAAAAAGAAACGAGCGGTTCGCACGGTTAGCGATGAAATCAGAGCTGCTATTCGAGTCGAAGGATATTACCTGCGAAAACTCCGTAGACCGCAATCCAGTCGTAACAACTGATGAGGGGATGTCCCGGGTTCTGTTGAATTTCTGAAGAGGTCGGCGTTGCCCACCTTGAGCCGGTAGGCTCGGGGTGCTGATTCCACAAAGGAGAGCAACGCCATGACGAGAGATATCACACCGGCTGGTTCGCCGGCGACCGGGACTGTGGACGAAGCGTTTGCAGAAGTGCGGGCGAGCTTCGATCGGTTCTGCCTTGCGGCCGGGATCGAGGCGCTCGGCACGATGATGGAGGCGGATGTCACGGCGGCCTGCGGGCCGCGCCACGGTCGCGACGCGGCGCGGCGGGCGCACCGTTGGGGCCGAACGCGGGGACGGATCGGCTTCCACGGCGGCAAGATCGAGGTCGAGCGCCCGCGGGTCCGGGGCGTGGACGGCCGCGAGGTCACGATCCCGAGCTGGGAAACGGCGGCGGAGGAGGATTGGCTCGGTCGTTGGGCGATGAACCTGATGCTGATCAATGTGTCGACGCGCCGGTTCGGCCGCGCTGTCCGGCTGCCCGAGGGTGACGTGCCGGCACCGCCCGGATCGGGGGTTTCGAAGTCCGCGGCCTCGCGGAGGTTCGTAGCGCTGTCGGCGGCGCGGCTGGCCGACTTCATGGCTGCCGATCTGTCCGCGCTCGACCTTCTGGTGGTCCAAATCGATGGGCTGCATCTCGGCGACGATCTCGTGCTGGTCGCCGCGATCGGGGTTGACGGCGAAGGCAACAAGCATCCGCTGGCGCTGGTGGAAGGGGCGACCGAGAATGCCGCAACGGTTCAGGCCCTGCTGGACAACCTGGTCTCGCGCGGGCTCGACCCGACGGTGCCAAGACTGTTCATCGCCGACGGCGCGAAAGCGTTGTCGAAGGCGATCCGCCGCACCTTCGGTTCGGCCGCTGCGATCCAGCGCTGCCAGATCCACAAGGCGCGCAACATCATGGAACGCCTGCCGAAAGAGCATCATGCGGCTACCCGTCGGGTGCTGCGCCAGGCCTGGGAGCTCGATGACGCCGACAAGGCTGAAAAATTGATCCGCAATCTCGCGCGTCGACTCGACCAGCAATGGCCCGGCGTAGCGGCCAGCATCCTCGAAGGCCTCGACGAAATCCTGACTGTCGTCCGGTTGAAGCTGCCGAAGGAGCTTCGTCGATCGCTCGCCTGTACCAACATCGCCGAGAACATGATGGGCACCATTCGCCGCGTCACGCGCAACGTCAAACGCTGGCGGGATGCCGGCATGGCCTTGCGATGGGTCGCGGCCGGCATGATCGAGGCCAACAAGGGCTTCCGACGATTGAAGGCGCATAAGCAATTGTCGGTTCTGCGTGCGGCCCTTCAAGCTCGCCACGATCGCATGACGATCAAGCCCGTTGCCCACGTCACGAGGGCCGCGTAACATTCATTCCGGCAACGTCGGCCCGACGTAGTTCAACACCGATCGGGACATCCCCACTGATGATGAAGTGGCTGTTTGCCTGCGCCGTCCTAGCTTTGACTACACTTCCAGCCGTTGCCGAGGGATTGCTCGGCCGAGCCAGCGTCATAGATGGCGACACGCTCGAAATTCACGGCGTGCGAATTCGGCTTTGGGGCATTGACGCGCCGGAAAGCGATCAGCTTTGCCGAGCCGAAGACAGCGTCCAATATCGATGCGGCGCTAAAGCCGCTAATGAACTGGATGCCTTCATTGCGGACCGTCCCGTGTCGTGTGTGCCA
This sequence comes from Bradyrhizobium erythrophlei, assembly GCF_042430365.1. GTDB lineage: Bacteria > Pseudomonadota > Alphaproteobacteria > Rhizobiales > Xanthobacteraceae > Bradyrhizobium > Bradyrhizobium erythrophlei. Next base: position 4,780 of record NZ_JBHMET010000088.1, read on the forward strand.
GTAGACCAAGATCGATATGGACGCACAGTTGCGACCTGTTCGGTTGACCGCGTGGACTTGGCACAATGGCTTGTGACGAGTGGCCTGGCCTTTGACTGGCCGCAGTACTCGAAGGGGAGGTATGCGCAAGCGCAGCGCGAAGCCGAACACGCGGGGCGTGGCGTTTGGGCCGGGAGCTACGTTGTACCGTGGCGCTATCGCGAGTGCCTCAAGGCACGCGGAAGTCCAGGGAAGTGTTCAGACTGATTAAGCCGACTTGCGTTGCGTCAACTCATTCAACGCTGCCCGTGCCACGACCGCCAAGCCACCAAGCGTCGTGTGTTTCCGCTCTTCGCCGATTGACAGAAGATCACAACTAACGCCGCAATGTCGGCTTTCTGGGGTGGACCGGACAGAGCTGGCGTTGGCCTCGACCGCCGCTCATGTGCATCGCGTCAGTTCCGGCAACGCAGCACCATGGTCACTATCGGAGCGAAGCAGACATGAACCGCCAGGCAAAAAACGCTCAGCCACCGTGAGGTTCGTCGCCCGATGCAACATGCAGGCGCGGCCTCGCGG
>NZ_JBHMET010000089.1:0-50504 GCF_042430365.1 Bradyrhizobium erythrophlei
AAGACCGCCGCCAACAAACGACGCCCTCTTGACACCTCACACCCCATACAAGGATGACGGACAGAAAGCTCACCCCTTCCGGTTCCTCGCATTCACCGCGATGGCTGCTGCCGCCGTCCGGTTCTCCACGCCGAGCTTCGAATAAATCTGCTCGAGATGCTTATCCACGGTCCGCGGGCTCAGGCCCAGGATCTGCGCGATGTCGCGGTTGGTCTTGCCCTTGGAGAGCCAGGACAGCACCTCGCCCTCGCGGGTGGTGAGGCCGAGTTCAGAGGAGAATTCAGCCGGCATGTCGCCGCTGGTGTCCTTGGCGAGCCGTAGCAGGAATTCGTTGGGGCCGAGCTTGCCCATATATTGCAGGCGAAGCTGTTCGTTGCCGGGGAACGACGCCATGGTCGCGGTCTTGGTCCCCGATTTGCCTTTCTGCGCCTGGTCGAGCCATTGCGGCATCGGGTCGGGCAGCGCGAAATCCTCGGTGTCGGCTAGCGTGTCGGACAGCAGCCTTTGCGCCTGCGGCGTCGCCCATAAGAGCTTGCCCGCGCTGTTGACCGCAAGCAAATAGCGGCCGGAGACGTCGAGCGCGGCACGCGCGCTCTGGGTCATGCGCGCGTTGGCGAGATGGACGCGGATGCGCGCCAGCATTTCCTCGACCACGATCGGTTTTGTCACATAGTCGACGCCGCCGGCCTCCAGCCCGCGCACGATGTGCTCGGTCTCGGCCAGCCCCGTCATGAAGATGATCGGCACGCCGTCGAGCCCGGCGTCGCGCTTCAGCCGCCGGCAGGTCTCGAAGCCGTCCATGCCCGGCATCACCGCGTCGAGCAGCACGATGTCAGGCGTGATCTGGTCGACGATCCGCATCGCGGAGGCGCCGTCGAGCGCCACCATCACGGTCATGCCGGCGCCGTCGAGCGCGTCGGTAAGCAGACGGAGCGTTTCGGGAGAGTCGTCGACGACGAGCGCGACGTCGCGCTTCTTTTGTTCAATGGTCATAGCTGTGCAATGTCTTCAACGTCGCCATGTATTGGTCGAGATCGAACCGATCGATCAGCGCGCGCATCTGCGCGACGAAATCGGCATGTTCGGGGTGGTCATTGCCGATCTCGTCGAGCTTGAGCTGGATCGCCCTGATATAGCCGAGTTGCCCGAGGCCGATCAGCTCCTCGACATATTTCACCGGCGGCCGCGCGCCGGTGTCCGGCTTCCATTGCGGGGGCGCGACCGGCTCGGCCTCGTATTGCCATTCGATCCTGAGCAATTGGCGGATGGTTTCGAGCAAGCGCGGAATATCGATCGGCTTCATCAGGTAGCCGTCGTGGAACGGCTGCGCCAGCGGCGCACCGTGCGCCTCCAGCGCGCTCGCCGAGATCATCAGGATGCGCGCCTGGTGATGGCCGGCTGCGCGCAAGGTCTCGGCCACAGTCCAGCCGTCCATGCCGGCCATGGAGATGTCGAGCAGGAACAAATCGGGCCGGCAATGCTGCGCCAGCGCGAGGCAACCCGGCCCGTCGGGCGCGCTAAGCAGGATGAAGCCGAGCGGCGCCAGCACCTCGCGCAGGAGGTCGCGGTGGGTCGGATCGTCGTCGGTGATCAGGATGGTCTTGCGCGGGCCGTGATAGCCATAGACGGTCGCGTCGACCGGAGCCTCCCGGCGCGGATTGGTGACCTCGGAGAGCAACAGCTTGACGCGGAACGTGGAGCCGGCGCCGACGGTCGAGGTCACCTTGATGTCGCCGCCCATCACGCCCGCGAGCAGGCGGCTGATGGTTAGCCCGAGCCCGGTGCCGGTCTGCGGCTGCGCAACGCCGAGCGCGCCGCGCTCGAACGGCGCGAAGATGCGTTCGAGATCGTCGGGCTGGATGCCTGGTCCGGTGTCGGTCACCTCGAACTCGGCGACCGGACTGCGATAATGCACGATGAATTGCACGAGCCCGGTCTGCGTGAACTTGATCGCGTTCGACAGCAGGTTGATCAGGATCTGCCGCAGCCGTTTCTCGTCGGCATAAACCACGAGCGGCAGCACCGCCGGCCGCTTGAACACGAAGTCGATGCCCTTGGCCGCGGCCTGCAGGCGGAACATGCCGACGAGCTGGTCGAGGAAATCGCTCAGGCGCACCTCGTCGCGGGAGAGATAGAGGCGGCCGGCCTCGATCTTGGAGATGTCGAGGATGCCGTCGATCAGCCCGGACAAATGGTCGGCGCTGCGGCGGACCACGCGGACCTGATCGCGTGGCCGCGCCTGCAAGCTGGTGTCCTGCTCCAGCAGTTGCGCATAGCCGGATATGGCGTTTAGCGGCGAGCGCAGCTCATGGCTTAAGCCCACGACATAGCGGCTCTTGGCGAGGTTGGCTGATTCCGCGACCTCCTTGGCGCGCTGCAGCTCGGCGTCGGTGCGCTTGTGGGCGTCGATCTCCTGGATCAGCAGCGTGGTCTGCCGCCGCGTTTCGGCCTCTGCCGCGCGCCGGCTCTGCTGCGCCAGGACGAACAGCCACGCCACCACGCCGATGATGAGGATCAGCGCAAAGAACACCTTCCGCAGCACGTCGGCGAGCAGCTCGTCGGCGTGCACGGTCGCCGATGTCTGCAGATAGATCAGGCCGAGCACCAGCCCGACGAGGCCGGCGGAGACCGCGAACACGCCGAGGTAATGGCCGAGCTGCGAGTTGATGCGGGCGTAGATCGGCTGCGGCATCAGCTTGCCCAAGGTCTCCGCCACCTGCGCGCCGATCCGCGCATGCGGCTTGCAGAGGTCGTGGCAGCGCGCGTCGAGCGAACAGCACAGCGAGCAGATCGGGCCGGCATAGGCCGGGCAGGAGGCCATGTCCTCCGGCTCGAACGAGTGCTCGCAGATACAGCACTGGATCGATTCAATGTTCTGCCAGCTCCGCTTCGGCTTGCGCGCGATGTAATACTTGCCGTCGGTGGCCCAGGCGATCAGCGGTGCGGCGATGAAGGCGACCGCGAGCGCGACGAAGGCCGACAGCGCCTTCGCGGTCGGCCCGAACAGGCCGTAGAATGCGCTGATCGAGACGATGGTTGCGATCGTCATCGCGCCGACGCCGACCGGGTTGATGTCGCAGAGATGCGCGCGCTTGAACTCGATGTGCTGCGGGCGCAGGCCGAGCGGCTTGTTGATGACGAGGTCGGCGACCAGCGCGCCGACCCAGGCGATCGCGACGTTTGAATAGAGCGCGAGCGTCTGCTCCAGCGCCTTGTAGACGCCGATCTCCATCAACAGCAGCGCGACCACGACGTTGAACACCAGCCAGACCACGCGGCCGGGATGCGAGTGGGTGAGGCGGGAAAAGAAGTTCGACCAGGCGATCGAGCCGGCATAGGCGTTGGTGACGTTGATCTTGACCTGCGACAGGATGACGAAGGTGCCGGTCAGCGCCATCGCGAGATCCGGCTGCGACAGCACGTAGCGGAACGCCTCGAGATACATGTTCGCCGGCTCGGCGGCGTGCTCGGCGGGGACGCCGTGGCTCAGCGCGAAGAACGCGAGGAAGGAGCCCGCGAGCAGCTTCAGCGCACCGAGCACGATCCAGCCGGGCCCGGCGGAGAGCAGCGCGATCCACCAGGCCTTGCGCGAGGTGCGGCGGTCGCGCGGCAGGAAGCGCAGGAAATCGACCTGCTCGCCGATCTGCGCCACCAGCGCGAACACGACCGAGGCCGCAGTGCCGAACAGCAGGAGATCGAGATGGCCGCCGGCATCGCCATGCTCGCCGGCGAATGTGCGCCACTCCGCGAACGAATGCGGATTGGCCCAGGCGATCGCCGCGAACGGCATGATGTGGAGGATGACCCAGAGCGGCTGGGTCCAGAGCTGGAAGCGGCTGATCAGCGTGATGCCGTAGATCACGAGCGGGATGATTACGACTGCGCTGATCAGGTAGCCGATCGGCCGTGGGATGCCGAAGCACATGTCGAGCGCGCTCGCCAGGATCACGGCCTCGATCGCGAAGAAAATGAAGGTGAAGGAGGCGTAGATCAGCGAGGTGATGGTCGAGCCGATATAGCCGAAGCCGGCGCCGCGGGTCAGCAGGTCGATATCGATGCCGCATTTGGCGGCGTGATAGGCGATCGGCAGTCCGCACAGGAAGATGATGACGCTGACGACGAGGATCGCGGCGGATGCGTTCATCGCGCCGTAGTTCAGCGTGATGGTGCCGCCGATCGCCTCCAGCGCCAGGAAGGAGATCGCGCCGAGCGCAGTGTTGGCGACGCGGGCGGCCGACCAGCGCCGCGCGCTCTTGGCCGTGAAGCGCAGCGCATAGTCTTCCAGCGTCTGGTTCGCAACCCACTGGTTGTACTGGCGTCTGACGCGGTCGATCCGCTGCCGCCCTGCCACTGTGCCTAGCTCCTGATCCGGGATTGCCCGCGTTTGTTGCTGGCAAATCCCGTACCAGAACCTACGTCGCTATTTTGCGGTGCAGTATACGCGATCTCACGTATCAGTGCGCTGCACAAAACTGAGCAATCCTCGCCCCACCAATAAGCGTTGTCGAACCAATGGGGTGCTCATGTCAGACGTATCAAAACCAGGCCTGCAGTCTCCGCTCCGCCGCAAGCTCTTGATGGGAATGGCCGCGCTGCCGGCCGTCTCGATGTTGTCCCGTCCCTCATTCGCGGACGTTCCCGCAACCGCCGTGGTCAATACGACTGGTCTTGCAGTCACAGATAGTGAAGTGACCGTCGGCATCCTCCATTCCGTCACCGGCACCATGGCGATCTCGGAGACCGGGTCGGTGGAGGCCGAGAAGCTCGCGATCGAGCAGATCAACGCCGCCGGCGGCGTGCTCGGCCGCAAGATCAAGTTCATCCAGGAAGACGGCGCCAGCGACTGGCCGACCTTTGCGGAAAAGGCCAAGAAGCTCTTGGTCAACGACAAATGCGCGGCCGTGATGGGCTGCTGGACCTCGGCATCGCGCAAGGCCGTGCTGCCGGTGTTCGAGCAGTACAACGGCATGCTCTATTATCCGACCTTCTATGAGGGTCTCGAGCAGTCCAAGAACGTCATCTACACCGGCCAGGAGGCGACGCAGCAGATCATCGCCGGGCTCGACTGGGTGCAGAAGACCAAGGGTGCAAAAACCTTCTATCTGCTCGGCTCCGACTACATCTGGCCGCGCACCTCGAACAAGATCGCGCGCAAGCACATTGAGGGCCATCTGAAGGACTCCAAGGTCGTCGGCGAAGAATACTTCCCGCTCGGCTCGACCCAGTTCAACTCGGTCATCAACAAGATCAAGCTGACCAAGCCCGACGTGATCTACGCGATCATCGTCGGCGGCTCCAACGTCGCCTTCTACAAGCAGCTCAAGGCGGCCGGCATCGATCTGTCGAAGCAGACGCTGCTCACGATCTCGGTGACCGAGGACGAGATCGACGGCATAGGCGGCGAGAACATCGCCGGCGCCTATGCCTGCATGAAGTACTTCCAGTCGCTCGATAACGCCAACAACAAGGCCTTCGTGCCCGCCTTCAAGAAGATGTGGGGCGAGAAGACCGTGATCGGCGACGTCACCCAGGCCGCCTATCTCGGCCCGTGGCTCTGGAAGCTGACGGTGGAGAAGGCGGGAAGCTTCGACATCGACAAGGTCGCGGCGGCCTCGCCCGGCGTCGAGTTCAAGGGCGCGCCGGAAGGCTATGTCCGCATCCACGAGAACCATCATTTGTGGTCGAAGACCCGCGTCGGTCGCGCCAAGGCGGACGGCCAGTACGAGCTGATCTACGAGACCGCCGATCTCGTCGAGCCGGATCCGTTCCCCAAGGGCTACCAGTGAGAGCGCGCGCTTAAGGCGCGCTCCTCTCCCTCAACGCACCACGGCGTGGACGGCAGCGTCCACGCCCCTGATCAGGCGTCGCGGCATCGTCGCGACGCATGCTCCCGGAATGACGGAGGACCACATGTTCGGTGACTATTCGATCGGCGATCTCGGCGCCATCCTGGCGATGCAGGGATTTGCCGGGCTCATCCTGTTCTCCGTCTACGTGCTGATGGCACTGGGGCTCGCCATCATCTTCGGCCAGATGGGCGTTATCAACATGGCCCATGGCGAGTTCATGATTCTCGGCGCCTACGTCACCTGGATGACGTCGAACGCGGTCCAGCATGTCGCGCCCTGGCTGTTTCCCGGTTACTTCTTCATCGCGATGATCTTGGCGTTCATCGCCTCGGGCTCGCTCGGCATGCTGGTCGAGTGGGGGCTGATCCGTCATCTCTACAAGCGCCCGCTCGATACGCTGCTCGCGACCTGGGGGCTGAGCCTGATCCTGCAGCAAGCCTACCGCTCGATCTTCGGCGCCCGCGAGGTCGGCGTCGAGCTGCCGGAATGGATGATGGGCTCCTGGCAGGCGACCGACTCGATCCAGATCCCGATCAACGGCATGTTCGTGATGGCGCTGACCATCCTGATTACCATTGCAGTTGCGTATGTGCTGTTCTGGTCGAGCTGGGGCAAGCAGGTGCGCGCCGTGGTGCAGAACCGCGTGATGGCGGGCGCCGTCGGCATCAACACCGAGAAGGTCGACCGCTACACCTTCGGCCTCGGCTGCGGCATTGCGGGTATCGCCGGCTCAGCCTTCACCATGATCGGCTCGACCGGGCCGACCGCCGGCCAGCTCTACATCGTCGACACCTTCCTGGTCGTCGTGTTCGGCGGCGCCGCCTCACTGTTCGGCACCATCGCCTCCGCGTTCTCGATCTCACAGACGCAGTCGACGCTGGAGTTCTTCATGTCGGGATCGATGGCCAAGGTCATCACGCTGCTTGCGATCGTCGCGATCCTGATGATGCGTCCGCAGGGGCTCTTCGCGCTCAAGGTCCGCAAGTAGGAACAAGCAGGCTGGTCATGATCATCAACTCGCGCTTCTTCAATCACTCCGAACTGGTCGGCTTCCTTGCGCTCGCAGCTCTCCTGTTTGTGATCCTGCCGCTGTCGCTGGATATCTTCCGCCTCAACCTCGTCGCCAAATACCTGACCTACGCCTTCGTCGGCATCGGTCTCGTGCTGTGCTGGGGCTATGGCGGCATTCTGAGTCTGGGGCAGGGCGTGTTCTTCGGTCTCGGCGGCTATTGCATGGCGATGTATCTCAAGCTCGAGGCGTCGTCGGTTGCGAACACCAAGATCCAGTCGACGCCGGGCATTCCCGACTTCATGGACTGGAACCAGCTCACCGCGCTGCCGTTTTTCTGGAAGCCGTTCCACAGTTTCCCGGTCGCGCTGATCGCGATCATCCTGGTTCCCGCGATCTTCGCCTTCATCATCGGCGCCGCGATGTTCAAGCGCCGCGTCGGCGGCGTCTACTTCGCGATCATCACGCAGGCGATCGCGGCGATCATGACGATCCTGATCGTCGGCCAGCAGGGCTACACCGGCGGCATCAACGGGATCACCGACCTGCGCACGCTGCATGGCTGGGATATCCGCACCGATCACGCCAAGTACATCCTCTATTTCGTCGAGGTGGTATTGTTGTTCGGTTGCATCTTCGCCGCGCAGTTCATCCGTCTGACAAAACTCGGGCGCATCCTGGTTGCGATGAGGGAGCAGGAGGACCGCGTGCGTTTCTCCGGGTACAGCGTCGCCAACTTCAAGATCTTCGCCTTCTGCGCGGCTGCGGTGTTCGCCGCGATCGGCGGGGCGATGTTCACGCTCGAGGTCGGCTTCATGTCGCCGTCCTTCGTCGGCATCGTGCCGTCGATCGAGATGGTGATCTACACCGCGGTCGGCGGCCGGATGTCGATCTTCGGCGCAGTGTGGGGTTCGCTGCTCGTCAACTTCGCCAAGACCGGTCTCTCGGAATCCTTCCCGCAGCTCTGGCTGTTCGGGCTCGGCGCGCTGTTCATCGCGGTGGTGCTGGCCTTCCCGAACGGGCTCTCCGGCATCTGGGCCGATCACGTCCAGCCGCGCATCGATCGCCTGCTCGCGTCACGCAAACCGAAATCGGCGGCCGGCTACGTCGCCGACGGCGCACCGGCGGAATAAGGGGAGGCGATCATGTTCATCGGCCATCAGCCAAAGGACTTCCTGCTCGCCGTAAGCGGCCTCACCGTCTCCTTTGACGGCTTCAAGGCGGTCAACGATCTCTCCTTCTATGTCGAGGAGAACGAGATCCGCGTCATCATCGGCCCGAACGGTGCCGGCAAGACCACGGTGCTCGACCTGATCTGCGGCAAGACCCGGGCCACCTCGGGCTCGATCCAGTTTCGCGGCCAGGAGCTGACGAAGCTCCGCGAGAACGAGATCGTGCAGGCCGGTGTGGGGCGCAAGTTCCAGACGCCGTCGGTGTTCGAGGACCTCACCGTGTTCGAGAACCTCGAAATCTCCTTCCCGCGCGGCCGCACCGTGTTCGGCTCGCTGACCTTCCAGCGCGACGAGGCCGTCAAGCAGCGCGTCGAGGAGGTCGCCGAGATGATCTTCCTGAAGGATCGCCTCAACACCTCTGCCGACCAGCTCAGCCACGGCCAGAAGCAGTGGCTCGAGATCGGCATGCTGCTGATCCAGGACCCGGACCTGCTGATGCTCGACGAGCCCGTCGCCGGCATGAGCGTCAGTGAACGCGCCAAGACCGCCGAGCTGCTCAACCGCATCATCAAGGACCGCTCGGTGCTGGTGATCGAGCACGACATGAAGTTCGTCGAGGACATCGCCCACAAGGTCACGGTGCTGCATCAGGGGCAGATCCTGTCCGAGGGGACGATGGAGCACGTCAAGAACGATCCGAAGGTTGTTGAAGTTTATCTCGGCCATTGAGGGGCGCATCGATGCTGGCAATCTCCGATCTTCACGTCGCCTACGGCCAGAGCGAGGTGCTGCACGACCTCAACGTGTCAGTCGCGCCGAACGAGATCGTCGCGATCATGGGCCGCAACGGCATGGGCAAGACCACGCTGATGAAATCGCTGATGGGCATCCTGCCGGCCAGGAGCGGCAAGGTGACCATGGACGGCACCGAGCTCGGCGCCATGAAGAGCTACGAGCGGGTGGCAAAAGGCCTCGCCTATGTGCCGCAAGGCCGCATGATCTTCTCGACCATGACGGTGAAGGAGAATATCGAGACCGGGCTCGTCGTCTCCGGCGGTTCCGAAGTGCCCGGCGATATCTATGAGCTGTTTCCGGTGCTGTTGGAGATGAAGGGCCGCCGCGGCGGCAACCTCTCCGGCGGTCAGCAGCAGCAGCTCGCGATCGCGCGCGCGCTCGCGACCAAGCCGAAGGTGTTGCTGCTCGACGAGCCGACCGAAGGCATCCAGCCGTCGATCATCAAGGACATGGCGCGGACCTTGAAGCGCATCCGCGACGAGCGGGGCCTGTCGATCGTCGTCTCCGAGCAGGTGTTGAGCTTTGCGCTCGACATCGCCGACCGCGTGCTCGTCATCGAGAACGGCGAGATCGTCCGCGACGATCCGCGCAACAGCGTCGATGCCGCGCAGATCTCGAAATATTTGTCCGTCTGACCACAAACATTCACGCAGCTAGTAACCCAAGGGGAGCATCTCGATGCCAGAGACACTGATCAAGGTCGATCTCACCAAGTCGGCCTACGAAAACGACAAGGTCCATAATCGCTGGCATCCGGATATTCCGATCGTGGCGTGGGTCAATCCGGGCGACGACTTCATCATCGAGACGTATGACTGGACCGGCGGCTTCATCAAGAACAACGATTCCGCCGACGACGTGCGCGACATTGATCTCTCGATCGTGCACTTCCTGTCCGGCCCGATCGGCGTCAAGGGCGCCGAGCCCGGCGATCTGCTCGTGGTTGACCTGCTCGACGTCGGTCCCCTGAAGGAGAGCCTGTGGGGCTTCAACGGCTTCTTCTCCAAGCAGAATGGCGGCGGCTTTCTCACCGATCACTTCCCGCTGGCGCAGAAGTCGATCTGGGACATCAAGGGTCTCTACACCTCGTCGCGCCACGTGCCCGGAGTCAACTTCGCCGCCCTGATCCATCCCGGCCTGATCGGCTGTCTGCCCGATCCGAAGATGCTCGCGACCTGGAACGCGCGCGAGGCCGAGCTGATCGCGACCAACCCGACCCGCGTGCCGGGCCTTGCCAATCCGCCGTTTGCGCCGACCGCGCATGCCGGACAAGCCAGGGGCGACGTCAAGGCGAAAATCGGCCTCGAAGGCGCCCGCACCGTGCCGCCGCGCGAGCACGGCGGCAATTGCGACATCAAGGATCTCTCGCGCGGCTCGAAGATCTATTTCCCGGTCTATGTGCCCGGCGGCGGGCTGTCGATGGGCGACCTGCATTTCAGCCAGGGCGACGGCGAGATCACCTTCTGCGGTGCGATCGAGATGGCCGGCTGGCTGCATTTGAAGGTCGAAATCATCAAGGACGGCGTCGCGAAATACGGCATCAAGAACCCCGTGTTCAAGCCATCGCCGATCACGCCGAACTACAAGGACTATTTGATCTTCGAAGGCATCTCGGTGGATGAAGCCGGCAAGCAGCATTACCTCGACGTCCACATCGCCTATCGCCAGGCTTGTCTCAACGCGATCGAGTATCTGAAGAAGTTCGGCTATTCCGGCGCCCAGGCCTATTCGATCCTCGGCACCGCGCCGTGCCAGGGCCACATCTCCGGCGTGGTCGACGTGCCCAACGCCTGCGCCACGCTGTGGTTGCCGACGGAGATTTTTGACTTCGACATCATGCCGTCGTCGGCGGGTCCAGTGAAGCACATCAAGGGCGACGTGCAGATGCCGATCTCGCCGGACAAGTGATCCCTGCGCGAAGGGTGCGGGACGGCTGCGTTCCTGGCCGCCCCGCATCCATCGCCGGAGGCTCACGCACGAACGCGCAAGGATTGAAAATGCCCGTCTACGAATATCTCTGCAACGATTGCGGCCCGTTCACCGATATGCGGCCGATGGCCGAGTGCGACCTGCCGCAGGACTGCCCGCAATGCGAGGCGACGTCGCCGCGCGTCATCCTGACCGCGCCGGCGTTCTTCTGCATGCCCCAGGACAAGCGCAAGGCGCACGCCACCAATGAGCAGAGCCGCCATGCGCCGAAGACGCTCGATCAGTACAAGGCCGCGCACGCCCCCGGTTGCGGCTGCTGCTCGACCGGCAGGAAGAATCCGGCGCGGTTGACGACCAAGACGAAGAGCGGCGCCAAGGGCTTTCCAACCGCACGGCCCTGGATGATCAGCCACTGAAGTGTAGGTGGGTAAGGCGACAGCGCGCCCACCTTCACACGTGCGGCCAGAAGTGGTGGGCACGGCGCAATGCTCCCCGGCCTACCCTGTTCCCGGAGTTCCCTATCCAATATGGGGTTAACCCGCATGGGTTAATGCACGCTCCGTTGTCCGCAGAATTATGAGTCGGAATTCCGATTGTGCGGCCGTTAAAGTAAGTATTTAAGGTTGCCGTGCGGGGACAGCGTGCGCAATAGGAGGCCACCATGGGGCGGCTGTACCTCGGCATCACTGTTACCAGTACATACGCCCTCGTCACGATGGCGCTGATCCTGGCGTTTATGCGATAAGGCCGCCTCGGTTGGCGGCCTTCTGTTTTTGGCGCTTGTGGCGTTTACGCCATAATACCGCGCGTCTGGCCAATGCCGGCAACGCATACCCGATTCAACGCCCGCGCCGCGCTCGGCGCAGTTCATCCAAAAATGGGTATGTGAAACGTGCCAGCAGCGAGCGATGTCGCTGACCGCACGGATGGCATATAATCGGCATCGAGTTGCCAGTTGGACGTGCCGAAGTCTCCCTTTGATATCAAATGGCAACGACGCATGCCGTCGGCGGGCATCGATCTCGGCCCCGATATCGGGTCCATCCCAATCTTAAAGTGCATCTTCAGACAACCGTGATACGGAGGAGAAAATGCCTTTATTCGTCACCTATGCCTCATATTCCAACGCCGGCATCAAGGGCATCATGGACAAGCCGATCGATCGCACCGAAGCGATCAAGGCAGTCGTGGAGAAGGCAGGCGGCAAGCTCTTGGCCGCCTACATGACGACGGGGCCGCATGACGTCGTCGTCATCACCGAAATGCCCGATGGGTCAGACGCGGTCGCCGTCGGCATGGCCGCAAACGCGAGCGGCGCCGTGGCCAAGATCGAAACGGTACGCGCATGGACGCTCGGCGAATTCAAAGGCATTGCCGAGAAGGCGTCGCGCTATGCGACGGCATACGTTCCGCCGGGGCGTTGATCGCGCGGTAATGTAGGGTGGGCAAAGCGAAAGCGTGCCCACCTTAACGCGCACCGAACGAGAATGGTGGGCACGGCGCAAGCGCGCCTTCGCCCACTGTACATGCGCCTTTGCCGCGACATCGCCTCACACTTCCTTTATGGTCCGCGCGGCTTCCTTGGACGAACGAGGCGATCGTGCAAACAAGAAAATTCGGCGGAGGCGGCCCACAGGTCGCGCTGATTGGGCAGGGCACCTGGTATCTCGACCGCGCCGACCGCAAGGCCGCGGTCGCCGCGCTCAAGCGCGGCATAGATGCCGGCATGACCCATATCGACACCGCGCAGATGTATGGCGACGCCGAGCTCGTGATCGCGGATGCGATCGCGGGCCAGCGCGACAAGCTCTTTCTTGTCTCGAAGGTGCTGCCGAGCAACGCGTCGCGGCGCGGCACCATCGCCGCCTGCGAGCGCTCGCTGAAGCGGCTGAAGACCGATCGTCTCGATTGCTATCTCTTGCACTGGCGCGGCTCCTATCCGCTCGCCGACACCGTCGCGGCGTTCGACGAGTTGATCGCCGCCGGCAAGATCCGCTCCTGGGGTGTCAGCAATTTCGACGCCGACGATCTCGACGAGCTGCTCGATGTCGCGGGCGAGGGCGCGATCGCCTGCAACCAGGTGCTCTATCATCTCAAGGAGCGTGCGATCGAGCACGCGGTGATCCCCTGGTGCGAGGTGCACGGCGTCGCCGTCGTCGCCTATTCGCCGTTCGGCCACGATGATTTCCCGTCGCCATCGAGCAAAGGCGGCGCGCTGCTGCAATCGATCGCGGAGGCGCACAAGGCAACTCCGCGCCAGGTCGCGCTGAGCTTCCTCACGCGTGGTCCCGCGGTGTTCGCGATCCCGAAAGCGTCGCGTGCGGACCATGCGGACGAGAATGCCGCCGCGGGTGATCTGAAGCTCAGCGACGGCGATATCGCCGCGCTCGACAAGGCGTTTCCGCGCGGGCCGAAGCCGCGCGGATTGCCGATGCTGTAGGGGTGATGAGATTAAGTCGAATTGGCGACCGCGACGACACTGCGCTCCCTCCCCCGCAAGCGGGAGAGGTGAAACGAGTCTGCGGACAGATGATTCAACCCATCGCGCGCTAGCTTCACACAGTTCTTAACGAAATGTTTCAATCGCGGCCGCGCGCGGCCTGCGGCAGGCCGTCGCGTGCGCTGATGCATATCGGAGTCCCGTTTTCGGGCATTGTTCTTGCGGCGGAATTGGCGTTGTGTGGAATCTCGCAGATTCGCTTTGTTTTGCCCTCGAGATTGCCGTGACGCCGCCCCCCGCCGCAGCCGCTAGGCTGGACAGCGCACATTTGCCGTTGCCCGAAAAGAAGACCGCCGCTCGCAAGGCGCCCGCGCGCGCCGACCGGCCGTTCAAGGGCATCGCGCTGATCCTGCTGTCGACGGTGTTCCTGGGAACCTCCGACGTCACCGCGAAATATCTCTCGGCCACGCTGCCTTCGATCGAAATCACCTGGCTGCGCTTCCTGGTGTTCGCGCTGATCATGTCGCCGGCCATGATGCCCGGCTCGCCGCTGTTCGCGATGCAGACCAAGCGGCCGGGCCTGCATCTGTTGCGCGGTGCGACGCTGCTCGGCTCATCGCTGTTCTTCATCTCCGGGTTGCGCTTCCTGCCGATCGCGGAGGCCTCGGCCACCGGTTTCGTCGCGCCGCTGTTCGTCACCGCGCTGTCGATCGTCTTCCTCGGCGAGAAGGTTGGCTTGCGGCGCTGGATCGCGACCGCGGTCGGCCTCGTCGGCGTGCTGATCATCTTGCGGCCGGGCACCGGCGCGTTCCATCCGGCGGCGTTCTTCCCGCTGGTCTCGGCGCTGGCCTGGGCCTGCACGCTGATCATGACGCGGATGATGAGCGGCGGTGAACGCTCGCTCACCATCATGGCCTATTCGTCGATCGCGGGCGTTGCGATCCTCACCGCGCTGGTGCCGTTCGTCTGGGTCACGCCGACCTGGCACGACATCATGTTCGGCATCCTGATCGGCGTCGCCTCCACCGCGGGGCAGTGGATCGTCGTGCTCGCGTTCCGCTATGGCGATGCCTCGGTGCTTGCGCCGTTCTCCTACACACAATTGCTGTGGGTCAGCATCCTCGGCTTCCTGATCTTCGGCGAGGTGCCCGACCACTGGACTATCCTCGGCGCCGCCTTCATCGTCGCCTCCGGCCTCTACACCGCGCATCGCGAGCGGATGCGCCGCTCGCAATTGCTCAACGTTCCGGGCGAGCCGTCGCCGAACGCCTGACAGCGCGTATCCTTTTCGCCACAGCCGCCGGGAATCCTTGCAGCTGCAGGGCCGGCGCGGCGGATTATCCGCACCAGTGCACGGACTGAGAAGACGCCCGCAGCGAATTCGGACTGCGTACCGACAAATCGTTTGCGCCCGACGGCGGCGTGCTCACGCTGCGCGGCCGCGCCGCCTGGGACATAGGGTTAACGATGAGCGCGTGCCCTGCGACATCGTGCGCAGATTGCGAAGTCTGCCTTTGCTAGCGTTGCACGGGTACAACAGATGGCCCGGAAAGACTCCGTTTTCCCGTGTTCAAGCAAGGAATTAGCGACTGATTCCCAGGTCACCGGGGGACGCGCATGCTAGGTTGCAGGCTTTAGCGCCGCAGAGCGCGCGAGGTCATTGGGGCGGTAAGGTGCGTTTTCATTTGTTGTTTCGAGGCCGGCTGCAGCGCGGCGTCACGGCGCTGCCGTTCTGCGTCGCGGTCGCGGCAAGCCTGTTGCCGATGGGGTCGGCGCAAGCCCAGTTCTATACCTGGGCCGGCTCCGGCAGCACGTCTGCGACGTCGGACTACAACCTTGGATCCAACTGGTCCAATCCGCCCGCCGGCGCGCCGCCGACGACGAATGGCCAGGCAGCGATTTTCGACGCGACCGGATCGGCGTCGATCGGCGTGACCAGCACGGTCAAGCCCTATTCCTGGACCTTCACCGCGAACTCGCAATCCTATTCTGTGGGCGGCGCCGACATCAATTTCGGGTCGGGGGTCTGGGGTGTCTTCAACCTGGCCAATGCGGGCCAGTTCATTTCGATCGCCAACAACATTGGTGAATCGGCTCCCGGCGCCCAGGTCGGGCAACTCGGCGCGAGCACGCTGATCCTGTCCGGTAACAACACCTATTCCGGCGGGACGTTGATCGCGGCCGGCACGGTGCAGGTCACCAACAACAATTCGGTCGGGTCGGGCGCGGTGACGCTCGACGGCGGTGCGTTCCAGACCAATGGCGCCGGCGGCCTGACCTTCACCAACAATTTCAACGTCAATACCAATGGCGGCACCGTCGACAATAACGGCGTGATGCTGACGCTGTCGGGCATCATTGCCAACGGCAACGGCGCGACCGGCGTGCTGCAGGTGACCGATTCCAGCGGCGGCTTCGGCACCACGGTGCTGTCCGGCGTCAACACCTATGCCGGCGGCACCCTCGTCAGCGGCGCCACGCTGCGGGTCACCAACAACCAGTCGGTCGGCTTTGGTGCGGTGACGCTGGACCGCGGCACGTTCCAGGCCGTCGGCGCGAGCAGCCTGACCTTCACCAACGGTTTCAAGGTCAACACGGGCGGCGGCACGATCGACAGCAACGGCACGGTCTTGACGCTGTCGGGGGTGATCTCCAACGGCAACGGCGCCACCGGCGTGTTGCACTTGACGGATACGACCGGCGGAGGTGGCCTCACGGTGCTGTCGGGCGTCAACACCTATTCCGGTGGCACCAAGGTGACCGGCACCGCGGTGCAGGTGACCAACAACTCTTCGGTCGGCACAGGCACCGTCACGCTCGATAATGCGTTGTTCCTCGCCGATGGCCTGAGCAATCTGACCTTCAAGAATAATTTCAAGATCGACAGCAGCCTCAACGGCAGCGCGATCGACGCCAACGGCACGACGCTGACGATCGCCGGCAATATCAGCGACGGCATTGGCCACGGCAAGCTGACGGTGGCGGACAGCTCTGTCGCCGGTGGCGGCGCCGTGGTGCTGCTGGGCAACAACACCTATACCGGCGGCACGACGATCTGCGCCTGCGCGGCGCTGCAACTGGGCGATGCGACGCATACGGCCTCGCTCGTCGGCACCGTTGATGTCGAAGGCTTGTTCGGCATCGTTAACGCCAACACGGCGGGGATCACCAAAATCGTCAACGATGGCTTGCTTGGACAGGCCACCACGATGTTCCACAACGCCACCACGGCGGGGACCGCGACCATCGTCAACGTCAACGGCGGCCTCACGGTATTCCGCGACACCAGCTCCGCCGGCAATGCCGTCTTCAAGAACACCAACGGCGGCAGGGTGGTCTTTGGTGATGCGCTCGGTCCGCCCGGCGGCTCGGATGCCAGCACGGCGGGCAATGCGGTGATCGACAATTTCAGCGGGGGCGGTGCGGTGTTCCTGGCGCACACCAACGCCGGTCACGCCACCATCACGAACCACAGCAATGGTGGATCGACACTGTTCTTCGAGTCCGCGTCGGCCGCTTCCGCAATCATCGT
Organism: Bradyrhizobium erythrophlei; assembly: GCF_042430365.1. Lineage (GTDB taxonomy): Bacteria > Pseudomonadota > Alphaproteobacteria > Rhizobiales > Xanthobacteraceae > Bradyrhizobium > Bradyrhizobium erythrophlei. Next base: position 16,727 of record NZ_JBHMET010000089.1, read on the forward strand.
CAACTCAGCTGGCGGCTTCACCGGCTTCTTCATGAACAGCACGGCGGGCAATGCGACGATCGACAACAGCAGCCTCACCTATTTCGGCACCTCCGGTTTCAGCCGGACGGAAGCGCCGACCGCGGGCAACGCGACGATTATCAACCGGTCCGGCGGCATCCTGATCTTCGACGCCTATGCGACGGGCGGCAACGCCACGATCACCACCGAAAGCGGCGCCAATGTCAGCTTTACCGGCAACTCGACCGGCGGCGCCGCGCAGTTCATTACCAACGGCTCCGGCTTTGTCGATTTCGGCGGCAGCGTCGGGCCGAACGGCGATCGCCGCATCACCGCGGGCTCGATTGCGGGTTCCGGCAGCTACTTCATCGGTGGTGGCAACACACTCGTGGTCGGCGGCAACAATCACTCGACAACGATGAGCGGCGTGATCGCCGACTTCAACCCGTGCGGCTGCGGCCCGTTGGGGGCGGGCAATCTGGAGAAGACCGGCAGCGGCACGCTGATCCTGTCGGGCACCAACACCTATACCGGCACCACCGCGGTCAATGGCGGTATCCTGCAGGTCGACGGTTCGATCGCGTCGTCTGGGCTCACCACCGTGAACGCGGGTGGCTTGCTCACCGGCGTCGGCACCGTCGGCAACACCACGATCGCGAGCGGCGGCATTTTCATGCCCGGCAACGGCACGCCGGGGAGCTTCACAACCGTCGCCGGCGGTATCAGCCCATCATCCTTCGTGAAGGCGCCGTTATCATAGGAGTTGCGGGGGGCAATCTCGCTTTCCAATCGGGCGCGCTCTATCTGGTGCAGCTCGACTCAACCACCTCGACTTTCGCCAACGTGACCGGCACTGCCTCGCTCAACGGCTTGGTTGGCGCGGCCTTCCTGCCGGGTAGCAACGTGACGAAGCAGTACAGCATCCTGACTGCAGCTCGCGGCGTCAGCGGAACGTTCAGCGGCGTCGACCCGCTCGGCCTGCCGTCAGGCCTGGTTGCCAGCCTCAGCTACGACGCAACGCACGCCTATCTGAACTTCACGCTCGATTACGGCGCGAAGTCGAACCTCAACGTCAAACAGCAGAACGTCGCGACCACGCTGCAGAACTTCTTCAACGCCAATGGCGGCATCAGCGCCGTGTTTGCCGGCCTGACGCCGACCGGGCTGACGCAGGCCTCGGGCGAGGGCGCGACCGGTTCGCAGCAGGCGACGTTCAATGCGATGGGCCTGTTCCTCGGGCTGTTGACCGACCCGTTCGTCGCCGGCCGCGATGGCGGCCTCGGTGGTGGTGCGAGTGCTGTGCCGTTCGCGGAAGAGAGCGCTTCGCTCGTCGATGCGGCGCGCAAGACCGATGCGCGCGACGCCTTCGCCAGCATTTATCGCAAGGCGCCGGCACCGCAGCTCGATTTCGACCAGCGCTGGAGCGTCTGGGCGGCGGGCTATGGCGGCTCGCAGACCACCAGCGGCAACGCGGTGATCGGATCGAACAACACGACCAGCAGCGTCTACGGCACCGCCGTCGGCGTCGACTATCGCGTCTCGCCGAACACGATCACAGGCTTCGCGCTCGCCGGCGGCGGCACGAACTTCAGCGTCAACGGGCTCGGCTGGGGACGCTCCGACCTGTTCCAGGCCGGCGCGTTCGTGCGCCACAATATCGGTCCCGCCTATATCAGCGCGGCGCTCGCCTATGGCTGGCAGGATGTCACGACCGACCGCATCGTCACAGCGGCCGGTATCGATCATCTGCGCGCCGAGTTCAACGCCAACACATGGTCGGGCCGGCTCGAGAGCGGCTATCGCTATGCGACGCCGTTGATGGGCGTGACGCCCTACGTCGCGGGGCAGTTTGCGACCTTCAACCTGCCGAACTACGCCGAAGCCGTCGTCTCCGGCGGCGGCGCCTTCGCGCTCAACTACACCGCCAAGAGCGTCACCGATACCCGCAGCGAGCTCGGCCTGCGCACCGACAGGTCGTTTGCGCTCGACTCTGGCCTGTTGACGTTGCGCGGCCGGGTCGCCTGGGCGCATGATTTCAATCCGGACCGCAACATCGGCGCGGTGTTCCAGGCGCTGCCGGGCACCGCCTTTGTCGTGAACGGCGCGGCGCAGGCGCGCGATTCCGCGCTGACCACGGCCTCCGCCGAGATGAAGTGGCGCAACGGCTGGTCGGCCGCCGCGACGTTCGAAGGCGAATTCTCCGGCGTAACGCAATCCTACGCCGGCAAGGGTGTTATGCGCTATTCGTGGTGATCCCCTGTGCTATGACTGGGCAAAACCCAGTCAGGAGGAACCATGCGCGCAGCCATCTTCAGGAACGGCGAGATCGTCGTCGACACCATGCCGGAACCCAAGCCGGGCGCCGGCCAGGTGCTGGTCAAGTCGCTCGCCTGCGGCATCTGCGGATCCGACCTCCATGCGCGCAAGCACGCCCACCGCATGGTGGAAATGTCGAAATTCTTTCCCGGCCGCAAGCCGATGGATCTGTCGCGCGACGTCGTGTTCGGCCACGAGTTCTGCTGCGAGATCCTCGACTATGGTCCTGACAGCGCCCGCAAGCTGAAGCCCGGCACTAGGGTGTGCTCGCTGCCGGCGCTGGTGACGCCGACGGGGCCGCAGGGCATCGGCTATTCCAACGACAATCCCGGCGCCTATGCCGAGCGCATGCTGCTCAGCGAGCCCCTGCTTCTGGAGGTGCCGAACGGCCTTGCGGCCGAGCATGCGGCGCTGACCGAGCCGCTCGCGGTCGGTGTGCACGCGGTGGCGAAGGCCGATATCAGGGGCGGCGAGGTGCCGCTGGTGATCGGCTGCGGCCCGGTCGGGCTCGCTGTCATCGCTGCGCTGAAGATCAAGGGCCTGCATCCGATCGTCGCCGCCGACTACTCGCCGACGCGGCGCCGGCTCGCGGAGAAGATGGGCGCCGACATCGTCGTCGATCCCGCGAAGACGCAGCCTTACGCGAGCTGGGCCGAGCACGCGCAGATGTCGGATGCGGAAAAGGCCGCGCGGCCGCCGTTCCAGGCCCATCTGCCGGCGCTGAAGCCCGCGCTGATCTTCGAATGCGTCGGCGTGCCCGGCTTGTTGCAGCAGGTGTTCGAGGGCGCGCCGCGCGATGCGCGCATCGTGGTGGTCGGCGTCTGCATGGAGACCGACCGCTCCGAGCCGATGCTCGGCATCATGAAGGAGCTCAACGTGCAATATGTCCTCGGCTACACGCCGGAGGAGTTCGCCTGGTCGCTGCGGCTGATTGCGGAAGGGCAGGTCGATGCGGCGTCGCTGATCACCGGCCGTATCGGCATCGAGGGCGTCGCGCAGGCGTTTACCGACCTCGCCAATCCCGAGGCGCACACCAAGATCCTCATCGAGCCCTGGCGGTGAGTTGAGCTCAGCTCTGCGTCCACGCCGGTTTGCAATTCGCAGGCGTGAACCTATAGTTCACCGTCATCGAGAGCACAGACGTCACTCAGGTTTATGCGAGTTTCCATCATCACCGGAGGCGGCTCCGGCATTGGCGCAGCGGTTGCGCGCCGGCTGGCCGGCCCCGATCAATGCCTGATGCTGCACGGGCAGGGCGCGGACGCGGCCGGGCTCGAACGGCTGACGGCGGTCGCCGAGGCGTGCCGGGGCGCCGGTGCCCGCGTCGAATGGCGGACCGGCGATCTGGCGAAGGCCGGCACCGGCGCCGATCTTGTCAGCGCAGCGCGCGCCGCGTTCGGACCGGTCGATGCCATCGTGCACGCCGCGGGCTTTGCCGACCGGCGCGATTTTGCCAGCCTGCCGCGCGAGGGCCTGGAGCGCGCTTTCGCTGTGATGGCGGCGGCCTTCCACGAGATGGCGGCGGCCGCGCTGCCGGATCTCACGCGTAACGCGCTCGCGCGCGTCGTTGCAGTCTCGAGCTTCGGTCCGCATCGCTTCGTGCCCGGCGCCACCTATCCGGGCTCGGCCGCGGCGAAAGCCGCGCTCGAAGTGCTGGTCAAGTCGCTCGCGATCGAGCTTGCCGCGTCGTGCTCAACCGCGAATGCCGTGGTGCCCGGCTACACGCGCAAGGATCCCGGCCTGTTCGGCGCGCTTGATACGCAAACCTGGGAGCGGGTTGCAAAAACCAATCCGATGCAGCGCCTCGCCGAGTCCGGCGAGGTCGCCGCCGTGATCGCCTTTCTGCTGTCGCCCGAAGCCGGTCATATCACCGGCGCGATGCTGCCGGTCGATGGCGGCCTGACCTTGATGTGATCGCATGACCGTATCAGCGCCAGGACAACAGGCCGATGTCGTCGTGCTCGGCGCCGGCATGGTCGGCGTGTCGACCGCGATCGCAGCGCGGCAGCGCGGCCTGTCGGTCATCGTGGTCGACCGGCGCGAGCCCGGCAGCGAAACTTCCTATGGCAATGCTGGCATCATCTCGTCTGGCTCGATCCTGCCGCTCAACACGCCCGCGCTCTGGAAGAACCTGCCGAAATATCTCACCAACACGCATCCGGCGCTGCGCTGGAACATTCCGTGGGCGATCGCCAATGCCTCCTGGGTGATCCGCTTCCTTGCAGCCGCGACGCCGTCGCAGACCCGGCCGCGCGCCGCGGCATTGGCCGGCCTGATCGGGACGTCGATGAAGCTGCACCGCGACTGGATCGTGCAGGCCGAGGCCGGCCACCGCATCCGTGAAACCGGCTGGCTGAAGGCCTGGCGCGGTGATGGGCTTGCCGCCGCGAAGGCCGAGCAGGCGGCGCTCGCCGAGTTCGGCATCAGGAGCGAGGTGCTCGACCGTCAGGGCATTTCCGCGCTCGAGCCCAACATCATCCCGGCCTACAGCGTCGGCCTGTTGCACAGCCAGACCGCATCGGTCGATTCCCCCGGCGCCGTGGTCAAGGCCTACGCGAAGATGCTCGCCGCGAACGGCGGCGCCGTCAGGCAGTCCGAGATCAAGCAGGTCGCAGCGCTGGACGATAGTTGGCGCGTTGAGCTCGCCGACGGCGAGATCAATGCGCGCCACGTCGTGGTCGCGCTCGGGCCGTGGTCGGCGGAACTGCTGCGGCCGCTCGGCTATCGCGTGCCGCTCGCAACCGAGCGCGGCTACCACCAGCATTTCGTGCCGAACCCGGCACGCAAATTGCTCCGCCCGATCCATGATGCGGAGGGCGGTTTCCTGATGACGCCGATGGAGCAGGGCATTCGCGTGACCAGCGGCGTCGAATTGACCGCGCGCGATGCGCCATCGAACTACGCCCAGCTCGAGGCTGTGGTGCCGATGGCGCGCAGCGTAGTCGAGTTTGGCGAGGCGGTCGGCGAGCGCTGGCGCGGCTCGCGGCCGACGCTGCCCGACAGCCTGCCGATGATCGGGCCGGCGCCGCGCCATCGCGGCCTCTGGCTCGCCTTCGGCAACCAGCATATCGGCTTCACCACCGGCCCCGGCACGGGCGCCGCGATCGCGGCCATGATCGGCGGCGAGGCGCCGCCGTTCGATACATCAGCGTTTTCCCCAAGCCGCTATATCGCGTGACTCGCTCCCGCTCGCCTGCGATGCTGGGACGTCGTGGCGGGCGGCGCGGCAATTTCCGGTAACCGAGGGGCAGGATGAATTACGTTTGGGACTTCGCGATCCTCGGCAAGTACAGCCATCTGTTCTGGCTCGGGCTCGGCTGGACCATTGCCTACACGATCGGCACCATCATCCTGGGGACCTTGATCGGCCTGATCGTCGGCATGCTGCGCCTGAAGCGCATTCCGGTGATCGACTGGCTGCTGGTCGCCTATATCGAAGCGTTCCGCTGCACGCCGCTGCTGGTGCAGATCATCTGGTTTTACTACGCCTTTCCGGTCGTGATCGGCGTCAACATCCCGGCGCATGTCGCGGCCGTCAGCGTGCTCTCGCTCTATGGCGGCGCGTTCTATGCCGAGATCGTGCGCGGCAGCATCGAGAGCGTGCCGATCGGGCAGTGGGACGCCGCCAAGGCGCTCGGCTTCCGCGGCTGGCGCCTGATGCGGCTCGTCATCCTGCCGCAGGCGATGAAGCCGATGATGGCGCCCTACGTCAACCAGTCGGTGACGCAACTGAAAAACACCTCGCTGGTGTCGATCATCGCGGTGCCGGATCTCGTCTACAACGCGACCCTGATCAACGCCGACACCTACCGGCCGCTCGAGGTCTACACCATCGTGGCGCTGATCTATTTCGCGATCCTGTTCCCCTCGACGCTGGCGGCACGCCGCCTCGAGCGCGGCCTGACCTACGACAAGGTGTGAGCTTTCTTACCTCTCCCGCTTGCGGGGGAGGTCGCAACGCATCGAAGATGCGATGCGGGTGGGGGCTCTCTCCACTCGAAGATTCTGACTCGCGGCGGCACCCCCACCCCGGCCCTCCCCCGCAAGCGGGAGAGGGGGCATAATTCCGACGCGGCGCGCTCTCACGTCAGATATTCAACTCCACCGGCACGTCCTCGGCCTTGACGCCCGCGAGCGCGAGGCCCTTGACGAACCATTCGCGCATCTGGCCGACGCCGCGGTTGTAGTCGATCCACACCGACAGGAAGTCGCGCCAGCGCTTGTCCGGCTCGCGCCGCACCGCGGTGCCGCTGGCGATCGTCACCGACGGCGATTGCAGGATCTTGTAGGTGCCGAGGTTCGGGTTCTTGGCAATCGCGGTGAGCCCCAGCACCAGCGCGTTGACCACGCAATCGACGCGGCCTGACGACATCTCCAGCATCACCTCGTCGCGTGACTTCAGCGACTTGATGGTGGCGTTCGGCGCAAAGCGGCGGGCGACCGCCTCGTTGGCAGAGCCGACGTCGACCGCGATCTTCACCTCGGGCTTGTTGATGTCAGCCCAGGTCTTCGCCTCCAGGCCCTTCTTCAGCATCGCGCCGAACGGATGCGGGAACACCAGGCTGGTGAAGTCGACCACCAGCGCCCGCTGCGGGGTCGGGTTGAGCGCAAAGCCGAGGTCGATCTTGTTGGCCTGCAAATCGAGGATCGAATTGCCGTAGGTCGACTCGACATATTCCAGCTTGACGTCGAGCAGTTTTGCCAAATCGTTGGCCATCTCGATCGAGAAGCCGGACCAGGTGCCGGTGGCGAGGTCCTTGTTGAAATAGGGCAACTCGCCCGGCAGCACGGCGATGCGCAGCACCTTGTTGGCCCTGACACGGTCGAGGGTGTTGTCGGCGGCCTGCGCCTGGGCAGATGCCGGCGTTGTCAGCGTGGCGGCCAGCGCGGCGCCGCTGCCGATGCCGAGCGCATAGCGCAGCGCGTCGCGGCGGTCTTCTGAAATCTTCACGTCGTCGGATTGAGTCACGAGGGCCTCCCTGCACCAAATCGGACGGAGCCTAGCGTCGGTATCCGATGGCAGCAATAGTGATCGCCTGCGCCATTAGTAGGCGAGGTGAATGCACAATTGCCCAAGTGTTGAACCGTTAAAGTGTTGGACTGTCATCGCGTGCGCGACCGTTTCACACTGCCGCCGGGACTGTGCTAACAAGCGCCAACAAGAGCAAAGGGAGATGCCGATGATTTCGCTCACGCCGAGAGACGTCCTGCCGGAAGACGCGACCGCCGGCACGCTGGTCGGGCGGGTCTGGCTGCCACAGGCCGGCGGTCCGGCCGTGGTTGCGGTGCGCGATGACGGCGTGTTCGACGTCACCGCGCGTTTCCCCACCGTGAGCGCGCTGTGCGAGGAGCGGGATCCGGCGGCGGCATTGCGCGCGACCAAGGGCGAGCGGATCGGCGATCTCGATGCCATCCTGGCCAATACGCCGCCGGACGGCCGCGACAGCACAAGGCCGTATCTGCTCGCACCGGTCGACCTGCAGGTCTTGAAGGCCGCCGGCGTCACCTTCGCGATCTCGATGCTGGAGCGCGTCATCGAGGAGCGGGCGCGCGGCAATCCGTCGTCGGCGGAGGCGATCCGCAAGGAGGTGGTGCGCCTCGTCGGCGACGATCTCTCGAAGTTGAAGCCGGGCTCGGCGGAGGCAGCGAGGCTGAAGCAGGTGCTGATCGAGCAGAACGCCTGGAGCCAGTATCTCGAGGTCGGCATCGGCCCCGATGCCGAGGTCTTCACCAAGGCGCCGACATTATCGTCGGTCGGCACTGGCATGGACGCCGGCCTGCATCCGAAATCGACCTGGAACAATCCGGAGCCGGAGGTCGTGCTCGTGGTGTCAAGCACAGGCCAAATCGTCGGTGCCGCGCTCGGCAACGACGTCAACCTGCGCGACTTCGAGGGCCGCTCGGCGCTGTTGCTGTCGAAAGCCAAGGACAACAACGCCTCCTGCGCGATCGGCCCGCTGCTCCGCCTGTTCGACCAGACCTTCTCGCTCGACGACGTCAGGACAATGGATGTCGGCCTGACCGTGACGGGGGCGGACGGCTTCGTGCTCGAGGGCCATTCCTCGATCAGCAAGATCAGCCGCGACCCGACCGACCTCGTCGCCCAGACCATCGGTCCGGTGCATCAATACCCTGATGGATTTGCGCTGTTCCTCGGCACGATGTTCGCGCCGGTCAAGGACCGCGACGCGAAGGGCGAGGGCTTCACCCACAAGCGCGACGACATCGTCACCATCGCTGCACCCCAGCTCGGCAAGCTCGTCAACCGCATGCGGGGTAGCGACGAATGCGAGCCCTGGACGTTCGGCGTGAGCGCGCTGATGAAGAGCCTTGCGCAGCGGAAGGTGCTTTGAGGCATCGCGTCGTCATAGTGAAGCGGTAGGGTGGGCAAAGCCAACGGGTCGCGCGAACGCGCGCCCGATGACAGGCTCCGCGTGCCCACCATCGCGAGCAGAATGTTAGATGGTGGGCACGCTTCGCTTTGCCCACCCTACACATCTTCATCACACGTAGCTCGCCGTCACGCTGCCGAACGGCCCGAAATCCGCGACATACGTCTCGCCCGGCTTCGGGCGCAGCATGCCGGTCAGCGTGCCCGTCGAGATCAGCTGCCCGGCCTTCAGCCCGATGCCGGTGCGTGACAATTCATTGGCGAGCCAGGTGAGCGGCACCAGCGGATGGTCGAGCGCCTCGGCCGCGGTGCCCTTGCGCCGCAAGGCGCCGTTGCAGCTCAGCGTCACCTCCTGTCCGGCGACGTCGCGCGTTCGCCAGTCCGCAATCGCAGGCCCGTAGACGATGCTGCCGGCGCCTGCGCCGTCGGCGAGGATCGCGTTCAGGGGCGGAAACGCCGCATCGTGCACGAAGCGGCATTCGGCAAGCTCGATGCCCGGATGCAGCGAGGCCACCGCCTCGGTCACCTCGTCGACGGTGTACGGCCTGTCGCGCGGCGGCAGGTCCGCGCCGAGCCGCGCCTGGTATTCGACCTCAGGGATTGGGCTGCATTGTTGTGCGTGCGCGACGCTGGCCGGCGCCTCGCGGATCTGTGGCGCGAAGACGCGGCCGTAGATCGGGGAGTCGGTGCGCAATTGCGCCTGCAATCCGGCCTTCATCGCCGCGATCTTCCAGCCCGCGACCGGGCGGCTCAATTCGTCCTCGACCATCCGCGCGACGCGATAGGCGGTGTCCTTGTCCGGCCGCACCAGCCCCGGATCGAGCCCGCTTTGCTGCCGGCCGTCGCGGCGGAGCGTGGCGAGCAGACGCGCAAGTTCGCGCTGGCGGGCAATATCCATGGCAGACCTCGGGAGCGGCGGACGTTCGTCGCCACCGCAGCGGCCGCGAACCAGGAGGTGGATAGGGTTGCGTCGAGCTCACGGCAAACGATTTATCTGCGCGCCGATTGAGTCATACTCAATAGATGTCCTGGCGTCGTCTTCCTCCGCTCCATGCCGTTCGCGCCTTCGAAGCCGTCGCGCGTCACCTCTCGATGACCCGTGCCGCCGAAGAGCTCGGTGTCACGCCGGGCGCGGTGAGCCGGCACATCCGCGCGCTGGAGGAACATCTTGAGAAGGCGCTGTTCCTGCGCCAGGCGGGCGGCCTCGTCCTGACCAGCGCCGGCGAGGCGCTGGCGCAGGCGACGCGCGAGGGGCTCGACCGCATTGCCGACGGCGCAAGAGGCGTGAAGCTGGCGCGGCTGCGCCGGCTGTCGATCGGCGTCTACGGCTTCGTGGCGTCGCGCCTGTTGCTGCCGATCTGGCATGATCTCCGATCGGCGCATCCCGATCTCGCGATCGACCTGCACACCAGCCCCAATCCGCTCGATCTCTTGCCCGGCCGCTACGATGCGGTGATCGCCGTCTCCGACGCCGCGCCGCGTCCCGGGCTGGTGACGCATCCGCTGCTGCCGATCGCCACCGTTCCGGTCTGCGCACCGCGCTGGCTGAAGCGCGGGCCGCTCGATTTCGCCGCCGTTCCGCTGCTGCATGCGCGCCCGCGCCCGGACGATTGGCGCCGCTGGCTCGATCACGCCGGCCTCAGTCATGTGCCGGCGCAGACCGGCAGCAGCTTTGAGAGCGTCGGCCTCGCGATCGAAGCCGCGGCCGCCGGCATGGGCGCGGCCATCGCGATCGAGGCGCTGCTGGCGCCGGACCTCGCGCGCCGCAAGATCGTCATCGCGCATCGCAAGGTCCGCCAGACCCGCCGCCACTTCGTGCTGCAATACGAGGCGCGGCTCGCCGACGAGCCGGCGCTGGCCGCGTTCAGGGACTGGATTGTCGCACGGCTGGCGAAGGCGGCTGCCGCGCGGTGAACGGCGCGGTCGGCATCAGTCGGCGAGGAATATGACCGGAGTGCCTTTGGACACCCGCTCGGCGACGCGTTCGGCATCCCAGTTGGTGAGACGAACGCAACCGTGCGATTGGGTCTTGGACACCTTCCCAGGCGAAGGTGTGCCGTGGATGCCGTAGCCCTCCGCGGACAGATTGATCCAGACCGTGCCGACCGGATTGTTCGGTCCGGGCCTGATCGTGAACGGCCTGCGCGAATGGACGCCTTTGAAATGATATTTTGGATCGTAGCGATAGGTCGGATTGCGGTTGATCTCCGTCACCTTCAGCGTCCCTGTCGGAGAAGGCTTCTCCTCGCTGCCGACGGTTGCGGGATAGAAGCCGATCGGCGTGCTGGTCTTGTCGAACAGTCTGACGGTTTGCCGCCGCTTGTCGACTTCGACCCGGTCCGCTTTCTCTGACGTCTTCGCCTGTCCGGCGCCGGTGTCGATCACGGCGATGACATCTCCGGCACGGTCGAAGCGCTGTCCCGGATTGAGCGCCGACAGCAGCTGCTCGCTCATGTGAAACTTCTCGGCCAGGCCCTCGCGCGAGCTGGTGTAGCTCAGCTTCGGAATATCCTTCATCTCTTCCATTCTGGCGGGAAGCTTGCGCAGGAACGGCCCTGCGACGTCCTTTTCCGCGATGGTGTAGTTGGCGACCACCGGCCGGTCGTCGGCTTGCAACCGCTTCCAGACATCGTCGGTCACCTCGTCCGTAACAGGCAGTTGCTGCGCCTCGGCGTAGGCGCGCAACGCCTTCTTAGCGTTCTCGCCGAACCTGCCGTCGATCTCGCCCGGCGAGAAGCGGGCGCGGTCCAGCAGCACCTGCAACCGGACCCCTGCGGGCGTCGGTTTGTCGTTCGACAGCGTTTTCCGTGATGGCTCCGCGGCGTTGATCGTCGCCGGATTGATGTCGGCCGCGTAGGCGGTGCTCGTCACAAGGACGAGGACCAAGCTGACATAGACGCACCTCGTATGCCTTTGCGTCATGTTGCAACGAGCCCCGCTCGCGCTTCCGGACAGGGCGGATAAGCCAAGGAATGAACGTGCGTCGCGAGCGTGTGTTCCTGTGAAACCGGTTCCTGCCGCTGCGCCAACCTGTCCCGTCTTTGGGATGCGGACGATGCGATACCCTCGCGCAAAATCCAGGGAGGGAATCATGTTGGCGAAGCCTGATCGCCGTCGTTTCATCACTGCCGGCGCGACGGCTGCCGCGACACCAACCGTCCTAGACAGAGAAGGCGGCCGGGGCGCCTGTTCGGGCGCCTAATCCAGCAATGCGCTCGCGTAGAGCGGCGCGGCGCCGGGCCTGCTGACGCACTGGGAGGAATACCTTGTGCACCACGGTGTGTAAGTAATTCTCAATCGTGAGTGTGCGGCCGAACATTCGTCGCGCGTCGCGTTCGATTTGTTCGTCCCCGCTGGTGCGGACGCGCACCAGCTTGACATTCTTGGTGGCTCAACGCCCGTGCTCTGAGCAAATGAAGAGCCGCTGAGTGTCAGGCCAAGCAGAATCAATCCAGCCGACCACGAACGTGCAAGCCGTGTTGTGCTTCTGACCACGTCGGTACTCCTCATCAAAGTGAATCGCTGACTTTCTCGAAACGGGAGTTCAAGCCCATGCAGGCTTGCATCGCCTTCCTGAGTTCCTCAGAAGGCTGGCCATCCAACGGGGTCTCAGGGAATCCGTTCTGGCGAAGAAAGACCTGCGCCTTCAGGAGAGTGCGACGGCCACCCACGCTCAAGGCATTGACGGCATCCGCGGCAGCTTCGGCGAACCGTTTCAGCCGGACCGAAACCAGGGCGCGCTGCATTTGATATTTGGCGAGCTTGTCCCCGCTGATGGCGTAGTTCGGTTTGCCACCGATCGGGCCGAGAAGGGCGTCGTAGTCGGCCAGCGCCGCGCTGTCGTCGCCGAGGATCTCGTTGGCTGCGGCGCGGGTGGTCAGAAGATGAAAGCTGTCTGGATCGTCGTTCAAGGCCTCGGTGAGGTCGGCCACGGCCTCTTTGGGATGGCCAGCCGCAATGTGCGCCTTCGCGCGAAGCGAGAGCAGGCTGGTCTCGCGCCGATCACCGGCGAGGAGGACATCCAGATCGGCTACGGCCTCGTCGGGCAGACCGAGCGCCAGTCGCAGTCTGGCCCGCGACTCCCGCGAGAACCTGTGATCCGGGTGCGCCGACAGAACCTGATCGAACAGACGCAGCGCCTCGTCGTACCTTGTGTCCAGCAGGCGCGCCGCATTGGTCGCTTGCAGGTTGGCGTCGTCAGGTCGCTGCTGCAGGGCGGTCTTGATCTCGGGCTCGGCGCGCTTGAAGTCCCCGGTCGATAGCGCCAGGCGCGCCACGAGGTGGCGGGTATCCACATTGTTCGGATCGAGCTTCAGCGCTTCGTCGGCTTCCGCTAGCGCGTTCTTGAGGTCTCCGACGTCGATGTAGAACGTCGCGCGGGCCGTCCTCGCGGCCGCCTGTTGCGTCGAATCCGCTCCCTCGGCCAGCGCCGGCAACGGACAGGGCTGTTTTCCGCTTTGTGTCGCAAGCATGCACGGCGTGGTGCGCACGGCGATGACGCCGGCCCCGGGCTGCGGCGCCTCGAGCGCCAGCGCGGACGGCGCGGCCACCAGGATCATTGCGATACATCCGATACCCGCGAGGCGACGCATCATCCGCAATCCTCATCCAGCATGCAGGCCCGCACCGCGTCCATCAGCGCGGGTCGCGGATCGGTATCGGGCGGGATGGCGGCGAGGTACCCGCGTTTTTGCAGCACGCCGAGCTTCTCCTCCATGAAGCCCGGGTCGACGTTGAACGACGTGATCGCCTCGGCGGCGGCTTCCTCACCTCGTCCGAGCTTTCGCAAGGTGATTGCATACTTCCATCGCATGGTCCCGTTGATGGGATATCCCTTGAGGGCCCGGGCATATTCCTCGGCGGCCAATTCGTATTGATGCCCGATGAAATGGACGTGTGCCTGCTGGTTCAGGCTGAACCAGTAGTCGGGGGCCAGCGCCAGCGCCTTGGTGAGGTCGTCCTGAACGGCGTCCAGCGACGGCGGCGGAGCTCCCGGAATGTATGCAGCTTGCGTGAGCCTGAATTCCGCGCGCCAGGCGAACGTCTGCGCGTCGGGATCAAGTTCGATCGCTCGATCGTAGGCCTGACGGGCTTCGTCGATTCGTCCGACCGTTCTGAGCAGGAGCGCACGCTCCATTGCAACGGCGATCCGGTATGTCGTGGACCGCAAATAGCTCGTGACGGCGGACGGCCTGGTGATCAGGGGTTCCGGCAAGGCGAGGATGGCGTCGGCCTCCTGAATAGCTTCCTGATGGAAATCGTTGCGCTTGAGGAGCCAGAGGCGATTGAATCGATGCAGCGGTTCGAGCGGTTGCAGCCGTATTGCTTCGTCATAGGCCACCTTGGCCTGCGCGAACTTCTCCGGTCCGCCCAGACTGAGCGCGGCTCCGATCAAGCCGTACACGTCCGCATATCCGGGTTTGAGCTTCAGCGCGCCGTGGGCTTGAGCGAAAACCGTGTCGAAGTCTCGCTGGTCGTATGCCGTCCAGCCACGGCGCAAGTGCAGCTCTGGATCATCGGGCGCGATACTGAGCGCTTTCTCATAGTCCTTGATCGCCTCGTCAAGGCGCCCCATCCTGTGCAGCGCGCGAACACGTATCTTCAGGGCTTCTGCATGGGCGGCCTTCGTGAGCCGGCCGCCGTCCAGGACCGCGGTGCAGTTCTTCGCGGCCTCGCCGGCATTGGTCTCAAAGACAGTTACCGAACATTGGTCGTCGGCAAAAGCATGGCCCGAACCAGCCGTCCAACAAAACAGAATGAATGTTGTGATGATGCCGCTACGCTGAAGCACGGGAACCGCCCTGTGGCCGAAGCGGGGCGACCTTGCTGCTCTGGGTGGTAAGATCGCGTCAAGACAATCTGGGCAATTTTAGTGAGTTCGCCGTTTTGGTGAGCGTCCTTAGCGAGGTGTTTCGCCGATCCGCGCAGACTGCCCGGACCACAATGCGTGCCGTCTTGTGGCGCCTTCAGCGTGGAGCTGTATCGCCGATCCTCGCGTGTCATGGCTGACCGCAACGCGGATCACTGATTTGCCCGTCGTGATAAATGTCCTCGCGAAATATTTCCGCTTCCGTCCAGAGCGGGTGGTGCTGCGGCGTGCAGTTCATATTTCATTCTGATTTTCAGAATTTCTATTGACGCGGAGCCCAAATCAGCACTAAGACTCCGTCCGTCTCACCCGACACGAGGGGCGGCTCGCGATCGTCACGAACGTGGTGTGGGATGCGGTGGACGCTGATTGCGTGCCTGACGAGCACGCGAGAAGCGGACGGCGAAGTCGTGTGGTCCTGACGCCCCAGTGGCAGGTCTCTCCTCGCAAGGCGCGACGCGCCTTTGCGAAGACGGTGACAAACAAGCCCGGTCTCGCCGGGGAGAGCACGAGATAAGCCGTAACCCATCGCGCAGGGAAAGCCGGAGTGTTTCGGGTTTCACCTGTGGTCCTACCCCGGTGCTTTTTGTTGCACCGGACCCAGCAATCGGCACCCGGCTTTCCCTGCGCCCTCTGTTCGATGCGAGGGCGGAACGAGATGCAAAGCTCGGACAAATCATGTCGCGAGAATGCGAACCTATATCCTTCGCCATTGCGAGGAGAAGCGACGAAGCAATCCATCGTCCGGCATATGCTGACGCATGGATTGCTTCGCTTCGCTCGCAATGACGTGGAGAGAACTGCGCCTCAAATTCGATGTCGTCCCGGGCTTGACCCGGGATCCATAACCACCGCTCGCAGCCGGTTTGCGCGCTGGAGCCACGTCCTGTCTCAACAATGCAATCCTGTGGTTATGGCTCCCGGCGTTCGCCGGGACGACATCGAGGTTTTGGCGCCACTGAGGCGACGACTACACCGGCAGCGCAATCGAGTACTTCACCTGGCTCAGCGCAAAGCTCGACTCGATCGAGGCAATGCCGTCGAGCCGCGTCAGCTTGTTCTTCAGGAACGCCTCGTAGGAGGAGAGGTCGGCGGCGACGACGCGCAGGAGGTAGTCGCGATTTCCCGTCATCAAATAGCACTCCAGCACCTCGTCCCATTTCGAGATCGCGCGGGCGAAGCGGTTCAAATCTTCCTCTTTCTGCCGTGCGAGCTTGATCGAGATGAAGACAGAGACGTGAAGCCCGAGCGATTTCTGGTCCACGGTCGCGACGTAACGCGTGATCACGCCGCGCTCCTCCAAGAGCTTGACCCGGCGGTGGCACGGCGAGACCGACAGCCCGACCTTGTCGGCGAGTTGCTGCATGGTCATGCGGCTGTCGGTCTGGAGCAGACTCAGGATCTTGCGGTCGATGGCGTCGAGGGCAGGCATTGGGATGAACTCGTCGATTGGGAGTACTTCGTGGGAAGTTATCCCAATTTTCCCTGTGTTGTCGCGAGGATTTGAGATTTATGGATGCGGCGCCGGCAGTAACATCTGACGATATTTCTCCGGAGCATCGCCATGGGAATCGAGCCTGCACGCCTCGAATTGCTGTCCGCTTTGGCCCGCAAGGTGCTGTGGCTGTCGTCGTGGACGATCCATCACGCCAACCATGTCAGGCCGAACACCGACGGCCTGAAGGTCGGCGGCCACCAGGCATCGTCGGCTTCGCTCGCCAACATCATGTCGGCTCTCTATTTCTCGGTGCTGCGGCCGCAGGACCGCGTCGCGGTGAAGCCGCATGCAAGTCCGGTGTTCCACGCGATCCAGTATCTGTTCGGCCACCAGACCCGCGACAAGCTGGAAAACTTCCGCGGCTTCAAGGGCGCGCAATCCTATCCGTCGCGCACCAAGGATGCCGACGACGTCGATTTCTCCACCGGCTCGGTCGGCCTCGGCGTTGCGCAGACCCTGTTCGCCTCGCTGGTGCAGGATTACGTCCAGGCGCACGGCTGGATGAAGGAGCGTCCCGAGGGGCGCATGATTGCGCTGGTCGGCGATGCCGAGATGGACGAGGGCAACATCTTCGAGGCGTTGCTGGAAGGCTGGAAGCACGGCCTGCGCAACACCTGGTGGGTGGTCGACTACAACAGGCAGTCGCTCGATGCCGTGGTGCGCGAGGGTCTGTGGGCGAAGTTCGAGACCATGTTCCGCAATTTCGGCTGGGACGTGGTGATCGTGAAATACGGCAAGCTGATGCTTGAGGCGTTCGCTGAGCCCGGCGGCGAGGCGCTGCGGCGCTGGATCGACAATTGCCCCAACCAGATGTACGCGGCGCTGTGCTTCCAGGGCGGCGCGGCGTTCCGCAAGCATTTGCGGGACGACATCGGCGACCAGGGCCCGGTCTCTGCCCTGATCGACCGCCGCAGCGATGACGAGCTGCTCGCGCTGATGTCCAATCTCGGCGGCCACGACATGGCGAGCATGATCGAGGCGTTCGAGGCTGTTGATCACGATCGCCCGGTCTGCTTCATCGCCTACACCATCAAGGGCGTCGGCCTGCCGTTCCAGGGCCACAAGGACAACCATGCCGGCCTGATGACGGTTGCGCAGATGGAGAAGTGGCGCACCAGCCAGAACATACGGCCCGGCCATGAATGGGACCGGTTCGAGGGGCTGACGCAGGATACCGCTGATCTCGAGGCGTTCCTCGCGGACGCGCCGTTCAACCGCGAAGGACGCCGCAGATTGTCGGCGCCCGTCATCGACGTGCCGGAGCGGCTCGCGTTCAAGGCGTCGGCGCAGATGTCGACGCAGCAGGGCTTTGGCATCGTGCTCCACGAGCTCGCACGCGGCGACAGCGCTCTCGCCTCGCGCATCGTGACCGCATCGCCCGACGTCACCGTGTCGACCAATCTCGGCGCCTGGGTCAACCGGCGCGGGCTATTCGCCAAGGCGGAGAACCACGACCTGTTCCGGCAGGAGAAGATCCCGTCCGCCTACACCTGGGAATACTCGCCGAAGGGACAGCATTTCGAGCTCGGCATCGCCGAGATGAACCTGTTCATCCTGCTCTCGGCGCTCGGCCTGTCGCACCAGATCAATGGCGAGCGGTTGTTGCCGGTCGGCACGCTCTACGATCCCTTCATCGAGCGCGGGCTCGATGCGCTCAATTATGCCTGCTACCAGGATGCGCGCTTCATGGTCGCGGCGACGCCGTCGGGCATCACGCTGGCGCCGGAGGGCGGCGCGCATCAGTCGATCAAGACGCCGCTGATCGGGATCGGGCAGGACGGGCTCGCCTCGTTCGAGCCGGCCTTCGTCGATGAACTTGCCGTGATCATGGGATGGGGCTTCGCCCACATGCAGCGCGAGGGCGCCGAGGGCGGCTCGGTCTATTTGCGGCTTTCCACCCGCACGCTGGAACAGCCGCAGCGGATCATGACGCCCGACCTTGAGCGCGACATCACCGAGGGCGCCTACTGGCTGCGCAAGCCGGGCCCGAACTGCGACCTCGTGGTGGCCTATGCCGGCACGGTGGCGCCGGAGGCGATCGAGGCGGTCGGCCTGATTGGCGAGAGCCACCGCGATGTCGGCTTGCTGGCCGTGACCTCGGCCGACCGGCTCTATGCCGGTTGGTCCGCCGCACGGAATTTGCGCCGTGACCGTCGCGCTGTGCAGCATTTGAGTCATATCGAGCAGTTGCTGGCGCCGCTCGGCCGGGACTGCGGCATTGTGACTGTTCTCGACGGCCATCCTGCCGCACTCGGCTGGCTCGGCAGCGTGCGCGGCCACCGCGTCGAGGCGCTCGGCGTCAGCCATTTCGGCCAGACCGGCACCATTGGCGACCTCTACCGCCACCACGGCATCGACGCCAACGCCATCATCGATGCGGCGGAGGGGCTGTCCGTCGGCGCGCCGGTGCGGCATCGCAAGATGGCGGTGTAGCCGTTGCCGGCTCCACATCGTCGTCCCGGCCTTCGCCGGGACGACATCAGTACCTTGCCACCCGCTCGCCTCGGGCCTTATATCCCGTGTGCGCGCACGAGCCGCGCCCCGCATATGGCGGGTTCTATTCCCGGGGCTTTCGTGCAAGGATGCCTGCCGAACGCTTCCGTTCCCCTTTCCATACGCCCCGTACAAGAGGTTTCCGATGGTCAATCGCATGCAATTCTACATCGACGGCGCCTGGGTCGATCCGGTCGTCAAGAAGTCCACCCCCGTCGTCAATCCGGCGACCGAAGAAGCGATGTATGAGGTTGCGCTCGGCTCCAAGGCCGATGTCGACAAAGCGGTCGCCGCCGCCAAGCGCGCGTTCGAGACCTATTCCCAGACCAGCCGCGAGGAGCGCGTCGCGCTGCTCGCCAAGATCGTCGAGGTCTACAAGGGCCGCATGAAGGAAATCGGCGCCGCCGTCTCCGACGAGATGGGCGCGCCGCTGCCGATGGCGGAGAAGCTGCAGGCCGGTGCCGGCCTCGGCCACCTCATGAACACCCTCGAAGTGCTGAAGAAGTACGAGTTCGAGGAGACCATGGGCACTGCGGTCGTGGTGCGCGAGCCGGTCGGCGTCGTCGGCATGATCACGCCCTGGAACTGGCCGCTCAACCAGATCGCCTGCAAGGTCGCGCCCGCGCTCGCCGCCGGCTGCACCATGATACTGAAGCCGTCGGAGTTCACCCCGACCTCGGCCTTGATCTTCGCGGAAATCCTCCATGAAGCCGGCGTGCCGAAGGGCGTGTTCAACCTGCTCAACGGCCTCGGCCCCGAGGTTGGTGCCGCGATGAGCGAGCATCCCGACATCGACATGATCTCGTTCACCGGCTCGACCCGCGCCGGCGTCGATGTTGCCAAGCGCGCGGCGCCGACCGTGAAGCGCGTCAGCCAGGAGCTCGGCGGCAAGTCGCCGAACGTGATCCTCGATGGTGCCGACCTCACCAAGGCGGTGACCGGCGGCGTGATGCACATGTTCAACAACTCGGGCCAGTCCTGCAACGCTCCGTCGCGCATGATCGTGCCGCTGTCCAAGATGAAGGAAGTGGCCGCGATCGCGAAGGGCGTCGCCGACAAGACCAAGGCGGGCGATCCGCGCGCTGCCGACACGACGATCGGCCCCGTGGTCAACCGCGGCCAGTGGGACAAGATCCAGGCGCTGATCCAGAAGGGCATCGACGAGGGCGCAACGCTGGTTGCCGGCGGTCCGGGCCTGCCCGAGGGCGTCAACAAGGGCTTCTATGTCCGCCCGACCATCTTCGCCGACGTCACCAGCGAGATGACGATCGCCCGCGAGGAAATCTTCGGACCGGTGCTGACCATCATCGGCGCCAAGGACGAGGCTGATGCCGTGAAGATCGCCAACGACACGCCCTATGGTCTCGCCGGTTACGTCTCGGCCGATACCGTGGAAAGCGCGCGCCGCGTCGGTCGCCAGATCCGCGCCGGCAACGTCAACCTGCAGGGCGTGCCGAACGACCGCTCGGCGCCGTTCGGCGGCTACAAGCAGTCCGGCAACGGCCGCGAGTGGGGCCGCTACGGTCTGGAGGAATACCTCGAGGCAAAGGCCGTCGCGGGCTACAACGCGGCGTAAGCTGTCGTACGAGAGACAACATTTTTGGCGCCGGGGCGGATCACCGCCCCGGCGTCGGACTTTTGGAGACCATATCTTGTATTTTTGTCTTCCCCCGACGGGGAGCGAGAACAACTAACCGCCGAGCGCGCCTTGGGTATTGACATAGAGCGCATAGATCGACTGGCTCGCGGCCATGAACAGGCGGTTGCGCTTCAAGCCGCCGAAGCACAGGTTGGCGCAGCGCTCGGGCAGCGCGATGCGTCCGATCATGACGCCGTCGGGCGCGAACACGACCACGCCGTCGAGCTCGGGATCGCCCATGCCCCAGCCGCACCACAGATTGCCGTCGATGTCGCAGCGCATGCCGTCGGGCGTGCCGGGACCCGCGTCGATGAAGACGCGCTTGTTGGAAATTGTCGTGCCGTCGACGGAGACGTCATAGGCGAGGATCTTGCGGTTCGGCACACCGCGGGATTCCACGACGTAGAGGATCTTCTCGTCCGGCGAGAAGCACAGCCCGTTCGGCCCGAGCACGCCTTCAGCGACGATGGTGGCCTTGCCGGTCGCGGGATCGAGCCGGTAGACGTTGGGATCGATCTCGGGTTCGGCCTTGTAGCCCTCGTAATTGCCGAGCAGGCCGAACACAGGATCGGTGAACCAGATCGAGCCGTCGGATTTGACCACGACGTCGTTCGGCGAATTCAGCCGCTTGCCGTCAAAGGAGTCGATCAAGACGGTGATCGAGCCGTCATATTCGGTGCGCACCACGCGGCGGCCGCCGTGCTCGCAGGTGATGAGCCGGCCCTGGCGGTCGCGGGTGTTGCCGTTGGCGAAATTGGACGGCTTGCGGAAGATGCTGACCGCGCCGGTCTCTTCCTCCCATTTGATGATGCGCTGGTTCGGAATGTCGCTGCACAACAGATAGCGCCCGTCGCCGAACCACACCGGGCCCTCGGCCCAGCGCAGGCCGGTGGTCAGCCGCTCCACCGCGGACAGCTTCAGCCAGTATTTCTCGAAGCGCGGATCGAGGGCGTGAATCGCGGGATCGGGATAACAGGTCGCCGGACGCCAGCCCGCGGAATGAGCATCGGACATTTGCTGTTCTCGTTGTTGTGTTGCGGTGGTGTTTCCTTGGCCGGTTGGTTTGCTATCATTATCGGCCTGCGACCGCAATTCGAGCGCGGCCAGAGGGAAGAGCGAGGAACAGAATGCCACGCATATTGATGACCGGCGCGTCGGGGGGAATCGGCACGAGCTTGCGCAAATTGTTGCCGCCAATCTATCCGGACCTCGTGCTCAGCGATCTGAAGCCGCCGGCCGATCTCGGCAGCCGCGAGACCTTCAAGCCGGCCGATCTCGCCGACCTCGCGCAGGTCGAAGCGATCTGCGAGGGCGTCGACGGTATTTTGCATTTCGGCGGCTATTCGGTCGAAGGTCCCTGGGATCCAATCCTGCAATCCAACATCATCGGCGGCTACAATCTGTTCGAGGCAGCGCGGAAAAAGGGCGTCAAGCGCATCGTCTTCGCCTCCTCCAACCACGTGGTCGGCTTCTATCCGCGCCATCATCGCATCGGCACCGACGTCACGGCGCGTCCGGACAGCCGCTACGGCGTGAGCAAGGTGTTCGGTGAGGCGCTCGGTGCGCTCTACGCCGACAAGCACGGGCTGAAAGTCACCTGTCTCAGGATCGGCAATTTCGGCGAACAGCCGCTCGATCATCGCAGGCTTTCGATCTGGCTCAAGCCGGAGGACCTCGTGCAGCTCTGCCGCATCGGGCTCGAGCATCCCGACATCCTTTTCGAGATCCTCTATGGTGCCTCCTACAACGAGCGCGCCTGGTGGGACAATCATCGCGCCTACGACCTCGGCTATCGCCCGAGCGGCCGCGCTGAGGATTTCCGCGAGCATGCGATGGCCGAACAGGCGAAGCTGCCGCCCGATCCGATCGGCGACTTCTACCAGGGCGGAGCGTTCTGCGGCATGGAGTTCGATGGGGACAGGAGCAGGATCATCGACTGGAGCAAGCGCTAACGTGCGGCGGCGTCGCCCGCGATGCGGGCCAGATAGTCGGCCTTGCTGTACTGCATGTGATCGACGCAGAGCTGCGCCAGCGCCCAGCTATCGCGGCCGTTCAAGAGCTCGATCATCAATTCATGCTGCCGGCGCGACAACGCCAAGCCTTCGGCGTCGGCGAGGTTTTTCGCACGCATCGGCAGCGTCAAGTTCATGTAGTCCTGCAGCGACCGGACCAGATACGGGTTGCCGCAGGCCGAGAACAGCGCGAGGTGGAACGCATCGTTGGTCTCGTGGATGCCACGCATATCCTGCGCGTCTGCCTTGGCGCAATATTGCCGCTGCAACTCGCTCAGCTCCGCGATCAGGCCAGCAGGCGCGGGCAGGGCGATCATCAGCGCGGCCTGGCGCGTCAACATTTCCCGCACCTCGTAGATCTGCCGCACCTCATCGGCCGAATAGAACCGCACGGTGGCGCCGACATTCTTTTCCCGTAGCACGATGCCCTGGCGCTCGAGCTGGAACAGCGCCTGCCGCACGAAATGCCGGCTGGCGCCGTAGCGCTGCATCAAGGTGTCCTCGACGAGCCGCAAGCCGGGCGCGAAGCGGCCGAAGATGATGTCCTCCTCCAGCCGGCGGATCACCTCCGCCTGTTCTTCCTCTCGCGAGGAAACTTGGACATCGGGTGTTGCCGCCTGGACTTTCATGCGCACTCGCTTTGGATCGACGCCAGACGACACCACGATGCCATAGCCATTGTCAATAATGGGGGCGATTTCGCCGCAGCTCAGGTATCTTCGAGATCGGATTATCTCATATTGACAATAATTCAGGCCCCCTCTTTAAGTGCGGGCGAGCAACGAAGGGGAATAAGAAAATGGCCGACGGACTTCGCAAGGGACTGACGAGCTACGGCGACGCTGGCTTCTCGCTGTTCCTGCGCAAGGCATTCATCAAGGCGATGGGCTATTCGGACGATGCGCTCAACCGCCCGATCGTCGGCATCACCAACACTTACAGCGACTACAATCCCTGTCACGGCAACGTGCCCGACATTATCGAGGCCGTGAAGCGCGGGGTGATGCTGTCGGGCGCGATGCCGTTCGTGTTCCCGACCATTTCGATCGCCGAAAGCTTTGCGCACCCGACCTCGATGTACCTGCGCAACCTGATGGCGATGGACACCGAGGAGATGATCCGCGCCCAGCCGATGGATTCTGTCGTCGTGATCGGCGGCTGCGACAAGACGTTGCCAGCGCAGATCATGGCCGCCGTCAGCGCCGACCTGCCGACCGTCGTGATCCCGGTCGGACCGATGGTCGTCGGCCACCACAAGGGCGAGGTGCTCGGCGCCTGCACGGACTGCCGCAGGCTCTGGGCGAAGTATCGCGCCGGCGAGATCGACGACAACGAGATCGAGGCAGTGAACGGCCGGCTCGCGCCGTCGGTCGGCACCTGCATGGTGATGGGCACGGCCTCGACCATGGCCTGCATCACCGAGGCACTCGGCCTGTCGCTGCCGATGAGCGCGACGATTCCGGCGCCCCACGCCGAGCGCTTTCGCTCCGCGGAAGCGAGCGGCCGCGTCGCCGCGGAGATGGCGAAATCCAAGGGGCCCAAGCCGAGCGAGATCCTGACCCCCGCCTCGTTCCGCAACGCTCAGGTTGTCATGCAGGCGATCGGCGGATCGACCAACGGGCTCATCCACCTGACCGCTATCGCCAGCCGTACGCCGTACAAAATCGATCTCGAGGCCTTCGACAAGCTTGGCCGCGAGGTGCCTGTGCTGGTCGACCTTAAGCCGTCGGGTGAGCATTACATGGAGCACTTCCATCATGCCGGCGGCGTGCCGAAGCTGATGGCACAACTCGGCGACCTTATCGATCTCGACCAAATGACCGTCACCGGCCAGACGCTGCGCGAGGTCGTTGCTGGTGCGGAGGAGGTTCCAGGGCAGGACGCGATCCGATCCAAGACCAATCCCATCAAATCCGAAGGCGCGATGGCGATCCTGCACGGCAACCTCGCGCCGCGCGGCGCCGTGATCAAGCAGTCGGCCGCGAGCCCGAAGCTCTTGCAGCACACCGGCCGCGCCGTGGTGTTCGAGTCGGTCGAGGACATGACGTTGCGGGTCGATGACCCGGCGCTGGAGGTCACGGCCGACGACGTGCTGGTCTTGCGCAATGCTGGCCCGAAGGGCGCGCCGGGCATGCCGGAAGCCGGCTACCTGCCGATCCCGAAGAAGCTCGCGCGCGCGGGCGTGAAGGACATGGTGCGCATTTCCGATGCGCGGATGAGCGGCACCGCGTTCGGCACCATCGTTTTGCACATCACGCCGGAAGCCGCCGTCGGCGGGCCGCTGGCGCTGGTGAAGAACGGCGACATGATCCGGCTCGACGTCGCAAAGCGCAGCATCGAACTCCTCGTCGACGAGGCCGAACTGGCCAAGCGCGGAGCGGCGCTTGAACCGGCCAAAGCGCCTGATTGGGCCAAGCGCGGCTATGCGCATCTCTTCAACGAGACGATCCTGCAGGCCGACGAAGGCTGCGATTTCGATTTCATGCGCGCCAAAGGGAACTAGGCGACGTCGTTTTGAATTGTCGATAATTGATCTCGAGCCGGCGCTCCTGGCTGCCAAAATGTGCCTAGCTTTCCCTGTTTTATTGACAATCCCGCAGAACTGATGGGATGATCAAGCCAATCAAAAACAGGGGGAGCGTCGCGATGGGCAATCCAGCCAAAATCGTCGGGGTCGCCATGGCTGCGGCAGCGGTGCTGCTGTCCGCAGGCGCCTGGGCGCAGGAGGTCAAGCATTATCGCTTTGCCTACGACCAGCCGCGCAACACCGGCTATTCGATCGCGGGCGATCTGTTTGCTGACAAGCTCAAGGAATTGAGCAAGGGCACGATGATCATCGACCAATATCCCGGCGCGCAGCTCGGCCAGGAGCCGCAGGTCCTGCAGCTTGTGAGGTCCGGTGACGTCGAGTTTGCGATCATTTCCTCGGCGAACACAGCGACGATCTCGCCGCAGGCCGGCGTCATGTCGTTGCACTTCCTGTTCCGCGACGAAAATCATGTGATCAAGGGATTGGCCGACCCCAGGGTGTTTGAAACGCTCAGGACGATGATCGACGAGACCACGCAGGGCCTCCACGTGATCGCGACCGGCTCGCAGGGCGTGCGGCACATGTACAGCAAGAAGGAAATCCACGGTGTCGGCGACATCAAGGGACTGAAGGTCCGTGTCCAGGCGACCGCGACCGAGGACACCATGTTCCCGGCCTATGGCGCGCAGACCGTGCATATGCCGTTCGGCAGCGTCTACACCTCGCTGCAAACAGGCGTGGTCGATGTCGCCGAGAACAGCATCAACGTCTATCTCGTCAATAAGCATTATGAGGTGGCGCCGGTGCTGAACATCACCGAGCACGAAGCCAACAACGCGCTGGTGTTTGTCAGCGACAAGCTGTGGCAGAGTCTGTCTCCAGAGCAGAAGCAGTGGGTACAGACGGCGGCGAACGAGATCAGCGCCAAGGAGCCGGCCAAGGCCTTTGAGCTCGAAAGGACCGCTGCCGCCAAGCTGAAGTCGATCGGCGTCAAGATCGTCGGCGACGTCGACAAGAAGAGCTTCACCGTGGTCGCCGACCCCTATCTCGACAAGCTCGCAAAGGAGCTCGGCCCGCATGCGGAGAAGATCAAGGACCTGATCCGCTCGATCAACTAAACGCCCCGTCCGCGTCGTCCCGGCGAAAGCCGGGACCCATACGCCGCGGCCATAGAGCGGTGCAATCCGGCAGCCGCCTTTCCGTAAGCAGCTCACGCCGGTGGTTATGGGTCCCGGCTTTCGCCGGGACGACGGAAGGTTTGATCCATGGCCATCGCCGACAAACTGGTGGTGCAGCGGCAGCGGCATCTGAAATGGCGGGCGTTGGACAGGCTCGAACTGATCCTGATGATGCTTTGCGGCCTCTTGTGCTTCGGCTTCTCGCTCTCCGTCACCGCCGACATCGTCACCCGCACCATCGGCCACCCTTGGCTGTGGCTGCAGGAAGTCACCTCGACGCTGTTCATCTACGCGATCTTCATCGGTGCGGCGGTCGCAACACGGCGCAACGATCATCTCTATCTCACCGCGATCTCGGAGGCGATGCTCGGCACGCCGCGGCTGATCGTCGAGATCGTGATCCGGATCGTGGTGCTGGGCGTGGCGTTCTGCTTGATCTGGTATGGCTATCTGAACTATCTCCGCGGCTTCGGTAGCTTCCGCTTGCCGTCGGGCACGCCGATCGCTTCGCTGTATGCCGTGATCCCGCTGTCCGGCACCCTGATCGGCCTGTTCACGATCGAGCAACTCGTCAACGGCATCCGCAACGGCTTTGACCATCCGGAGCCGCTGGACGACGACCTCGCGATCCCCGTGATCAACACCGACGCGACGACGGGAGCGCGGCCGTGAGCGCGCCTGTTATCCTTGCGCTGATGTCGTTTTGTTTCCTGTTCTTCGGCTATCTCGGCGTGCCCGTGCCGTTCTCGCTGATGGCCGGCGTGTTCATCGGCGCACTGCTGGCGGACGTGTCGCTCGCGGCGATCATCCAGAAGATCTTTGACGGCGTCGATTCCGAGGCCCTGCTGGCGATCCCGTTCTTCCTTTTGGTCGGCGAACTCATGAGCTCGGCAAATGTCGTGGTGCGCATCGCCAATCTTTCGGTGTCGCTGGTCGGCCATATCAGGGGCGGGCTGTCGCAGGTCGTCGTGGTCTTCAGCATGTTCTTCTCGGAAATGTCGGGCTCGACCACCGCCGACGTCGCTGTCATGAGCCGGGCGCTGGGCGGGCCGATGCGGCGGGAGGGTTATGAGCCGGCTTTCATCGCCGCGATCATTGCGTCCGCGTCGACCATCGCCGCGCTGGTGCCGCCGAGCATCACCGCGGTGGTCTATGGCGCGGTCGGCAACGTCTCGATCGCGGGCCTGTTCATGGCGGGCGTGGTGCCGGGGCTGATGATCGGCTTCGGGCTGATGATTTATTGCTATTTCTTCGGGCCGTCCGGCCTGCGCAAGCCGCGCGCGCCGCTCAAGCAGATCGCGTTCGCCGCCGGCGACGCGGCACTGCCGCTGATGATCCCGGTGATCCTGCTCGGCGGCATCCTGACCGGCTGGTTCACGCCGACCGAAGCCGGCGTCGTCGCGGTGGCCTGGATCATCGTCGTGGTGATCCCGGCGCTGAACCGCGGGCACCTGAGGAAAATTCCTTACGATTTCTGCCTTGCCGGGCTGATCTTCTCGCTGCCGCTGATCACGATCGGCGCCGCCAATGCCTTCGGCTGGATGCTCGCCTACCTCCGCGGCGCGATCTACATAGCGGACTGGATCACCTCGATCGCCGGCAACGACCCGCACCTCATCATGCTGTTGATGGTGCTGCTCTTCACCGTGGTCGGCGATTTCATCGAGCCGGTGCCGACCATCATCATCTTCATGCCGCTGGTCAACGCGCTGACGCAGGCCGGCGACATCAACGGCGTCCATATGGGCGTCGTGCTGATTGCAACGCTCGCCTTCGGCCTGATCACGCCGCCTTACGGCCTGGTGCTGCTGATGGCGTCGAAATTCGTCGGCATCAGCTTTGCAAAGGCGTTGCGCGCGGCGCTGCCGATCTATGTCGTGTTCCTGGTCACCATCTGCTTCACGATCTACTTCCCGAAGGTCGTGTTGTGGCTGCCCAAGCAGATGATCCCGGAATCGGTCGGCTGCTTCAAGGCACCGGGCGGCACAGGTTACATCTGTCCGAATTAGCCGGTCTCCGTGCTCCGTTACTTCGACTTGCTCGTGAATTTCTTCACGGCGACGCGGAACTCCTCGGTGTTCATGCAGCCGATGATGGCGTCGCGCTCGGCGTCGAGCTGCGCCTCGATCGGCGTGGTCGGCGCCTGATGGATCAGCGCCTTGGTGGCGGCGAGCCCGGCCGGCGCATTCTGCGCCAGCCGCAGCGCGAATTCGCGCGTCGCGGCCTTCAGCTCGGCCGCAGGCACCACCTTGGCGACGAGGCCCCATTGCTGCGCCTGCTGGGCGGTAAAACTGTCCTCGGCGAGGAAGATCTGCAGCGCGCGGCGCGGGCCGACGCTGGCTGCAAGGCCGACGGTGCCGCCGCCATCGGGCGAGACGCCGATCTTGGCGTAAGCGGGCGTGAAGCGGGCATCTTCGGCGGCAATGCAGAGATCGGCGACGAAGGCGAGCGACAGGCCGGCGCCGGCGGCCGAGCCGTGCACGCTTGCGAGCACCAGCTTGGGCATTCGCCGCAGTGCGGTGATGAAGGCGTGATAGTGCTGCAGCATCTCGCCGACAACAGGCGCGATGGTGTTCGCTTGGGCGGCGGCACCGATGGTCTGCAAATCGCCGCCGGCGCAGAAGGCGCGGCCTTCGCCCTCGATCACGAGCACGCGGACAGCCTTGTTGGCCTCGACCTCGGCGCCGAGTTGCTCGAGCTTCTTGGCAATCGACATGTCGATCGCGTTGAACGCGGCCGGCCGGTTCAGCGTGATGGTTGCGACGGGGCCGTCGATCCGGAGCAGGGCCGGGTCGGCGGCGGGGGCGGTGGTGGGTTCGGGCATGGCTGATACCTTGGGCTTGATGTTTTCAGGCATTTAAATCGTTGCGGGGAGGCGTGACAATCCCGTCCGGTTCTGCAACATTTGGCCCCACTCCTGGTTCGGGGCGGTCTTGCATGCCGTCGATCCATGAGGCCAAATAGATCGCCCTTCGTTCGGGACGCGGACACGAGCGCCGTTCTCCTGATGTCGCGGCGAGCAAGCCAAAATCGGCAGTGAGAGGAGACGACATGGGTCATTCCTGTGCGCTTGCGGTCGGGCTGTTCCGATGACGACAGGACCGGTCATTATTGTCGGCGCGGGGCACGCCGGCTTCCAGCTCGCGGCGTCGTTGCGCCAGGGCGGCTTCGCCGAGCCGATCGCGCTGCTCAACGACGAAGGCCATCTGCCGTACCAGCGGCCGCCCTTGTCGAAAGCCTATCTGAAGGGAACCGGCGGGCCCGACAGCCTGATGTTCCGCCCGGACAAGTTCTACCACGACAACAGGATCGAGCTGATCACCGACCGCGCCACCGCGGTCGACCGCAATGCGCGCAAGGTTGCGCTCGCCTCCGGCAAGTCGCTCGACTACGGCCACCTGGTGTTTGCGACCGGCGCGCGGAACCGGATGCTCGATATCCCCAACGCGAAGCTCGACGCGGTGCGCTACCTGCGCACGCTCGACGAGAGCCAGGCGCTGCGCGACCTGATCGCGCCGGGCAGGCGCGTGGTCGTGATCGGCGCCGGCTTCATCGGGCTCGAATTCGCCGCCACCGCGCGCGGCAAGGGCCTCGAGGTCGACGTGGTCGAGCTTGCGTCCCGCGTGATGGCGCGCGCCGTGACCACGGAGATCTCCGAGTTCTCGCAGTCGCGGCATGCGGCGGCCGGCATCCGCATTCATCTCGGCGTGCAGGTCACCGGTATCGAGGCCGACGGTGCCAAGGTCACCGGCGTCAGCCTGAGCAACGGCACGCACGTTCCGGCCGATCTCGTCGTGGTCGGCGTCGGCGTGCTGCCGAATGTCGAGCTCGCCGCCGAAGCGGGTCTGCCGGTCGCCTCGGGCATCATCGTCGATGACCATCTTTCGACCGCCGATCCCAACATCTCCGCGATCGGCGATTGCGCGCTCTACACCAGCAAGCGTTTCGGCGGATCGCTGCGGCTGGAATCGGTGCAGAACGCGACCGACCATGCGCGTTGCGTCGCCGCGCGGCTGACCGGCAAGGCCGAGGTCTATGACGGCCTGCCGTGGTTTTGGAGCGACCAGGGCCCCGACAAGCTGCAGATGGCCGGCCTCACCACCGGCTACGACCGCGTCGTGGTGCGCGGCGACCGCGCGCAGGGGGCGTTCTCGGCGTTCTGCTACAAGGGCGACAGGCTGCTCGGCATCGAGTCGGTCAATCGCGCCGGCGATCACATGTTCGGCCGCCGCCTGCTCGGCGCCGGCGGCTCGATCACGCCGGAACAGGCGGCTGACGCCAGCTTCGATCTGAAGAGCGCGCTGAAGTGAACGCGCAGGCGCGTAGGGTGGGCAAAGCGACAGCGTGCCCACCATTCCTTGCGTTGCCTGTGATGGTGGGCACGGCGCCTGCGCGCCTTTGCCCACCCTACGTAGCGAGCGCATCCTCGACCTCTTTCGTAGTCGGCATCGACGGCGCGGCGCCCATCCGTTGTACGCAGATCGAGGCGGCGACGTTGGCGTAGGCGAGCGCATCGCGCAGCGGACGGCCGCAGGCCAGCTGCGAGGCGAGCGCGCCGACGAAGCAGTCGCCGGCACCTGTGGTGTCGACTGCCTTCACCTCACGGCCGGGCACGAGCAGGTGCTGTCCTTCGACCAGCGCCAGCACGCCGCGCTTGCCGAGGGTGACGCAGACGACCTTGCCCTGCGCCAAGGTCTGGGCCGCCTCGATGAAGCGTTCCGGATCGTCGCTGTCGCGCAGCTCATGACCAGTCAGGAAACCAAGCTCGGTTTCGTTGAGGATCAGGATGTCGACGAGATCGAGCAACTCGGGGTCGGCTTGCTTCGCCGGCGCCGGATTGAGGATCGTGGTCGCGCCGGCCGCGCGGGCGCGCCTAAAGAAGGCTGCGATGGTCGGCAGCGGAATCTCGAACTGGCTGACCGCGACGTCGCCCGTGGCGAGCATGGGGGCGGCGACATCGTCGGCGTCGACGCGCGCATTGGCGCCGGGCACGACCACGATGGTGTTGTCGGCATTGGCGAGGGTGATGATCGCCGTGCCGGAATGCGTTCCGGCCGTGTCCTTGACCAGAGCAAGGTCGACGCCCTGAGCGGCCAGGAACCTGCGTAGCTCCTGCCCGAAGGCATCTGCGCCCAAGCGCCCGATCAGCGTGGTCGGCGTGCCGAGCTTTGCAGCCGCCACCGCCTGGTTGGCGCCCTTGCCGCCGGGGAAATAGAGCACGGCCTCGCCGGCAACGGTCTCGCCGATGCGCGGGTGGCGCTCGGCGGTCGCCACCACGTCCATGTTGATGCTGCCTGCGACGAAAACGCGCCCCATCGCTAGCCCCGATCGGTTCGGTCAGACCGCGGCGGCAAACTCCTGCTTGACCGCCTCGATGTCGGCGAGCGTCGGCAGGCCGGCCTCGTTGCCGAGCTTCTGGATCTTGAAGGTCGATGCGGCGCGCGCGAACTCGAAGTGCTCATGCCAGCCTTTGCTCGGGTTTGCGAGATAGGAATAGATGTAGGCGCCGTGGAAGACGTCGCCGGCGCCATTGGTGTCGATCACGCGCTGGCGCGGGATCGGCAGCGCCGGCAGGGTGCGTACCGCGCCCGCCTCGTCATACCAGAGCAGGCCGCGCTCGCCCATGGTGACGCCGCCGACCCGGCAGCCGCGGTCTTTGAGATAGTCGAGCATCTGCTCGGGCGTCTTGTCCATCTGCTCGCAGAGCCGCTCGGCGACAATCGCGACATCGATGAACTCGAGCAACTCATGGGTGTTGGTGCGCAGGCCGCCGCCGTCGAGCGAGGTCAGGATGCCGTCCTCGCGGCACAGCTTCGCATAATGGATCGCGGCGTCCGGCTGGTGGCCGTCGATGTGGAGCGCGCGGCAGCCCTTGAGGTTGAGCAGTGGAAAGGGGTGGATGTGCTGGTCGTCGCGGCAGCGCACGATCGCGCGCTTGCCGTCATTGGGCATGATGAAGGACAGCGAGGAGGAGTTGACTTTGCGCGGATGGACCGAGATTGCGTATTTCGCGGCCATGTCCCAGAACATCCGCCCGAGCCAGTCATTGGCCATGGTGGCGATCAGGTCCGGCACGATGCCGAGCTTGGCGCAGCAAAATGCCGCGGTGACGGCGTTGCCGCCGAACGACACTGCATAACGTTCGGCGACGTGTTTCTCGTCGCCAACTGGCATGTGGTCTGTGATGAAGGTGACGTCGATATAGGTCTGTCCAATGAAGAGGGCCTGCATTCGCTTTCCGTCGTGGCTAGGGGTGGTCCCGGCCGGCGATCCAGACTAGAGCCATTTCCGTTCCGATGGAATCGGAACGGGGCTCTAGTTTCTTGTTTAGACGCGTTTTCTTTACGCGAACCGGTATCCACTTCGCTCGAAAACGCTCCAGCACTGCTGGTCGGCCGATATCGCTGAAATTATTCGCAACCCTGCTTGGTTTGCGGCTAGAGAAGAGGGGAGGGACGCGAGCAGCGACCGTTCGGGCGCTGGCATAACGGCCTGTGGCGGTCTGGGGTTCCTGACGGCACCTGAGGGGAAGCACAATGACGGCAGAATCCGGGACGAGATGGTCATGATTACCGGGCTCGATCACGTCGTCGTCCTGACCGGCGACGTCGCCGCGGCCGCGGCCGCCTACGAGACGCTGTTCGCGCGGCAGCCTTCCTGGCGCTACAGCGGCGCGGGCGCAGAGCGGGTGCTGTTCACGCTCGACAACACCACGCTGGAATTGGTGGCGCCGCATGGCGATGATGCCGCTGCACAGCATATCCGCAGCACGCTTGTCGCGCAGGGTGAGGGGCTCGCGAGCCTCTGCTTCCGCACACCCGACATCGCGAAGCTGCACCGCCGGCTCGACCGACTGACGCTGAAGCCCGAGCCGGTGGCCGAGGTCGAGAGCCGGGACGATATCAGCGGCGCGAGCCTGTCGTGGAAGCGCACCCGCGCAGCGACCGAGGCGACCCGCGGCGTGCGCATGTTCTTCCTCGAGCGCGAGGCGGAGCGGCCGCTGTCGGTGCGGACCTCGCCGGCTTCGATCACCGCGATGGATCACGTCGTGGTCTCTACTGCCGATCCCGAACGCGCCGCCGCGCTCTACGGCGCGCGGCTCGGACTCGACATGGCGCTCGACCGCTCGCATCCCGATTGGGGCCGGCTGATGTTCTTCCGCTGCGGCGATCTGATCGTTGAGGTCACGCACAAGCCCGGCAAGGAAAAGAACAAGGCGGGCGCCGACGCGCCCGACCGGCTGCGCGGCATCTGCTGGCGCGTCGCCGACATCGACGCCACCCACGCGCGGCTGGTCGCCGCCGGCGTCGACGTGTCCGAGGTCAGAACCGGCCGCAAGCCCGGCACCCGCGTGATGACGGTGCGCAACGGCACCTGCGGCGTGCCGACCCTGCTGGTGCAGCCGTCGACGGGGAAAGGTGAGTAGGAATCGGCTTCCGCGGCTGCCTGACCCGTCATCCTCAGGAGCTCGCGCAGCGAGCCTCGAAGGATGCAAGGCCCCAATGTGCCAGCACGGAAAAGCGTCGGGCCGTCGTGCTTCGAGACGGCCGCTGCGCGGCCTCCTCAGCATGACGGTGATAATGATGAGCGTGGGGTTCTCTCCACGTCATTGCGAGCGCAAGCGAAGCAATCCATGCGCTTCAAGCACAAGGTCAGGCGACGCAGGGGCGGGACCTATCCACTCTCGCACCTCTACGGGTACTTCGGGCTCGTACGCCTAACCGCGCTTGGGCGCGACATGCCGTGGGCGAAGGCTTGAAGTCTTGTCCGAGAGCCGGATGCGGGAAATCTGCACCGTCTTCGCAAAGACGCTTTCGCGTCTTGCGAGGAGACACCTGCCACTGGGGCGTCA
>NZ_JBHMET010000089.1:50649-72742 GCF_042430365.1 Bradyrhizobium erythrophlei
CGTTGGCGCACTTGCCACGTCGGGCAAATCAGTGGCATGGGCGAAATGCGCCTTTCCCGGCTGCGAGAACGCCGGCGCGCGTTCGATCCGCGCGACAACATTCATTCTCAAACGTCGCGCGTCGTGCTACATCGGTTCGCTAGGCATCATCGAGCGAAACGATTTGGCCAAGGCAAAACGAATTCAGAAATGGCAGCGCGACCCCGAGGGCATGCGGCTGCGCATTCTCGAGGCGGCAAAGCAGGAATTTGCCACCTATGGCCTTGCCGGCGCGCGCGTCGACCGCATCGCGGCCAATGCCGACGCCAACAAGCGCATGCTCTACTACCATGTCGGCAACAAGGAGGATCTTTATCTCGAGGTGCTGGAAGGCGCCTATGAGAAGATCCGCGCCGAGGAGCGCACGCTCGACCTCGAGCATCTCGATCCGCCCGACGCGATCGCGCGCCTGATCGACTTCACCTGGAACTATTTCCTGCGCAATCCCGAATTCCTGGCGCTGCTGAACACGGAAAACCTCGCCAAGGCGAAGCACCTGAAGCGTTCGACCAAGGTCAAGTCGATGCACTCGCCCTTTGTCGAGATGATCCGCACCGTGGTGAATCGCGGCGTCGCGAGCGGCGATTTCAGCGTCGCGGTCGATCCGGTGCAGCTCTACATCTCGATCGCCGCGCTCGGCTTCTTCTATCTCTCCAACAGCGCAACGCTGAGCGTGATCTTCGGCCGCGATCTCCTCAAGAAGGACGCCCGCGACGAGCGCCTCGATCACATGATCGCGCTGGTGCTGGCGGCGCTGACCGGGAAATCGGCGGCGCTGTTCGGCAAGGACAAGATGCGCGCGCTGCAATCGGCGGGATAGGCGGTGGTGTAGCTCGTCGTCCCGGCGAAAGCTGGGACCCATACGCCGCGGCCTCTCGGTTTCGGGAGGGGCGGGTCAGCCGCTTTCGTATCAAATCAATATTTGTGGTTATGGGTCCCGGCCTTCGCCGGGACGACACCTCGATTTCAGACGGCGTAGCCCGGATGAAGCGAAGCGTAATCCGGGACAACTCGCGCCGCGGATGGCGCGATCCCGGATTTCGCTGCGCTTCATCCGGGCTACGGAACAGCGACGGTAATATTCTCGCCTGACGAAAGTCGGAGTTTTCGCTGTGATTTTGCGGGCGCGAGGGGCTGGACAGTATTTATCCAAAGGGTTAATTTCTCCCGCGAGCAGATGATCATGCAAGGGAGCGTAACGTGGCGGAGGCGAAGAGCCCTTCAGGTCTGTCGAAGGTGCTGAACGCGGCGTGGGTGCGGCCGTTCCTGTTCCTGGTGGTCATCGTGGCGGCTTGGGACCTCGCAATCCGTCTGTTCCATATTCCGGCCTACCAGATTCCGTCGCCCGGCGACGTCGTCGCGGTGCTGAAGACCGACTGGCCGGAGTTGCTGCGGCAATCCTGGCCGACCACATACGCCACCATCTGCGGCTTCCTGCTGTCGGCGGTGTTCGGCATTCCGGTTGCGATGCTGATCGCGGGCTCCAGGACGGTCGAAAGCTACGTCTATCCGCTCTTGGTGTTCTCGCAGTCGGTGCCGAAGATCGCAATCGCGCCGCTGTTCGTGGTGTGGTTCGGCTTCGGCATCATTCCCAAGGTGATCTCGGCGTTCTTGCTCGGCTTTTTCCCGGTGGTGGTGTCGGCCGTGCAGGGCTTCAAGTCGGTCGACCCCGATATGGTCGATCTTGCGCGCGCGATGCAGGGCAGCCGCTTTCAGGTGTTCCGTGCGGTGAACCTGCCGCACGCGATGCCCGCGATTTTTTCCGGCCTCAAGGTGTCGGTGACCTTGGCCGTGGTCGGCGCCGTCGTCGGCGAGTTCGTCGGCTCCAATTCCGGCATCGGCTATGTGATGCAGCGCTCGATCGGCACGTTCGACCTGCCGACGATGTTTGCCGCGCTCGTGATCCTCGCGCTGCTCGGCGTGGTCCTGTTCTGGATCGTCGACCGCATCGAGCGGCTGGTGATCCCGTGGCACGTCAGCCAGCGCGACGACATCGTCTTCACTTCGTAGAGTTATCGCACCAAACGACAACACAAGCGTCATTGCGAGGAGCGTAGCGACGAAGCAATCCATTTCTCCGGTTGGCGAACTATGGATTGCTTCGCTTCGCTCGCAATGACGAAAAAACAGGGAGAAGCGTAATGCGACTGATTACTGCAGTTCTGGCGACGTTAGCCTGGACCGCGCTCGCCGCGGCGCCGGCGTCTGCGGCCGACAAGGTCGTGCTGATGCTGAACTGGTACGTCTATGGCGAGCATGCGCCGTTCTACTACGGCAAGGTCAAGGGCATCTACGCCGCCGAAGGCATCGACCTCGAGATCCAGGAAGGCCGCGGCTCGGCCGCGACCACGCAGGCCGTCGCCGCCAAGACCGCCGATTTCGGCTATGTCGACGTGCCCACCATGATGCGCGCGGCGGTGAAGGGGGCGCCCGTGATCGCAACCGGCGTGCTGCTGCAGACCAGCCCGATGTCGGCGATGGGCTTTGTCGACAAGAACATCAAGAAGCCGGAGGACATCAAGGGCAAGACGGTCGCGATCACGCCGGCCGATTCGATGACCCAGATCTGGCCGCTGTTCCTGAAAAAGACCGGGCTGAAGGAAAGCGACTTACACACGGTGGCCGGCGACGGCCAGACCAAGCTCAACGCCGTGATCAACGGCCAGGCCGATCTGCTGCTCGGCTACGTCATGGACCAGTCGATGAAGATCAAGGATGCGACGGGCAAGGACGTCTATCCGATCAAGTTCGCCGACTATGGCATCAACATGGTGTCGTCGGGCATCATCGCCAATTCCGACTATGTGAAGGCCAATGCCGACCTCGTCCGGCGCTTCATGGCGGCGACGACGAAGGCGGTTGAAGCCGCCGAGAAGGAGCCGAAGGCCGCGGCGCAGTCGATCCTCGACGCCAACCCGAAGGGCGGCAAGATCGAGACGTTGACGCAAGGGTTTGAGCTGACGATTCCGCTCTATCGCACGGCAGAAACGAAGAGCAAGCGGCCGTTCCAGGTCACCGACCAGAACATAACCGATACGGTCAATCTGATGGTCGAATATGGCGGCCTCGACCCCAAGGCCAAAGACAATCCGAAGGCGTTCTACACCAGGGATTATCTGCCGAAGGGCGATTCGTGATCGATCCTTCGGACGTCATTGCGAGCGAAGCGAAGCAATCCATAGGGCCGCAAGCGGAAGAATGGATTGCTTCGTCGCTTCAGCGCAAAATTGCTTTGCAATTTTGTCGCGAGCTCCTCGCAATGACGACGATTACCAACAGTGTTCAAGTGGATACGACTGCATGAAGCCAGCAATGAATATCAGTGCTGCCGCCCAACCCAGCGCCCATCTGCGCCTGGTGTCTGACCGCGCGGAAGGTGCCGCGCCGGGCATCACGCTTTCCGGCGTGTCGAAGACCTACCGGACGCGCGACGGCGACGTGCCGTCGCTGCGGCCGCTCGACTTCACCATCAATGACGGCGAATTCTTTGTCGTGGTCGGACCCAGCGGTTGCGGCAAGTCCACGCTTCTGAAGATGATCTCAGGCCTGTTGCCGCCGACGACAGGCGAAGTGCTGGTCGATGGCGAGCGGGTGACGAAACCGCACGGCAATGTCGGCATCGTGTTCCAGAACGCGCTGCTCTTGCCCTGGCGCAACATCCTCTCCAACGTGATGCTGCCGATCGACATGAAGCAGCTGCCGCGCGACAAGTATCTCGCCCGCGCCAAGCAGCTGCTGAAGCTGGTCGGGCTCGAAGGTTTCGAGAGGAAGCTGCCCTGGCAGCTCTCCGGCGGCATGCAGCAGCGCGCCTCGATCTGCCGCGCGCTGGTGCACGATCCCAAGATCATGCTGATGGACGAGCCGTTCGGCGCGCTTGACGCCATGACGCGCGAGCGCATGAATGTAGAGTTGATGCGGATCCAGCGCGAGACCGGCAAGACCGTGTTGCTGATCACGCACTCGATCCCTGAAGCCGTGTTCCTCGCCGACCGCGTGCTCGTGATGACCGAGCGGCCCGGCGCGATCGCCGCGATCTACGACGTGCCGCTGCCGCGGCCGCGCTCGCTGGATTCGATGTCCGATCCTGTCTTCACCGAGCTGGTGCACCGGATTCGGAAACATTTCTTCACGCAGGGTACGCTGGACTAGGGCCAGACCTATCGATGCCGCTTCGTCTCGCCATCAGGGATATCGCCTTCTTCGAGCGTCCGGTCGCTTTCGCCCGGCCGTTCCGCTTTGGCGCTGTCACGATTACCGCCGCGACGCAGGCGTTCGTGCGGGTCGGGATCGAGGTGGAAGGCAAGGGTCGCGCCACCGGCGCGAGCGCGGAATTGCTGGCGCCAAAATGGTTCGACAAGCGGCCGCATCTGACGCCTGAGGAGACGGTGGACGAACTCCGCCGCGCGCTTCTGATCGCGTGCGACCTCTATCTGGCGCACACGGGCTTCGACACCGCATTCGGCCTGCACGCCAGATGCATCGGGGCCCAGGCCGCGGCCTGCGCGAGGGAAGACATCCCGCCGCTTGCCGCCGCCTTCGGCCCGGCCGAGATCGACAAGGCGATCCTGGACGCGCTGTTACGCGCGGCCGGCGCCAATGTCTTCGACGGGATGACCGACAATATCGCCGGAATCGACGCGCGGCTGTCGTTCGACCTCGACGATGCAGCGATTTCCCGGTTCCTCTCCACGCGCAAGCGGCGCGATCGCGTCGCCGTCAGGCACACCGTCGGGATGGACGACCGGATCGAAGGCGAGGGCGGCGTCGCCGATCCGAACGAGAATGCCGGCGCGCGCTATTTCAAGCTCAAGCTGAACGGCGATCCCGACCATGACGCGGCCCGCCTGGCGCGGATCGGCAATGAGCTCGCGACGCTGCCCTACCGCACCAAGGTGACGCTCGACGCCAATGAGCAATATGCCGATCTTTCCGCGCTGAACGCGCTGGTCGATCGGCTCGACCATGACGCTGCGCTGGCGCCGATCGCATCACAACTGCTCTACATCGAGCAGCCGATGCCGCGCGATATCACGAAGGCGTCGCCGCTCGGCCGGCTCGCCGGACGCGGCTTCATCGTCGACGAGGCCGACGATTCCTACGATGCGTTCCCGATGGCGCGTGCGCTCGGCTATCACGGCATCTCCTCGAAATCCTGCAAGGGGATCTACAAGTCGATCATCAATGCTGTGCGCGCCGCGAAATGGAGCGCCGAGGGCGCGAGCTATTTCGTCAGCGGCGAGGATCTGACCTGCCAGGCCGGGCTCGCCGTGCAGCAGGATCTGGCGCTCGGTGCGCTGATCGGCGTTCGCCATGCCGAGCGCAACGGGCACCATTATGTCGACGGCTTTGCCGGGACGCTGCCTGCGGAGGCGGACCCCTTCCTTGCGGCGCATGGCGATCTCTACATGCGCGACGGCGGCAACGTCCGCCTCGCGATCCATGACGGCGATCTCGTCACGGGATCGCTGACCGCACCGGGCTTTGCCAGTGCGGTTCATCCGGACTGGTCCACCATGCAGCCGCTCGAGCGGCCACATCCAAGAGTTTCGCAGGAGCAAGCACTATGACGACCCAACGCCTCGG
This sequence comes from Bradyrhizobium erythrophlei, assembly GCF_042430365.1. GTDB lineage: Bacteria > Pseudomonadota > Alphaproteobacteria > Rhizobiales > Xanthobacteraceae > Bradyrhizobium > Bradyrhizobium erythrophlei. Next base: position 56,272 of record NZ_JBHMET010000089.1, read on the forward strand.
CCTGATCATGAACGGCGTCACCGGCCGGATGGGGCTCAACCAGCACCTGATCCGCTCGATCGTCGCGATCCGCGAGCAGGGCGGTGTGCTGCTCGCGAATGGCGACCGCATCATGCCCGATCCGATCCTGGTCGGCCGCGATGCCGAGAAGGTCGCAGCGCTGGCAAAACGCTTCGGCATCGATCGCTCCACCACCGACCTCGACCGCGCGCTCGCCGACAAGAACGACACCGTGTTCTTCGACGCCGCGACCACGCAGGCGCGTCCCTCGCTGCTGACCAAGGCGATCAACGCCGGCAAGCACGTCTATTGCGAGAAGCCGATCGCGACCAATCTCGAAGAGGCCGTTGCGGTGGTGAAGCTCGCCAATGCCAGGGGCGTCAAGCACGGCACGGTGCAGGACAAGCTGTTCCTGCCCGGCCTGAAGAAGCTCGCCTTCCTGCGCGACTCCGGCTTCTTCGGCCGCATGCTCTCGGTGCGCGGCGAGTTCGGCTATTGGGTGTTCGAGGGCGGCTGGCAGGAGGCGCAGCGGCCGTCGTGGAACTACCGCGCCGAGGACGGCGGCGGCATCATTTTGGACATGGTCTGCCACTGGCGCTACGTGCTCGACAATCTCTTTGGCGAGGTCGAGAGCGTGACCTGCCTCGGCACGACAGATATCCCCGAGCGTTATGACGAGAAGGGCAAGAAATACCAGGCGACGGCGGACGATTCCGCCTATGCCACCTTCAGGCTCAAGGGCGGCGTGATCGCCCATATCAACATGAGCTGGGTGACGCGGGTCTATCGCGACGACCTCGTCACCTTCCAGGTCGACGGCACCCACGGCTCGGCCGTCGCCGGCCTGACCGACTGCGTGATCCAGGCCCGCCAGGCGACGCCGCGGCCGGTGTGGAATCCGGACGAGAAGCGGCTGCACGATTTCTATGCCGACTGGCAGAAGCTGCCTGAGAACGTCGTCTACGACAACGGCTTCAAGGAGCAGTGGGAGATGTTCATCCGCCACGTCTGCGAGGATGCGCCCTACAAGTACACGCTGCTGGAAGGCGCCAAGGGCGTGCAGCTCGCCGAATGCGCGCTGAAGAGCTGGAAGGAGCGGCGCTGGATCGACGTCGCGCCGATATCAGTCTGAGGAAGGACACTAGCCATGAACAAGCCCGTCCTGCCGAAGTCTTCATTGTCCTTGAGACTGCCGACCGCCGATGGCGGCCTCGAGACCTATCGCCTCGCGGCGTCGCGGACCTTTCCGGCCAAGCTTGCGGGCCCGCTGAACCGCGTCGCCTTCTCCGCCGCGCATGTGGTGGCCGATCCGCGCGCCGACGTCGATCCGTGGCTATCAGCCGCGATCGACTGGGACAGGACCATTGCATTCCGCGAGCATGTCTGGGACCTCGGCCTCGGCGTGGCCGAGGCGATGGACACCGCGCAGCGCGGCATGGGGCTCGACTGGACCACCTCGCTGGAATTGATCCAGCGCTCGGTGAAGGCGGCGAAGGCGAGGGGCAACGCGCTGGTGTTCTCCGGCGCCGGCACCGATCACCTCGCGGTCGAGGACGCGAAAAGCATTGACGACGTGATCCGTGCCTATGAGGAGCAGATCGCGGCGATCGAGAACGCCGGCGGCCGCATCATCCTGATGGCCTCGCGCGCGCTGGCAAAGCTCGGCAAGAGTGCCGACGACTACGCGAACGTCTATGACAAAGTGCTGACGCAGGTGCGTGAGCCCGTGATCATCCACTGGCTCGGCGACATGTTCGATCCGGCACTCGCGGGTTATTGGGGCACCGCCGATCTCGACAAGGCGATGGACACCGCGGTTGCCATCATCAACGCCAATGCGGCGAAGGTCGACGGCGTCAAGGTCTCGCTGCTCGACAAGCAGCGCGAGATCGACATGCGGCGGCGGCTCGACACCCGTGTGAAAATGTACACCGGCGACGACTTCAACTATGCCGAACTGATCGCTGGCGACGACAGGGGATATTCCCACGCGCTGCTCGGCATTTTCGACGCGATCGCCCCGGCGGCGTCCTACGCGCTGTCGCGGCTCGCGGCCGGCGACGAGGCCGGCTTCCACGACGTGCTGGGCCCGACGGTGCCGCTGTCGCGCCACATCTTCAAGGCGCCGACCCGGTTCTACAAGACCGGCATCGTGTTCATGGCCTATCTCAACGGCCACCAGGATCACTTCACCATGGTCGGGGGACAGGAGAGCGCGCGCTCGACGCTCCATCTTGCCGAGCTGTTCCGTCTCGCCGACAAGGCCGGGCTGCTCGCCAATCCGGAACTGGCGACGCAGCGGATGAAGACCGTGCTCGCGACGCGGGGCATCGACGCCTGATGCGCGACTTTTCCAACGATCACCGCTGGCTATCGCTGAACACGGCGACGGTGCGCAAGCAGGGCGAGCTTCTCGAAATCATCGACGCCTGCGCGCGCCACGGCATCCGCGCCATCGATCCCTGGCGCGACCAGGTCGCCGCCGTCGGCCTCGAACGCGCGGTGCGTGCGGTGAAGGACGCCGGGCTCGATTTGTCGGGCTATTGCCGCGGCGGCATGTTCGCCGGCGATAGCGCCCATCGTCGTGAAGCGCGCGACGACAACCGCCGTGCGGTGGATGAGGCAAGCGCGCTCGGTGCGTCCTGCATCGTGCTCGTCGTCGGCGGCCTGCCGCAATATTCGCGGCCGGGCAGCGCGGCCTCGAAGGACATCGCGGCGGCGCGTGGCCAGGTGCAGGACGGCATTGCCGAAATGCTGGACCATGCGAAACAGGCGAGGCTGCCGCTCGCGATCGAGCCGCTGCATCCGGCCTATGCCGCCGACCGCGCCTGCGTGAACACCACGAAGCAGGCGCTCGACATCTGCGATGCGCTCGATCCTGATCGCACGGGCGCAATCGGAGTGGCGCTCGACGTCTATCACATCTGGTGGGACCCGGAGTTGATGAGCCAGATCGCACGTGCCGGCAAGGATCGCCTGCTCGCGTTCCATGTCTGCGACTGGCTGGTGCCGACCAAGGACATCCTCAACGACCGCGGCATGATGGGCGACGGCGTGATCGACATCAAATCGGTCCGCTCAGCCGTCGAGGCGCAGGGCTTTGCCGGCTATTCGGAGATCGAGATCTTCTCGAATGACTGGTGGGGTAAGCCGATGGACGAGGTGCTGCGGACCTGCATCGAACGGCACCGGACTGTCGTTTGATGCGTAGGGTGGGCAAAGGCGCGCAGCGCCGTGCCCACCATCAACACTCCGCTCGTGAGGGTGGGCACGCTTCGCTTTGCCCACCCTACACCCCTGTCACGGCTCCTCCTTGCGATGCTCGATCTCGAGCGTGACCAGCCGCGCCAGCAGCGTCGCGGGATAGAGCTGGCCGAAGATCGCCTCGAGATTGCACAGGCTGCGCGCGATCGGGTGCAGCGGCGCGACGTCGCCATAGCCTGTGGTCGTCAGCGTCATGAAGCTGAAATAGATCAACTGGCTCGCCAGCGCGGGGCTGTCCTCCATCTTCATGCCGGAAAAGGCCTTCGGCAGCAGCGTGCCGATGAAGGTGTAGAACGCCGCGAAGACGATGGCGACGGAGAGATAGAGCAGGACGGCGCCGATCACGCGATGGTAGGTCACGCGTCCAGGCGCAAATGTCGCGCGTGCCACTGTCACGGCGAGGGTGATGCCGACGATCAGCCAGGAGCCGGCGAACAGATTGAGGTCGAGGATCGACGGCGAGCGCAGCCTCAAGATCCCGGCCGTGACGATCATGATGAGCGCGACCAGCATCGCGACGACGGCAAAGGCGCTGCCCGACATCAGGAACACGCCGCCGATAAGGAATAGCGCGAGAAACAGCTCGAAGATCTGGAACTCGAACAGGCCGAGCGCCTGCAACGGCGCCACCACGAACATCATGATCAGAATCAGGACCGTGAGTACCGTCAGCAAGGAATCGCCCCAGCGCTCGCGCAATTCAGCGATGCTTGTCCAATCGGGCTTCATTCCTGCCCCGTCGTTCGGCATGGCATCCGGATGCCGGAGCCGAAGATTGATGCGCGGCGATCACAAAGGCAAGACGGCGGGGCAGCACCGGGCGGGCGCGCCCGGCGGTCCCGATCGCAGGCCCGCTGCCTCAGGGGCCCGCGACCTGCTGCAGCGTGTTGAACCGGGCTTTCTGCTCGCTGCTCAGCATGGCGTAGAACTCGTCCAGCGCGGGCTCGATCCGCCTGGCGGCCTTCTGCATGGCCTCGAGCCGATGCTGCATTGTCTGCAGCCGACCGACCGGTGTCAGCGGCACCTCGTTCGGACAGGCCGCCTGCAGGTCCGCAATCGCCTTTGTGGTCGCCTCACTCAGGCGGTCGAGCGCCTCCTTCTGCTTACCCGCCGGATGAAGCGAGGCCTCGATCCGCTTGATCGGCAATTGGGCTAGGTCGGATTTCGGATCGCCGCAATTCCCGGACTGCGCGGTCGCTTCCTGCGCTCGCGGCGAACGCTCGCCGACATGCGGGCCAAGCGCGTTGAAGCGGGCCTGCTGCTCGTCGCTGAGCAAGTTGTAGAATTTCTCCAGGGCAGGCCGCACGATCTTGATCGCCTCGAGCGTCGCGCTGATGCGGTTCAGCATTGCCCGCAGGCGGCCGGGTGGGGTCATGGCATAGCTGTCCGAGCAGGAGTCCTTGAAGACATCGGCCGCCTTCGCCGCCGCAATCTTCAATTCATCGAGCAGGGCGCGCTCGTCCGGATCAGGCCGCACCGCCCGCGCGATCTCCGCAAACGGCCAGGCCGTGACGCCCTTGTCAGGTTCTCCGCATAACTGCCGGATCGCCTGCGGGATCACGTCGGCGCGTTGACGCGGCCGATAACGGCCCGCGGCTCCCGCATAGTCGTCCGGGTTGATGCTGGCATAGGCGGAATAGGGACTGTTGGTGTCCCAGAACACGGTGTCGACGAAGTCGTCATAGGCATAGGCCCAATAGCCGGGGTCGTAGGCGTAGGACCAGAACGTGTAGTCAAAAATGTCCGAATACGCGTAAGGCCAGAACACCGGGCCAAGCCACGCCACGAACGCCGCACGGTGGCCGCGTCGCCAGGCCTGCCGGGGCGCCCAGCCGCTCTGGTGGGCGGCAAGCGCCGCCTGAGCTTGGGCGCCTGCCTGCTCGCGGAAGCGCGCGGCAAATCGCTCGCGCTGGGCTGCCTGCGCCGCGGCGGTGGTCGCGACGGCGGCGCCGGCCGTCGCCGCGAGCCCCAATCGCTGCTGGTGAGCAAGGTCTGATTGCTGTGCGCGCTGCTCGCGCTGCAGCAGGCGGTTTTGTGCCTGCAGCGTCCGATCGCGCTCGCGTAGCGCGCGTGCGCCTTCGACCTTTTGCGACTGCAATTGCTGCACCCGTTGTTGCAGGCGATCGATCCGGGTCTGTCGCTCCGCGGACTGGCGCGAGAGCACCTCACGCTGCCGCTGTTGCGCAACTTGCTGGCGCTGCTGGATCAACTGCTGACGCTGTTGCGCGCGCTGGTCGATCCGCTCCGTTCGCGACGGCCGCTCGCTTACGTGCGGCGGCGCGCTCGGACGTGATGGCGCGGCCAGATGGGGGGCCTGACGCTGCGGCGGCGCCCCACGATGGAATTCGGGTCGCGGCGCTGCGACGCGCGGAGCGGCAATATGGGGAGCCTGGCGCGGTGGCGGGGCGGCGAAATGCGGTGCGGGGCGCGGCGCCATCGCCGGTCGCTGCGGCGGATGGAACGCGGGAGCGGCCGGCCGAGCCATTGCCGGCGGCCGGGCCATTGCGGGAGGGGCGGCATGCACCATCGGCGCAGAAGGGCGCGCCATCGCGGGTGGCGCGGCTGGCCGTGCCGCCTGTCCTGGTGGTCCACCCCTTCCAGGCGGCTGGGCGAACGCGCCGACGCTTGTCGCCAGCATCGAGACGCCAATCAAGAAAGCCGCAAAACAAGCGCCGCGGGGAAGCATGAGCGTAGCTCTCCGTTCATTCCAGTCGCCCGCAGGGCTTCAACGCACAGATGTCGGAATCGTTCTTAGCTGGCCGCGGCCGGCGTTGCGGTGGTCCGACGCAGGGAACCGTCAGGACACGTCCTGCGTCAGGGCCGGGGTGATCCGTTCCAGGGCCCAGTCGACCTGATCGGCCGTGATCACCAGCGGCGGGGCGATGCGGATGGTGTGTTCGTGGGTGTCCTTGGCGAGGATGCCGCGCGCCTGCAGCGCCACGCAATAGCGACGGGCGCCGCCGGCCTCCGGATGCAGCTCGACCGCCAGCATCAATCCACGCCCGCGCACCTCGCGGATCACATTGGCGCGGATGTCCTGCAGCCCTGCGAGAAAGCGCGCGCCCTGTTGCGCGGCGTTCTCGATCATTCCTTCCTCGACCAGCACACGCAGCGCCGCGCGCGCGACCGCGCAGGCCAGCGGATTGCCACCGAAGGTCGAGCCGTGCTGGCCCGGCCGCAAGGTGCCGAGCACTTCGTTGTTGGAGAGCACCGCCGACACCGGATAGAAACCGCCCGACAGCGCCTTGCCGAGCAGCGTCACGTCGGCCTCGATGCCTTCGTGCTGCTCGGCGAGCAGCTTGCCGGTGCGGCCGAGCCCGGTCTGGATCTCGTCGAGCACCAGCATCACATTGCGCGCGGTGCAGAGCTCGCGCACGCGGGCGAAGTAGCCCGGCGGCGGAATGATGACGCCGGCCTCGCCCTGGATCGGTTCGACCAGGAAGGCCGCGGTGTTCGGCGTGATCGCCTGCTCGAGCGCCGCGGCGTCGCCAAACGGAATGATCCGGAAGCCCGGCGCGAACGGTCCGAAATGGTCCCGCGTCGCCGGATCGGTCGAGAAGCCGACGATGCCGAGCGTGCGTCCATGGAAATTATTGGCGCAGACGATGATCTCGGCTTGCCCATCCGGCACGCCCTTGACCTCATAGGCCCATTTGCGCACCGACTTGATCGCGCTCTCCACCGCCTCGGCGCCGCTGTTCATCGGCAGCACCTTGTGCGAGCCGGTCAGCTCCGCGAGCTCGCGGTAGAACGGCGCGAGCTGGTCGTTGTGGAAGGCGCGCGAGGTCAGCGTCAGCCGGCGCGCCTGCTCGATCATCGCCGCCAGGATTTTTGGATGACAATGGCCCTGGCTTACCGCCGAATAGGCGGAGAGGCAGTCGAGATACCGGTTGCCGTCGGTGTCCCAGACCCAGACACCTTCGCCGCGGGACAGCACGACCCCGATCGGCTCGTAATTGTAGGTGCCGAACCGGGCTTCGGTTGCGAGGAAATCAGTGACCGATGCATTCATCATGCGTCACTCCCGCTGCAGTGCACGAGAGATTACATCACTCGTGCCTGCAGTTGATTTGGGTATCAGTTCCTCCACAGGGAAGTGTTGTCGCGGGCCAGATTTGTGGGGGCGCGGGCCGGTCCGTAGGCCGTAGCAAAGCCAACGGGTCGCGCGAATGCGCGCCCGACGACAGGCTCCGCGTGCCCACCTTCTTGAGCACGGCGCATGATGGTCGGCACGGCTCAAGAGCGCCTTTGCCCACGCTATGGACCTACAAATTCGCCTCGCAGGGCACGCTCAGAAAACCGCGGAAACGGACGCGGCCGCCGCGCACCGGCTCGCCCGCGAGCGCGTAGTTCGGGAAGCGCGCCAGGAACCGCGAGATCGCGACCGCGCCCTCGAGCCGCGCCAGCGCCATGCCGGCGCATTGATGCGCACCGGTGGCGAAAGCCAGATGCCGGTTCGGCGTCCGCGCGACGTCGAAGCGCTCAGCGTCGGGGAATTGGGCGGGATCGCGGTTGGCGGCGCCGATGCACAGCGTCACCAGCGTGCCAGGCGGCATCGTGATGCCGCCGAGCGCGATCTCCTCGACGATTATGCGGTTGCCGAGCTGGTTCGAGCTCTCGTAGCGCAGCATTTCCTCGACCGCGGTCTTGATCAGGTCCGGCTGCGCGATCAGCCGCGCTTTCTGGTCGGGATATTCGGTCAGCGCCACGAGACCGTTGCCGATCAAATTGGTCGTGGTCTCGTGGCCGGCGTTGAGCAGGAAGATGCAGTTGTGCAGCAGCTCCTTGGCGGTCAGCCGCTCGCCATTGTCCTCGCCCTGGATCAGCCGGGTCAGCACGTCGCGCTCGGGATTGCCCGGCTTGGCGCGGCGGCGTTCGACGAGGGTTTCGAGATAGGCGAGAAAGTCCGTCACGGCGGTGTTGCCGCGGTCGAACACCTCCTTGCTGATCACGGGCTCCAGCGCGCCCAGGATCGCCAGCGACCAGTCGCGCAACGGTTCGCGCTCGTCATGCGGCACGTCGAGCAGATTGCCGATCACCTCGACCGGAATGGCGGATGCGAAATCGCCGATTAGCTCGAAACGGTCCTTGGTGGCGATCTTGTCGAGCAGGCTGTCGACCAGCGCAATCAGGTCCGGCTCCATGCCGGCGATGGCGCGCGGCGAAAGCGCGCCCATGATCAGCCGCCGCACGCGGGTGTGTGCCGGCGGATCGTTGAAGACGAGGCTGGTCGTGTGGTGCTCGTAGAGCGGGGAGGCGCCGTATTTCGGCAGGAACTCCTTCTTCTTGTCCGAGGAGAACGCCTTGGTGTTCTTGTAGGCGGTGACGAGGTCGTCGTAGCGGGTCAGGAAATAGCAGCCGTTCGGCAGCCGCTTGACCGGCGCGTTCTCCCGCAATGCACGATAGGTCGGGTAGGGGTCGGCGTAGAATTCCGGCGTCAAATGTTCCAGGTCGAAACCGTCGGCCAGCTCTCGTGCGTGCACTGTCATGCCGGATGCCCAAACCTGATTAGTTTCAGTTGCAACTATCGTAAGCGTCGGCCCGCCGCCGCGCAACACAATTTGCGGCGTGTCCGGGTGCGCGCATCACGCCCGGCGGGGTGAGTGGAAATCGCAGAGCCACATGCGGGTTTTGCGCTTTGATGAAAATCGTCGGCCCATCTACAGTTCTGGCCACAAACAGACCGACTGGAAACGCCAATGCACGCTCGCGCCGAGACTGCGGCCTCCTGGCCCGAGGAGATCTTTGCGATATTGCAGCGCTTCGACGTCCGCCAGGTGCCGTATGTGCCGGATGCCGGGCATTCGCTTTTGATCGAGCGCGTGCTCGGCTCCTCGACCATGCGCGGGATTGTGCTGACGACCGAGGAAGAGGGCGTGGCGCTGTTGGCGGGCGCCTGGGCCGGCGGCCAGCGCGGCGTGCTGCTGATGCAGTCGAGCGGGGTCGGCAACTGCATCAACATGCTGTCGCTGACGCAGATATTCCGCTTCCCGTTCCTCACGCTGGTGACGATGCGCGGCGAGTGGGGCGAATTCAATCCATGGCAGGTGCCGATGGGATCGAACACCCAGGCGGTCCTCGAGCTCTCGGGCGTCAAGGTGCTGCGCGCCTCGCACCCCGAGGAGGTGCGCGAGGTCGTCGAGGCCGGGGCCGCCCAGGCCTACAACGCCTGCACGCCGACCGCCGTGTTGCTGTCGCAGCGCCTGATCGGGGCAAAGGTCTTTACCAAATGAGCAAAGCCAACCTCCTCGACCGCCGCGCCGTCGTTTCGCAACTGCTCAAAGACCGCAAGGGGGCCATCGCCGTCGGTGGCCTCGGCGCCTCGACCTATGACATCGCCGCAGCCGGCGACCACGACCGCAACTTCTATCTCTGGGGCGGCATGGGCGGCGCTGTGATGATCGGGCTCGGCATGGCGCTCGCCCAGCCGACCTTGCCGGTGGTCGTGATCACCGGCGATGGCGAGATGCTCATGGGGATGGGCAGCCTTGCCACCGTCGGCCTGCAGAAGCCGGCCAACCTCTCGATCATCGTGCTTGATAACGAGGCCTATGGAGAGACCGGCGGTCAGGTCAGCCATACTGCCGCTTCTGTCGACCTCGTGGGCGTGGCCAAAGCCTGCGGGATCACGAATTCGAGGGCAATCACGACGATGGCCGAGGTCGCTGATTTTGCCACGTCTTTACAAGATGTTACGTCCGGACCGCGGTTCGCCGTCGCGAAGATCGACGGCGCCAATCTGGAGCGCGTCCTGTCGAGTCGGGACGGAACCTACATCGTCAACCGGATCCGCGGGTCGCTGGGGCACAGTCCGCTTTAAAATTGCTTTCGCGGTGCAGTAACACCTTGACATTGGGATAGGTGAGTGATTACTCACGCCCTCAAATGTCTACCTTACGCATGACGAGTGACTTACGGCGTCAGTTGATCCTGAGCGCCGCGAAGCGGTGTTTCGCCCGCAACGGCTTTGCCGGCACCACGACGAAGAGCGTGGCGGCCGCGGCTGCCATTTCGGAAGGGCTGCTGTTCAAGCACTTCCCGTCGAAGGCCGCGCTGTATGCCGAAATCCTTGCCGAGGAGTGCGAGGCCGACCCGGATCTCGCGCATCTGCTCGGCCAGGAGCCGTCAACTGCCACGCTGGTCGAACTGGTGCAAGGCATGGTCGGCCACTTCATGCAGCTTCGCGATGCGCCGGACCAGGAAGAGGCGCAGCGGATGCGGCTGATGGTGACGAGCCATCTCGATGACGGCGAGTTCGCGCGGCTGCTCTACGACAAGGTCGGCAAGCTGATCGGGCCGACATTTGCCGCATCGATCGAGAGCGCCGTCGCCGCCGGCGACGCGTCGCGGATCGGTAGCGAGCCACTCAACCTGTTCTGGTTCGCCCATCACACGGTGCTGATGGCGGCGCTGACGCGCCTGCCTGCGACACCATGTCTCTCCTACGGCGACCCCGCTGACGCCGAGCGGCAGCTTAGCCAATTCATTCTTCGCGGTATCGGACTTACCGAAGCCGCAATCTCGACCCATTTGGACCGCCAGCCGTCGCCGTGTCAGGGACCATCGGTAACTGCAGAAAGTGCATGACATGAATATCCAGACCGAAAGCCATATCTCGGGACAACCAATCAAAGAAAAATCCGCCAAGCGCCCGGTTCGTATGGTGCGCTGGTTCATCATCGTCGGCGTGTTGCTGGCGGTGCTGGTCGGCGCGCTGGTCGGCTTCAACGCCTTCCGCAGCCACATGATCGCGCAGTTCTTCGCCAACAATAAGCCGCCGGCATCGAATGTGAGCGTGGCCGAGGCGAAGTCGGAAGCCATTCCGAACCTGCTGACGGCGGTCGGCGATCTCGTCGCGGTGCATCAGGTCAATGTCACCTCCGACGTGTCGGGCCGCATCACCGAAATCCTGTTCACGGCCGGCAGCCATGTGAAGGCGGGTACGCCGCTGGTGCAGCTGTTCGACGGTCCCGACCAGGGCGACCTCGCCAACTACAAGGCGCAGGCGACCGTGGCGGAGCTCCAGCTCGACCGCGCCAAGCAGCTCGCCTCCCGTCAGTTCGGGCCGCAGTCCACGGTCGATCAGGCGCAGGCCGCCTACGACCAGGCCAAGGCCGGTATTGCCAAGACCGAGTCGATCATCTCGCAGAAGCTGGTGCGCGCGCCGTTCGAGGGTGACCTCGGCGTTCGTCAGGTCGAGGTCGGCCAGTACCTGACCGCCGGTACGCAGATCGTCTCACTGACCGATCTGTCGATGCTCTATGCGAACCTGACCGTCACCGAGAAGCAAAGCTCGCAGATCAAGGTCGGCCAGACCGTGCGCGTCTCGGTCGACGCCTATCCGGGCCGCACCTTCGAGGGCAAGATCACGACCATCGAGCCGCAGATCTCGACCGACACCCGCAACATCCGTGTCCAGGCGACGATCAACAATCCGGACAACATCCTCAAGCCCGGTATGTTCGCGACCACCACGATCGCGCTGCCCGAGAAGCCGCCGGTCGTTACCATTCCGGAGACGGCCGTCGACTACACCCTGTACGGCGACTCCGTGTTCCTGATCGCCGAGAAGAAGGGCGAGGACGGCAAGACCAGCCTGACCGCAGAGCGCACCTTCGTGAAGACCGGCAACCGCGTCAACGGCCGTGTCGAGGTCCTCAAGGGCCTTAATCCCGGCGACCGCGTCGTCGCCGTCGGGCAAAACAAGCTGCAACCGGGGATGGCGGTCGCGATCTCGACCGATCCGCCGCCGCCGGTCCCGGCTCAGGCGCCGCGCTACTAGCGCATGATCGGGACCCGGAGGCCGCGTCAGCGAAAGGCGTAAAGCGGCTTTCGGAAAGGGATCATGCTCAAACAGGAAACCAAAGTGCGATGATGGTCTGTTCCAATCTCGTCGCGCTTTGGTCGATCACCAGAACTCGGAAGCGGCCGGTGGCCCTCCGCAACACTTTGCCGAGAATCGGCATATAACAAGAATAGGGTTGGCTATGGCCTTCACTGACATTTTCATCAAGCGCCCGGTGTTGTCGGTCGTGGTCAGCATGCTGATCCTCCTGATCGGCCTGCGCGCGGCGATGGTGCTGCCGATCCGGCAATATCCGAACCTGTCGAACACCGTGGTGACGATCACCACGTCGTATCCCGGCGCGTCGCCGGAACTGATCCAGGGGTTCATCACCACGCCGATCGAGCAGGCCGTCGCCTCGGCCGAGGGCGTCGACTACATCACCTCGTCGTCGGTGCTCGGCACCTCGACGATCCAGGTCTTCGTCAAGCTCAACTTCAATCCGAACCAGGCGCTGACCGAGGTGCTCGCCAAGGTCAACTCGGTGAAATACCTGATCCCGAAGGAATCCTACGACCCGGTCGTGACCAAGGCGACCGGCGACACGATCGCGGTGATGTATCTCGGCTTCTCCAGCGAGGAGCTTACGGGATCGGCGATCTCGGACTATCTGACGCGCGTCGTGCAGCCGGTGCTGTCCACCGTCGACGGCGTCGCGTCCGCCGACATCCTGGGCGGCCAGACCTTTGCGATGCGGCTGTGGCTCGATCCGATCCGCATGGCCGGACGCGGCGTGTCGCCGAACGACGTGGCGGCCGCGATCGCCGCCAACAACTTCCAGGCGGCCGCCGGTCAGACCAAGGGCTATTTCATCGTCTCCAACGTCTCAGCCAACACCGACCTTCAGAGCATCGATCAGTTCAAGCGGATGATCGTGAAGTCGAAGGACGGCGGCTTTGTCCGGATCGAGGACATCGCGACGGTGGAGCTCGCGGCGCAGAGCACGGATGCCAGCGTCGCCTTCAACGGCGAGCATGCGATCTTCATCGGCATCAAGGCGACGCCGCAGGGCAACCCGCTGACGCTGGTCAAGGGCGTGCGCGCGCTGTTCCCCGAGCTCGAACGCAACCTGCCGCCCTCGATGAAGATGAAGGTGGCCTACGACTCCACCAAGTTCATTCAGTCGTCGATCGACGAGGTCGAGAAGACGCTGGGTGAAGCGGTGCTGATCGTCGTGGTGGTGATCTTCCTGTTCCTGGCCTCGATCCGGTCGGTGATCATTCCGGTCGTCACCATTCCGCTGTCTCTGATCGGCGTCTGCATCCTGATGCTGGCCGCCGGCTTCAGCTTCAACCTGCTGACGCTGCTGGCGATGGTGCTGGCGATCGGCCTCGTGGTCGACGACGCCATCGTGGTGGTGGAGAACATCCACCGCCATCTCGAGGAGGGCATGCCACCGGTCCAGGCGTCGCTAAAAGGCGCGCGCGAAATCGTCGGCCCCGTCATCTCGATGACGATCACGCTGGCGGCGGTGTACGCGCCGATCGGCTTCCTCGGCGGCGTGACCGGCACCCTGTTCCGCGAATTCGCCTTCACGCTGGCCGGCTCGGTGATCGTCTCGGGCGTGATCGCGCTGACACTGTCGCCAATGATGTGCTCGGTGTTCCTCAAGAGCGCCGAGGAAGGCCGCTTCGCCAAGCTCGTCAATCGCGTGTTCGGCGCGATGACGCGTTGGTATGGTCGCCAGCTCGACCGCTCGCTCGACTATCGGCCGATCACCGCGCTGTTCGCGGTGACCATCCTCGGCCTCGTCGGCTTCCTCTATATGCACACCCAGAAGGAGCTGGCGCCGCAGGAAGACCAGGGCATCGTGTTCGCGGTGACCAAGGCGCCGAAATACGCCAATATCGACTACATCGACTACTACGGCGACAAGATCGACAAGGAGTTCCAGAAGTTTTCCGAGACCGACCTGCGGTTCGTGCTGAACGGCATCACCGGTCCACAGGGCGGCTTCGCGGGCATGCTGCTGAAGCCGTGGGATGAGCGCAAGCGCTCGGCGCAGCAGTTGCAGCCGCTGGTCCAGGCCGAGCTGTCGAAGATCGAGGGCGTCAACGCGTTCGCGTTCAGCCTGCCGCCGCTGCCCGGCGGCCCCGGCGGTCTGCCGGTCCAGATGGTCCTCAGCTCGACGGTCGGATTCCAGGCGGTGTACGAGCAGATGGCGAAGCTGAAGGACGCCGCGCGCAAGAGCGGCCTGTTCATCGTGACCGACAGCGACCTCGACTTCAACCAGCCGGTGGTCAGGGTGAAGGTCGACCGTTCCAAGGCGAGCGATCTCGGCATCACCATGCAGTCGATCGGCGGCGCGCTGGCGACGCTGCTCGGCGGCAACTACGTCAACCGCTTCAACCTGGAAGGACGCTCCTATCAGGTGATCCCACAGGTGCCGCGCGAGAAGCGGCTCGCGCCGGAGTCGCTCGACAATTATTACGTGCCGAGCGCGACCGGGCAGCTCGTGCGGCTGTCGACGGTGGTTTCGGTGGAGACCGGGATCGATCCGAACGCGCTGACCCACTACAATCAGCTCAACTCGGCGACCTTCCAGGCCGTGCCGATGCCCGGCGTCTCGATGGGACAGGCGGTGGAGTTCCTGCAGGGCGAGGCAAAGAAGCTGCCGTCCGGCTTCAGCTACGACTTCCTGTCCGACTCCCGGCAGTACGTCCAGGAAGGCAATCAGCTTTTGATCACGTTCGCGTTCGCGATCATCATCATCTTCCTGGTGCTGGCGGCGCAATTCGAGAGCCTGCGCGACCCGTTCGTGATCATGATCAGCGTGCCGATGGCGATCGTCGGCGCCTTGATCCCGCTGTTCTTCGGCGTCTCGACCATGAACATCTATACGCAGGTCGGGTTGTTGACGCTGGTCGGGCTGATCACCAAGCACGGCATCCTGATGGTGGAGTTCGCCAACGAGCTGCAGCTCAACGAGGGGCTCGACCGCCGCTCGGCGATCGAGATGGCGGCGCGCATCCGGTTGCGTCCGATCCTGATGACGACGGCGGCGATGGTCACGGGCCTGTTGCCGCTGTTGACTGCCACCGGCGCCGGCGCCGCCAGCCGCTTCTCGATCGGCCTCGTCGTCGTGGCCGGCATGACGATCGGCACGTTGTTCACCCTGTTCGTGCTGCCGGCCGTCTACACGCTGATCGCGACCGACCACCAGGCCAACGCCCGCTCCGACCGGGCCAAGCAGATCGCCGAATTCGATCTCGCCGGCCGGCCGGCCCTGAAACCGACCTGAGCCCTCCAAGCTCATGCTCGCAGGAAAAGGCGGCAGTGGCGAAAGCCATTGCCGCCTTTTCTCTGTTCCGTAATATCGTGCGCCGGCAGACGCCGCGCAGGGCAGGTGTTTTCGGTTTGACGCGTTTTTTCGCGCGAACCGGAATCCACTTCGCTCGAAAACGCTATGACAAGATCTGGAGGAACAGACATGGTGAGCGAGTTCTCGGCAGGCAATTACCGGTTCATTCCCGCGGTTTTCCAATATTCGAGCGGCGCGCAGGCGAGCGCGGGCTACGAGATCGAGCGGGTGCGCTTCGACCGGCTGGTGCCGCTCGCCGAGGGCTTTGCGCGGATCGCGAAATACATCCAGGACGCCGGGCGACCGCTGACCGCGTTCTGCGCCTGCGAGCTGCGCTCACCGGCCGCCTTCACCGAGGACGGCTTTCGCGCTTTCAATCAGCATTACGTCAGGACGCTCGCGGAATGGGACGTCTATGACGGCACCACCAACCCGGTCGCGCGCAGCAATGTCTGCCCCGAGATCGATCCGCCGTCCGAGCCGTCGTTCTATGCGTTCTCGTTCACGCGGCCGGCCTCGCACGCCTCGCCGTCTTTCGTGATTGCCGGCGGCGCCGAGGCGCGCGGCGGCGCCGGCAGCTATCCCGAGCGCATCGTGCGCTATCGCGATCTCAGCCCGGAAGGATGGCGAGAGAAGGTTCGCTTCACCACGGGCGAGATGGAACGTCGTCTCAAGGAATTCGGCTTCACCTGGAGCGAGACGACGAACGTGCAGGCCTACACCGTGCACGACGTCCGTCCCGTCATCGTCGACGAGCTGGTCCGCCGCGGCACCACCCGCTCAGGCCTGACCTGGCACTTCGCCCGCCCGCCGGTGGTCGATCTCGAATACGAGATGGATTGCCGGAGGGTGTTGCGCGAGGTGGTGATTTAGGTCGAGACGGCTCTCTCCCGGACGCTTCTGTCGTTCCATCATCCTGAGGTGCTCGCGTAGCGAGCCTCGAAGGATCGACGGCCACCAGCGGGGCCGTGCCTCCTTCGAGACGCGCGCGAGAGCGCGCTCCTCAGATCCTATGGGGTGGCGGGTGGTCAAGAGAGGTTAGGATTGGATTGCCAACCACC
>NZ_JBHMET010000090.1:0-28717 GCF_042430365.1 Bradyrhizobium erythrophlei
GCCATCGCTCTACTGAGCCAAATGGCGCGGTCACCACTCATAGGGTCACAAGCTCTCAGGTTGACGGGTCTGACAGCGCCTCTTGGGCGCGGTCGCCGTTACTGCCGCCCGAGCTGCGTCGCCTTCTCCACGCGATCGAACCGCTCCAGCGTCAAGATCGCATCCGCAAGGGCGTCGGCGCGCTTGTCGAGAACGGGGCGGGCCAGCGTCAAAAATTTCTGCTGCATCGCCTTTGCGTCGGGGAACGAGGTCGGCTCGCCGGACGGGTCGGCATAGAGCCGCTCATGCACGCCGTCATCGGTCGTGATCGAGACGCGGGCGCCGAACGGATGGGTGCGGCCGATCTCGAGGCGGTCGTCCTGCACCACGTCGAACTTGTCGGCGAGCGTGTCAATCGCCGCATCACCAAGCCGGTCGTAATCGTCCCAGCCGAAGCGGCCCTGATCGAGAGCGATGGCGCCGGTGAAGAACATCGAGAACTGGCCGCCGACGATCGAGGTCGGATGGCGTTTGGTGGCGGCGTCGCCGGTCAGCGTGATGCCGTTGCGGTGCAGGCCGATCTCGACCTTCCGGATCTGGTCCGGCGTCAGATTGTGCTCGCGCCGCATCGCGATCAGCGCGTCGATCGCGGCATGGGTGTAGCGGCAGCTCGGATACGGCTTCACGCCGATCTTCATGGTCTCATAGGTGCGGCCGAGGCCTGCGACCGCCTTGTCCGGATGCGCATCATCGCTGTAGCCGACGAGCAGGCCGTGCTTGCCTTCGACCGACTCGGTCGAGCCGATGAAATCGTTGCGCGCCAAGGTCGCGGCGATCACGCCGTTCATCGAGGCGGCGCCGACCTGGTAGCGCTTGTTCCAGGCGCCGTTGACGAGGAATTGCAGCGAGCCTGCGGCCTGACTGCCGGAGACGCCGAAGGCGGAGACGATCTGATCCTTCGACAGGCCGAACAGCTTTGCCGCGGCGGCTGCCGCGCCATAGGTGCCGGCGGTCGCGGTCGGGTGAAAACCCTTGGCATAATGCGAGGTCGGATCGAGCGCATTGCCGAGCCGGCAGCACACCTCATAGCCCGCGACGATCGCGGTCAGCACGTCGCGGCCGGAGGCGCCGACCATTTCGCCGACCGCGAAGGCTGCGGGCACCACGGGTGCGCTCGGGTGCAGTGAGGAATCGGCATGGGTGTCGTCGAAATCAAGCGAGTGGCCGAGCGCGCCATTGAGCAGCGCGGCGACCGCCGGTGTCCAGGTCTTCGCGTCGCCAAACACCGTGGCCTCGCCCTTGCCGTCGAGCGCCAGCGCCTGAAGCATCTTCATCAGCGACGGGGTCGATTCCGCATCGCGGCGGGCGCGGATGGTGCTGCCCAGGAAATCGAGCGTCAGCACCTTGGCGCGCTCCAGCACCTCCGGCGGGATGTCCTCGAATTTCAGGTCGGCGACATAGGCAGCAAGCGTTGCGGTTTCGTGGGCCATCGTGTTTCCTCAAATTTGCGGCGCAGGGTAGGCGGGCCGGTTGGGCCTTTCAAGCCGCCTTGCCGCCGCGGGCATCAGCCATGCTCAATCCCGCTTAACACAGCTATGTCCCGGAGTTTCGGAACGCAGCGCATGATGGCCTTCGCAAAACGCATGTTCGGCCCGCTTTGGGCGCGCAAGACGCAGCTCGCGCTGGCGGTCCGGATCGCGGTCGCGGCGGTGGCCGCCTATGCGATCGCGGTCGCGCTGCATCTGATGCTGCCGCTCTGGGCGGTGCTGACGTCCTTGATCGTGACGCAAATGAGCGTCGGGCGCTCGCTGAAGGCGACGCGGGACTACATGCTCGGCACCATCGGCGGCGCGATCTATGGCGGGGCGATCGCGGTGCTGATCCCGCATTCCGGCGAGGGCAGCCTGCTCGCGCTCCTGGTGCTGGCGGTGACGCCGCTCGCCTTCATCGCCGCGCTCAATCCGAGCCTCAATTCCGCGACCGTCACGGCCGTCATCGTGCTGCTGCTCCCGACCATGCACCAGTCCAATCCACTGGATTCGGCGATCGACCGCGTCGTCGAGGTCACGGTCGGCGCGCTGACCGGGTTGGCGGTGTCGTTCCTGGTGCTGCCGTCGCGCGCGGTCAGCCAGATCCGCGTCAACGCGGCGCGATTGCTGGAATTGCTTGCGGCGGCATTCGCCGAACTGCTCGCTGGCCTGACGCGCGGCCTCGACAATGACGCGCTGCATCGGATCCAGGACGGCATCGGCACGGCGGTGACCAATTTGCACGCCACCGGCCTCGAGGCGGAGCGCGAGCGCGCCGTGCATTTGTCGTCGGGCCCGGATACCGGTCCGCTACTGCGGACCATCCAGCGGCTGCGCCACGACGTGGTGATGATCGGTCGCGCCTGCGTCGTGCCGCTGCCGGCCGACGTGCAGGCGCGGCTGGCGCGGCCCTTGTCCGACGTCAGCGGCGCGATCGTCAGCTACATGACATCGGTCGCGGCCTCGCTGCGCGCGGGCTCTGGCGCCGTCGACATCGCGCCGGTCGATGCGGCGCTGGAGGCCTATAGCGCGGAGGTCGCCGCGGTCCGCAAGGAAGGCCTGATCCGCGGCCTGCCCGTCGACGCGGCCGAGCGCTTCTTCGCGCTGGGCTTCTCGCTGGCGCAGATGCGGCAGAACCTCAACGATCTCGATCGCTGCCACGGCGACTGGTGCGGCGCGGCCGACACCTCGGAGGGGCGCAAGAAGTGACTGTGGCGCTACCTGCCGCGACGCGAAAGGCCCTTGCCTTCCATGCGCCAGATCAGCAGGTCGATGCGATCCTGGCCGAAGAACGGCTCGTTCTCGAATACGAAGGTCGGCACGCCCCAATGGCCGGACGCGGCGTGCGCCTCCTCGTTGCCCTTGATGACCTGTTCGTAACAGTCGGGATCGGCCGCAATCGCGGCATCCATCGCGGCGAGATCGAAGCCTGCGGCATCGGCGGCCTTCGCCAGATGATCGCCTTCGTTCCAGCCTTTCACGCTGCCGTCCCAGAGCACGCGGCTGATCGCGCAGGTGAAGGGAAGCGAACGGCCCTCGAGCTGGGCCGCGGCGCCGAGCCGGGTCAGGCGGTGGATGTAGGGTTGATCCGCCGCGACATCGAGCGTCGTCATGTCCTGCACGATCGGGTCCGGCTGCGGAAACCGGAACGGGATGTTCTCGTGTTGCGCGACCCGGCGCGAGTCGAGCACGACATAGCGGGCGAATTGCGGATTGGTTTTCTTGAAGAAGCCGGGCACGCGCACCGCCAGCGGATAGACCGGACGCAGATTCACGGCGACATCATAGTCGGCGACCATCTTCAGCGTCTTCGGCAGCGCCAGGTAGCTGTAGGGGCTGCGGAACGAGAAGAACAGATCGACCGACAATGTCATGGTCTAGTCCGCCACCTTGCGGAGCATCGCGGGCACGATCAGGCGATGGAACGGCAGGATCAGCGCGAGATAGGCCCGCCCAAGCCAGTTATGGGTCAGCACCAGCGTGGTCGCGGTGACATTGCGTGCGGCCCCGGTGGCGGCGACGTCGACGACGAGGCGGAAGTCCAGATGCTTGTCGTTGAATCCGGCGACCAGCCGTTCCGGCGTTTCGCTGACGACGGGAAAGATCCCGATCATGTCGCGGGGGGTGCCCTTGCTCGCACCCGAGGTTTTCAGGCCAAGCGGCTTGACCAGGATGTTGCGCAGGGCAACGAGCATTTCGGCCCAGCGTGGTTGTCGCGCGACCATCGCCTCTGCCGCGTGGCGCGCGTCGAGATCGGACCGCGCGACCGCGATGCGGAACGCGTCGACGAACTGCGCGCCGGCAAGCAGCGCAGCCGGATCCACGTTTGGCGTGACCTCAGCGACCCTCATCCGCCCAATCTGCTCGCCAGCAGGCGGAAACGCAAGATCAGGAGGGTCGCATAAACCGCAGTCCCGAGCGACAGCCCGATCCAGACACCGACCGCGCCAAGCGAGGTCCAGAATCCGAGCGCAGAGGCCGACGTGAATCCGACCAGCCAGTAGCTGATGGTGGCAAACAGCAGCGGCACCTGCGTATCGTTCATGCCGCGCAGCGCGCCGGCGGTGGTGGTCTGGACGCCGTCGGCGATGAAGAAGGTCGCACCGATCATCAGCAGCATCGCGGTGAGCTGCGCGGTGGTGTCGGTGGTCTCGCCGAGGAAGAGCGCCGCGATCTCGAAGCGCGCCAGGATCACCGCGAGCGTCATGATGCTCATGAAGACGCCGCTGAGCGCCACCGCGACAAAGCCCGCGCGCCGCACCGCGTCGGCGTCGCGGCGGCCGACCGCATGGCCGACCCGCACGGTCGCGGCCATGCTGATGCCGAACGGCACCATGAACAGGATTGCTGCGATCTGCAGCGCGATCTGGTGCGCCGCGAGCGCGGTGGTGCTGATCAGGCCCATCAGCAGGCCGGCGGCGCCGAACAGGCCGTATTCGAGCAAGAAGGCAATCGAGATCGGCGCGCCGACGGCAACGAGCTTGCCCATCAGCGGCCAGTCGATGCGCCAGATCCGGCTGAACACGTTATATTTGCGGAACGGTCGGCGGTCGGCGGCGAACCACGCGCCGGCGAGGAACGTCCCGAAATTGACGGTCGTGGTCGCAAGTCCGGCGCCGAACAGGCCGAGCTCGGGCATGCCCCATTTGCCGTAGAGCAGGAGATAGACCAGCAATGCGTTGGCCGGGATCGCGGCGAGCGTGATCCACAGCACCGGCTCGGGCCGGTTCACCGCGCTCATGAAGCCGCGGATGGCGATGAACCACAGCGCCGGCAGGATGCCCCAGGCCAGCCCAAACAGATACTCCTGCGCCAGATGCGCTGCGGTCGGCGCCTGGCCGAGCTTGAGCAGGATGCTCTCGCCGTGGAACGGCAAGGCCATCAGCGGCAGCGCCATAAACAGCGCGACCCAGAGGCCGACGCGAAGCGCGCGGCGCACCATGCGCGGGTCGCGTGCGCCGAACGCCTGTGCGGCGAGCGGGGAGACCGCCGACACGAGCCCCATGCCAAAGGTGAAGCTCACGAAGAACACGGTGTGGGCGAGCGCCGCGGCTGCCACCGCGTCGCTGCCCAGCCGTCCGATGAAGGCCAGATCGGTCGTCATCATCGCAATCTGACCGAGCTGGGTCAGCGCAAGCGGAACCGCAAGCTTCAGCGTTTCCGCGAGCTCGACCGCAAGCAGGCTGCGAGGGACAGTGACGGCCGCGCGCGGCGCGGCCGATTCGATCTTGTCGATGGAGGTCATGGCGGCAGGCTTAGCACGGCAGGCCGGCCAAAAGGATGGCCAAGCTGCCGCAGGCGATCACGATCGCGCGGGAATCCGCTTGATCTTGGCACCGAGCGCGTTCAGCCGCTCCTCGATCCGCTCATAGCCGCGCTCGATCTGACCGGCGTTGTTGATCGTGGAGGTGCCCTCGGCGCAAACAGCGGCGAGCAGCATCGCCATGCCGGCGCGGATGTCGGGCGAGGTCATCGGCGCGCCGCGCAGCCGGCTCGGGCCTGCGACGATCGCGCGATGCGGGTCGCACAGCACGATGCGTCCGCCCATCGCGATCAGCATGTCGACGAAGAACATCCGCGATTCGAACATCTTCTCATGCATCAGGATGACGCCGTCGCATTGCGTCGCGGTGACGATCGCGATCGACATCAGGTCCGCCGGGAAGGCCGGCCAGGGTTGGTCCTCGAGCTTCGGCACGTGGCCGCCGAAATCGTCCTGGATCTTCATGGTCTGGCCCGACGGGACGACGAGATCGTCGCCCTCGACGCCGCAGACGATGCCGAGCCGCTCAAAGCCCATCCGGATCGAGCGCAAATGCTCGACCCCGGCGCGCGCGATGCGCAGCGGCGAACGCGTCACCGCGGCGAGCCCGATCAGCGAGCCCACCTCGATGTGGTCGGGCTGGATCGCGTAAGTCGTGCCGCCGAGCGTTGCCGGCCCGTGCACGATGATGGTGTTGGTGCCGATGCCCTCGATCCTGGCGCCGAGCGCGACCAGGAAGTGCGCGAGGTCCTGCACATGCGGCTCGGAGGCCGCATTGCGCAAAAAGGTGGTGCCGCGGGCAGCCACCGCGGCCACCAGCGCGTTCTCGGTCGCGGTGACGCTGGGCTCGTCCAGGAACACGTCGGCGCCCTTCAGCCGCGGAGCGCGGAATTCGAGCCGGTGCGTCGCGGTAACGGTGGCGCCGAGCTGTTCGAAGGCGAGGAAGTGCGTGTCGAGACGGCGGCGGCCGATCACGTCGCCGCCGGGCGGGGGAAGCGCGACCTCGCCGCAGCGCGCGAGCAGGGGACCTGCGAGCAGGATCGAGGCCCGGATGCGCGCGCACAGGTCGGGATCGAGATCGGCGGCGCGAATCTCCTTGGCATGGATCCGAAGCGTGTTGCGCTCGGTCCATTCGGCACAGGCTCCGACCGAACGGCACAGCTCGACCAGCGTCTCGGTGTCGCGGATGCGCGGGACGTTGGTCAGCGTGACCGGATGTTCGGTAAGCAGCGCCGCGGCGATGATCGGCAGCGCGGAGTTCTTGTTGCCGGACGGCTCGATCGTGCCGGAGAGCCGGCGACCGCCCTCGACGATGTACTGGATAGGCGCCACGCTGGTCCCCGGCTAGATGTCGATGTTGGCGCTGAGCGAATTTTCCTGGATGAAGTCGCGGCGCGGTTCTACCACGTCGCCCATCAATTTGGTGAAGATATCGTCGGCCTCGTCGACCTCCTTGATCTTCACCTGCAGCAGCGAACGTGCGTCGGTGTCGAGCGTCGTTTCCCAGAGCTGGCCCGGGTTCATCTCGCCGAGACCTTTGTAGCGCTGCAGCGCGATGCCCTTGCGGGCGGCTTCCGTGACGGCCTCGAACAGGTCGATCGGGCCGTGAATGGTCGTCTCGGACTCCTTGCGGCGGAGCTTGCCCGCGCGCGCATAGACGTCCTGCAGCCGTTCCCGGTATTCGTGCAGCTTGCGTGCATCGGCCGAGCCGAGGAAAGCGTCGTCGATCACAGCGACTTCCTTGACCCCGCGGACGGTGCGTTCGAACACGAAACCCTGGCCTTCCACGAACTGGCCAATCCAGCCGCGCTCGACCTCCTCGGCCTGATTGTCGAGGCGTCGGGCCATGTATTCCGCAGCCGCATTGGCGGTTGCCGGATCGCTATAGATATCCTTTCCAAGCAGGCCCGCTACCGCGGCCTGTTCGACCACCTTCCGATTGTAGCGGCTGTGCAGATTGCGCAGCACGGCGCGGATGACGCGCGCGTCCTCGACGAGCGCCAGCAGGTCGCGGCCGGCGCGCTCATCGCCGTTGGCCGGCTTGAACACGCACTCGTCGAGACCGGTCGAGATCAGGTAATCTTCCAGCGCGCGCTCGTCCTTCAGATACTGCTCGGACTTGCCGCGCGTCACCTTGTAGAGCGGCGGCTGGGCGATATAGAGGTAGCCGCCGTCGATGATCTCGCGCATCTGCCGGTAGAAGAAAGTCAGGAGCAGCGTGCGGATGTGAGCGCCGTCGACGTCGGCGTCAGTCATCACGATGATCTTGTGATAGCGCAGCTTGTCGATCGAGAAATCGTCGCTGATGCCGGTGCCGAGCGCGGTGATCAGCGTGCCGATCTGCTCAGACGACAGCATCTTGTCGGGGCGGACGCGCTCGACATTGAGGATCTTGCCGCGCAGCGGCAGCACCGCCTGGAACTCGCGGTTGCGGCCCTGCTTGGCGCTGCCGCCGGCCGAGTCACCCTCGACGATGAAGAGCTCGGACTTCGCCGGGTCCTTCTCCTGGCAGTCGGCGAGCTTGCCGGGCAGCGAGGAGACGCTGAGCGGGCTCTTGCGCGTCAATTCGCGCGCCTTGCGCGCCGCTTCGCGGGCGGCAGCGGCCTGGATCACCTTGCCGACGATCACCTTGGCTTCGCTCGGGTGCTCCTCGAACCAGGCCGCGAGCGCTTCGTTGAGCACGTTCTCGACCACCGGGCGCACTTCCGAGGACACCAGCTTGTCCTTGGTCTGCGACGAGAATTTCGGATCGGGCACCTTCACCGACAGCACCGCGGTGAGGCCCTCGCGGCAATCGTCGCCGGTCAGTGCGATCTTTTCCTTCTTCGCATTGGCATCGGCATAGCCGTTGACCTGTCGCGTCAGCGCGCCGCGGAAGCCGGCCAGATGGGTGCCGCCGTCGCGCTGCGGTATGTTGTTGGTGAAGCACAGCACGTTCTCATGGTAGCTGTCGTTCCACCACAGCGCGGCCTCGACGCCGATGCCGTTGGCCTCCGAACGCACCATGATCGGCGCTGGCACGATCGCCTTCTTGTTGCGGTCGAGATATTTGACGAATTCCTCGACGCCGCCGGAATAGTGCATCTCCTCGCGCTTCTCGACCGCATGGCGCATGTCGGAGAGCACGATGTTGACGCCGGAATTGAGGAACGCGAGCTCGCGCAGCCGATGCTCCAGCGTCGCGAAATCATACTCGACGTTCTTGAAGGTCTCGGTCGAGGCGAGGAAAGTGACCTCGGTGCCGCGCTTGCCATTGGCCTCGCCGACTACCTTCAGCGGCGCGACGGAGTCGCCATGCGCAAATTCGATGTAATGTTCCTTGCCGTCGCGCCAGACCCGCAGCTCGAGCTTGCTGGAGAGCGCGTTGACCACGGAGACACCGACGCCGTGCAGTCCGCCGGACACCTTGTAGGAGTTCTGGTCGAATTTGCCGCCGGCATGGAGCTGGGTCATGATGACCTCGGCTGCCGAGACGCCTTCGCCCTTGTGGATGTCGACCGGAATGCCGCGGCCGTCGTCGCGCACGGTGACCGAATTGTCGGCGTTGAGCACGACCTCGACGCGGCTCGCATAGCCGGCGAGCGCCTCATCGATCGCGTTGTCGACGACTTCGTAGACCATGTGGTGCAGGCCGGACCCGTCGTCGGTGTCGCCGATATACATGCCGGGCCGCTTGCGGACGGCGTCGAGGCCCTTCAGCACCCGGATCGATTCCGCACCATATTCGACCGGAATGGGATGCTCAGGTTCGGCAGGGGTCTGCCGGGCAGGTTCTGTCATGTGAGGCCTTCGAGGGTGTCCCGGATCAGCTGCGCAATATGAGGCGCTGATGATGCTATTTGTGCCATGAAAGCGGGGTTGCGCCTAGCGCAAAGTCTCTATCTGCAAGTTGTTGAATAGATGGCGTTTTTTTACCATTTTTCAAGGCCTTTGAGGGGCGATTCTGGAGCCCTTGAAAAGCTCGATTCGGCGGCCTGTTCCGGCGCCCCGCGGACGACGATTTGGAGCCCGTCAGCCGCGTCGCGTCGCCCGGCCAGCTTCGACGTCGAAGATCTCGCCGGTCGGCCCGATATCGACGAAGGCGGCGGGATCGGCGCCGGTCATCCAGACCTGCGCGCCGAGCTTTGCGAGCTCGTCGAACAGCGCCTTGCGCCGGTTGGGATCGAGATGGGCGACGACCTCGTCGAGCAGCAGCAACGGCACGATGCCGGTCATCTCCGCGACCATCGTCGCGTGCGCGAGCACCAGCCCGATCAAGAGGGCCTTCTGCTCGCCGGTCGAGGCATCGCGCGCCGGCATGTTCTTCGGCGCGTAGACCACCTGCAGGTCGGTGAGATGCGGCCCGTCGAGCGTACGGCCGGCGGCTGCGTCGCGCGGCCGGCTGGCGCGCAGGATGTCGCGGTAACGGTCCTCCACGGCGGTTGCGGGCTCGGTGAGCAGCGCGTTCTCCATCCAGCCGTCGAGCATGATCTCGGCCGAGGGAAAGGCCGAGGCCGCGCCGCGCTCGCGCAGCATCACGGCGAGCCGTGCGGCGGTCTGGCCGCGCGATGCGGCGACCGCGACCGCGAGCTCAGCGGTCTCGCGCTCGATCGCGTCGCACCAATGGTCGTCGTAGTTGCGCACCTCAAGCAGCCGGTTGCGCGAGCGCAACGAGCGCTCCAGGGCCGAGACACGGCTGGAATGGTCGGAATCGATCGCCAGCACCAGGCGATCGAAGAAGCGCCGCCGCTCGGAGGCTGCGCCCATGAACAGGCCGTCCATGGCCGGCGTCAGCCACACGATCCGCAGATGATCGCCGAAGGCGGCAGCCGAACCCACCGGCTCACGGTCGATGCGGCAGCGCCGGCTGGTACCGTTCGCCTCGCCGCTCGGTGGATCGATGCCGGTGCCGAGCGTCGCGAGCCCAAGCGCGCCCTCGACCTCAGCCGACACGGCCCACGAGCCGTCGCCCTGATTGTCAGCGATGTCCTCGAGCGTGGCGCGGCGCAGCCCGCGTCCGGGCGACAGGAACGAGATCGCTTCCAGGCAATTGGTCTTGCCGGCACCGTTCGGCCCGACCAGCACGACCATGTCGCCCCGCGCCGACAGCGTCGCCGCGCGGTAGTTGCGGAAATGCGTCAGCGACAGGCGGTGAATGCGGGACGGGGTCATGTCGGCTCGTCATCGCCAGGTATCCTTACCTGGCCATGACGCAATCTAGTCATGGTGCGCGCGAAGAGAAGCGTCACACCCGCATCGGCATCAGCACGTAGAGCGCGCCCTTGTTGTCGCGGTCCTGGACCAGCGTCGGCGAGCCGGGATCGGCGAGCTTCAGCACCGCGACTTCGCCCTCTATCTGGGCGGCGATGTCGAGCAAATAGCGCGAGTTGAAGCCGATATCGAGGGCGTCGGAGGCGTACTCGACCTCGAGCTCCTCGGTGGCGCTGCCGGAATCCGGGTTGGTGACCGAGAGCACCAGCTTGCCCGCCGACAGCGCGAGCTTCACCGCGCGGCCGCGTTCGCTCGAAATCGTCGACACGCGGTCGACGGCAGCCTCGAAATCCTTCTTGTCGACGACGAGTTCCTTGTCGTTGTTCTGCGGAATGACACGGCCGTAATCCGGGAAGGTGCCGTCGATCAGCTTCGAGGTCAGCACGACATTGCCGAGCGTGAAGCGGATCTTGCCCTGCGACAGCTCGATCGCGATCTCGGCTTCGCCGTCCTCGATCAGCCGCTGCACCTCGCCGACCGTCTTGCGCGGCACGATCACGCCGGGCATGCCGGTCGCGCCCTTGGGCAACGCGAGGTCGATCTGCGCCAAACGGTGGCCGTCGGTGGCGACGCCGCGCAGCGTCGCAGCCTTGGCGCTGCCGGCCGAGTGCAAATAGATGCCGTTGAGGTAATAGCGGGTCTCTTCGGTCGAGATAGCGAACTGCGTGCGATCGATCAGGCGCTTGATGTCGGATGCCGGCAGCGAGAACGAATGCGTCATGTCGCCGGCCGCGAGATCCGGGAAATCGCTCTCGGGCAGCGTCTGCAGCGTGAAACGGGAGCGCCCGGCCTTGACTGCGAGCACCGAACGGTCGCCGTCGGCCTCGAGCACGATCTGGGAGCCATCGGGCAGCTTGCGCACGATGTCGTAGAACATGTGCGCCGGCACGGTGGTCGAGCCGGCGGTTCCGGTTTCGGCGGCCAGCGTCTCGGTCACCTCGAGGTCGAGGTCGGTCGCCTTCAGCGACAATTTGGCGCCCTCGGCGCGGATCAGCACGTTGCCTAGGATCGGGATGGTGTTGCGCCGCTCGACCACGCGGTGGACGTGGCCTAGCGATTTCAGGAGTTGCGCGCGCTCGACGGTGACCTTCATTGCAATACCCGCCAGATCCCTCAGATGGAAAAGCCGGGCGGCCGCTCATGGCAGCGCCGCAGCATTGGAAACCCGAAAAGCCGGATCAATGTCGGATTTGATCAAACCCACGGGGGGACCGCAAGGTGGCGCGGATGGCCGGCCGGTGCAAGGGAAACGGGACCCGTTCCCCACGTTTTGGGTCGGAAAAACGTTCGCCCTCCCCCTCGCAAGAAGGGGGAGGGCGGCGAGACGCGGGAAGAGGCTGCCTTATTCCTGGAGCTGGCGCTTCAGCGATTCGACCTCTTCGGAGAGCGCGGTATCCTTGGCGACCAGTGCCTCAATCTTGCGCACGGCGTGCAGCACCGTGGTGTGGTCGCGGCCGCCGAAGCGCCGGCCGATCTCCGGCAGCGAACGCAGCGTCAGCGTCTTCGCCAGGTACATCGCGACCTGGCGCGGCCGCACCACATTGGCGGTCCGGCGGGACGACAAGAGGTCGGACCGGCTGACATTGTACTGCCGGGCCACCACCCGCTGGATGTCCTCGATCTTGATCCGCTTCGGTTCCTGCGGGCGGATCAGGTCACGCACCTCGCGCTCGGCCATCTCCAGCGTCACCGGCTGGTTGTTGAGCTTGGAATGCGCCAGCAGGCGGTTGATCGCGCCCTCGAGGTCGCGGCCATTATGGGTGATGGTGCGCGCGAGATAATCCAGCACCTCCTCCGGCACGTCGAAGCTGGCGTGATGGGCGCGGGCGGCAGCGACGCGCGACTTCAGGATGCCGAGCCGCAGCTCCTCGCCGAGCGAGCCCATCTCGACCACGAGCCCGCCGGCAAGCCGCGAGCGCACGCGGTCGTCGAGGCTTTCGAGATCCGACGGCGGACGGTCGGCCGCGATCACGACCTGACGGCCGGCGTCGATCAGCGCGTTCAGCGTGTGGCAGAACTCGGCCTGGGTCGACTTGCCCTGCAGGAACTGCAAATCGTCGATCACGAGCACGTCGATGCCGCGCAGCGCCTCCTTGAACGCCAGTGCCGTCTGCGTCTTCAGCGCGGCGACGAAGCCGTACATGAATTTCTCGGCGGTGAGATAGAGCACCTTGCGCTCGCTCCCCGAATTGCCGGCCCAGGTCACGGCCTGCAGCAGATGGGTTTTGCCGAGGCCAACGCCGGCGTGAATGTAGAGCGGGTTGAACATCACGGGATCGCCGCGACGTCCTTCGGCGACCTGGCGGGCGGCCGCATGCGCCAGCGTGTTGGAGCGGCCGACGACGAAGCTTGCAAAGGTCAGCCGCGGGTCGAGCGGCGAACCGCCGAGCGCATCATGGCTTGCGGACACCGGCGCGGTCGCGACCGAACGCAGTTCCGGCGCCGGACGGCCGTCGGTGCGCTCGACGCGGCGCGCCTCGACGGGCGCAGCGGCTTCCTTCACCGGCGCCGCCGCCCGGATCGCGGAGCGTACGGTGAGATCGATCTTGTGCACCTCGGGCATCTCGGCCTGCCAGCAGGAGAGCACCCGGTCGGCGTAATGCGCCTGGATCCAGCTCTTCAGGAAGCGCGTCGGAACCGACAGATGCACGCTCTCGTCCTGCACGCCTTCGAGGTCCATACGTGCAAACCAGCTCGTATACACATCCTCGCCAACGCTCGTCCG
The DNA here is from genome assembly GCF_042430365.1 of Bradyrhizobium erythrophlei. Taxonomy (GTDB): domain Bacteria; phylum Pseudomonadota; class Alphaproteobacteria; order Rhizobiales; family Xanthobacteraceae; genus Bradyrhizobium; species Bradyrhizobium erythrophlei. The sequence continues at coordinate 13,247 of NZ_JBHMET010000090.1, forward strand.
CAGCCGCCCCTTCACCCGCGACCAGCGATCCTGTTCTGTATTCGTCATTGCCTCGTACTTTTCCAAACAGAGTGAATTGTTGTTGTGAAACCGCCGTGCATGTTTCTTGCCACGGCGCGACCTCAAGCGGGCGCTGCCTGCTCCGGACATGGATCAACCGTTCGGCGACAACGCGCCGTTGGCCCAGATCAGTCGTTTGGAGAAGAAGCGTCCCGCGAGGTCAGCGCGTACTCGACGGTCTCTGCGGGGAGGAGCTGCAATTGGAGGAAGAAATTACGGTATCATTTGAAATTTGCATTCCAACTTTCGATGTGCCCACTGCACTGATGATTCCGTAAGACATAGTACCTCCCCCTCTCACCGCGACGTGTCGCGGCGAGTTATCAGCTCGCTTGTGTCTTCAAGGTCAGTCTGCTGCCACCGAGCACCGAAGTGCCCAACGCTGCGCCGCCGCGTATCTATCCTCGTCAACCCGTCCGCTCGCTCCGCGTTCCCCACTGCCAGACTCTGACGGTCGATCCTGGTCTCTCTTGTTCGAGGCTCCCGGAGAACCGGGCGCTTCGCCGGAGAAATTTAGACACAGGTCAACCGTCCTCACATTGCTATGAGTTGTCGATCTAGCTTCGCTTGGAGAGCGTCGCTAACGCGCATACCGCCGCCGATTTGCACGTCCGCCCTTGGGTCTCAAACCGCGCTGATCTGGAGAGCCGTGGGCGTCGCGGACAAGTAGACAATTACACCAAGCTTATTTTCTGACAATCCGTGGATTCGACGGGGATCGAGACTCTTCGCAACTGTTGCGGCGCTGCAAATGCGAAATCGCGAAAGCAAGTTTTTGAATCCGCGCATAGATTCGCGCGTGTCACAAACGGAGGTGTAACACCAAAAAAAATTCATAAATAATTTACGTTTGCTGTCGCGACGGTCGTTTTTCCAATCGCTCGACAACGCTATGTGCATAAGTAATTCGCGAAGCGTCATTTTTCACGATTACTTTTGCAGGGTAACTCCCCCTCGCGATTTCCGCAGCGCGCGTTGATCGATAGCCCATTTGCGTTAACCAACGCAGAGAACTCTCGCTCGCGCGCACGCTTCGCGTGCCGTGTCGTTCGCATCCGGTAAAACTACGGACGCGTTGAAACATGACACGCAGTGCAGTGCGCAGCAATGCGACGATTCTCGCGAGACGAAACTCTTCCACCGCAAAAAACAAAAAAGCCCGGCGTGCGCCGGGCTTCGTGACGATTGTTTTTTTCTGTCAGCTTACTTCGCGAGCTTCGCGATCTGGTGCGACAGGCGCGACACCTTCCGGCTCGCGTTGTTCTTGTGAATGATGTTGCGCTGCGCCGCCTTCATCAGTTCGGGTTCGGCGCGCGTCATCGCCTTCAGTGCCGCCTCGCGGTCGCCGCGCTTGATCGCTTCCTCGACGGTGCGGACCGCGCCACGCATCTGGGTGCGGCGCGACTTGTTGACGATGGTGCGGCGGGCAATCTTGCGGGTCGCCTTCTTGGCGGAAGTGGTATTGGCCATGGTCTCAACTGTCCTTCGGCGGTGATCGCTCGGTGGTCGGGCTCGCGCGCACCGGCCGGTTCAAATCTCTACTCGGTGTATTGTCCAAGGGTTCTTGAGCAAGGGTGTTCTTGAGGCGGCCATGCCAGGGAGCGAAAGCTGCCCCCACATGCGGCACTGTCCAAAGAACAGCGGCGGCAGGATTGCGCCCGCCGCCATTGGCCGGTCTTATAGATGGCGCAGGGTGCAGCGTCAACGCTTTCCGGGCCCAAAAGGGGCTCGAAATTGGGCCTGCGAGGGCTAGATAAGGTCCTGAAGTGGTTGAATTTCCGGGAGGCGCCCGGTAAGGCCTGACGGCACGACGGGGCGCGACAGGGATTTGGGTGACGCATGATCCGCGGTTTTTTCCGTCTTATCGGCCTTTTGCTGCTGGCCGGCGGATTCATCTTCATGGTCTATGACGGCGCCCGTTACGTCGCCGACCAGAACCTGCGGTTCACGCGGTTCGGCCAGTTCTGGAACGACATCCACCAGTCCAGCCAGCTCGTGTTCCGCACCTGGGTCGAAGGGATCGCGCCCTGGCTCTGGAACAGCGTGATCAGGGTGATCCTCGATCAGCCGGTGTTCGCGGTGCTCGGGATCGCCGGGATCCTGCTGATGATCCTGTTCCGGCCACGCAAGCCCCTGATCGGCTACGCGCGCGATTGACCGACGCCGGCCGCCGCGGCCGTAACGGGGCTGCCATCATTTGCGTAAAGACTTATATAGGTGACAGCCGGCCCGCAGGCCGTTGCCGCGTCGGCCGACGTCCCGCCTGGAGGTAATCCATGTTGTTCATGCGCAAGACCACCGCGTTGCCGAGCGCTGCCGAGGCGCTGCCGGGCCGCGCGACGCCGATCCCGACTGCGACCACCCATTTCGTCAACGGCAGCAGGTTGCAGCCGCCGTATCCGGAAGGGCTCGAGCAGGCCGTGTTCGGGCTCGGCTGCTTCTGGGGTGCGGAGCGCAAGTTCTGGGAACTCGGCGACGGCATCTACACGACCGCGGTCGGCTATGCCGGCGGTCACACGCCGAACCCGACCTATGAGGAGGTTTGCTCCGGTCGTACCGGCCACACCGAGGTGGTGCTGGTGGTGTTCGATCCGAAGAAGGTCTCCTACGAGAAGCTCTTGAAGACGTTCTGGGAGAATCACAACCCGACGCAGGGCATGCGCCAGGGCAACGACATCGGCACGCAGTATCGCTCGGCGATCTACACGTTTGGCGATGTGCAGCGCAAAGCTGCCGATGCGTCGAAGGCGATGTATCAGAAGGCGCTCGCGGCCAAGGGGCTTGGCGCCATTACCACCGAGATCGCGCCGTCTGGCGAGTTCTACTTCGCCGAGGACTATCACCAGCAATATCTTGCCAAGAATCCGGCAGGCTATTGCGGGCTCGGCGGCACCGGCGTGTCCTGCCCGATCGGCGTTGGTGTCACGGCCTGATCGATCAGCCGAGGCGGGAGCCAGGCCTCCGCCTCGCAAGTGACGCCAAAACCATTTGTTAACCATAAGTGGTGCAAGACTGGAGCTGTCTCGTTTGAGGGATGGCTCCGGTGCCGGTTGCACGCGCGTTACGATTGCCGATCATTGCCGTCATGGCTGCGCTCGCTCTGTCGGGCTGCATGAACACGACCGGCCCAGTCGCAATCGCGCAGCCGCCGGGCGATCTCGATTCGATGGCCTATGGCCAGACCTATGCGGCGGCTCCGGTTGCTGATGCGAGCGGCGGTGGCGCCATCAGCGCGATGCGTTCCGCCTTTGCCGCCTCGCCCCGCGGCTATGTTGCGCCGGTCCCGGCGGTCTATGCCGTGCCCGGCGAGCCGGTCCGCTACGACAGCGGCTATCATCTCGATGCCGGCGACCGGCTGCGCGTCGTGGTCTACGGCCAGGAAGGCCTCACCAACACCTATGCGATCGACGCCGCCGGCGCGATCACGATGCCGCTGATCGGCACGGTGCCGGCGCGCGGCCGCACGCCTGCGGGGCTCGCCAGCGAGATATCAGCGAAACTCCGCAACGGATTTATCCGCGAGCCCTCGGTCGCGGTCGAGATCGAGGCCTATCGCCCGTTCTTCATCCTCGGCGAAGTCGCCGCCCCCGGCCAGTATCCCTACGTGCCGAACATGACGGTGGAGAGCGCGATTGCGATCGCCGGCGGGTTCTCGCCACGCGCGAAGCGCGACAGCGTCACGCTGACCCATACGGACGCGTCCGGCTCCGGCCGCTTCGTGGTGCCGCTGGGCACGCCGATCGGCCCGGGCAACACGGTGTTCGTCACCGAGCGCTGGTTCTAACGCAGGACCGCGTCACTTCTTCAAATGCTTCGCGAAGAACGCCAGGCTGCGTGGCCAGGCGATGTCGGCGCTGGCCTTGTCGTAGCTCGCGCGCTCGTCGCAGTGAAAGCCGTGCTGGGCGCCGGGATAGATGAAGACCTCGATCTCGGGCCGCTTCGACTTGATGGTCTCGACATCGCTCAAGGGGATGCCGGCGTCCTTCTCGCCGAAATGCAGCTGCGTCGGCACCGTCGGCTTGTCGTCGGCAAAACGCACGATGGCGCCACCGTAATAGCCGACCGCGGCCGAGAGCCCGGTCAATTTGGTGGCGGCGACAAAGGCGATGCTGCCGCCGAGGCAGAAGCCGATGATGCCGACCGGGCCGACCGATTTCACCTGGTCGATCGCGGCCTGGGTGTCGCGCAGCATCGCGGCGAAGTCCGGGTTGGCGACGAACTTCCGCGCATTGGCGACCTCGTCGGGCGAATAGCCGCTTTGGAAGTTCGGCTCGCTGCGATCGAAGATCGACGGCGCGACGGCGACATAGCCTTCGTTCGCCAGCCGGTCGCAGACCGAGCGGATGTGGTGATTGACGCCGAAGATCTCCTGGATCACGACGATCGCGCCCTTGGGCGTGCCGGCAGGGTCGGCGCGATAGGCGCCGAGCTGAAATCCGTCAGAGGCGGTGAGCCTGATATCCTGTCCCATGGGTCATCCCATTCTTGTTGCCGGTTGCACGAAGGGTGTTGGCGAGAGCGCGCCGTCAACGGCCTATTGCCACATCCAGTTCTGACCCCAGTCGCCCTTCCAGCCGGCGAGCCGGCCTTTGCGGAACTGCAGGTAGAGTCTGTCGTGGTGTGGGAACAGCCCGCTGCCGCCGATGTCGCGGAAGGTCAGGAAGACCTCGTTGCCGGGCCGTCCGCTGACATAGGTGAGGGGCGTGCCGAGCGCACGCTGCGCCTCGTCGATCCCCATGCCGAACACCAACGGCGTGGTGTTCGACAGTGTCGCTGTGAAGCCGCGCGCGGGCATGGCGAATGGCGGCGGCTTTTGCGCCGCGGCCGTCGTACTCATACCAGCGACGAACAGCACGGCAGTAACGGTTCTGTTCATGGTGCGGCCTCTCGCGGCGCGTCGGACGGAAGGCCATCGAGGAACGGCAGCACCGCTTCGATGAAGGCCTGCGGCTGGTCGATATTGACGGCGTGCCCGGCGTTCGGAACTATCACCTTCCGGGCGCCCGGGATCTTCGCAGCCATATAGTCGGAAGGCGCCAGGAACGGGGTATCGTCGGCGCCGACCACGACCAGCGACGGCACCCTGATGTCGGGCAGCGACTCGATGACCCGCGCGTCGCGCTGGGCCAGCATGCCGCGCGCGGCGAGCGCCAGGCCCTTGGCGTTACGATGCGTGACGGTCGAGCGCTCGCGGCTGAAGCTCTTGAGCACGTCGAGCCCCTCGCGCTCGAACCGGTCGCCGGTGTCGCGGGCGCGGTTGTTCCAGACTTCGCGGGCGTCGTCTTTCTTGAAACCGGGGCCGGTGTCGATGATCAGGAGCGCGCGGACCCGCTCCGGGTGCGCGCGATGAAAGGCAAGCGACATATAACCGCCGAGCGACAGGCCGCCGACGATCGCTTTGTCGGCGCCGACCGCATCCAGCAGCGCCGCGATGTCGCCGACCGTCAGGGCTTCGCTGTAGGCGGCGGGATCGTCCGGATAGTCCGATTGGCCGTGGCCGCGCATGTCCCACAGCACGAGCTTGTAATGCTTCGACAGCGCTTCGATCTGGCCTTGCCACATCGCCGAGGTCGACGAGTAGCCGTGGGTCAGGATCAGCGGCGGGCCGTTGCCGTAGACTTCGTAGTGGATGTCGACACCGCCGCGGTTGAGCTTGGCCATTGACGGGCTCCTTCTGTTGTCGATGTCCGGTCCGGCAGCGCTACCGACCTTGATAGGAGCTATCGATAAGGCATCAATACTGGCATTACAAAAGCTTCTTGCGATTGCCGCAACGCACAACCGGCAGCTTCCGAAATTTATTCTCTTCGAGCAATTCCAAATTGAATTGCCTCTAGAAAGGAACCGGATCATTGTCTCGGCAACTGTCGCTTACCCGGTGGGCGCCAGCCACGACCCAACAGTGAGTTGCCGCCGTAAGCGGCTTCATACACCGGAAGGGGAGAGAGATGCCTAATCTCAATATCAACGGACGGAATATGTCCGTCGAGGCGGCCAACGATACGCCGCTGCTTTGGGTCATCCGCGAGCAATTGCAGATGACCGGCACCAAGTTCGGGTGCGGCGCGGGTCTCTGTGGCGCTTGCACCGTCCATCTCAACGGCGAAGCCGTGCGGTCGTGCCAGACCTCGCTCGCCGACGCCGTTGGCAAGAAGATCACCACGATCGAAGGGTTGAGCGCCAAGGGCGATCACCCGCTGCAGAAGGCCTGGGTCGCCGAGCAGGTGCCGCAATGCGGCTACTGCCAGTCCGGCCAGATCATGCAGGCAGCAGCCCTGCTGTCGAAGAACTCCAACCCGACCAAGGACGAAGTGGTCGCGCATATGGACGGCAACCTCTGCCGTTGCATGACCTATTCGCGGATCCAGAAGGCGATCATGCGCGCCGCGTCCGAGATGCGCACCGCGTCGGCCGCCGGAAGCGATCGGAGGGCCACATGAACAAGCACGTGAAGAACATCACCCCCGAGACGACAGATCTCAGCCGCCGTTCCTTCCTGGTCGGCACCGCCGCGACCGGCCTTGTGCTCGGTTACGCCGGCGTACCCGGCCTCGATCAGGCGATCGCGGCGCCCGCCAATTTCGAGCCGAGCGTCTGGTATGCGATCGGGCCCGACGGCCTCGTCACCGTCACCTGCGGCAAGGCCGACATGGGCCAGCACATCGCCTCGACCATGGCGCAGATCGTGGCCGAAGAGCTCGGCGCGAACTGGAAGGACATGCGGGTCCAGCTTGCCTCCAACGACCCGAAGTTCAACGACCCCGTGCTCGGCGCCCAGATCACCGGCGGCAGCTGGTCGACGATGATGAACTTCGATGCGATGAGCCGCGCTGGTGCGGCGGGCCGCATGGCATTGACCGAAGCGGCAGCAGCCTCAATGGGCGTGCCGGCCGGCGAGCTCGTGGTCCGCGACTCCGTGATCAGCCATCCGAAGTCGAAGAAGTCGATGTCGTTTGCCGATGTCGTCAAGAGCGGCAAGGCGACCAAGACCTTCACCGTGGACGAGCTGAAGGCGATCAAGCTCAAGTCGCCCGATCAGTACACGCTGATCGGCGTTTCGGTGCCGCAGCTCGACATCCCCTCCAAGACCAACGGCACCGCCAAATATGGCATCGACGTGATGCTGCCGGGCATGCTCCACGGTGCGCTCGTGACCCCGCCGGTGCGCTACGGTGCGACGGTGAAATCGGTCGACGACTCCGGTGCCAAGAAGGTGCCGGGCTTCATCAAGGCGGTGACGCTGGACGACAAGACCGCCACCACGACGGGCTGGGTGGTCGCAGTCGCCAATACCTACGCCAACGCCAAGAAGGCGGCGGCTGCGCTGAAGATCTCCTATGACGGCGGTCCGAACGCCAAGCTGTCGAGCGAGTCGCTGTTCACCGAGGCCAAGCGGCTGCAGGGCCTCAGTGACTCCGGCCAGTTCTTCGTCAAGGACGGCGACCCGGATGCGGCCTTCCCCTCGGCGGCCAAGGTGCTGGAGGCAGAGTACACCACGAACATCAACATCCACGCGCCGATGGAGCCGATGAACGCCACCGCGGAGTTCAAGGGCGACATCCTGCACATCTATTCCGGCAACCAGTTCGCGACGCGCTCCGGCGCCATCGCGGCCGGCGCGGCCGGGATCGATCCGAAATATGTGGTGATGCACCAGACGTGGCTGGGCGGCGGCTTCGGCCGGCGTCTGGACGCGGACATGATGGTCCCGGCGGTGCAGGCGGCGAAGGCCGTCGGCAAGCCGGTCAAGGTGATCTATACGCGCGAGAACGACATGACGATGGATTTCTCGCGTCCGCTCACCTACCAGAAGGTGAAGGCCGGCGTGGATGGCGACGGCAAGCTTGTCGCGCTCAGCCACGACGTGGTCTCGGCCTGGCCGACCCAGCGCTGGGGCATCCCCGATTTCCTGTCGCCCTCGGTCGACAAGAAGGGGCCGCTCGACGCCTTCACGGTCAACGGTGCGGATTTCTTCTACACCGTGCCCAATCACTATGTGCGGGCGATCAAGAACGAGATGGCGCACAACGCCACTCCGTCGGGTCAGTTGCGTTCGGTCGCGCCGGGATGGACCTTCTGGGCGGTCGAAAGCATGATCGACGAGATCGCGCATGCGACCGGCAAGGACCCGGCCCAGTTCCGCATAGGCTTGCTCGACGGCAAGGGCAAGAATGACGGTGGCGCGCAACGCCTCCGCAACACCTTGCTTGCTGCGATGGGGCTCGCCGGCTACGGCACCAAGCAGCTCCCGAAGGGAGAGGGCATGGGCGTCGCCTGCGTGTCGTCGCAGGAGCGGGCGACCGCAAGCTGGACCGCTTGCGTCGCGCATGTGGCGGTCGCACCCAGCGGCGAGGTCAAGGTCAAGAAGCTGACCGTTGCCACCGACGTCGGCACGCAGGTGCACCCGGACGGTATCCGTGCCCAGGTCGAGGGCGCGGCGCTGTGGGGCATGTCGCTTGCGCTGTTCGAGAAGGCGACGTTGAAGGATGGTGGCATCGAGCAGACCAACTTCGACACCTACACGCCGATGCGGATGAGCCAGGTGCCGGAAGTCGCCGTCAACGTCATCGCCAATGGCGAGAAGGCGACCGGCGTCGGCGAGCCCGCGGTGACGGTGGTTGCGCCGGCGATCGGCAATGCCATCTTCAATGCGGTCGGCGCGCGCGTTCGCGCCTTGCCGATCACCGCGGACGCCGTGAAGGCGGCGATGAAGGCATAGCCGCCACCGGTTCGAAAAACAGCGAACCGCCGGGGATTTCCCCGGCGGTTTCTTATTTTACCGCCCATGATTTTGCTGGCGGATTTCGCAATCCGTAAAATTGTAGCCGTCTCGCTCAACCGCCGTTCAGCATCCCCATTAAGCCGGAGGGAACGCATCGTCAGGTAGCGTCCGGTCGTCGGTCGTTACCGCGACGGGGGAAGCCATGACTGCCTTAGCCAACAACAGTTCGAAGCGCCGCTTGCTGCTGGCATCGGACCGAAACGATCAGAGCAACGAGCTCGCCAACATCCTGCGCTCGGTCGGGGAGGTCGACACCATCTCGACCGCGCAGATTCCGGAGCTGCCGGCCCAGGACCTTTCCGGCATCGTGGTCGACATCAACCTGCGCTCGCCCGAAAGCGTGCAACTCGTCCGCGCCAAGCTGCAGACCGAGGCCTATCGCGAAATGCCGCGGTTGTTCGTGCTCGCGGACTCGCTGCACCACGCCTCGATGCAGGCCTGGGCGCTCGGCGCCACCGATACGATCTCGCGGCCGTTCGACGCGCGCGGCATCCTGCAGCGCATCCGCGCCGCATTCCCCGACAACAGCGGCTACGACGAGACCGATCGCGGCAAGGCGCTCAATCGCGGTGTCGAGGCCGCGCATGCTGTGATGGTCAAGATCTTCGAGCGGATGCCGGCCGGCGAGCCGCTGAAGTTCGAGGATGTCGTCGCCGCCGAAACCAAGATCCTGAAGGCGATCAAGCACAACTCGCTGCGCGAATGGCTGACCACCGTCGGCTGCCATCATCAGGAGACCTATCGCCATTGCCTGTTCGTGACCGGCTTTGCGGTGGCGTTCGCGCAGCACCTCGGCATGCGTGAGGACGACCAGCGGCGGCTTGCCCGCGCCGCGCTGCTGCACGATGTCGGCAAGGCGTTCATTCCGACAGCGCTGCTCGACAAGCCGGGCGAGCTGACGGTCGAGGAAATGGCGGAGATGCGCGAGCATCCTCGCCGAGGCTACGAAGGGCTGTCCGCGCAGGGCGGATTCCCGCCGGAAATGCTCGACGTGATCCTGCACCACCACGAATTCCTCGACGGGTCAGGCTATCCCAACGGCCTCTCGGGCGCCGAGATCAGCGACATCGTCCGCGTCACCACGATCGTCGACGTCTATGCCGCGCTGGTGGAGAAGCGCGCCTACCGGCTGCAGTTCACCCACGCCAAGGCGTTCTCCATCATGGAGGACATGAACGGCAAGCTCGACCAGCAATTGCTGCAGGCGTTCCGCCCGGTGGCGTTCGGGCATTATTGAGCCGTCCCGCTTCCTCGGTCATTGCGAGCGAAGCGAAGCAATCCATCTGTCCACGGGCGCGGAGCGGTGGATTGCTTCGTCGCTGCGCTCCTCGCAATGACGGAGGGAGCGGTTCCAGCCTCTCAACGCAAGTATTCCCTCTTCGCCGCCCGCTAGCTATCCCTCGATCATCGGCGCGTCGCGCCGGTGCCTGACAGCCGGCGAGGACGACCATGGATACGACAGCACCTGCGGCTCTCGACATTCCCGCCGACATCGCGGCCACCCTGGTCGATCCGGCGGCCTACACCGATCGTCGCATCCACGACAGCTATCGCTGGCTTCGCGCCAACAATCCGCTCGGGATTGCGCGACCAGACAAGTTCGATCCGTTCTGGGTGGTGACCAAGCACGCCCATATCCAGGCGATCAGCCGGCAGAATGAGCTGTTCCACAACGCCGATCGCCCGACCACACTGACGACGCAGGCGGTCGAGGAGCGCGTCCGCAAGATCACCGGCGGTCCGAACCTCGTGCGCTCGCTGGTGCAGATGGATGCGCCGGACCACCCGAAATACCGCGCGCTGACGCAAGGCTGGTTCATGCCGGCCAATCTCGGCAAGTTCGAAGGCCGCGTCCGCGAGATCGCGCGCGCCACCGTGCAGCGCATGCTCGAGAAGGGCGGCGCCTGCGATTTCGTCGAGGATGTCGCGCTCGGCTATCCCCTGCACGTTATCATGGAGATCCTCGGCGTGCCGGAGGCGGACGAGCCGCGGATGCTCAAGCTGACGCAGGAGCTGTTCGGCCCGCAGGATCCCGACACGGCGCGCGTCCGCGAGGCGCTGAGCGCCGAACAGTTCTCCGTGATGATGCAGGCGGTGGTGAGCGATTTCTCGGCTTATTTCCGCAAGATCACCGAGGACCGGCGCCGCAACCCGCGCGACGACCTCGCCACCGTCATCGCCAACGCCAGGATCGGCGGTGACTACATGCCGGAGCACGACCAGACCAGCTACTACATGATCGTCGCGACCGCGGGCCACGACACCACCTCATCGTCGACAGCGGGGGCGATCTGGGCGCTGGCGCAGGACGAGAGCGAGTTCGCCAAGGTGAAGGCCAATCCGGAGCTGATCCCCGGCCTCGTCGACGAGGCGATCCGCTGGATGACGCCGGTGAAGCACTTCATGCGCTCGGCCACCGCCGACACCGAGCTCGGCGGCCGCAAGATCGCGAAGGGCGACTGGCTGATGCTGTGCTACGCCTCGGGCAATCGCGACGAGGATGTGTTCGAGGACCCCTATCGTTTCCGCAGCGACCGCAAGCCGAACCGCCACGTCGCATTTGGGTACGGCGCCCACCTTTGCCTCGGCCAGTATCTGGCGAAGCTCGAGATGCGCATCCTGTTCGAGGAACTCTTGCCGCGGCTGAAATCGCTCGCCCTCGACGGCGAGGTGAAGATGACGCAGGCCTATTTTGTGAACGGCCCGAAGAAGCTGCCGATCCGGTTTGAGGTGAATTGAGTATTCGTCATTCCGGGATGGTCCGAAGGACCAGACCCGGAATCTCGAGATTCCCCGATGCGCAATTGCGCACCTGAGGTTCGATGCTGACGCATCGCCCCGGAATGACGCGGCCTGGGCCGCGTCACTCCAGCATCTTGCGCAGCTCTGCTTTCGCTACCTTCTCGAGCGTGGAGCGCGGCATCTCGTCGACGAAGTGGATTTCCCGGGGCAGCTTGAAGTCGGCGAGGCCTGCGCGGCACGCGGCCATGATGGTGTCGTGCAGATCGGCGGGCAGCTTCGCCACGCCGGCCTGCGGGATGATGAAGACCACCGGCACCTCGTCGAGCATCGGGTGCTTCTTCGCCACCACAGCGGCCTCGCGCACGCCGGGCACCAGCGCGATCACCTGCTCGATCTCGGACGCCGCGACGTTCTCGCCGCCGACCTTCAGCATGTCCTTGGCGCGGTCGCCGAACTTGATGTAGCCGCGCTCGAGCAGGGTGACGCGGTCGCCGGTGATGAAGTAGCCGTGCTCGTCGAAGCTTTCGCGCGTGGCCTTCTCGTTGTGCAGATATTCCGCGAACAGCGACAGGCCGGGAATGCCCTTGATCAGGAGATTGCCGGTCTCGCCAACCGCGGTCGGCGCGCCGTCGTCGTTGGTGATACGGATCGCGTATTCGGGAGCCGCGCGGCCGATCGACATCGGTGTGTTCGGCTGGTCAACTTCGCCGATGATGCCGTGGGTGATGGTCTCGGTCATCCCCCACCAGCCGATGATCTTGACTCCGAACGCAGCGAAGGGCGGCGGCTCGTTCACCGCGGTGCCCCAGAGCCGGAACTTGTGATTCTTCGGGATCTCGTGCTCTAGTAGCGCCTTCATGCAGAACGGGATCGTTGAGGTCCAGGTGCAGCCATGCTCTAGCGCCACCGGCCAGAACCGGCTCGCCGAGAATCGCGGCTGGATCACGCAGGTGCCGCCGACCCACAGGATCGCCAGCATCGAATAGGCCAGCGCATTGGTGTGGAATAGCGGCAAATAGGTCTGGTGCACGTCAAAGGCGTGCAGGTCCTGATGCGCGGCATTGATCTTGGCGCCCCACAGCGCATTCGCGTGCGTCCACAGCACCGCCTTCGGCCGTGACGTCGTACCGGAGGTGTATTGCACGCTGCAGGGTGCGAGCGGGTCGGTCGCGCGGCGCGGCCGGTCGGCGCTGTCGGCAAACAGCTCCTCAAAACTGTCGCCGCGCGCTGGCGCCCGTGCGGGCACTTGCCCTGCGTCGTGCGAGATCACGGCGATCCAGCGCAGCCCCTTGCAATTGGCTGATATCAGCTCGGCATAGGCCGGCTGGGTGATCGCGGCAACGGCACCGCAATGGCCGGCGAAATACTCGATCTCGGCGGCGGCCGAGCGGGTGTTGGTGGTGACCGCGATGGCGCCGAGCTCGACGCAGGCAAACCACGACAGGATGGACTCGATGCAATTTTCGAGATGGATCAGGACATAGTCGCCCTGCTTGATGCCGCGCCTGGCAAGGCCTGCAGCGAGCGCACCGACGCGCTCATGGAATTCGCCGTAAGACCAGCGCCGCGCCGGCGCGTCGAACGGCGCCCAGATCAGGAACGGATGATCGCGGCGTACCTCGGCGCGCATCTTGAGCAGCCATGGCACGTCGAGCCCTGCAAACGGTCCCACGATACCCGGCGCTGCCTTGGATATAGTCATATGCCCTCCCGCGCAGCTTCAGCGGCTGCTTGCTCGTTCTTGTCGGGAGCCTTTCTGCCATCGGATCGCGCGGCGGGCAAATGGCACGCTCTCACCTTCGTCATGGCCGGGCATAGCCGTCTGAAGGACGGCGTCGCTTCCGCTCGCCTATGCCCGGCCATCCACGTCTCTCCCCTATGCGGTGGCGCGTGGATGCCCGGGTCAAGCCCGGGGCATGACGACCTAAAATACCGCCGGACTGGTGCGCTTACTTAGCGCCGTCCTCATACGAGGAAATCTCGATCAAGCTGCCGTCGGGATCGCGGCAATAGACCGAGCGCAGCGTGCCGCGCGCGCCCTGCTTTGCCACAGGGCCTTCCTCGATCGCGACGCCGTTGGCCTTGAGATGCGCGACCACCTCGTCTGGTGTGCTTGCCGTGAGAAAGCAGAGATCGTCGCTGCCGGCCGTCTCGTGGTCGGCGGTGAACCATTCGACCTTGTCGGCATCGCGCGGCCGCACGTTGATCTTCTGGTTCCCGAACACCAGCGAGGTCCGCGGCGTCTTGCCGGCACCTGGATCGAACACCTTCACCTCCATGCCGAGGATCCTGCTGTACCACGCAGCCGAGCGTGCGACGTCGGCGACATTGATCACGAGATGGTCGAGCGCATTCACCTTGACGGCCATGATCGGTCCTCTTGCCTTAGTCTTTTGTCGCGGTCGCCTGTGCGTGTGTCGCACTGGCCGCGTCGGGCGTTGTTTGTTAAAACCGCGCCGCACGCAATTCAACAGAAACAGGCGGGGCGCAACCCTGCCGGATCGGGAGACACTCATGATTTCACGCCGCACCGCGCTGGGCCTGATCGGGTCGGGAATTTCGACATTCGCAATCGGCCGTGCGTCCGCAGCCGATTACCCGACGCGGCCGGTGCGCTGGATCGTCGGCTATCCGCCCGGCGGTGCCACCGATATCATCGCGCGCCTGATTGGGCAGCGGCTGTCCGAGAAGCTCGGCCAGCAATTCGTGATCGAGAACAAGCCGGGCGCCGGCAACAATATCGCCACCGAGGCGGCGATCAACGCCGAGCCTGACGGCTACACGGTGCTGCTGGTCAACCCGGCGAACTACATCAATGCCTCGCTCTATGCGAACCTGAAATTCAACTTCGTACGCGATATTGCGCCGGTCGCCTCCTTCAATCGCGTGCCGAACGTGATGACCGTGAACAAGGATGTGCCTGCCAAGACCGTCGCCGAGTTCATCGACTATGTGAAGGCCAATCCCGGCAAGGTGAACATGGCCTCCTCCGGCAACGGCACGTCGGTGCATCTCTCCGGCGAGATGTTCATGGCGATGACCGGCTGCAAGATGCAGCACGTGCCTTATCGCGGAGCGGCACCCGCGATCACCGACATGCTCGGCGGCCAGGTGCAGGTGATCTTCGACAACATGCCCTCGATCATCCAGCACATCCGCTCCGGGGCGTTGCGTGCGCTCGCCGTGACGTCAACGGAGCGATCCTCGCAACTGCCCGATGTGCCGGCGGTCGCCGATACCGTGAAGGGCTATGAGGCGAGCGCGCTGTTCGGCATGGGCGCGCCGAAGAACGCGCCGAAGGAGTTGATCGCCAAGCTTCACACCGAGATCAACGCAATCCTTGCCGAGCCCGAAATGAAGAAGCGCCTGGTCGAGCTCGGCGGCGATCCGCTGATCCAGACTCCGGAGGCCTTCGGCAACGACATCAAGGCCGAGACCGACAAGTGGAAGAAGGTCGTCGAGTTCGCCGGGCTGAAGGTCGAATAGGCCGACGCTGAACCTTCCGGGGGCAGGCGCGTTCTGAACCGGGTCAGGCGGTCACGCGACCAATGGATCAGAAGGAGAACAGATAATGCGCAATGCGATGTTGGCAGTGCTGGCGCTGGCTGCGGCGGCAACGGCGGTAAGCACCGGTCCGGCGGCCGCCGGCTATGACTATCCCTGGTGCGCCCAGGGCAAGGGCTATGGCTATCCGGGCGAATGTTCCTATCAAACCTATCAGCAATGTCAGGCGAGCGTGTCCGGCCGAAACCTCTATTGCGGTGTCAATCCGCTGTTCGCGTTCGGCCAGGCGCAATCGCAACGGCGCGGCCGCTACGTCTATTCGTACTAGTAGCTTGTCACTGTGATTTTGACTCTTTGGGCGTGCCTGGATAGGCGCGCCCAAG
>NZ_JBHMET010000091.1:0-13262 GCF_042430365.1 Bradyrhizobium erythrophlei
TGGGTGGTTGGCAATCCAATCCTAACCTCTCTTGACCACCCGCCACCCCATAGGATCTGAACAGCGGCAGTCGCTGGCTGCACTTGCGGATCTGCCGCAGCTGCGGCCATGTCGGCTGCTGCGACAACTCGCCCAACAAGCACGCGACCGCGCATTTCCACGCCACCGGTCATCCCGTCATCGAAGGCTGTGACCCGCCGGAAGGCTGGGGCTGGTGCTATGTCGACGAGGTGCTTTTCGATCTGTCGAAGCGCAAGACCGCGCATAACGGGCCGATCCCGCGCTATTTCTGAAAAGGGTTCTTGACCAGCGGTGCAAATCTAACCCGCTCCCAAGCAAAATTGCGCGTTTCACAGGTTCCCTGCGGCAGCCTGACGCAGCCGTCTTAATTTGAACACGCCCGCCGATTTCTCCTTTTCCCGATCCGGGACAGCTGCCGAATCGTTGGGCAGCGGATCAAACAGGCTCAAGAGAGAAAGAGTGGATGAGATGAAGAAGGTTTTCGTGATTGCGGCCGCGATGATTGCCGCCGCTTCGGCGGCTGAAGCGCGCGGCCTGGGTGGTGCTGGTGGCGGCGCTTCCAGCTTTTCGCCGGGTCACTCGTTCCAGACCCAAGGTTCCGTGACCGGAGCTCCCGGCGCGTCGGGTTACTCTCCTGGCCATCAAATGCAGACCAACGGATCCGTTTCTGGCCATCCCGGGGCCTCGGGCTACGCGCCCGGCAAGCTCAAGCGCTAAGACTTTGACACAGAGAGGCCGCCGCAACCGGCGGCCTCTTCATTTCGCCCCCCGGTTCTTCTCCGCGTGACATCTGAAAAGCCATCGCGACCATCCTGACGCGCATCGTGAGCTGAGTGATGCGGCTCGGCCGTGCGCGTCGCCTTCGTGACAAACATGCGATGCGTCGCAGAGAAGCACGAGTGGTCGTCGATCCGTATTGAATGCTGAACGTCCTCCCATCGACGCATGTAGCAATTTCCAATCGCGCATCGTAACGTGAAGCCGGGTCCTCAACGAAGAGGGAGTGCATCATATGGTCTTGGGCATGAGCCTGGCGACGTTCACGCTGGTTCACGTGATCATCAGCCTGATTGCAATCGTCAGCGGTCTGATCGTGATGTTCGGCCTGCTCGGTTCGAGGTCGCTGCCCGGGCTGACCGCGATCTTCCTGCTCTTCACGATCCTGACCAGCTTCACCGGTTTCCTGTTTCCGTTCACCCAGCTCCTGCCGTCGCACATGATCGGCATTCTCTCGCTGGTGCTGCTCGCGATCGCCTGCATCGCGCTCTACGCGATGCAGCTCGCCGGCGTCTGGCGGCCGATCTATGTGGTGACCGCGATGATCTCGCTCTATCTCAACGTGTTCGTGCTGGTGATCCAGAGCTTCCTCAAGGTCCCCGCGCTGAAGGCGCTGGCGCCGAGCGTGCCGCCGAACCCGCCGTCGGGGCCGGTGTTCGCGGTCGTACAGGGCATGGTGCTGGTGTTCTTCGTCCTCGTGATCATCGGCGCCTGGCGCCGCTTCAGGCCGATCGCGTTCGCCTGACCTGTGTGCCTACCTCACGATAAAGGGCTCGTGCGTGCTATCCTGCGCGCCACGGGCGACGAGGGGACACTGGCATGAAGGTCATCCTGTTCGGTGCCACCGGCATGGTCGGGCAAGGCGTGCTGCGCGAGTGCCTGCGCGATCCCGGCGTCGAGCGCGTGCTTGCGGTCGGGCGTAGTCCGACCGGCCGGCGCGACGCCAAGCTGGTCGAGCTGACCTGCGACAATTTCACGGACTATTCGGCGATCGAGCCGCAACTGACCGGCTACGACGCCTGCTTCTTCTGCCTTGGCGTCTCCTCGATCGGCATGGACGAGGCACGCTACCGCCATCTGACCTACGACATCACGCTGGCCGCAGCGACCACGCTGGCGCGGCTCAATCCCGGCATGGTCTTCACCTACGTCACCGGGCGCGGCACCGATTCCACCGAGCGCGGCTCGCTGATGTGGGCGCGGGTCAAGGGCAAGACCGAGAACGATCTGCTCAAGCTGCCGTTCAAGGCCGCCTACATGTTCCGGCCCGCCGGCATCCAGCCGCTGCATGGCGTGCGCTCCAAGACCGCCTGGGTGCAGGCGATCTATGTCGTCACCGCGCCGCTGTTGTCGTTCCTCGTCCGCGTCGCACCGAGCCACATGACGACGTCCGAGCGGCTCGGCCGCGCTATGCTCACGGTGGTACGCGACGGCTATCCGAAGCCGGTGCTGGAGAGCGAGGACATCAACCGCCTCTAGCATTCGCGGGCGCGCAGCCGGTTCCATCTGCCGCGGAATCCTGCGGCAGGTTTTCTCGGCAGGTTTTCTTGGCATGCGGGTACCGTCGGCGTTCTCCGGCCTTATATAAAGGTCGCCATGTCAGCGCCGCTCAAACTGATTGCGCTCGATGCCGATGACCTCGCGGTCATCTCCACCCATGTCCAGGACGCGCGCGTGCAGGCCTGCAACATCGTCTGGCGCCAGGGTGAGAAGCGGCTTGTGGTCGGCTTGAACCGGCTGGACTGGGAGCAGGCGCTGTCGGGCGGCACCTGCTCGCGCCGCCTGGTCGCGGCGCTGCGCTTCGACCGGGTGCTGGCATGCAAGTCGCGCAACATCGACCTCGACGCGCCCGACACCACCCTGGAACTGCTCGGAATCGAGTTCTATGCCACCGACCCGCCCGGCGGCAGCGCGCTTTTGATGTTTGGCCATGGCGCAGCGCTGCGGTTGGACGTCGAGTGCCTGGAATGCGAGCTGACCGACCTCGGGCCGGACAACCTTGGCTCCGCGCAGGGGTAGGGTCCGGCCCGGGGCCGCGACGGCGGCGGATTGTCCTTTTTGCAAGGGTTGACGGCCATTATCCGCCGCGCCATTGAGCAGGGACCTGACCCCTTGAGTCCGCAAAGAAAGCCGTCATGCCCGTTCGCCTGGACCGACAGAGCGTCGATTTCGACCAGCGATTCCGCGACTTCCTGGCCGCCAAGCGCGAGGTGTCGGCCGACGTCGAGCGCGCCACCCGCGCCATCGTCGACGACGTGGTCGCCCGCGGCGACGCGGCGCTGATCGAGGCGACGAAGAAATTCGACCGGCTCGAGGTCGACGCCTCAGGCCTGCGCGTGACCGCGGCCGAGATCGGCGCCGCGGTGAAGGCCTGCGATCCCAAGACCGTCGATGCGCTCAAATTTGCGCGCGACCGGATTGAGACCTTCCACCAGCGCCAGATGCCGAAGGACGAGCGCTTCACCGACGCCGCCGGCGTCGAGCTCGGCTGGCGCTGGAGCGCGGTCGACGCGGTTGGGCTGTATGTGCCCGGCGGCACCGCCGCCTATCCGTCCTCCGTGCTGATGAACGCGGTGCCGGCCAGGGTCGCCGGTGTGCCGCGGGTGGTGATGGTGGTGCCGTCGCCGGATGGCAAGCTCAACCCGCTGGTGCTGGCGGCGGCCCATCTCGGCGGCGTGTCCGAGATCTTCCGCGTCGGCGGCGCGCAGGCGGTGGCCGCGCTCGCCTATGGCACCGCGACGATCGCGCCGGTCGCCAAGATCGTCGGCCCCGGCAACGCCTATGTCGCCGCCGCCAAGCGGCTGGTGTTCGGCAAGGTCGGCATCGACATGATCGCAGGTCCCTCCGAGGTGCTCGTCATCGCCGACGACACCGGCAATGCCGACTGGATCGCCGCCGATCTCCTGGCGCAGGCCGAGCACGACACCAGCGCGCAGTCGATCCTGATCACGGATTCCGCACGGCTTGCCAAGGATGTCGAGCGCGCCGTCGAGGCGCAGCTTGCGACGCTGCCGCGGGCGGCCATCGCGCGCGCCTCGTGGAACGATTTCGGCGCCATCATCATGGTCGCGAAGCTCGACGACGCGGTTGAGCTCGCCAATGCGATTGCCGCCGAGCATCTCGAGATCATGACCGCCGACGCCGAGGGCCTTTCCAGGAAGGTCCGCAATGCCGGCGCGATCTTCCTCGGCGCCCATACGCCGGAAGCGATCGGCGATTATGTCGGCGGCTCCAACCACGTCTTGCCGACCGCGCGTTCGGCGCGGTTCTCCTCCGGCCTCGGGGTGCTTGACTTCATGAAGCGAACCTCGATCCTGAAGTGCGGGCCGGACCAGTTGCGTGCGCTCGGGCCCGCCGCGATGACGCTCGGCCAGGCCGAGGGTCTCGACGCCCATTCACGTTCCGTCGGACTGCGCCTCAACCTCTCATGAACAAGCCCCCCACCGACGAGGATTCCAACAATCGCATCGTCGCGGTGACGCTTGACGAGGAATCGATCGGCCGCTCCGGACCCGACATCGAGCATGAGCGTGCGATCGCGATCTACGACCTGATCGAGCAGAACCTGTTCGCGCCCGAGGGCACCGAGCCCGGCCCCTACACGCTGCACATCGCCATCACCGGCAACCGGCTGATGTTCGATATCAGGAAGGAGGACGGCGCGCCCGTTGTCGCGCATTTGTTGTCGCTGACGCCGTTCCGCCGCGTCGTGAAGGACTACTTCATGATCTGCGACAGCTACTATCAGGCGATCCGCACCGCGACGCCGGACAAGATCGAGGCCATCGACATGGGCCGCCGCGGCATCCATGACGAGGGCTCGCGCACGCTGCAGGAGCGGCTCAAGGGCAAGGTGCGCGTCGATTTCGAGACCGCGCGGCGGCTGTTCACGCTGATCACCGTCCTGCACTGGAAAGGTGAGGGCGCATGATCCCGAAAAGTGGGTACCGGTTTTCGGGCCAGATCATGCGCAAACAAAAGGGGCGCATGATGTCGGCGTGGGCTCCTCGACGGAAAGCCTGATCGCATGATGGCGCCGAGCGCGCGCAATCCTCAGGCTGTGCTGTTCGCATGTGGCCTGAACAGCGTGCGCTCGCCGATGGCCGAAAGCCTCTTGCAGCAGATGTTCCCGCAAGGCCTCTATGTCCGTTCGGCCGGCGTGCGGAAGGGCGAAATCGATCCGTTCGCGGTCGCCGTGATGGCGGAGTTCGGCCAGGACATCTCCACCCACAAACCGCAGACCTTCGAGGAGCTCGAGGACTGGGAAGGCCTCAACTTCGACCTCATCATCACGCTGGCGCCCGAGGCCCATCACAGGGCGCTCGATCTCACCCGCACGCTCGCCGCCGATGTCGAATACTGGCCGACGGTCGACCCGACCGGCACCGAGGGCACGCGCGAGCAGAAGCTCGCCGCCTATCGCGAGGTCTGCGACACCCTGTTGCTGCGCATCCGCCGCCGCTTCGCGATCGCGGTCGCCGCGAGCGAGTAGACGCGCGGACAGTCCCGCACACTCAGTTCGCCTCTCCCCTTGTGGGAGAGGCCGGATTGCATCGACAGATGCAATCCGGGTGAGGGGTCTCGGTCTCTCGAGGGACTTCCACTCGCCGACACACCTGAACCCCTCACCCGGAATTCAAGCTGTCGCTTGAATTCCGACCTCTCCCACAAGGGGAGAGGTGAAGAGTTTGCGCATTCCAGACCGACATGCGCTAAGCCCTGTCGCCAGACTGACAAACGTCTGTGCTTATCGGGCCTTGCCGCGGTCGGAGGGCATGATTCGCGGCCGGTTCCCTGGTTGTGCATCGATGCCCCATCCGATAGGTTCCGCGCGCGTCCGTCCCCCGATTCCAGCCGAAAAATCCGCATGCTAGGCCGTCCCAAATTCGTTCTTGCTTCCGGTTCGCCGCGGCGGCTGGCACTGCTCAACCAGGCCGGCATCGAGCCCGATGCGCTGCGCCCGGCCGATGTCGACGAAACCCCGCGGCGGGGCGAGCTGCCGCGCGCCTGCGCCAATCGCCTGGCGCGAGCCAAGGCCGATGCGGCCCTGAAGTCGGTGCATCTTGATGATGACCTGCGCGGCTCCTTCATCATGGCCGCCGACACCGTGGTCGCGGTCGGCCGCCGCATCCTGCCCAAGGCCAATCTGGTCGATGAAGCCGCGCAGTGCCTCCGGCTGCTCTCCGGCCGCAACCACCGCGTCTACACCGCGATCTGCATCGTGACGCCGAAGGAGGCGTTCCGCCAGCGCCTGGTCGAGACCCGCGTGCGCTTCAAGCGGCTTAGCGAGGACGACATCCAGGCCTATATCGGCTCCGGCGAATGGCGCGGCAAAGCCGGCGGTTATGCCGTGCAGGGCATCGCCGGATCCTTCGTGGTCAAGATGGTCGGCTCCTACAGCAATGTGGTCGGGCTACCGCTCTACGAGACCGTGACGCTGCTCGGCGGCGAGGGCTTTCCGATCCGCTACGGCTGGCTCAACGCGATCGGGGTGTGAGAGCTGAACCGCCGCATTGGCGCTGTACCTCTCCCCTTGTGGGAGAGGTCAAATCGCATCGCGAGATGCGATTTGGGTGAGGGGTTCGTCTCCGCGGATGGAGACCCCTCATCCGGCGCGGATTGCATCCGCGCCACCTTCTCCCACAAGGGGAGAAGGGGAAGAAACCTTGCCGCCGCCGCGCCGTTGAATGTCCACTTCGTGTAAACCGCATCCCTATGAACAACCACGTCCGAAAGCCCCAGGCCGCCCCGCGCACCTGCCCGATCTGCAGCAAGCCGGTCGAGCAGGCGTTCCGCCCGTTCTGCTCCCCGCGCTGCCGGGACGTCGACCTCAACCGCTGGCTGACCGGCGCCTATGTCGTCCCCGGCCGCGAGGACGACGCCGAGGACCCGGAATAGCGTTTATTTCCCAACAAGTTGGGGATACGGCGCCGGCCGGGCCAGCCCCGCCGAAGCCTTTGGCGAAGGCGGGTGGACAGCGCCCTCCGACCTCTCTATAAACCGCCCGCTCGCTTCGGCCTTTTCGGCGCGCGCGGGTATGCCCAGGTAGCTCAGTTGGTAGAGCATGCGACTGAAAATCGCAGTGTCGGTGGTTCGATCCCGCCCCTGGGCACCAACGCTCCCACCGACACTTTGCTCGGGTCGGGCTGCATCAGGGCGGCTAGGCGCCCGCGAACCTCAAAATGGATCGGATCGCCGGGCTTGACGCGCGGCGCGACGACGATGGAGTCGATGAGCTCGCGCAGTTTGAGGCACGCAGCCTTGGCATCGCTGGCCGAAAGCGCTTTCGCGAGCTGCTCCACCGCATCGAGATAGACGGCGATGGTAGCCGGATGCAGGGCGACGACGTTCGCCTCGGTTGCCCGGGCAAGGCGCGCCTCCTGGCGATCGATCTCGGCCTCGAACTCGGCAAGCCTGGCGCTGACCATGCGTCCCGTCATCTCGCCCTTGGCGACTGCGTCGACTAGGCGCGCGGCCTCGCGACGCGCATCCTGTAGCTTGCGCTCGGCCGCGGCGCTCTCGCGCGATCGCTCCTTCGAGAGCCGCGCCCACTCCTCGGCAAAGCCCCGGCGGGCGGCCTCGATCACGGCGGGGTTCCTGAGCTCCTCGCGCAGGCCCCCGAGCACCGCCTCCTCGATCAGGTCAAGCCGGCATTGGCGGCTATTGGTGCAATCCCCCGACTCGATCGAGCGGGAACACCGTGCCATCGGCCGGCCGCGCTGCGAGCCGGCCGACACGAGGCTTGAGCCGCACACCCCACAGCGCAGGAGGCCTGACAGGATGCGACGAGGCGGCACGCCCTTCCAGCCGCAATTCGCGCTTCTTGCCTTGGCGAGGCGTGCGGCCGTCTCCTGCCAAAGCTCCTCCGGCACGATGCGCAGATGCGGCGCCTCGACCCGCTGCCACTCACTGCGCGGGTTGACGCGGGGCACCTTGCGCCCCGTCTGAGGGTTGCGGATTTTGCCGACGCGGTTCCAAATGATGACGCCGCGATAGACCTCGTTGCAGATCATCCCGGAGGCTCGCTTCGCAGATCCGTGAATCGTCGAGGCGTTCCAAGCGCGTCCGCGATAGGGCTTGATGCCCTCGCGGTTGAGGGCGGCCGCGATTTCGCGGCAGGTGCGGCCTCCGGCATAGTCGCGGAAGATGCGCAGCACCACCGCCGCCTGGTCGTGGTCGATCTCGTGCTCGCCGGGCCGGCCGGCGATTGGCCGATAGCCGTAGGGCAAGCCGCCGGCGCGCTGCCCCTGCGCGAGCTTGCCGGCAAGTCCGCGGCGCGTCTTCGATGCGAGGTCCGTGAGGTAGAGCGCGCCGACCAGGCCGCGCACGCCGATCGAGATCTCGCTCGCGCGCCCGTCGTCGACGGCTATAAGCTCACAGCCGCAGAAGCGTAGCATTTCCCAGACCTGGGGCAGCTCCGATTGCGAGCGTGCAACGCGATCGAAGCTCTCGACGACGACGACGTCGAAGCGGCGCTCGACAGCGCCAGCGATGAGATTCTTGAGACCGGTTCGGCCGTGGATCGAGGCCCCAGACAGCGCCGCATCAGAAAAGGTTGCGACGACACCATGGCCTTCGCGCTCGCACCAGCGGCGGCACAGCGCCTCCTGATCCTCAATCGAGCGAGGGTTCTGCAGGTCGGACGAATAGCGGGCGTAAATCGCAGCTCTTGCCATGGTCGCCCTCTTCGTCGCTCTGGCGGCGCTCTGCCAACTGCTCCATCCTCGCGAACTCCCGCCGCGCCAGCGCGCGGCCGAGTTCCTCGGCAAAAGCGATGATGGCCGGGTCCGGCGGGCGCCGCAAGGGGCTTTGACGACTGCTCATTCCGCGCGAGCCCTGATGTGCGCGATCTGGGCGAGCTTCGCTTGATCGCGCGCGAGCCGCGCCAGGTGCTCGAGGGTGTCATATCGATCCGTCTCGACCGTGCCCGCTGCCACGGCGAACTTGCGCTTCGATCGGGCGATATCGAAATGCATCCAGAACGATTTGGACACCTTCTGCGCCCATTTGCGCGCGACACCGACGCAGTCGGCCATGGCGAGGAGCGCGTCGAGCGAATCCGCCCACATGTGGCCCGTAAACGTGCCAGTGAAGGGATGCCGCTTATCGTCGACATGGATAGTCACGGAACCAAGGAGCTCCCAAGTGATAAGCACCGCCCGGAACTTCTCGACGCCGGGAGGACTTTGGCCAATATCTTGGGCGCCGTGCCTGAGCGTCGGTCTGATAGCGGATGTCTGCTCGGTCGTGCGCTATAACAGGCCGAGCATGCCGAACCGAATATTCAGCCGGAAGGAAATTCGAAATGGCGTAGTAGAAACGGCAATTATGGTGCGCAATTAGGACGAGTTGTATGACCGAGTGTGCCTCCACTAGCTTTGTTTCGTACATAGTCTTTGGTGTGGATGGATCACTATACGGGGCGACTACGGCGCGCAGTTCGTGGATCTGGTTCTGCCGGTCGGCACAACAATCGATGGAGAGACGCCACCTCCTCATCCGGTCGATTTCCAACGAGATTACCTTGCTGAGCTCGGATCAATTCTCGACCCGAGCTAGCACAGCCATCGCGTTCGACAGGTATCTCACGCCAGTTGGCGACGACATCTTGAGGCCTGCCGGCCAAATGGACGGCGCCCGGAGCGTCGATCGGCGCCCTGTTCAAGGCCATCAGGCCAATCGGCTAAACTGTCAGCAATACCAGCGCTGCGCAGAGAATCATCAAAAGGGTCGATTTCGGTCGACCCACGCGTCAGCCCGCCGCCCGCCAAAAGTCACTGCGCTCTTTCGTTTGCATCAACGTGGATACGACCACGCCGGGACGTTAGCGATCGCCTGAAACATCTCTGCAGTTCCCGCGCCAAATGGATTGAGGAGTTCGGCTTTCGTCTTTGCCCACTCGATCCATTCGCTCAACGTACGATCCGATACGGTGACGTTACCCTCAGCAACCAGACGTGCCTCAAGCTCCACCAGAAATGCCAATAGCTTCTTTCGTTCATCCCAATTGATCGCGAGTTCCCGAAACTTGCTCCAACGCTTGTCGTCGATTTCCTTAAGACGACGCGCTTCCGACCGGCGCGCCTCGTCTTCACGATAGCGCCTCTCACGCTCCTCGCGTTCGCGCTTGGCCTGCTCAAGAGCCGGCCCCGCCGCGATGATTGCGCCAACGATTTCCGGGAGAAACTGGTCGATCTTGGATTTTTTGTTCTCGACCCACTGTGAGGGCCGACCACCTAGGTACGTGGTAATACCGATTCTTAGATAGCCCGAAGACTCGAGCCCTGACTGATGGTGGTCGGGTAGGCTGTCCACTTCTGCTGCTCATCTCTCTGTTTGATAGACTTCACCATCTTCTCGACAATCGAGCACTCAACATTATAACCATCGATCAAGAACGTCACTCTGCCCGTGATAGGTGACTTCTCAATTAGGCCGCCAGCTTTTTCGACCCCACCAAATATCGCACTCGTCGCCCTGAAACGGTATAGATCACGCTCCGTTAGGTCGGGGATCAATGGCCGCGCCCATCGCGCATCACGACGTCGCAGCCTGTTTTCCTGCTCGCGTTCCTTTTGTTTTTTTCGTGATCTGCAATCCAAGCTCGTACGCGTGGATGAAGATCATCAAGATTGCTCGGCACAACGATATCCCCGAGGCGTTCGGCAGCCGCGGCCGCTGATTGTTGCGCCTTCGGCAAACGTGGCGGCTTGGGCGGCGTGGGGTGAATGTCTGCCGCGTTGGGGATGCTATCCTTTCTCGGCGGAAGCTTGAAGGCGATGACCGGCTTTCCGGCTTCCTTTTTGGCCCAATAGCCTCGAGGTGGATAGGGGACGTCTAGTTTGTCACAGACCTTGGCTAGACCGTTCCCGCTAATTCCGAACTCTTTGGCAAGGCGGACCATCGGCGTTTGCCAGACCATCTGATGCAGCTCTTCGCGTGTCACGCGCCGTACGCGCGGAGTAGTGGGTGCCTCCACGGTCATTCGTCCCCTTCAGTAGAGTGAATGTCGCGACTGACAATACCCTTCCGCTCAGCCTTTAGAAATCAGAGATTGCGGTGCAATGAAAAGAGCTCTCTTCTCTCGACTAAGCTTGCCTGCTAACCCGCTTGATCATCTTGCAATCGTTCGGCCTTAAATCCAAGTGATCGCAAAAGTTGAAGGCTGCCTTCGCTACTTGCAAACTTGACCTTTGTTTCGGGAGACATGTTGTTGGCAAGGCAGTAGGCGATCCGCAGTATCGTCTTCGCAGGGAGTTGTTTGTTATTGTAGGTAACAACTAGGCCGCGCGGTTTCGGTAAGGAAGTCTGCGAATAAAGCGCCTCGCAAGCTTGGCTTACATGAACGGCCTTTACAGTCTTCCAGTTCAGTCCCATGGCTACACTCAATGGCTTGCTCGGAGGAAACAATGCCGGGTCCTGACCTGTGGCGCCGATCCTGTTATTGCCTGTCGCTGAGGCGAGTTTTTGGACAACTGGCGGTACGGACCCGCGACGCGAGCCTGAAGCTAAGATGCTCAACCGTCAACTGCCGAAGTTGTTTGAATGGCGGATATATTTGACGCCATTCAGGGCTTTTCCTTTGGAGGCTCACTCGGATCATCGACGCCATGGTTGTCTAGTGTCTGCTCGCCACCATTTGCCCACCAGTTTATAAGATCGGCGTCTGTCCGAATCTCTTTGGGCGGCTCGGATTAGCAGGTCATCGTGATTGCCGCGCAGGCATATGCAATGGTCCTTTCCGCGCAACTGCCTTTCGATCAGAAGGTCTATGACCATCCTGGTCTCAGGGCCTCTATCGGCCCCATAATGTTGCACAAGTATGCCGCATAACATGAAAGGAAGATTGATGCCGCTATCCAAATTGTACGATGAGGCCCTCGTGTATGCGTCCGACCTTCACCGCACTCAAGTGAGGAAAGGCAGCGGGACGCCCTACATCGCGCATCTGTTGAGCGTATCCAGTCGCGTGCTGTCCGTGGGCGGGACCGAAGTTCAGGCTATCGCCGGGTTACTGCACGACGCCGCGGAGGATCAGGGAGGCCGAGCGACCCTCGACGACGTCAGAAAACGATTTGGCTCCGACGTCGCGCAGATAGTGGCCGACTGTACCGATTCCTGGGTCGAGCCAAAGCCGGCATGGCGTCCACGCAAGGAAGCCTACTTATCTCTTCTGCCGAATAAGGCCACCTCATCGTTGCTCGTCTCGCTCGCCGACAAGGTCGACAACGCCGAGGCGATCCTGAACGACTACCGCAACATCGGCGACAATCTTTGGGGGCGCTTTACGGGCGGGCGCGAAGGGACAGTCTGGTATTACCGTAGGCTGAGCGAAATTTTCAGCAGGGCCCTACCTGGCACATTGGCGCGGCAACTCGCACTGACGGTTTCCGATTTCCCGTCGGAACAGCCGTAGGACAGGGCTGCACTCGCCGCGGAGTACGCCGACGTCCGCCGCCTATTTCGCCAGCTTCTTCGCAGGCATTTCCTTTGCTTGCTTCTTTCCGGCGAAACAGGGAGCGCGGGGCCGAAATCAAATGGAGCCGTCTGGCGGGTGATGAAGTACGGGACGTGCTAGTTTACGCGCGAAAGCATGGATTTTTGAAGTAGTGTTGGCCATCAGTTTTCAGGTGACATATGCCGGAAGCAGTTCACCATTTTGCAATACTCGCACCGGTGCCCCTCGAACACCTTAAATCAGGGGCGCCCATCGCACAGGCATCTGGGTTCGTCGCATTTGGAAGCGCGAAGTGGGAATTTTTTCAAAATATTGATTTGCAGCGGGGCGAGGCCCCTATTCCTGTTTTGATTTACCCGTCCGACAACGAAGTAGCTCACAATCAAACGAAGGTCAGTTGGTGGGGGTGGTACATTGGACACTCCCAAAGCAAGGGTGGAGCTCACAGAAGTGGTATGGTTCATCGACCGCCATCGACAGCGAAATACGAACGGGATAATTCGGGATATTGACCGATCTTTTGGCATGTTTCGGGACTGCGCGCACTCCCGCCAGAAAAGCACTTGGCTATTGGCAAAATACCGACGATCAAGGGCGGCTGGCGAAAGAATGCGCCCCCACGTGGGCCAGAACTCGTGGCTCTTCCCGAATCGTTGAGTTATGAGAATTGAAATCGGGTGAGCAGGAGTGTTCTGTCGCGCCTAGTCATCGAGGAGCGAGCTGACTGCGTTAGGCGCGCAATGAAATCCAATACGCCCACAAATGAGGAGCTGGTCCAGTTGTCAAGGACACCAGATGGTCACTCAAGCACGCTACGCAGGTTTCGTTCGTCGTGCGCGTATCACTTCAATAATGACATCTATTAGATGTACAATTGCTGCTGAGACCCGAATTGGCGGCAGTGGCCTTTAGGGAAGACAATTGGCGCTTATGGAAAAGAGAACTAAGAGCTGGTCGCGGAATTCTGCACAGGACGATAAGTGGAATTTCTGCCTGACAGCGGGCA
>NZ_JBHMET010000092.1:0-6509 GCF_042430365.1 Bradyrhizobium erythrophlei
CCCATGCCGGCGAACGTGGTGATCCGCACTCAGCTACACCACGCCACGGGGCACGATCGCGTATGAGCTTCGTCGGCATCACAGCGCGCGCGATTTCGTAAAACGGTTCGCTAGTACAATGCAGCGGAACCACGTAAGTCGGATCGAGTTCCTGGAGTGCCTTGACCGTATCTCGAACGTAGTCCTCTTGATAAGGCGCGAGATGGCTCCCCCCCCGATTAGCCGCCGAGGCGCCTGAGAGCCTGTTTGTGATAGCGCGATTGAAGCTGAGGCGTAATCGATAGCCATTGCGAACCTCCCGTTCTGCCTACCACAAGGCCATAAACAGAAGGCGCGGGACCGCACGGACGTTCGTTCCGGAAGGTCGGGCGTCTAAGTTTAATATGTTCCTATTAGCTTACTGACCCGTCAAGAAAAATGCCCGGAGCTCTGACTTCCCGATCTGGCAAGGTTACTGCCCTTCCCGACGGGTCGATTCGAGTAGCGGCTCGCGGCAGTCCGATCAGGGTCACGAGCGTCGCCCTCTGCAACACTCGGCTGTTCGTCAACTTCCGCTGTGCCCCGCTTGCGACCGAGGTCCTGTGGCGGTGCAATATGTCGCTCAGGGCCACAAGCAGCCGTTCTCGGACAATTCGATGGACCAAGGCGGCGCGATTCCGAAACTACGTGTTGACTACTCCGGCAGACCTGCTGTCTGCATTGCCACTTCGAAGCGTTTGAAGTCGAAGTGCATCGCGCGGCGGCGAAACGGCAAATTGTGACCCAGCATCTCCGCGCTTCCTCGAGCCGGCCTATTTCGACAAGAGCGAATGCAATGCTGTCGCGGGCCACCGCGCGTTGCGCCAATGACTCTATTGCGAGCATTCGCCGCGTCGAGTTCAAGCCCGTCTATTGATCTATCGCAATGTCTCACGACGCGACATCTGCGACCGTTACAAAAAATCTGTCTTCAGGGAGCGCGCAATGGTGATTGACATCTTGCGCCATCACCGACGATGGAGGGTGCTATGACGACAACCCAGCGCGAACCGTTTCCTTTTGTCACGAAAGTCATCGGTCTGTTTGGCAATTGGCTCAAGCAGCGTCGGGAATTGATCGAGTTGATGGAGTACGACGCCGAGTTCGGGGGGTTGGAGCCTGTAGCGCGCGAACTCAACGTGACGCCCGCCGATCTCGAGAGGCTGGTGCGGCAGGGGTCGCAAGGCGCGAACGAGTTGCCGCACATGCTCACGGCACTGGGCATCGACGAAACGGCCTTATGGCGCGCGGAGCCGGCCTTACTGCGCGACATGGAGCGCGTTTGTTCGTTCTGTACGCACAAGCGCCGGTGCCATCGGGAGCTCGTGGCCGGCACTGCTGCGACGAACTATGTGGAGTATTGCGAAAACGCGGATACCGTCGACACGTTGAGGTTCAAGAGTTGAAAATCACGAGCTGATCAAGACTTGGCCACCGCGCGCGATCTGATGGCGCGCACGAGGCGCAGAGCTTCGCACCGACGTCGCAGATGGGTCACGAGCGTCGTCATTTGCCATAGGCGGCTACCCGTCAGCTTCCGCTATGCCTCGTTAGCGACCGATGTCTTGTGGCGGTGCAACACGCCGCTCAGGGCTACATCCGGACTCATGCAGCGCGACATCATTCGGTCACCTCGTCGGCGCTGACGAGCAGTGATTGCGGGATGGTAAGACCCAAGCGCGTTTTTCGTCGCCACAACCAAATATGCCGTGTCCGACGAACGATTTCCTTATGAGGTCGAGACCTGCTCGGGCGTCATTGATCAGACTAGGAGGCTCGTAAAGAATGGCTTGATGATCTCAGTGACTGACGGCTCCTTCTCGTCAGAAGTGACGACCGTGACGAATTCGTTCTTGCAGTTCCAGCAGTGCCAAAGATCTTGGACTTCCCGCGCATTGACGCGTTCATGCCACGCGAGGTGGACTAGCGCAGAACCACACCGAGGTCATTTTTCATGATGTGAGATCGATGCCATGAAGAACCTCCCTCGTTTCCAACTCCAGCATGCGATTTCCTGGAAGTCTCGGTAATGATCTACATCAACGATTTGCTCGATTGGTGGACGGAGCATCGCGCCAGGGTTATCAGGGCGTCCGCTCTGGCCGATACTCAATGAGCCAATGCAGGGTCACGCATGAGATGGTCGTTGACGGCATTGACGCCCGGAATGGCTTCAGCCGCGATCGTAATCGCCCGCCGCTCCTCTTCAGATTGGAAAAAGCCCCAGAGATCAACTACCCCGTTTGTGACCGTGACATTCAATTTGTGCATATGAGCCCACGGCTGCTGTTTCAGCTCGTGTATTATCTTTTCGCGAATCGTTGCGTCGGGAAGACTTGTCTCGATCTGGGGTCGAGCGCTTGCGATAGCCTGAATGATATTAGCGCGGCTGAGGATGCCGACCAGCTCTCCACCCTTGGTCACAATCGGAACGCGCTTGATGTGGTGCTCTTCGAACAGGTCCGCAATTTCATAGAGAGGTGCTTCCGGGTCGGCCGATCTGACGTTGCGCGTCAGCATATCCCTCACCTGCACCGCATGGGACTTGACGTAATCCGCCGCAATCGCCCGGTCCCCCAAAAAGAGCGACAGCCACCAGGAATAGGAGTGTTCGGTCCCGGCCTCGGTCCGGTGCATCAAATCGGCTTCGGTGACAATGCCGACAAGCTTTCCAGCGCCATCGACAACCGGTACCGCGCTGATGCGCTTGTCGATCAGAAGTCTGGCCACGTCACGGACGGTTGCGTCTTCAACGACGGTGATAACGGGAGAAACCATCACATCTCGCGCTTTCATACGAGCCTCCCTGACTCACGAAACCCTTTATATCCTAATCCCACAACATGCTGTTGAGGAGCGCCGCTCTCGCGCGGGCCTTGGGAAAAGACAGGTTTCTTGCTGGGTTCCCAATGCCGGGGTGCCCGAGGGATGATGTCCGAGTTGGGGTCAAAACCCGCAATGACGGCCGGGCTGAGCGCTCTCATTTATTTTCGGACTCATGCGCCGCAACAACCGACATACAGCAATGATTACTCGATCACATCGTCGGCGCGGACAAGCAGCGGATGATACCAAGCGAGCCTTTTGGCCGCGACCCTCGCGAGGGCCGTGGTGCCAGCCGCGTGCAGGAAAGGAGCAGCCGCACCGCCGCTCGGCTTCGTCGAACCCCGCCCCGTTTGTGCAGCGGGAAAGGCTTCGCCGAGGTCTTGTTGCCGAGCCGGCGACTTATCGAGAAACCGCCTGGGCTATGGTCATTGCGATGCTGGCACTTAGGGGCTATGCCTCATCGCTAGCCTCGGCTTGCTTGGTTGGCTTGCTTGCAATTGAGTTTGCCTGACGGTCGGCTCACTCGCTGCACTTCCCTCGCTTAAGTTACTCCGCCGCGCCCGGCGCCTGAGCCGGAGCTTCCCCTCTACGCGTGACGGCCGGCTCCATGAAGCCCATGACTGTGCTGCTCAGAGTGCTGCCGCTCAAAAGCACGGTGGCTCCCAGGACCAGCAGGCCTACGAGGGTGAGCACATTCGGATTTGTTCCAGTCACCGCGACGATGCCAAGAACGATCGCGGCAAGACCCGAAAGGCACTGCAGAACCGCCGAGCCAGCGGCCATTTCGCCGGCGAGGAACTCGGCTCCCGAAACCGTCCGGGCAGCCTCTGCACGGTACGAAGCCTGCTTTGCTCGGTAGAGGCGCCAGACCGAAGTGCTGCTCAGCAGCAACCCGCCCCCGAACGCGATTACCGCAGCGGCCGTGAGCGTCTGTGAAGAGATGCCGATGAGAGCAAGCACGCCGAGCACGATACCGGCGGCCCCCACCAGGAACAAAGCCGAAAGGCCGCCGGCTCCCGTGAGTTCTGCGGCCGTACCAACAGCACCGGGCTGGCCGATCAGCTTTGTGTACTCCGTGAGCATGGTGCCACCCTGTATCAGCAGCGCTGCCCCGAAGACGATCGTGGCAACCGCGGCCAGCATCGGTTGGCCGACGCCCGACAATGCGACAATCGCCACAACGATGGTCGCTACGCCGCCGATGGCATCAACCAATCCGCCGTAAGTTGCAGCTTCCTGGAAGGTGCGTTCAGAACTGGTGATAATTGACATGGGAACCTCCGCTTGTGAGGCGCGCCGATGTCGGTCGATTTCGCGAACTGAAGCAGAGCTACCCTCAGCGATCCGTGGCGGGAAACCACCGGCGGGTAGCCGCGCTCTCGTGCTAACCCGCTGTCGTGCGCGCCTTCGTTTATTTTGGTGCAACGCATCGTTCGCCGACAGGTTCCGTCAGCTGCTGCAGCAACCTGCATGCGTCAGATGACCAGCCCCATAACAAGGGTCTGACCGTGCGCCGATCACTTCCGGTCTACGCTGATAAACAGACATGTTCGGTGTCGGTCGGCACATGTCTCAAAGGGGTCACGAGCGTCGCCCTCTGCAACACTCGGCTGTCCGTCAACTTCCGCTATGCCCCGTTAGCGATCGAGGTCTTGTGGCGGTGCAACACGTCGCTCAGGGCCCAGAAGCGGAAGTCCGATTCTCCTCTCGATGTCGGGCCTACGCGCAGAAGGGCATATGTCGCCGCGGGCGAAACACTAATCGGCGGTGGGGTCTCAATGCGGTCGGCCTCGGGTTTTCGCCCGGATCACTCTGGCAACCCCGCTTTGCGCAAGCCCTCAAGGTAGAGAGCCCGGTCTTCGGCGCGCCGCCATGGGGCTGCCACTCTTCCGATAGTGCTCAGCCGCAAGCCGGGATCGAGCGCGAGCAATTGGGCCATTGCCTCCTTCGCTCCTGCGAGGTTGCCCGACAAAGCATAGGCAACCGCCGCCTCGCGTGCCCCTGGTGCCCAATGAGGCCTATTGAGCAGCGCCTTTCTTGCCCAGGACGCCGCTTGCTCGTACCGGCCGGCAAAGAGGTGTGCCCATCCGATGCCGTTGTAGGCGCGGATCGTGAAATCAAGCGGGCTTAGCCGTATTGCGCGCTCAAACCGTTCGATGGCCTCTTCGTGCTCGCCCAGATACACGCGCAACCAGCCGCCGATGTTCCACGCCCATGCAAGGTTCGGATTGAGCACGACCGCGTGGTCTGCAAGCGCGATCCCGGTCTCGATCTCACCGGCCAGATAGCCCAGGGCCGAGCCACTCGACCACAGCGCAGTTGGATCGTCTTTGCCGATCGCCGCAGCGCGGCGCGCCAGCTGTATGCCCTCCCTGGTCTCGCGCTCGAGATCAACCAGCCAACCATTTGATCTGCCAATGGTGATGCAAAACGCCGCCATCCCGTAAGGGGAAGCATAGGTGGGATCGAGTTCGGTCGCGCGACGGAACAGTGACCTCGCTTCAAGGAAGCCGTGCGGCGTATAGGCATGGAATCCAGCCATCCCGCGCAGAAAGTAATCATAGGCATCCAGGCTCTCGGTTGGCTTGCGCGTCGCGCGCTCGATCTCGGCCTGCTCGAGTTTCGGCGCGATGGCGCAGACCACGTTCGACGTGACCCGGTCCTGCAGTTCGAACACGTCCTCGATGCCGCCGTCAAAATGGTCAGCCCATAGATGCCCGCCCGTCGCGGCGTCGATCAGCTGTCCGGCAATACGCAATCGGTTTGCTGCCTTGCGGATGCTGCCTTCCAGCACGTAGCGCACGCCGAGGTCGTGTCCGAGCTGTTTGATATCGACCGGCTTGCCCTTGTAGGTGAAGGTCGAGTTCCGCGCGATCACGAACAATTCCTTGAACCGCGACAGCGCAGTGATGATGTCCTCGACCATCCCGTCCGTGAAATATTCCTGCTCGGGTTCGCCGCTCATGTTCTCGAACGGCAATACGGCGATCGAGGGCTTGTCGGGGAGCGCGAGCGCGGGCTTCTGTGACTCCACGTGTCCTTCAGAGGCAGCCGCGACACCAGAAGGTTGATTCCGTTCGTGCACCGCGCCAACGAAGCGAAAGCCCTTTCGCGGCAGTGTCTTGATGAGACGTTGTTCTTCGCCGGAGTCGCCGATTGCGGTCCGGGCGACATTCAGGCGGGTCGTCAGCGCCGCATCGGACACGTTACGCCCGTTCCAAATTGCGTTGATGAGGTCGTCCTTGCTGACAACGCGCTCCCTGTTGCTGATCAGGTAGTCGAGCAGGTCGAATACCTGTGGCGCGACGGAGACGACGTCCGTCCCGCGATATAATTCGCGCCGGCCAGTGTCGAGTACGTACTCCTCGAAGAGATAACGCAAGCTTGCATTCCCCTAAGCTGCCTCCGGTCGTCGGAGAAGCGCTCTAACACCGCTTGGAACACAAAGAATAAGCCGCTGGCAGGGAAAAAGTAAGCCGGATGTAGCCGCAGGAGGTGCCGCAATGAACACGACCTATTGCATGAACACGACCTATTGCGCGCGATCAGATCGAGTACGTCGCCTTGAACGGCTCTATCGACCCGCGAGGCATCCGATCCGCCTTTCCGCTAGACTGTATGTCCCCTCCACAAAATGAGGCGACTCACCCTCGATGTTGCAACGA
>NZ_JBHMET010000093.1:0-3409 GCF_042430365.1 Bradyrhizobium erythrophlei
GCCGTTTATGCCGACTGCCGCACTATGCCGAATGGTTTTGGAAGAGGCCGTCGTTTGCGCGGATTTGCCGCTGGTCGAGCGATCGTCGTCCTGGTTCCATTCGGCATAGTCTGGCGTCTTACAACGCCTCAAGGAAGGCGAGCAGGCGGTCGTTTGGCTGGAAGCGGGTTCGCTTGCGGCGCTCGTACGGCTTGAGCTTAACGAGAGCTGCTTCTTTGAGTGCGAGATGGGCATGCAGGTAGGTCTGCGTCGTTTCGATCGACTCATGACCGAGCCACAGCGCAATTACGGAGCAATCGACGCCTGCTTCCAGCAGCTCCATCGCAGCGCTGTGCCTGAGCACGTGCGGCGATACCCGCTTGGACGCCAATGACGGACAGCTCTCGCCGGCGACACGCACATGCTTGGCCAGAAGCGATTGGACGCTGTCGGCGCTCAGCCGACCACCATGCATGTTGGAGAACAGCGCGTTTGCACCGTGGCGCGCCGGTTCCTTGAGCCATGCCTGGAGGGCGCCGCGCGCGTACGCGGTTAGTGGCGTGCATCGCTCCTTTCGACCCTTTCCGACGCATCGCACATGTGCGCCGGCACCGAGGTGGACGGCATCCCTATCGAGGCTGATCAGCTCGGACAGGCGCAAGCCGGTCTGGGCCGCGAGCAGCAGCAAGGTATAATCGCGACGTCCGAGCCAGGTCGTGCGATCTGGGGCGGCAAGGATCGCCTCGATCTCGGGCCGTGTCAGGAAGTGCACCTGGCGTTTGTCGTGACGCTTGCTTGGTATCGCCAGGACGCGCTGGATCAGGGCGCTGTGAGCCGGCTCCTCGAAAGACACGAACCGGAAGAAGGAGCGAATCGCGGTCAGGCGCAGGTTGCGCGTCCTGACACTGGCGCCTCGATTCGTCTCGAGATCAGCCAGGAATGCGCTGATAAAGGGCACGTCCAGATCGTCGAGGGTCAAGGCCGACGGCGGCTTGCGGAGCCGCGCCTGTGCGAACGTGAACAGCAGCCGGAACGTGTCTCGATAGGATGCGATCGTGTTGACGCTGACATTGCGCTGGTGCATGAGGCGCACGGTGAAGTAACGCTCGATGAGCGCGGCGAGGTTGCTGCTCGGCTTCATGGCTTGGCCTCCCAGCGCCGGTCGAGACGGCGGGCAGCCTCTTCCATCAGCTCCGGACAGGCCGAAAGATACCAATAGGTGTCGCGCACGCAGGTGTGGCCGAGGTAGGTGGAAAGCGCTGGAAGCTGCTGCTCGACATCGATCCCGTTGCGGTACCAGCCGAGAAGTGTGCGGATGGCGAAGCGATGCCGGAAATCGTGTATGCGTGGCCCGCTATGGTCGCCCGGGCGCCGTAGGCCGATCTCGCGGGACAAGCACAAGAAAACACGGTGAACATACTGGTGCCGCAATCGGCCACCGCGCTCGGCCACGAAGAAGTGCGTACCGCAGCGCGACCCGAGGTGAGCATCTCGCCGTTTGGCGTAGCTGCGGAGAGCTGCACGGGTCGTCGGATGCAAGGGCACGAGGCGTGATTTGCCGAACTTGCTCTCTCGAACTGTGAGCAAGCCTTCCTTGAGATCGACATCGGCACGCTCAAGCCCGATCGCCTCGGACACACGTATGCCGGTCACTGCGATCAGCCCGAACAGGTAATGATAAGTCCAGCGCCGCAGTCCGTTTGCAGGAGGCAGGGCACGTGCCGCCTTCAATAACGCCTCGATCTCCGCATCGCTGTAGACGTAGGGCTTGGCACGCTTCAGGGGTGGCAAGATCCCGGCGCGTGGCACCTCCGTCCCGGGATCGATGTTCGCGACATGGCGCGCGAAACCGCGTACATCGGTCAATCGCAAGACCCAGGATGCGTGACGATCGGGTGGCAGAGTCGCCCAGGCGACGGCGAGCTTCGTGGTGATGGTCACGGCCTTGCGCTCCTCCATGAAGGAGACGAAATTGGCGAGCCGCCGGGCCTGCTGCTGATACTTGTATCCAAGCCCTTGGCGCATGCTCACATATTGCTCGAGCGCGGATCGCAGAGTGGTCATTGCGCGCCTCCCGGCCACGGCAGGCTCAATGTGCGGAGTCTCTGGATATCCACCTTCGCATAGATGCGCGTGGTGTCATGGCTCTCGTGTCGCAGCAACTGGCCGATCTCTGACAAGGTGGCGCCGGATCGGAGAAGCTCGGTAGCAAGGCTGTGTCGGAAGATGTGGGCGCCATGGTGGGCGTAGCCACGGACGCCGGCGCGCTCCAGGGCGGTCTTGGCGATCACCGTAATCGCGCAACCGGATGCAAAGCCGACGTGAGGCGCCGGCGTGCGCAGAAACAGCCGGCGACACGACGACGTCGGGCGGCGATCCCGCAGGTAGGCAACGACGGCCGCGCCGACGTCTGGAGGCATCGGCATTCGCGCTCGCTGCCGACCCTTGGCGCGAATGAGCATCTCGCCGGATCGCCAGTCGATATCATCCAGGGTGAGGGTCGCGACCTCGCCAGCCCGTAAACCGAGCTTCGCCAGCAGCATCAGGATGGCGTAATCCCGCCGTCCCATCGCGGTGGCTCGATCGCAACCATCGAGGACCTTCTGGACCTGCGCGGCGGACAGATAGGTCGGCAGGCTTGCGAGCTTCCATCGCCTGATAGAGGGTACGCAATCCGCCAGAGCGAGCGGGGTCAACCCTTTATGATGGAGGTATCGCAGAAATGCGCGCAGCGACCAGCATAGCCGCTTCCCAGATTCCGCGCTCCCATCCCGGGCGTGGCGCTCGATGTAGCGGGTGACGCCCTCCTGGCTGATGTTGCCGAGATCGCTGGCGCCAGCAGGGCATACCTCGCGCAGGAAGCGGCGAATGGATGGCAGATGGCAAATGATGGACCTCGGCGCCAGCCCGCGTTCCTGTCGCAGATAATCACTAAACCCCTCGAATATCTGGTGCTCCGGGGTGATCGGCGGCAGTGGCGCAGGTGCAATCATGCCCGCCTCGCGCAACACCGATAGCAACCGCTTCAGCGCCGCCCGGTCGCCCGCCTGGATGCACAGCTTCCGCGCTCGGTACTTAAGGTACCGTTCGGTCACACGCTCATCGAGATCAATTGGCCTCAGGCCGCATCGTTTGATCCAGCTGAAGAGATCGCCGACCAAGTTCAAGCATCGCCACGTGCCGTGGCCAGCGAGCTCGTCCTTGACGAGACGCGCCGCGTAGAGCTCGACGAGCCGTCCGTACGGTCCACTCTTCAGGCGCCGGAATACTCGGCTCCTGCCCAAATACTCTTCTGCAATCATATCCTGGCCTCCGCAGTTGAAAGCGGAGACACAAGACAAACTATGCCGAGCCGATTACACGCCGCTCACGGTGAATCTCGGGGAAAACAAGCCCATTCGGCATAGTTCGGCGGTCGGCATAAACGGCA
>NZ_JBHMET010000094.1:0-11840 GCF_042430365.1 Bradyrhizobium erythrophlei
CGCTGTGCATCGCGGCCTACGGATTCCTGGTCTCCGAGCGGGAGACGATTCCCCCCTCAGAAACCGCCTCCACCAAGCTGTTCAAGGAAGCTGCAATTCCCGAAACTTATCGACCGAGGGGATCCGCCATTGCGGCCTGAACGGCACGTTCCAAATTCAATTACGACCGTTCGGAGAAGATTGAACGCGGCTCTCGTATCCACGCTATCTCGATGCCCTTGTTGCATCAGGCCAATCTCACGTCGAAGTCGATGAAAATTATGACGCAGTAAGACTAGCAGGCTGTTGAAGAACCGTCGCCACTGTGTATGTAGAAGTGGCCGACGAGCACTGCCAGCAGTGCTGATCATAGCCCATCCGCGACCGCAGGACGGATCATTCTCGTCGTGCCCTTCCCATGAGAACTCCGCGCAGGCCGATCCGTCGCGGGTGCCGTCGCGCACGTCCAGGAAGCCCTTTAGAGCCCCAAAGGCGATTTCACCCATCCGACTTGCCCTGGAAGGCGAGATGCGCCTCCTCGACGAGGCCGAGAAAGTCATTGTCCCAGACGTCCATCTCGACGATGCGCCAGCGACCGGCAAAGGCCTTCGAAGCCGGACACCTGGGCCACCGGCGTCCGCTATCAGCTTGGGCAGCCGCACCGGATTGTAGGCGGCGGCAGCGAAGGTAAAGGTCCATCCGACGCGATCACGGCCACGGAACCTGGTCTTCTCTTGCCCGGCGACGGAGCGGTCGATTGGGATTCTCCATAGCTTAGCCGGCACACAGCACAGCGCGCACATTCATCGGGTTGCACGCGATCTCAGAATGGCTGTCACGGACGGGGAGAGTTGCAACCAATTCCAACAAGCCGGGTCTCGTTTGGCTGATCATGTCGACCGAGCGCCGGGGTATCCTAGACGCCGGGAGATAGTCGCTGCTGCATTCATAACAAGAGGCGCCAGCTGCCGTTCACTTTGCGGGGTAAAATGAAAGAGCGGCATGGTAACGGAAATCGCCGCTGCAGCTCTTCCCCTCCGATCGTGGATGACGGCCGCGATAGAGGCGATCTCGGGAATGAACTCTCCTACATTCAGCGCGTATCCTCGCTCGCGAACGCAGCGCAGCTCGCGCTCAAGCGCGCTCGCCTTGGTGATCGTCCGGTCCGTATAGGCCTCGAGGCCGAGCGCCAAAATCTCTTTCAGAGTTGAGCCAGGCATCTGCGATAGTATAGCTTTTCCAGTAGCCGTGCAGTGCGCTGGGTTGCGGCCCCCTGGTGCCGCGATATGCTTGATCGATCCGGGGCCAAGTACGGTCTCGACGGTGATAGCCTCAGTCTTGTTCCAAAGACTGATCGAAGCCGTTTCTCTCGTGCTATCGGCAAGTTCCTCGAGATAAGGTCGCGCCACGCGGACCACATCGAGTTCAGCAAGAAGTCTGCTCGCCAGCGCGATAAGCTCAACTCCGAGCCCAAAACGTCCAGTCTCTTCGTCGCGCTCGACGAATCCATTGTGTTCGAGCGTCGCCAGAGTCCTCGAAACCGCGCTTGCATGCCTTCCTAGGCGGCGCGCGATTTCATTCACGCCAATCGGCCTTTCACTCGCGCCGAGAACCCTCAGCAGATTTAATGCGCGCTGCACGGTCGTAACCTCGCCGCCGGCTCGGTCGCGATCCCGTGGGGAATGTTTGCCAGAACTCATCGACGACACCTCAGCTCAACTTGACAAGCGCTCACGCACCTGACAAATTATGCAACATCATTGCATTATTTGCAACAGCAGAGGTTGTCGATGCTCAAAGGTGAGCCGCTGCGGTTAGAGCGACTTTGTAAGCAGTACGGCAGCATACGAGCGGTTCGCGAGGTTTCGGTTCAGATCGAAGCTGGCGAGTTTGTCTCATTTCTCGGGCCTAGCGGGTCCGGCAAAACGACCACGCTGATGATGATTGCGGGGTTCGCAACGCCAACCGCAGGTCAAATCTTTATCGGTGCTCGACCAGTAACCGGGCTGCCAGTGCATAGGCGCAACATCGGAATCGTGTTCCAGAACTACGCGCTGTTTCCCCATCTCTCCGTTTTCGAGAACGTGGCGTTTGCGCTAAAGATGCGCGGAGTATCCGGCTCCGAGCTTCGAGCCGGGGTGGCCGAAGCGCTCACTCTTGTTCAGCTCAGTGGCTACGAAGGGCGCATGCCTTACGAGCTGTCCGGTGGTCAACAACAGCGAGTTGCATTGGCGCGCGCGCTTGTGTTTCGCCCAGGCGTAGTCCTCATGGATGAGCCCCTTGGTGCGCTTGACAAGCAGCTTCGAGAGCGCATGCAGCTCGAACTGAAGCATCTGCAGAAATCTTTGGGAACGACAGTGGTCTTTGTCACCCACGACCAGAGCGAAGCGCTCACAATGTCTGATCGGATCGTGGTGATGAATGAGGGGGCCGTCGAGCAGATCGGGTCGCCTGAAGAAATATATGAGACTCCTCGAACCCGCTTTGTCGCGAGCTTCATTGGCGAATCCAACTTCCTTGACGCTCGTCTGGTTGGTAAAGCAGATGATGGGCCCCTCCTCGATGTGGCTGGCCTGCAGGTTCGTGCGACGTGGCAGGGCTTCGAGGATCGGGCGGGACCCGTGACGCTAATGATCAGACCCGAGAAGATCATCCCTCTGGCTGCCGGTTCGCGCGCTGACAACGAATTCGAAGGTGTGGTCCAAGAGGCCGTCTACTGCGGATGCGCCGTTAAATACCGGGTCCGTTTGCGCGCTGCCGTTCCGGTGCTTCTCACCGTAACGGCGTCGCGCCACGCTTCCTCTCCGCGATTCCATGTCGACGAACAGGTGAGAATTGGCTGGGATGCGCGGGATGGACGGCTCCTTTCTGATGACTCAAAAGGTCTAAGGCGAGATGTACCCGAAGATCGCAAAGCTGAGTTGGCTTTGTTGCGCGTGAACTCAGCTGCGGATCGCGTTCCGAAATTTTCCTGATAAAAAGGGAGAGAGCTCATGGCGCACCTAATCAGCTCCAGTCGGCCGACCCGACGTCAGACGCTAAAGGGAATAGGCGCTGCGGCCGGTGGCGCGGCGCTCGCAATTGGCGCGCCGGACATCCTGCGGGCGCAAGAATCGACTTTAGTGGTCGTTTCCGGCGGCGGATCGTATGAGCATGCGATCCGCAAAGCAGTCATTGATCCCTTCCAACGCGAGACTGGCATCAAGGTGACTTACGTGTCTCCGGCCGACGGGGCAAAACTCAAGGCGCAGGTCGACAGCAATAACGTGCAGTGGGATGTGGTGGAGCTATCCGACCCACCGTTTAGGCCGGATGTGTCCAAGTATGTCGAGGAAGTCGACTACGGGGCGTTCGACAAAGAAACGCTGGACAACCTTGTGCCTGAGGCAAAGACGAAATACGCCGTAGGCTCGCTCGTCTTCAGCACGGTGATGGGATTCTCAACGGCCGAATACCCGGCCAACAAGCCGCGCCCGCGCTCATGGGCCGAGTTTTGGGACGCCGGCAAGTTTCCGGGACCGCGCTCGCTTCGGTCATGTGCAGGACCAGGACAAGCTACTTCCACAGTCGAATTTGCATTGCTAGCGGCCGGAGTGCCCAAGGACAAGCTATTCCCAATCGATTTCGACAAGGCATTCGCGTCTCTTGATCTCATCAAGCCACACATTACGAAATTCTGGACTGTCGGAGCCGAACCGGGTCAGCTCCTGTCTGATCGTCAGGTCGCGATGTCCTCGACATGGAGTGGCCGAATGCAATTGCTTAAGGACCAGGGAGCGGGCGTTGATCACCAATGGAATGAAGCGGAGCTTTTCCCGGTTTACTGGTTCGTGCCGAAGGGCGCCAAAAACCGAGCTGCGGCCATGCGCTTTGTGGCCTACCAGGCCTCCGCGCAGGCGCAAGCTCGTCTCAACAATCTCATCTTTTATGGTCCATTAAATCGAGCCGCTTTTAAATACATTGAGCCCAAGATCGCCGCCCAGCTGCCTACGGCACCCGAGAATATTGATAAACAATTCTTCGTTGACCTGGCATACTGGGGTGCCCAATCCCCCTCTGGCAAGACTAATACCGAAGTGCTCGTCGAGCGCTGGTCCAACTGGGCAGCCAGGTAAATGACCGCTTTGTATCATACCGCAAGAGCGGTCAACGCGTGGGTGGTTCGCAATCGCGAAGCCTTGATCTTGCTTGCTCCGGCAGCGCTTCTGCTCGGGATCTTCTTCTTCGTCCCGCTCACCGGTCTCTTTTCTCTCAGTATGTTCGATCCCAGACCCACCTTCGCGCATTACCAAGAGTTCTTAGGTGATCCAACGAATTGGATCATCCTCGCCCGCACATTCGCCCTCGCAATAAAGGTTACGCTGATCTGCCTTCTATTTGGATATCCTCTCGCCTTCTGGATTGTCTCAACCCCCACCTGGGTCGCTAGGGCGCTATTGCTTGCGGTTGTGTTGCCGTTCTTCACGAGCTACCTCGTGCGTACATATGCATGGATGGTGATCCTCGGACGCTTCGGCATCATCAACCAGCTGTTGATGGCGCTCGGCCTCACCGAACGGCCTCTCGATCTTATCTACAACCAGTTCAGCGTGCTTGTAGCGATGGTCTACATCCTCATGCCGTACACTGTGCTGGTGCTCATCAGCGTAATGAGAGGGATTCCATTCAGCCTGACGCGCGCTGCTGGCTCGCTCGGGGCCTCCCCGGCCCAGAATTTTTGGCGCGTGTTCTTTCCTTTGAGCGTGCCGGGCGTGATCGCGGCTGGGCTGCTCGTCTTCTTGCTGGCACTCGGGTTCTATATCACACCGGCACTGCTCGGCGGTCCGAACACAATCTTACTGCCGATGCAGATCGATGCTTATGTGAATGGAACGCTCAATTGGCCGCTTGCCGCCACCGCTGCTACCGTGCTGCTCGCAGTCACGCTCGTGTTCTATTCAATTTCCAACTATTTCGTCGATAGCGAACGCCTGCTCAGCTCTCAGCAGGGGACTGCCCAATCAGCCGCCTCTACCGTTCGTCATTCAACCAGCGCTTATGTGAAGCTCATTGACTTCGCTACGGCTCGCGCGCGAGCGATCGGAAGAAGCCTCCGCTTTCCACTTGGCCTCGCTAGAAGTTGCGAGCGTGCGGCACTTGGGGGTAAGTTAATACGTGGATTAAGCTTGATCCTCGTTGCTTTCCTCGTCAGTCCCATCCTCATCATTGTTCCAATCTCCTTCAGCTCTTCCCGCTTCCTTGATTTTCCGCCCCCGGGCCTGTCGCTACAATGGTACGAAGCCTATTTCACAAGCGATGCTTGGGTCTCCGCGACTTTTCAGAGCTTGGGAGTCGGGATAGCCACCGCGCTTGTAAGTCTTGCCGTCGGTTCAGCAGCCGCGATGGCACTCGTGCGTGGCAGTCCGGGAATGCGCCGGGTCGGGTACCAGCTCTTGCTCGCGCCGCTGATCGTGCCGGTGATCATCAGTGCGGTGGCGCTCTACTTCCTCTTTGCACACCTGCAACTCGTCAATACGTCCCTCGCGCTGGTGCTAGCGCATAGCATCGGTGCCGTTCCGCTGGTAGTGCTGATCGTCGCCGCGAGCCTGCAGGCCCAGAACATACGGCTCGAGCACGCTGCCGCGAGTCTCGGTGCCTCGCGCATCGTTACGATTTGGCGAATCGTACTCCCGCTCATCCGTCCTGCGTTGATAGTCGCCGGGTTCTTCGCCTTCCTGGCATCATTCGACGAGGTGGTGTTGTCACTGTTTCTGAGCGGGCCAGACACCATGACTCTACCGGTCAAGATGTGGTCGGGAATTCGGGAAGAGA
Source organism: Bradyrhizobium erythrophlei (assembly GCF_042430365.1). Lineage (GTDB taxonomy): Bacteria > Pseudomonadota > Alphaproteobacteria > Rhizobiales > Xanthobacteraceae > Bradyrhizobium > Bradyrhizobium erythrophlei. Next base: position 5,791 of record NZ_JBHMET010000094.1, read on the forward strand.
TCACACCCACGATTGCTGCGGTTTCAAGTCTACTGATAGCGTTCACAATCATTGTCTACGCCGGCGTGGAAACAGTCCGGAAAGCGGGTGAACGGCAAACCAGGAAAGCGAGCTGACAATGAATGAGTCCACGACGGTGACTGAACTTCAAAACAGCGGGATGGATTTCCCTGCGGAGGAATATCGGTCGCGGCTGGTGCGTGTTCAGAACGAGATGGCCAAACATAATCTTCCGGTGTTACTGCTGCACCAACCGGAGAATATTCTCTATCTGACAGGATTCACTACAGGTACCTTTTTCTCGTATCTCGCCGTAGCGGTTCCAGGCCGTGGAGACCCGGTGCTGATCTTGCGCGACATGGAAGTCCCGACGGCGCAGAGCACGTCATGGGTCAAGAACTACACGATCTATGCAGATGCCGCCGATCCGGTCCCGGTTTGGCTCGACACGGCACGAAGGGCCCTTGATGGCCTTGGCCTTGCGGGCGGTCGCGTCGGCGTGGATGAACACTCCTGGTTTCTGACGGTGGAACGCTGGAAGATGCTGCAGGAGCTGCTGCCAAATGCGACTTTGGTTAAAGAGCCGCAGATCGTCGATCACTTGCGCCTCATCAAATCGCCGAGGGAAATAGACTATCTGCGCAGCGCTGGTCGCCAAGTTGAAGTAGGCATGCGCGCTGGCATCGAAGCAATTGCACCCGGTGTCAAGGAGCGCGACGTCGCAGGCGCCGTGTTTGGCGCATTGATAAAGGCGGGATCGGGAATTCCGCTCAGCGCTATCATCCTCTCCGGCAATCGAACGGATCAGGTACACGGAGAATACTCCGACCGACGTCTCGACAGGGGAGATACTGTCTACTTCGAACTCACCGGCATTCATCGCAAGTACTTCGCTCGCTTAATGCGCGCGGCGGTGGTTGGTAGGCCGACCGCCGAGCAACAGCGTGCCGCTGAGACAATCATCCGCATCCAAGACGAGGCCATCTCGCTCATGCGGCCGGGCACACCCGCGGGCGTTATCGACCGAGCTTGCCGCGAGCCGCTCTTGGCTAGCGGTCTGCGCGAGACGTACACAAATCGCTCCGGCTATTCGCTCGGTCTCAATTATCGTCCATCCGCGGGCGAGTTTATCCGCGAGTTCGTGCCAGGCGTGGAGTGGATCCTAGAGCACGGAATGGTGTTTCACATGCTGATGATGGCGGCCGGCATGGGGTTTAGCGAGACGGTGCTGGTGACGGATCGAGGCCCGGAACGCCTAACCAGCATGGAGCGCAAGCTGTTTTCTTCCTCGCTTGAGAACCATGCCCGAGGCTAAGCGCATGAAACCAGTCATTGGTATCGTCAGCAATTTCGACGTGGAGAAGAACGGTTACCTCTGTCTAGCCAACTATGTCCAGGCAGTCGAGAAAGCCGGCGCGCTTCCGATCATTTTGCCCTATGTCCGAGCAGACGAAGTGAACGCGGTACTCGACCTCGTTTCCGGCCTCATGCTTACTGGTGGTGGAGATTTTACGCCGGAACTTTACGGAGCGCCTCCGCACCCGGCTCTTCAACGAATTATCCCGGAGCGCGATAACTTCGAATTTGCGCTTGCCCGTTCAGCTCTCGATCGGCACATGCCTACTCTCGGGATCTGTCGGGGTATGCAGCTCTTGAATGTTGTAGCCGGAGGTACGATTTATCCCCATACCCTTGATGAGCTACCAGATGTGATCGACCATCGTGACGGCACACCTTTAGATCAAACCGTCCACGAGATCGAATTGGAGCGCAACTCACGCCTTTGGCAGCTCTGTGGCGAGCAGCCGTCGTCATTTCGGGTGAACAGCTATCATCACCAGGCCATCGAACGACTGGCTCCAGAATTTGTTGTTTCGGCACGCGCCAACGATGGCATCATCGAGGCGATTGAAGCACCAGGCCGGCCCTTTGTGATCGGCGTGCAGTGGCACCCAGAATGGATGTACGACACTGAGCCCGCCTGTCGCAATTTGATCGATAACTTTGCCAAAGCTTGTAGCTGGATTGAACGAGAGCCCGCATGGCCCCCGCCCGCGCGTGTGCGGTCTCGTACGCGCAATCCCTCGAGCCGTTGACTGAGCGGCGAACATCACCGTGGTTCAAGACCGGGATCGAAAGCGAAAGAGCACGATGACGTCTCCGGCAGAAACTCATACTGCCAGAATGGTAATTCGAGACCGTCAGCGTGGTTGCGTTGCTCTGCATACCGAAACACCCTGATCAATTCGCTGAAACAACATGACTCCTACATTTCACGAGCAAGCAGCGATACTGCGACATCTGGTAGGTGACGCATCCGTACATCGCCAAGAAAGCACCCTGCTCAGGTGTGACACGCACCTTCAACGTGCAGCGGGACTCTGTTGAATGACGTGAATTCCGTTTCCCCACCGAAGGAGCCTGCCCTCCATTCCTAGGGAGGCGGTGGGCAGCCGATGCTTACTGTCGGATTTGGCGAGTCCGTGACATGGTCGCGTTCAGTTTAGCTTCTGCTGCATCCTCGTTTAAACGATTGACCGGCATGCAGAATATTCTTTCCGAGACGCACGCGCGGAGTTGGCCCAATTCTTGAAGCGCCATCGTCGCAACGCGGCGAGATCTGCTGACGAGATACATGGGTGAGATTGCCGTCAATGGAACGCAAGAAGGAAAGTGATATGTCCCGCAATCCGAGCGACGGATCCGTCGGACCGAGTACCCTTGTTCGCTGGTATTTCGTGCGGTCGTGCTTATCGCGACGATCTCGTTTTCACTGTTCGCCATTGGAGCAGGCAGCGGGCCCAGATCGCGTTCCAGTTGTGTACTCTGGCGGGATCGTCGAGATTGGCCAGCGTGACGAGGTAATTCGACGGCCTGGCGTCCCTATACTCAGCGGCTTCTGTCGGCCATACCTAGGACACGTCCAGACCAAAGTGAGACTCGGCCGAAACGAGCTGTCTAAGCCGGGGCCGCCGCACACTCAGCGTAAATCGGTCGGTTGCAGAGCTCGACCGGCGCGGTGAGCAAAAGCGGCCGAACCCCATTTCATTCACCTAAGATCGTGATCTATTGGAGCGTCCAAGTGCAAGCCATAACTGAACTCGCTAACTTCAGTAGCAGCTACCCAGCGAATGCATTGCCAGCGGCTACAGGCCGGACGATCTCATTGCTCATACTAGACCTCATCGGTGCTACCGCTGCGGGTCTGCGATCGCCGTTAGCCGATGCAGTCAGAAAGTCAGCATTAGAAGCTTACGGCGAAGGCCACACAAGTATTTGGTTGACGGACAAACGGTCTAGTGTCGTCGGCGCCGCGATGGCGAATAGCGCTGCGGCGAGCGCGCTGGACATCGATGATGGTCACCGCGGCTCAGGGGGCCACCCCGGTGCAGGTGTCATTCCCGCCGCCTTGGCGGTCGCTCAGGCTGTTGACGCTTCAGTTTCCGAAACGATGGCTGCGATCGCGCTCGGATACGAAATCGGCCTCCGAATCGCGAGCTCTCGTCCTTTTGAAACACTCGATACATATGCGAGTGGACGCTGGGTCGGTTATGGGGCTGCGGCAGCAGCCTGCCGTCTCTTGGGCTTGAATGCAACTAAAACTGCTCATGCGTTGGCGATTGCCGGGTCCGAAGCACCGATCGTCTTCTTGAGCGCAACCTCGAAGTTCGAGGGCAGCATGGTCAAGGAAGCGATTCCTCCTGCCGTGGTTACAGGTGTCACCGCGGCTTATCGCGCGCGGGCAGGCGCAACCGGGCCCCTTGATCTTCTTGATGACAATGATCGGTTCACTCGCGAGCTCTTGACAGGCAATCTTGGGTCATCGTGGGAAGTTCAAAAATGCTATCTGAAGCCATATGCATGTTGCCGCTATATGCATGCAGCTATCGATGCGATCCTTGCCATGCGTCGGGGCGGGGAGGAGATCCGGAAGCTGCGCATTGAGACTTTCCAACAGACGATGCGCCTCGCAAACGAGCGCGCCCCGAGTACCTTGGAGGGGGGGCAGTACAGCTTCTACTTTAATTGCGCACTGGCCGCTTTGTATGGTCGGGAGGCGCTACAGCCTGTTCAACTTAAGCGTCTTACTGACGCACGCGTGCTCGACTTGGCCGCGCGTATCGAGCTTGAGCCATCGCCCGATTTCGCTGCCGCGTTTCCAGTCGGAACGCCAGCCCGTGTCGTCATGGATCAGGGCAAAGGGCCGGAAGAGATGATCGTGTTGCATCCCCTAGGGGATGTGGCCAACCCATTATCTACCGACCAGGTCGTGGAGAAATTCAAGAACATCACCAGAGAGAACGTTCACCCGCAGTGGCAGGACGAGATCCTCTCGGCGATAGCTAGCCTTGACACCATAGGCTTTCTGCCCCTGCTGGCTGCCCTGTCGCCGCCGGACAGCCGATACTCGACATTCCAAACCCGCAACCCTAACCAAAAAACTTGAAATATCGGTTCAAAGTTCGGGGCGCGAGGCAACCGACGGGAGCAGTACGCGCTGGCGGCCTCCTTTCCCAACAAGTGGAGGTTGGCGACCACCTCGCCGTGGATCTGGTCGATGCGGAGGCTTGCGAGTTCGGACACGCGCAGCTCCGCAGCGAGGGGGGCATGACGTCGTCGCCGGCGCGGCTGCAGGCCGTGTTCGCGCATGGAGCCGGCGAATCTTCTTGTGATTGACGATGAACCCCTATGGCTCGGCGCGGACGCGCCGCCATCCATAGTTTTCGAATTCTTCACAAATTGCCGCGATAGCCTCGATGATCGCAGTGTCGTCGTGTGTAGGGACCGCTTTTCGTAGTATGCCGAACGTGAAGTTCCCTTCAGTCGGCATCCTTCTGCGACACTGAGGCCTGAAGGCCGACAATGACGGACCTGCTCTCGCTTCTCGGCTGGTGTGCGCTTTTTTGAGCCCTCTTTAGAGGCTTCAATTCGAGCGCCTGCCTGCCCACTAGGCGCTCTAGTCTTACTGAGTCAGAGTGTCGCGGCTTTGCCGAGAAGAATCATATATTTGAGAAGACTCACTTTTCAGCATGCGGAGAGGCTGAGATGGGTCTGGCAAAATCGGGGGACGTGGGGTCGCGGTTTTCGGCGTATGTTGAGGGTCTTACGAGCGTGATCGGGCACGCGGACCGAGCCAAACCGCTTCGCGATTACTGCACCGGTCTGATGATGCCTTGCGATCGCAAGAGTGTCGAGCCGATGGCGGCGATCACGGCCCCTGATCGGACAGCAGCGCAACATCAGTCGTTGTTGCATTTTGTCGGTCAAGGCGACTGGTCGGACCAGCAGGTTTTGGCCAAGGTCCGCGAGATGGTGCTGCCGGAGATCGAACGCCACGGGCCGATCGAAACTTGGATCATCGACGATACGGGCTTTCCCAAGAAGGGACGGCATTCGGTCGGGGTTGCACGGCAATATTGCGGCCAGTTGGGCAAGCAAGACAATTGTCAGGTCGCCGTGACCCTTTCGCTTGCAAATCATCATGCGAGCTTGCCGGCGGCGTATCGTCTGTATCTGCCAAAGGAGTGGGTGACGGACCGTACACGTCGGCGCAAAGCCGGTGTGCCCAAGGAGATCACCTTCAAGACCAAGCCGGCAATTGCTCTCGATCATTTGCGCTGGGCCTGTGCGGCGGGCTTGCCGCGCGGCGTGGTATTGATGGACGCCGGCTATGGGACCGACACCGCTCTGCGTGGGAATATCACCGCACTTGGCCTGAGCTATGTGGCCGGCATCCAGCCACAAACGTCGGTATGGGCGCCTGGAACTGGGCCGCGGCCGCCGGAGAAGTGGTCGGGGAACGGGCGGCCTCCGAAGTTGCTTCGACGTGATGGCAAGTACCGACCGATCTCAGTTAAGAAGCTTGCGATCGGCCTGCCAATGGATGCTTGGCGCAAGATCACGTGGCAACGGCAGAACGCTTATCCTCGCGCTTTGCCCGTGTGCGCATCCGTCCGGCACATCGAGATTACTGGCTTGCCGAAAGCCGACCGGAGGAATGGCTGCTGATCGAGTGGCCGGAGGGCGCGGAAGCACCCACCAAATATTGG
>NZ_JBHMET010000095.1:0-2077 GCF_042430365.1 Bradyrhizobium erythrophlei
TTGAATCAGCAAATTCTCGCTACGGCGAGAGGTTTTTCAGCAGACTGCTAGAGCGTTTTCGAGCGAAGTGGATACCGGTTCGCGTGAAGAAAACGCGTCAAAACAAAAATCTAGAGCCCCGTTCCGATTCTATCGGAACGGGAAAGGCTCTAGGCGCGGCCGATCCGCTCACCGCATGGGCACGGCCCAGATGCCGGACAACGTCATGTGCGATCGCCGATTGCTTCCGCGATGTGTCGACGTCGTTGCGTCCGACGCGCAACGGCGGGCGACGCGACATCGCTGCGCGCCCGCCTCGTGTCATCGATGTGAAGGATGTTCAGAACGAGCAGGCGCCGCTCTGCAACAGACCGGTCTTGAGCACAAAGGCGGCTTCGAAGGTGGGCATCTCCTCGCTGACGACGGTGTAGTTCGCCGGCCACGGCGTGGTCGGGATGCTCTGGTCCCAGATCTGGCAGAAGCCGGAGTCCTGCCAGCGGATCAGGTGAAAGGGCGTGGCGTTGGCCGTGTCAGTTGCGGCAAACGCCGAGACGGCGACGGCAGCGGTGGCGAGGCCGAGGAAAAGACGACGCATTTTCGAGATCTCCGGTTGGAAAACGATCTGCTCCGGGAAGGCAATTCTGGAGCTCAGGGGCGTGTCGCCCCGGACATGACTTGAGTATTGGGAGCCCGGGGACAGGTTCAACGCGGACTGCGTGGAAAAGCCTGTCATGGAAGCGCGCGCGGCCGTCCCAATTGCGCCGCCGCGCGCGTGCTAAGGTCTGTCAATCGCGATTCGCCCGCATCTCGCGATCCGACAAACCTTGACGTGACAGAAATCCGGGGAGACCGACCCATGAAATTCTCATCCGCCCTTCGCGCCGCCTTGGTCGCGCTGACCGCCTTCGTCGGCCTCGCCGTCTCGTCCGCGGCTCATGCCGACAGCGGCTTCGTGACACTCACGATCTACAAGGCCGGATGGATCATCGGCGGCTCCGGCGGCAGCGGCACGCTGACCTTCCGCGGCCGCACCTACGCGCTCTCGACCGGCGGGCTCGACTACGGCCTGGTGTTCGGCGGCTCCAAGACCGTGCTGCGCGGTCGGGTCAGCAACATCAATCGTGCGAGCGACGTCGCCGGCGTCTATGGCGCGGCCGGCGCCGGCCTTGCGGTCGGCGGCGGCGCCCGCGCCATCGTGCTGACCAACCAGAAGGGCGCGGTGCTGGAATTGACCGGCCACCAGGTGGGCCTGATGGCGAACGCCGATCTGAGCGGGCTTGCGATCACGATGCGGTAGGGCGTCGTCAGTATGTAGGGTGGGCAAAGGCGCGCAGTGCCGTGCCCACCGGGCCGAGCTGTGCTCGCGACGGTGGGCACGCTTCGCTTTGCCCACCCTACGTTCCGGTCGTGTGCCCCACGCTATCCACGTCATTGCATGCGCGGAAGGATGGATTACTTCGCTCCGCTCGCAATGACGAGCTGATGACCCGATTCACATATCAAACAGCGATGAGGATGCGCGACCGCGATCTCGCGACGCATTGCGTCCGAGTCTTGGGTTACTTCTACCCCCTTGAAGAGCAGAGGGCGCAGGGAAAGCCGGGTGCCGATTGCACCCATGGGTCCGGTGCAACAAAAGCACCGGGGTAGGACCACAGGTGAAACCGGAAAACACGCCGGCTTTCCCTGCGCGATGGTTTTACTAACCGGAAACTCCGGCTTTCCCTGCGCGATGGTTTTACGGCTTCCTTCGTGCTCTCCCCGGCGAGACGGGCTTGTTTGTCACCGTCTTCGCAGGACGTTTCGCGCGTCTTGCGAGGAGATCAACCACTGGGGCGTCAGGACCACACGACTTCACCGTCCGCCTCTCCACGCACTCGTCAGTTGCGCGCTCGGCGTCCACCGCATCCCACCGCAACACTCGTGACGATCGCGACGCGCCCCTCAAGCGGGTGAGACGGGCGAATTCATGCACCGATTTTAGATTCAGAAAAACAGAAATATTTTATCCGAAGAGACTTGACAGGTTTTGCCGAGTTGCCCGTCGAGGCTGGGCAAGAACTCGGTCTTTTGCGGAGTTGATGTACGATTCGGTTCA
>NZ_JBHMET010000096.1:0-1867 GCF_042430365.1 Bradyrhizobium erythrophlei
CTGCTTGGCCCAGCGTCTGGCTTAACGGCGCACCGCATCGTAGCCGCCGTCATAGCCGCGCCCGCGCACTTCCTCGAAGCTGCGGATCAGCGTCAGCTGCTCGCGAGCGGAGCGAACGCATTGGCCGACAGCAGTTGCTCGAGGTCCGTTGTCCAGTGTCCCAACTTTGGCCGCGGCTAAACCTCACGCGGGTACTCGAATGACGTCTGGCCCGATCGCAGCACCTTGCGGACAGTGTTCCGCGACACCTTGAGATCCCGGGCGATCTTCTTGATCGTGTTGCCCTTGCCGAAGCGCTCGCGCCGGATCCGCGCAACCGCCTCCAGGGCCAGAAACTTCCGACCGTCTTGGCCGGCGGCTGATCGCCCGCGAGTGTCCCACGTCCGCCGACTAACGCATCGTTCGGCTTGCCGGCTCCCAACTGTCGCGACTGCGGCGTCCGTGCACTCGCCGGACCTGAACCCGATCGACAGGTCTTCGCCAAGCTCAAGCACTTGTTGAGCAAAGCCGCCGCGCGCTCGGCCGAAACCATCTGCGTCACAATCGGCGAAATCCTCCGAGCATTTACTCCCACCGAATACGCCAACTATTTCCGAAACTCAGGCTATGCCCAATCCTAAAAGCATCATGCTCTAGTCTTCGTCCGGCTCGCGCACGACCGGCGGTTCGTCGGCGCGGTCCTCTTCGTCCTCTTCCTCTTCGTTCTCGTCCTCTTCGTCTTCATCAGGATCTCGGGGCGGCATCGTTTTGCCCATGATCACGAAGGGACTCCAGTCGATCAACCTGGTGGAAACTTCCTCAGGGATGTGTGGGGTCATGTTGTTGCTCCTCGGGTGTGGACCCTGGGGGATTTTACCCCTTCTGCTCCGGTTTCCGCATGAGGATTAGCGCCGCACCTGTTTGCGGGGCATGCCAGCAGGACTTCGTGTATGTCGGGGCGGACGATATCTATCTTTGTCCCGCCGGTGCTCGCCGTCATACGGCAACATATGTGATCGCGGAATCGATCAAACAGGGAATTACTTCGTCGAGGCGCCGATTGATCAGCCCCAGTGAGTATTGGGATGTGAAGCAAAATCTGAAGGAAGGCATGTGGGTCGCTGAGACCAGAAATGCCGGACGGCCCGGCTTTCGGCCAGCGTTTGTCGAGCGCGCTGACGATGTACCGAGATCATCCCCGCCTCATCCACTGAGTTAAAGTTTCGCCGAGAGCGTCTTTCTTTTGTCCTTCGTCGGCTCAGGGTCATTGGCGTCGTTCTTGCCGTAGGCCAAGCATTTCCGGTCTATCCCGACAACCAGACATTTTTCAGAGCCGGTCCGGATTTCGCAATTGGGCCAAAAGCGGTCATGCCCCTTCCGCCCGGTCGCGTGATTGATATAGCCTAACCTTCGAGCCGGCCCGGCGGATGGCGCGAGCGCAGCCTACGAAATCGGAGATCCCGTCGACGCCGAGGACCACGGCCCTGCCGTCGACGATAAACTGACTGCGGCGGAGTTTGTGTGCGGCCTCGACGATGAAGGGGAATCGGTCGGTCCAGTCGTGGCCGTTGCGGGTGGAAACGCGCACGCGCTTGCCGTCGCGCTCCAGCCGCACACGAAGGCCGTCGTATTTGATTTCGTGGATGCAATCGTCGCCGTCCGGCACCGTCTTGCCACGGACCGGCAGGGCAAAATCAAAGGCCTTGGCCATGCTGTGCAGATAGGCCGTGGCAACCAGACCGCGCAGCGTTCCGCACAGCGAAATCAGTCCGGGGATTTTTCCGCGGGTGCGACGATCGCGCACCCGGCCGCGATGGAACCGGCGCGGCGATCCAACGGTTGATTAGCGTGTGAAAACCTTCCAATGGAGGGAGGGGGTCATGGAGAA
>NZ_JBHMET010000097.1:0-1554 GCF_042430365.1 Bradyrhizobium erythrophlei
CCCCCCTTTTGTCGTCAGGTGTTTTTCGGTTGAAGTTACGTTTCTATTTGGTCCCATTTGATCCAAGGCGGAGCCCTTATTGAGGTATGCGGCACTCGCCGCATCAACTTATATCCGGTCGGGATCACCCCGTACCAAGGTCCCTCATGCATCGTTGCAAGGGCAGAGCGGGCTCCAAGGAGGGTGGGATCAATCTATGAAACGGCGTGTTTGCAGCCATGCGCCACGGCGATCACACACCCACCTTGGATTGGTATGTTCCTTACGTCACAAGACTCCATGATCGATTAGGTTGATTAGGTCAGCCTTTCACAGCGACGCCTGTCGGAATCAGGCCTGTCTCGAGATAGCGCCACAGAGCGATTAGCAACTTGCGCGCCACCGCGACGACGGTGATGCGCCGCATCCGGCCCTTGGCAGCCCCGACACGCTCGCGGAACCACACACTCAACGAGCTGTCGTGCTGATGACGTAGCCAGAACCAGGCCAGTTCGATCATGGTGGTGCGGGCCTTGGGGTTGCCCGCCTTGCTGATACCTTGGTCGCGGGACATGAAGCCGCTCCGGAAATGACTCGGCGTTAGTCCGACATAATTGGCCAACTGTCGCCGATTGTCGAAATGTCGATAGAAGACTTCGCCAACCAATACGGTAGCAGTCTCTGCCCCGATGCCCTTGATCTTGACAAGCTGCTGGATCTTCTTCGCGTTGCTGTTCGGTGATGTCTGTGCTGCCGATGCCATGGCGTCGCGCTCCTTCTCAATCGCTTTGATCATCTGCAGCACGAGCTCGAGGCGCTGCAATTCGCGCACGATTTCAGTTCGGAGCCGTCGTGGCAGTTCGCGTCCATCGCCCGTCCGCAATCGCTCCAGTCGTAGCAGCCGATTCGACCGAAGGGGTTCGTAGTCATAGATGCCGTGGACCGCACAAAGCCCTTTGATGCGATTGACATGCTGGACACGTTCCGCGATTAGACGGTGACGCTCACGGTGCAGTCGGCGCTCATCTTCTTCCGCCACACTTGGAACCCGCACCACACTCCATACCTTCGGTTCTCCGCGCAGATATGCCAGCAGCGAGCGAAGTAATTGCACCGCATCGATGTGGTCCGTCTTGGTTCGTCGCGCGCGCCGATCCACGTGCAGGCTGGCCGCATCAATGACGTAGTTGCGCACGCCATGCGCCTCGAGAAGACGATGCAACCAGAAGCCGTCATACCCAGCCTCGTAGCACGATATCACCTCCACCGGTCGGTTTAATTCTCGTGCAACCCGCATGCGGATCCGCTCGATCCGTTCAAGCAGGCCTTTCCAATCACAAGCTTCCAAGCTGTAGCGGCCGATCCTGTCGACCAGCGGCGAGTTAGCCGCGATAATCCAACTCTTCTTGCTCAATTCGATTGCCAGAAGGCAGCGGACTGTCTCATCATGGGATGCGACGGACGCCAAGGTGTTTACCGTTTGGGCTTCCATCAGTGTCTCCTATGCGCTGTTGGCTAGGTCGAAACCGAGATGGTAACACCTCCGTCCGTCGCGCCTGCATAGGATCTATGATG
>NZ_JBHMET010000098.1:0-12502 GCF_042430365.1 Bradyrhizobium erythrophlei
TCGTGATAAAAAATTGAATCAGCAAATTCTCGCTACGGCGAGAGGTTTTTCAGCAGACTGTTAGATGTCCGCAAACACTTCCAGCAGATTTCCGTCGGGATCACGGAAAAACAGCGTGCGATGTCCAAACGCTTGGTCGGTTGGCGGCGAGAGCAGGTCGACGCCGTGCCGGACGAGCTCGTCCGCGCACTGATCGACTTCGGGAACGGACACCTTAAAGGCCAGTTGCAGCGCCGCGCTGCCACGGGGAGTTGGAGCATCCGCCGCCGTTCGGCTAGGCCTCGTCAGCGCCAGCGTGTTCGCGCCCACCTGATACTCGATCCAGCTCGCCGAGAGCTCGCGTTGCAGCGGAAAGCCGAGGATGTCCTCATAGAAGCGGCGCATCGCGACCATGTCGCGCACGAAGATCACGGTGTAGTCGATGGCCTTGATGGCTCGAAACGGCGAGCCAGAGGAGGGGTTCTGGTCGTTCACGCGTTCTTCCTTTATGGATGGGCCGTCATGTCCGGCCGTTGCGAGTGTCGCATGGCCGGAAAGGCATCGACAACCGGATGTTTCGTGCGCCGAGATGAATCGCTTTGAGATGAGATCAGCCTTGCTCGCGCTCGGCCTCGTGTTCGGCCTGATGACGGCCGCGTGCGCCGCAGACTATGCCGGCGCGATCAGCGCCTATCGGCGGGCCCACGGCATGTCCGCGGTGAAGCTCGACGGGAAATTGAACACGGTTGCCTTGAAACAGGCGCAGGCGATGTCGACGAGCGGGTCGGTGAGCCATTCCGCGGGCGGCAGCTTCTTTATGCGCGTGAAACCGCTGAAGAAGCAGCGCGCCGCCGAAAACATCGGCGCGGGCTTCCTCACCTTCGCGGAAATGATGAAGCAGTGGGAGAATTCCGCCGGCCATCGCGAGAACCTGCTGATGCCGGGCGCCAAGCGCGTCGGCGTGGCCTTTGTCGACAATCCGAACTCGCCCTACAGAAAATTCTGGGCGATGGTGATCACGGACTGAGGTGAGAGCGGATCAGCTCCGCTTCGCCGTCCTGGTCGGCGGCGTCGACGGCTGCGAGCTGAACAGCTTCTTGAGGTCGTCGAGACTCTGCGACAGCCGCGGCCATTCGCATGAGAACGAGTTCTTGGCGCATTGCGCCGCCCTGATGCGCGCGGCCTGCTTGACCGGGCTTGCGACCGGCACCGGCACCTTCCCGGTCTCGCTGCGCAGCGACACCTGCTGGATCTGCCGCGGCGGCTGTTGCGATTGTTGCTGCTGTTCCTGCGGCTGTTGCTGTTCCAGGCGCTGCTTGGCGCTGAAGGCCGCCGCGATGTGCGAGCGGCGCTGGCTCTCGAGGTAGCCGGTATATTCCTGGTCGATCTTCTTCTGCTCTTCCGGCGTCGGATTCGGGCCGGCGATGTCGAAGGTGCGATCCTGCATGAAATCGTAATAGGTGTAGCCGCCGCCCACCTTGCGGCGCCCGGCAAACTTGGCGTTGCATTCGGCAAGCTGCGCGGTCTTGTCCTGCTTGGTCTTCGCCTTCTCGGCGAGATCGGCGCAATCCTCGAAGTCCCTCGGCGCGCTACGCCACCATTGCGCGTGCGCACACTCCGGCGCGAGCTCGAAGCAGGCGACGACCGCGGCGATGGCAAACGCCGATGAACGAGACGCAATCACGGACGAGAATCCCAGCACCAAATCAGCGGACACGATTTGCCCCAATTTTTGCCATTTTGGGGCAGCCTGTCACGCGGGAACCTGTGCTTCCCCAGTTCGTATCCAACTGTGACGGATGGGACACATCCATCAAAATTGCCGAGTGTTTTCAATATCGAATAATAGACTCTTCGCCGTCGGTCAGGCTGCTTCACGATGACAAGGAACTTCGGGACTTCACGGGCAACATCTCTGATGCGCAACGCGCGCCACCGCGCTCATTTCACCTTGTGCAGCAACGCGACGAGCTCAGCCTGGCGATGCGTGCCGGTCTTCTGGAAGATGGCCTTGAGCTGGTTGCGCGCAGTGGCCGGTGAGACGCCGATCTCCTGTGCGGCACCTTCGATCGAATCGCCGCGCGCGAGCTTGACGGCGAGGCGCGCCTGCGCCGGCGTCAGCTCGAAGGTGGTGACCAGGAGGCCCTGGTCGAACGAGACTCTGCCTTCGAGATCGCGGATCAAGAGGATCGCGCGCGCGCCGAGGAACGGCGAGCGGGCGGCAGGCGGCACCGGCTGCATCTGAATGACGATCGGCCGCTTGTCGCGTCGTCGCACCACGATCGGCGCCGACGACGGCAACGCCAGCAGGTCGGGGGTGCAACGGAGCTGATCGGTGAGCCCGGTCAATTCGGCCTGGGCATGCCGGTCGCGCAGCGTCAGCCGGCCGTGGCGGATCATCAAATCGGGGCCAAGGCAGGCCTCGGCCTGGCTGTTCATGCCGATGACGGCGCCGAAGCGGCCGACCGCGATCGCCGCGACCTGGATCAGATCGAGCGCGTTGGTAATGCCCGCGATCGCGGAGCGGCCGACCACCGTGGACAATGTCGCGGCCTCGGTGAGCCGCGCTGACACGCTGGCAAGCGCCTTGACCTCGTCGGCGTCGAACATTCCCTCCTTCGGCGTCCGCTGGATCGTCAGTCCCCACAGCGCGGAGCCGGCGCGGAAGCCAATGGCGGCAAACCACTTCAGCCCGAACTCGCCGAGACTGACATAGAGCGGATCGCGCAGCATCTCGGTCTCGGATTCGAACAGGTCGGCGTCGGTGATGACGTCGAGGCCGGCGAGCAGCCGCGGCACGCCACGCGCCGCGCGGATGTCGGTGAGGTGAAGGTTGTTGGGAAAATAGACGTTGGTGAAATAGTCGGTGATCGACGCGGTGCGCGGGATATCCTCGGTGCGGACGTCGCTCTGCAGCATCGCTGCCCCTGTGGCGCCGATTGCGGCGCAGAGCTCGTCCATGAAGCCGGGCCAGCCCGACGGATCGAGCACGACGTCGCCGAGGCGCCCGGTCACATCGTCAAGCTTGCGCAGATCGACCAATCCAACGCTCCTCCGGTTTGCCGGGACGGCCCGTTCTCGCGCATCGGCGCGTGGGCTCTTGCCTCCATCTCCGCGGATGGATTGTGCATTCCACCGGGCATTGTAGCCAAGGCCGGCGCGAAGAACAGCCGTGAATCTAGGACACGGCGCGCGGGAACTGCATCGAAAAGCGGTAGAATATGCGGCTTGCGGCCGTAAGCGCCTAAACCGAACGCAAATCCGGTCGACGTGGGGTGTTCGCTTCGCCACGCGCCACGCGACAGAATGCCGCCGCGGTGGCGACGACCTCCTCCACCGGCTGCAGATAGTGTTTCGACACCCATCGGCGCGCGATGTTGATGACGGCGCCGACCATGCCGTACGACAGCAGCGCGCCGTTGGCCTTGTCGGTGCGTCGGAGGTCGGTCGCCATCGGTACCAGGATGTTGCTGAAGATGCGCAACGCATCGAGCACGACGGCGTCCACCGCCGGGCTGATGCCCGATATTTCGAGCAGGAACACCCGCGCCGGCTTCGGATGCTGCTTCAGCCGCGTGAAATAGAGCGTCAGCGCTGCAAGCAGCCTTGCGTCGGCGTCATCGCCGGCGGCATCGGCGGCCGCCGCCATCTCCTCGTGAAGGTGGTCGACGACGTGGCCGTAGGCTGCGATCAGCAGCGCCTCGCTGTTGGCGAAGGATTCATAAAAATAGCGCTCGGTCAGCTCCGCCGCCTCGCAGATCGCCTTCACCGTGGCGACGCGGTAGCCGACCTCGCCATAGACCTCGATCGCCGCGTTGATCAGCCGCAGCCGCCGCTCACTGCGGCGTTCGTCGGCGTCCATACCGCCATACAGGCGGGCTTTCCGGCTGGTTCCCATGAAAGTGTATTGACATGACGCATTGTCAGATGTCAAGTTATCTGACAAGATAGATTGTCAAAACGGGAGGTGCAGGCGTGTCCAGTCATGTCGACGTGTTGATCGTAGGTGCGGGCCTCTCCGGCATCGGCGCCGGCTATCATTTGCAGAAGAACTGCCCGGACCGCAGCTACGCCATCCTCGAAGGACGCGACTGCATCGGCGGCACCTGGGACCTGTT
Organism: Bradyrhizobium erythrophlei; assembly: GCF_042430365.1. GTDB lineage: Bacteria > Pseudomonadota > Alphaproteobacteria > Rhizobiales > Xanthobacteraceae > Bradyrhizobium > Bradyrhizobium erythrophlei. Next base: position 4,098 of record NZ_JBHMET010000098.1, read on the forward strand.
CCGCTATCCCGGCATCCGCTCCGACTCCGACATGTACACGCTGGGCTATTCGTTCCGGCCGTGGACGGAAGCCAAGGCGATCGCCGACGGGCCGTCGATCCTGAACTATGTGCGCGAGACCGCGCGCATCTACGGCATCGACAAGAAGATCCGCTTCAACCACCGTGTCGTCAGCGCCGACTGGTCGTCGGCGGACTCGCAATGGACGGTCACGGTCGAGCGGGGTGCGGAGAAGGCGATCGAGCGCTTCACCTGCAACTTCCTGTTCATGTGCAGCGGCTACTACAAATACGCCAAGGGCTACACGCCCGATTTCCCCGGCATTGCCGATTTCGCCGGCCGCGTCGTCCATCCGCAGCAATGGACCGACGACATCGACTATGCGGGCAAGAAGGTGGTGGTGATCGGCAGCGGCGCGACCGCGGTCACGCTGGTGCCGGAGATGGCCAAGCGAGCGGCGCATGTCACGATGCTGCAGCGCTCGCCGACCTACGTGGTCTCGCGCCCCGACAAGGACAAGGTCGCTGACTGGCTGCGGGCGCGGCTGCCGGCCAAGCTCGCCTACGGCATTACGCGCTGGAAGAATGTGCTGTGGGGCATGTATTTCTACCGGCTCTGCAAGCGCGATCCGGAGCGCGTCAAGAAGCTGATCCTCGGCGGCGTGCGCCACGCGCTCGGTCCGGACTACGACGTCGCGACCCATTTCACGCCGCGCTACAAGCCGTGGGACCAGCGGCTCTGCCTGGTGCCGAACGGCGACCTGTTCGACTCGATCCGCAGCGGCCAATCGTCGGTGGTCACCGACCAGATCGACAGCTTCACCGCTGCCGGGATCAAGCTGAAGTCGGGCAAGCAGCTCGACGCCGACATCGTGGTGACGGCGACCGGGCTCGATCTCGAGGTGCTCGGCGGGCTTAACGTCAGCGTCGACGGCGCGCGCGTCGATTTCTCCAAGACCATGAACTACAAGGGGCTGATGTATTCGGGCGTGCCGAACCTCGCGTCCGCCTTCGGCTACACCAACGCGTCCTGGACGCTGAAATGCGACCTGACCTGCGAATATGTCTGCCGCATGCTCAACTACATGAAGGCCAACGGCTACGCGCAAGTTACGCCGCGGCGGAACGACCCGAGCATCACCGAAATGCCGTGGGTGGATTTCTCCTCCGGCTATGTGCAACGCGCCATGGAGAAATTTCCGAAGCAGGGCTCGCGCCGGCCGTGGCGACTCTACCAGAACTACGCGCTCGACATCGTCAGCCTGAAATTCGGCTCGATGAAGGATGAGGCGATCGAGTATCTGCCGGCCCGCCGCTCCGCCACCGCGGCCGGCTCAGCGTCGAAACCGGCCGAACAGGCGGCGTAGAGCGTTTTCGAGCGAAAGCCTGTCCTGGACTTGATCCGGGATGGATACCGGTTCGCGTGAAGAAAACGCGTCAAAACAAGAATCTGGAGCTTCGCTTCTGATGCAATCAGAACCGTAGCTCCAGGAACCGGCCTCGTCTCTCGCGCCGTGCGCGATGCGCGCGGTGACGCCGCTATGCAACTTCATATGACAGACGCCGACGCAGGCTGGCGATCAGCCGACGTGTCTGCTATGGGATGGCCACGCCCGCGCTTCGCGTCGCGGGTTCGCGGTCCCGTAGCTCAGCCGGATAAAGCGACGGTTTCCTAAACCGAAAACGGCACTGCATTCGCCTCAAAAACAATAACAACACTTCGCTCCGCTACGTGTCACGTTATCGTCCATGAGCCGTCAATAACCCTCGCTTGGTAGCGCGGGCAGGGTCAGGATGGTGCGCTTGAGCTCGCGGACCTGAAACTGTGTGTCCATGAGCTGCTGGAATTGCGCGTACAGCGTCTCATTTCCGAGACTGAGCTGCGGCGCCATTTGCATTGCCGGCGCGGCGCGAAACCAATCGACTATGGCCCCGAAGTCGATGTTGCGGAGCCAATCGGCATTGGAGATAGCGTCTATCAGGTGTCCGATCCCATACGCGGCGATTCCGATCGCATAGAGCATTTCGATGATGATCAGGGCCATTAGCGGATCCCCCGTCCGTGACCAGGAGAAGGTACCCGATTCGCCCGCGTTTCGCTTTGTGGGTAGCGGGATTGCCCGACAGCAGCGCGATAAGAAAGCCGCGAAGCCCCGGGAGCAAGCCGGAGCATGGTCAAAAAAAACAGGCGGCACGTGGCCGCCTGTTCTGCGTTTAGTGTTTCGGCAACGAGAGTTGTGCGAGTTCTTTGCTGCCGAGATGTTTCTTCTCTCGCAGCACTTCATGCACGCACCGCTGGTTCACTTTGAACACCGCGGCGATCTCGTGCTGATGATAGCCGAGTGCGTTGAGGTGCCAGCAAACAACGGCTTCTGCCGGTTCCAAGTTGGATTTGTGCGTAATGGCCGTGTCTCCGTAATCGGGGCCCAGGCTTGACTTGCGAATCACCGCGTGATGACCTCAAGCTGCCTGAACCCGCAGGGGCGAAGGTCACGAAAGCCGGGCCAGCTCTTGCAGAGGGATGAGCCCGGTTTTTTCGTGGAGCCGCGAATCTCTCGCGCCACATGGAAACTGTACTCGGAACCGCAACCGCTTCGCGAGTCTTTCCACCGCTATCCCACCTATTCACAGGTGCTTGACGGAAAAGCATTTTTGCCGTTGACGGGTTACTGAGTCGGCACGCGACTCACTGCGGCGGCGGGCGCACCATCCGGTACGCAAGCGCCAGCACGAATACCGTGACCGGAACGACGGCCAGCCACATGGCAACGAACCCATCGGCGGACAGCGACAGTCCGAACGCGTTCAGCACAAATTTGCCTACCTCGGTCACGTCAAATCAACCTCCAACACTTTGGTCTCCCGCAACCGTTGCCGGCGATCCTCAAGCCGCTGGTGAGCGAGCGGTTTGAGCCGTTCTATGAGGGGTGAAAGATCGTGCCCTTTTCGACGTCTCGCCCCCTTTGGATGGCGGTATTTCACTAGGTACTGTTTCTTACGGAGTGAGGTCAGATACCGCTCCACCGTTCGCTCTCCGACCCCCATGCGCCTCGCGATTGTTTTGGCGCTGGGGAAGGGCAATCTCTCCGGGGCGTACCAGTGCGCCAAGATGTGGAGCACCACATTCAGCTCCTCGCTCGTGAGGCCGAGCTCGCTCTGATGAAACAGCAGCACATCCGGCAACGGCTGGTAGCCGGCAGCAGCCACGACGCCGAAGCGGGCCGAGACGCGGCCTCGTTCGTAGTCGAGATCATCAGGGAGCTCTGGGATGTCTGTTTCTTTCATAGGCCAAAACTAAGCAGAAAAGCTATGGACTGGCTACTCTGCTTCGCTTCTATACAGCTTTCTGGCGGCAAATAGCAGTCGACGGTTGACCGGCTTGGCTGTTCGTACTCTTTCTGTTCTCAAAGTCGGGACAATCGGCGAGGCCTGGCAACTCGGTTGGCGCATCACCGCACGGTGCGCATGGGGGAAGCGTGAAAGGCATGAAATCCATCCGCGCATGCGTCTACAGCTACGAGCTGGACCTCAGTGTGGACCCGCGGCGCCGTCTTCCCTCTCTCTGACCTCGGCACGCGCCTTAAATGCCCTAGGTGTGGCTCGCGCCGGGTTACGTCGCTTTTCCATATGCCCCGCGAACTGGAATCTCAGAGGGTGCGCGCGTGACGCTACTTGTCGCGGAACTGATGCAACCCTTAGGATGCCCCCGGGGCATCCATGGCGATCATCAGGCTGGGCGAGTTTCAGGACGACACGATCGTCCTTCACTTCGGTGGCTCATCGGGGAGCATCGACGCCTATACGCTTGCGGAAGCCCTGACAGGGTTTGCCGACACTGCCCTTGCCGTCAGCGCAACCATCGACCCCGGTACCGAGATCGAAATACTCGTCGAGGCGACCGGGCCAGGCAGCTATCGCACCAAAATCCGTCGAATCAAAAAGGACTACGGCGGGCTGCTCGCGATCGGCGGCACGGTGTTCTGGGGGGGTGTTTCCAACGTGGTCTATGACGCAACACTCAAAAAGGCCGACCCGAAGCCGGAGATCACCGTCACTACGGATGAGGTCGTTATCAAGCACGGCAATGACACGATCATCGTGCCGCGAAAGGTTCACGAGGCAACGGAGCACGTCAAAAAGAACCTTGCGGTGCAGCGTGGCCTATCCAAAACATTTGCTGCGCTTGACGCCGACAAGAACGTCACGGACTTCGGTATCACCGGCTCTATCGCGGACCCGGAACCGTTGATCCGCATTCCCCGCGCTGAATTTCCCGCAGTCGTCACGTTCGACGTTGTGACTGAGGATCAGCCGAAGGAGCGAACCGTAAAGGAGCGAGCTCGCGTCGTCGTCTTGAAAGCCTGGTTGAACCACGCCAAGCGAAAATGGTCGTTCGAGTGGAACGGCGTGCCGATCTCCGCTCCGATCGCCGATACGGGCTTCCTAGATAAGCTCGACCGGCGCGAGGTCTTTTTCGGTTCGGGCGATGCGCTCGACGTGGAAATTACGCTCAGGCAAAACTACGAGAATGCCCTTGGCGTGTGGGTCAACGACCCGAACTCCTTTGTCATTACCCGAGTGATACGGCCGATCCCGAAGAGCTAAGTTCTGGCTTGGTCTGCACTGGTTCGCATCGTATAAGGCTGCAAGGCATCGAAGATGCCAAACCGATGTCAAAGGAATTGGCGCACTGTTGTAAGTGGTTGGTATTTCAGTCCGGTCCCGTAGCTCAGCCGGATAGAGCGACGGTTTCCTAAACCGTAGGTCGGAAGTTCGAGTCTTCCCGGGATCGCCATTTTCAACGCCATAAGACGCTTTCGATTCCCGGCCACATAGCGATCATTTGCGGACGCTGGTCGAGGATCACCTCTCAAAACCGAATCTTGCCGATAATTTCGACCGTCCGTCGCGTTGCGCTGGACCACGAATTAGCCGTGAAAACCCGGATTCCTTCAATCTATGCGTATCGTGAGCACGTCGAACTCGGCGGACTGATGGCCTATTCGATCGACCTTGAGGACCTTTTGCGCCCCTCCGCAGCGGACCAAAGCAATCGCATGTCGCGGCTTGGCCCGTCTCTGACCTCCGGCGATGTCGGCTTTCCCGCCAGCATTAAGGGCCTAGCGGACATCAAATGTGCCCTGATCCGCTGGCGTAAGTACACGCCCTAGCTCTTCCTCGGGTGGCAGATGATCTGTTGGATGCTGTTGAATGGCGCCACGAGAGGCTTGGCTTTTGCGGGGACCGCATGATCACTCCCAGAGATAAAATCCGTCCCGATGGTGTAGGGCGGGTACATGGTGCATGCGTTCTGCATGCCGAACACAATCGTCAAGGACTCGCTGTCCTCCACTAGCTTCGAAAGATGGCCTTCCAGCGTATGTGGGTCGATCTCGGACATCGGGTTGCCCCGTTAATTGGACACAACGCGCAGCTTAATGGGGGGCGTGGTCAAACGCAGAAAAATCTGAGTGGCCATCGATTGGCCGACGCCGGAAATTTCCCGCGTGCCCCCGGCGCCGCCCCGTGGAGACGCCGCATCAGAATCCATCCAAGTAGGAACACATATGCGTTGGACCAGACTACCACAGCCCAAACGAGCCGGCTCCCGCCGTGTTCGTGCTTCAAGACCAAGAGGGCCCAATCACTGCCAGCCACAGCCTCCTCCTCCACCCCCTGACAGATCGCGGACCATTAGGTGGTGTGGACACTTACCGCAGCCAGAGAATGATAGCTGCGAGGGTGACGACCGCCCGATAATTTCGGGCGGTCTTTTCGAAGCGGGTTGCGACGCGGCGAAATTGCTTGAGCTTTGAGAAGCAGCATTCGACGAGATGGCGCTGGGCATAGAGATGCTTGTCGAGCGGGTATTTGAGGGCGCGTGACGGGTTGTTGGGGATGACGGCGAGCGCGCCCTTGGCGGCGATGGCCTGGCGCAAGTGATCGGCGTCATAGGCCGTGTCGCCCATGACGACCTCGGCAGGCAACCCCTCGATCAATGCGGCGGCTTGCGGTGCATCGCCCATCTGACCTGCGGTCAGGGTGAACCGCACGGGACATCCCAACCCCCGAACGGCCATATGGATCTTGGTGCTCAGACCACCGCGCGAGCGGCCAAGCGCTTGATCTTCAGGCCCCCTTTTTTCGCCCCGGCAGCATGCTGATGGGCTCGGACGATGGTGGAATCGACGATCAAGTATTCGAAGTCAGGATCATCGGACATCGCCTCAAAGATGCGGCACCAGACGCCTTTGGCGCTCCATCGACTGAAGCGCCGGAATACGCTGTTCCAGTCTCCAAACGCCTCCGGAAGATCACGCCAGGGAGCGCCCGTACGCACGATCCAAAGCACACCTTCCACGAACATCCGATTGTCGCGGCCGGTCGAACCCTTCTGGTCAGGCCGGCCTATGATCAGCGGCGCCATCCGCTCCCACGCCGCGTCGTTCAAAACCAAACGATCCATCACGCCCAAGTCTGCCTCCCCAAAAGCAGTCTTGAATCTGATTTGCGCCTAAAAGGGAATCCTTAGAGTCCACACCACCTAGAGCTGTGTCTAAGCCCTTCCAGTTGGTGCGATCAAGGACTGACCAACCGAGCCTGGCATAGAACCCGACAGCCTCTGAAGTGTAGAGGTACAGCCGCGAAAACCCTCGCTGTCGCGCTTGAGCCTCGATGGCTCGAACCAATACGGCGCCTGCCCCCTTTCGCCGATGCTCGGGGACAACGAATAAGCCTGCAAGCCAAGGCGACACATCATGGTTAGGCTTGATCTCTGACTCGACCAGAAGACATGTTCCGATCGGCTCGCCATTGGCCTTCGCCACCAGCGCTACACCACGGCTCTGATCCGAAACAAATTGCTCCAGCGACCTCAATTCCTGCTCGAAGGATGCTTGGAGCACTGAAAAGGCATTTGCGCGCCAGCGCGCGCAGATTGCCAACTCAGGCGTGCGGGGCTCCACGATAAAGGTCTGAATGTTGGTCATCTCTACGCCGCGGCCAGCCTTCTTTGTCTGGGGAAGCGACCGGCCCAATTAGTGTACCAACGGCGAGGCATCCTCGCGGTGCCGTGCCCGGTCTGCGGCGGCACCTCTCCCGGCAAACGGACGCGCCCAGCCCAATCATTGGCTGCGTCACTGCAGCGCCCGTGAAGGTTCACAGAATGGCCGCCGGCTCTTCACGAGGGTTTTGCTGGACGCTCAGTCGGCGACGATGGTAACGGCTGTGTGAACACATTATTACAGGCCTGATGCCGAAGCATTCCTCTTCTCCGTCCGCCAACCGCGGCCACACCCAGTCCCAGGCCCTGCAACGTGCCGCGCTCGCGCTGCAGATGGGACAATTCATCGAGGCCGAGCAGCTTGCGTTCGAGGTCCTGAAAGCGAGCCGGGCCGACGTCGCCGCCGCGTCGATCCTGGCGCGGGCGCTGTTGGCGCAGAACCGCGGCGAGGAGGCGATCGCGCCGCTCGAGCGGGTCGCGCGCCGCGCTCCGGATCCGGGGATCGAGACCCTGCTGGGTGCGGCACTCGGCGGCGCCGGTCGGCGCAGCGAGGCGATCGAACTGTTGCGCCGGACCACCGAACGCCGTCCGCCCTTCCTGCCGGCCTTCCAGGAGCTCGCGGGGCAATTGTCACGCGCCGGACGCATCGACGAGGCGGTCGCGGCCATCGAGAGCGCGCTCGCGCTGGCGCCCGACGCCGTCGATCTGCAGCTCGATCTCGCGCGGCTGCTGCTCGCTCGCAACGAACGCGGCAAGGCGCACGAGATTCTCACAAAGGCGCGCGCGGCGGCCCCGGGGCATCCAGACATCCTGACGGTGCTGGCGCGCGTGCTGCTACTCGATGGCGACTATGCCGCGGCCGCCGACCTTTACCGCAACGCGCTGGCGTTGCGTCCGGACGACGCCGTGACGCGCGCCGATCTCACCGCCTGCCTCCTCGAAATGGGGGACCGCGACGCCGGCGAGGCCAATCTGCGCCTGGCCTTGCGCGGCCGGCCGCAGATAATCGGCCGCGCCACCTATGCGCTGGTCCATTCGTCGCATGGCCGCTTCTTCTTCCGCCCGAGCGCGGTGGCGAAGTTTTTGAGCGAGCCGGGTTAGCCGCTGGTGCGACGCGCGCTAGGCATGCATGTATCACTCCGTCATTGCGAGGAGCGAAGCGACGAAGCAATCCATATCTCCACTTGCGGCGCCATGGATTGCTTCGCTCCGCTCGCGATGACGACCGAGAGCGCAGGTTGGGTTAGCTCCGCGCCCCCTGCCACTGATTTGCCCGACGACGCAAGCCCTGCTGCGAAAAATATTTCGGTTTTTCGGAATGGCAAATCAGTGTTAGGAATCCGCCCGTCTCACCCGAATGAGGGGCGGCTCGCGATCGTCACGAACGTGGTGTGGGATGCGGT
>NZ_JBHMET010000098.1:12512-25329 GCF_042430365.1 Bradyrhizobium erythrophlei
AAAGCGCGCAAACGACGAGTGCGTGTGGCGCGGACGGCGAAGTCGTGTGGTCCTGACGCCCCAGTGGCTGGTGTCTCATCAGCAATCCTTTTGCTGATGACGGTGGCAAACAAGCCCGGTCTCGCCGGGGAGAGCACGAAGGAAGCCGTAAAACCATCGCGCAGGGAAAGCCGGGATTCCGGTTACACCTGTGGTCCTACCCCCGTGCTTTTTGTTGCACGGGACCCATGGGTGCGATCGGCGCCGCGGGTGCAATCGGCGCCCGGCTTTCCCTGCGCCCTCTGTTCCTCAGAGAGGCGAAACGAAAGGTAAAACTCGGACAAATCATGCCGCGAGAACGGGGATGTATGACATCAGAAGATGTGTGACTCGCGACCGGCACAACAATCTCGGTGTCGTCCCGGCCTAGTGCGCAGTTGCGCACGGGGGCCGGGACCCATAGCCGCGAAAGTTAATTGTGTGCGATGCTGGGCCCCGATCCCTCTCACAACGAACGGCGGTGATTATGGGTCCCGGCCTGCGCCGGGACGACAGTGGTGGATGCGGCGCACGTCCGTTACGCCCGGAACTGCCGTCGATAGAGACCCGGCTCGCGGCTGATCTTCTTCGTCAGCTCGTTCACCCGCTGCGTCTCCTCCGCCGTCAGGGCTGCGGTCCGTGCGACCCAGTTGTCCCGCTTCACCGGCAGGCACTGCGCGACCGGCGTGCCCTTGGGCAGCACGCCGGTGAAGTTCATGTCGTGCCAATGCGCCGGGAAATGGATCCAGCTGTCGCGAAAACGGTCGCAGTCGACGAGTCCGCTCAGCGTGGTGAAGGGCAGGTCGAAGCGATTGACCGGATGGGTGAAGAACAGCGCGTAGCCTTCCGGTGCCTCGATGGTCCACAGATTGTGAAACTTGATCACGAAGCGGTCGGGCTCGAACAGCGGCGAGCCCATCACCTGGTTTTCGTCATGGAAGCCGACCGGCGATCGCGGGAAATCGAGCACGCCGCCGGGCGGGATCTCATTGTCCCAGGTGATCGCGCCGTTCTCGACCTTGAGATCGCAGATCAGCGGAATCAGGAAGCCAGAGGTCATGGCATCGACGAACGGCGGGCAACGCTTGACCGTATCCTCGTCGCGCATGTTGATCGCGTTGAAGGCCTGCGTCGGCATCGCCTTGAGCCAGCCGGGAAGGCCGAGCGTCGCCGGCACTGGCGGCGGAATCTTGCCCTCGAGCTCCGCCGGACAGCGGAAGGTGAGCGTCATCGGTTCGTTGGTGTTGGGCACGGCTCGCGTTCTTGGTTGTTGGCCTGTCAGGTGCGCCTGCGGGGCAGTTGCTTGGATGATCTAGCACGCGACGGTGTCGGAGCGAAGCCGCGGCACGGTTTCGTCACGAGGCGTCGAATGCACTCGATAATTTGTTATTATCACGGGAGATAAGGCAATTCTCCGAATTTTGGATCGCGAATGCAAATGTTGCCGCGATCGTGATGTCGGTTTGCCATTCTGTGTAAGACTTCGCTGATGGGCATTGGATTTCATGCGACGCCCGGCGCATCATGTGACGTGTCGCGAACGACTGCGTTCTGCAAGGGGGCATGGGAGGTATCGATGGTTGAATCGAAGGTTGAGAGCGTCACCGCGCCGGCGTCCGGCGACGGCCGCGGCGTCAGCGAGCTCGCGATCGCGACTGTCCGCACCGTGCCGATCGGTCAGGCAGAATCCCGCACCGAGCATGATCTGCTCGGCGACGACGATGTGCCGGCCAATGCGCTGTGGGGCATTCACACCAAGCGCGCGGTGATGAACTTTCCGATCACCGGCGTGCCGGTCGGGCACTTTCCGGAATTCGTCCGCGCGCTGGCGCTGGTGAAACAGGCCGCTGCCCGCGCTAACCGGCGTCTCGGCTATCTCTCGGCGGAAAAGGCCGACGCGATCGACAAGGCCTGCACCCAGGTTGCGACCGACAAGACGTACGCCGAATCCTTCGTCGTCGATGCGATCCAGGGCGGCGCCGGCACCTCGACCAACATGAACGCCAACGAGGTGATCGCCAATGTCGCGCTGCGGCTGATGGGCAAGAAGCCCGGCGACTATCAGGCGTTGCATCCGAATGACGACGTCAACATGGCGCAATCGACCAACGACGCCTATCCGACCGCGCTGCGGCTCGCGGTGATCTTCGCCACCCAGCCGCTGGTGCGCGCGCTCGATGACCTCGCTTATGCCTTCAAGGGCAAGGCGGTGGAATTCGCCGACGTCCTGAAGATGGGCCGCACCCAGCTGCAGGACGCGGTGCCGATGACGCTCGGCCAGGAGTTCGACGCCTTCCACGTCACGGTGAAGGAAGACGTCGCACGGCTGAACGAGATCTCGAGCCTGTTCCGCGAGGTCAATCTCGGCGCGACCGCGATCGGCACCGGCATCAATGCCGACCCGCGCTATGCGGCGCTCGCGGTGGAAGAGCTGTCGCGGCTGTCGGGCCAGCCGATGGTGCTGGCGTCCAACCTGATCGAGGCGACGTCGGACCTCGGCGCCTTCGTGCTGTTCTCCGGTGTGCTCAAGCGCGTCGCGGTCAAGGTGTCGAAGATCTGCAACGACCTTCGCCTGTTGTCGTCGGGGCCGCGCACCGGCCTCGGCGAGATTCGCCTGCCCGCGGTGCAGGCCGGCTCCTCGATCATGCCCGGCAAGGTCAACCCGGTGATTCCGGAAGTGGTCAACCAGGTCGCGTTTCTCGTGATCGGCCACGATCTCACGGTGACGATGTGCGCTGAGGGCGGCCAGCTCCAGCTCAACGCCTTCGAGCCGACCATCGGCTATTGTGTGCTGAGCTCGCTCAGGATGCTGACGGCGGCGATCGACACGCTGACCAAGCGCTGCGTCGAGGGCATCGAGGCCGACCGCGAGCGTTGCCGCAGCCTGGTGCAGGGCTCGATCGGGCTGATCACGGCGCTGGCGCCCGCGCTCGGCTATGAGGCGAGCTCGCGCGTCGCGCGTCGCGCGCTGAAGGAAAACCGCTCGGTCGCCGACATCGTGCTGGAGGAGAAGCTCCTGACCGAGGAGCAGCTCAACCAGCTGCTCGAGCTCGAGGCGATGACGCGCCCGGCGCGCCGCCAGGGCCCCGCGCCGAAGGCGTGAGAGGGGCCGATCTTGGCAGAGATAATGTCGCGCCGAAATCCCGCTGATGCAGGAACGCAGAAAGCGTGACGGGCCTTATCCGCAAACTCAGTTCACCTCTCCCGCTCGCGGGGGAGGGAGCGCAGTTCCTTCGGAGCCTACAGCGTCTTGATGAACTCGATCAGGGCGCGCCGCTCCTCGTCCTTCAGCTCCGGGCCGATCACGCCCGGACGCTTCTCGTTCGTGAATTCGTGGCCGGTATTGGTGTTGCCGCGCGTCGAGGTATCGAGCAGGAAGCCGTTCTTGATGCTGTCCTTCCAGACATAGCCGAGGTCCTTGGCATCATATTCCCGGCTGCCGAGATAGAACGTCTTCGGCCGATCCTTCACCGGCGACAGCAGCGCGTAGATGGTCGGCACCGAGCCGTTGTGCAGATAGGGCGGCGTCGCCCAGATGCCGTTGAGCGGGCGCACCTTGTAGGCGAGCGGCGCCTGGATGTCGTTCGGCCGGTAGCCGTTGATGCGCTTGCGATCCTCCGGCGGAACGTTGTTCTGGTCGTACCAATAGTTGACCGTCTTCTCGACCAGCTCGCCGAGCGCCGGGCCGAAGCCGCCGTCCTTGATCTTCAGATTGGCCGGCGTCTCGACGGTGCGCGCCGCGAGGCCCGCGGCCTGCGCGCCATCGGTGCCGATATGGGAGATCGGCACGAGCTCGACGTCGAGCAGCGGCTGGCCGGCCTCGTTCTTGATCCACCATTTCTTGTCCTTGAACAGCGCAAAGGCTTCGCTCGACGGCAGCGCCTTGCTGTCGATCGCCGGGCGGTGGCACTCCTGGCAGTGCGTCTTGTAGAGCTCGGCGCCCTTCTTCGCGAGGTCCATGTTGATCGGCGGCAGGATGTTCTCCGGCCATCTCGGCGACTTCAGTCCGCCAAAGCCCTTGTCCTCGCTCGGCGGATCGCCGGCGATCATGCGCTCCATTTCATGCAGCACGTCGACCCGCGCGCTCGACTTGAACAGGCCCTTGGCCTCGTCGAGCAAATTGAGGTCGGCACTGACGCCGAGCGCCTCGCCGGCGTTGCGCACCATCGGCTGCATGATCGAGCCGTCATACTGCACCCAGCTGAACCACGGCGCGTTCCAGATTCGCGGGAAATGCACGGGCGCCGAATGCGAGGCATAGTTGTTCGGGTTCTTCAGGTCGAGCGAGAACACCTGGTTGCCGATCCGGTTCAGCGCGTCCAGCCGTGCGTAACCTTCCTCGACGCTGTTGGCGGCGACCTTGGTCTCGAGCGCGTTGATCTCGCCGTACTGCTTCAGCACCAGATCGAGCTGGCCGCGCAGCGCCATGCGCTCGTCGACGCTGGCGTTCTTGCCCAGGATCTCGTCGGCAAAGCGGGAGAAGCGGCCCGGCCAGAAGCGCGTCAGCAGCAGCGACACGCCGATGCCCTTCTGGAATTCGAACAGATTGGTGTTGGCGGGACCGCCGTCGATGACGATCTCGGTGCCGCGATAGGTGAAGCTTCCGGTGTGGCAGGCCGCGCAGGTCAGCCCGACCGCCTTCATGTCGGCCTTGCTGCTCGGATTGCGCCATGGCGCGCCATTGGCATCCAGCATCGGGCCGCCTTGCGCGAAGCCGATCGGCAGCGGATCGGGCTTGCCCGGGATCACCGTATCCGCAATGAAGCCGAAGCGGCCGAGATAATTGGTCTCGCTCAGGCGCGGTGCCGCGGTGAGCAGCAGCCAGGGAATGGTCGGCTGCTCCAGCGCCATGAACCATTCATGGGGGATGAGGAAGGTCCGGGTCCCCTGATCGGCGTGATAAAACCAGCGCAGCCGTTCGGCGCTGACATTCTGGTCCAGCCACACGGTCTTTGCCGGCGCCTGATACTCGACGACCTTGACGCGGAAGCCGTCGACCAGCGTTTCGAGATCGTCCTTGAAGTACAGGCCAACGAGAATCAACAACCCGATGATAATGATCGTCTTGCGACGCATGGCCCGTCCCCCGATTCGCGGTCACCGCGCGTCATATTCATCAGGTATTAAAAATCGCCAAAAGCGGGTTCGCGTTTGGCGTGTGTCGCGCGGATGACCATCCTACAGTAGCAGCCCAAGGTCTAACAACGGAAATGTTGTCTGCCTGTGAGCCAGTTCACTATTCGCCGGCCGCGGCACTGACATTCGCGTGCATCGCGGCAGGGAGCCTCGGTTGTGATTCAATCAGACCCGAAAATGCTCTAGAAGCGGCTGATCGATTTTATTCCCGAGGGGACATCGTGTGACCACCGCCGGCGCGGAAAAGCTCACCATCGCTGTGTCCGACGACAGCGCGGTATCCGCGCTGCTGCTGCGTCCGCCGCAGGCGCGCGCGGCCTATGTGTTCGCCCATGGCGCCGGCGCCGGCATGGCGCATGCCTCGATGGAGACGATCGCGGTCGGGCTCGCCGAGCGCGGCATCGCAACGCTGCGCTATCAGTTTCCCTACATGGAGCAGGGCAGCAAGCGGCCCGATCCGCCCGCGATCGCGCAGGCCACGGTCCGTGCCGCGGTCGCGGAGGCCGGGCGCCGTTGTGGCGATCTGCCGCTGTTCGCCGGCGGCAAATCGTTCGGCGGGCGCATGACCTCTCAGGCGCAGGCCAAGGCCCCGCTCGCCGGTGTGCGGGGGCTGGTCTTCCTCGGCTTCCCCCTGCATCCCGCCGGCAAGCCGTCGAGCGAGCGGGCGAAGCATCTCGCCGACGTCAAGATCCCGATGCTGTTCCTGCAGGGCACCCGCGATGCGCTGGCCGAGCTCGATCTGCTCGAGCCTGTCGTGCAGGGGCTGGGAGCACGCGCCACGTTGCATCTGGTGCAGGAGGCCGACCATTCCTTCCACGTGCTCAAGCGCTCGGGCCGCAACGATCGCGAGGTGATGGCCGAGGTGCTGGACGTGTTTGCAGGGTGGATGGTGAAGCATTCGTAGCCCGGATGGAGCCAAGCGAAATCCGGGACAGTGGCGGTTGTGGGCGAGAGAGGCCCCGGATTACGCTGCGCTCCATCCGGGCTACATCTTGATCGCGAGACCGCAATCGGTGCTCCGCCAGAGGCCAGTTCGCGCCGCGATCAGCCTGAAACCGCGCCGCCATAGATCCTGTCGCGCAGCCGGCGCATACCGGAGAGCCAGCGGTCGCGGTTGGCGGCCTTGCGCTGCATGTACTCCTGCACCTGCGGGTGCGAGAGGATGAGGAAGCGCTCCTCCGCCATCGCCTCGATCACCATCCGCGCGACCTCAGCGGGCTGCAGCACGCCGTCGACCCGCGCCGCACTCGGGCCCGGCGTCGTCATGCCGGTTTGCACCGACTGCGGACAGAGCACGGAGACGCGGATGCCGCGGTCGCCATATTGAATCGCGAGATGCTCGGCGAGCGCGACCGCGGCGTTCTTCGTCACCCCATACGGCATCGAGTTCAGCGAGGCGAGGAGCCCCGCGGCAGAGGCGGTGTTCAGCAGGTAACCCGAGCCACGCGCGAGCATGCCCGGCACCAGCGCGCGGGCCGCAAACACATGGCTCATCACATGGACGCGCCAGCTCACGTCCCAATCGGCGTCGGATGCCGTCTCCTGTCCCTTGCGCGACAGCCCGGCGTTGGAGAAGAACACGTCGACCGGGCCGAACTTGTCCTCGGCGGCGGCGACCAGCGCCTTGACGTCCTCCTCCAGCCCGACATCGGCGGTGACCGCAAGTCCGTCGATATCGCCGGCGACACTGGCGAGCCGATCGCGCGAGGTCTTGAGGTCGGCGACCACGACGCCGCGCGCGCCGGCCTCGGCATAAGCGCGCGCCACCGCTTCGCCGATGCCGCTTGCACCACCTGTCACGACGCAGACTTTACCCTTCACGTGCATGGTTCGATGTCCCGCTTCTTGCCGTTGCTTATGAATTGTCAGCCCTGATCGAGCCCCTTGTCACGCGCTTTGCGGACCGCCAGCGCCGCCATCAGGTCGAGCATCGGCGTGGAAAGGTCGGCGGCACGGGCAAAGGCCGCGGGCGCGCGCACCAGCGCGTCGATCTCCATGGCGCGGCCGAGCTCGAAGTCCTGCAGGATCGACGGCTTGTGGTCCGGGGCCGGGCCGGAACGGGTGACGCGCTTGACGTCGGGAATATAGTGCGTCGCCACCGCATTGGCCTCGTCGAGCAGCCGGGGGATCACGTCCTTCAGCGCCGGATCGTCGCGCACGCCGCGCGCGGTCTGCTCGGTCAGCAGGCACAGCACCGACATCGACATGTTGGTGAGGAGCTTTGACCAGATCGTCTCGCGGATTTCCTTGACCGCGGGGGATTCGATTGCTGCGTCGTTCAGCGCCGCACGCAGCCGTGCGATCCGCTCGCTCTGGCGATCATCGCACTCGCCGATCAACAGGCGGTTGCGTTCAGGCGAGAGGTTCGCCACGACGCCGGGCGCGATCACCTCGTTGGAGGAGAAGATCACGCCGCCGATGATGCGTCCCTTCGGAACCACGGCGCGCAGGCGCCCGCCGGGATCGAGGAAACCAAGGTCGGGGATCGACGGGTGGCGTGCAGGCAGGCCGAGATCATACCACCAGGGAATGCCGTTCTGGGCGAATACGATCCCCGTATCGTCCGTGAGCAGCGGCGCGAGTCCGGTTGCCAGCGCGGCGATGCCGGTGGCCTTCAGCGTGCTGATCACGACGTCCTGCGGCCCGAGCTCGGCCGGATCGGCTGATGCCTTCACGCTTACCGTGACGGCGGTTTCGCCAACCCTGAGCGTCAGGCCGTTGGCCCTGACCGCGTCGAGATGCGAACCGCGCATCACGCAAGCCACATCGTGCCCGGCGCGTGCGAGCCGGACCGCAAAATGGCTGCCGACGGCGCCCGCGCCGAAAATGCAAATGCGCATGGGTGGAACTTGTCCCTCGAAGCTGCCGTGCCAGTTTCCACGAGCGTGCGCGGTCGTGCAACCGGTCATGCGCCTGGCGCGGCCACATCACGCCGGAAAGTGATGGATCAAGACACGTCCTTTCCGCCATAGTGATGAACACACAAGATATCGATGAGGGGAGACACGTTCATGCCGGCCAGCCCAGTCCTGTGGAGCCTCGATGAGCGCGGGGTCGCGACCGTCACGTTGAATCGTCCCGAGGTCAACAATGCCTATGATGGCGCGCTGATCCAGGGTGTGCTCGAGGCGATCGACGAACTCTCGACGAAGCCGCTCCGCGTCGTCGTGCTGAAGGGCAATGGCAAGCATTTCCAGGCCGGCGCCGACCTGAAATGGATCAACAGAGTGCGGCCGCAATCGCCCGGGGAGAACGAGGCGGCGTCGCGCGCGACGTTCGAGGCCGTGCAGCGGCTCAACCGGCTGCCGATCCCGGTGGTGGCGCTGGTGCAGGGCGGCTGCTTCGGCGGCGGCGCCGGCGTGATCGCGGCCTGCGACGTCGTGATCGCGGCCGACAACGCGCTGTTTTCGATCACCGAGGTGCGCTGGGGCCTGACCGCCGCGATCATCATTCCGCAGCTCTGCGACGCCATCGGCGTGCGCCAGGTGCGCCGCTACGCGCTGACCGGCGAACGCTTTGGCGCCGCGGACGCGCGCCGTATCGGCCTGGTGCATGAGGTGGTGCCGTTGGCCGAGCTCGAGAGTGCGGGCGCGAAGGTCGTGGAGCAGCTGCTCGCCAATGCGCCGAACGCGCTGGCGGAAACCAAGCAGCTCGCGATGGAGAGTTCGTTCGGCGGCATGGCCGTGGAGGACGAGGCCTATAAGCGCCTCGTTCGCATGCATGCGGCCAAGCGACAGACCGCGGAAGCGGCGGAAGGTCTCGCGTCCTTTGCCGAGAAGCGCGCAGGCCGATGGTAAGGTGAAGGCATAGGTGCGCCGGCGCAGCTCAGCAGCCGCGACAGATACTGCGCAGGCTGCGGTAGACCTCCTCATCCTCGCGGCGCATCTGCTGCAGCGATTCGAAGGTCTTTGACTCACGCGATGTCGACGCCGTCGGTTCAGGCTTGCGCTTCGCCGCGAGCTCTTCTTCCTGCCGGTGATAGCAGGCCTCCCGTTCCGCCTTTGCCTGGATGAAGCGGCAATTTTGTTCGATCGCCATCGCGGGTGCGGTTGCGACGACAAGGCCAAGCGATAGCGAGATCAGGAGTTTCAAGACGAGCGATCCTTCTGCGCCGTTGTTTCAGGTCTCCACGACGGGAGCAAGACGGGACCGGCGTCACAGGGCTTGCGCAAGTGACGTCTTCAGCGTCCGCAGCAGCGCCTGCACGGCGGCCGCGTCGATGCGGCGTTCGGGAACGGCGGCCTTCACCCAAAGATCCGGAACCGGAAACTCCGTCAGCACCGGCACCAATGCGCCCTCGCGCAGCGCATCCTCGACGAGATAGTGCGAGATCAGCGTGATGCCGTTGCCGGCGAGCGCGCTTTGCGTCAGCACGCGGCCCTCGTTCGAGCTGAGGAAGGGGCGCACCTGCACGTTGATACGGCCGCGCGGTCCCTCGAACGGCCATTCCGGTCCGGTCGGCAGGAAGCTGAGGCAGCGATGATCGACCAGATCGCGCGGATGCTGTGGTGTGCCGTGCGTCCTCAGGTAGGCGGGCGAGGCGCACAACAGCCGCGTCAGCCGGCACAGCGGTTCGTCGACCACGCCGCCGAATGACAGCGGGAACGCGCCGATCGCGATATCGAACCCTTCGGTGACCGGATCGACCGAGCGGTCGATCATGACGATCTCGAGCTTCACGCTTGGGTTTTGGGTCTGGAACGCGGTGAAGGCGTCGGCAAGCCGCGCCACCGTGAGCGATGTCGGCGCCTTGACGCGGAGATGATCGGTAAGGTCGCGATCCTTCTCGCCCATCCGCGACAGCAGATCGCCCACATCGGCCACCACGCCGCGGGCGCGATGGACATATTGCTGGCCGGCCTCGGTCAGCCGCAGCTGGCGGGTCGAGCGATGAAACAGCGCCGCGCCGATCCGCTCCTCGAGCTGGGTCACGCGCTTGGCGACCACCGACGTCGCGACATTGAGCTTCCGCGCGGCGGCGGAGAAGCCGCCGGCGTCGGCGGTGGCGAGAAAGGCTTCGAGGTTGGCCAGCGTGTCCATTCGATCTTTCTCGATTCGAGAAAGCTGATTGCATAATTTGGTGGATTGTACTCCTATTCGCATCAATTCATAGTCCACCCAACAAACTTGTTCAGGGCGGAAATCTCGGATGCGAGCGAACACGATCGAAGAACCGGCGCGGCAGGTCCCGATCTACGGCGAGTATGAGTTGGTCGTGCTCGGCGGCGGCCCGGCGGGAATCACCGCGGCGGTTGCGGCTGCGCGTTCCGGACGGCGGACGCTGCTGATCGAGCGCTACGGCTTCCTCGGCGGCATGGGGACCGCGGCGGGCGTGACAAACTTGTGCGGACTGCATGCCAATGTGTTCGGCGAGATGCACCGGGTGGTGCAGGGGATCGCCTCCGACCTCTTGGCGCGCATCCACCGGCTCGGCGGCTTGAACGCGCCGCATCTGATCCTCGGCAAGATCCTTGCGCAGGCCTACGATACCGCGGCCTACAAGATTGCGGCCGACGATCTGCTCGCCCATCACAAGGTCGACATCCTCTTCCACGCGCTCGGCGCCGGCGTCGTGATGGAGGGCGCGCGCGTCCGCGCCTTGATGGTGGAGACCAAGGCCGGCCGGCAGGCGGTTAAGGCCAACATCTTCATCGATTGCTCCGGCGACGGCGACCTCGCGGTGTGGGCCGGCGCGCCTTTCGAAGTCGGCGACAATGCCGGCGGCATGCTCTACCCGTCGATGATGTTCCGCCTTAACGGCATCGATCCCGCCAAGGCCGGTGACGCGTGGCGCACCATCCCGGCGCTGATGGAAAAGGCCGCGGCCGCTGGCATCCACACATTCCCGCGCAAGTCCGCGATCGTGCGGCCGCAGAAATCCCAGATCGAATGGCGTGTGAACTTCACGCAGGTGACGCGCGCGGACGGCAGTGCGATCTCGGGCATCGACCCTGATGACATGACCCGCGGCGAGATCGAAGGCCGGCGCCAGGCGGTCGAGGCCTTTGAATTCCTGCGCACGGTGCCGGGTTTCGAAAATTCCTACATCGTCGACCTGCCGCCGCAGCTCGGTATCCGCGAGACGCGGCGCGTGATCGGCGGCTACATGCTCTCCGGCGAGGATGTGCTCGGCTGCGCCTCGTTTGACGACTCGATCGGCGTCAATGGCTGGCCGAAGGAGTCCCATGTCGCCGGCGATGTGAACTTCGAGTTTCCACCGATCCCGGACAGCCGCGGCTACAATGAGCTGCCGTACCGCATGCTGGTGCCCGAGGGCGTCGACAATCTCTTGGTCGCCGGCCGCTGCGCCTCGATGACCCATGAAGGACAATCGGCGGCGCGGGTCTCCGGCGCCTGTTTTGTGATGGGCGAGGCGGCGGGAACCGCGGCCGCGCTGGCGCTGTCGGGCAACACGATTCCACGCGACATTTCCGTCGAAAAGTTGCAACAACAGCTCGCTGCGCAGGGCGCGTTCATCGGGCGCGATCAGGCGGTGCCCGCGGGACTTTAGAATGTCGCGCGTGTACGTGGCTACGGGCGCGCCGAGGTGGAGGGAAGGGAATGAAGGGTTGGGCACGGCTCGCATGCGCGGGGCTGCTGGTGCTGGCAGCGAGCTCGGTTGCGCGAGCCGATGATCTCCTGAAGGCCAGGATCGGCGTGCTGCGGCTGTCGTCCTCGGCGCCGGTGTTCATCGCGCAGGACAAGGGCTACTTCCGCGACGCCGGCCTTGATGTCGAACTGAAGTTCTTCGACGCGGCGCAGCCAATCGCGGTCGCGACCACCTCGGGCGACGTCGATGTCGGCATCACCGCCTTCACCGCGGGGCTCTACAATCTCGCCGGCAAAGGCACGCTGAAGGTGATCGGCGGCATGAGCCGCGAGAAGGCCGGCTATCCCTTGATCGGCTATTTCGCCAGCAACAACGCCTATGCCGCTGGCCTGAAGACGCCGAAGGATCTTGCGGGCAAGCGCGTGGCGGTGACGCAGGTCGGCTCCAGCTTCCACTATTCGCTCGGCCTGCTCGCCGACAAATACGGCTTCAAGCTGTCCGACGTGAAGGTGGTGCCGCTGCAGTCGCTGTCGAATGCGGCCGCCGCGCTGAAGGGCGAGACTGTCGACGCCGCGCTGCTGCCGATCTCGACCGCGCGCACGCTGATGGATTCCAACGGCGCGAAATTTCTGGGCTGGGTTGGCGACGAGACGCCGTGGCAACTCGGCGCCGTGTTCGCTTCGCCGAAGACGCTGACCAATGCACCGCTCGTGACCAGGCTGCTGACCGCGCTGGTCCGCGCCGATCGCGAGTATCACGACGTGATCCTGGCGACGATCAAGGACGGCGTTGTGCCGATCGACGAGCGGACAAAGCCGCTGCTCGAGATCATCGCCAAATACACCAATCTGCCGCTCGAGCAGGTGGTCGGCAATTGCGCCTATGTCGACCCCGACGGCAAGCTGGATGTGAAGAACGTCGACAACCAGATCAAATGGCTTCAGGAGCAGGGCTTCGTCGACAAGGGCTTTGATGCCAATGCGATCATCGCCAAAGACTATGTGAAGGCGGATTGATGCCACAGCGTCGCGTGCACACCTTTTTCCCCGTCATCCTGAGAGCTTGTGATGCTTTCGGGTTCCTGTGGAGCTTTGGAGCAGGGTGGCGCTGCTC
>NZ_JBHMET010000099.1:0-782 GCF_042430365.1 Bradyrhizobium erythrophlei
ACATCAACAACCGTGCCCGCGTATCGCAGCGGGCCGCGTCCCGTACCTGCTTCTCGAAGCGGTCGAACTCGTGCCGCAGCGCGACACGCGCCGCCAGCAACCCGTCCGCAATCACCTCCAGGCTTGGATGTCCGGCGACCAGTTCCCTGATCCGCTCCGCGAAGCGCGCTGGCGTGGTTGGCCCGACCTTGAGGCCAAATCCGCGCAGAACGCCCCGCAAGCTCAGCTCGAGATCATGAAGCTTTGTCTGCAGCAGTTTGCGCGCGGTGAGCAGTGCGCGCGTCTCCTGCGCGGCCATCGACTTGCAATGCACCGGACGGAACCAGCCCAACCGCATCAGCTGCGCGATCCCGCGCGCGTCGTTGCGGTCGCTCTTCACCGGCATCGTCTCGAGCGCGGTGTGCACGTGCCGTGTCTCCAGCAGCTCGACCGCAAGTCCGGCCTGGCGCATCGCCGCGTAGAGCCACTGCGACAGCGGTCCTGCTTCCAGCCCAATCCGCGCCAGCTCCAGTTTTAGCCTCCTCAGCCAGGCAATCAGGGCGTCCGGCTCGCTGGCAACCTTGCCCTCGCGGGCAATCTTGCCATTGGCATCGACGACGCACAGGCTGGAAGCTTCCAAAGACACGTCAATTCCGACATAATGGTTCATGGTCGTCCCTCGCTGATGCTGGAGCGGGCATCACCCGACTCCGTTCTTTCGACACCATCAGTTTGAGGGACGACTCCTTCTCGCCGCCTTAACCACCGCGGCCAGCCGGCGGCCCGTTACACCATCTATGCCC
>NZ_JBHMET010000100.1:0-20835 GCF_042430365.1 Bradyrhizobium erythrophlei
GGGTCCGTCAACGCCGTTTCAAAGGCCGCCGTATCACTCAGCTCTGATTCCGGGTACTAGGGTAGCCTCTCTGTCCCGACATCGCTACGGCCCTTCGGATTCCGACCAGCTTGGGTTGTAGGCGATAACAGCTTTGGCGTCGCTGTCAGGGCGCTTCGGAGATCTTCCGCAGCGCCCATCAGCACGTATCGCGTGCGGAGCTAGAAGAACACCGCTGTGGACGCCGAGAAATTCAGAGCATGTCCCGTCTGTGGCGTGTATGTAATGCTTGTCGGGTGATCAATATAGGACACTCCCAGGTTGAGATATATTCCGGGTGCAAGATGCGCGGTATATGTTCCTGAGATCGCTTTGCTGTCGCGGTGTACGAGACTCCCTTTGGCCGCGGCAGCAGCCACTGCAAAGTTGCTCCAGACAGTATCAGTGGCAACGATAGCAATTTGATCCTTGGGCCGACTGTCAAAGAGTCCCTTTGCATACACGCGAAGCTCATAATACTGGCTGACCTTGTTTCGGTCAGGTGGGGCGCCCATGACTGAGAATCCACCATAGATGCCACGAGATGCCGTGCCCTGGACATCAGTCTGCCAGAGTTGCCTGTCCGCTGCGACGTAGTAGAAGCTATTCTGATCGACTCTTGGTTGTGTGGGATTCGCCAAGTTGACGTAGTGGCTATTGTTGAAACCAACGCCCGACCGTAGCCACGTGTCGGGTGAGCCAGCAGCAGCTTTGGTCCGATACCCAGCTTCATCGAGCAGAAGTAGCCCCGCGTTGGGCGTGCTCCAATCTAAGCCGGTGGGATTTTGGGTTACTTGTGTAAATTGACCGTCTGGACTGAGAGAGCGCTGAATCGTGGCTCTGTTATACAAGCGCTCGTCAAAGTTGTATTTCAGGTCGATAGCTGGCGTCGGCGCAGGGTTATTGCTCATGCCCCCTTGATACAAAATATTGGATGAGGGCCCGAAAACGTTTGCTCCTGCGTTTCCTCCGACCAATGTGCCTGCGAACTCATTCTGATTTGCGAGATAGCCCAACTTGAGTTCGACTTTCCTGTCGAAGAAAGTCTGATAATAGGCCATTGTACTGATTCCCCATCTATCTGGGCCCCCAGGTTGCCATGTCCAGGATTGCTGCTCGGTCCCTACGATGATCTGACCATCGGGAATCCCAAATCGGCTGAGATCATAGGTCACCCACAAGTAATTCACGGTGTTAAAAGTGGGATTCTGGCCGTTATACAGTTGATTGGCGATGGTGCTTCTGGCCGCATTCGGCAGAAGATTGTTTGCGAAGCTGTTTTGTGTCCAGCCAACGTAGCCGATCCCGACGTCTGCCAGCGCAGATCTAAAGCCTCCTTTATCCTGATCTACCGTATCGGCGGGACCAGGTATGCTGACCCACATACCTTTTATGCGAAGGTTTTCGAATTTTGCGAATGGGGCGATCTCCTTGGTTTTGCTTCTAGCAACTTTATCCGCGCTCCCGCTTTTCGGGTTCGGGGTGTTGATATTTTGCGCCAGCGCCGAGCTGCCAACGAGACTTGCTGCTCGTTTTTCACGGCGGTCTCCGAATTTTGCCGCCGAGGCGGTCCGCTTTTGAACTGTCCTTTTAGCAACCTCATCCGCAGTGTCGCTTTTTGGGCTAGCCACGTTAGCAGCTTGCGCCAGCGCCGAGCCACCGACGAGACTCGCGGCTAGGGACAATGCGACAACAATCCCTCTTTGTCTTGTACTTGGTCGAACGCTGAAAACAGACGCTGTCGATGGACGCGCCGAGTTTAGCGATTTCATCTGACAACCTCGCCGAACGTGCACGGTTGCAACATCGGTGTTCTTTCTCTCAAGTCGCATAACGCCCCTCCGATAACAACGAAGATTTTGACAGGTGAGGCATCGCATTCCGACCGCAACAGAGGAATGAAGGACATCGAGTAATTAGATGTGAACTCCTGCAGTATTCGATGGTTGGTGGTGCTCCCCGCGGGAGAAAGAGATGCTGTGACACGAAGTACTATTGCTCAATGTATCGCCTTCCAGTTGGTCTATGCACCGACGCGGCAGCGTCCAACTTTCGACTATTTTGGCTCTGACCCAGAGCGCGGTGCGTGCCCCAGCAAGCGGACCAGTTTTTTCTGAAGATCGAAGCCTACGAGGGCCGCCTGTCGGAATCCATCTGCTCTCAAAGTTTGGGATGACTGTTGGAGCAAGCTGATACGCTTCTGGTGCTCCTCGAACACGCGAAGAGACGTCAATTTCTTTTTGACTCCATCAACCGAGCCGTTTGCTTTGTAGCCGCCGAATTGGCAGCATCTCACAGGGGGGTGGAGATGGCAGCGATGTCGGCGCCAAGGTCGCGGCGCTGATGGCCAAGCGCTCGCGCGCGCAAGCTGATCGTGCCCAGCTGGAAGGCCGTGGCGAGACGCAACTGTCGCTGACCGATCCGAACGCCCGGCTTCTGGTCAAGGGCGGTCAGGGAGTGGCAGGCTACAACGTGCAGGCCGTTGTCGACGACAAGCACAAGCTCATTGTCGCAAGCGAGGTCGGCCAGCTTCATGCGATGGCCAAGGCGGCAAAAGACGCCCTTCAAGCCGAGCCGCAGGTTCTGGCCGATGAGGGCTATTACAGCAGCCAATCAGCACCGAGGCCCTCTTCCGCCACAGTCATGCTCCGTTGGCAAGCGATCTCCCACCAGGGCGGTCACCGCAGCGAGCGACGGCTCTTCCTCCTCTGGCATGCCTTACCGCTATCGCTCCTTGGATGCATTGACATCGAGTTATTCGATGCATGTCATCCGGCTGCGGCAATTCGAGTTTTGAAGTGCTCATACATCGCCGTATGTTGGCCAAAGTTTTCACGCTGTCGAAGTAGTGCCTATGGCTTCCGTCATGATCAAAAGTATCGAGAAGAGTTGCGGCTCGACGTCTCTCTTGCGTGGCGTTTCATCGTCGATAGCAGACGGTGAGTTCCTTGCGTCCTTGAGCGATCGGGTGTGGATGTCGAAGCTGCCGCATATCCTGGTAGCCTGCCACATGCGGCATGCTTGGTCTCGATCAACGGCGGCCCGGCCGTTTCGTGACATCAGTGGCGCATTATCACTGCGCCCTTCGCGGAGGAGCTGGAGGTGCGGACGGAGACAGGCGCCATGGTAGGGGAGCTATATGAGCCAAAAAGGCCGAGTATCGACCGACATCGATTTGTTTGCCCGAGGCTTTGCGCGTGAAACATATGAAAACTGATCTCCGCTTCCTCATTGCTAGCTTTGATGGCTTGCGCCCGGACCTCATTGGCCCGAAGCTGACTCCCAACCTTTGTCGCCTGAAGGCGGCCGGGGTGACGCTTGCCAACCACCGCACCGTCTATCCGAGCGAGACCCGCTCAGCCTTTCCGAGCCTCGTCACGGGGGCGACTACCGTTCGTCACGGCATGGTCGGGAACGCATATGTCGACCGCTCCGTAAGGCCGCCACGTTTCATCGATACTTCCGACGCAGTTCTGCTGCGCCGGCTCGATCTCGATAGCGGCGGCCGGCTTTATTCGGCGCCCTCGCTGGGCGAGATACTGGGGGCAAGCGGACGAAGCCTCGCCGTTCTCGCTACCAATACGCCAGGAACGACCCGCCTCTTCCACCATAAGGCTGAGGATTTCGGCCATGTGCGCCTCTCTGGCCATTTCCGTGAAGCCTGTACGCCGGACGACGTCCTCGCCGAGATCGAGGCGCGGGTCGGGCCTTTGCCGCCGGCGCCGCCGAACACCGAGCCCGACATCATTGGCCAGGACTGGATCACGACGGCGTTCCTCGACGTCGTCTGGCCGCAATCTCGGCCAGACGTTACAGTTCTTTCCTACGGCGAGCCGGACTTTACCTCCCACTTTCACGGAACGGGAGCGGAGGCAACCCGGTCCATCATAACCCATTGCGACCGTCAGTTCGGTCGTGTGGTCGACTGGTGGGAGGCCGAGGGCCGAGGGGCAGGAGTGCAGATCCTTGCGATCTCAGACCATGGCCACATCACGGGCCATAGTTGCATCTCTGTGGCCGACTACCTGCGTAGAGCCGGATTCAGTCCTGGCATCGGACCCGCGCCCAATGTTGATGTAGTAGTAGTACCTGGCCAAGTTGGCGCTCTCTATCTCGCCGATCCGGATGAGGCGAAGGTCGCGCGCTTGGTTGCGACCATTACGTCCGAGCCATGGTGTGGGCCAGTGTTCACGCGCGCAAAGGACGATGTAAGTGGTATCGCCCCGGGAAGCCTCTCAAACCACCTTGTGTTTGCCGATCATGCCCGCGCGCCGGACGTCACCTTTGCTTTCCGTGCCGACGATACTATCGATCCCTTCGGTCTCGTAGGGGGCACCTTCTATGACAATGATCGCCAGGCTGGGCTTGGCCTTCACGGTGGCTTGCATCCGAAGGAGCTTGCGGCGGTCGGCATCGTCGCGGGGGCCGCCTTTGCGTCAGACAGTTCTGCTTCGAGAATCCCCTCTGGTATCTGCGATTTCGCGCCGACCATCTTACATCTGCTCGGGCTTGCCGCGCCACCAAACATGTCTGGTCGAGTTCTCAACGAGATCATCCGAACCGCAACGCCTTCAGAGCAGACTGTCCGCGGAGAGACTTTCGAGGCGCGATTGGGGAGCTATCGGCAGGTTCTCCGACGCGTAGCGGTAGGCGGCACCAGTTACGTGGAGAGCGGAATTGCAGAAAGCTGATGACAATGGCAGCAGACTAGCTTGTAGCACGCCAATCGGAGACGACGGTCTCAGATCAATCGTCCAACGGCATTAGAAACAAGTCGAAAGAGCTGCCAGAGATTCCCGATCAGCGACCGGCAAACAGGAACTTCTGTAAATGAAAGAACATCCGCTATTCAATCTCGACCGGAACCTGCCGCCTCAGCCTGTCGAATTCCGCGACGCATTGCATTCGACTTTGCTTCAAATTGCCCATAGCGAGCGCTTGGATGATGTAATGCGCCATCATCGCTATGGGGAGAATGAAACCGACCAACTTGCGGGTAACAAGTGGCTTGCTGGCAGATTCGGCGACATTGATCTAAATGGTCGGATCGTCCTAACGAATGGTGCGAAAAATGGTGTCCTTCTTCTGCTTTCGTTACTGGCAGACCCAGGCGATACCATCGTCACAGAAGAGCTCAGCGCGCTTGCTGCTTGGGAGATCCCACGGCTGCTGGGGATACGCGTCATCGGAACACCGATCGATGCTGAAGGAATAGTGCCAGAGACTTTCGAGCAGATCTGCAAACTTCATGCTCCGAAAGCTCTGTTTACGGTGCCAACCCTACACAATCCGACGACGCACGTCCTTGGCCTAGGCAGACGGCAAAGCATTTCTCGCATTGCCGAGAATTTTGGGATGACAATTATCGAGGACGATATTTGCGGCATGTTAGCACCGGAGGCTCCGCCGCCGTTTGCTTGCATCACCCCCTCAAATGCCTGGTATGTTACCGGCGTTGGAAAGACTTTAAGCCCAGGATTTCGTCTCGGCTACATTGTAGCGCCTAATTCCCAAGGTGCTCGCGACTTCATAAGGCGATTTAGATCGACAACAACATGGATTCCATCTCCAGTATCGGCTGAAATCATTGCGCACTGGATCACTGATGGAACAGCAAAGCGGGTGCTTGCGACCGTGCGCGAGGAAGTGGTCGCGCGGCAATTCATCGCTACAAGGTTGCTTAACGAGTTCGACATCGTCACCAAGCCTTGGGCATTAAATATCTGGCTTCGCCTTCCGATGTATCGGACCGCGTCCGATCTTCTGCTTGCTGCGCGTCGTGAAGGCATTTGCCTCGGCGCTGCATCAATCTTTAGTGCAACGCCAGACCGCCCAACGAACTCAGTACGTATATGCCTAGGCGGTCCTTCGTCACGCGAAGAGCTGGAGACAGCCCTTCAAACACTCTCAAGCTTAATCTGATCTTTTCCAATGGCGAAACGTCACCATGCGTCACGCACTCCTTATTACTAGTATTTTCGTTGGCCTGTCTGGTGCGGCTTCACCGGCCAATGCCCAACATGTCATCCGCGTCACGGCTGCTCCGGCGGCGTGGACGCCAATGTTTCAAGAACTCGCGGCGCAATTTAAAAAGCAGCATCCGGAAATCACGGTCAAGATTGAAGCGCAGAATCGGGATTTTGAATCTTTGACTGAGCAAACATTGCGCCAGGCTATTACGGGAGATCTGCCTGATATAACTCTCACCGGCAGTAATCAGATTAGAGTGTTCGTCGAGCGCGGTTACGCCGTCGATCTCGGTCAGTTCATGTCGACGGATCGGGAATGGCGGGATGTAAGCTATAGTTCCGCAGCAGCGGATACCGGGCGCATTGACGGGCATGAATATGGTTTAACTCTGGCCGCATCGATGCCGGTGATCCTCTACAACAAGAACTTGCTCGCAAAGGCTGGCGCTGATCCTGAAGCATTTCCGAGTGAGTGGCCAGAAATTATCAATCTGGGCAGGAAAATTACCGCCATCGATCAGGACGACATGGGGTTGTTCTTCGACCATGAGTCAAATGGAAATTGGACGTACTTGGCTCTCCTCGAAAGCGCTGGAGGGCAAATGGCGACGCCATCAAACGACGTCGCCTTTGCTAGCAAGCAAGGGTTGTGGGCTCTGGAGCTAATTCGACAAATCGGTGAAGCCGGCCAAGCGCGCGCGGATATGTCGCGAGATCAAGCCCGTCAGGCCTTCACTGCCGGCAAACTGGGAGCTCTCGTCACTGCCAGCTCGGGCATTGGAGTATTCCAAAAGCAGATTGGCGGACGTTTTCCACTAGGCGTTGCCCCATTTCCGCTTCCGTCACCCGATGGTCGCCTGCCCGTTGCAGGCTTGAGTGCGGTGTTGTTCTCGAAAGATCCGGCAAAGGCCGAGGCAGCATGGAAGTTCTTGAAATTCGCCATGATGCCATCGGCTCAGGCGATGATCGTGAAGAGTACCGGAATGATTCCTTTCAACGAGAAGGTAATCAACGACCCAGACTCGCTTGGAGGCTTTTACTCGTCCGAGCCTTTGTTCGCGGTCGCATTGCTTAATCGCGATCGGGTGACAAGCTGGTATTCATTCCCAGGACCAAATTCAATCAAGATCTTCAATACCATCAAGGACATCCTGCGAAAGGTAATGACGCTCAAGGCGACCCCTGAACAAGCGATGCAAGAAATGAAATCAAGGGTGGCGGCAGCATTGGCTCGGTAACTCAAATCCGAAGGAGAAACCGTGACAACGATAAGAATCCTCTGCACTCATGATTTTTATGGGGCCTACTCTCCGATTCCAACTTCATTCGGCAGTCTGCCCGGCGGGCGGGCTCTACGGCGTGAAGTGTCTAGGCTTCGGGACGGTCGCCCGTCAATTTGGGCCGATAGCGGTGATTTCATCCAAGGCGGTCCGCTTGAATGGCTGACTCTAGGTCGAGAAGGCTTTCACGCATCATGCGAACTCGGATTGGATGTGTCGGCCGCAGGAAACCATGACTTCGACTACGGCAAAGACTTTCTCGAGAATGTTGCGCAAGACCTCAACTACCCGTTGCTGTGTGCAAATGCCGAGGTGTCGCTGCGCAAAGCCACGATTTTGCCGACCAGCGCGGGCGATGTTGGGTTCATTGGTCTGACGTCGTCAAGCTTGCTCGCATCAAGCAACTATAGGGTTGATCGGCGCCATCCCCTTCCGGTCCAAGCGGTCGAACCAAACGTACCCCTGATAGCGAGTGAGCTAAAGCGAGCCGGCGCTCGCGTCGTCGTAGTGCTCCTACATGATGGAATAGATTGGGGCTTTAATGGCGACATGTATGAATCTCGGCCGCAGCGGCTGTTTGCCAGAATTCAAGAATGGGAGAAGGCCGTCGATCTCATTATTGGCGGCGATACGCTCGGCCGATATTATGGCTCGATTGGGCGCATGAAATTCGTGCAGCCGTGGCCATTTGGCGCGGAGATAGCGCTGGTCGATTTTGATTTCAGCAGCAGCGATGTTTGCACCAAAGTGGCCGCCGTGGCTGTCACAGGCTCGGAGGAATGGGACGGCTTCGGGGCGCACCTGATCAATGAGGCTAAGCATGACGTCCTTGGTACGCTGCCTTGCTCACTCGCTGCATATTCGGGCGGAAAGGCACCTTTAGCAGCTTTTATGGCGGAATGTATTTTCGCGACAACAGCTGCAGATCTCAGCATTGCCTACGTTGCATGTGGACAGCCCGCGTTGGACGGAATTTTCGCGTCTCTGGGAGCCGGCTCTGTGTCGCGGCTTCAGGTCGCACAATTAACTCCTTGGACCACTCACGAAATCTGCACCAGCGAAGTGACTCAAGCTGAAGCAAGTAAGTTGTGCAGCTTGACGAACACTGATCGTCCTCACCGCTCTCGGGCGTGGGCCATGCATAAAGCCCGATCGAGTAGTGACATTCTTTCGATTGCCACTACCAGCGGAGCGGCAACACACGTCATTACTGAGACGGTTGGCAGAGAGCTCAAGTGGAAACAGTCCGGAGAGACGATTTTCGAGGGGGTGCGTACGGTGCTTGGACGTGCGGATCGCAACCGGATACTAGCTCAATATCGAGTGTGATCATCGCAGCATTGCGCGCGTCCTTTTTTGGCTCGGCCGTTGGGTTAAGGACGCAGAAGCTACTCGTGATCTGATTCCGGTTGCCGAGGCGACACCATGAACTTGCGCACGGGACAGCGGTTTCGGCGTTGGCCGAGGATAGTAATGCTCAAAGATCGACATTGCTTTCCCTGAGTTGGGACACGATGGTGCAGTGTGGACCGACGTGACCTATATCAAATACCTCGCCGTAGGTTCTAAAGCCTGCGCGTGAATAGAGTCCCAGCACGGACACTCGCGCGAGCCCCCACACGAAGGAGCACTCGCGTGCCCTCAGCAGCGAAATGATTGCTTCTACAAGGGCGCTTCCTACGCCTCGTCCGCGATAGTCCGGATAGACGGCGAATCCACGAAGCCTCCAGCAACGAGCAACTTCCTTGTGGGGAAATGGCTCTGGTCCAGCCGACAAAACTCCGATCAAGGACTCGTCTGAGTATGCGCCCAAATGAATCGCGTCTGGATGTAAATCCCCCCGAGAGATCGTTTCCTCTGGCGTTTGATGCGGCCTCAAAATATGATGTCGCACGAGGACGACATTAGCGAGTCTGGTTTCCCTGATGTTGAAGAACATCGGCAAGCTCCCCTGGAATATTGCTTGTTGAATGCTGTTCTCACTGTCCTCGGAAATTGACGTATCGCTTTGATGTTTACGGGGCCACGAGCCCTAAAGTACCTCTCGTCGAACTCCCGAGGGGTACTCTTTGACGACTGGGTTTCGTGGTGCGGAGCTTTCTCCGAGCAATTGATGGGCAATAACATGCCATTCTCTTGCGTCGCACGATGGGCTCAACCAAGTTAACGAGTTGGAGCCATGATGCTTCGCCGTATCGCGGTAGCCAAGGGAGTACGCAATCTATTGGCCTGATGCTCAGAAGCATTTCCACCCCGGCGCGCTCGGCGATCGCGCGCCGGAGAGTCCATCATGTGCTCCCATGAAGAAGGGACGATCGCGGTTTGAGCAGATTTGACTGCGCAGAGTTCCCAAAAGTGATAATTCAGCACATCGATCAGGGCCGTTGCCGAAAACACCTTGTGATTGTTCTTGCATGTCGAATCCTTGCAGGTGCGTTTGACCGGCTCGACTTTCATCAACGGTGACATGCCTCGAGTACCTGGATCAATTACTAGGTGTGGTAGTTGACCGGGTCGCAAATTCTTGCGTCTCGCTGTAGCTTGTGCTTGCGCATAAGTTGCAGACGTCAGACAATTACAGGATGTTCGATCATTGCTTGGGAACTTCAAAAATGCCCGCGCGTTCGACAGCCGGCAAAGCGTCGCTCAGGACGTTTTGCTCTGCCCGGCATTGAGCCCGACATCTTGACTTACTCCTGGCGAAGCGGAGCATCGTCCAGTCCAAATCGAGTGAAAGGGTTCTGTGCCTCGTGAACGCTGCGGTCGTTCACCGTTGGCTGCGCCACCGCTCTCGCCGCATTGCGGTCGCCTTGAAGCTAAAGAAGGGGCAACTGACGGTCCTTCACTCTGCTTGGGGAAGCGGATGGCGTGCCGATCGCCGTTGGCAGGCCCATTTTCCAGATCGCACTGGCACTGCGCCAGAGAGGGTGATGGCCAATGGAAGTACATGTCCGAGTATCGCAGGCTATGGTGCACAATCTGGTCAGGTAGCTCTAATGAAATGCTTCTGTACGAGCTGTCCGATTGAATTCGGTATCCTACTAACTCGCTCGCTACCGCATGGTCTCAGCCACGCCGGTCTCGGGGATAGATGAAAAAGCGCTTTTCCGAGCTGATCTCAATACGCTGCTGTTCTCCATTCGGAATGATCTTTTGTCTCGCCCATGGCGATAGAGAGGTAAATTTTCCGCAGTTCGGTTGTTACCGCACCCGGCTTGCCAGAACCGACCGAGATCCGGTCAACGGAAGTCACGGGAGCTATCTCGGCGCCGGTGCCGCAGTAAAATACCTCATCCGCAAGAAGCAATTCGGTTCGGTCCACGTCGCGCTCAACTGTCTTCAGGTGCAGATATTCCTCCGCTATCTCAATTACGGTTCGTCTTGTGATAGACTCCAATATGTCATTGCTCCCACTTGGAGTCACCAGGTGTCCATGTCGAAGAAGGAACACGCACATCGCTGGCGCTTCAGCAAGTTTGCCTCTCGAATTTAGGAGAAACGCAACGTCATACCCATCGAGCTTGGCTTGCATGAGTGCCAGTCGGGAGTTGTGATAGTTCGCATTGCATTTGATCCGTGCCGGCATGGCACTGTCCGGCATTCGCATCCAGGAGCTGATTTGAGCAGATGCACCTCTACCAACCTGTCTCGTTGTTACACGGGGAAGGGCAGTAATGGCGGTTCCAACAGGTCCGGTTGCACTCATCTCTCCCAACCCATCGACGAAAGCCATCATCCGAATGTGAACGGTGGTGCAGAATTGGTTTGCGCGACAAAGAGCGATAAGAGCTTGCATCAATTCCCGGCTAGATGGACCCTCATCGAACCGCATCGCCTTCTGCGAGAAGGCGTACCTTTCCAAATGCTCGTCAAGCCGGAACAGGAAAAGCTGTTCCTCACATTCATTCCAATACCCCCGTATTCCCTCAAAGACGCCGATGCCGTACTTTGCGACGGGTGAAAATACATGAACCCTAGCATCATTCCACGGTACTATCTTTCCATTCAAACATGCGAACTCTGCGGATGGCATTCTGGGATCTCCTGCCATGTTACAGCCGTGACTGGAGTAAACCTGCAATTCTGAAGAGTCCCTCTCGTAAGTCTGAGTGTCTTGCAGGCGCGACCAAGGAGAGACGAATGTTGCTTTTGACTTCAGTTCCTGGAACTGCGAAAACATTAGGATGACGAAGGGTCACGCCTGCCTTGGCAGCCGCATTGACAAAGTCTTCAATTGTCCACGCATGCGGCAAATCCAGCCATACATGCAAAGAAGAGTTGTTGGTGTGCATACCCTTCAATGGCCCAAGAATCTCTTGGGCAATCGCCTGCCGCAACCCTACTTCAACCGAAATGCTTCGGGCGATCTCCTCCGCGGCTCCCGTTTCAATCAAATTCGTAATGAGCGCCGCCGATAATCCGGGGACAAACCATGTCGAGACACTTGGAATGCAAGCCAGAAGTTGCGCAAGCTTGTCTGCGTTTGGAGCAACGAGATATGCGGCTCGAAGCCCGATTCCCAAACATTTCGACACAGTCATCATATACCAGGTGAGCTCAGGTGCTATCGTCGCAATAGGAGGGGGTGCATGCTTGGTGATAAACCCGTGGACGTCGTCCTCAATGAGAGCCACACCATACCTGCGAGCGACGTCGGCGATACTTTGGCGGCGCTCGGTGGACATGATCGACGTCGTCGGATTGTGGTTGGTTGGGTTTGTATACGCAACGGCAACCCTGTGCGACCTGCAAATCTCCTCCAGCGCATCTGCCCGCAGTCCATCGCTATCTATATCGACCGGCAAGACCGATACGCCTGCCAGCATCGCAAGCTGTCCGATTGCAGCATATGTTAGCTTCTCCGCCGCGATTACAGACCCTTTAGGGACCAGGCGAGAGAACAGTATCATGAGAATGTTTTGAGTGCCGCCCGTCAGAAGTAGGCGTGGCGGGTCAGGCGCGGAGCCAAGGCGCCTCCCGAGCCATTGAGCCGCAACTGCTTTATCCTGTGTGCTTCCATGAAAGCGATGCCGCTGTACTATGCCTGACAATTCCGGAAGAGCTGCGATTTGACCCAGTCCTTCGATAATATATTCACGAAAACTAGGCACGTCCGGCGCCATTGTCCGCGTCATATCGATTGGCGAGTTTGCGTCGGCCAGCTGCTTTATATTGTTCAATACCTTCGGCATCCGTCTATCCTTTTTCGGTGGCGTGTGCTGGCTTTCAGGCAGCGCGCTATTTCGGAGTAGAGTCTGCCGCATTTGATGTGCGGCTTGTTCCTCGCGATATTGGCTCGCGTTATGCATTCGAGTCTCGAGAGTACGGGGTTGCGAATTTCATCACTCCTGCGCTCTGTCGTAGCTAGACGCCGTATCCGTCAGTGCGACATGGGCAATCATCAAAGCAGAAAATGATGGAGATCATCCCTTGCCTGACTTGACGGCTGTAGTCGCAGGTCGTCTTTCAGAATAAAGAGCGTAAACGGATGCCGCGATGATCACGCCGACACCGGTCAATGTTTGGTGCTGGGGCATTCTGCCGAATACTATGATGTCTATCAAAACCGCAAACCCAAGCTGAAGATAGTCTGATGAGGTGACGGCGGTGATCTCGCCAACCCGAAATCCGACAAAAGCCAGGCTTTGTGCGAGCACAGACATCAGAGCCGCAAGAATGAGAAATAACCACTCTACAGGGGTCGGAGTCTGCCAGGCAGACAGCGCTGGTATCAGCAGCGCAGCACCAACACCGAAAGCTTGGTAGGTCAGCACGGTCGCCAGCGTTTCCTGCTCGGAAAGCTTTCGCACGATGACGAAAGTGAGGCCAACGGTCGCGGCGGAACACAGCCCCAGTACTGTGTACAAATTTACACCCATTGCAGAAGGGCGCGCAATAATAAGTATTCCAATGAAGCCGAGACAAAGACTGAACCAGCGCCGCGGTGTGATCATTTCGTGTAAAATGATGAAGGCGAAAATAGCGACAAAAAACGTCCGGGAAAAACTCAAAGCGATCGCGTCGGAGAGTTGCAAATGGACAATCGCGGTAAATCCGCTGAGCGTTGCCACAATCGACAAGAGAATTCGTAGCAGCTGGAGCCCCATATTTGTTGTTGAGAATGCAACGAAACGGTTCTTCAGCAGTGTCGGGAGCATGAGGGCCATCATAACGGCCTGCCGCACGAATAGTATTTCCAACACGTGGAGTCGCGCACCGGCGATCTTGATCATTGTGGTCATGATGGCTAATGCAAGAGCTGAGAAAGCAATCAAGAATAGGCCTCGCACATTTGGCGGAAACGTTCTCCAGGTAACTGCGAGAGTTCTGATCATCATCACTGGTCCCCAGACCACCATCGACATTTCAGATCTGGAGCTATTCTGTCTTCCGTGTACAGTTGTCTGCATTCTTTGGCTGATCACGTTGTGACGGATCATCACCCGGAAGTCAGGCAGCCTGAAAGGTCCACGCCCTGGTGAGCCAAGTGGTCTCGATAGAGTCTTGCTTTGGGATCAGATGGGCGATTTCACTGACGATGTGGTGCCACATCTCGGCTGAGACTTGGCTTGGAATGTCGTGACTTGCTTTCCAACTTGCGAGGAGGCGCTCGGGCGAAAATACCTGTTTATGACTAGCCTCTATGTAGAGGTATTCATTGAAGCGACCGTTGGTGTCGACGTTTTCCATAAGCTCAGCAACGGAGCTTCCTGTTCGCTTCAGATCTCCGACCATTTGCCTTGCAGTCGCTTCGATAGAGCGCTGTAGAGCGTCTCTCTTGAGGTGTCGCACGTTCCAAATGATGGTTAGGAACCCACCAGGTACAAGAATTCGACTTGTCTCTTTGAACATTGCTGAGGGTTGAACGAACTGATACGCGTTTCCGAGCAGTACCCAGGCGGCTGACCGGGGCGGCAAATTAGCCTTTTCAGCCGTTCCCTCGATCCATTCGAACCGCGTGTCATCAGGGGCCAACGAGCGCGCCACTGCTCGCATCTCCCTGTTCGGCTCGACGGCAAAGCCGTGAATATCCTTCTCAATGAACGATCTTAGCAAATTGCCAGTCCCGGCGCCGAGCTCGACAATCCGCACGGCGTCAAACTGAGCGCGTACCGTTCTTAGAAGAGAGGAAAGAACAACGTGCGAATAGGGGGGATTCTGACCATAATCAGCTGCGCTGAGGGAGAAATCTCCCCAACGAACTGTTGGCTGAGCCGCAACTTTTCTCATACAAATTCTCCTCCGCAGAACCGCGGTGTTAGTTGAAAGTCATGGCCCGGCTAACGAGAATGGCGGATGAAACTGCGCTGAAGGCGGTGATGACCAAATACATCGCGCGCCTAGGGGCAGGCACTCTTATTGAGCTCACGTGCAGGCAGGTCAGCAAGAAAAACGAAATCATGACCGCCGGATTGAAGACTTCCGCAGGAAACCACTGCCTTGTCACGAAAAAGATGGCGAGAAGCGGCACGTCGTAGGAAAGTGGAATGCCGGTAAAGTAGCCGCCCCTCAGGCCGAAGCGACTAAAGTAGCTAAGCCGCAAAGCCCCGGCGCAAATCATCAAGATGCCTAGCGAAGTTGCGACCAGGGCTCCTTCTCCGAGCGCTATGATCACGGCAGCTGGGATCACTGCCCCATAGATCACGTCGCCGAGGCCATCAAGACATTTACCGATTTCTGCCACGTCTGAACCCCGGTTTGGAGTTCTCTTCGCAACAATCCCGTCCAACTGATCTGCCAACATCGACCATAGGCCAATCGCTACGGCCATTTCTAGTCGGCCAGTAAGCACCGCATGCAGCGCAAGTCCCGAAAACAGGATTCCGAGGATTGTGATGGCGTTGGCTGGGTCGAGGAGATATCGAAGCATCTGATCCTCGCAGCTATTCCGCTGTAGCGATGACAGACGTCGGTTCTGTCCGGTTCGCGAACATGCTCTCCGCGATCCGCAGATCGTCGGTGCTATCGATCTCGTACCACCTGAGATCGTCGCATCGCACCGCAGCAAGCTGCAGCCCGCGTCGTTCAACCAAGTAGGAAAGGAGTTCCTCCGTGTATGCCCGCGTTGCACCGGAGCCGATGATGTCGTCGAGCGCGGGAACGATCGTGGACCTGAGAGTCGGAGCTGCGAACCGCAACAAGTTCATAGTCTTGAAGAGGCGCGGGCCGTCCTCAAGCAGGCTTGCCGCGGTTTGTTTCATTCGGAATCCCGAAATGAAGCCGCCATCCGACAACAGAGCTGCCGACCCTTCCATCAATGCATTGAAGGGGGCTACTGCAGCGGCATCTGTCGCTTTGGCCATCATCAGGTAACGCAGAGCATCCTCCTCGAAAAAGACGTCTCCTTCGAGAAGATAGCAGTCTCCGGAAAGCAGGGCATCGCGCGCAAGCCACAGCGAGTAAGCACTACCGGTGCGGTCAAAGATTGTGGACTCGACATAGTTGATCTCAAGCCTGCCGAAGCGGCTGCCGCAGGCATATTGAATGGCGTCCTTGCGGTAGCCAACGACGATCGTCACCTCTTCGACACCGACTGCCTCCAGGTTTCGAAGGGCGTTGTGAAGGATCGGTGTGCCGTTGACTTCGACGAGGGGTTTTGGCCGAAGACCTGTCAGGGGTCGCAGGCGAGAGCCAATGCCGGCGGCGAGAATGACGGCGTTCTTGGGAGCATTGGTGGTCAATCGAGTCCCCTCCATCGTCGCGTGATATCGTGTCGTCATTCTCACGGCGTTGAGGACTTTGACGAACTGCCTCAGGCCGGTTTCATAAGCGCTCTCCGCCGATCGAAAATGTCGCTTATGGCTGCTGCTGTGGCGAGAGGTCTTCTCCAGAGTCCTTGGAGAGGGACCCCTCAACTCAAGAAAGACAAATCATCGTCCGCGTCGGCCTCTCGCGGAGGGAGAAGCGAGGTGGTAGCTCTCCGTCGGTGACTGAGTGGCCTATTGCGAGAAGATCGGGCGAGATATCGCGATGCACACGTCGGCCGCGTAGGAGTGCTCCCACCACTGATGTCCAGTATCAGGAGCACAAACCAATGCTTCCGCGGTAAGTGCAGCGGAGCATGACGGTAGAGAAAATGGTTGCATGGCGGTAGTCCTTAGAACGAGAGTTACCGTGTGAATGAAAAGTTACTGCCGTAGGCGATGAGGAAGATATCGGGCTTCCGCATTAGCGAGCTCGTCATACTTAAACAGCTCAAGGACTTCGTCGAGCGTCGCAATATTGGGCTCAATGCTCGCAGTGTTCTCCTCAGCGATGATGCGACGGCAGACATGCTGCATTGCCGCTATTGCAGCCCGCATGGAATGGTTGGCCCAAATCACGGTGGAGATGCGAGCCCTACGATACGTAGAGACCGGTGTTCGATAATATTTCGTTGGAACGATTACGACCGGCAACCTGTTCTGCCAGGCGCGCACGAACGAAAGGATCTCGTCCGCGGTGCTCCGCCGCGAGTGAATGAGGATCGCGTCGGCTCCCGCGTCGGCATAAGCATGAGCGCGCAATAGTGCTTCGTCCATTCCATGGCCGGCGATCAACGCCTCGATCCGGGCCACGAGGACCAAGTCGTCCGCGGCTGTGTCCTTCACCGCACGCAAGCGGCCTGAGAATTCATCGATATCGGCGAGAGGGTGTCGGTCGCCAACAAGCGAGTTCATCTTCGGAAAGCAGCTGTCCTCAAGCGCGACGCCCGCAGCGCCACGTTGACGGAGCTTGCTGGCAAGGAGGCGCGCATTGTTGAAATTGCCGAAGCCGCCATCCCCGTCAACCAGGACAGGCAGTTGGGTCGCGTCCACAATCCGCTCGACCGCGGCGACGAGTTGGCTCCATGACGCTTCGCTAGCATCGCGGTAGCCCAGAGAGCTGGCAATCGACAGACCCGACGCCCAGAGACCGTTGAAACCTGCGCGCTCGGCGATCGCGGCGGAGAGGCCGTCATGCGCCTCCATGAGGAACGAGAGTGCGCCGCTTGAGCAGACCTGAGCGCGCAGCATTTCGGCAAGTGAGGAATCAGCAATTCGACCAGGGCCGTTAGCGAGGACAGATTGTGATTGGTCTTGCATGCCAATTCCTTATGCGTGGACCGGCCGACGTTCATCACTCGTAGTGACACGTTTCTGTCATCTCGATCAATTGCGAGAGTTGGTAGTTGATCGGACCACAAGAATGTTGCGTCTCGCTATCGATGCTTAGGAAGCATAGCTAAGTGCAAATGACCACAAGATCTTAGGAGAGTGAAAACCGTACGATGCCCGGTCCGTGCACCGATCGAGTGACCGTCGCGTCGTTGATTGTAACCCTTCGGGCGTTTTTAAGATTGGGCGATGTCCGCGAAGCCTCTTTCTGGGGCCTCGGACTGTTAAGCTTTCGGAACGCGAATTCCAGTTGGACAAATATCGTGATTTTCCGCAAACGTATACGACCGCTTGTCAGCGATGCGCTGGCGCAACAAAGTAGCGCCGCGGTCCATGCCTGTTGTGAAGATCACCCGTGACTACGAGGACTTTGGACCATCACCGAGGAGGGCCGGAAAGTTCCTTGCGCCCCTCGTGCAGCTGGATCGAGCTGTCGCGAGCGGCACACGGGTAGTCCGGAAGCCTGCGCAAACGGTCTCAAACGAGCTGACGCCTTTTCTTGCGGCGCCGCCGCGACGCGTCAGGCACCGTAAGCGTCGTGCCTGAAAACCGATTGAGGGCGCGGGAGGTGGACTCAGGCTGGTAGTGCGACTCTTGCCGCGGACCTTGATGGCTGCGAAACTCTTGGTTAGATCGCAAGCGTTCACTTTGGAGTTAGTGCGGTGGCAACGGGTATTGTGAAGTGGTTCAATCCGAACAAAGGGTATGGCTTCATCAGGCCGGACGATGGAGGGCCCGACGTTTTCGTGCATACCCGTGCGGTTGAAAAGGCTGGCCACACTGGTCTTGCGGAGGGAGCCCGGGTAAGTTACGAGCTGAAGGCCGGTCGTACGGGCAGGATGTCCGCCGAAAATCTCCGGATTGGCTAATCTGACACGTGCTCTGAGGAATGCCAGGTTTGTCGGCGTGTTTTAGTTTGGCAGGTTTTCCCGCGTTGCGTTATTCGGGCACATTGACTCTTTCCCTTCTGCGAGTCGGATCAGGCTAGCGGACCGTCTCTCTGCTATTCCAATGCGCGGCTGAGGATCGGACATTCCTGGAGGATTGCCGCCGGGTCTACTCGGCGGCAATGCGGACGGCATATGCCAACGCGACCGATCCGGATGGATCGGCTCGGGATCGGGTGAAGTCCCGGTTCGCTGGCGGCGTTCTTGACGCATGGGCGCTACACTGTGCCACTCTGAAAGGGAAAGGAGCTGCGCAAGCGCACCTTGAACTACTGGGCGCGCAACTACCTT
The DNA here is from genome assembly GCF_042430365.1 of Bradyrhizobium erythrophlei. Taxonomy (GTDB): domain Bacteria; phylum Pseudomonadota; class Alphaproteobacteria; order Rhizobiales; family Xanthobacteraceae; genus Bradyrhizobium; species Bradyrhizobium erythrophlei. The sequence goes on from NZ_JBHMET010000100.1 coordinate 18,642, forward strand.
GTTTCGATGCTCCATCGCGAAGCTAATTTCGCCGACGTCACAGTCGTTGAGGTGCGCGGCGGCACTTTGCCGTTGGTCCCGATGCCGTTCCGTTGCGCTAGGCCAGAATCCCAAGGACCGGGGCAGTACATGCTTTGGGAGATTGTCCACTAAGCGACCTCTAGAGTCTTTTCGTAATCGCTCAAGCTGCTTTGCGGATTGCGGCATTGGCTATCCTGACGGCCTCGGCCTCAATAGCAGCCTCTGGCGAGAGCTTTTCGTTTTGGACCAGCCATTTGGCAACGGTGGTCCAGTCCCATAGCGGGCTGTCCGAAGTAACTCGCGCAACTGGCGATGGGAATTTCTTGCTTCCCTGGCCCTTTGAGTAGTGAGTCATTGCCGCGCGCGTCATACCCGTGCGTGCGGCAATATCGGAGACTCGCAGGTGGATCAGGCTCAACTCTCTCCACTTTAGCCCCGGCCTTCTCAACATTGTGAACGGCCGATATAATCGCTTTGCTGATAGACTCAGCCTCACGAGCAAAGTCCACGAGTATGTGGCCCTCTTGAAAAGAGATGGTCTCGTCACCGCAGCCAGCATCATAGAAGCACTTCTCGAAATCCTCGGTTTCCGGATTTGATCACCACGCAACAGCAAACATCGCGTGGTGCGAGAAACTATGGAAAGTGATTATCTTCACGCGACAAAAAAGAGTTCGTCTTGGGCTCGCGCATCCGAAATATTTCTGAGAGAATTAGGTGTGAGACAATGACGCATGACCAGGGCCGCTTGTGCGCAGCAACTTGTTCGACAACATGAGTGGATCAGTGATGCAGAACGTTTCGATGATGTGTTTGTGTCCTTTCGGTGAGTCGGCCTAAACGCTCCGACGTGAACGGCGCTGGGATCTCTTCAGCTCTTCCAAGCCAATACCTTGATTACTCGCTCGTCTCGAGCGGCGTGATTGCGTGATGTTGCCTGCCTCAAGTCCTCGCTCGTCTGAATGCAGGCGCAATTCTTGAGGGAACAATGCGACGATCGCCAACAACAATCCGATCAAATTCGCTTACCTGAGAGTAGGTCTAAATTCGCGAGTCCGTTCGCTAGTTGGCAGTCAGCCGCGCTCACTTTCGAGCTTCTGGCTATCCTTTCAGCCAGGAGCGACACGAACATTTATCGCCTCCAAGAGACGTGATTTGAAGCGTCATCTAAGGTTCACTATGGGGGTGTATCAACGCGTGGTTGTATGTTGCGGAAGCTTCGCTGCCCGAAGCTGCCAGGTAGGTTAAGGTTGGAGGAGGATGTGACATGGTGACCACGCGTGAAGTGTCTGTCGACGACGCCACAACGGTGGCCCAGATGGTTGGCGCCCTACTTGCCGAACTTGGGGCTGGCCACGTGCAGGCCAAGCTGGATACCCAGCTAGTTGCCGACCTGCTCGCCATGAAAGAGCGCATCTCAGGGTTTCTCGCTTGCGCCGAGAAACGCCCTGTGGGCATCATCATGTTGTCGGAAAGCGCGTCCCTATTTGCGCACGGAACCTACGGCATTATCACCGAACTCTACGTTGTACCGGATCAGCGATCGTCTGGGGTCGCGATGCGCCTCATTGAGGCCGCCGTAGGCCTCGGGACGGTAAAAGGCTGGAGCCAGCTTGAAGTGGGGGCGCCCAAGCAACCGGTGTGGAGCCGGAGCCCCAATTCAGCCTTGTACTTGAAGGCGGGCTTTGCAGAGATCGGCCCACGCCTCAAGTTGCCGTTGCACGGTCTAGCTAGCTCACGAGCCCAAGGTAACAACCTTGTGGGCCGATCGCGGTTAGATCCTCGGCGACGACATGCACCATGCCGCCGCATCCCGGAATCGCCTGCTGCAAGATTTGCATGAGCATCGTGGCGCAGTTAACGACGTTGCGGTCACGCAAATACAGCGCACATTCCAAAATGGGTCGCTTACGATCGGCAATAGTAGAATATTGCGACTCTCGGGAGAACCTATCAAACCGAGGTATCGTCGGCATCTTCGCCTCGGGCGAATTCAGAGATCTCGCAAGCGAAAAAGATCCGTCCCCCTGGGGGGCGGCCTGAGAGGACAGGGCTGACGCACCGAAAAATGCTCAGCCCATCAAGAAAGCAAGGGTTAACTCCGATTCGCTGTGAGCTATGCGGGAATCTGGGTGATGACGGAATGAGATAGGCGGCGTATCGAGGCGGGTGT
>NZ_JBHMET010000101.1:0-841 GCF_042430365.1 Bradyrhizobium erythrophlei
CATCGCACATAGGCCACGCCCGCATCCGCGAGCCTGACCGCCGCACTGCGCGATGCCTCCAGCGACACGGTGCTGGCGTCGACGTAGATCGTGCCGCGCGCTGTGTGGCGGCAGACCTGATCGACGGTCGCGATGAGCACCTCGTCGTTCGGCAACGACGAGAACAGGATGCGCGATGCGGCCAGCAACTCGGGCAGCGACACCGCGCCGGTGATACGCTGCTGCTCGGCTAATCCGATGCGCTCGACCGCCACGTCGAAGCCGCTCACATGGTGGCCGGCTGCTGCCAGATGGCGCGCCATCGGCAGCCCCATCTTGCCGAGTCCGACGAATCCGATGGTCGACGTCATGGCTTCGTCCCGATGTCGCGGTTGTCCACGCGCTTGGTGAAGGGATGGATGGAGACCTGCTTCCAGACGCCTGCCGTGCAGAAGGGATCGTTGCGGTTGAACGCCACGACGTCTTCCTTGCTGTCGGCCTCGAGGAGAAAGCAACTGCCCTTCATCGTCTGCCCGTCGTCGTCCAAGAGCGGCCCCGAGATGACGGTGTGCACGCGGGCGGAGGCCAGGTAGCGCTTGTGATCGTCGTACAATGCCTGCCGCAGCGGCAATGCGTCTTCCCGATCGATGCAATGGACGATGAAGTGCATAGGGTCCTCCTCAGCGCGTCATGCCGTGGCACCGAGCCGCGACGTCGTCCGTTTCGCCGCCGGTACCGTTGGAAAGCATCAGGCCGAGCTGATATTGCGCTTCCGCGTTGGTCTCGGCGGCCTTACCAAGCAGCCTTGAAGGCGGCCTGCTGCTTGCCTTGCACGAGCCAGGTGGCGTACATCTTCTTCACT
>NZ_JBHMET010000102.1:0-23353 GCF_042430365.1 Bradyrhizobium erythrophlei
ACCACTCTAAGGCTCGAAAATGTGTGAATCGGATAGCGGTCTCGCCGGGGAGAGCACGAAAGAAACCGTAAAACCATCGCGCAGGGAAAGCCGGACTGCTCCGGTTTCACCTGTGGTCCGACCTCCGGTGCTTTTTGCTGCACCGGACCCACGGGTGCAATCGGCACCCGGCTTTCCCTGCGCCCTCTGTTTGAGGAGAGGGCGGAACGATAGGTAAACCTCGGGCGATTCACGTCGCGAGAATGCGGACCCGCATCCTCATCGCTGTTTGACAGTTGAATCAGGAACTCACCCCGTCGTTGCGAGGCGCGCAGCGCCGTGGCAATCCATTGCCTCCGCAAGCGGCACAATGGATTGCTTCGCTTCGCTCGCAATGACAGTTGGGAGGGCGCGCTCAACTCCATCACCGTCATGCTGAGGTGCGAGCGGAGCGAGCCTCGAAGCACGACGGCCACCAGCACGGCCGTGCATCCTTCGAGGCCCGCTGCGCGGGCGCCTCCAGCGACAACGGCAAAGCCGTTGCGCGGGGATGACGGGATTAGGAGCCTACCCGGCTCAACACTACTCCACCGCCGCGCCGACCGGTGGGCCGCCCGGCGGGCGGTGCAGGAAGGTGATCGATGCGTAGGCGCCGACCCAGGAGCCCGCCGCGGCGAAGGCGACGTAGACCCAGTTCTCGGTGTAGCTGATCACGGCGTAGGACGAGAGCAGGTACCAGATGCTGCTCCAGGTCGCCGCCGGCACCCGCTTGCGGGCGACCACCGCCGAGGTGAACATGACATAGACCGCGTCGGTGGCCGCGGTGGCGAGGAAAACGCCGCCAGCGGTGAGGGGATCGATGGCAGCCATTGCAACTCCTGTTCCGGTCGGGCAGAGCCTTCAGCATGATCCGGAAAAGTGGAAACCGGTTTTCCGAGAAGATCATGCTCAAACAAAGCGATGAGATCATGATGCGATACCCTTCAATCGCATTATGATCCTGGACCTAAGCATGATGGGAAAGTGCGGCACCGCTTTTCTGTCATCATGCTCAGGCAAGAATAAGCGACCCGGACAAGGGAATCCGCATGCAGGACGTCAGTGAAATCCTTGCCGATATCTGGACCGCGGCCGGTGGCGCGCCCGCCGCGCTAGCTGACGTGAAGCTGACAGGTGCGGAGCCGCAACTGCCGTCGTCGTTTCGCGTCGCCGCGGCGGCGCAAGCCTCGATTTCAGCGGCGGGCCTGGCCGCAGCCGAGATCTGGCGGCTGCGCAGCGGACAGACGCAGGAGGTTGCCGTCGACATGCGCCACGCCGTCGTCGAGTGTCGCAGCGAGCGTTACCTGCGCCTCGACGACAAGCCGCCGCCGCCGGCCTGGGACAAGATCGCCGGCGTCTACCGGACCGGTGACGGCCGCTTCGTCCGCCTGCACACCAATTTTCCGCATCATCGCAACGCCGTCTGCCGGGTGTTGAGCTGCAACGCCGAGCGCGACGACGTCCAGGCCGCATTGATGCGATGGGACGGCGAGGCGTTCGAGACCGCGGCCTATGCGGAGGGCGGCGTCGTCGCGCTGATGCGCCCGCACGACGAATGGTCGGCGACGCCGCATGCGCAGGCACTGGCGAAATTGCCGCTGATCACGATCGAGAAGATCGCCGACGCCGCGCCGCGGCGGTGGCCCGCCGGCGACCGGCCGCTGGCGGGATTGCGCGTGCTCGATCTGTCGCGTGTGATCGCGGGTCCCGTCGCCGGCCGCACGCTCGCCGCTCATGGCGCCGACGTGCTTTTGATCTCGGGCCCCGACCTGCCTGCGATCCCCTGGCTCACCATGGACACCGGGCGGGGCAAGCTGACGAGCTTTGTCGAATTGAAGAACGCCGAAGGCCGTCGCGTGTTGCGCGACCTGCTCGCGCAGGCCGATATCGTCTCGCAAGGTTACCGTCCGCGCGCGATCGAAAAGCTCGGCTTCTCGCCGGAGGAGGCGGCCCGTATTAACCCGGGGATCGTTTATGTGACGCTCTCGGCCTATGGTCATGCGGGGCCATGGGCGGAACGCCGCGGCTTCGACTCCCTGGTCCAGACCGCGACGGGCTTCAACCATGCCGAAGGGCAGGCGGCAGGCGTCGACGGTCCGAAGGAATTGCCCGCGCAGATGCTCGACCATGCGACCGGCTACTTCATGGCCTTCGGCGCCATGATGGCGAAGGCGCGGCAGGCCCGCGAGGGCGGTAGCTGGCACGTCCGGGTCTCGCTGGCGCAGACCGGGCGCTGGCTGTGGGATCTCGGCCGCATCGCCGGGGGCCACGCGACCGCGGACCTGAAGGCCGATGCGGTGCTGCCGTTCATTGAGGCGGTTCCGTCAGGCTTCGGCGAGCTCAGCGCGGTCAGGCATGCCGCCATGCTGTCGAAGACCCCGGCCTTCTGGGCCCGGCCGGCCATGCCGCTCGGGAGCCACCCCCCGGAATGGCCCGGATGAGGCATTCAGTCGATGTTCAGGATTGCCCAACTTTAGGCACAACACCCCGCCGAACCGCGTTTTTTAGGTTGTTTGAAACGTCAATTCGGCACTATTAGCGCACCGCTGGGACAGTCCCGCCGGAAGCCATTACCGAGACGACCTGCGGACCGATGCTGAAAGAGTTTACCAAGCGAATGCAGAGCCTTAGCCGTACGCGACTGGCGGTCGTGGTGGTGTTGGCGGCGCTGGCGGGAGCCGGCGCCTACGGCTTCACGCATCTCAGTGCGGCCAAGCAGAACCATTCGGAAGTGTCCAGCCAGTCCCGCAAGGGAGGCTCGCGCTACACCCCGACGGCGGCCGAATGGGCCAGCCTGACCTTCCAGCCGGTCACCGAGCGCGCCTTCCGCGCCGAACTGGTCACCGAAGGCAAGATCGGGATCGACGAGGATCGTTCGACCCCGGTGTTCTCGCCCTATACCGGTCGCCTCACCCGCCTGCTGGTGCGGCCGGGCGACACCGTCGAGAAGGGCCAGCCGCTGTTCGTGATCGAGGCCGCCGACACCGTGCAGGCCCAGAACGACTACATCGCGGCGATGACCGGCCTCAACAAGGCGCAGTCGGCGCTCGATCTCGCGCAGATCCAGGAGAAGCGCGCCAAGGACCTGTCCGAGGGCAAGGCGATCCCGCTGAAGGATTATCAGCAGGCCCAGGCGACGCTGATCCAGGCGCAGAACGACGCGCGCTCGGCGCAGACGCTGCTGGAAGCGGCCCAGAACAAGCTGCGCATCCTCGGCTTTGGCGACGACGCCATCACCACGCTGCGGCAGAAGGGCCGTCTCAATCCGGAGACCACCGTGTTCGCGCCGCTCGGTGGCACCGTTGTCCAGCGCAAGGCCGGGCCCGGCCAGTACGTCTCGACCGGCGCCAGCGACCCCGTCTATGTGATCGGCGATCTCTCCACCGTCTGGCTGATCGCCTATGTCCGCGAATCCGACGCGGCCAATGTCGCTGTTGGCCAGGACGTCAGCTTCAGCGTGATGGCGCTGCCGGGCAAGGTTTTGACCGCGCGCATCAACTACGTCGCCGCCGCGATCGATTCCACCTCGCGGCGTCTGCTGGTCCGCGCCACCATCGACAACAAGGATTTTCGGCTGAAGCCGGAGATGTTCGCCAATGTGACGCTGTATTCGCCGAGCGATCATGCGGCGGTCGGCGTGCCGAAGCAGGCGCTGATCTACGAGGGTGACCAGGTTCGGGTGTGGGTCGCGCGCGACGACAAGACGATCGAGCTGCGCCAGATCAAGCCCGGCCTGACCAATGGCGACCTCGTCGAGGTCGTCGGCAATCTTAAGCCGGGCGAGCAGATCGTGACGAAGGGAAGCCTCTTCATCGACCGCGCCGCGTCCGGCACGTAATTTCCACGCCCGTTGAAAGCCCCGGTCTGAATGGATCGTCTCGTCGAACTCGCTGTCAGCCGCCGCTACCTCATGCTCGGCATGTTGGTTGCCGTCGTGATCGGCGGCCTCGTTGCCTTCAATCAGCTCAACATCGAGGCCTATCCCGATCCGACCCCGCCGATGGTCGACATCGTGACGCAAAGCCCTGGCCTCTCGGCCGAGGAGATCGAGCGCTACATCACGATCCCGATCGAGACCGGGGTTTCCGGCATCAAGAACCTGCGCACCATCCGCACCATCTCGCTGTACGGCCTCTCCGACGTCAAGCTGCAGTTCTCCTTCGACTACACCTATGACGAGGCGCTGCAGCAGGTGCTGAACCGCCTTTCGCAACTTGCGCCGCTCCCGGGCGGTGTGCAGCCGGGAATCTCGCCGGTCAGTCCGATCGGCGAAATCTTCCGCTACCGCCTGAAAGGACCGCCGAACTACAGCGTGCTCGACCTCAAGACGCTGCAGGACTGGGTGCTGCAGCGCCGCTTCCGCGCCGTGCCGGGCGTGATCGACGTCACCGGCTGGGGCGGCAAGACCAAGACCTATGAGCTGCAGGTCGATTTCAACAAGCTGATCGCCAACGGGTTGACGCTGCCGCAGGTGCTGCAGGCGGTTGGCAACGCCAACATCAATGTCGGCGGCAACACCGTGAATATCGGCTCGCAATCGGCCGTGGTGCGCGGCGTCGGCCTGATCAGGTCGATCGAGGACCTCAGCAACACCATGGTGTCGCAATCCGGGGGCAACCCGGTGCTGGTCCGCGATATCGCCACCGTCACCGTCGGCGAGAAGCCGCGGCTCGGCATCGCCGGCATCGACAATGACGACGACATCGTGCAGGGCATCGTGCTGATGCGCCGCGGCGAGCAGAGCTCGCCGACGATCGCCCGCGTCGAGCAGCTCGTCAACCAGATCAACAATTCCTCGATCCTGCCGCCAGGCGTGAAGATCGAACGCATCTACGACCGCAAAGACCTGATCGACCTCACCACCCACACCGTGCTGCACAACATGGTGGTCGGCATCCTCCTGATCGTGCTCTTGCAGTGGATCTTCCTCGGCGACCTCCGCAGCGCGGTGATCGTCGGCGCCACCATTCCGTTCGCGCTGTTCTTCGCCGTCATCATCCTGGTGCTGCGCGGTGAATCCGCCAATCTGCTGTCGGTCGGCGCGATCGACTTCGGCCTGATCGTCGACGCCACCGTGATCATGGTGGAAGCGATCTTCCGGCGGCTGTCGCAGACCATCGCGCTGTCGGAGGCCGAGGAGAGCCACATCTCCGAAGACACGATGATGGGGATGAAGAGCCATGCGGTCCTGTCGGCAGCGGCCGACGTCTCGCGTTCGATCTTCTTTGCCGCCACTATCATCGTCGCCGCCTTTATACCGCTGTTCACGCTGGGCGGCGTCGAGGGCAACATCTTTGGGCCGATGGCGCGGACCTATGCCTATGCATTGGCGGGCGGGCTGCTGGCGACCTTCACGATCACGCCGGCGCTGAGCGCGATCATCCTGCCGGCGCATATCCACGAAACCGAGACCTGGATCGTCAAGAAGCTCGACCAGATTTACCTGCCGGTCCTGAACTGGGCGATCGCGAACCGCAGGCTCGTGATGGTCGGTGCCGTCGGCCTCGTCGTCATGACCGGGATCTCCGTGCGTTTCCTTGGCCTCGAATTCCTGCCCAAGCTGGAGGAGGGCAATCTATGGATTCGCGCGACGCTGCCGCCGACGATCTCGCTGCAGGAGGGCAACGCCTACGTCAACGAGATGCGCAAGCTGATCCGCAGCCGTCCCGAGGTCGAAGCGGTGGTGTCGCAGCACGGCCGCCCCGATGACGGCACCGACGCTGCGGGATTCTTCAATGCCGAGTTCTTTGCGCCGCTGAAGCCTGCGAGCGAATGGCCGAACACGCACGACAAGGACGAGCTCACCGCGCAGTTGCTGGCGCAGTTGCAGGAGAAGTTTCCCGGCGTCGAGTTCAACTTCTCGCAATATCTGCAGGATAACGTTTCGGAAGCGGTCTCGGGCGTGAAGGGCGAGAACTCGATCAAGCTCTACGGCAGTGACCTGCGGGCGCTGACCGACACCGCCAACAAGATCAAGTCCGTGCTGTCGACCGTGCAGGGCATCACCGACCTTGCGGTGTTCACCTCGCTCGGCCAGCCGACCATCCAGATCGACATCGATCGCGCCCGCGCTGCGCGCTACGGCCTGTCGCCTGGCGACATCAACGCCACGATCAAGGTGGCGGTCGGCGGCGATAGCGCCGGCGACCTCTACGAGCCCGGCAGCGACCGGCATTTCCCGATCATCGTGCGGCTGGCCCCGGAATACCGCAAGAGCGCGGAAGCGATCCAGAACCTGCGCGTTGGCGTGACGAGCACGAGCGGTGGCATCACGCAGATTCCCTTGAGCGAGGTCGCCTCCATCAAGCTGATCTCGGGTGCCGCCTATATCTATCGCGAGCAGCAGGAGCGTTACCTGCCGATCAAGTTCTCGGTGCGCGATCGCGACCTCGGCAGCGCGATCCTGGAGGCGCAGCAGAAGGTCGGCGCGCAGGTCCAGTTGCCGCCGGGCTCGCGTCTGGATTGGGTCGGCGAGTTCGGTAACCTGCAGGATGCGGTCAAGCGATTGTCGATCGTGGTGCCGATCAGCCTCGTGCTGATCGCGGTGCTCTTGTTCCTCAATTTCGGCTCGATGGTCGACACCTTGCTGGCCATGAGCGTGATCCCGATGGCGATCTTCGGCGGCGTGCTCGGGCTTTTGATCTTCGGCATCCCGTTCAGCGTGTCGGCGGCGATCGGCTTCATCGCGCTGTTCGGCATCGCGGTGATGGACGGCATCATCATCCTGTCGCAGTTCAACCAGCTGATCGACGAGGGCTACGACCGCATCCGCGCGGTGATCCGCACCGGCGAGCTGCAGCTGCGTCCGGTGCTGATGACCTGCGTCGTCGCCGGCGTCGGCCTGTTGCCGGCGGCGGTGTCGGCTGGTATCGGCTCGCAGGTGCAGAAGCCGCTCGCGATCGTCGTCGTCACCGGCATGATGCTGGCGCCGCTCGTGATCCTGATCACGCTGCCTGTCCTGATTTCCTACTTCTCGCGCCGGCCGCGCGAGCGTTAGGCGAGGTCAGGTGAAGCCGTAGAGGCGTGCGGGGTTGTCGACCAGGATGGCCTTACGGACCGCGGCGTCCGGCGCCCAGAGCGGCAGCTGGTTGAGGAGGCGGCCGTCGTCGATCTGGAACAGCGGTGTCACGTCGGTGACCTTCCTGGCCGGCGGCGTCACCGAATCCGGATGCGGCCAGTCGGTGCCCCAGACGATGCGCGCGGGGTTGGCGGCGATCAGCGCCTTCGCGAGCGGCGCGGCGTCGGGATAGTCGGGGCCAAGTCTGGAGGCACGATAGGCGCCGGAGATCTTGACATAGGCCTTGCCGGATTTGACCAGCGCAAGCAGGTCCGCAAATCCCGGCTGCTCGACGCCGAGCGCGGCCTCGGCGCCGCCGAAATGGTCGAACACGACCGGCACGGGAGCGGCGGCGACCAATTCCTTGATCGCCGAGATCATCGCGAGGCTGGTGAAGATCTGCACGTGCCAGCCGCGCGCCTTCATCCGCTCCACCGCCGCGGCAAAGCGCTGCCGGCCGACATTGGGGTCATTGACGCCGCCGGTCGCGAGGTTGAGGCGGATGCCGCGGAAGCCCGTCTTGTGCATGGTGTCGAGGTCGCTCTCGCTGGTCTTGTCGTCGATGACCGCCACCCCGCGCGCCGTCGCGCCGCGGGCCGTCATGCCGAACAGCGTCGACGAATTGTCGGGGCCGTAGACGCTCGGCGTCACGATCACCACGCGCTCGACGTGCAGCGCCTTGTGCAGGGCGCTCATCTCCTCGGGCGAGGCCGGTTCCGGCGTATAGACGCGGCCGGCGAAGAACGGGAACTTCTCGGGATCGCCATGGATGTGGGTGTGGCAGTCGCAGGCTCCGGCCGGCACGTCGAAATTCACAGCCGTCGACGGCTGCGCGGCCTTGGCGAATGTGGTGTTGCTCACGCCGCGATGGAGGCAAGCATCATACTGCGTCGCGTCAGCATTGGACGTCTCCCTGCGTGCTCCATTGTTAAGCGCTGTCAGCGCTCCGGCGTTATCCGTCGCCGGCGGGCGGGAGGTTATCGGGGGATGCTGCGGGCGGGAAGGGCCGGGCGGCTGCGGGGCTATTTTCCGGACGGCGTGCGCAGGCCGTGCCAGGCGTCGCGGACCTGATGGTAATGGACCTCGGGCAGATAGTCCGGCGTGTTCAGATTGAGCGTCTTGACGTCGAGCCGTCCGATCGCGCTGAGCAGCGTGTAGGAAGCAACGACGCGGTCGCGCTGCGCGCCGATCAGCCGCGCCTTGGCGTTGATCAGATCCTGCTGCGAGTTCAGCACATCGAGCGTGGTGCGCTGGCCGCCGGCGGCTTCCTTCTGCACGCCGGCCAGCGCAATGGTCGCAGCCTTGACTTCGGATTCGGCCGCCGCCACAGCGATCTTGGCGCCCTCATTGGCGACCCACGCGCTGACCGCCGCGGTCCTGGTCTGATTGCGGACCTGGTCGAGCACGAGCCGGCTTTGTGTCGCGACTTCCTTGGCCTGCCGGGTCTGCGAGGCTGCGGTGCCGCCGTCATAGATCGGTTGCGTGACCTGACCGATCACCGAGGCCTGGTCGGTGCCGAACGTGCCGAGCGTCGGATCGGTGTCGCGGGCGCGGCTGACGCTGCCCTGCACCGTGACGTTCGGCATCAGGCTGCTTTCGGCGACGCGAATCTGGGTCGAGGCGACGTCGACATCGAAGCCTGCCGCCATCACCGCCGGATGTTCGCGGAACGCAAACGCGATCGCATCCTCGCGGCTGCGCGGCAGCAGGCGGTCGACGGTCTCGGCAGGGCGCAGTTGCGACGGTGCGTTGCCGATCACCTGCGCATAGGTGGCCTGGCTGACCGCGAAATTGACCTCGGCGGCATTGAGGTCGGCAAGGCCGCGGTTGAGCCGGGCCTCGGCCTGTGCGGTGTCGGTCGGTGTGACGTCGCCGGCGTTGAGGCGCCGCTGCGCGATTGCCTGGGTTTCCCTCAGGAACGCGACGTTGGCGCGCTGCGCCTCGACCAGCGACTGGTTGGCCAGCACGTTGGTATAAGCCGTGACGGCGTCGAGCAGCACTCCCTGGCCGACATTGCGCAGCGCCTGGCGGCCTGACTGTACCTGCAACTCGGCCACGCGCACGCTGTTGGCGGTCTTGAAGCCGTTGAACAGGGTCTGCGTCACCGTCAGCCCGATCTGCCAGGGCTTCAGGGTCGCGCCCTGGATCACATTGCCAGGAAGCAGATCGCGTACCGCCTGCAGGCCGGCCGAGAGGCTCGCAGCGACCTGCGGCCGGTAGCCCGCCAGCGCCTGCGGCACGTTCTCGTCGGTCCCGCGCTGACGCGCCCGGTCGGAGTTGAGCTGCGGATTGGTCTGATAGGCCTTGGCCAGCGCTTCGGGCAGGGTCTCGGCGCGGGCCGCTGGAATGGTCATAAACACGGATGCGAGCGCGGCAAGGCCAATGCCCGACAACAGTACGCGCCTTCTCTCGTTGCCAACCCTCGCGGCACGCCCGACCATGTGATCCCGCAACCAAACTCCGGCAGTCCGCCCCCCGCTGACGCCTTCGACACATCTACCTGTTTAGGGGGCCGTGCCGCCACTTGCAAACCGCCGCGCGACATCTGCACATGAATTCAATTCTTGTCTGTTGCCGGTTCGTCACAGGCGAAGATGACGTTCAGATGAAGTATAAGTTTGAGCCGCCGATTCACAACGTCGGTTGTCCACAGCCCCGCCGGTCCGTTCCTGATGCCGAAGATCTTCTCCGACCCCGAGGCGATTGCGGACGACATCATTCGCGACGTCGGAACCGATCTCGTGGTCGGGTTGCCGCTCGGTCTCGGCAAGGCCAACCACATCGTCAACGCGCTCTATGCGCGGGCTGCTGCCGATCCTGACATCAACCTGACACTGCTGTCGGCGCTGACGCTGGAAAAGCCGAAGCCGAAAAACCTGCTGGAACGACGCTTCATCGGCCCGGTGATCGATCGGCTGTTCGGCGGTTATCCGGATCTCGCTTACGCCGAAGCGCTGCATGCCGGCGCCTTGCCGCCCAACGTCAAGGTGATCGAATTCTTCTTCCTCGCCGGGCGATGGCTACATCAGCCGTTCGCGCAGCAGCATTACATCTCGGCGAACTACACCCACGCGGTGTCCTATCTGCTGTCCCGCGGGCTCAATGTCGTCACTCAGCTCGTCGCCAAACGCGTCGTCGATGGCGAGACGCGCTACAGCCTGAGCTGCAACACCGATACGACCCTCGAGGTCCTGCGCGCCCGCAAGGAGGGGCGCGCGTCGTTCCGGCTGATCGCACAGGTCAATTCCGAGCTGCCGTTCATGCCCGGGGCCGGCGATCTGCCGGCCAGGGAATTTGCCGCGGTGCTCGACAGTCCCGACACTGACTTCCCGCTGTTTGCGCCACCGTCCGAGCCGATCAGCGACACCAAATATGCGATCGGGCTGCATGCCGCGGGCCTGGTGCGCGACGGCGGCACGCTGCAGATCGGGATCGGCCAGGTCGGCGACGCGCTGGCGCAGGGGCTCGTCGTCCGGCATCGCGACAATACGCAATTCCAGGACATCATGCGGCGGCTCGCGCCCGGGACCGGCCGACGCGCAGCGCTCGAAACCGGGCCGTTCGAGACGGGGCTCTACGGCGTCAGCGAGATGGTGTTCGAGGCATTCCTCGGCCTGATCGATGCCGGCGTCCTCAAGCGCGAGGTCGACGGCGTGATCCTGCACGGCGCGTTCTTCCTCGGGCCGAAGTCGTTCTATCGCGCGCTGCGCGACATGACGGACGAAGCGCGTGCGCAAATCCAGATGATGCCGGTGTCCTTCACCAACGAGATCTTCGACGATGCGGATGCCAAGCGACGCGCTCGTGTCGACGCGCGTTTCGTCAACAATACGATGATGGCGACGCTGTTGGGAGCCGCGATCTCCGACGGGCTCGAGAGCGGGCAGGTGGTGAGCGGCGTCGGCGGCCAGTACAATTTCGTGGCGCAGGCGTTCGCGCTTCAGGGCGCGCGCTCGGTGCTGGCGCTGGAAGCAACCCATCAGGCGAGCAAGGGCGCGCAATCGAACATCCGCTGGAGCTACGGGCATGAAACGATCCCGCGGCACCTGCGCGATGTCTTCGTCACCGAATATGGCGTGGCCGACGTGCGCGGCAAATCCGACACCGACGTTATCGCGGCGATGCTGCAGGTGTCGGATTCCCGCTTCCAGGGCGAACTGATGCGACAGGCCAAGGAAGCCGGCAAGCTGCGGCGCGATTTCGAGATACCTGCCGCCCACCGCGAAAACTATCCGGAGCGTATCCGCGACGCGTTGAAGCCCGCGCGCGAGGCGGGGCTGTTGCCGTCATTTCCGTTCGGGAGCGATTTCACCGAAGTCGAGCAGCGGCTGATCCCGGCGCTGCAGATCTTGCAGGAGATGCAGCGCACGCCGCTGCACCTGCCCGCTCTGCTTTGGCAGGGAATGACCCATCCGCCTGATGCCGCCGACCGCGAATGCCTGGCGCGGCTCGGGCTCGACAAGCCCACGCACTTCACCGAGCGCGCCTACCGCGCGCTCGTGACCGCAGCGCTGCAACGCAGCCGGGCGCCTTAGCGGTTCTTGTTGACCGGCTTGCGCTTCTCGATGAACGCCGCCATGCCTTCGGCGCGGTCCTCGAGTGCGAAGGTCGCGTGGAACAGATTGCGCTCGACATTCATGCCTTCGGACAGCGGCGTCTCGAACGCGCGATTGACCGCCTCCTTGGCCATCGCGGCCGCCGGGCGCGACATCGATGCGATCTTCTCGGCCGCGGCGAGCGCCTCCTCCATCAGCTTGTCGGCGGGAACGATGCGTGACACCAGGCCCGAGCGCTCGGCTTCGGCGGCGTCCATCATCCGCCCGGTGAGGCAGAGGTCCATCGCCTTGGATTTCCCGATCGCCCGCGTCAGGCGCTGCGTGCCGCCGATTCCCGGAATAGTGCCGAGCGTGATCTCCGGCTGGCCGAATTTCGCAGTGTCGGCGGCGATGATGATGTCGCACATCATCGCCAGCTCGCAGCCGCCGCCGAGCGCATAGCCGGCAACCGCCGCGATCGTCGGCTTGCGGCACCTGGCGACGCGGTCGCCGCCGATCGAAGTGAAGTCGCTGTTGAACATGTCGATGAAGCCCTTCGGCTGCATCTCCTTAATGTCGGCGCCGGCGGCAAAGGCCTTCTCGCTGCCGGTGATCAGGATACAACCGATCTTGTCGTCGGCCTCGAGATCGTCCACCGCCGCGGCGATTTCGCGGAACACGCCGAACGACAACGCATTCAGCATCTTCGGCCGATTCAGCGTGATGACGCCGACCGGACCCTTGCTCTCGACAATGATGAATTCGAACGTAGACATAGCCGCAACCCCGTACCTGATTTGGCGGGCAATGTGCCCGCTGGCGGGGTGCGCTTCAAGTGGCTGAATGGAGGTGCCGGGTGCGGTGCGACGCTACCCGTGCGGCCTCCCACGTCAAATTGCACCCGGCTACGCCATGAACATGCGTGCGGCGGAGGCGACCGTGAGCAGAGCGCCGAAGCCGATGAAGATCTTTCCGATCAGCGACGTCTGGTCCAGGCTCGTGCTTTCGCCGCTCGCCAGGACCGGCGCCGGCTTGGCCGGGGCCATCGCCACCGTCTGCTGCTGGGGCACCGGAGCCTGTTGCTGGGCCACCGGAGCCTGCTGCTGTTCATCTGATTGCGTCTGCTGCAGGGCGCGATCGAGGTCGTTGAGCTGGTCTTCGGCGACCACGTTGCTGTCGGCGGCCGGCTTGTCGGCCGCGGCGAGCTTCGTGTCGGCCTTCGCGGACAGCGCCGTATCGCCGGCGGTCAGTTCCGCATTGGCGTTGGCGACCGCGCTCGGAATGCCGGCCGACGTCAATTTGCCGGCATCGGCGCCGGCCTTGCTGGTCTCGGAGGATTTATCGGCGGTCTTGGACGACTCGCGATGCACATCGCGCTTGCCTTGCCGCGAACTCTGTCGGGCCGATTTTCCGGTCGCTGCGCTGTCGGATTTCGACGCGGCGGTATCCGAGCCGGCTGCGCTCGCCGGTAACGGCCCGGCAAGACACACAAAAAGCGCTGTCGCAATCATCAAGGCCAAGCGCCCGCTGGCTTTGATTGTCATTTGGCAATCTCCCCGTTTGCCGGTCCCGTTTCGAAATGAGACCCCGCTGCGTGTCCACACAGGGGCAGAAAAAGGGAATCTTCGGGCTGCGCGGGGCGAAAACGGGGCAATTTCCTGCCGCGAAGCGGGGTGCGGCATGAGCATCGTGCTTGCCGGTCCGATCGATGTTATGAGCCAAGGCTCGGGAACCGCCCGACGATTCTCCGCGAAACGGTCGCCAATGCTGCCGCGCCGAGGCCTGATATCACGACTTCGTGATCTTGTGCCGCCGGCGTAACAAATTGAAAGATCGACCGAATTGTAATTCAGGAGCGCGCGTGCGCGAACGTGAGGACGAGTGGACCGGCCTGATGCGGTCGGCCATGTCAGGCGACAGTGCGGCGTATCATCGCCTGCTCAAGGCCGTCACACCGGTGCTCCGCGCGGCGGCGCGCCGGGGCTTGGCGCGCGCGGGACAACCGGTCGATCAGTCCGAGGACATCGTGCAGGACATTTTGCTGGCGGTGCATTTGAAGCGGCAGACCTGGGACATCAATGCTCCGTTTGCGCCGTGGCTGTTTGCAATCGCGCGCAACAAGCTGATCGATGCGCTGCGCCGCCGCGGCAAGCGGATCTTCGTTAACATCGACGACTTCGCCGAAACGCTGCCGGGCGAAGCCGCCGAGCCGACCGCGTCCGCAAGCGAGGTTGCGGGGCAGTTGCAGACCCTGCCGGCGCGTCAGCGCGACGTGCTGCAGTCGATCGCGGTCGAGAGCGCCTCGATCAAGGACACTGCTACGAAGCTCTCGATGAGCGAGGGCGCGGTGCGGGTGGCGCTGCATCGCGGCCTGGCGAGCCTGACAGCGAAATTGCGGGACCAATGAGCATGGATACCGATCAACTCATTCGAACCTTGGCTGCCGACAACGCGCATCGCGCGCGACCGGTCGGGTTTGCGCTGATGCTGGCGCTGCTCGCGGCGGCACCGGTCTCGCTCTTGATGTTCTTCACCGAGCTCGGCGTCCGCCCTGACGTGATGACCGCGATGCGCAATCCGTTCTTCGACCTGAAATTCGCGGTCACGCTGGCGCTCGCGGCCTCGGCGATTGCGGTCAGCCTGCATCTATCGCGGCCGGAAGCCTCGTTGCGCGGGTTCGGCTGGTGGTTGTTGATCCCTGCCGGAATCCTGGTCGCCGGGATCAGCGGCGAGATGATGATGCCGCAACGTGCGCCGATGATGACGCGCCTCGTCGGCCACAATTCGAAAGTGTGCATGAGCGCGATCCCGGCCATGTCGCTGCCGCTGCTCGCGGGTGCGCTCTATGGTCTCAGGCAGGGGGCGCCGGCGCGGCCCGCTGTTGCCGGCGCGATCGCCGGCATGCTGTCGGCGGGGCTCGCCGCGACGCTCTATGCGTCACACTGCACTGACGATTCCCCGCTGTTCGTAGCGACCTGGTACACGATCGCAATCGCGCTGGTGACGGCGGTCGGTGCGCTCGCGGGAGCGCGGGTGCTGAGGTATTAGGCCGCCGGCGCCGACTGCTGCATGCGGTGGAAGCGCAGCACCTGCTGCGCGGTCGAGGGCCGCAGCCGCTCGTAGGTCTCCTTGCAGGCCTGCAGGTCGGTCGGCTCAGAGCCCGAGATCTCGTCGCGCAGGTTGATGATCGCCCGCACGGTCGACCACGACAGCCCCGACACCTTGGCGAGGATCATCACGCCCTCGGCGCGGGTCTCGATCATCATGTTCTCGGCGACCGCGACCGCGACATTGGCGAGCGCGGCGAGCGAGGCATTGGTCTCGTCGAACTTGCCGGCCTCGGCAAATGACGCGAGCTGGAATTCGTCGAGGCGGCCGTCCTGGAACAGGGATTTGACCAGGGCATGCGCGATCGTGGTGTCGCGGGTCACCGCGCTGGGCGCCGAGCGCGCCCGCCGGGTCGCTTCCTTGACGGCAGTCGGGATGTCCTTGGCCTGCTGCGGGTTGGCGGCCTCGAGCCGCTGCCGCACGGTGTCGGACGCCTTTGCCACCAGCTTGAGATAGAGATGTCGCGGGATGTTCGGGCGCAGGCCGACGCAGGTTGAAAGGTCGTCGTCGCCCTCGGCGCGGCTGACCAGGCGGGTGTAGCCGCGCTCGGTGAATTCCGCGCCGGGATTGTTGACCGTGCTCTGGATCACCTCGTCATTGCCGCGCAGCACCAGCACGTCGGTGACGGCGCCGCTGAGCGCCTTGCGGGTCGAGATCGCGAGCAGATGCGCCTGGCTCTTGCTGCGCGCGGTTTCGATCAGGGTCTCGTCGTCGAGTCGCGTCGACTGCGCCAGCACCGGGCCCGCCACCTCGATCAGGTCGTCAAACGCCAGCGTACGGATTGTCCGCGGCGGCGCCGTGTCGATCGGTGCGAGCCGATTGGCGAGCAAAGCCTTGGCCGAGCTTTCGATATGGTCGAGCAGGCACTGGAAGACGTCGTCGAACAGTCCGATCTGCTGGTCCGAATAGTCCACCGAGCCGTTGATGAAGAGGTCGGTGACGCGACGCAGCGTCTCGACGCGGCGGGCGACGGTGCCGTGGGCGAGCGTGGTCTGCAGCTCGTCGAGCAGGCTTTCGGGTGCGGTCGCGGACTTCGAACTCATGACTCTATCCTGGAGTATCAATAGGCAGGTTGGCGGCGGTTTCTCCGACGCCGGTTGCGGAAAATCGGTGGTCAGGCACTTGCTATGCGGTTGCGTCCCCGTGCCTTGGCTGCGTAGAGCGCGCCGTCGGCGCGTGCGAGCAATGTGTCGGAGCTCTCGTTCGGACGCAGCGTCGTGACGCCCGCGGAGATCGTCACCTTCATGCCCGGCGAGAACGCGCTCCAGTCGAGATCGGCGATGATCGCGCGCAGCCGCTCGAGCGCGCGCATCGCGTCGTCCTGCGACAGATCGGGCAGGACCAGCAGGAACTCCTCGCCGCCGTAGCGGCCGAAGCGGTCGATGCTGCGAATGTTGGCGAACATGCTGATGGCGAAGGTCCGCAGCGCCTCATCGCCGGTCGGGTGGCCGAAGACGTCGTTGATGCGCTTGAAATGATCGAGGTCGATCAGCGCCACCGCGCAGGAGCTGCCGTTGCGGGCGCAGCGTGCGATCTCCTCCTCGAGCATCCGCATGATGCTGCGGCGATTGACCGCGCCGGTCAGTTCATCGAGTTCGGCGAGCTCCTCGATGCGCTTGTAAGCCTCCTTGAGCTTCACGCCGCTCTGATAGAGCGACTGCTGGACCGAGCTCGAGAGGATTCCAAGGAACATGCAGCGCCCGATGGTCAGCGCGAATACTAGCATGGTGGCGAGACGCTCGATCTTCGTGCCCGTCGGCATGCCGATCGGCCGGTCGGTCCACAGGAACAGCACGGCAAGTCCGGCCACCATCACGGTCCAGACCGCGGCGGTCTGCCGCGCCGAGGTGCGCAGCGCGCCGAAGCCGAACACCACGAACAGGTTGCAGAGGAAGAGACGCCGACTTCCGGCGCGATGTAGGTGAACACCAGGAGGTTCACCATGTTGATGGCCGATTGCGGTGCGACGAGATAGTGATCGCGGAAGCGCTCGTTGAATCCGCGCTCGGACAACAGCACGTAAAGCGCCACCAAAGCGAGGCCGCTCAGGGCATAGGCGGTCGCGACCGCAACCGACGTCGTCCCGGCATAGGCATAGGTAAGGAGCACCACGGCATCGAGCACGAAGCACGATGCGATCATCGACTGGATCTGGCGGCGCTGCCTGGCCCGGCGTGCCAGGCGCTCGGCCGTCAGCGTGGGACGCCCGTTCTCCAGTGCGCCCGCGGTCGGGCCGAGAAATGACGACGCAGCGATGCCCATGATCTCGCCAGTGGTGGAAGCCGGCAAAAATCTACGTGGGAAAGCCTTTAGGTTTGGTATCTTTTGGAACCGAATCTGCTTCGTTCGAACTCTGCAATTGTCCTTGTTTCGCAAGGGAAATCCGCTCTCGGCGCGCGTCCAGACCTGCTCCTGGAGGCGGGTTCGACGGCAGGCTCGGCGAGCGGGAGCTGGCTTGCTGGCGTAGCCTTGGTATGGTCGCACCTGAGGTGCGGTCTCAGAGAAAGTGTTTCAGTATTATGGTACCGTTTCCTGGGTCTCGTCCACTTTCGCAACTTTTTTGGCGATCCGATGGCCGACTGTGGCCCGGATCACACATGCGGCCTGCACATTGCCGTAATGTGAAGAATCTTGCCTCGCGCGTCGAACCGCGCGCCACCTCCCTCCGACCAACCTTGCGAGACGGCCATTGAGCGCGACACAGGCGGCTTCAGACGACGTTCTGATCGCTCGGATCGCTCAAGGCGACCGGCTCGCCATGCAGGTGCTGTACGGACGGCACCATGTCAGGGTGTTTCGTTTCGGCCTGCGGCTCGTGCGCGACGAACAGGTTGCGGAGGACCTCATCAGCGAAGTCTTCCTCGATGTATGGCGTCAGGCGGGCAAGTTCGAAGGCCGATCCGCCGTTTCAACCTGGCTTTTGGCGATTACCCGGTTCAAGGCCCTGTCTGCGCTCCGGCGCAGAAAGGACGCCGAACTGGACGATGAGGCCGCGAACGCGATCGAGGATACGTCCGACGATCCGGAAACCGCGGTACAGAAGAAGGATACCGGGGACGCGTTGCGTAAGTGCCTGACGGCATTGTCTGCGGAACACCGGGAGATCGTCGATCTTGTCTACTATCACGAGAAGTCCGTGGAAGAAGTGGCTGAGATCGTCGGCATCCCGGAGAATACGGTGAAAACGCGCCTGTTCTACGCGCGCAAAAAACTTGCCGAGCTGCTGAAGGCAGCCGGCATCGAGCGAGGTTGGCCATGATGGCTGCGGGCAAGAAGATGCTGGAACAAGAGCCCAGCGAAATCGAAATGCTGTTGCCCTGGCACGCAGCCGGCACGCTGAATACGCGTGACGCGCGCCGTGTCGAGGACGCGCTTGCGCGTGATCCCGATTTGGCGAGGCAATATGCAGTCATCCGCGACGAGTTTGCGGAGACCATTCACCTCAATGAGAGTCTGGGCGCGCCGTCGGCGCGCGCCATGCAGAAGCTGTTTGCGGCGATCGATGCCGAGCCTGAGCAGAAGCCGGCGATGTTGTCGCGCATCTCGGCAGGCATTTCCGAGTTCTTTGCGAAATTGACGCCCCGCACTCTGGCATGGTCGGCCAGCCTGGGAGCGATTGCGCTGCTGCTGCAAGCGGGCGTGATCGGCACGGTGCTGATGAAGAACCAGCCCGCCTCGTTCCAGACCGCCTCGCTCGACATGAGCGAACGCGGTGGGCCGATCACCCGCGATCTTGGCAGTGCAGCCGCGCCGCCGCAGATGCTGGTGCGCTTCACTCCCGATGCGAAGGTCGCCGACATCACGGCGCTGCTCGACAACTACCAGGCCTCGATCGTCGGCGCCAAGGGCGGCCTGTTCCGGTTGCAGCTCGGCAACGGCGCGATGGGCAAGAGCGACGTCGCCGCGCTGATCGCCAGGCTGCAGAAGGAGAAGATTGTCAGCCTCGCGGTGGAAGCGCCGTAAGCGGCGGTTGATCGTTCTGCGTCGAGTCGAGGTCGCGATGGTCCGTGATTGCCGGAGCTGGCGGAAGGGCGCGGCCGTGGCGGTCGCCATGGCGGTGTTGCCGCTAACGGGCTTGGCCGCCCAAGCGCAGGGCTTCATGCGCTCGCCCACGATCCGGGTGGACTCGCGCGTCTCGATCGCGCCGCGGATCAATCCGAACATTGCCGGCAGGGTCGGCGCCAATGCCGTGGGCAGGGTAGGCACGACTGTCGTCGCGCGGACGACGCCGACGACACCCCATGTCACGACCGTATCGCGGATCGGGGCGGTTTCGCGGTTGGCGACCGGCGGCGCATTGCCCTATGCGCGTTACTCACCGAACCTGTACCCCGCCTGCGACTATGCCTATCGCGGCCGCGACGGCGAATGCTACGACCGGCCGGTTGCCCTGATCGAAGGCGGCAGCGGCAAGGGCAAATCGGGCAAGGGCGGCGCCGGCGGTGGCCGTGACAATGGCGCACAGAGCGCGCTCAACCTGCG
This sequence comes from Bradyrhizobium erythrophlei, assembly GCF_042430365.1. GTDB lineage: Bacteria > Pseudomonadota > Alphaproteobacteria > Rhizobiales > Xanthobacteraceae > Bradyrhizobium > Bradyrhizobium erythrophlei. Next base: position 19,201 of record NZ_JBHMET010000102.1, read on the forward strand.
CGCCGAGCCAAAGGAATTCGTGGCGGAGATCGATGGCGCATTGACCGACGCGCAAGCCGACGAGCTTGCGCGGCGTCATGGCCTGACCCGGATCGCGTCGCAGAACTTCCCGCTGATCGGGGCGACCATCGGGCTGTTCCGCATCACCGACAATCGACCGACGGACTTGGTGAGCCGCGAGTTCGCTGGCGACGGCAGCGTTCGCTCCGTGCAACCCAACTTCCGTTACGTGCTGCAGGACCAGAAGGCCGCCGCGAGCGAGGGTGACGCGGCGCAATATGCGCTCGCCCAGCTTCGCCTGCCGCAGGCGCACACGCTGGCGCGCGGCATGAATGTGACCATCGCCGTGATCGACTCCGGGATCGACGCCAGCCATCCGGAACTGGCCAACACCGTCGCCGACACGTTCGATGCGCTCGGCAGCAAGGAAGGGCCGCACGTCCACGGCACCGGCATCGCCGGCGCCATTGCCGCGCACGCCAAGCTGATGGGCAGCGCGCCGGAGGTGCGAATCCTGGCGATCCGTGCGTTCGGGGCGGCCGCGAGCGGCGCCCAGAGCACCTCCTATGTGATCCTCAAAGGCCTCGACTATGCGGCGCAGCACGGCGCGCAGATCGTCAATATGAGCTTTGCCGGTCCAAAGGACGCGTTGATCGAGCGCGGCGTGGCCGCGACCGCAGCCAAGGGCATCGTGATGATCGCCGCCGCCGGCAACGCCGGCGCGAAATCGCCGCCGCTCTATCCCGCCGCCAATCCCAACGTGATCGCGGTCAGCGGCACCGATGCCAAGGACAGGCTGTTCGCCGCGTCGAACCGCGGCAGCTACATCGCGCTCGCGGCGCCGGGGGCCGACATCCTGCTGCCGGCGCCCGACGGCAAGTACCAGATGACTTCGGGCACCTCGTTCTCCGCCGCCTTTGTCAGCGGCATCGCTGCGCTGGTGCTGGAGCGCAATCCGGCGTTGAAGCCGAACGAGGTGCGCGCGATCCTGACAAATACGGCCCGCGATCTCGGTGCGCCGGGCCGCGACGATCTGTTCGGGGCGGGCGAGGCCGACGCCTTTGCCGCCGTCACCGCCGCGGCTGCCGCATCGGCGGTTCCGGTGGCCGCAGCCTCGGACAAGTCGGAGCCGAAGGCGGCCGATGGCAATAACACTTCCGTGAGCAGGGCACTGAACGACGTGGCGCCGTCGATGGCGTCGGACAAATCCGCAGCAAAGACGCCAATCGCGCCGCCACGCAGTGATTTCCGGCGTTGATCGCGTTGAACTGCGCCGCGGAACCCGTAGCGAAAAGGTTAAAAAAATCGACCGACGTTTGAACGTTCGCGGGGCTGTCGCGACTTATGAATGTGGGAGCGGTTATCCCTCCCCATAGGCTGTATCAGGCGCGAGCGCCCATCCACCCCAAGCGCCCATATGGCTTTGACCCGTCCGGTTGTCCCCCCGGACGGGTCTTTCATTTTGGGGGTGTGCCTCGGCTTGCGCCGGCCTTGCGTGATGAACGATGCCGGCCCGAGCTGCCTCGTCGGCAACGATGGCGCCGCGCTTGCGCGACCTAGTTTCGGCGAAATCCTGCCCGCCATCGCGCCCCCCCTAGTGGTGCGGACTTCTGTGATCGGCCGCCGCCAATTAAGAATTTAGTTAGACTTTATTTACCTTTTCCACAGAATATCTCTGTCACGTCCAGTTGATTCGGTTCGGTTGCGTCTGCGTCCGTCTCTTTCCTAGCGGGCACTTTGAATGACACATCGGACCGACGTGGCCAGGGGCCAGGAGATCGTTGCACGCTGGTGCAACCTCGCCGCGCAAAGGCTGGAGCACCTCACCGAACTGTTCGAAACCGGCCGCTGGCGCCGCTATCACACCGAGCAGGCCTTTCTCGAAAACGTCAGGGAAGCGCGGGCCGCGGTTGAGACCTGGCGCGGGCTCCTGCTGCGCGAGGCGTCGCTCGACAACTCGCCGATCGACCTGTCCTGGCTCGGCCGTGGACGATTGCCTTTGCCTCCGCGCGGCACGCCGCGAGCCGAAGCGCCGGAACGGCTGCCCGAGCGGGTGGCCCTGGCCGAAGCGGCGATGACGGCGGTCACGGCTGCGTTCGAGACCGCGACGGCGGTGCTGGAAGACACTCCCATTGTGGCCGACGCGCCGGAGATCGAACCGGAGATCGACGTTCCCGCGCTGCCGGTGCTCGACCTCGCCGCGATCGAGTCGCGCTATCCGCTGCTGCGCAACGCCCTTTAGCTAGCGCCGCACGGCGTTGGAGCCGACCATCAGCTGCGCATATTGCTGGGCGCCGCCGATCGAGAGGTCGGTGGTGACGGCGCGGGCGTGATCGAGCCCGACCACGGCGCCGCGCGGCGTCTCCGAGATCATGTTGTTGTTGATCAGCGCCGTGCCGGCGCCCGGCACGACCGAGACGCCGACGCCGACAAAGGCGTTGCGGATCACGTTGCCGGTGATGGCGACGTCGCGCAGATACTTGCCCCAGCCGGCGACGATGCCGAACGACGGCGCGTTCTCGATCACATTGCCGGTGACGGCGGAATCGGCCTCGATATAGATGCCGACGCCGGCATCGTCGTCGGGCGCGGTGCCGATCGGCCGCTTCGGGATCAAATTGCGGATGATGTTGCCCTGGACCACCGCGATGCGGCCGCCCTGGTTGAAATTGCAGACTGAGACGCCGACGGCGGCGCCGTCGACGGTGTTGCTGGCGATGAGGGCGCCCTCGAACGAGAATTCCGAGTACAGCGCGACCTCGCGGACATTGCTGACGCTGTTGTCGGTGATGTGGATGTTGGAGGCCGAGTTGCCGCGCACCGCCGAGTAGTCGCAATTCCTGATGCGGTTGCCGCGCACGATCACGTTGCCGGCGCGGAAGGCGTTGATGGCGTTGCCGTACTGCCCGGAGCCGCCGGGGCCGGCTTTGATGTCCTCGATGCGGTTGTCGGCGACGATCGAGCCGTCGTCCCCGATCGCGGTGCGCAGGATCTCGATGCCGTTGTCGTTGGTGCCCTTGATGGTGTTGCGCGAGACCAGTAGCCCGAGCGCATCGAATGACACCAGCGCGGTGGTCGCGATGTCGGTGAAGATGTTGTTGCTGACGTCGCCCGACACCTGCTCGAACCAGATGCCGGCGCCGCCGCTGCCGGCGAACTCGCAGTCGGTGATGCGGATGTCGCGGCCGGACAGGCAATGCACGAGGCCGCGCCGTGTCGGCAGCGGGATCTTGCCGCCGTCGAAGGTGATGCCGGTGAGGCCGATGCCGCCGGCGCCTTCGCCCGACAACAGCGACATGCCGCCGTTGAACGCGAGCCTGGTCGCGCCGCGCACGCCGATCAGCTGGCTGCCTGCCGCGAGGCGGAGCGGTCCGGTGCGGTAGACGCCGGGCGGCAGCACCAGCGGCACCTGCGCGCGCGCGGCGTCATCGATCGCGCGCTGCAAATTCCGCGTCTGATCCTCGGGGCTGCCGGGGCGGACGCCATACTGCGTGACGTCGCGGCCGAGCGCGGCAACCGACGGCGCAGCGCGCGCGGCGTCAGGCGACATGGCAAGCGCGCCGGCGACGCCGACGGATGCTCCGATGAGATGGCGGCGGTTGACGTCCATGATGGATGGCCCTCGCTGAAGATGCGAGCGGTGGCGTTCGCGCTCGTTACGTAGCGCGAAAATGCGGCACAGCATGGTGAACGCGCCGATGGAACGAGACGATTGTTGGCGGTAGGGTTAATCGCGGGTGCAGCGATCGCTCTCTCCGGCGTCATTGCGAGGAGCTCGCGACAAAATTGCAAAGCAATTTTGCGCTGAAGCGACGAAGCAATCCATACCTCCGCAAGTGGGGACATGGATTGCTTCGCTCCGCTCGCAATGACGGGGGGTGAGATTTCGGATTCACATATCAAACAGCCCATTCGCGGTGTCATCACCCGCGCATGCGGGTGATCCAGTATTCCAGAGGCGTCAGCGCTTGAGTCGAGAGGCCGCGGCGTACTGGATGCCCCGCATGCGCGGGGCATGACAATTGAAGGAATACAAGTCCGCATTCTCGCGACGCGTTTCGCCCGAGCTTTGCGTCTCGTTCCACCCTCTAAGAGCAGAGGGCGCAGGGAAAGCCGGGTGCCGATCGCACCCATGGGTCCCGTGCAACAAAAA
>NZ_JBHMET010000103.1:0-8540 GCF_042430365.1 Bradyrhizobium erythrophlei
AGAATCCCTTTCTTCCGATTTGGCAACTACTTGCAGACGCCCACATGCGATTCCCCTGCGGTCGCCCGGGGGCGCAGTCGTATCTCAGCCCTTGTCCCAGTCCTTTGTTTCAGTCCTTGGCGTTGAGCGGACAGGCGCTCGAGGGTTTGGGGAACACATCGTCGCCCTTCAGCACGGCCTTGACCTTGTAGTAGTCCCAGTCGCCCTTGGATTCGGCCGGCTTCTTGACCTGCAGCAGCAGGAGGTCGTGCACGAGCGCCCCGTCGGCGCGCAGATGGCCGTTGCGGATCACCGCATCGTCGATGGTCATGCTGCGCAGCTTGTCCATCACGGCGTTGGCCTCGTCGGTGCCGGTGGCCTCGATCGCCTTGAGGTAGTTCAGCGTCGCCGAATAGATCGCCGCCTGCGAAGCGCTCGGCATCCGCTTCATGCGCTCAAAGTAGCGCTGGGCGAAGGCGCGCGAGCGGTCGTCGAAGTCCCAATAAAAGGCTTCCGTCAGGTACATGTCCTGCGCCTTCTGCAGGCCGAGGCTCTTGACGTCGGTGATGTAGGCGAGCAGCGGCGCGATGATCTGCTTGTCGGTGCGGCCGATGCCGAACTCGGCGGCCTGCTTGACCGCGTTGACGGTGTCGCTGCCGGCATTCGCCAGCGCGATCACCTCGGCGCCGGAGCCTTGCGCCTTCAGCATGAAGGAGGAGAAGTCGCCGCCGGGGAACGGATGGCGCGAGGATCCCAGCACCTTGCCGCCCTCGGCGGTCACCATGGCGGCGGCGTCGCTCTCCAGCGAATGGCCGAAGGTGTAGTCCGCGGTGACGAAGTACCAGCTCTTGCGCCCTTCCTTCAGCAGTGCCTTGGCGGTGCCCGCGGCGAGCGCGTAGGTGTTGACCATCCACTGTGCACTGAGCGGCGAGCACTTCTCGTTGATCGCGGCCATGGCGACACCGGCCGACAGGATGGTGACACGCTGCTTCTGCCTGGCGATCTCCATCACCGCGAGCGCGGTGGAGGACGTCGGGAAATCGGCGATCATGTCGACCTTGCCCTGGTCGAACCACTCGCGCGCGAGGTTGGCGGCGATATCCGGCTTGTTCTGGTGGTCGGCGGCGACCAGCTCGACCGGCGCGCCGAGCACCTTGCCGCCGATCTCGTCGATGGCGATCTGCGCCGCCGCCGCCGAGCCGCGGCCGGTGAAGTCCGAATAGATGCCGGACAGATCATTGAGGATGCCGATCTTGACCACCCCGTCGCTGATCTTGTCCGCGGCGTGCGCCGCCGGCCCCGCGAGCAGCGCGGCGGATACGGACAGGGCAAGGCACTTCAAACGCTTCTTCATCGCTCGACTCCTGTGATGGGGCCTAGACGCCCAGGAATTTGCTGACTTTGTCTTCTTGCGCCGCCACGTCGCGGGCCGCGATCTCCGCCACCACGCGGCCGTGCTCGACGACGTAGTGGCGATCGGCGAGATCGCGCGCGAAATGGAAATTCTGCTCGACCAGCACGATTGTGAAGCCGCGCCGCTTCAGCGCGACCACCGCGTCGCGCAGCGCCTCGACGATGACGGGGGCGAGCCCCTCGGTGATCTCGTCGAGCAGCAGGATGCGCGCGCCGGTGGTGAGGATGCGGCCGATCGCCAGCATCTGCTGCTCGCCGCCGGAGAGCTGGCCGCCATAGCTTAGCGCGCGTTCGCGCAGGTTGGGGAACATCTGCAGCACTTCCTCGCTCGCCAGCCCCTCGGCCCCGAGCCTCGGCAGCAGCGTGAGGTTTTCCGCGGTGGTCAGCGTGCGGTAGATGCCGCGCTCCTCCGGGCAGTAGCCGAGGCCGAGCCGCGCCACACGGTGCGGTGGCAGATTGATCACCTCGCGGCCATTGACCCGCACCGAGCCGCTGCGCCGGTCGGTCAGGCCGAGAATGGCCTTCAGCGTGGTGGTGCGCCCGGCGCCGTTGCGGCCGATCAGCGTGACGCATTCGCCCTGGCGCACCTCGAGGTCGACGCCGTGCAGCACGTGGGATTCGCCGTACCAGGCCTGCAGGCCGCGCGCTTCGAGCACGATCGATGCCTCAGGCATGGCCACCTCCGAGATAGGCAGCGCGGACCGCCGCATCGGCGGAAACGTCCGCATAACAGCCCTCGGCGAGGATCTCGCCCCGCTGCAGCACGGTGATGGTGTCGCAGATGTCGGCGACAACAGACATGTTGTGCTCGACCATCAGGATGGTGCGGCCCGCGGCAATGCGTTTGATCAGGCGCTTGATGCGGTCGACGTCGTCGATCGCCATGCCCTGTGTCGGCTCGTCGAGCAGCAGGAACGGCGGGTCGAGCGCCAGCGTGGTCGCGATTTCCAGCGTGCGCTTGCGGCCATAGGACAGGTCGCGGGCATGGACATGGGCGGCGTCCGCGAGCCCGACGTCGTCGAGCAGTTGCAGCGCCTCGCGGTCGAGCGCGGTCAGCGTTCGCGCCGAGGTCCAGAACTGGAAATAGGTGCCGAGGCGCCGCTGCAGGCCGATCCGCACATTCTCGAGTGCGGTGAAGTGCGGAAACGTCGCCGAGATCTGGAACGAGCGGACCAGCCCGCGCCGCGCAGTGGCTGCGGCGGCCTCGCGCGTGATGTCCTCGCCCTCATAGACGATCCGCCCGCCGGTCGGCAGGTGAAACTTGGTGAGCAGGTTGAAGCACGTGGTCTTGCCGGCGCCGTTCGGCCCGATCAGCGCATGAATGGCGTGGCGGCGGACCCTGAGGTCCACGTTGTTGACCGCGACAAAGCCGCCGAACGACTTGGTCAGGCCAAATGTTTCCAACGCGTAGTCGGACACAGCATCATCCCCTCGTTTCGTGTATATTGTATAAAATATCCAAAATTGTCAAATGGCCGCCTGCCCTGAAACAGGCAGCGCTAGAAACGCAATCATCTCTTTTAAAAATAAGGGGATTTCTCGAAAGCGCCCGGCGCAGCGGCTTGGCGCCTGCTACATTTTTGTATAAAATATCCAGAGGATAAGGAAAGGAAGCTCAGATTTTGTCCGACGACACGACGTCGCAGCCCAGACGGGCGATCCCGCACAAGACGATCGCAGGCGCGGTGACCGACGCCCTGCGGGAGCGGATTCTGAGCGGGGCGCTGCTGCCTGGCGAGCAGCTGCGCCAGGACGTGCTCGCCGAGGAGTTCGCCGTCAGCCGCATCCCGGTGCGGGAGGCGCTGCTACAGCTCGAAGCCAGCGGCCTCGTGAAGATCATGCCGCATCGCGGCGCCATCGTTTCCAGCCTCTCGGTCGACGAGATCGCGGACGTCTTCCAGCTGCGCACGTCGCTCGAGCCGCAATTGCTACTGCTGTCGGCGCGCAAGTTCACCGCGCAGGACTATCAGGAGCTGCGCAGCCTCAAGGACGAATACAGCGTGGCGCTCGACCACGGCCGCGTCGCCGAGTGGGGCGAGCTCAACCGCCGCTTCCATCTCGCGCTGCTGAAACATTGCGGGCGGCCGCGCTCCTACGCCATCGTCTCGTCGCTGCTGCAGGACTGCGACCGCCCGACCCGGCTGCAGCTTTCCGTCAGCGGCGACGTGGCGCGGGCCGACATGGAGCACAGCGAAATTCTCGAGCTGTGCTCGGCGCGCGAGTTCGACAAGGCCGCCGACCTGCTGCGCCGTCACATCGAGAACGCCGGCCAATCGCTGATCGAGATCTACCGCCGCTCGGCGACAGCCTCCTGAGGCGGGACGCCTTCCCGCATCACCGCGACACGCGTCACGCCATGGGAGGTCCTTGTGGAGGGCGCTTCGGTGCGTCGCAGGTGAACCTCAGCAGATGCAAAGTCGCTGCCGCAAGCGGTACGTATCGATGAAAGCAATCTCGCCCCACCTTGCTCACTTGAGCGAAATCGTGAGCCCGCTGACGTTGGCGGCAAATTCCAGTCCTGCTTTTGGACCCTTGAGATTGAGTACGACGCCGTTTTCATTTCGCAGGTTGATGCCGCCGGCACCGCCGACGAAAGCTCCGCCGGCCCCCACCGCCGTATAGCTGCCAGCGAAGTCGCTGGCCTGCCTAATGCCTGACGCACTGCCTTCGAGCCAGCTCGTCGAGGCGCCGGCTGCCACGCCAAGGCTGAAGCCGGACACGATGAAGGGATAGTGGCGTCCCCGCAAGGTCAGGACGCCGCTGCCTCCACCGCCGCCGACCAACAAGGCCGCCTTCACGAATTTGACCTGGACGTGGCCGGTCGCTTGCGCAAAGGACGAAGACGAGAACGTCACGGCGAATATCGGGAGCACGATGAGGCGCAGCGCGAGTTTCAGCATGATCGTTGTTCCGCTCTGTCAAGGATTGGTCACGTCGACCTTCTTCCAGGTCTGATCGGGATCGAAGACGATGATGCGCTTTGCGATGATCTCGGTGCGCGGACCGAGGTCCTTCTGGTAAACCGTGCCGGAGTGATTGACCATGAAGGTCATGACGCCTGAATTGCCGTATTCGGCGGGGTAGGCGATCAGCGCAAAACCGCCGATCATCTTTCCCTTCACGACATAATTCAGCGCGCCGCCGGGGGCGTCGGATCCCTGTGCTTTCAGGATCCGGTAGTAGTAGCCGTGATACGGCGCATTCTGCTCTCCGACCTTGTAGCCTTCCGCGGATGCCTGCGCGGCGAGTTCGCCGAGCGGACTCGGATCGCGATCGTCGCGCCAGAACAGACCATCCTTCTTTCCGTGACTGCTGACGATGCGCTGTGCGTAGACGCCCGCCCCCTCGCCGGTGCGATCCTTGTCGGCATATTCGTTCTGGGCATCGACGTAGGCGAGACAGGTCTGGATCGCATCGAGCTCATTGCGGCCGATGCGGCGGTAGAGGATTTCGCGGCGGCCTGCGGCCGTATCAAACTCCCAGCCGTCCCTGTTGTTGACCAGCGGGATCGGGAACGGGAAGTCGTCCGCGCCGAGGATGAGCGTGGCCTTCTTGTTTCCTTCCGCCTTGATGGAATGCCTCGCGTCGTAGGCCGAAAGGAAGGTCTGGCGCGTCTCGGCATCAGCGACCTCGTCGCCGGACTCGATGATGTCTTCGGCGCCGCGGCCCAGCACCTTAAGGATTGCCTGCTTCTCGCCGGTCTTCACGGCGGCAGCCAGCGCCGCCGCGGCGTCCTCGGGATTTGGATAGGCCTGTTGCGCCTCGGCCAAGGAGATCAGCACCGCCATGGCTGTGGCTGCGGCGATGCCGACGGACGCAACGCGGCTCAATCGGAACATCGAAAAACCGCTCATCGCGACACCTCCGATCGGGCCGGGATTTGCGCTCCGGCAGCGAGCCAATCACTGTAGCTGCGCAGCTTGAGGCCGAGCTTGTCGTAGTAGACCCTGAGATAACCGTCGCTGCCACGCGTCACGGCTTGCGGCATCACCTGCGCGACCTCCTGCGCTATCACGCCGACATAGGCCTTGCTGCTGCCGAGATAGCTGAAGCGGTAGTAGCCGAGGCCGTTGGCGAGATGGCCGAGGAGCTCGATGTCGTGCTTCAGCGCGATGTCCGAACGCCTGCCGCCTCCGCCGCCGCGGAAGCCACCACCGCCCCCGCCACGGAATCCACCACCGCCGCCGCCGCGACCAGCGAAACTGGCGCCACCGCCGCGCCCGGCCATGCTCATCTGCCCGCGCGCGGATTGCAGGTTCGCGGCTTTGCCTGATGACACGTTCCTGAACGCATTATCCCGACCACCGCCACCGCGCGCGGCCTCACGGCTGCGGTTGGCGGCCTTGGCGCGATCGCCGCCACCGCCCTTCGCGCGATCACCACCGCCCTTGGCCCGGTCAGCCGTGCCCAGACGATCGCCGCGGTCGGCGCCAGGCCGATCACGCGAGGCCGCGCGGTCGCCGCCACGATCTCCCGCACGATCTCCTGCACCAGCGCGGTCGCCGCCTCCGGGCCGATCCTGTCCGGGACGCAGCACCTGCTGTCCTTCCCGACCACGGAAATCCATCCGGTTACCGCTGCCTGCCTTCAGATTGTTGTTGCCGAAGCGCTGCTGAACGTTGGTGTTGCTGTAGCGGACGCCCTGCCGGTGCGCCGGATTGTGCTGCCAGCTGTTTCCGATGTTGTTGATGCGATTGTAATGGTTGACGTAGAGGTTGCGGTTGCCCCAGTTGAAACCGCCGCCCCAATAATTGCCCCATCGCCCGATCGCCCAAGCGGTACCGAAAGCAAGGCCCGCCGCGATCACGCCGGCGCCGATATAGGACGGATAGCCGAAGTAGTACGGCGGATAGTCTGCATAGGGCCACGAGCCGTAGACCGTCGCGGGATCGTAATAGGGCACGTACATCGTGTTCGGATCCGTCTGCTCGATGACGATGACCTGCTTGCTTTCCTGAGTCTGGACGCTGACCTTCTGCTGCTTCGTCGTCACCAGCTTGTTGTTGGCCTGCGCCTTTGTGCGCAGCCGCTGGATCGCGTCCATCACGTCGGGTTGTTGGGCGAGCACCGCGTCGCCGAGATTCTTGGTCCAGTCGATCTTGTCGCTCATCATCGAGAGCACCGCCGCGGTGCTGGCCAGCGCCTTCACGCTATCGTCCCAGGATTGCTTGTCGACTTCAGCCTTGAGTGCGTCGCCTTTCAAGCTCTTGCGCGCGCTCAGCCAACGGTCGGCCTGCACCACCTCGAGTGGATAGGTCGCCGCGGCCAACACGTTCGCCAGCAGCGTGTCCGGATAGAGCGCAATCGGTGCAAGGAGCGCTTCCAGCTGCTCGGGCTTCAGCAGTTGGTCAGCCGGCTGTGCCTGACCGGCCGGTCGCGTTTGACTGATCTCGGCCGGCGGCTTGTCGGCGGCTTGCGCCAGCGCGGCAATGGGGATCGCCGAAAACAGCGCTAGTGCGAGCAGGATCTTGCCCGAACGAAACATCGCTACCTCCATCGACAATGGTGACCGCCAGCATCGGTCCCGGCCATCGTAGCTCTTTGATCGAGATCAAGGAAAGCGGCCGCTTCAGCTTCAGAAATCGCCGGCTTGTTGCGACGCAAGATGGATGCGGCGGTCGTGGATCAGGTTCTCAAGGCGATGGGCGGCGACGTTCACGGCGGTGACGTCGCGCTCGGCTCTGTCGCCCTCGACAGCACGGCTTCGTTGGGCACGAAGCACCCTATCGATTTCGCACTCGATCTCGTCCAGCTCTGATGCCCGCCTGGTTTCCCTGATGCGAGGCCCGAGCGCGTAAAGCGCATCGAGCGTCTCCTGCCTCGTTTTCGCTTCGGCGGGACGAATGAATTTCCAGGCCGCCGCCAATACCGACGCCAGTCCACCAGCAATCATCGGCGCGAGAAAGATCGCGTTGCCCCATTTGTCGAGAAAGCTCTCCCGCGTGCCGTCGTAGAACGCTGCCGCTCCCGGATGCACGGGCAGGTAAGCGTCCGCCGCGGTGTCCGGCGCTGCGATCTGCGCCAGCATGGGCAACTCCGCAAGCAAGTCCCTGCGCGCATTCATGACGGACTGCGCCAAATCGCCGATCAGGTCCGCGCCGAGCTTCTTCTGGGCTACCAGGTAGAACGACGTCCTGAGCGTTGTCAGGTCCTCCGCCGGAATTGGCGGAGAGCCACGCAGGGTCCCTTTCGGCACGTCGAAGCTTTCATAGGCCCGTTCCTTCTCCGCGATCGCGCCCGCGGACTCCACGGCGATCATCACGGGGCCGTTTCGCGCATTGTGTGGGAACAGGCCACGCAACTGCGACAGATATTTCTCCGCCAGCGGTATGATCAGCATGATCGCCCGCACCTCCTTTGCGTCGAGAGCATGCCTCGCGTCGGCGGAGCTGAGGGCCTTGAACGATACGCCGGCACGCGTCAGGTCGTATTCGTCGGTCAGGACTTTGATGACCTTATCGTTGGCCTCGCCGCCGAGCACGCCGATCGTGGCGCGCTTCAATTCCGTCACATCCGATATCGCGGTCCCCGGCGACGCGACCAGCAAGACAACGGCATGCGCCAGCACCATGACGGCCTGGGCTTGCGAAAGATCGCCGACGTCGCCACGGACTACCGCAAGGTCGACCTTTCCAGATGCGAAGGTGTTGGCAGCCTCAAGCGGACCGGGCGTCTGAACGAGGTTGAGGCGCACCGGCCCCGCAGACTGGGCAAGCTTGCTGGCAATCGCGGAAACCAGCTTGGTCGCTTCGCCGTCGATCGACCCCACCGCAACGGTCAGCGTCGTCGGGCGGACGTACCACCGATACCCGATAACGCCGGCGCTTCCGATCAAGAGTACGACCCCGGCGACCAAGGCGATCCTCAACGATGTCGGCAATCTGATCGTGTCCATGGCAGCCCACCTGTCAGTTGCGCGTTGCACAGCAAGCACCCTGGGGACGATCCGGAGCAAAGGTTGTCGACGGTGCTCTCATTCACTCTCGCCGGGCCCCTGCCCGACGGGCAACTCAAATTTGCTTCACATGTATTAGCCGATGTCCAGCCTCCCGCGCAGAAATATTTCTGTTTTTAAGAAACTAAAATCGGTGTATGAATCCGCCCGTCTCACCCGATTGAGGGGCGCGTCGCGATCGTCACGAGTGTTG